>CBDFKF010000001.1:0-207590 GCA_965248765.1 Alphaproteobacteria bacterium
CGCCCGATCCGTTCGGCGGCAGCCTCGATTTCCCGGTCGCCGAGATGGGCGTAACGCAGCGTCATGCGGACGTTGGAGTGACCGAGCATCCGTGAGACGACCGGCACCGGAACGCCATTCATGACCGCGTGGCTCGCATGGGTATGACGGAGGTCGTGAAGGCGGACATCCTCGATACCGGCCTTGCGGCGAACCCGGTACCACAGTGCGAGATTATCGCTGTACGGCCGATCCGGATTGCGCGGCGACGGGAACACGAAGGGACTTGCGTCTCGCGGTTGCCGTTCAAGGATGCTCTGGGCCTGGCTGTTGAGGGGAACCTTTCTCGCGCCCGTCTTGCTGTCTGCGAGGAAGAGCGCGTCGCGATGGACCTCGGGCCAGCGGAGGCGCAAGATCTCACCCTTTCGGCATCCGGTGAGCAGAAGAAGGCGAATGATATCCGCCTGCTGCCGATTGTTCTCTCCGGTCTGTGCGTCCAGAACCCGGTGCAGACGACCGATCTCCTCACGCGACAGGAAGCGGGTAAGCCTGGGCCGGCGGTTGGACCTGATACCCTGGGTCGGGTTCTTCTCGATGTAGCCGCAAGCGACCGCGAAGTTCATGATCTGCCGAAGCAGCGCCAGGGCATGATTGGCGTTGCCGGGAGCTGTGCGGCTGAAGGCATCGAACCAGCGCGAGAGTTGTGCACCGGTCATACGGTCGAGCTTCTTCGATCCGAATTCTGGCTTGATGCGGCTTGAGAGCAGGTAGTGGACGCTCTTTCTCGTCGACGGCTTGTACCGGTCGAAGTGGGCCTCCTTCCACTCGCCCTCGACGAATTCCCGCAATAGCGGAACTGCGCGCTTCGGCGCTGCCTTGCTGTCCGGCTCGGGGATGGCCTGTCGCGCGAGGCATTCTCTGCGGGCCTCGGCGATCCCCTTCGTCGCGACCGAGCCGAGCGAGACGCGCTTTGATCCGCCTCCGGCATCGAGCAACATGACAAAGGTCCGTGCTCCGGTTGGCCGTACCCGGACCCCGAGACCCGGGACGCGGCTGTCCCAGACGGTATATTCCCGCTCGCGCGGACGCAGGCGGGCGATGGCGGCGTCGGTGAGGCGCATGCGTTTCCTACCCGCCATGGCTCAGCGCTCCAGAATGGCGCCGACGGTCTCGGCTGCGTCCACCACCATGGCGTCGTCGGGATGGGTGTATTTGAGCGTGGTTTCCGCATTGCGGTGCCCGAGCAGCCGGCCGATGACAAGGACGGTCTCGCCCTCCCTCAAGGCGATGCTGGCATGGGTATGGCGAAGATCGTGAAGACGGACGTCGTTGAGGTCTGCCTCGGCGCGGATCGCAGACCAGAAAGGGTCCAGCCAACTTCTACCCGACGGCCCTCCGGTCCGGGGCGCCGGGAAGACCCACCGGTCGGTTCGCTCGATCCCGTCGAGGACCTTCCGTGCCGGGCCGGATAGCCAGACGGTTCGGGGACCTGTCTTGCTGTCGCGCAGGAAGAGACGGCCTTCCCGGTAGTCGGACCAGCGCAGCGTCAGGATCTCGCTCTTGCGGCAGCCCGTGAGGAGGAGAAGACGGACGGCTGCGATTTGAAGCGGCTTTCGTTCGGCGTGTGCAGACAGTGCTGAGGACAGGCGCCGGAGCTCGTCGTCGGACAGGAAGCGCTCCCTCCCTTTCCGGCGATAGCGCCGGATGGCGCGGCAGGGGTTGGAGCCCTCGGGACGAAGGCCCATCGCTTCCGCCTCCCTCATGATGACGGAGAGCACCGGCATGGAGCGATCGGCCGCGACCGGGGTAGCGCGGAGCGAGGCGAACCAGTTGCGGACCTCCCGGCTGTCGATGTCGGCAACCGGGCGTCCCGAGAAGCAAGGCAGGATCTGGTTGCGCAGGTAGCCCCGGTTCACCTCGAGCGTTCGCGCCTTCCAGATCCGCTGGTGGCGTTCGAACACGGTCTCGGCGACGGCCACGAAGAGGGTTTCGCCGGAGTCACGAGGCGCATCCTCTCCCTGCCGGATCGCTGTCAACATCGTGCCGGCGCGGCGCCGCGCCTCACCGACGCTCATG
Organism: Alphaproteobacteria bacterium; assembly: GCA_965248765.1. Lineage (GTDB taxonomy): Bacteria > Pseudomonadota > Alphaproteobacteria > VGEJ01 > VGEJ01 > CBDFKF01. The sequence continues at coordinate 2,056 of CBDFKF010000001.1, forward strand.
GAGTTGGCATCCCCGACGATCTTCCAGACGCGCTCGCCGCGATGCTGGCAGTGGATGAAGAAGCGCTTGCTGCCCGAGGGCAGGACGCGGATGCCGAAGCCGGTGAGCTTGCTGTCGCGGGTGTCGTATGCGGACTTGCGGGGCCGGAGCGCCCTGACGCGGGCGTCGGTGAGGGTGGTTCTGGACATTCATCTTCTCCCGGTTGCGGTTGCAGCCGGGGAACGGAGGGTTGCGGAATCCGTTCCCCTGCAACAAGAATGAGGAGAAAAAACGACCCTGTTTCAGGGGGTTAGAACCGAAGGTGCGCAAGACGGTGTGGCAGGTGTTCGAGGAGGAGCGGCCCTTCCTGACAGCGTATCGCGGCCCCTTCGACGGCTTCCACGCCACTGAGGTAGCGGTCTCCAAGCTTCGACAACAACCAGTACAGCGTGGCGGCCCGCGCGGTCGGGCGACCGGTGGACGTGCGGGCCTATGCCGATCGGATCGTCATCCGCCAGGACGGCGAGATCGTAGCCGAGCATCCCCGCAGCTTCGGGCGCGGCCGGATCGTCTACGATCCGTGGCACTACGTGCCGATTCTGACGAAGAAGCCCGGCGCGCTGCGCAATGGCGCGCCCTTCAAGGGCTGGCAGTTGCCTAACGCGCTCGGGCGCCTGCGGACCCGGCTTTCCGCCCGCGACGACGGCGACCGGCAGTTCGTCAAGGTTCTCGCGGCGGTGCTGGAGGCGGTCGAGGCGGCCTGTGCCGAGGCGCTCGACAGCGGCGCCTGCAGCGCCGACGTCGTGCTCAACATCCTGGCCCGGCGGTGCCAGCCGGCGCCGCCGGCGACCATCCCGACGCCCGAGGGCCTGCGGCTTCGCCACCGGCCGGTGGCCGACTGTCGGCGCTACGACCGCCTGAGGGGGGCCGGCCATGGAGCGTCATGAGGTGCTGGCGATGATGACAACGCTGAAGCTCGCGGGGATGCGCGCCGCCTATGACGACATCCTCGCCGACGGGCTCAAGCGCCGTCATCCGGTGCAACAGATCTTCGGCGCTCTGCTGAGGGCCGAGATCGCCGACAAGACGGCACGCTCGATCAAGTACCAGATGGCGTCCGCCAGGCTGCCGGCGGCCAAGGAGCTGGCCGAGTTCGACTTCGCCGCCTCGCCGGTCAACGAGCCCCTGATCCGCGACCTCGCAATGGGCGGCCTCCTCGAAGCCAAGCGCAACATCGTGCTGGTCGGCGGCACCGGCACCGGCAAGACCCATCTCGCCGTCGCCATCGCGCGGTCCTGCATCCGCAAGGGCGCGCGCGGCCGCTTCTACAACGTCGTCGACCTGGTCAATCTCCTCGAGGCCGAGATCCGCTCCGGACGCCAGGGCCGCACCGCGGACCAGCTCACCCGGCGCGACTTCGTCATCCTCGACGAACTCGGCTACCTGCCCTTCGCCCAGGCCGGCGGGCAGCTGCTCTTCCACCTCATGAGCCGGCTCTACGAGCGCACCTCGATCGTCATCACCACCAACCTCGCCGTCGGCGAATGGCCGTCCGTCTTCGGCGACCCCAAGATGACCACAGCCCTGCTCGACCGCCTGACCCATCATTGCGAGGTCATCGAGACCGGAAACGAGAGCTGGCGCTTCAAGAACCGTTCATAGTCCGGCGCCGGCCGTCCCCGCGGCCCGGTTGCCACTCAGGGGGGGCAATATTGCACGCCGATCGGGGGGCAAACTTCAAAGCCGATTGACACCCCAAGCCGTTGTAGCATCACAGTAATACGGGAAGAGACTACGACCCTATAACACCGTCAGAGTACCGTGAATTACAAATGTAGGGTGCACACCTTAAATACCTGTCCGATTTTCCGGGGCCACCTCAGCCTACACCGATGCGTCTGGATACGCGGACCTACCGGCACCTCTGAAGATGTGGCTGTACGGTAGCGTTTGGGAGGAGAGGCCGGGATGGGAGCAGGCGCCCCAGGATCTGATCTGGGTGCGCGCGCCCAATGAGCCCAACGAGATGTCGGCCTGGCTCGCGGCGCTCGTGGCGAGTGGCCCGCCGCCCGCTGCGCGCGAGCGCGTCGCGCTGAACCGGTGGGACTTCGGCGCGGACCGTGAACTGGTCGAGCAGTTTGTCGCCGAGCCCGCCGAGCCCGGCAATTTTGTTAAGGACATGGGGCAGGTCGGCATCGCCCGCTACGACTTGAACAACGACGGCCGCGAGGAACTCTTCATCTACCTCTACCGGTATCTGGGATGCTCCGGCGCCTGTACGCTTCACATCTTTGAGGGCGCACCCGGCGCGCGGACCAGCATTGCCGCGATGAAGTGGTGGTACAACTGGCTGGATGTCTGGATCGATTCGGCGACCGGTTACAAGACCATCTTCGACGGCGACGACGGCCTGCGCTGGACCGGCGCCGACTACGAGTGGTTCTGCTACCGCGGCTGCTCGCACGACTAAACGCTCCCACACCGACTCATAGGCCCACGGGCAGCGAATGGCCTCGCGCGTTGGCGTCGCCGGCTCGCGCTGTATGATGCGCCCGCCAAACGAGGCGGATGGGCAAACGGCGGCGGACCGGAACAATGGCAGGCTTCGGAATCGGCCAATCGGCGCAGCGGCGGGAGGACGATCGATTCCTCACCGGGGCCGGGCGCTATCTCGACGACATCCGCCTGCCGGGTGAGGTCCACGCTTGGGTCCTACGCTCGCCCCACGCCCATGCCGCGCTGCGCCGTATCGACACGGCCGCCGCGGCGGGGGCGCCCGGGGTGCTCGCGGTGTTGACCGGGGCCGATTATCGGGCGGCCGGCCTCGGGCCGCTCAAGAGTCCGGTGCCGGTCGAGAACAAGGACGGCACGCCGCGTGCCGATCCGTCGCGCTACCCCCTCCAAGAAGAGCGGGTGCGCTACGTCGGCGACGGCATCGCCATGGTGATCGCCGAGACGCTGGCCCAGGCGCGCGATGCGGTCGAGTTGATCGAGGTCGACTACGACCCGCTGCCGGCGGTCGCCGATCCCGCCACCGCGGCTGAGGCCGGCCAGGTGCAGATCTGGGACGAAGCGCCCCGCAACCTGTGCTTCGACTGGCAGGCCGGAGACCAGGCGCGGACCGATGCGGCGTTCGCCGAGGCCGCCCACGTCGTTTCCCTCGATCTCGTCAACAACCGGGTCTCCGCCAACTCAATGGAGATGCGCGGCGCGATCGGCGCGTTCGCCGACGGTCGCTACACATTCTATGCCTCGACCCAGGGCGCCCACATGACCCGGGCCGATCTCTGCGACGATGTCTTCGACATCGCCGAGGACGATATGCGGGTGGTGGTGCCCGACGTCGGCGGCGGCTTCGGCATGAAGGTGTTCCCCTATCCCGAATACCCGCTGGTCCTGTGGGCCGCGCGGACGATCGGGCGGCCGGTGCGGTGGGTGCCGGATCGCTCGGATTCGCTGATCACCGATGTGCACGGCCGCGACCATCGCACGCATGCGGCGCTGGCGCTCGACGACAATGGGACCATCCTCGGCATGCGGGTGCGGACGATCGCCAACCTCGGCGCCTATCTCTCGCGCTTCGCCCCGTTCCTGCCGACGCGGGTAGGTCCGCCACTGCTGACCGGCTCATATACAATCCCGACGATTCACATCGAGGTCCAGGGCGTTTTCACCAACACGGTGCCGATCGATGCCTATCGCGGCGCCGGACGGCCCGAGGCGAGCTACGTGATCGAGCGCCTGATGGATGCCGCGGCGCGCACCTTCGGCGTATCGCCCGCGGCGATTCGTCGCCGCAACTACATCACGCCCGAGGCGATGCCGTACCGGACGCCGATCACCTACACCTACGACGGCGGCGATTTCGACCAAAACTTGCGCGATGGGTTGGCGCTCGCTGATCAGCCCGGCTTCACCGAACGCCGGGCGGCGGCGGCGCGCCGGGGCAAGCGCCGCGGGTTCGGCTTTGCCACCTACGTCGAGTCGAGCGGAGCCTTCCCCGGCGAGACGGCCGAGGCCACTGTGCGGATCGACGGCGATGGGCAAATCACGCTCCTCTCCGGCAACCAGAACATCGGCCAGGGCCAGGAGACGGTGTTCGCCCAGATGGTCGAGGAGTGCCTCGGCATCCCACTCGGCCAGTTGCGCTTCGTCCAGGGTGACACCGAGCTGATCGCCCGCGGCACCGCCACCGGCGGCTCGCGCGGCCTGATCTATGGCGGCCATGCGGTGCTGAACGCCGCCGAGACGCTGATCGAGAACGCGATGCCGCGTGCCGGCGACCTCCTGGAAGCGGCAGCGGTTGATATCGAGTACGGCGAGGGAGCGTTCCGGGTCGTCGGCACCGATCGCCGTATCGGGCTGTTCGAGGTTGCCGCGGCCGCTGCGGCCGACGGCGCGGTGCTGGAGGGTGACGGCGCCTTCGCGCCTGAGATGGGCCGGTCCTTCCCCAACGGCTGCCACCTCGCCGAGGTCGAGGTCGACGAGGAGACCGGCGTGGTCGAGGTCGTTGCCTACGCCGTGGTCGATGATTTCGGCACCATCGTCAATCCGATGCTGGTGCGCGGCCAGGTCCAAGGCGGCGCTGTGCAGGGCATCGGCCAAGCCCTGATGGAGCAATGCGTGTACGATGATGACGGCCAGCTATTGACGGGCTCGTTCATGGACTACTGCATGCCCCGCGCCGATGACGTGCCGGCGATGCCGGTGGTGTTCAACGCGGTGCCCTGCGCCAACAACCCGATCGGCGCCAAGGGCTGCGGCGAGGCCGGCTGCACCGGATCGATGCCCGCCGTCATCAATGCGGTGATCGATGCGCTGAGCGAGCTCGGCGTCCGGCACATCGATATGCCGGCAACGCCCGAGCGGGTGTGGCGGGCCATGCGGGCCGCCAGCGCCGGTTAAGGGGAACGCGATGGCGAAGTTTGGTATCGGCCAGTCGGTCGGCCGCGTCGAGGACGACCGGTTCCTCACCGGCCGCGGCCAGTACATCGACGACCTCACCTTGCCGCAGCAAGCCTATGCCTGCCTCGTCCGCACGCCGCACGCGCATGCGCGGATCGAGGGCATCGACGTGGGTGGGGCGGCGGCGATGCCGGGCGTGCTCGCGGTGCTGACCGGTGCGGACTATCGTGCCGCCGGCCTTCGGCCGATCCCGTGTGCCGCCGAGATCACCAACAAGGACGGCAGCCAACGCGCCGATCCGCCGCGCTGGCCGCTTGCCGTCGACCGGGTGCGCCACGTCGGTGACGCGGTCGCGCTGGTCATCGCCGAGACCGCCCATCGTGCGCGCGATGCCGCTGAGGCCGTGGCGGTCGACTACGCGCCGCTGCCGGCGGTGGCGGGGACGGCGGCGGCGGTCGCCCCGAGGGCGCCCCAGGTGTGGGACGAGGTCCCTGGCAACCTCGCCTTCGAGTGGCCGTTCGGCGACGAGGCGGCGACCGAGCGGGCCTTCTCGGCCGCCGCGCACACCGTGCAGATGGAGGTGATCAACAATCGCCTCGTGGTCAATCCGATGGAGACCCGCGGGGCGATCGGCGTCTTCGCGGATGGTCGCTATACCCTCCATCTCTCCGGCCAGGGCGTTCACCTGGTGCGCGACATCCTCGCCGACGACGTGCTGGGCATCCCACGCGAGGACCTGCGGGTGGTCATTCCCGACGTTGGCGGCGGCTTCGGTATGAAGTACTTCGTTTATCCGGAGTATGCGTTGGTGCTATGGGCCGCGCGCAGCATCGGCCGGCCGGTCAAGTGGATCGCCGAGCGCTCGGAGGGCTTCTTGAGCGACGTCCAGGCGCGCGATCACGCTACCCTCGGCGAGCTCGCACTCGATGCCGACGGGCGTCTCCTCGGTATGAGGGTGCGCGCGATCGCCAACATGGGCGCCTATCTCTCGAACTACGGGCCGTTCATTCCGACCGAGGCGAGCGTGAGGATGCATGCCGGCGTCTACGCGATCCCCGCCATCTACTTCGAAGTGCGCGGCGTTTTTACCAACACGGTGCCGGTCGACGCCTATCGCGGCGCCGGCCAGCCCGAGGCAGCCTATGTGCTCGAGCGCTTGATCGAGGCGGCGGCGCGCAAGCTCGGCCTGTCGGCCGCCGAGATCCGCCGGCGCAACTACATCGCCGCCGAGGCGATGCCGTACAAGACAGCACTCAACTTCACCTACGATTCGGGTGAGTTCGCGGCCAATATGGAGGCGGCGCTCAAAGCGGCCGAGGCCGATGGCTTCGGCGGCCGGCGGGCCGCTGCCGTCGCCGAGGGCAAGCTGCTGGGCCTGGGCATCGGCCCCTACGTCGAGGCGACCGAAGGCGTGCCCGACGGCGAGGCCCAGGTCGACGTCTCGGGCGATGGGCGGGTCACGGTGTTGAGCGGTTGGCAGTCGAGCGGCCAGGCCCACGAGACGGTGTTCGCCCAGGTCGTCGCCGACCGGCTCGGCATCCCGTTCGAAACCGTCGAGGTTATCCAGGGCGATTCCGACCGGATCGCAACGGGCCGCGGCACCGGCGGCTCGCGCTCGGTCCTGTTCGCGGCACCGGCGCTCTACGATGCCTCGGCAAAGGTGATCGAGCAGGGCAAAGAGCTGGCGGGGGATCTCCTCGAGGTCTCGACGGTCGATATCGACTACGGCGAGGGCGAGTTCCGGGTGATCGGCACCGACCGGCGTGTCGGGCTGTTTGAAGTAGCGGCCGAGGCCCACCGGCGAGGCGGCGAGGGCCTCGGCGCAGCGGGCACCTTCGTACCCGATCAGGCCGGCGCCTATCCCAACGCTGGCACCTCCTTCCCCAACGGCTGCCATATTTGCGAGCTGGCGATCGATATCGAGACCGGCGCCGTCGAGCTTCGCCGCTACGTCGCGGTCAACGATTTCGGCACGGTCGTCAACCCGATGCTGGTGGCGGGCCAGGTCCATGGCGGCGCCGCGCAGGGAATCGGCCAGGCGCTGTTGGAGGACACGGTCTACGACAGCGACGGCCAGTTGCTAGCCGGCTCGTTCATGGACTATTGCCTGCCGCGTGCCGACGACCTGCCGTCGTTCTCGCTCACCTTCAACCAGGTGCCCTCGCCGGCGCACCCGCTGGGCATCAAAGGCTGTGGCGAGTCCGGTGCGATCGTCGGCCCGGTCGCGGTAATGAACGCCGCGCTCGATGCGCTCTCGGCGATCGGCGTCGACGACATCGACATGCCGCTGACTCCAGAGCGGGTGTGGCGGGCGATTCAATCGGCTGAAGCGGCGTAAAAAGGAGAAGGACATGGCGGCGATCAAGGTGCGTGGTCTCGACCACGTGGTGCTGCGCGTGGCCGATATCGCGCAATCGGTCGACTGGTACAAGCGCGTCCTCGGCTGCACCGAGGAGCGGCGCCTGAGGGACCTCGGCCTCTATCAGATGCGGGCCGGCGCAACACTAATCGATCTGGTGCCGGTTGCCGGCAAGCTCGGCAAAGCCGGGGGCGCCGCACCCGGCAAGTCGCGCCGCAACATGGACCACTTTGCGGTTCAAGTTGAGGACTTCGATGAGAAGAAGATCCGCGCCCATCTCAAGCGGCGCGGGGTCGAGCCGGGCGAGGTCGCGCGCCGCTACGGCGCCGACGGCCACGGCCCATCGATGTACATCACCGATCCCGACGGTAACATGGTCGAGCTGAAAGGCCCGCCGGATCCCGACCAGACCGAGATGATTGCCGCAGCACAGTACCCCTCGCGCCGGCGCAAACGTTGAACCGTCGGGCCATGGCGCTTTTCGCGGCGCCGATTTGGCGATAACGTCGGCTCGAAAACCGGCGGCGGTTGACGGATAACGACGAATAGCCAGACATGAGCGTATTCGAGGTCATTCTTTCTTTACAACTCAGAGGTCCGGAAGGCGCTCGAGGAGGGGCGGCGGCACAAGAACCTTGACGACACGTGGGCCGATCTCCACCACGAGGAGTTCGAAGCCAAGGACGAGGCCGAGGCGCGTCGCAAGGCGCTGATGCGCTTCCCCGAGCACCGCGGCTTCGTGATCGTCGAGATCGTTAAAGAGTTCTAGTCGCCGAGGATATCGGAGACGGCGTGGCATGAGCGGGCAGGAGGCGGCCGAGACCGCCACCATCACCGGCTATCACGCCCACATCTACTACGACGAGGTGTCGCGGGCGACTGCCGCGCGGATCCGCGAGGAACTCGACACCCGCTTTGAGGTCCAGCTCGGCCGGTGGCGCGACGAACCGGTCGGTCCGCACCCGCGGCCGATGTATCAAGTGGCTTTTGCCGTCGACAAGTTCACCGAGGTGGTGCCGTGGCTGATGCTCAACCATGACGGTCTGATCGTCTTCATCCACCCCGAGACCGGCGATGACCTCGCCGATCACTCCGACCACGCTCTGTGGCTTGGCGAGAAGATCGATCTCAAGCTCGATATGTTTCGTTGAGGCGCCGCGCCAGCGGGCATAGCCCGTGAAGCCGACCGTGCTCATCGCCTGGGACGCGGAACCGGCCACGCGCGCGGCGATTACCGGGGCACTCAACGGCGTGGCCGAGCCGGTCTATCTTGTGGAACTGGATGCCGCCGAGCGGATTGCGGCGATCGCGCGGGCCGCGGCGGTGATCTCGTGGCAACTGGGCAAGGAGTTTTCGGACGCAGAGTTGGCACATCTTGGCGGCGCAAAGCTGTTGCAGACCGTTTCAGCGGGCGTCAATCAGCTCCCCTTCGACGACCTGCCACAGGACCTGGCTATCGCTAGCAACGCTGGCGCCTACGCCGCCCCGATGGCGGAACACGCGGTAGCCATGGCGCTGGCGGCCGCCAAAGCGCTGATCGATCGCCACGAGAAGCTCAAGCGCCACGAGTGGGAGCAATTTACCCCGACCAAGCAGCTACGCGGCGGGGTCTGCGGCATACTCGGCTTCGGCGGTATCGGCCGGCATATTGCCGCGATATCGCGTGGGCTGGGGATGCGCATTCACGCCATCAACCGGTCGGGGCACACTGATGAGCCGGTCGATTTCATTGGCACGCTCGACGACCTCGAAGGCGTCCTGCGGGCCGCCGATGTCATCATGGTCACGCTTGGGCTCAATCGAGCGACCACAGGCCTGATCAACGCGCGCACCCTGAGCTGGACCAAGGAAGATGCGATTCTCGTCAACGTCGCGCGCGGGGCGATCGTCGACGAGCGAGCGCTGTACGAGCGCCTCAAAGCCCATCCGCGCTTTGTCGCGTGTCTCGATGCGTGGTGGATCGAGCCCATTCACTACGGCGAGTTCGTCCTCGAGACACCGCTTCTCGAGCTTCCCAACCTTATCGGCTCGCCGCACAACTCGGCGCAGGCGCCCGGCGCGCTGATCGAGGGCGCCGCCCGCGCCGCCCGCAACGTGCGTCGCATGCTCGAAGGCGGTGAGCCGCAGCACTTGGTCACCGAGGCCGATCGTCTTTAAGCGGCCCGTGGAATCGTTGAGTCGGCGGATCAGCGAAAGGTGCCAACCTCGGCTTCTACGCCCAGCGCCTTGAACGCGACGACGATGAAGTCGATGTCCTCCTGGCTCGACTGGGCCCCGCTGACGCCGATGCCGCCGACGACCTCGCCGTCGATCACGATGGGGTAGCCGCCGCCGAGGAACGTGAAATCCTCGAGCGCGCTCACCCCGAGGAGCGACTGCTCGTCGTCCTTGAACGCGTGGTAGTAGCCGTGGGTCGGCGACTGGAACCCGGCGGCGCTGCGCGCCTTGGTGATCGCCAGTCCGACGCTCCTCACATGGGAATCATCCGAGCGGCGAAACGCCTTGAGAACTCCGCTTTCGTCGCACACCGCGATCACGGTGTTGCGGCCGAGTTTGGCCGATTCGGCGGCGGTGCGGCGGATCAGCTTCTCAGCGAAATCGATCGAGATCGTCTTCTTGGCGACCGTGCGCGCTTGAGTCTTGGTGCCGGGGCGGCGTGCTGTTGCCCGTCGTGCCATGTTTGCCTCCTCTGTTGGACGGACCGCATCGTGCCGAGGCCCTTCATCGGGGGCAAGGCTCGGGTTTAGCGAGAAAGGCAACACTAAGTGGCCTCCGGGTAGCCTTTGCTTTGTAACCGTCGTAAGCTGTAATTGTGATTCTTTGAGGATCTTGTGCCGCACCCGATCCGCGTAAGGGGGGGCTGAACAATCGCGCGATGACGTCGAGTGGCGAAAATAGACCGAAGGCGCAGCCGACCGTGCAGGTCGATAATGAGCGCGTCCGTGTCACCGAATGGCGCTTGCCGCCCGGTGGCGCGACCGGCTGGCACCGCCACGAGTATGACTATGTCGTCGTTCCGATCACGTCCGGCACCCTCTTGATGCAGAGTGCGGACGGCGAAGCGCAGGCCGAGCTGGTCACCGGCCAGGCATACAACCGCCAGGCCGGCGTCGAGCATGACGTCATCAACCCCAACGACCTCGAGTTCGTTTTCGTCGATGTCGAGCTGAAGGCGCACGGCCTGGATTGATCGGCCGCCGCCTAGATAGCGCGGGCTAATCCACGTTAAGGCGCCGCGCCGCTAGCCTGATTGGCTAGAATGGAAGAATAACGAGACGGGGAGCGACGGAGGGAGGGCGCTATGGCGAACACGCTGTTTACCGACGTGATGATCTTCGATGGCTCGGGCAGCCGGTCCTATCGCGGCGAGGCGCTGGTGCAAGGCAACCGCGTCAAAAAGGTCGCCAAAGGCAGCGGCAAGATCGCGCGTGAGGGCGCGAAGGTGGTTGATTGCGAAGGCGCCACCCTGATGCCAGGCCTCGTCAACTGCCACGGTCACATCAGCTATCCGAACCTCGGCGGTGCGCTCAAAGACATTGGTGACATCCCGCCCGAAGAGCACATGCTGATTACCATGCACAACGCGAAGACGATGATTGACTACGGCTTCACCGCCGTGGTCAGCGCGGCCGCCGCCAAGCCGCGGCTCGACATCGTCCTGCGCAACGAAATCGACGCCGGTCGGATACCCGGCCCGCGGCTGCAGGCGTGCACGCCGCAGTTCAACACGACGGGCGGTCCGTGGGACGCGCGCCAGATGCACATGGGACACAGCACGTTCGAAGAACTCGCCGACGGTCCGATCGAGTTCCGCCGCAAGGTCCGCATGTACATCCGCGAGGGCGTGGACATGGTCAAGCTGGCGATCTCGGGCGACAACTTCTCGCGCGAGTTCGCCGGCGAAGAAGAGACGACGATTGCCGAGGACGAGATTGCCGCGGCTTGTGCCGTGGCGCACTCGCGCGGTAAGCGTCTGTGCTCGCATTCGCGCAGCGATCGCTCGATCGAGCTCAGCATGAAGTACGGGATCGAGATTATCCACCATGCGAACCATGCCTCGGATCGGACGATCGAGAAGCTCGGCAAAGCGCGTGATCGCTTCTTCGTCTGTCCGGCGCTCGGTGTGATCTATGCCACTGCCTACGAGGCCCAGGACTGGGGCGTGGACGCGGCGTACGTCGAAGCCCGGCTGTTCGAGAAGGAGTTCGAACTCGGTTGTCAGGTCGCCCGCAAGATGTTCGATGCGGGCGTGCGCGTAATGCCCTTCGGTGACTACGGCGTCGCGTGGAACCCGCTCGGCACCGATTCGCGCGACCTCGAGCACTTCGTCAACCACATCGGCTTCAGCCAGGCCGAAGTGTTGATGATGGCGACGAAATGGGGCGGTGAGTGCTTTGCCGGTGCCGGCAATACGCCGGAGCTCGGGGTGGTAAAGCCGGGGTATTTGGCCGACTTGATCATGCTCGATGGCGATCCGCTCACCGATATCACGCTATTCCAGGACCAGGACAACTTCCTGATGGTTATGAAGAACGGCGAGTACCACAAGGCGCCGCGGCGGCGCCGCATCGCCGGGCGCCGCGCGACGGCGGCGGAGTAGATCGTACGGCGGGAGCCAGCGCAGCGGTGGTAAAACCGGTGCGCCGGACTCGCCGCGCTTGAGACGGGTAGGGCAAGCCGGTATTGTAGACGCAACAGCGATGGCGGTGCCGGAGGAGACCTGAGATGGCTAATAAGCTGTTCACCAACGTGTTGATCTTCGACGGCTCAGGCAAGAAGCCCTACGCCGGCGAAGCACTGGTCCAAGGCAATCGCATCAAAAAGCTCGCCCGGGGCGCAAAAAAGATCGCGCGCAATGGCGCTGAAGTGGTCGACGGCGGTGGCGCGATGCTGATGCCGGGCATGGTCAATTGCCATAGCCACCTTGGCTATCCCGATTCCCAGGGACTTTGGGACATCGGCGACCTGCCGCCCGAGGAGCACACACTGAATATCCGCGCCAATGCGCGGACCGTCTTCGACCACGGGTTTACCGCGGTAGTCAGTGCGGCCTGCGCCAAGCCGCGGCTCGACATCGTGATGCGGAATGAGATCAACGCCGGACGTTCGCCGGGCCCACGTATGCGGGCCTCGAGCCCTCAGCTTATCGGCACCGGCGGCAACGGTGATTCACGCCAGATGCACATGTACCACCAGTCCTTCGAGATGATCTGCGATGGCCCCGTGGAGATGCGGCGCACCGTGCGCGAGATGATTCGCGAGGGCGTCGACATGATCAAAATTTCCAACTCGGGCGATACCATCGGCCAATGGCCGGCGGGGCGTAGCGGCTTTGAGACGATGGCGGAGGACGAAGTGGCGGCTGCCGCCGAGGTCGCGCATTCACGCGGCAAATGGTTGGCGGCCCACGCCCGGGCAACAGGCTCGATCGAGCTGTGCCTCAAGTACGGCATCCAGATCATTCACCACGCGACGTATGCCAACGCCAAGCTTCTCGACAAGCTCGAGAAAAACAAGGCCAAGCACTGGGTGTGCCCCGCCGTCGGCATTCTCTACGTGTGTGCCCACGAGTCGGGGGACTGGGAGATGCTCGGCAACGACGCCATGATGAACCGGCACGTCGAGTCCGAGCTCGAAACCGCGCACACCACAATGCAGGCGATGCTCAAACGCGGCATCCGGGTGCTTCCCTTCGGCGACTACGGCTTCGCTTTCAACCCACACGGCGCCGATGCCCGCGAACTGGAGCACATGGTCAACTTGTTGGGCTTCAAGCCCATCGAGACGCTGGTCGCGGCGACGAAGTGGGGCGGCGAGGCGTTCGCCATGGGCGGCCCGGTCGAGATCGGGCAGGTCAAGGAGGGCTTCCTTGCCGATCTGCTGCTTGTCGATGGCGATGCGACCGAGGACGTGACACTGCTGCAGGATAAGGACAACATCCTGATGGTCATGAAAGACGGCCAGTACCACAAACGGCCAGCTCGGCGCAGGGCCGCGGCCCGGCGCGTGGCGGCGGCCGAGTAGTCAGCATAGTAATCAGCATACAAGACGACGGGAGAGGGCCGGCGGCCCGTCTCCCATAGGACAACGCGGGAGGAGGCCTATGGCCAACAAGCTCTTCACCAACGTCTCGGTTTTCGATGGTACTGGCAAGAAGCCCTTCACGGGCGAGGTGTTGGTCCAAGGCAACCGCATCAAGAAGATTGCGCGCGGGCGGACTAAGCTCGATCGCCACGGCGTAGAGGTGATCGACGGCGGTGGCGCGTTCCTGATGCCGGGCCTCGTCAACTGCCACAGTCACACGACCTACCTCGATACGGCCGGTCTGGCGGAAGTTGGCGAGATTCCGCCGGAGGAGGCCACCCTCAAGGCCATGCACAACGCTCGCGTCCAGCTCGACAACGGCATGACCGCCGTTGTTAGCGCCGCGGCGGCCAAGCCGCGGATGGATATCGTCATCCGCAACGAGATCAACGCCGGGCGCATCCCGGGACCGCGCATGCGGGCGTGCACGCCGCAGTTCATCCCGACCTGCGGGGCGTGGGATTCGCGTCAGTTGCACATGCACCACGAGTCCTTCGAGATCACCTGCGATGGGCCGATCGAGTTCCGCCGTGCGGCCCGTGAGATGGTCCGCGAGGGCGTCGACATCATCAAGCTCGCGATCTCCGGCGACAACTTTGCGAGCCACCACTCCAGCGAGGACGCGACCACCTGGTCCGAGGATGAGATCGCGGCGGTGGTCGAAGTCGCCAACTCCCGTGGCATCTGGACCTGCTCGCATTCGCGCGGCGATGACTCGATCCGCCTGGCCGTCAAGTACGGCATCCAGTTCATTCATCACGCGACCTATGCCAGCGACAAGACCCTCGATGCCCTTGAGAAGGTCAAGCACAAGCACTATGTCGCACCGGCGCTGGGCGCTATCTACACCACGCTGCACGAGGCATCCGATTGGGGGATGGACCGGGCCTGGGCCGAGGCGCGGCACTTCGATCGCGAGCTCGAGATCGGCTGCCAGACGATGATGAAGATGTACAAGCGTGGCATCAAGGTTCTGCCGTATGGGGACTACGGTGTTGCCTGGAACCCGCACGGGACCGACAACCGCGACCTCGAGCACTTCGTCAACCTGATTGGGTTCAGCGCCGCCGAGACGCTCAAGATGGCGACGATGTGGGGCGGCGAGGCCTTCGCCTTCGGCGGTGCGCCGGAGATGGGTCAGGTCAAGGAGGGCTTCCTCGCCGATCTCTTGATGGTCGACGGCGATCCCCTCGCCGACATCACGATCATGCAAGATCGCGACAACTTCCTCATGATCATGAAGGACGGCGAGTACCACAAGGCGCCGCTCCGGCGGCGTGCCGCGCGCCGTCAGGTGACGGCGGCCGAGTAGCAACTTTTGGACGCCGGCGCCGCGCTGCGCGCGGTGCCAGCATCAACCAAACGAGAGCGGGGCAAGCGGCCCCGCCACGACAAGGAGACAGAACATGGCGAACCAGCTTTTCACGAACGTGTCGATCTTCGACGGCAGCGGCAAAAAGCCGTTTGCCGGCGAAGTACTAGTCCAGGGTAATCGCATCAAGAAGATCGCCAAGGGCAAGAACAAGATCCGGCGTAACGGGGCCAAGGTCGTCGACGGCGACGGCGCCACCCTGCTGCCGGGTCTGGTCGACTGCCACAGCCACCTCGCCTACTGCGATACGGCGAGCCTGGCCGCGGTCGGCGACATCCCGCCCGAAGAGAACATGCTGATCGCGATGCACAATGCGCGGACGGTGTTCGACCATGGCATCACCGCAGTTGTCAGCGCAGCTTCGAGCAAGCCGCGTACCGACATCGTGCTACGCAACGAGATCAACGCCGGTCGCATTCCCGGCCCGCGAGTCCGTGCCGCCACGCCGCAGTTCGTGAGCACGGGTGGCCCGTGGGATCCGCGGCAGATGCACATGCACCACACCTCCTTCGAGATCGTCGCCGACGGTCCGATCGAGTTCCGCCGGCTGGTGCGCGAGATGATCCGCGAGGGCGTCGATATCGTGAAGCTCGCCATCTCCGGCGATGGCTTCATCGACCACTCACCCGAGGGCACGACGACGATCTTCGACGATGAGGTCGCCGCCGCCGCCGAGGTCGCGCACTCGCGGGGCAAGCGGCTCGCAGCGCATGCCCGCAGCGACAAGTCGATCCAGCAGTGCATCAAACATGGGATCACCTTCGTCCATCATGCGACTCACGCCTCGACCAAGACGCTCGACATGCTGGAGAAGGCCAAGAACAAGCACTACGTGTGCCCGGCGATCGGCATCATCTACGCGACGCTGAACGAGGGGGACGATTGGGGTCTCAATCGCGAGTGGGCGCTTGCCCATCGCTTCGATCGCGAGCTCGAGATCGGCTGCGAGACGATGATGAAGATGTTCAAACGCGGCATCAAAGTCATGCCCTACGGTGACTACGGCTTTGCGTGGAACCCGATCGGCACCGACAACCGCGACCTCGAGCACTTCGTCAACCTGATCGGCTTCACCCCGGCGCAGACGTTGATGATGGCCACCAAGTGGGGCGGCGAAGCCTGGGCCGGCGCCGATCCGATCGAGTTCGGCGAGGTCAAGGAGGGGTATCTCGCCGATCTGATCATGATCGATGGCGATCCGATCGCCGACATCACGCTGTTCCAGGACAAGGACAACTTCCTGATGGTCATGAAGAACGGCGAATACCACAAGGCGCCGCAGCGGCGCCGGGCGGCCAGCAGACGGATCGCCGCCGCCGAGTAGACGACACGTTTCCGTGGCGGGCGCCGCTCGACGAGCGGCGCCCGTTTTCTTTGGTGCCGGGCCGCTCGCGCGCCCTTGTCTTCCGCCCTCGATGTCCGCAAGATGGCGGCCGTCGGTGGGGGGGGCGATGTTTTATGGCGAAGGTTTCGGTGGCCGCGGAGTTCGATTTCCCGGCGCGCGATGTATGGGACATCGTCGGTAATTTCGGCGGGCTGGCGGTGTGGCATCCCGGTATCGAGAGCTGCGCCATTCAGTTCGGCGATGGTGCGACCCAGCGCCACCTCACCACGGTCGATGACGCGATCTTCATCGAGCGGTTCGATGGCGCCGATTATCATGCGTGGGCCCACAGCTACTCGCTGGTCAGTGGGCCGCTCCCGGTCGAAGACTACCGTGCCACCATCAGCGTGGTTGAGCGCAAGCGGGGCAAGGCCGCGATGGTCACATGGTCGAGTGAGTTCTCGGTCGGCAAGGCAAAGGAATCGGCCGTAAGCGCACAGATCGGCGCGTTCTATCAAGCCGGATTCGACAACGTGCGCTTGCTGCTGGAGCGGGCAGCACGACGGAAGGCCGGGCGAATGAACGCCGCCGCGACCAAGGCCAAACTCGCCAAGGCGCGCGCGAAAGCGGCCGCAACCAAACCAGCCACGGCTAAGAAAAAGGCCGCGACGAAGAAGACCGGGGCGCGCAGCCGCAAGCGCTAGTCACCTGGCACTGAAGTAAGTTTCAGTTATAGTGGCCATCGGGGTGTGACAACGGAGGTCATTGCGATGGCACGCGGTATGGGCCGGCCGCTGGCGGCGCTGGTTTTGAGCGATGAGGAGCGGTCCTTTCTGGAGGCACAGGTTCGTCGGCACCGGGTCGCGTGCTCGATGTCGGATCGCTGCCGCATGATCCTGCGCTGCGCGGACGGTCTGAGCAACAAGGCAGTGGCGGCTGAGCTCGGCGTAAGCGCGCATACCGTGGGCAAGTGGCGCCGGCGCTTTGTCAGAGAGCGCATCGACGGATTGTCGGACGACCCCCGGCCGGGGCGCCCGCGGACCATCGAGGACAGCAAGGTGGCCGAGGTGATCGAGCGGACGCTCGCCACGAGACCGGCAGACGCGACCCATTGGTCGCTGCGCTCGATGGCCGGCGAGACCGGACTTTCCCACACGACGATCTGGCGCATCTGGGGCGCATTCGGCTTGCAGCCTCATCGGGTGGAGACGTTCAAGCTGTCCAGCGATCCGCACTTCGTGGACAAGGTGCGCGACATCGTAGGCCTGTATCTGTCGCCGCCGGACCGCGCGCTGGTGCTCTGTGTCGACGAGAAAAGCCAGATCCAGGCGCTCGACCGCAGCCAGCCGGTCCTGCCGATGCTGCCGGGCGCGCCCGAGCGGCGCACCCACGATTACAAGCGCAACGGCACCACCTCGCTGTTCGCCGCCCTCGATGTCGCCACCGGCTCCGTCATCGGCAAGTGCTACCGGCGCCACCGGGCCAGGGAGTTCCTCGACTTCCTGAAGCTGATCGATGCCCGCGTGCCTGACGATCTGGACATCCACATCGTCATGGACAACTACGCCACCCACAAGACGGCGGCGGTCAAGGCCTGGCTGGCCCGGCGGCCGCACTGGCATGTCCACTTCACGCCGACCTCTGCGTCGTGGATCAATCAGGTCGAACGCTGGTTCGCCGAGTTGACGCGCAAGCAGTTGCAGCGTGGCGTGCACACCTCGACCCGCCAACTCGAAGCCGACATCCGGGCCTTCATCGAAAAGCACAACGAAGACCCCAAGCCCTTCAAGTGGGCCAAGTCCGCTGACTACATCCTCGCCGCCGTCAAACGCTTCTGCCTCAGGGTCGAACAAAACTTATGCCACGAACTTTAGATTCACGTGACTAGCTAGCGCGCACAGAAGTCACGACCAGGGTGTGACCGGGCTGTCCTGCGCTTCGCCCTCGACGAGCACGGCGTCGACCTTCTCGTTGAAAAAGCAGAGATAATCCTTGATGCGCGAGCAGTCGGCGATCGGCTCGGGATAGCTCCAGACGATGTCCGGATGGGTGCTGGCGCCGATCTCGGCCGTCCAATAGCGCGCCTCGCCCTTGTAAGGACAGCGCGTTCGCGTCTCACTCGGCACCAGCAGGTCCATGCGCACGTCCTCGACGGGCAGGTAGTAACGCGTCGGTAGCCGGGTCTCGAACAGAAAGCGGCTGCGCCGGCTGGTCGCGACGGTCTCGCCGCCAAGCACGATCTGCACTTCGCGCGAACTCTCGATGACGTCGACCCGCTTGTAGGGGTCGCGTGCGTGGACGAACACCTCCTCGTCTTCCTCATACCAGGCGTCCACCCGATCCCAATAGAAGGCGAGGTAGGACTCGAGCCCGGTGACCTCGGCGACCGGCTCGGGATAGGCCCAGGCCGCGTTCTCGCTAAGCTTGTCGCCAACACGCACCGACCAATACACGGCATCGCCCTTGTAGGAGCAGTGGGTATGGTGATCGCTCGCGCCAAGGAGGTCGTCGCGCACGTCAGCCCGCGGGAAGTAGTAGACCGGCAGATGTCGGGTCTCGTGCATGAGCATCATGCGCCGGCTGTCGGCGACGGTCTCGCCGGCGAACACCGCCCGCACCCGGCGCGGGCTCGGCTCCAACAACACCCGATAGCCGGTCTCGGCCACCTGGTCGACTGCGCTCACACGATCTACCGCACCCTGTGTCATCGCCTCTACACTCCCTTGCCGGGACCACCGGTGTGACCCCATATTGGTGCCGCGGCGCACGGTCGCAAGCATCACTTGGGCGTTTTACGTGAAGATCCTCGCCATCATAAACCACCCCTCCGCGCTCCCCTACCTGATCGGCCAGCATATCGAGGCACGCGGCGCCGCCTGTCACAGCATCGATCCGCACCAGGGGGACACCGTGCCCGCCGACCCGGACGGCTTTGCCGGACTGTTGGTCCTCGGTGGTGCCATGAGCGCCGGCGATCGCGACTATGATCACGTGTTCGAGCCGGTGACGGCGCTGATCCGGGCTTTCCATGGCGGTGCCAAGCCGGTGCTCGGCGTCTGCTTGGGTAGCCAGCTGCTGGCGCGCAGCTTTGACAAGCCGGTCTATCCCCACGCCGACCTCGAGGTCGGCTACGTTCCACTCACCATCACCGAGGCCGGGGCAAGCGATCCGCTACTGCGCGAGCTCGCACCCGACCAAACGATCTTCGAGTGGCACGAGGACACCTTTGAGCTTCCTGACGGAGCCGAGCTACTGATGACCGGGCAGCACTGCCGCAACCAGGCGTTTCGCATCGGTACGAGCAGTTATGGCTTTCAGTGCCATTTCGAGGTTGATGCGCCGCAAGTGTTGATTTGGCTCGAAGCCGGGCGCGAAAACCTGCTCAAGCACCGCGGCGCACGCGCGGAGGCGGTCGATCGCGACATCCGCGCGCAAATCCCGCAATACGTCGCCGGTGCAGTGCAGTTCGCACACACCGTCACCCACAAATGGATGGACTTGGTGGTCGAGCGGGCCGATCGTTAGAGCGGGTGGTGGCCCGCCGCCCATTTGAGACGGGAAAGCGGGAGACGGGCTCCGCCCGCGCCGCAACTGTAAAAAGAATCAGGTGTCAGCAAACTTTACACCTGCCACACGGGGCGACGAAACGGCCAACCATCTGGAAAACAAGAGGAAAACGGCCGAGCACTCAGCTCGGCCAGCGGCGCCCGGTTTGCGAGGCGTCAGAAAACTTTACGATTCGAGCCGGCATCGACGGAGGGGGGAGCCCTAAGTCACTAATATTTAACGATTCGTGATTCTCGCACGGTTCTTGCGTGTAAATCGGTGGGGGATTGGTCCATCCGGCCTCCGGCGAAGCGCCAGAAGGGTCGGAGTGTGACCTGCATCACTATGAGGTCATGGTGGAGGTGGTATAGTTCCTCCATAGGAGCGTGCACATGATCCCCCACAAAGTGTTTGGTATGGCGGCGGGGGCCGTCGCGTTTGGTCTGTCGGCGGCGGCACACGCGGTGCCGTGGGTGCTGGATTTCGAAGACTTCGGTGCGGTGGACTTTGTCCACGGCACGGTGGTGGACTCCGAGTACGCGGGCCAGATCCCCGGCGCCGCGGCGGGGCTTGGGGTGGCCATCAGCACCGTGAACATAGGCGGCGGCCCGGCTCTCGCCGTCGCGTTTAACACTCAGGCGACCGGCACGCTTGATGATGACCCTGAAGCAGGTGCGACCGGATTCACGGTTGGCACCAATAGCCAGGTGCCGGTCACTACGCCGGACCCGGCCACCGAAGATCCAAATACCGCCTCACACCCGAACTCGCGGATAAAGCCCGGCCACGTCCTCATCATCCAGGAGAACAGCACCGGCTGCAGCACCCCCGTCGGCGACGAGGTGCGCGATGCACCGGACGACGAGGGCAGCCAGCCAGCCGGCACTATCACGTTTGCCTTCTCCGCGGGCGTGGACCTGTTCGGGCTCGATGTTTACGATATCGAGGAAAATGGCCAGAATCCCGGGAAGATCAGGTTCTTCGCGGAAGGCGTTGATTCGAGCAATGCAAGCAACGCATTCGCCTCGCTCAGCATCCCCACGACGGAAGGCGCCGCACCCCCGCAAATAGAGGCATGATCCACATCAACTTCGCCGAGACGCTGGGCGCTGCCGCACCTTCGGGCGTCGGCGTGATGACGGTGAGTTTCGCCGGATCCGGCGCGCTCGACAAAGTCCTTGGCGACGTGACGTCCGTTCCTGAGCCAGCGAGCCTGGTCCTCTTCGAGGCCGGCCTGCTGAGCGCTGGCGGTATCGGCTTTTGGCGTCGCCGCAGGAGGTAGCGGTATCCGTTTTGGTTGACGACCGGCGGCCACGGGCCGCCGTTTTCTTTGGCATCATGCCGCACCGTGAGCGGCGCCCTTTTCCGCGACCGCATCGCGTGGCACCATCCGCCGCATGATAGTCGGCGATTGTGTCAGGTGGGTCCGACCCACTGCCGCCTCGGTCATCGCGATCGGGTTCGCTCTTGTGATTGCCCTCGGCGCGGCTCGAGCCGCGACCGAGCCTGAAGCCCCCATCGTCGATGTCTTTAGCTCGGCATCTGAATACTACGAGGACGCGCTCGCCCGCTTCGAGGAGCGCGACTACCTCGGGGCGATCATCCAGCTCAAGAACGCGTTACAGGAGGAGCCGGAGAACCTGCCGGCGCGCATCCTCATCGGCCGCGCCTATTTGAGCATCGGCGATGGTCCGAGTGCCGAGAAGGAGCGTGCGCGCGCGCAAGGCCGGCGCCGACGACGAACTGATCATCGTCGCCGAAGCCCGCGCACTGCTGGTCCAGCTCAAGTTCGAGCAAGTCCTGAACCGCATCCGGTCGGGCCGGCGCAGCACGGAGATCGAGGCGGCCATCCTGGTGGCCCGCGGCGAGGCCGATTTCGGCCTCAACCAGCTCATCGATGCCGAAATCTCGTTCTCGGCGGCGGCGCGGCTCGAACCCGGCTTTGCCGGGGCTCACCTCGGCCTCGCCAGGGTGCACCTGCAGCGCGGCCAGCTCGATAAGGCGAATGACCTTGCACTGGAGGCGAGGCGGCTCTCGCCCGAAAATGTGAGCGCTCTCTATCTCATTGGTGAGATTAGCCGCATCCGCCTCGACTTCGAGGGCGCCCTCAAGGGCTATGACCGGGCAATCCAGATCGAGCCCTATCACATCGACGCTCGTATTAGCCGCGCGGCCGTGCTCACTGATCTGGGCCGCGCCGCCGAGGCGCGTCCCGATGTCGACTTCGTGCGCGAGACGATTCCCGATCACGCACACGCGGCCTACCTTCTGTCGTTAATCCTTATCGCGCTCGGCGATACCGAAGGTGCGGACGCCGCACTTCGCGAAGCCGACCGGCTTGTGCGCGGGCGTGATCCCGTGCTGCAGCGCACCCACGGTCCCACCATGCTGCTCGGCGGCGTGATCTCGTATGCCCGCGGCAATCATCTCAACGAAGCGTACGCCCGCCTCGATAACTACATCCACGTGGCGCCACTCCACGTGGGTGCGCGCAAACTGCTCGCCGTTATCGTCCTCTCGCAGGGCAGTCCGGGCCAGGCCGTCGACTACTTGCGCCCCGCACTGCGGGTGAGCCCCGACGATTCCTATTTGCTGGTCCTCCTCGGCCGTGCGCTGATGCAAGATCGACGCTTTTCCGAGGCGGCCGACATGTTGGAACGCGCCGCCCAGTTCTCCGACGATCCGTCGATCCGGGCCGATCTCGCCCTACTCCGGCTTGCCGCGGGGCGTCGTGACGAGGCGATCGCCGGCCTCGAGGAGGGCATGCGCGGCGAGGGTGGCGGGCGCGAGGGAATGCTTCTCGGCCTCGTGCACCTCAAGGACGGCCAGTTCGATGAGGCTCTGCGGATCGCGAAGACATTGATCGACAACGATCCCGACAACCCACTCGTCCACAACCTCGCCGGCGGCGCCTGGGTCGGCAAGGGCGACACCGCCGCCGCGCGGGCCAGCTTCGAGCGGGCCCTTATCATCGATCCGCGGTTCCTGCCCGCGCAGGCCAACCTCGCGCAGCTCGATCTCCAGGACGGGGCAACCGATACCGCGGCGCGACGTTACCGCGAGATGCTCACCGTCAACCCCGATCAGGTCGATGCACTGCTCGGTCTTGCCGGCATCGCCCAGCGGGAGGGGAGGCTCGATCAAGCCATCGACTTCCTGGAGAATGTTCGTACGGTCGAGCCGCAGTCCTTCGAGCCACAGCTCACCCTGGTCGAGCTCTACATAAAGACCGGGAGGCCGGATAACGCCATGATCGTCGCGCGGCGGCTACAGGACGAGCATGGCGATACACTGCAGGTCCTGCATGCCTTGGGCCATGCCCAGCTCGCTGCAGAGGCACATGAGGATGCGGCTACACGTTCGCCATCATGGCCGATCTCGCCTCGCTCTCGGCGCCCAATCTGGCGAGAATCGTCGCCCTGCAGGTGGCGGCGCGCGATACCGACGGGGCGACCGGTACGTTGAACAAGGCGCTGTTCGCCGCGCCCACGTATGTGCCGGCACTCAAATCGTTGATCGAGCTCAAGGCGCAACTCGGCGAGGTGGACCAGGCCCTTGCCAAGCTCGATGAGGTCCAGCTCGAATACCCCGATATTGCCATCGATGTGCGAATCGAGGGCGACCTCCTAATGAAAGCCGGTCGCCTTGGCGAGGCGGCGGCCGTCTACCGGGCCGGGTTCGATCAAGAGCCGGGTACCGATCTTCTTCTGCGTCTCTATGTGGCCCGGCGCGATTCGGGCGAAGCCGAACGTGCGTTGGGCCTTCTCGAGGAATGGCTGGAAACGCATCCCGATGATCTCGCCGCGCGCCGCGTCCTCGCGGCCGACTTCATAACTGCGGGTCGGTACGAGGCCGCGATCGCCCACCACGAGGGCCTCCTGGATGCGCTCCCCGACGATCCCTTCCTGCTCAACAATCTCGCCTGGCTCTATCATGAGGTGGGCGATGCGCGGGCGCTGTCACATGCGGAACGCGCCTATGAGCTGGCACCGGAGCAGCCGGCCACGCTCGACACGCTCGGCTGGATACTGGTGCTCGAAGGCGAGGGCGGCCGCGGCCTTAAGCTCCTACGCGCGGCTCAAGCGCGCGCCTCGCGCGATCCCGGCATTCGCTACCACCTCGCGGTGGCGCTCAACAGCGTGGGACGCGTCGCCGAGGCCCGACGCGAGCTCGAAGTTGTGATCGATACGGCCCCGGCCTCGGACGTCGCGACCAAGGCGCGAGCGTTGCTCGAGACTTTGCCGGCGGAGTAAGGGGCTGGATCGCCGCCGCAGCCTATTCCTGCTCGGGACTATCGAGCTCCAGCCACATCGCGTTCATGATCGCACAAGAGCGCGGCGCCAGGCAGCGTGGTCGGCGGCGGTATCGATGTCAGGCAGGGACTCGAGCCGGGCAACGCGGTGGCGGCGACCAAAGTTCGCGACGGTGTCGGCAAGGGCGTGCTCGCTCGACCAGCGCACGCCGCGAAACGGGTCGATCATGCTCGGACGACGGCGCAACCCGATCAGCCAGTAGCCGCCGTCCGGCGAGGGACCGAGCACGGCATCGTGGCCTTCGAGTGCGCTAAAGGCCGCGGCGATGTGCTGGTGCTCGATCCCCGGAATGTCGCTGCCGATGATGATGACCGGGCCGGGCGGCGCTGATCGGGTGATGCGCGAAAGACGCGTACCGAGATCGCCCGACCCTTGGGCCAGCCGGTCAAGCCGCCCCGGCCAGAACCGACCCTCGTGCGCGAAGCGGTCGGGCGCGACTGCTAAATATGTCCGCCAGGCGCGGCTGTCACCGACCCGGCGCAGCAGTTGCGCCGTGCACTCTCGGTAGAACAGCCAAGCGGCGCGGCGCCCGATTCCGCTCGCGAGACGCCGCTTGACCGCCCCATAGCGGGGGGCACGCACGAACACGATCAAGTGTCGCGGCGGCCTCATCCATACAGACGGCGGATGAGGTGGGGCGGCACGCCGAGGAAATACAAGGTGAGGCAGGAGAGGTTGCGGGCGCTGCGCACAAGATAGCCCGCACGACGGAAGCGCTCCGCCGAGGTGATCGCCCGCGCATCGAGGAGCGCGAGCCGCTTCCGCCCGATCCGCCGCACCAGATCGACGTCCTCCATGAGCGGCAGCGGACGAAAGCCGCCCACGTGCCGGTAGGTGTCACGGCTGAGCAGGAGCCCTTGATCGCCATAGGGCAGTGCGAGCGCCTGGCACCGCCACGCGACCAGCCGCTCGGTGCGCCGCGCCGCCGCCCCGCGGTCGTCGAGGGCGAAGCGAAAGACCGCGGCGCGCCCGTCATTGGCTAAATCCCCGATAAAACGCGCCGCCTCGGTGGCCCAGCCGCGTTCGAGCCACGTGTCGGCATGGAGGAAGAGCAGCCAGTCGCCCCTCGCCGCCGCCGCACCTGCCGCCAGCTGGCGGCCGCGACCGCCGGCCGCTTCGAGTATTCGGGCACCGGATCGTTGGGCACACGCGGGTGTCCCATCAGTCGAACCACCGTCGACGACGATGGCCTCGTACCGACCGAGCACGGTCGAGGCCTCAACGAGCGAGGCGAGGCCGAATTCGAGGGTCGTGGCCGCGTTGAGTGCGGGAACGACCACGCTGAGGACGATCTGCGCTTCGTCAGTGCGTGCCTGCATCACGCGCATCTTATCCCACCGCCGGCCGCCAGAATATGTTCTTTATTTGTTCTCATTCCGATGCTAGGGTCTCCGCATGCGCCCGCAGGAACACAGCAGGACGGACGAAGGCCGTATTGGCCCGGCGGTCACGGTGCACCGCGGTCTCGGCTTGCCGGCGACTGCCCGCCCTGGCCGTGGAGCGGTCAGCAACCGGAGCGGGCGGTTCGAAGCGTTGGCGCGGGTGACAGCCGATGAGCGTTTCGTCTTCGCCGACCCACCGGTCGAGACCGAGGACGAGTGCGCTCCGGCGCCGATCAGGACGACCGTCACGACGGACTCCAGCCGCTCTATCATCGCCCGCAACACCTCACCCGATCTCGGGTTCGATCGCTCGATCAATCCTTACCGCGGTTGCGAGCACGGCTGCATCTATTGCTATGCCAGACCCACGCACGCGTTCCTCGGCCTTTCTCCGGGCCTCGATTTCGAAACCCGTCTGTTCGCCAAGCCCGATGCGGCCAAGCTGCTCGAGCGTGAGCTCCGGCGCCCCGGCTACCAATGCCGGATGATGGCGCTCGGCACCAACACCGATCCCTATCAGCCAATCGAGCGCCGGCTCGAAGTCACGCGTCGAATTCTCGAAGTGCTCGCCGCCTTCGACCACCCGGTGGGGATCGTGACCAAATCGGCGCTCGTCGTTCGCGACATCGACATCCTCGCGCCGATGGCAGCCAAGGGACTGGCCCAGGTGATGCTGTCGGTGACGACGTTGGACCGCAAACTGGCGCGGCGCATGGAGCCCCGCGCCGCAACGCCGGCCAAGCGGTTCGAGGCGATCGCCGCGCTGAAGGACGCGGGCATTCCGTGCGGGGTCATGGTGGCGCCGATCGTGCCGGGACTCACCGACACCGAACTCGAGCCGATCCTGGAGGCAGCCGCCTGGGCCGGTGCGGCGCGCGCCGGCTATATCCTGTTGCGGCTTCCCCTTGAGCTCAAAGACCTGTTCCGCGAGTGGCTCGCGGAGAACGAGCCGTTGAAGGCGGCCCGCGTGATGGCGCTCGTGCGTGAGACCCGCGGCGGCAAGGACTATCAAGCGGAGTTCGGCCGTCGTATGCGTGGAAGCGGCCCTTACGCCGACCTCATCGGCCGCCGGTTCAACATCAGCACCAAGCGGCTTGGGCTCAATCTGCGGCAGATCGTGCTCGACACCACGCGCTTCCGCCCGCCTCCCGAGGCCGCGGACCAGCTCACTCTTCTCTAGGCGCGATCCGCTGCGGCTGCTCGCGTCGATGGCGCCGGCCGCGGCGCACGGCTATGTTAGGTGCCATGCCCGGGCACACCGAGCTCACGGGCCTCGCGGTTGTCGCCGTCGCGGCGCTCGCCTGCGGCATCCTGCTCACCCGGCTACGCCAACCCGCGATCGTCGGCTACATCCTTGCGGGCGTCCTGCTCGGACCGTCCGGGCTTGCCCTGGTCGAGGACCGCGGCCTCATCGTCGCGCTCGCCGAGCTCGGCGTGCTGATGCTCCTGTTCGTCATCGGCATCGAGCTCAGCCTTCGTGCGCTGGCCCGGGTCTGGCGGATTGCCCTCCTGACCACCGGGCTACAGATCGGCATCAGCGTCGGCGTCATGCTGCTGCTATCGCGACTGCTCGGTTGGTCGCCCGCACTCTCCATCTTGCTGGGCTTTGCCGTCGCCATCAGCTCGACCACTGTCGCGATCAAGATCCTCGAGGACATCGGCGGGCTGAGGACGCCAGCGGGACGGCTGGCCGTCGCTGTCCTGATCGCGCAGGACCTCGCCATCGTGCCGATGATGCTGATCATCGACGCGATGGCCCCGACGCAGGCCTTCGACTTCGGTGCGGTTGCGACCATCATTGTCGCTGTCGGCATACTCACCGTGCTCATCCGCCATCTCACGCGGCGCGAGCGGGTGCGCCTGCCGCTGGCCCGCTGGGTCGCCGGCAGCTTCGATCTGACGGCGTTGACCGGCCTTGCGTACTGCTTCGCGGCGGCGGCGGCGGCGGGCCTGGTGGGGCTGTCGGCGGCGTTCGGGGCGTTTCTCGCCGGACTCATCATCGGCAGCAGCGCCGAACGAGCGGTCATGCTGAACGCCACCAAGCCGATCCAGAGCGTGCTTTTGATGGCGTTCTTCCTTTCGGTCGGCCTGTTGATCGATCTCGGCTACATCTGGCGCGAGATCGGCACGGTGCTGCTACTCCTCCTGTTCGTGACGGTGCTGAAGACGGCGCTCAACGTCGCCATCCTCCATCTGCTCGGCGTGCGCTGGCGGCGCGCGTTCCTCGCCGGCACCGTACTCGGCCAAGTCGGCGAGTTCTCCTTCGTTCTTATCGCGGCGGGGGTCACCGCCGGGATCATGGGTCCCGATGGCGAGCGGTTGATAGTGGCGGTCATCGCCCTCAGCTTGGTGATCAGCCCGCTGTGGCTTTTGACCGCCCGCCGCCTGCATGGCCTCGCCGCGGTCGGCGTCTCCACGCTGGGCCAGCTGCTGGATGAGGTGTACGGCCGTGAGAAGGCCCTGGTCCGGCACGCTTCTGGCTGGGCGACCGCCCGCTGGGAGGATCTGGCCGGCGTCGCCTTGGTCCAGATCCGGCGGGGCGGGACCGTGGCGCGTAGGCTGAGCACCCGTGCTCGGACAAGCCGCCGCCTGGGGGAATGGCGCCTTCCGTCGCAGCGCCGAGTCTGGCGCGCGGCTGTGGCGCCGCTGATAGCTGCCGTTACCGCATCGCTTGGGCGGCGCACGACCGCCCCGGCGTCTGCCGGCGCTGCGGCGGCAGAGGGGGCCGCGGAAGCCGATCCGGCGCGCGATGCGCCTGCTCTCGACGGCGAGATCATTCCCCCACCACCGCGCCCGCCCGAACCGCTCGACTGGACACGGGCCCGTGCGGAGGGCGAGGTGCCGCCGCCGCGACGGCCGCGGCGCGCCCGCCGGACCCGCGGCCGGCGTCGAAAGCAGGCGACGGGCGTCGATGATGCCGGAGAGCATGACGATCCCTGACCTTATTATCGAGGCGAGCTGCCTCGCGCCTGTGGCCGGCGTCGACGAAGTCGGGCGCGGCCCGATCGCCGGACCGGTGTTTGCGGCGGCCGTGATCCTTGATTCGCGCAGCATTCCCGATGGCGTTCGAGATTCGAAGCTGCTGTCCCGCGAAGAACGCGAGCGCCTGGATGCCGCGCTGCGCCAGACTGGCGCCCGCATCGGCCTGGGTGCCGCGAGCGTGGCCGAGGTCGATTCGCTCAACGTGCTCGCCGCCAGCCTGCTCGCCATGCGTCGCGCCGTCCTGCGCCTGGGCCTTGTTCCCGCCTGCGCGCTGATCGACGGCCGGCACGCGCCGAGCCTGCCCTGTCCGGTGCGCACTATCATCGGCGGCGATGCCCGCTGTCTCTCGATCGCCGCTGCCTCGATCATCGCCAAGGTCGCGCGCGACCGGGTGATGGCAAGGCTATCGGCCCGGTATCCCGGCTTCGGCTGGGAGCACAACGCGGGCTACGCGACCGCCGGCCACCGTGAAGCCATCGGCCGACTGGGGACGACCCGTCATCACCGTCGTACGTTCGCCACCGTCCGCAATTTTGAGGCGCTCGCCTAAATCCTTGAGTCCAAAAGACTATTGACGCTGCGCGGCGTCTTCACCATGCTCCCTCCCCATGGCTGCCGCCGAACTTCCACGCAACCGCGTGTTGCGGGGCGACTGCACGCGCCTGATGGGTGAGCTGCCGGCGTGTTCGGTCGACATGATCTTTGCCGATCCCCCCTACAACCTGCAGCTCGCGGGCAACCTTCATCGGCCCAACAACAGCCGTGTCGAGGGCGTCGAGGCAGCGTGGGATCAATTCGAGAGCTTCGCGGCCTACGATTCGTTCGTGCGCGGATGGCTGGAGGCGGCACGTCACATTCTCAAGGACGATGGCTCGATCTGGGTCATCGGCACCTACCACAATATCTTTCGGCTCGGTGTGGCTCTTCAGGATCTCGGGTTCTGGACGCTCAACGACGTGATGTGGCGCAAGACCAACCCGATGCCGAACTTCCGCGGCCGCCGTTTCACCAACGCCCACGAGACCCTGATCTGGTGCGCCAAGGAACGAAGCGCGCGCTACACCTTCAACTACGATGCGATGAAGGCGTTGAACGAGGATCTGCAGATGCGCTCCGATTGGCTGCTGCCGATCTGCTCAGGCCACGAGCGCCTCAAGGAAGATGGCCGCAAAGCGCACCCGACGCAAAAGCCCGAGGCGCTTTTGCACCGCGTCATTCTCGCCTCGACTAAGCCCGGCGATGTGATCCTCGATCCGTTCTTCGGCAGCGGGACCACCGGTGTCGTCGCCAAGCGCCTGGGCCGCGATTTCATCGGCATCGAGCGCGAGGCGTCCTACGTGCGCCTGGCGAAGCGACGGCTCAAGGCCGCGGCGCGGAGCGATCCGGCCGCGCTCGAAACGGCACGTTCTCGCCGCGCTGAGCCGCGGGTCCCGTTTGGGACGCTCGTCGAGCGCGGCCTGCTCGCGCCGGGCGACATTCTGCAGGATGAGAGCGGGCGGCACGCGGCCAAGGTGCGGGCCGACGGGACGTTGGTGGCCGACGGCGCCCGTGGGCGGTTCAGTGGCTCGATCCATCAGGTAGGAGCTCACGTCCAGGGCGCGCCCGCGTGCAACGGCTGGGCGTTCTGGTTCTACGAGCGCAATGGCAAGCCGATACCCATCGACTTGCTCCGCCAGAAGGTGCGCGCCGAGCTGCACTGAAAATCGGTGTTCTCGGCGCAGCGCGCCAGCCACCCGTGGTCACCGCGCTCGGTCAAGCAGATTCGGCTGGGACGCCGCGGCGTGCGTCCGTATCGCTAGGGCATGGCGCACTAGCTTCTTGGTCATCGTGGGCAGCGCGTGCCGGGAGAACTGCGGCGGCGGGACCCACAGGCCGTCCGCCTCGGCAGCCCCACTAACGCGGGCCGCGACCACATCGAACGAGATGGCGAAATGGGTGAAGCCGTGCTCGACGGTCCCGGCAAGCTGGCGCCAGCGCGCCCTGAGCGGTGCATGAGCCCGCGCTTCGGCGAGGCTCCAGGGCTGGTCCCGCCACGGGGTCGAGGGCAGTTCCATCATGCCGCCGAGCAAGCCCTTGTCCGGCCGGCGGCGCAGAAGGATCGCGCCATCCTCGCGTTCGAGCCAGAACGCCACCGCATGGCGCTGTGGGCGCGGCCGCTTCGCCGCGCGTTTCGGCAGAGCCTCGGCGATGCCCGCCCGGTGCGCTGTACAGCCCGCCCGCCATGGGCAAAGACCGCAAGCCGGCCGGCGCGGCGTGCACACCGTTGCGCCTAGATCCATCAGCGCCTGGGCGTAGTCGCCCGACCGTGTCTCGGGCACCAGGCCCGCCGCCGCCTCGGCCAGAATGCGCTTGGCGCCCGGCAGCGGCGCTTCGATAGCAAGATAGCGCGCGATCACCCGCTCGACGTTGGCATCGACGACGTTGGTCCGCCGGCCAAAAGCGATGGCGGCGATCGCCGCGGCCGTGTAGGCGCCGATGCCGGGCAGGGCACGCAGTGCCTCTTCACTGTCGGGCACGCGCCCGCCGTGCTCGGCCACTAGCACCTGGGTGCAGGCGTGCAGGTTGCGTCCGCGCGCGTAGTAGCCGAGGCCTTGCCAGGCGTGGAGCACGTCATCGAGCGGGGCAGCCGCGAGCGCCGCGATGGTTGGCCAGCGGGCGATGAAGCGGCGAAAGTAGGGACCGACGGTCGCCACCGTCGTCTGCTGCAGCATCACCTCGCTGAGCCAGACGTGGTAGGGATCGGGACGTTCGCCGGGCGCCGCCCGCCACGGCAAAATCCGCCGGTGAGCGTCGTACCAGGCGAGGAGCTGGGCGGCTGGATCCGGATCGATCGGAGATAGGCGGTCGGACACCGCGGCCGATGCTAGCACGAATGCGGTGCTGGACGACGTTGGCTCGGGGGGCGATGATGGACGCGGTGGCACGGAAGACCACACGCACCGAGCGGCCCCGGTGGCGCGGGTCGCACGCGCTCAATCGGTTGAGCCGGGATGTGCTCGCGCGCGCTGGCCGCCGCCGCGGCTTCGTCCACGCAGAAGTGCTGACCCAGTGGCAAGCCATCGTCGGGCCGGAGCTCGCCCGGTTCTGCTGCCCCGAAAAGATTGCCGGTCACGGAGCACCGCGTTGGGGCGGGGCGACCTTGCGGGTGCGCGTCGATGGTGGCATCGCTGTTGAGCTCCAGCATCTTGAGCCGCAAATCGTGGAGCGCATCAACACGTACTTCGGCTACGCCGCGGTGGCGCGACTGAGTTTCATCCAAGGGCCCCTGCCGCCCGCGGAGGCGCCGCGGCCCCGCCCGCGTGCTCTCAGCGGTACCGAGCTCAAGGCGATCGAAGCGCGGATCAGGGGCACCGCCGATGCCCGGTTGAGCGCCTCGCTTGCCGCGCTCGGTCGGCAGATCGCGGCGCAACACGACGCGTGAAGGCCCCGTCGAGGGCGTGTGCCGCGAGGCGTCCGCGCTTGTGACCCCCCTGGGCACACCCTATAATTCCACAACATCTTGTGCCTGGGTGCGCCGATGACCACACTTTCTGCATCTTGCCGGGCTGCGGGCCTCGCCGTGCTGCTCCTCATTGGTGGTGCGGCGCAGGCGGGCGGGCCCCTCGATGCCGACATCGAAATGGCGCTGGGCGCGGCCGATGCGCCGGTCACGATCGTCGAGTTCGCTTCGATGACCTGCCCCCACTGCGCCCGGTTTCATCTGGATGAGCTGCCGAGCATCAAAAAGGCCTACATCGACAGCGGCAAGGTCCGGCTCGTCTTCTCGGAGTTTCCGCTCGATCGGTTGGCGCTGGCCGCCTCCAAGGTCGCGCGCTGCGGTGGCGAACGGCGGTTCTTCGCATTCATCGACCTCATGTTTCGCGACCAGCGAGAGTGGGCGGGGGATCCGGACCCGATCGGCGCGTTGCGTCGGCTCGCCCGCCTCGGCGGCCTAGGGAGCACCGACTTCGATGCCTGTCTCGCCAACGAGGAGCTTGAGAAGGGTCTTCTGCGCAAGGCGCTCGATGCGTCGAAGGCGCACAGCATCCAATCGACTCCCTCGTTTGTCATCAACGGCGAGCTGCACGACGACCAGCTGACCGCCGCCAACATGGACGATGTGTTGCAGCCACTGTTGCCTTAAGGGCGGCCTGTGCAGTTCACTCGCCTGTCGCTTTCCGGCTTCAAATCGTTCGTTGATCCGACCGACCTGATCATTGCGCCGGGTCTCACCGGCGTCGTCGGGCCAAACGGCTGCGGCAAATCGAACCTGGTCGAGGGGTTGCGCTGGGTGATGGGCGAGACCTCGGCCAAGAGCATGCGCGGCACCGAGATGGACGACATGATCTTCGGCGGCACCGCGAGCCGTCCGGCCCGCAACCTGGCCGAGGTGATCCTCCATATCGACAATATCGATCGCAGTGCACCGGCGGCTTTCAACGACAGCGCTGAAATCGAAGTCATCCGGCGCATCGACCGCGGCGACGGCTCGACCTATCGTATCAACGGCCGGGAAGTCCGCGCCCAGGACGTGCGTCTTCTGTTTGCCGATCAGGCCACCGGCGCCCATTCGACGGCGCTGGTGGGCCAGGGCCAGATCGGTGCGATCATCAACGCGCGGCCGGTGGCGCGGCGTTCGCTGCTCGAGGAAGCGGCCGGCATCACCGGCTTGCATTCGCGGCGGCACGACGCGGAGCTGCGGCTGCGCGCGGCGGAAGGCAATCTGGCGCGGCTCGACGACGTGATCGCGACGCTGGAAGCCCAGCTCCGTGGCCTCAAGCGCCAGGCGCGCCAGGCCTCGCGCTATCGCAATCTGAGCGGCCACATCCGTCGCGCCGAAGCAATGCTGCTCCACCTTGAATGGATCGCGAGCCGCGAAGCCGTCGCGGCGGCACAACGCGAGCTCGACCTCGCAACGCGAGCCGCTGCTGCGTGCGCGGCCACGGCGGCGAGCGCCGCGACCGCACGCACCGAGGCGGTGGCCAACCTGCCGCGCTTGCGCGAGCGCGAGGCTGAAGCGGCCGCCCGGCTGCACCGTCTGGCCGTCGCCCGCGACCGTCTCGAGGCCGAGGAAGCGCGAATCAAGGCTACCGAGCGAGACATCGAGGCGCGCCTCCAGCAGATCGCCGGCGACATCACCCGTGAGAATGCTCTGGCGAGTCAAACCGAGGCGGAGATCGAGCGGCTGCGCCAAGAGGCTGAAACGCTCGCTGCCGCCGCGCAGACCGACGAGGACGACGTCGCCGCTGCCGAGACTGCGCGCGCGGAGGCGCAGGCGGAGGTGAGCGAACAAGAGATCAGCCTCCGCGATGCGATCGCGCGACTGGCGGCGATCGCGGCGCGGCGGGAGGGGATCGAGCGGCAATCCCGCGAATGGCACGGCCGACTCGAGCGGCTAACACAGCAGGCAGCGGAGTTCGCCGAGGAGCGCGCTGGCCTCCTCGAGGAGGCCGCGACGGGCAGTGCAGCGGAGGGCGATGCCGATCTCGTGACGGCGCGCGAGGTGTGTGCGAACGCGGACCGCCAGGCGCGCAGCGCCCAGGCGGGCCTGGCAGCGGCCGTCCAAGCAGAAGATGAGGCGCGCGGGACACTCCAGGAGATCGAAACGGCCTCGGCGGCCGCGGAGGCCGAGATCCGCGCCCTGGCCGGTCTTTTGTCGGACCAGGACGACGAGCAGTGGCCGCCGCTCATCGATCAACTGGTGGTCGCGCCGGGTTACGAGGTGGCGCTTGCCGGCGCGCTCCGCGATGAGCTGGTCGCCGCGACGGACGCATCGGCGCCGGTTCATTGGCGTCAGCTCGTTCTTGGCGCGGCGGGACCGGCGCTGCCGGCGGGGGTCGAATCACTCGATCGCCACGTCCAAGCGCCGCCGTTCCTGGCACGCCGGCTAACGCAAGTCGGTATCGTGGCTCGCTCCGCTGGCGCCCGATTGCAGGATCAGCTCGTCCAGGGCCAGCGCCTGGTCAGCCGCGAAGGCGACCTGTGGCGCTGGGACGGCTACGTTGCTGACGCCTCTGCGGCGGATGCCGCGGCGCGGCGGCTCGACCAGCGTAGCCGCCTGGTGGCACTGCGCGATGCGCTCGCACCCCAGCACCGCCAGCGCGAGGACGCGAGATCAGCCTCCGAAACCGCGTACCGCGCATGCGCTACGGCGCGCGCCGCCGATGCGGACGCACGAGAGGCGCAGCGCCAAGCGGAGGCAAGCTTGAATGCCGCCCTCGCGGCGCGATCACACGTCATCGAGGCGCAGATCGCCCGGACAACGCGGCTCGATGCGCTCGATAATACAGAGCGCCGGCTTGCCGCGGACATCGAGGACGCGCGTGGCGAGATCGCCGCCGCCGAAGCGGCCCGCGGTGACCTGACGACGGACCAGGAGGCGGCGCGGATCGCCGATCTCAGACAATCGGTTCTGGCACTGCGTCGCACACTTGCAGCGCGACAGGAGGCCTACGGCGAGCGCAAGCGGGAGGCGGCCGTGCGGGCGGCGCGGGGTGGCTCGGTGGCTGCCGAAGCGACCGCCAGCCAATCACGTCTGCATGCGGTACGCGATCACCTCGGTGCACTCGAAGGACGCCGAGACCAGGCCATGCTCGAGCTCTCGGAGATCCGTGACCGGCCGGCGCGGATCAAGGTAGAGCGCGAGGCGCTGTTCGAACACATTTCTCAGGCAGAGGAGGCGCGGCGTGAGGCCGCGGACAAGCTCGCCGAATCCGAGACCGAGCTGGCCGCGTGCGACCGTGCCGACAAGTCGGCGCAGCAGGCGCTTGCCGGTGCACGCGAGGAGCAGCTACGCCGTGAGTCCACAATCGCGCAGGGCCAACAGCACGAGGAGGCGGTGGTCGCGCGCATCCGCGACAAGCTCGAGTGTGACCCCAAAGCGACCTTCGAGGTGGCGGAGCTCAAGGAGGGCGCCGACCTGCCCGAGCCCGAGATGGTCAGCCCGCGCCTCGATAGATTGAAGCGAGAGCGCGAGAACATGGGGCCGGTCAACTTGCGCGCGGAGGCCGAGGCGGCGGAGGTCGAGGAGCAGTTCGAGTCTCTACAGCTCGAGCGCACCGACCTCGAGGCGGCCATCGCGCGCCTGCGCCAGGGGATCGGCACCCTCAATCGCGAGGGTCGGCAACGCCTTCTCGCTGCGTTCGAGGAGGTGAACGGGCATTTCGGCGAACTGTTCGTGCGCCTGTTCGGCGGCGGCCGCGCTCACCTCGCCTTGACCGAGTCGGACGATCCACTGGAGGCGGGCCTCGAGATCATGGCCAGCCCGCCGGGCAAGCGCCTGCAGGTCATGTCGCTTCTGTCGGGCGGCGAGCAGGCGCTAACGGCGATCGCCTTGCTGTTCGCCGTGTTCCTCACCAATCCCGCTCCGATCTGCGTGCTCGACGAGGTCGATGCGCCGCTCGACGATGCCAACGTCGATCGTTTCTGTCGCTTGTTGGACGAGATTGCGGCGGGCACCCAGACCCGCTTTATCATCGTGACGCATCATCCACTGACGATGTCGCGTATGGATCGCCTGTTCGGGGTCACCATGAGCGAGCGCGGCATCTCGCAAATGGTTTCCGTCGATCTGTCCCGGACGGTCGATCTGCGGGCCGCCGAATAGCCGTCTCAGCACGCCTCGCGACCCACTATTCTGGCAAGTAATTCAATGGCTTAGTCGGTCGGGTTTTGCGCTTGACAGGGACCTGTGGCAGCCCCTAAGGTGCGGCCGCTTTTTGTGCGCCGGGAGCGGAGCGCAGAGTGAGGGCGGGATGTCGGATGATGATCAACCCGCCCTGGAGAAGCTGGGACGCAAGCTACGGAAGGCCCAAAGCGCGCGCCGACCTGTCGATTCGAGATCATCCCCAACTAGCGGCTTGAGCCAAGCTATCCGTCTGACGACGGAGATGGCCGCGGCGCTGGCCGTCGGCGGGGTGATCGGTTGGTTTCTCGATTCCTGGCTCGGTACCCGGCCGTGGCTGATGTTGGTGTTCCTTGTTATGGGGGGCGCCGCCGGGACACTAAACGCTTACCGTGCAGCGGCACGGCAGGCGCGCGACCGAGATGAATCAGGGCCGGAGCAGCATTGAGCCGGCAGTAAACGGGACGGGAAGGCCGTGGCGGAGAAACACAGCCCACTCGATCAGTTCGCGATCCATCGCCTCGTCGACATTCATGTCGGCGAGGCCGATGTCTCGTTCACCAACTCGGCGGCGATGATGGTGGCCGTGGTGGTCTTGGCGACTGCCTTCCTGACACTCAGCATGCGCGGCCGCGCGATGGTGCCGGGCCGATGGCAGTCGATGGCCGAGCTCTGCTATGGACTTGTGGCGAGCACCGTGCGGGACAATGTCGGCGCCGAAGGCCGGCGCTATTTCCCGTTCATATTCACCCTGTTCATCTTCATCCTGTTCTCGAACGCGCTGGGGCTGATCCCCTACAGCTTCACCGTCACCAGCCACATCATCGTCACGTTTGCGTTTGCCGCGGTGGTCTTCGTCGGGGTCACGCTGATCGGCTTTTGGCGTCACAAGCTCAAGTTTCTGTCCTTCTTCGTGCCGCCGGGGGTGCCGATCGCGCTCGCACCGCTGCTGGTGCCGATTGAGGTCATCTCCTATATGTCGCGGCCGATCAGCCTGTCGGTGCGGCTGGCCGCCAACATGATGGCCGGCCACACCATGATCAAGGTGTTCGCCGGCTTCGTGGTGGCGCTCGGACTTGCGGGGATAGCGCCGCTCGTCTTCATTGTCGCGATCTACGCGCTTGAAGTGATCATCGCATTCCTACAAGCCTACGTGTTCGCCGTCCTGAGCTGCCTTTATCTCAACGATGCTCTCCACCTGCATCACTGATGTCGCGGGCGGGCAGCCTGCCGGCACATCGCCATCACCGTTCTTCTTTCTCGAAAGTGCATAGGGAACCACGTCATGGATGTTGAAGCGGCAAAGCTCGTGGGAGCCGGCTTGGCGACGATCGGCGTTGCCGGTGCCGGCGTCGGTATCGGCACGATCTTCGGCCAGTACGTCTCGGCAGGCATTCGCAATCCGGCCGCCGCGCCGCGGATGTTCGGCAACGTGCTGTTGGGCTTCGCTCTGACCGAGGCGGTCGCGCTGTACGCTCTCGTCATGGCGTTCCTGATCCTGTTCGGCTAGGCCCGAATGGGGTCATCGATACGCCGGGAGTCCGACCATGCCACAGATGGAGTTCGGCGATTTCCTGCCGCAGCTGGTGTGGTTGGTCATCACCTTTGCCGTCCTTTACATCCTGATGGCCCGCGTCGCGCTGCCGCGCATCGCCGAGATTCTCGAGGCGCGCGAGGAGCAGATTGCCGACGATCTCGAGCGCGCGGATCGGCTCAAAGGGGACGCTGCCGAGGCGCTCGCGGCTTACGAAAAGACTCTCGGCGAAGCCCGTGAGGAGGCCCACGCGGTCGCCACCGAGAAGCGTCGGGTGCTGGCCGAGCGGGCAGCCGAACGGCGGCGCGTGTTCGCCGACAAGCTGGAGGCCCAGGCTGCCGAGGCCGATGCCAGGATCGCCGCGACCCGCGAGCGGGCGATGGCCAACCTGCGGGAGGTCGCCGTCGCGGTCGCGGCCAGCGCGACGGCTCGCTTGATCGGCGTCGAGGTGGACGACCGTGCGGTCGGCGAGGCGGTCGACGGCGAGATCGGGCAGAGCCGCGATGTTTGAAGATCCCGAATTCTGGGTTCTCGTCGCCTTCGTGCTGTTCGTCGGGGGCGTGGCGTACAAGGCGTACATGGCGGTCGCCAAGCAGCTCGACAATCGCAGCGCCAAGATCAAGGCCGAACTCGACGAGGCGGTGCGGCTGCGCGAGGAGGCGCAGGGACTGCTGGCCGGCTATCAACGCCAGCAACGCGATGCCGTCCAGGAGGCCGCGGCTATCGTCGAGCACGCCAAGACAGAAGCCGAGCAGATGGCGGCACAGGCGGAGGCCGACCTCGAGGCGAGCCTCGCCCGTCGCGCCGATCTCGCGGTGGCGAAGATCGACCAGGCTGAGGTGCAGGCGCTGCAAGATGTACGTGAGGTGGCGATCGAGGTAGCGACGGAAGCGGCGCGCCGACTCATCACCGAGAACCTCGACGAGGCACGCGCCGGCGAGCTAGTTGATCGATCGATCGCCGAGGCTGGCCGCAAGCTCAACTAAACCGCGGCTTCAGCCCTTTTTCCGCTCGTCCAAACCACCCCTCGCACGGTCGGCGCGACGGTCTCAAGCGATCGCGGTGCACTCGATCTCGACGTCGAACTCGAGTGACCAACCTGCCATCGCCACGAAGGTGCGGGCCGGCGGTTCGGTCGGGAAATAGCGCGCGTAGACCGCGTTGACACGGCGGAACCAGGCGGCGTTGGGGATGTAGAGGTTTACCTTGACGACCTTTTCGAGCGAGGAGCCGGCACACTCAAGGGCGAGCTTGACGTTCTCGAGCACCCGCTCGGTTTGCACCTCGACATTGCCGAAGATGAGCTCGCCCGTTTCGGGATCGAGCGGGGGCATGCCCGAGACGAAAACGTAATCGCCGGCGCGTACCACCGGCGAGAGCGGTATGTTCTTGTCGCGAATCGCCTGGCTGATGCCGGGGACTTCGATAATCTCTTTTTCCATAGCCGTCCTCCACTGCGCGGACGCGCCCGCCCACTCGGCGCGCGCGTCAGTTGAGCGCTAACACTAGTTGGTCTTTTGCTCGAGCGCCTTGGCGATGTTCTCGACCGCGGAGCGGGCGCCGCTCAGGTGTGGATGTACCTCGAGCGCCTCCTCGAAGGCACGGAGAGCCTTCTCTTTCTCGGACCACTGCAGATAGATCATGCCGAGGCCGGAAAGCGCCCCGAAGTGCCGCGGCTCGAGCTCGAGCGTGCGGGTGATGTCGGTAACGGAGTGCTCGTATTCGCCGATCAGATAGTAGAGCGTCGCCCGCTTGTTCCAGGCCTCGGCAAAATCCGGCACGATCTCGACGATGCCGTTGAATATCGCGAGCGCGGGCGCAAACTGCCCGCTCGACATCGCCTTGCTGCCCGAGGTGAGCAGACTATCCACCGTTGGTTCGCCGGATTCGGTCCAGATGCCCCAGATCGTCGCCTCGATGGTCTGGGCTTCTTCCTCATCCTTCGCACGCGAAAGGCGCGCGAAGCACTCATCCAGCTCAGGATTGCTCTGCGTCATTGCCCAGTGTTTCGGCAAAACCGTTCTCGACCGCAGTCCTCAGGATAGCCCCGCCGTTGCTTGAAGGCCATGCCATGCCCGCTCTCGCGCATGCGGGAGGGTGAGCGCCTAATGGCCGAGTGCACGTGGCTTCGGTCCACCACTCGCCCAGTCGAGAAGCTCCACGGTGTGGACGATGGGGATATCGGTGCCCGCGGCGATCTGTGTCATGCAGCCGATGTTGCCGGTGGCAATGACATCTGCGCCGGTGCGTTCGATGTTGCCCACTTTTCGCGCCAGCAAACGCCCGGCCAGGTCCGGCTGCAGCAGGTTATAGGTGCCGGCCGAGCCGCAACAAAGGTGGCCCTCCGGGATGTCACTAACGGCGAAGCCGGCAGATTCCAGCAAGCGCTTGGGCTCGTCCCGGATCTGCTGGCCGTGCTGGAGCGAGCACGCGGCGTGATAGGCGACGGTGATGCCCTTGGCCTCGCCCCGCGGCGGCGCCAGACGCGCCACCAGCTCGGCGACATCGCAGGCGAGCGTGGCGACGCGGTTGGACGGTTCCGTCCAGGTCGGGTCGGTACCCAGGAGATGGCCATAGTCCTTGACCATGGTGCCGCAGCCGGAGGCATTGACGACGATGGCATCAAGGCCGCCCGCCTGCATCTCTGCGGTCCAGGTCTTCACGTTTGCGATGGCTTGCCGCCGTGCTGTCTCGGCTTTGCCCAAATGGTTCACCAGCGCCCCGCAACAGCCCGTGCCACGCTTTACAACCACCTCGCAGCCAAGGCGGGTGAGGAGGCGGATCGTCGCCTCGTTGATGCGCGGCTCGAGCACCCGTTGTACGCAGCCGCGAAGAAGGGCGATGCGCATCCGCCGCTCACCCTCTGCCGGGAACACCCCAGGCGAGTCCGACGGTGAGCCGAGCGGGAGCGACCACGGCGCGAACCGGAACATGGGTCGCCACAGCGGCGGCAGAAAGCGCGCGAGTGGGCGCATCATCATCGCCGCCACAAGCGCATAGCGGAAGAGCGCCGGGCGAGGCAGGACCACCGCGAGCAGGTCGCGCAAGGCGCGCTCGACGAACGGGCGGACGTGGGTACGTTCGATATGGCCGCGGGCGTGGTCCACGAGGTGCATGTAGTTGACGCCGGAGGGGCACGTGGTCATGCAGGCGAGGCAGGAAAGGCAGCGGTCGATGTGCTTGACCACGGTGGCCGAGGCTGGCTTGCCACCCTCGAGCATGTCCTTGATGAGGTAGATCCGACCGCGCGGGCTGTCGAGCTCGTCGCCCAAGAGCACATAGGTGGGACAGGCAGCCGTGCAAAACCCGCAATGGACGCACTTGCGCAGGATCGCCTCGGATGCAGCGTTGTCGGGATCGGCGAGCTGGGTGAGTGAGAAGTGGGTCTGCATCGTTTCAGACGTCCGCGTACATGCGCCCGGGATTGAGGATGCGCTTGGGGTCGAAGCCGTCCTTGATGCGTGCCGAGAGCGCGGAGAGTTCCGGCGCTTGCGGCTGAAATACCGCAACCGTGCGGCGGATATCGGCGCGCGCCCGGAACAAGAGAGCATGGCCGCCAACGGTCGCGACCGCCGCTCGCACCGTTTCGGCGGCGGCCTCGATACCGGGATCGAGCGCGAGCCAAATCAGACCACCCGCCCAGTCGTAGAGCGGCATACAGCCCACTGCGCCGCCGATCTCGGCGACCACGTCCGCGCCGGCAGCCGGCGGCACTGAAAGCCGCCACACCACCCGGTCGGGCTGTGCGGCGAACGCGTTCACATCGCGTATCTCGCGCCACAGGACGCGAGAGGCCTCATCGTCGAGGACGGTGGTGGCACCCACCGAGGCCAGCTCTTTGCCAAGCGCTGCGCTGCGATCGGCAACGGAGCGCGATGGTCCTTCGATGCGAACGGCGGTGATCGCCGTCCCGGCTGACGACACCTCGCTCACGGCCGAGTGGGCAGCGACCGGCTGGGGCAGGTGGGCGAGGCCGGATGGCTCATAGGGTGTCCGTGATGCCGTGCCGAGCGCGGCGACCGCCGTTGCGTCATCGAGATCGGATAACGTAATGGTGCACACCGACTCGGCGGCCGGCATCACCTTGACGGTGATCTCCGTCATTACAGCGAGCGTGCCGAAGGAGCCGGCCAACAGCTTCGCCATATCGTAGCCGGTCACGTTCTTGACCACCCGTCCACCCGACTTGAACGCCTCGCCGCGACCGGAGACGCCCTTGACGCCGAGGAAGTGATCCCGCGCCGCTCCCGCCTTGATGCGCCTCGGTCCCGAAAGGTTGCAGGCGATGATCCCGCCGAGCGTCGCCCCCGATGGGCTACCGAGGAGCGGCGCGAGGTCAGGCGGTTCAAACGCGAGCTCCTGGGAATGGCGTGCCAGCAGCGCCTCGATCTCCACAAGCGCGGTGCCGGCGCCGGCGGTGAGCACCAGCTCCTCCGGCTCGTACAAGGAGACAGCGGCGAGGTGGCCGAGATCGAGGCGGTGACGGGCCGAGACCGGCCGGCCGAGGCCGCGCTTGCTGCCGTTGCCGACGATCTCAAGCGGCTCTTTCTTGGCAACAGCCCAGGCCACCGCCTGGCGCACTTGGTCGGCGTTGGCGAGCCGCAGCGTCCCGGTCATCAGAAACGGGGTAGGTCGGGAAACGGCAGGCGGCCGCGGTGGATGTGCACCCGGCCTAGCTCGGCACACCGGTGGAGGGTCGGAAACACCTTGCCGGGGTTGAGGTGACCGTCCGGATCGAAGGCGCACTTGACGCGCTGCTGATGGGCGAGATCGGTCTCGTTGAACATCACGCCCATCAGGTCGCGCTTTTCGACACCGACTCCGTGCTCGCCGGTGAGAACGCCACCGACCTCGACGCAGAGCTTCAGGATGTCAGCGCCCATTGCCTCGGCCTTCTCGAGTTCGCCGGGGACGTTGGCGTCGTAGAGTATGAGCGGATGGAGATTGCCATCGCCGGCATGGAAGACATTGGCGACGCGCAGGCCGTAATGGCGCGAGAACTCCTGCATGCGCGCGAGAACCTCGGCCAGGCGACCCCGCGGAATGGTGCCGTCCATGCAGTAGTAGTCTGGCGAGATACGGCCGACCGCCGGAAAGGCCGCCTTGCGCCCCGCCCAGAAGCGCAAGCGCTCCTCCTCGTTCTCGCTGGCTCGTACCGATACCGCGCCCGCCGTCTCCGCGACCGCCTTCACGCGTTCGATCAACTCAGTCACTTCGGTTGCCGGTCCGTCCAGCTCGACGATCAGCAGCGCCGCGACGTCGCGCGGGTAGCCGGCCTGGCAGAAGTCCTCGGCGGCGTCGATCGCCGGCTTATCCATCATCTCCATGCCCGCCGGAATGACTCCGGCGGCAATCACCCGGGCAACGCAGTCACCGGCCGACTCGGTGGTCGGGAAGCCGATCAACAGTGCCCGCGCGGTCGGCGGCCGACGCAGGATGCGGACGGTGACTTCGGTGATGACCCCGAGCAGGCCCTCCGAGCCGGTCACGAGCCCGAGGATGTCGTAGCCCTCGGAATCCAGGTGCTTGCCGCCCAGGCGCACGACATCGCCACTCATTAACACCATCTCGAGGCCGAGCAGGTTGTTGGTGGTCAGCCCGTACTTGAGGCAGTGGACGCCGCCGGAGTTCTCCGCGACGTTGCCGCCGATGGTGCAGGCGATCTGGCTCGACGGATCGGGCGCGTAGTAGAAGCCTTCGCCCTCGACCGCGTTGGTGATGCCGAGGTTGGTGACGCCGGGCTGGGCGACGACGCAGCGGTTGGCGTAGTCGATGTCAAGAATGCGGTTGAACTTGGCAAGCCCCAGGAGGACGCCGTCGGCGAGCGGCAACGCGCCGCCCGAAAGCGAGGTACCGGCGCCGCGCGGTACTACATTGATCCCCTCGGTGCTGCACAACCGGAGGAGCCGCGAAACCTGGTCGGTGGTCTCGGGCAAAGCGACGGCGAGCGGCAGCTGGCGATAGGCGCTCAGCCCGTCGCATTCATAGGGCCTGAGCCCATCTTCATCGGCAATGACGCCCTCGCCGGGGACGATTTCTCGCAGCGCAGCAACGATCGCTGGCTTGCGGTCGATCACCCCGGTATCGGGATCGGGCATGCGCATCGATACCTCCGCGTGCGGCCCGAAATGACCTGGTCGAGGATGGCGCTGCGCCCGTGCTTTGGCAAGCCAGTCAGGCACAAAGCCCGCACCTGCTCCACGGTGGACCGCGGCCGCGGCGATGGACGCGAGACGCTAGCCCTGGCGGGCTTTGAAGCGGCGGCGCATCTTGTTGATGACGTAGACCCGGCCCTTGCGCCGAACGACGCGGTTCTCGCGATGGCGTTTCTTGGCCGACTTGAGCGAGTTGAGGACCTTCATGGCAACACCGATTGCCTCGCGGCGATAAGCGGCGGCAAGGCTACAAGGACGCCCCCCGCAGTGTCAAACGGGCCTGCAACGCCGGCCCGAACGGTTCATGCACGGGCCCGGCGCACGTCCTCCCGGACGACCAGGTTCTTCACCGGTTCCCCGGCGAGCGCGCGCTTCACGTTCTCGGCCGCCTGCCCGATCGCCGCCCGGACCGCGCCCGGCACCGAGAATGAGTTGTGGGGCGAGCCGATGACGTTGGGCAGCTCCAGAAACGGGTGGTCCATGCGGAACTCGCCGTGCCGTATCGGCTCGACCCACCACGCATCGATACAGGC
Source organism: Alphaproteobacteria bacterium (assembly GCA_965248765.1). Lineage (GTDB taxonomy): Bacteria > Pseudomonadota > Alphaproteobacteria > VGEJ01 > VGEJ01 > CBDFKF01. The sequence continues at coordinate 46,127 of CBDFKF010000001.1, forward strand.
GGTGAATTCTGGGTGCGCCTTGAGATGGGCGTAGAGCGCCGCCTCATCGATGATTTCGCCGCGCGCAACGTTGATGATGGTGGCGGTCTCTTTCATCAGTGCAAGCTCAGCGGCGCCGATCAGCCCCTCGGTCGCCGCGGTCAGCGGCGTGCTCACCAGCAGGACATCGGCGGCCGCGAGAACCCGGTTCAGCGAGTCCGGTCCACCTACGAACTCGATCGGCGGATCGTCCTGGTCGTCGATCTGGCCACGCCGGTTGATGGCGTGGATGCGCATTCCAAGACCGTGCATCAGGCGGGCGGTCGCGCGGCCGATGCCGCCATAGCCGAGGATGCCGAGCACCCCGCCCTTAAGCGTCAAATTGAGGCGTGTCTGCTCGAAAATGCCGTCGGACAGGTCCTGCTGGCGGCGCGTGAGTCGTTTAGCCGCCGCGAGTGCCATCGCCACCGCGTGCTCAGCGATCGGCTCGGCCCAGGCGCCAGCGTTGGAAGCCATCGGCAGGCTCGGCGGCAGGAGATCGAACCGGATGAAATCGACGCCCGCGGCGATCAACTGGACGAGCTTGACATCGGTGATCAGCGCCAGCTCGCCATCGCCAAGATCGCGCAGCGGGTTGAGACCGATCAGCGCATCGGCGGAGGACAGTGCGCCTGCCCGCTCATCGGTAGGAAGCTCACCGAGGTGGCGGATCTCGGCTACATCGCCAAGTACGTCGGCAATGGCCTCGCGCCCCTCGGCGCTTGCATCGAAGGTGACGACAACCGTGGTCACTCTGGCGCGCTGGCCCCCAGTTCACCGAGCGCCTCGCCCGTCAGCCGATAGGTGAGCCACTTCTCGATCCATACCGCGCCGAGGCCCTGATAGAAGTCGCGAGCGCGCGCATCTTCGAGCACGCTCCAGTCGATTCGCACATAGCCGCGCTCGACCGCCAGCTTGGCGATCGCCGCCATCAGGCGGCGGCCGATCCCCTGGCCGCGCGACGGCTCTTCGACAAAGAGGTCCTCGACGAACAGGCCCGGCTTGCCTTCCCAGCTCGAAAAGTTGGTGAAGAAGAGGAGAAAGCCGACCGCCTCGTCACCGCGCTCAGCGATCAGAGCTTCGATCACAGGGTCCTCGCCGAAGCCGTGAGCGCGGATGTCCTCGGCGGTGATGCGGCAGCTGCCCGGGTGCTCGTCCTCGGCGGCGTGGGCATGGATCATCGCGGCCACCGGTGCGGCATCGTCTGGCCGCGCGCGGCGGATCGTCACGTCGACCATTCAGCGCCCGCCGGAAACGTCGATGGTCGATCCGGTCACATACGAAGCTTGCTCGGATAGCAGCCAGACGATGGCCTCCGCCACCTCCTCGGGGCTGCCGACCCGCTTCATCGGCACGGTTGGGCCAATCACCGCGCAGCGATCGGGCATACCGGCGCTTGCGTGGATCTCGGTGTCGATCATGCCCGGGCGCACCGCATTCACGCGAATGCCCTCGGCCGCGACCTCTTTGGCGAGCCCCAGCGTAAAGCTCTCGATCCCGCCTTTGGAAGCGGCGTAGTGCACGAACTCAAACGGGCTGCCGAGCTTAGCGGCGGCGGACGACAGGTTGACGATGGCGCCGCCGCTGCCGCCGTTCTTATGCGCCATGCGCCGGACCGCCTCGCGCGAGCACAGGAACGGGCCGGCAAGGTTGGTAAGCAGCACGCGCTCGAGCTCCTTCGCTACCACGTCCTCGACCAGGCAACCCGTGCCGACGATGCCGGCGTTGTTGACGAGCGCGTTCAAGGGGCCGAGCTCGGCGTCCGCCGTCTCGAACATCCGGATGATATCGGCCTCCTCGGCGGTGTCGGCCTGCACCGCTACCGCGCGCTGGCCCATCGCCTCGATCCGTCCGACCACCTCGTTCGCCCGCGCCTCGTTGCGGAGATAGTTGACGCACACGTCGTACCCGGCTGTGGCGACGGCGAGGGCGGTTGCCGCGCCGATGCCGCGACTGGCGCCCGTGACGACGGCGATTGGTGCCATAAACTAGAGGCCGAGGACGGGCGCGCGCGTATCGAGGAAGTCCTCGACTGCCGCCACGAAGGTATCGATATCGGCGTCCGTCAGCGGCAACGACAGGCTCAAGAAGCCGCGGCGCGGTAGGTATTGGGCGCGCGCCAGCATGTCCAGGTGGAACAGGCTAAGTGCGGTCTGATCGGCCGCATCGACGTCCTCAGGCCGGCGGATCGGCGTCGGGTGGAAGTGGACGTTCATCATCGAGCCGCTGCCGGTGACCTGCATCGGCACCGTGCTCGCCGCGCCAAGCACGTTCAGCCGCTCGCGCAGGCGATCGCCGCGCGCATTCAGCTCGCGCGCCACCTCGGGCGTGAAGACCTGGGTCAGGCCGATGGCGCCCGCTGCCATCGACAGGACGTTGTTGTTGTAGGTGCCGGAGTGGAAGAGTGCATCGGGGTTGCGGATATCAAAGCGCGCCATGATGTCGGCCCGGCCGCCGAAGGCACCAAAGGTCATGCCACCGCCGATATATTTGCCGAGCGTCGTCATGTCGGGAGCAATGTCGAAGGCTTCCTGCAGGCCGCCCGGCGCAAGGCGCGAGGTCATCACCTCATCGAAGATGAGGATGATACCGTGTGCGCTGGCCCGCTCGCGAAGCGCCTCGAGGAAGGCGGGATCGGCGGGAATGCAGCCGCCGGCGCCCATCAGCGGCTCGACCACGATCGCCGCGAGGTCGCTCGCGTGCCGGTCGATCAGCGCAACAGTGGACTCGATCTCGTTGTAGCGCCCCATCACCCACTCGACCGGCAGGTTGATCGGCGAGCCGCCCTCTTTGAACACGAAAACGCCGCCGTGATAGCCGCGCTCAAACGCCAGCACCTTGTCGCGGCCGGTAAGCGCGCGGGCGGCAAGCACCGCCATGAGGTTGGCCTCGGTACCCGAGTTGGTGAAGCGCACGAGGTCGATGGCGGGAAAGCGAGCGCAGACGGCGTGGGCGAGCTGCTCCTCATAGATATTGGTCGCGCCCAAAGAGACCCCGTTGTTGAGGGCGGTGCGGACCGCTTCCAGGATTACCTGGTTCGAGTGGCCGTACAGGCCCGCGGTGAAATCGCCGAGGAAGTCCGTGTAGCAGTGGCCGTCGAGGTCCCACAGCCGCGCGCCTTCCGCCCGCTCAACGACGATCGGGAACGGGGTGTAGAACAGGACGCTGCGCGTGTTGCCGGCGGGCAGCGCCTCGCAGGCGGTGCGCCACTTGGTCGCGCTCTGGAGGTTGGCGGCGATGTAGCTCTGCTCGGCCTCGGCCAGAGCGGAATCAATCGTGATGTTCTGCAGTGCTTGCGGACTCGTCATGGCGTACGACGCGCGGGCCAGCGGCCCCCTGCGCCTCCCTCAATCGAGATGTCGGAGGTACTGCGCTACGAAGTCGTAGTCGACGAGATCGCGATAGGCATCGATGATGCGCTGGGTCACCGGCCCGGGCACCTTGCCGTCACCTACCAGCATGCCGTTGATGCTGCTTACCGCGCAAGCGCAAAAGCTCGTCGACGTGATGAAAGCCTCATCGGCGTTGTAAACATCGTAGAGGTCCATGTCCTTCTTCACGACCTCGATCCCCAAGCCGGTGGCGAGCTCGATGACGGTCTCTCGGCTGATCCCGCAAAGGACGTAGAGGTCTTGCGGCGTTGAGAGGACGCCGTCCTCGATGATGAAGAAGTTCGAGCCGATGCCTTCGGAGAAGTTACCGTTGTGATCCAACAGGATGGCCCAGGCGTTGGGGTTGTAACGCCGTACCTCCTGATGGCCCAAAAGCAGGTTCAGGTAATTGTGGGTCTTGGCCCGCGGGTTGATCGCATCGGGCGCGGCGCGGCGCACCGAAGGCACCATCACTTCGATGCCATCACGGAAATAGTGGGCCCGCGCCTTGAGCGGTAGCGGCGTGCACTCAACCAGCACGGTCGGCCCGCCCGATTCGTGCACATCGCCGCCGGCCACTTCGGCGCCGCGGGAGACCCGTTGGGTGACCCAGTAGTCGTCTTCGCGGTCGAGGAGGTGGAGGTTGCGCGCCAGGATGTCCTCGGTGATCGAGATGAACTCCGCTGGCCCAAGGCCGGAGCCGGGGTCGAGATCGAGGTATTTGAGCGTCTTGAAGAAGCGATCCACGTGGTCGTGCAGCTTGAATATGCGGTGGCCGAAGGTGCGCGTGGTGTCGAACGCACCGTCGCCATAGCGGAAGCTGCGGTCGCGGAACGAAATGTTGGCTTGGCTCTCGGGAACGATGTCGCCGTTGAGGTAGACCACACGCTCGTTGGTGCGTTGCATCGTGGCGGCTCCGGCTCGGGGTGGGAAGTTGCGGGCGCGAGGCGTCGTGCGGATAGCGAAGCCGAGGGCCAGCGGCTTGTCAAGCCGATCGCCGCGGCACCCGCCGGCGTTCAGACCGGCGGCGGCAACATATCGGCATCGCCGCGATAGCTGCGATTCCAGGTCGGGGAGAGCAGTATCTCATTGACGCACACGCGTTTGTCCATGCGCGCGATGAAGCCGATCACCTCGCCCATGTCCTCGCATTGGATCATGCGGGCCGCGTCCTCCTCGGGCACAGCCGCGCGGCGCTGCTTGAGGAGGGGCGTCGCCACCTCGCCGGGGCAGACCGCACAGGCGCGGATGCCGTAGCGTCCCTCCTCGATGTTGAGGCTCGTGCTCAAGGCCAACAGGCCGTGCTTGGCCGCGGCGTACGCGGGGCCGCTCAGATAGCTCACATGGCGGCTCGCCCACGAGGCGACGTTGATGATCAAGCCGTCGCGCTGGGCGCGCATCATCGGCAGCACCGCGTACGCGCAATAGAAGGCGCCCGAGAGGTCGATCGCAATGACGCGGTCCCACCCGTCGGCGTCGACGTCGGCCCAGGTCCGATTCGGTATGTTGATGCCGGCGCTGCTGACCAGAATATCGAGCCGGCCGAACTGGGTCTCGATGCGGCTGGCTGCGGCGGTGACGGCATCCTTGTCGGCGACATCGAGCGCCTCGACATGCGCCTCGCCGCCGCCGTTACGGATGCGCTGGGCGGTCGCCTCGAGCAGTGCCTCTCGCCGCCCGCTCAGGACGATGCGGGCGCCGTCCTCCGCCAAGGCAAGCGCGCCGGCTTCGCCGATACCACTGCCGCCGCCCGTCACCCAGACGACCCTGTCTGCCACCGAATCCATGGAATCTCCGAGAACGCCGCCCCGCGCGGGGCTGAAACCGGGGTCAGGCCGCCCTCAGGGCACCGCCCAACCCTCGTCGAGAGCTTAAGATCTTGAAAAGACGCTGCTTTTCAGGGTCAAGTGACAATGTCTCATTGTGGTCGATTGTGCGGCTCCCGCCGCGGACACCGGCGCCACCGTCATGTGTATCTTAACACCCTTCGCATGATTTGTTGAGTGGGTTGAGACCTGTCGAGAACAAACTGAATTGACCGCTTCAGTTGTGGTTGTTGGGCCAGTGGATAAGGGGACGGGCGCGGAGCGGCCGTCCCCTTATCCACTGGCCGGTCGCGTCGAAGCGGATCACGCGGCCTGTCTGTGGCTTGTGTTGATGGGCGATCCGTCGGCCTGGTATCGGGCCAGGCAGCGCGGCCCATGGAAGACGGCGAGGGTGCGGTCGGGGTATTCGTGGACCCGGACCCTTGCCTTGACGTAGTGGCGGCGATGGCGGTCGGGCGGGATCGCCAGCACCAGGCGTTTGTAGCGCACGGTGTTGTCGTTGGAGACGGTGCGCTCCTGCTGCACGCAGAGGATGTCGTCGAGGGTACCGGCGAAGGGCACGAAGGCGGTGCCCTCGGCTTCCGGCGGCACCGCGAAGCGGGCGTTGTGGCCTGGCAGGTAGAGTTCCTTGAGGAAGCGGTTGGCCTGGGCCATGTCGGTGATGCCGGCGAGCCTGAGCTCCTGGGGCAGGCGCTTCTGCAGGGTGGCGAACATGCGTTCCGAGCGCCCCCTTGCCTCGGGCGAGTAGGCCGGGATCAGCTCGATGCCGAGCTGGGCCAGGGCGCGGCCGAACTGGGTCGGATTGTCCTTGTCGACCGTGCCGCCGGCCTCAGGGGTGTGCCAGTAGTGGCCGGCGCGGTCGGCATAGAGCGAGCAGAACAGCCCCTTGGCCCGGATCGCCTCGGACACCCCCTGAAAGCTCGACATCGTGCCCTCTTCGGCGACGAAGAAGGCCGAGTAGATCTCACTGGTGGTGTCGTCCATGGTGACGATCAGGTCCCACCACTGATCGGGGACCCACGCGTGGCTTGAGCCGTCTTGATGCAGCATCATGCCGGGCAGCGCGCGGCGCGGCCGCTTGCGCCGGTGCGCCCCGCGCCTGGGCGCCGCCCGTCTTCGCCCATGGGCCTGCAAGCTCAGCCGCACCCAGTTGTAGCTGCGCTTGAAGGCATAGTCCGCGACCAGCTTCTCGTGGAAGTGCTTGGCGGTGAAGTCCCAGTAGCGGGTGTCGAACAGCGCCAACAGCGCCGTCACCTCGTCGACCGCCGCGCGCCGCGCCGAGACCCGGCCCAGACGGCGATCGTAGAGCCCTTCCGCGCCGTCCGCCTCATAGCGGTCGCGCCAGCGCCGGAAGGTGCGCTCTGAAACGCCGAGAACCTCCGCCGCCTCGGCTTGGCTCAAGCAACCCCGATGGGTGCGGCCGTAAACCTCCTCGAACTTCATCAATCTCAGTCCCTGCAACTGCTCTGTCCGGCGCATCCAAACCCTCCATAGCCTGGAGAGCTTCTAAATCCGGACAGATCGTCTGGTACATAAACCGGACATATCGTGTGTTAGTGACAGTTGAGTGGGTTGAGACCTTGCTTGCTAAGCCTTTTTGGGGCACCATCCATTGCAGCGTCCGCGCCGCGGCTCGCTCTCCAACAAATCAGTAAGTCATTGAAAAGGCCTCGGTTTTCGGGGTCAAGTGACAATGTCTCATTCTGTTCGATTGGATATTCTGGCCAATCCGCGCCATCCAGCGCACTTATCGATAGCGAATAATGAATTCGTATACGCGCAATAGTGGCAGCGGGGTGTTGCCGGGTGGCATCGACGAAAACAGGGCTGCCTCTAGAGGCTGTCGAGGCCAGACGGATCGCGCTTGCCAGCCGATTCGGCGCCGACGTGCTTGGCTCTGCGCTGGTATTTTGAGCGATTGCGGACGATGCGCTGGCGAAACAGCGGCGCTGTGAGCGCGGCAGCCGCCGTGTTGCGCCGACGTCTTCTCTTGTTTCGCTTCTTCATTTCCCGCTAGCGTCGGTCGAACAGCGCCGCGCACGTTGGGGAGCACGAACCATGCGCTTTGTTATTGCCACCTTTGAGCACGAGACCAACACCTTCTCGCCGGTGCCGACGCCGCTTGCGCGGTTCGGGGAATGGGGCCTTCACTTCGGGCGCGATGCCCAACGTGCCAATGCCGAGGCGCGGGTGCCCATGGCTGCCTATATGCGGCTTGCGCGCGAGACCGGGGCCGAGTTCGTCACGCCAGTATCGGCCGAGGCGATGCCATCGGCGCCGGTCGAGGCCGAGGCCTATAGCACCGTCACCGATGCCATTTGCGAGGCCATCGCGGCGGGCTGCGATGCCGCGTTCCTGCATCTCCATGGCGCCATGGTGGCGGAGGCCGCGCGCGATGGCGAGGGCGCCCTGCTCGCGCGCATCCGCGACATTGCCCCGGAGCTGCCGATCGCCGTCGCGTGCGATCTCCACTGCAATCTCACGGCGGCGATGGTCGAAAACTGCACGGCGCTGATCGGCTACAAGACCTACCCCCACGTCGACTCGTACGAGGTGGCCGAGCAGGTTGGCCGCATCCTGCTGCGTGCCTTGGCCGGCGAGGTGCGGCCGGTCATGGCCTGGGGCAATCGGCCACTGCTGGCGCAGACACTGTGCATGGGTACCGACGATGAGCCGATGAAGGGCCTCATCGCGATGACGCGGGAGGCGGAAGCCGAGGGCGTGCTGGCGGCTACCGTGTTCGGCGGTTTCCCGCTGGCCGATGTGGCTGAGGCGGGCCTCTCTGCGGTGGTGGTCGCCGATGGCGATGCGGAGCTCGCGCGCTCAACGACTGAGCGCTTGCTCGATGCGGCCTGGTCCCGTCGTCGGGAGTTCGTCTATGGCGGCACCCCGCTCGACCAGGCCCTCGATGAGGCGGCGGCGCTTGAAGAGGGACCGATCGTTCTCCTCGATCACGCCGACAACACCGGCTCAGGTGGCACCCAGGATGTGATGACCGCGATCGCGGCCGTCATTGAGCGCGGCCTCGAGGACGTCGCGGTGGCCGCCGTGTGGGATCCGGCCGCGGTGCGCGCACTGGTGAAGGCTGGCGTTGGCGCCAAGGTCACGATCGACCTCGGCGGCCGCACGGACATGCCGACGATCGGTCGTGCGGGAGAGCCGTATCGGGTGAGCGGCCGGGTGCGCACGCTGTCGGACGGCGAGTGGATCGTGCGCGGGCCGATGTTCACCGGCGCCAAGGTCATGACCGGGCCGACAGCGGTGCTTGATACCGGCAAGGTGCAGATCGTCATCGTCTCGCACCATCACGAGCCGTGGGATCTCGGCATCTTCCAAAGCGTGGGCATCGACCCGACGACCAAGCGGTATCTCCTGCTGAAATCGCGCATCCATCACCGCGCGGGCTTTGCCCCGATCGCCAAGCACACCCTGCGCCTCGACGGAGCGGGCGTGACCAGCTCGGACAACGCGCTGTTCGACTTCCACCACGTCCGTCGCCCGATCTATCCGCTCGATCAGATCAACGAGCCCTGAGCGCACGCTGACAACGCGATTCGGTGGCGCGGCGGGCGCCCGATATGATGGCCGCGGGACGGGTGCGGCCGAGGGAGGGAACGATGCGCCACCGGCAATGGGTGTGCCGGGTCTGCGGTTACAACATGATCGGCGAATGCCCCGATGTGTGCCCGTTTTGCGGCGCCCATCACGAGGAGTTCGTGACGTGGGAGGAATGCGAGCAAGAGTATCGGGTGACGGCGACGGCGGTCAGTGAGCGGGTTACCCAGCTGATGTCGGTGCCGCGATTGGGGATCGAACATGCCGCCTACCGGCTTGAAACGGACGATAGGGCGGTCTGGATCGACTGCCCCTCGGCCTTCAGCCGCGACCTCGATCCAGTCGCGGCTATCTACTTCACCCACAAGGACTTCCTGGGGGCGTGCAATCAGTACCGCGAGCTGTGGGACGCCCGTGTGTGCTTGCATGAGAGTGGCGCGGCCACGCCGCTGGCGCAGCCGTTTCCCGTCGACTGGCGGTTCACCGGCGACTTCAGCGCCGACGGCCTCGAGGCCTATCACATCGGCGGCCATACGCCGGGCTTCACCATGTACGTCTACGACGAAGTGCTGTTCGCCTGCGACTACGTATTCCCGCCGGGGCCGGAGATGCGCTTCAATCCGTTCAGCGACCACGACGAGATCCGGGCGCGCGCCCACCGCGTGCACGAGATCTTCGCCGCGCGATCGCTCAAGACGGTGTGCGGGTACAACTACGTGGTCGACTTCCGCGACTGGCAGACCGATTTCGAACGGGTACTGGGGAGCGGCTGAGCGTCCGCTATCGGGCCGTGCTGGCGCCCGAACGGGATGGCGCTCCGCGACCGGTTGCCGGGGCGAGCGATCATGACGACCGCGGCGAACGGGATCACCGCCCGGCCACTCGTCGGCGTCGTCTTGGTCTGCGCTTCGACCTCGATAGTGCCGTTCTTGGACGCCATCGCCAAGCACCTGAGCGCCAGCCTGCCCATCCTCGAGATCGTTTGGGCGCGCTACGCCTTTCATCTTGTGGTCCTGCTGCCGGTGGTGCTGTGGCGGCACCAGCTCCGCGAGTTGCGGCCACGCGCGCCGCTCCTGCACGTCGCCCGCGGTGTCATCCTGGTCGGCTCGACGGCTTTTTTCTTCGTGGCGATCTCGCGTATGGCGATCGCCGATGCTCTGTCTATCTTGTTTGTCGCGCCGCTGATCGTGACGGCGCTGTCGCCGTTCCTGCTTGGCGAGCATATCGGGCCGCGGCGCTGGACGGCCGTTATCGTCGGCTTTCTCGGCGGGGTGATCATTATCCGGCCGGGTTTCGGCGTCTTCGACGATGCTGCGTTGTGGGCGCTGGCGGCGGGTCTTGGCTATGCGCTGTTCCTGATCGTGACCCGCAAGCTCTCGGGCCGTTCTCCGCCGCTTATTACCCTGACGATGACCGCTGCCTTTGGTGCCCTCGCGACCTCGGTTGTTGTGCCGTTCAACTGGGTGCCCCCTAGCGCGCTTCAGTGGGGGCTGTTAGCCGCCATGGGGGTGGTCGTGTTTGGCAGCGATCTCATGATGATCAAGGCCTTCGACCACGCGCCGGCCTCGCTACTTGCGCCGATCCTGTATTTCGAAATCGTCATGTCGACGACCGTGAGCTACGTTTTCTTTAGCGACTTCCCCGATCGCTGGACCTGGCTCGGCGTCAGCATCGTTATCGCCAGTGGTATCTACATTTCGGTACGCGAGCGGCATCGGCGGTGATCGTGCCAATGGGCGCGATGCTTCGATACAGCTGGCCCCGGGCTGACAGTGCGCGCGAGGCCTGATAGATTCGCAAGCAACGTCGCGGGTGGCGCGGCCAACAAAAGATAAGGGGAGTGTGATGACCCAGACCGCGGGCGATCTGCGCGTCGATATCCGGAAGCGGGCGAGCGAACAAGCGATCGCGTTGTTCGAGGAGGCGCTCGTCTGGGACATGACGCTTCCTTGGGTCGAGGGGTACGAGGACGAGGACGTCACCCTGCCGCGCTTCAAAGACGCCGGCGTTGACTTCGCCTCGCTCACCGTCAACGACTTTCCGGGCTCGTTGGGCGGCACCGCGCGCCAGATCGCGGCCGTCACCCGACACATCCAGGAGCGCGCCGAGACCATGGTGCTGGTGAAATCAGTGGACGAGATTCGCCAGGCTAAGAAGGACGGGAAGTTCGCGTTCGCCTTTAACCTGCAGGAGACCAATCCACTCGAGGGTGAGGTCAATTTCGTTCAGACCTACTACGACCTCGGGGTCCGTCACATGCTGATGGCCTACAACCAGAAGAACCAAGTCGGCGACGGCTGCGCCGAGCGGACCGACGCCGGCTTGAGCCGGTTCGGTGTGCGCGTGGTTCAGGAAATGAACCGCGTCGGCATGTTGGTCGATGGCACCCACACCGGCTATCGCACCACCATGGACGCGATGGAGGTGGCGACGGCACCCTTTATCTTCTCGCACTGCCTCGCGCACGCCGTCCACGCGCACTACCGCAACATCCGCGACGATCAGATCAAGGCCTGTGCCGAGACCGGCGGCGTCATCGGGGTCAACGGCGTCGGCTTCTTCCTCAAAGACGAGAAGGCCTCGAGTGAGGCCGTCGTCCGCCATATCGATCACATCGCGAACCTGGTCGGGCCGGAGCACGTCGGTTTTGGTCTCGACTATTGCAGGGACACCGAGCACATCGCTGCCTGGACGCTCGCCAACACCGACATGTGGCCGCCCAACGACGGCGAGCCGTTTGGCGAGACCGCGTTCGTGCAGCCCGAGCAGCTGCTCGAAATCACCGACATCCTGCTATCGCGCCAATACTTGGAGAAGGACGTGCGCGGCATCCTCGGCGAGAACTTTGCCCGAGTCGCGGGCCAGGTATGGAAGTGACGCGCCTGTCGTAAATCGCGTGCGGCGGGAGGACGGGGGAGAATCCACGCATGGCGAGTACCGATCACGATCGCGTACACGACGAGGCCATCGTGATCGATGCGGTGTGCCCGCTCATGTTGCGCCGCGAGTACATCGATTGGTGGATCGAGGGCGGCGCGACGGCCGCCGGGCCGACCGTGGGCGCCTTTGAGCGCGCCGGTCCGACGCTGAAGGCGCTTGGCGACTGGATTCGCGCGATCGATGCCGATCCGCGGCTGAACCTTATTAAGCGTGCTGCCGACTTCGAGGCTGCGAAAGCGACGGGGACGCTCGGCGTGCTCTTCCACTTCCAGGGGACCGAGCCGATCGAGGACGATCTCAACCTGATCGACGCCTATAAGGCGCTCGGTGTCGGCATGATTCAGCTCGCTTACAACGCCAAGAACCGGGTCGGCGACGGCTGCGAGGAACGCACCGATGCCGGACTCAGCAACTTCGGCCTCAAGGTGATCGAGCGCCTGAACCAAGCCCGCATCGTCGTCGACTGCACACACACCGGCTACCGGACGACGATGGACGCGATCGAGGCCTCGTCACGCCCGGTCGTCTTCTCACACTCGAACGCGAAGGCGGTGAAGGACTCGCCGCGCAACATCACGGACGAGCAGATAAAGGGAGCGGCCGCGACCGGCGGCCTGATCGGGATGGTCGGCTTTCCGGCCTTCGTGAGCTCTTCACCAAAGCCGACGCTCGACGAGTTCATCGATCATATCGACTACGTTGTGAAGCTGGTCGGTGATGACCATGTGGGCCTCGGGATAGATTACTACTGGGGACAGGTGCCGATCGCCGACGTCGAAGAGGCCACGCGCATGTACCAGGAATTTGTGGCGGCCGGCACATGGCGGCCCGAGTCTTATCCGCCACCGCCCTATCACTACCCGGACGGTATCTCCACGCCGCGCGATCTACGCAACCTCACCAAGCGTCTCTTGGAACGCGGCTATGGTGAAGAGGCGACAAAGAAGGTCCTCGGCGGAAACTGGGTTAGGGTTTTCCGGGAGGTGTGGGGCGAGTAGAGACGCGTACACGACAATATCAGTCACAACAGGAGGCAGGGTGTCATGGTAGGCAAGCCAACGAAAGATTCGCAAAACGGCCTCGACCGACGCACGGTTCTCGGCACGGGCGCCGCGGTATTGGTAACCGGCGCCGGCGGCGGACTGATCGCATTGCACAGCCCCGGTATCGCTCAAGCACAAGAGCCCAAGCGTGGCGGCGTGCTACGCCTTTCGACCTCCGAGGAGCCGTTCGCACCGGCCTTCGACCTGCATCGCACCCTCTCGCTGTTGACGACCCGGATCGGCTATTGCGCCTACAACGGCCTGGTGAACATCGACAGCAACCGCAACGTCGTGCCCGACCTCGCCGAGTCGTGGGAGCAGCCTGACGCGCAGACCTACATCTTCAACCTGCGAAAAGGCGTCAAGTTCCACGACGGCACAGATTTCAACGGCGATGCCGTCAAGTTCACGGTCGAGCGCCTCGTCAACCCGGAGACGGCCTCTGGGTACGCGGCGGACTTCGAGCTTATCGAGGCGGTCGACGTCCTCGATCCGCATACGGTGCGGGTCCGCATGAAACAGCCGTTCGCACCCCAGCTCGCCAACTTCCGGCGTTCCGCGTTCGCCATCATCTCGCCGACTGCCATCGAGAAGCACATGGCGGATGATCCGTTGAAGGCCTCGATCGGCACCGGCCCGTTCCGTTTCGTCTCCTACACCCGCGGCGACAAAGTGGTGCTCGAGCGGTTCGACGACCATTGGCGCGGACCCGCCCATCTCGACGGGATCGAGGTTCACATCATCCCCGAGCAGTCGACCGCGCTGGCGGCGCTGCAAACCGGCGACCTCGACTACATGATGCAAACCAATCCGGAGTTTGCCGCCCAAATCACGTCGAACCCGGAGCTCAAGCTGCTGACGACGCCGTCGCCGATCTGGGACTTCGTTGCCTACAACGTCGAGCGCGAGCCGTTCAACGATAAGCGGGTGCGGCAGGCCTTCTCCATGGCCTTCGACCGCGAGGGCATCGCCGAAGGCATTTACAAGGGCCTGGCGTTACCGGCCCATCATGCGATCTCGCCGGCGTTCGAGGCCTACCACCGCGACAACCCGGACATCCCCTATCAGTACTATGACCCGGAGGGGGCCAAGGCGCTCTTGAAGGAGGCCGGCTTCGACTTCAACCAGACGATCCGCTTCGATACCTTCACCGAGCGCCCCTGGGGCCTGGTTGGCGATGCATGTGCCGCGCAGCTCAGCGCCATCGGCGTCAACCTCGAGATCGTGAAGCCGGACTTCAACACCTTCGCCGCCTACTTCTACGGCACCAAAGAGTACTGGATCGCCAACTCGTCCTGGACCGGCGGCGGCGTCGATCCCGACACGATGATGTACAAGATGCTAACCACCGGCGGCGCCTACAACGTCGGCAACTATGGCAACGCTCAGGTCGACGATCTCCTCAACAAAGCCCGCGCGGAGATCGACATCCCGACCCGTGCCGATCTCTACAACCAGGCGAACCGCATCGTAATGGACGAGTGCCCGGTCGCCTTCCTCGTGTTCCCGAACCTGGTTGAGGGCATGCGGAAGGACGTGATGGGCTACGAGTTCCGCGACGAGCTGGCGGGACCGTTCGACGAGTGCTGGTTGGATCGCTAGGGCGTCGACTCATAGTCCGAGGAACCGCTTTATCCGACCGGCGGGTCGACCGCAGCCACCCTCACCCCGACCCTCTCCCGCAAAGCACGCGGGAGAGGGAGCTACGGCATCGAGGAAGAGAGCCCCTCGCCCGCGCGGCGGGAGAGGGAGGGACCCGCGAGCAGCGCGAGCGGGAGGGTGAGGGCGCGTGCAACTAAGCGCTCAATTGTCAGTGGACGACCGCAGCTGGTCCAACTTTGTTGGTCGGATCCCGACGCGCAGGAAAGCGTTGGGGTCAGAGGCTTAGTCCGTTGCGCCTGCGTTTTCTCCTGACGAGGCTCGCCTGGACGATTTTCGTCCTGGTCGGCGCCAGCCTCGTCATCTTCTTCATCTTGCACGTCGTGCCGGGCGATCCCGCACGTGCCATGCTGGGCCCGCTCGGGACGCCCGAGGCGGTCGCGACCTTGCGCCGTCAGCTCGGCCTCAACGAGCCGCTGGTCACCCAATACTACCTGTGGATCACACGGGCGATCTCGGGCGATCTCGGGCACTCGATCCTGCTCAGCCAGAGTGTCGCCAGCCTGCTCGGCGAGCGCCTGCAGGTAACGCTGATCATCAGCGGCTACGCGCTGGTGTTCGCCATTCTGATCGCGATCCCGGCGAGTGTCATCTCGGCGACCCGGCGCAACACCGTCGCCGACTACGCCGGGCGGTTCGTCGCGTTGGTTGGCCTGGCGATGCCCGGCTTTTGGCTCGGCCTGATGCTGATCCTGTTTTTCGGCGTCTATCTCGGCATTCTGCCGGTGTTCGGTTACGTCGCGCCGGGCGAGGACTTCGTCGAGCACTTGCGCCACATCGTCCTGCCGGCGATCGCGCTGGGTGCCGCCTATTCCGCGCTGATCATGGAGATGAACCGATCCAGCCTGATCGAGGTGCTGGAGCAAGACTACATCCGCACCGCTCGCGCCGGCGGACTGATAGAGCGGCGCGTGTTGCTGAAATATGCGATGCGCAACGCCCTGATACCGACGATCACCGTCATCGGCATTCAGATCGGCTACCTGATGAGCGGCGCCCTGGTCGTCGAGGCGGTATTCGCCATCCCCGGCATGGGGCGGCTGCTGGTGAATGCGGTGTTGTCCCGCGACTACCCACTGGTGCAGGGCGGCATGCTGGTGACGGTGCTCGTCTTCGTCGTCGCCAACCTCACCGTCGATCTGCTCTACACGGTGATCGATCCGCGCGTCCGGCTCGGCCGGCGGACCTGACCGGGCGCAAGACGAATGCTCGACTCTCTGCGCCAGGAACTGCGCCGAAACCCGGTTCTCGTCGTCGCACTCATCGTGCTTGCGATCTATATCGTGGTGGCCGCGGGCGCCCCGCTCCTCGCGCCCCATGATCCGAACATACAGAACCTGCGGGCGACGCTCGCCCCCCCGTCCGAGCACTACCTGCTGGGGGCCGACGAATATGGACGGGACTTGCTCAGCCGGCTCGTCTTCGGCACCCGGTCGTCGATGATCGTCGGTGCCGCGGTCGTCGTGTTCTCGGCGCTCATCGGCATGGTCCTCGGTATCCTTGCAGGCTATCGCGGCGGCTTCTTCGACGATCTCATCATGCGCTCCTCAGATGTCTTGATGGCGTTCCCGTTTTTGGTCCTCGCCCTCGGCCTCATTGCTGCGCTCGGCGCCGGGCTCGGCAGCACCATCATCGCGCTCACGGCCGCCTTCGCCCCCATCTACGTCCGCATCGTGCGCGGCAGCGTTCTACAGATCCGCCAGGAAGCATATGTGGATGCCGCACGAAGCATCGGCGTGCGGCCGGCACGGATCGCCGTGCGTCATGTCGTGCCCAACGTGATGGGCCCGGTGCTGGTACAGGGCGCGCTGACCTTCGCCTTTGCGGTGCTGGCTGAGGCCAGCCTCAGCTTCGTCGGGCTCGGGATTCCGCCTCCCGATGCCTCGTTCGGCAATATCATCGCGGCCGGCCGCGACTACATCGGCCAGGCACCGTGGATCACCACGCTGCCCGGCGTCTCGATCGTCGTCGTGGTACTGGCGCTGCTTGTCATCGCCGATGGCCTGCGCGATGCCATCGATCCCTACCAACACCGACTATGAGGGCGGTGTGGCACTGCTGACGATCCGCGGGCTGCGCACCCACATCCCGACACGGCGAGGGACCTTGCGCGCGGTCGACGGCGTCGACCTCAGCATCGATGCGGGCGAGACCGTCGGTCTTGTCGGCGAGAGCGGCTGCGGCAAGACGATGGCTGCATACTCTATCCTGGGGCTGGTCCCGCGCCCGGCCGAGGTGGTCGGTGGGGAGATCCTGTTCGAGGGAGAGGACCTGCGCCGCAAGAGCCCCGAACAGCTGCGGACGCTGCGTGGCTCGGCCATCTCGATGGTGTTCCAGGAGCCGCTGACGGCGCTCAATCCGCTGTTTCCCGTCGGCACACAGATTGGCGATGTGCTTCTCCAACACATGCCACTGTCGCGGCGCGCCGTTCGCGACCGCATCCGCGAGCTTCTCGCACATGTTGGTATCCCTGCGCCCGAGCACGTCGCCCGCGCCTACCCGTTCCAGCTCAGCGGCGGCATGCGACAGCGGGTCCTGATCGCCATGGCGATCGCCTGCGGACCACGTCTTGTAATTGCCGACGAGCCGACGACGGCCCTCGATACCACGATCCAGGCGCAGATCCTCGATCTACTGCGCCAGCTCGTGGAGGAGAACCACATTGCGTTGCTCCTCATCACCCACGATCTCGGCGTCGTCGCCGAAATGTGCCAGCGGGTCTATGTGATGTACGCGGGCAAGATCGTCGAACACGCGGTGGTCGGCGACCTTTTTGCCTCGTCGCTACACCCCTACTCGAATGCTCTCCTGCGCTGCACACCGGCGCTTGCCGATGCCGACCGCGAGCTCGAAAGCGTCGAGGGAGTCGTCCCCGACATGATCGGGCCCACCGATCATTGCGCGTTCGGTGATCGCTGCCGCTATGTGGTCGCGCGCTGCCGGGCCGAGCACCCGGTTTTGCGGACGATTACGGCCGGCCACGATGCGGCCTGTCATTTTGCCGGTGATCTCGTCTTACCGCAGCCAGAGCCGGTGGCGCCGCGCGTCATGCTATCGCCGGGGCTCACGCCATGAGCGCGCTGCTCGAGGTTGAGGACCTCACCATGCACTTCCCGGTCAAGGGCTCGTTATGGGGCGCGCGGGGCGGGGCGGTGAGGGCGGTCGACGGTGTTTCATTCACGGTTGACCAAGGCGAGGCGTTCGGCCTGGTTGGCGAGAGCGGCAGCGGGAAGTCGACCCTGGCCCGTACGTTGATGCGCCTCCACCGGCCCACGGCCGGGGCAATCCGTTTTGCGGGAACGGACCTCGCCGGAGCGGCCGAGCATGAACTGCGCCCGGTGCGGCGCGACATGCAGATGATTTTCCAGGACACCAAGTCCTCGCTCAATCCACGCCTCAGAGTGCGGGACATCATCGCCGAGCCGCTGATCACCCATGGCCTCGAACATCGGCGCGAGGCGGTGCTCGCACTGCTCCACCAAGTCGGTCTCGACGACCGCCACGTCGACCGATTCCCCCACCAGCTCTCGGGCGGACAACGCCAACGGGTAGGCATTGCCCGCGCGCTCGCGCTCAGCCCCAAGTTCATCATCGCCGACGAGCCGGTCTCGGCGCTGGATGTCTCGATCCAGGCGCAGATTCTCAACCTGATGAAGCGGCTCCAGCGCGAGCTCGGGATTGCCTTTCTGCTGATCGCCCACGACATCAGCGTCGTCAGCTACTTCTGCGACCGCGTCGCCGTCATGTACCTCGGCCGGATCGTCGAGATCGGCCCCGGGCGGACTGTGATGCGCATGCCGAGCCACCCCTACACCCAAGCGCTGGTCTCAGCCGTACCGTTCCCCGACCCGACGCTCGAGCGTAGTCGCATCACGTTGCGCGGCGAGATCCCGAGCCCGCTCAACCCACCGCCGGGGTGCCGATTCCATACCCGGTGCCCGGTGCGGATCGGCGCGATCTGTGATGAGGAGCCGCCGCCGACATACGAGACAGCGGCCGGTGGCACCGCGGGCTGCCACCTTCTCGCGCCGGGCTCGGTTTGACCCGCCGAAAGACCGGGCGCTACGATGATTCATAGCCAGAGCAGGAGGATCTGCCATGACCCACGTCGATCGTTTCAAGGTCGGACTGGTGCAGCTCAATTCCGAACTCGGTAACCCGCAAGCCAATCTTGAGCGGGCGATGTCGTATATCGCCAGGGCCGCCGAACAGGGCGCCGACCTCGTCATGTTCCCGGAACTCTATCTCGGGGGATACCGCGCCGATGAGCTGAACGCGACCACCGCTGAGCCGGTTCCCGGCCCGACTACCGAGCGGTTGTTGGCCGAGGCGCGCAAGCATGACCTGTACATCGTGATGGGCATGGCCCGGCTCGAGGAGGACTATCCCCACCTCGTCTACAACTCGCTCTGCTTCGTCGGCCCCGACGGGATGGTCGAGTACTACGACAAGATCCACCTCGGCACCTTCCACCCCTACATCGAAGGCGTCTATTTCGCGCCCGGACACCGCGCCCCGGTGTTCGACACCCGTCTCGGCCGGGTCAGCCTGCAGATCTGTTACGACGCCTGCTTCCCGGAGCTCACGCGCACCTATGCGGTAAAGGGCTCGGTCGTCAACCTGGTGATCTCGGCGGGACCGAGCGTCGCCAAAGACACGTGGAAGATCATCTTGCAGGCGCGCTCGTTGGAGAATCTGTTCCCCTCGGTCTACTGCAACGTGGTCGGCGCGCAGAAGGACTTCACGTTCTTCGGCGGATCGAAGATCGTCAACGCCTCCGGCGTCGTCACGGCCGAGGCGAAGTTCGACGAGGAGGACTTCATCGTCGGCACGGTCGACGTCGCCGAGGCCATCCTGCTACGCCGTCAGTGGTTGATGTTCCGCGAGCGGCGCCCCGACCTATACGCCCCTCTCACCGCCGCACCGCCGGTGTTGCCGCAGGGCGGCGGGTTGGCCCCGGCAGTGCCGGAGGACGAGGCTATTCGTCCGGTCGGACTGGCCGCCGAATAGAGCGCGTTCCTAACCGGGCTCGAGGACGACCTGCTGCTGGAAAACGTTTTGGAGGATAAACAGGCCGACGAAACTCACCACCAGCGCGATCAATGGCGCCAGCACCCACCCGGCACCAATGCCGGCCAGCACCCGCCAGCGAAGGCCGCGGCCGCCCTTGAGCAAACCGATGCCGAGAACAGCACCGACCACCGCCTGAGTGCTTGAGACTGGCACCAGGGGGATCGTCGGCAGTCCGAGCGCCTGGAGCCATCCTTCGATCGTTTCCGAAGCGAAGACGAACAGCACCAGCCCATGCGCCACGACAACGACCCACGCGGTCACCGGCGACAAGGGCATGAGCCCATTGCCCACCGTCATCATTACCGGCTTGGAGTGTGTGAGCACGCCGACGCTGATGGCGATGGCGCCGAGCAGGAAAAGCTGTTGCGTCGGGCTCAGCTGGACCAGACCGAGAATGTCGAGATCGCCGAACGGCGCCGCTGGCACGAACACCCCCATCACGTTGGCGATGTTGTTGGCGCCCAGGCTATAGGCGCCGAACGCCCCCGCTACCACGAGGCCCAGTCGGGTGTACGCATCGACGCGCACGAGATGCAGCTTGACGATACTCAAGAGCCGCTTCGTCAGCACGAACAGGGCGATGGCGATGACGGCGGCAATCACTGGCCCGATCACCCACGTCGCCACGATCGTGCCAAGCGTGCCAGCATCTGTCGTGGTGGCGGTGAAGAGGCTCCAGCCGATGATCGCGCCGACGATCGCTTGCGTGGTCGACACCGGCAGGCCCAATCTGCTCATGCCGTAGATCGCCGCCGCCGCCGCCAGTGCCGCCATGAACGCGCCCGGCAAGGTGTTGACGCTGCCCAACCGCCCCAGCGTCTCGGCCGGCCCGGTACCGCCGGTGACGGCGCCGAGAATCACGAAGGCGCTGCAGATGGCCGCGGCGGTAGTGAAACGCAGCATGCGGGTACCAACCGCGGTCCCGAACACGTTGGCGGCATCGTTGGTGCCGAGCGACCAACCGAGAAACAGGCCGCTCGTCAGAAACAACAGGATTGCGACGTCCATCGAGGCGAGCGGGTGCGCCGCCGGCGCTCTAGATGGTGCGCTTGATGGTATAGATCGCCAGCCGGTCGGCAACGTCCTCGGCCATATCGGAGAGGTCGTCAATGGCCTCGACGAACTGGCGTATGTGGAGCTTGCGGCTGAGGTCCAAGTCCGAATCGAAGATCGCGCGTTTGAGCTTGGTGCTGACCTTGTCGGCCTCGGTCTCGTAGAACATGACCTTGTGCATGTGATCGCGGACACCATCGATATCGCGGAAGAACGCCCGCGCCGCCAACACCACGGCCTCGACCGCCTGGGTCGCGAGGTCGGTCAGGGCCAGAAAGTCCTCGTGCAGCGCCTCGGGGATGTCGGGCCGCTCCAGCGTGTATCCCCATACGTTGCCTTTGATCTGGTTGTGAATCGCATCGAGAGTCTCGAGCAGGCCGAGCACATCGCCGCGCGACTCCGGGATCAGCGTCTGGGTGTAGAGCTCGGTCTCGATGCTGCGGCGGAGATTATCGGCGCGGCTTTCGAGTTCGCTGATTTGGCGCTGCTTCTCGTCAAGTCCATCGCGCGCTCCGCTTTCGAGATAGACGCGGACTGCACCCTTGAAAACGATCGCCGATTCCGAGAGTCGGTCGAGAAACTCCTCAATGTCGCGCTCCAGCGTGTGGGTGCGCCGGAACAGAGAGAGATTCCTGCGAAGCTGCATACCGTGAAGTGCCCAACGATCGCCTGGGACGCGCTGGCTCTGTTCGACGGAACGCGCGCCCGCGCTAAGCGTAATCCCGATCGGATCGTGCTAGCAACGGCAGCGCCTGGGTGCGATGACCACGGCTTGGTTCACTACGACTGCGTACCTGTTAACGGCGGAGGAATAATGCAGCACGCGGAGCGGCTGGGCGGTCCGGTCGCGGCGGCGCAAAATTGCGCCACCTATAGCCCCTTGTCGGTTGTGGTGAGGGGCATGAGATGTACGGCGTGGAGCTCTATGCGGCGGTTCGTCTGGCGGTTGTCGACGAGGGTCTGAGCCATCACGATGCGGGCCGTCGGTTCGGCATCGACCGCCGGACGGTGAAGAAGATGCTGAGCTATTCGGCGCCGCCGGGCTACCGGCGGCCCAAGCCGGTCCGGCGGCCCAAGCTGGATGGGTTCACCGGCATCGTCGACGCGATCCTGGAGGCGGACACGGATCCGGACGTGCCGCGCAAGCAGCGCCACACGGCGCACCGGATCTTCGAGCGGCTGCGGGACGAGCACGGGTTCGCCGGCGGCTATACCATGCAGACCGTGTGGAAACTCTGGGTGGCGGGGG
The DNA here is from genome assembly GCA_965248765.1 of Alphaproteobacteria bacterium. GTDB lineage: Bacteria > Pseudomonadota > Alphaproteobacteria > VGEJ01 > VGEJ01 > CBDFKF01. Next base: position 67,914 of record CBDFKF010000001.1, read on the forward strand.
ATTCCGTCCGTCTCATGGCGATGTTAGGGTCCGCCATGAGACACATTCCTGGCGTTGACCGCTCTCAGGTTCTGCTTCTGCCGGAAGCAGTGGACGATTACGTGGGCCGGGATAACCCGGTCCGTTTCATCGATGCCTTCGTGGATGGTTTGGACCTAGCGGCCGCTGGTTTCGAGCGCGCCGCGGCGAAGGCGATAGGTCGTCCCGGCTACGATCCGGCGGACCTGCTGAAGCTCTACATATACGGCTATCTCAATCGGGTACGTTCGAGCCGCCGGCTGGAGGCAGAGAGCAAGCGTAATCTCGAAGTGATCTGGCTGTTGCGGCGTTTGTCGCCAGACTTCAAGATGATCGCCGATTTCCGGCGGATCAATCGGGCGGCCTTCCGACAGGTGTTTCGGGAGTTCGTGAGGCTATGCCGCGAACTGGAGCTGTTCGGACGCGAGCTGGTGGCGGTTGACGGTACACGGATCAAGGCAGTGAACAGCCGGAAGCGGAACTTCACCAAAGCGAAGCTGGCGAAGGCGTTGGCCGAGAGCGACGAGAGGTTGTCGCGTTATCTCGACCGGCTCGACGAGGCCGACGAGCAAGACGAGGGCGGCACCGGCGGCGGCGAGGTGGAGCATATCCAGGAGAAGATCGCTGCGATCCAAGGGCGGCGTGAGCGGTTTGAGGAACATCGAGACGCGCTGGCTGCGAGTGGCGAGGACCAGCTCTCTTTGACGGATCCGGACAGCCGGGCGATGTACGCCGAGACCCGGGTCGGTGTCGGCTACAACATTCAGATCGCCGTGGACGCCAAGCACAAACTGATCGCCGAGCAGCAGGTCCATAACAAGGTCAGCGATCTCGGTCTATTGGCCGAGACGGCGGTGGTGGCCCGTCGGAACCTGGCCGTCGATCGGATCGACGCGGTCGCCGACGCGGGCTACTTCAAGATCGAGGATATCGAGGCCTGCGAGAATGCCGGCGTCGTGCCGCATGTGCCCAAGCCCCAGCGCGGGTTCTCGCTAGGGAGGCCGGCATCCCCTCGCGGACGCTGCAATACTTCTTGACCCGCTTCGGCGACCTCTCCGACCCGGAGCGGGTGGCGCAGGGCCGGGCGGACTTCGCGGGCGCGGTTCTGGCGGTGGACGAGGCCTCGATGATCGACACCGTTCGCATGGAGGCGCTGCTGCGCATCGCGCGCGACCTGGGTGTGGCGCGCGTAGCGCTGGTGGGCGACACCGCGCAGTTGGAGGCGGTGGATGCGGGCCAGCCCTTCCGGCTGCTGCAAAAGGCGGGCATGGCGACAGCGACGATGGACGAGGTGCTGCGCCAGCGCGACCCGGAGCTGCTCGCGGCGGTGGGTCTTGCGCGGGAAGGCGCGCCGGGCGCGGCAATCGCGGAGCTGGGCGAGCGGGTGCGCGAGGCGCCTCGGGAGGAGCTCGGCATTGAGACGGGGCGGCGTTGGCTCGCGCTGGCGCCGGAGCATCGGGCGGACACCCTGATCCTCGCCCCCACGCACGCGATCTGCCGGCAGGCGAACGAGGCCGTGCGCGAGGGGCTCGCGGAGGAAGGCGTGCTGAGCGGCCGCGCACTCGCCGTCGACCGCCTGGTCAACCGGCGGCTCACCCGGGCGCAGGCCTCCGATATCTGGAGCTACGAGCCCGGCGATACCCTGGTGTTCCACCGCGACGTCTACGGCTGCCGCGTGAACGACGTCTGCACCGTAATGGGCCACGAGGACGGCAGGGTCGCGCTGGCCCACCCGGACGGCGAACGCCGGTTCCGGCCCTCGGGCAATGCGGCGAGCTATCTGGGCCTCTACGACACCGAGCCGATCGAGTTGCGCGCCGGCGACCGGATCCGCTGGACGCGCAACCGCAAGGCGCCCACCCCGCGCTTCGGCCATCCCCCGACGCCGGACCTGGTCAATGGCGGAGGGGCGGAGATCCTGGAGATCGGATACAGGCGGGTACGGTTCCGCGACGGGGACCGGGAGTTCGGGCTCGCGCTCACCGACCCGCAACTCCGCCATCTGGATCATGCCTATTGTTCGACCGTGCATGCTGCGCAGGGCCGGATGGCGCGGGCAGCGATCGCCGTGCTGGACGCCGGGAGCAAGGCCGACCGCGAGCTGTTCCATGTGGAGCTCAGCCGGGTCTCGGAGGCGTTCCTGCTGCTGACCGACGACCGGGAGGCGCTGGTCGCGCTCCTGGAGGCGCACGACGGGAGCGAGGACGGGGCGTTGGAGGCTCTGGGGATGGACCCTGCCGAGCCTCCTCCCGTCGTGGACCCCGAAGCATTCGCGGCGCTGGCCGAGGACTGGCGGGCACTTCTGCAGGAGGGCGAGGAGACGAACACCGTTCCGTTCTTCCTCCCGGGTTACCGGGAAGTCATGGCGCGGGCGGCGGTGCTCACGCAGATCGAGGACCTCGCGCAGGACATGCGCCGCTTCACCGACACCATGCTGGCGGAACATGAGGGGCATCTGGCCCGCGACCGCGAGGTGCGCGGCCTCGTCGAGCGCATCCGGGACCATTGGCGGCGCTGGCCGGAGCTCGGCTGGGCGGCCTCCTCGCAAGGACGGCCGGTGGAGAAGCTTCCCGAATACGATGCCTGGCGCGAGGAAGGGGTGGCGCTTCTGGAGGCGGGCCAGGCCCGGCTCGGGGCGGACGGCGCGGCGGCGCGCCATCTCCATGCCATGCCGGGAGGGCGCGCCGGTCTAGAGGGCGCTGTCGAGACGCTCGAACGCACGCGGCTCCTCGACGATGCCGGACGGTTCGAGCGAGCGTGGCACAAGCTTCGCGAACGGGCCGCGGAGAACGGCGTCCCGGAGCTGTATGCGCCGGGCCACCGGGGGGTGGCGGAGCTGGGCGGAAGGCTTGCGGCCGCCGAGGGTCTCGATGCGCGCGCGCGGCGCGCGGCGGCGGAATGGCGGGAGGTCGATGCGGCGCAAGCGGCGCTGGCGGAAGAGGTGCGCACCCTGCCCGGCCGCGTGGCGGCGTGGCGGGAGCGCCGGGCGGCGGATCTGCCGCAAGACAAGCCTGACGGGCTCGATCCGGACCATCCCGCACGCCGCGCCTGGCGCGAGGAAGGCGGCAAACTGGAGGCCGGGGCCGAGGACATGCTGCGCCGGGAAGACGCCCACGCGCCGTATCTGGACGCCGTGCCAGGCGCGAGGGAGGGCATCCGGCAGGCGGCGGAGGAGGTCCGGCAGGCGCGTGAGACCCGGACCGAAGCGTTCCATGTGCCGCGCTATGGCGAGACGATCGCGCGGGCGGAGGCGCTCTCCGGGCAGGCGGAGTTGCCGGCGCGCACGCAGGAGCTTGTTGCTTCGTGGCTCGAATATCATGCCAGGTGCGAACCGATCTGCCAGCAGATCCGGGACTGGCCCGCGCGGGTGGACGCGCTGACGGCAGACCACCCCGAACCTCCCGCGAGGCTCGACTCCCTGAGGCACTGGCGGCAGCGGGCGGAGTCCCTGCTTGCCGAGGCCCGCGCGATGCTGGTGAAGGACGGCCCTCATGCGCGCCATCTGGACGCCATGCCGGGCGAACGCGAGGCGCTGGCGGAGGGAACAAGCCGCCTCGACTGGGCGCTGCTTGCGGTCGAGGCGAGGGAGATGGAGCTGCTGTCTGCGGTCGTGCAACGGTCGGCGGAGGAGACGGGCGGGATCGCCTTCGACGCGAGCGGCTATGCCGGGCTGATGGACCGGGCGCGCTCGCTCGATGCCAGGACCCATCTACCAGAGGGTCCGCGCAACACGGTCCACGACCTTCTTGCCAGGGACGCACGCTGGGCGCGGGACCGGGACCGGGTCGGCGCATTCCTCAAGCGGGCCGCGGAGGTCGAGAGTGCGCGGAACGTTCTGACGGAGACGGACGGCATGGTGTCGACGCCGGCGGAGCACCTGCGGGCCTGGCCCGACTGGCGGCGCAAGGGGGGGCAGGTTCTCGACGAAGCGGCGGCGCTCAGAAAGGACATTCCGAAACACCAGCTCGCCGCCCATCTAGGCGCCGCCGGTGTCGGGCCGGACGCGGTCAGTGAGAGGGAAGAGAAGATCCGGAACAGGATCGCCCAACACGATGAAAGGTACGCCGCCAAACGAGTGCGCCAGGGACGGGGATTGTCGATGTAGGCGCAGACCACCCGGCGTCGATGCACGCCGCCGGGTCTTACTACCGGCTGTCGCCCCGGGCCAAGAAGCGTCAGCAACAGGATGCTGAGACCGCCAGAGGCCTCTGGCGGGAATGGGTGCGCGCAGGGCAGGAGCCGGTCAAGCGGCCACTGCTCGACGGCATCGGGTATGGAGCGTGCGGAGCTGTCACTAACACACGATATGTCCGGTTTATGTACCAGACGATCTGTCCGGATTTAGAAGCTCTCCAGGCTATGGAGGGTTTGGATGCGCCGGACAGAGCAGTTGCAGGGACTGAGATTGATGAAGTTCGAGGAGGTTTACGGCCGCACCCATCGGGGTTGCTTGAGCCAAGCCGAGGCGGCGGAGGTTCTCGGCGTTTCAGAGCGCACCTTCCGGCGCTGGCGCGACCGCTATGAGGCGGACGGCGCGGAAGGGCTCTACGATCGCCGTCTGGGCCGGGTCTCGGCGCGGCGCGCGGCGGTCAACGAGGTGACGGCGCTGTTGGCGCTGTTCGACACCCGCTACTGGGACTTCACCGCCAAGCACTTCCACGAGAAGCTGGTCGCGGACTATGCCTTCAAGCGCAGCTACAACTGGGTGCGGCTGAGCTTGCAGGCCCATGGGCGAAGACGGGCGGCGCCCAGGCGCGGGGCGCACCGGCGCAAGCGGCCGCGCCGCGCGCTGCCCGGCATGATGCTGCATCAAGACGGCTCAAGCCACGCGTGGGTCCCCGATCAGTGGTGGGACCTGATCGTCACCATGGACGACATCACCAGTGAGATCTACTCGGCCTTCTTCGTCGCCGAAGAGGGCACGATGTCGAGCTTTCAGGGGGTGTCCGAGGCGATCCGGGCCAAGGGGCTGTTCTGCTCGCTCTATGCCGACCGCGCGGCCACTACTGGCACACCCCTGAGGCCGGCGGCACGGTCGACAAGGACAATCCGACCCAGTTCGGCCGCGCCCTGGCCCAGCTCGGCATCGAGCTGATCCCGGCCTACTCGCCCGAGGCAAGGGGGCGCTCGGAACGCATGTTCGCCACCCTGCAGAAGCGCCTGCCCCAGGAGCTCAGGCTCGCCGGCATCACCGACATGGCCCAGGCCAACCGCTTCCTCAAGGAGCTCTACCTGCCAGGCCACAACGCCCGCTTCGCGGTGCCGCCGGAAGCCGAGGGCACCGCCTTCGTGCCCTTCGCCGGTACCCTCGACGACATCCTCTGCGTGCAGCAGGAGCGCACCGTCTCCAACGACAACACCGTGCGCTACAAACGCCTGGTGCTGGCGATCCCGCCCGACCGCCATCGCCGCCACTACGTCAAGGCAAGGGTCCGGGTCCACGAATACCCCGACCGCACCCTCGCCGTCTTCCATGGGCCGCGCTGCCTGGCCCGATACCAGGCCGACGGATCGCCCATCAACACAAGCCACAGACAGGCCGCGTGATCCGCTTCGACGCGACCGGCCAGTGGATAAGGGGACGGCCGCTCCGCGCCCCACCCCTTATCCACTGGCCCAACAACCACAACTGAAGCGGTCAATTCAGTTTGTTCTCGACAGTTATAAGGTCACAATCTGGCCGGCTCGCTCCGCGCTTATTCGCCGACCGGGGCTGCCGCCAGCGGCTGCGCCGAGCCCGGTTCCGCCCCCTCTTCCCTGGCCGCCTCGAGAATTTCGAGCTTCTCCTTGTACGCCGCCTCTTCCTGCTGGCGTGCCCACATGGCAGCGTAGTGGCCGCCAGTGGCGAGAAGTTGGTCGTGGCGCCCACGTTCGACGAGGCGGCCATCCTCCATGACCAGGATCTCGTCGGCATCGACGACGGTCGACAGCCGGTGGGCGATGACCAGCGTCGAGCGCTCGGCCGAGACCTCGCGCAAGGAAGCCTGGATCTCCTTCTCCGTGTGGGAATCGAGTGCCGAGGTGGCCTCGTCAAAGAGCAGAATCTGCGACCCCTTGAGGATGGTCCGGGCGATCGCCACACGTTGTTTCTCACCGCCCGATATCTTCAGCCCGCGTTCACCGACGATGGTGTCGTAGCGGTCGGGCAAACTGTCGATGAACTCGTGAATACGGGCAAGACCGGCCGCCTCTTGAACCTCGGCATCGCTCGCCGACGGTCGGCCGTACCGGATGTTGTAGCCGATGGTCTCGTTGAACAGCACTGTGTCCTGGGGAACCACGCCGATGGCCGAGCGGAGGCTCGCCTGAGTCACCTCACGCAGGTCTTGGCCGTCGATGCATATCGCGCCGCTGGTGACGTCGTAGAAGCGGTACAAGAGGCGCGAGATGGTCGATTTGCCGGCACCGCTTGCGCCCACGATCGCCACCGTCGTGCCGGGGCGCACCGTGAACGAGAGATCGTCGAGGATCGGCCGGCACGGGTCGTAGCCGAAGCTCACATGTTCGAACGTGATCTCGCCGTGCGGCACCGATAGGGGCCGGGCATCGGGCTCATCGACAACCTCCGCGCCCAGCAGTAGAAGCTCGAACATCTTCTCCATATCGACGAGCGATTGCTTGATCTCGCGATAGACGAAGCCCAGGAAATCGAGCGGGCGCGACAGCTGCATCAGAAACGCGTTGACCAGCACGAAATCGCCGATCGTCAGATCATCGGCGACGACGCCGAAGGCGGCCATGATCATGACGATGGCAACGCCGGTGGCCATGATTATGCCCTGGCCGATGTTGAGGACCGAGAGCGAGGTGTAGCTCTTGACCGCGGCGGCCTCGTAGCCGGCCATGGCCTTGTCGTACCGCGCGGCCTCGTGGGCTTCGTTGCCGAAGTACTTGACCGTCTCGTAGTTCAGAAGGCTGTCGATTGCCTTGGTGTTCGCCTCGCTGTCCTTGGCATTCATTGTGCGGCGGAACTTGATCCGCCATTCGGTGACGGTGAGCGTAAAGGCGATGTAGGTGGCGATGGTGAGGAACGTTACGACCGCGAATCGCCAGTCCAAGCGATCGAGCAGGATGCCGCAGACGAGCGCGACCTCGACCAGCGTCGGCAGCACGTTGAACAGGGTGAACGTCAGCAGGAACTGGATGCCCTTGGTGCCGCGTTCAATGACACGCGACAATCCGCCCGTCTGACGATCGAGATGGAAGCGCAACGACAGGCGATGCAGGTGGGTGAAGGTGCGCAGCGCGACCGAGCGAATGGCTCGTTGTGCGACCTTGGCGAAGACCGCATCGCGGAGCTCGGAGCAGGCGCGTGAGAGCAACAACACGGCGCCGTAGGCGACGATCAGCGCAACCGGTGCCGCAATCGGCTCCGCTTCCTTCGGTGTCAGCTCATCCACCGCGCGAGCAAGCAGGATCGGCACATAGACGGCCGCCACCTTCGAGGCGATGATGAAAGCGAGCGCCAGCGCGACGCGCGCCCGCATTTCGAGCTGGCCGACCGGCCACAGATAGGGAACCAATGTCCACAGCGTCTGAAGATGGGAGCGGCCCGGCGTCTCGGACTGCGTGTCGAAGGTGCGCGCCGTCATGATCCCATTACATAGGAATTCCGGGGGCCGATTGCTCGTCTCGGAGGAGTTGGACGAGCGGTGCGGCGAACGGCTCTGGCTACTCCGTTCGCGGTAGCGTGAAGACCTGGCCGGGGTAAATCAGATCGGGATCGCTGATCTGATCGCTGTTGGCCAGATAGATGATGGTGAACCAAATGCCGCGGCCGTAGGCGCGGCGGGCGATGCGCCACAAGCTGTTGCCGGGCTGGACGATGACTTGCCCGGAGGTAAGCTGAATGTCGTCGGGAGCGGCGCGGCTGAACGGCATTTCGAAGCTCGCGGTGACCGTCCCTGCCTCGGATACCTCTTCTACCCGCAGTGCGTGCCGCCCGACCTCAACCTCCCCTTCAGGCACGAGCTGCCAAGTGCCCTCGGCCGACCGGGCGACACCGATGGCGATGTCGTCGTCGACGTAGGCGCGCACAGTCGTCCCCGGTGTGGTGCTGCCGGAAAGGACGATGTTGCCTTCGGTATCGTAGTCGATGATCTCGAGACGAAAACCGGCCTGGTCAGCGGTATCGCCTGAAACCGGTGCTTGCAGCACCTTGATCGGCCCCTCGCCGTCGCGCGGCATCAGCACCGCGAGCGCCTCTGTCTGGGGGCGGCGCGCCTCGCCCACGGTCCCGGCCGTATCGGCGCCAAGCTGCAGCTCAGTCTCAGCACCGCTTTCCAGCTCGATGGGGGCCCTCGCCTCCGCTTCAGGCGCGGCGTCAACGGCGGCAGTCACCACCGCCGCTTCCGTGGCGGGCGCCGCCGGCTCCGGCTCAACCTCACTGATTCCCTCTTGCGCCGTCGCCACATCGGGCTCCGGCTCGGGCGTCTCGGCCGCTACCGCGCGCGGGGCGCGGTCGGGAACGTCGATAACCACCACCGAATCGGAGAGCACCGGGGACGCATTCCCCGCAGTCGCCGAGAGATCGAGCTCAGCGGGGCCAGAGGCCAGCGGCTGATCGGGGATCGCCACCCACTCGCCCCGCCTATCGGCTATTACCGTCGCCACGACCTGGCGGTCAACGCGTACCGCTACTTCAGCGCCCGGCTCGGCGCGGCCGGCGATCACCGCGCGGCCGCTTTGATCGATCCGGACAACGTCGAACGTCGGCGCCACAGTCTCCGCCGCGCCCACCGGCTCCGAGGCCGGCGCCTCCTCGGTCAAAGCGGCGACTTCCTGGTCGGCAGGCGCCGTCATGGCCGGGCCCTCGGCGGTCTCGAGCTCCTCGCGCGGGACCACGCGCGGCTCGCTCGCCGTTTCGGCCGGCTGCGGTGCCAGCTCGGCTACTTCGTCCCCCGGAGCGGGCTCGGGCGGCGTCTCGGGCGCGACCGTGGCGGTCTGGCCTGCCGTCTCGTCGGTGGCGACCGGCTCATGGTCGGCGCCAGGTGTGGCGTCCGCAGGCTCGCTCAGCTCGGAGATCGTCTCAAGCGGCTCAGGCTGATCTTCATCGGTCGGAACGAAGACTAGGACCGCGATGATGATGATCGCGAGAACGACGATGACTGCGACGATATTGCGCACAAACGTGGCCTTCGAGCCCAACCCACGCGCCCCGTGATGGCTAAACCTAGTACGTGCTCAGGTGACTGGCAATGCGAGGCGCCGAGGCGTCGCTGCCGCTCGCGCCGGCCGAATGGGGGGCTCAGCGCCGGCCGGGTACGACGTTCTCGATCGCTGGCAACCACTTGAGATAGGCGGCGATCGCTTTGAGATCGTCTTCGCTCAGGTACTTCAGACCATGCTTGATCGCTTCGGCCATCGAGCCCTGCACGTTGTCCCAGTTCGGCTTGAATCCAGTCTGGAGCAAGTGAACGATGGCGGTCTCGCTCCAGCGGCCGATGCCGGTCTTGTCGGGGGTGATGTTCGGTACCCGCTCGTTGTCGGGCCCGTTTGCGTTGCCTGCAAAATGCTCGCTCGTGACCGTGGCGCCGAAGGGATTACGTGGGGTGTGGCACTCGCCGCAGTGGGCCTGCGCCACGACCAGGTACGCGCCACGATTGACCGTATCGGAGGAATCCGGATCGGGCGTGAAGGGCCCTTGCTCAAAGAACAGCAGCTTCCACCCGAGCATCAGCAAGCGGATGTTGAACGGGAAGCCGAGGTCGTGTCCGCGGTTCTCCTTCGCCACCGGTTCGCGCGAGAAGAGATACGCCTTGAGCGCGAGCACATCTTCGTCGTTCATGAACGTGTATGAGGTGTAGGGAAATGCGGGGTAGTAGTGGCCGCCGTCGGGACTTACGCCCTCGCGTAGGGCGCGCAGGAAGTCCTGATCCGACCACGATCCGATGCCGGTCTCCTTATCTGGCGTGATGTTCGGTGTATAGAAGGTGCCGAAGGGCGTCTTGAGGGCACGGCCGCCGGCCAATTCCGCGCCGTCGTTGGCAACATCGGTATGGCAGCTGATGTAGCCGGCCGCACGAAGCACGTATTCGCCATCGGCGATCGATGCCTCGTCAGCCGATGCGCTGCCGAGCGCCAGCCAGATGGCGAAAAGCGCCCCAACAAAAAAGTGGCGCGGATTCTTATGGCATCCGCGCCACCATATGGTATCCGACGCTCGGACGGGAACCCCCCGCCGCGAGCGTGGGGCGAATCGCTACTGCTGCTTCTTGCGGAAAGCGTCGTGGCAGGTGCCGCAGTTTTCCCCGACAGCGCCGAGAGCGGCGCCGATCTGACCTGGTGCCGTGCGCCAAGATCCTGGAAACCGTGGAGCAAGAGCACGCTGACATGATCGGTCTCTCCGGTCTCATCACGCCGAGCCTCGAGGAGATGTCCTACGTCGCTGGCGAGATGACGCGCCAAGGGCTCAAGGTGCCCCTGCTGATCGGCGGCGCGACAACGAGCAAGGTCCATACAGCCGTCAAGATTGCGCCGAACTACGAGGGCCCGGTCGTCTACGTGCCCGATGCTTCGCGCGCCGTCGGGCAGCTTTCCTCAAGGCGTCAGTGCCAGGGCTTGTCGAGAACAAACTGAATTGACCGGTTTATGTACCATATGAATTGACCGCTTCAGTTGTGGTTGTTGGGCCAGTGGATAAGGGGTCGGGCGCGGAGCGGCCGTCCCCTTATCCACTGGCCGGTCGCGTCGAAGCGGATCACGCGGCCTGTCTGTGGCTTGTGTTGATGGGCGATCCGTCGGCCTGGTATCGGGCCAGGCAGCGCGGCCCATGGAAGACGGCGAGGGTGCGGTCGGGGTATTCGTGGACCCGGACCCTTGCCTTGACGTAGTGGCGGCGATGGCGGTCGGGCGGGATCGCCAGCACCAGGCGTTTGTAGCGCACGGTGTTGTCGTTGGAGACGGTGCGCTCCTGCTGCACGCAGAGGATGTCGTCGAGGGTACCGGCGAAGGGCACGAAGGCGGTGCCCTCGGCTTCCGGCGGCACCGCGAAGCGGGCGTTGTGGCCTGGCAGGTAGAGTTCCTTGAGGAAGCGGTTGGCCTGGGCCATGTCGGTGATGCCGGCGAGCCTGAGCTCCTGGGGCAGGCGCTTCTGCAGGGTGGCGAACATGCGTTCCGAGCGCCCCCTTGCCTCGGGCGAGTAGGCCGGGATCAGCTCGATGCCGAGCTGGGCCAGGGCGCGGCCGAACTGGGTCGGATTGTCCTTGTCGACCGTGCCGCCGGCCTCAGGGGTGTGCCAGTAGTGGCCGGCGCGGTCGGCATAGAGCGAGCAGAACAGCCCCTTGGCCCGGATCGCCTCGGACACCCCCTGAAAGCTCGACATCGTGCCCTCTTCGGCGACGAAGAAGGCCGAGTAGATCTCACTGGTGGTGTCGTCCATGGTGACGATCAGGTCCCACCACTGATCGGGGACCCACGCGTGGCTTGAGCCGTCTTGATGCAGCATCATGCCGGGCAGCGCGCGGCGCGGCCGCTTGCGCCGGTGCGCCCCGCGCCTGGGCGCCGCCCGTCTTCGCCCATGGGCCTGCAAGCTCAGCCGCACCCAGTTGTAGCTGCGCTTGAAGGCATAGTCCGCGACCAGCTTCTCGTGGAAGTGCTTGGCGGTGAAGTCCCAGTAGCGGGTGTCGAACAGCGCCAACAGCGCCGTCACCTCGTCGACCGCCGCGCGCCGCGCCGAGACCCGGCCCAGACGGCGATCGTAGAGCCCTTCCGCGCCGTCCGCCTCATAGCGGTCGCGCCAGCGCCGGAAGGTGCGCTCTGAAACGCCGAGAACCTCCGCCGCCTCGGCTTGGCTCAAGCAACCCCGATGGGTGCGGCCGTAAACCTCCTCGAACTTCATCAATCTCAGTCCCTGCAACTGCTCTGTCCGGCGCATCCAAACCCTCCATAGCCTGGAGAGCTTCTAAATCCGGACAGATCGTCTGGTACATAAACCGGACATATCGTGTGTTAGTGACACGTCGCGATTCACGAGTGGCATTCGGCGACCCCAAGGACCTATCATGGTCCACCCCACCAGATCGCGTTCATCCGGCGTTCATGCAGCACTCAATCGTCATTCGCGGCGCCCGCGAGCACAATCTCAAGTCCATCGATCTCGACATTCCTCGCGACCAGCTAGTGGTGATCACCGGCCTCAGCGGCTCGGGCAAATCCTCGCTGGCGTTTGACACGATCTACGCTGAGGGCCAGCGGCGCTACGTCGAGAGCCTCTCGGCCTACGCGCGCCAGTTCCTTGAGCTGATGCAGAAGCCGGACGTCGAGACCATCGAGGGGCTGTCACCGGCAATCTCGATCGAGCAGAAGACGACCTCTCGCAACCCGCGATCGACGGTCGGCACGGTTACCGAGATCTACGACTATCTCCGGCTGCTTTACGCCCGGGTCGGGGTTCCCTACTCGCCGGCCACCGGCCTGCCGATCGAGAGCCAGACGGTTAGTCAGATGGTCGATATCGTCCTAGCGATGCCCGAGGGCACGCGGCTCTACGTGCTCGCCCCGATCGTGCGCGGCCGCAAGGGCGAGTATCGCAAAGAGTTCGCGGACCTCCTTAAGCGCGGCTTCCAGCGGGTCACGATCGATGGCGAACTCCACGACCTCGATGACGTGCCGGCCCTCAAGAAGAACTTCAAGCACGATATTGAGGTTGTTGTGGATCGGCTCGTCGTCCGCTCCGATATCGCGACGCGTCTTGCCGACAGCCTCGAGATCGCCCTCGATCTCGCCAATGGCATCGCCCTCGCCGAGGACGCCGACCGCGGCGAACGCACGACGTTCTCGGCCAAGTTCGCGTGTCCGGTCTCGGGCTTCACGATCGAAGAAATCGAGCCGCGCTTGTTCTCCTTCAATAACCCCTTCGGCGCCTGTCCGGCCTGTGATGGCCTCGGTAGCCAGATGCATATCGATGCCGGCCTCGTGGTCCCCGACGATGGATTGTCCTTGCGCACGGGCGCAATTGCGCCGTGGGCGAAGTCCACATCGCCCTACTACCTGCAGACATTGGAGAGCCTGGCCCGCCACTTCGGCGAGAGCACGTCGACCCCGTTCCGCGAACTCGAGGCCACTACCCGCGAGGCGATCCTCTATGGCACCTCTAAGCCGGTCGAGATGTCGTACGACGACGGTGAGCGCTCCTACTCAACCAAACGCCCGTTCGAGGGCGTCATCCCCAATCTCGAGCGCCGCCTGCGTGAGACGGATTCAGCGTGGGTCCGCGAGGAGCTGGCCCGCTTCCAGAGCACCCGCACGTGCGAGACATGCGGCGGCTACCGTCTCAAGCCGGAGGCGCTTGCGGTCAAGATCAGCGGCTTGCACATCTCGGAAGCAGTCGAGATGTCGATCGCCGAAGCGCACGATTGGTTTACCGGCCTGGACGACGCGTTGACACCGAAGCAACAAGAGATAGCGGAGCGCATCCTGCGGGAGATCCGCGAGCGGCTCAACTTCCTCGACGACGTCGGTCTCGACTACCTCACGCTTTCGCGCAACGCCGGGACCCTCTCTGGCGGCGAAAGTCAACGGATACGCCTAGCCTCGCAGATCGGCTCCGGCCTGACGGGTGTCCTGTACGTCTTGGACGAGCCCTCGATCGGCCTCCATCAGCGCGACAATGCCCGCCTCCTCCAGACCCTCAAACGCTTGCGCGATCTCGGCAACACCGTTCTGGTGGTTGAGCACGATGAGGAGGCGATCCTCGAAGCCGACTATGTCGTCGACATGGGCCCCGGTGCGGGCATCCATGGCGGTCATGTCGTCGCGCAAGGGTCGCCGGGCGAAATCCTTCATAACGCCCAGAGCCTGACTGGTCAGTACCTCAGTGGTATCCGCCAGATCCCTATACCGGAGCAGCGTCGCGACGCGGCCCGCGGTCGATATCTGACGGTGCAAGGCGCGCGCGCGAACAACCTCGCGAACATTAACGTCGACATTCCGCTCGGGACGCTCACCTGTGTCACCGGCGTCTCGGGTAGCGGCAAGTCCACACTGATTATCGAGACCCTCTATCACGCGTTGGCGCGCCGCCTGCACAGTGCGCGCACTCAGCCAGGCGCGCACGGAAACATCGTCGGCCTCGAGTTCCTGGACAAGGTCATCGACATCGACCAATCGCCGATCGGCCGGTCTCCGCGGTCGAACCCGGCGACCTACACCGGCGCCTTCACGCCGATCCGCGATTGGTTCGCCGGCTTGCCGGAATCGGGCGCCCGCGGCTACCGCCCAGGCCGCTTCTCTTTCAATGTCAAGGGCGGGCGCTGCGAGGCTTGCCAGGGCGATGGACTGATCAAGATAGAGATGCACTTCCTGCCCGACGTTTACGTCCAGTGCGATGTCTGCAAGGGCCGCCGCTACAACCGTGAAACGCTGGAAATAACGTTCAAGAACAAATCTATAGCGGATGTTCTTGATATGACAGTTGATGAAGGGGCGGAGTTTTTCAGCGCCGTTCCGGCCATCCGCGACAAGCTGGTGACGTTGCAGCGCGTCGGCCTCGGTTATATCCACGTCGGCCAACCGGCGACCACCCTCTCAGGCGGTGAAGCACAGCGGGTGAAGCTCGCTAAGGAGCTCTCGCGTCGGGCCACGGGCCAGACACTCTACATTCTCGATGAACCGACCACCGGCCTGCACTTTGAAGACGTCCGAAAGCTCTTGGAGGTGCTCCACGCGCTGGTCGAGGCCGGCAACACGGTGGTCGTCATCGAACACAACTTGGAGATTATCAAGACCGCGGATTGGATCATCGACCTTGGGCCCGGCGGCGGTGACGCCGGCGGCGAGATCGTCGCCACGGGCACGCCGGAGGACGTGGCCTTGGTCGGTCCAAGTTTCACCGGCCAGTACCTCAAACGCCATTTGGCCCGCACCCGTGCGGGGCGGAGCACCAAACGCAAGCAACCTGTCCGACGATTAACTCGCCGCACAACTCAGCGGCGCAGGCGCGCCTAGGCGCGAGGCTACACAAGCGCCCTTCACCCACCAGGCGCTGGCGTGATGTAATCACGCGTGTAATCAAAGCGGAGGCGATCTGTGGCTAGCGCATGAGCGAACAACCCGTCCACATTGTTGGCGGCGGTCTCGCCGGCAGCGAGGCGGCATGGCAGCTCGCCCGCGCTGGTATCCCGGCGGTCGTTCATGAGATGCGCCCAGAATGCGAGACGGAAGCTCATGTGAGCGGCGGCTTGGCGGAGCTGGTGTGTTCGAACTCGTTCCGCTCCGATGATCACGAGACCAGCGCCATCGGCGTGTTGCACGAAGAAATGCGGCGCTGTAGCTCGCTCATCATGGCCGCCGCCGATGCGCACCGCGTGCCGGCCGGCAGCGCGCTCGCCGTTGATAGGGTGGGCTTCTCCGACGCGGTGGAGGCTGCGCTGGAAGCGGCACCCCTCGTCACTGTTGTGCGCGAGGAGATTGCAGGCCTGCCGCCAGCCGAGTGGGCCTCCGTGATCGTCGCCACCGGGCCGCTCACCTCCGCCCCGCTGGCCGAGGCAGTGCGCGAGCTCACGGGCACGGACTCGCTCGCGTTCTTCGATGCCATCGCTCCGATCGTCTACAAGGACGGCATCGACTTCTCCACTGCCTGGTACCAGTCCCGTTACGACCGGGGTGAAGGCGCCGACTACATCAACTGTCCACTCGACCGCGCGCAGTACGAGGTCTTCGTCGCTGGCTTGGTCGCGGCGGAAACGACCGTCTTCAAGGACTGGGAGCGCGACACGCCTTACTTCGAAGGCTGCCTACCGATCGAGGTGATGGCCGCTCGCGGGACCAAAGTTCTTGCCTATGGGCCGATGAAGCCGGTCGGGCTCACCAATCCGCATCAGCCGGAGAAGCCGTATGCGGTTGTTCAGCTGCGCCAAGATAACGCGCTCGGCACGCTCTACAACATGGTCGGCTTCCAAACCAAAATGAAGCACGGCGACCAGGCCCGCCTGTTCCGCACCATCCCTGGTCTCGAACGGGCCAGTTTCGCTCGCCTCGGCGGCATCCATCGCAACACCTTCCTCGATAGTCCCCGCCTCCTGGATCAAAGCCTTCGCCTCCGGGCGATGGACCACCTGCGGTTTGCAGGCCAAATCACCGGTGTCGAGGGTTACGTCGAGAGCGCTGCCATCGGCTTGCTGGCGGGCTGTTTCGCCGCCGCCGAGCGACGTGGGACGGACCCGCAAGCGCCACCATCCACGACCGCCCTCGGGGCGCTGCTTGCCCACATCACAGGCGGGCACCTCGCCGCCGGGAGCTTTCAGCCGATGAACGTGAATTTCGGCCTGTTTCCGCCTATCGACGGTCCGGCCCAGCGACGCGAGCGGCGGGCGGCAATGGCGCGCCGGGCATTGGCCGACCTAGAGCGCTGGCGCGAGCCACGCCTGGCTGCCGAATAGATACCGGCGCGCAGGGCGGCGCTGGGGCGCTTACGCCTCGTCGAGGTGGCGGCGGAGCGTCGCCGCGATGGTCTCGGGATCAGTGCTGCTCGAGAAGTGGGTGAGGAAGCGCCCCTCCGGCCCCATTAGATAGACGATGGAGCTATGGTCCATGAGGTAGTCCTCGCTGTCCTCCTCGGCAACACGCGCATAGAAAACCCGGTATGCCTTGGCCGCCGCTTTGATCTGCTCGGCGCTGCCTGTAAGACCGACTATCTGCGGGTGGAAGAGTTCGACGTAGCCGGCGAGCACTTGTGGCGTATCGCGCGCAGAATCGACTGAGACGAACAGCGGCTGCACCCGCTCCCCTCCCTCGCCGAGCGCATCCAGGGCGACAGCAACCGTCTGCAGAGTGGTCGGGCAGATGTCTGGACAATAGGTATAACCAAAGAATACGAGCAGGAACTTGCCCGCGTAGTCTTGCTCGGTGACCGTTCGGCCGTGGTGGTCCATTAGCTCGAACGGTCCACCGATGGGAATGGCGTCCGCTTCCGAGTCCGAGACGTTCTGCGACCGCCACAGCGCGACCGCTACCACCGCCGCGATCAGAGCCACGGCGGGTATCAGCCACCGCGGGTCCGCACGGCGGGCGCGAGCTTTGTCGGCAGTGGGGAGCATCGCTGACCGTAGCTTGAAGGTGCGGCAAGCTCAATAACGCCGGCTCCATGCGGAAGCCGCTAGGCGAACGAGGCGGCCAAGCGGCCGCCTGGTGAGCGTGACAGCGAAAGGATCGAATTCCATTTGGCGTAGCCGCCGGCGGTCCTCATCGATCAACGCGCACCCGAGAAGCGCTGGCCGTGCCGCCGCGGATGCCGATCGCCGAGCCACGCGAGCGGCGCGCACTTGCGTCGCCACAACGCCGTCCAGACGCCGGATGATTGCCCGCAGCGCGGACGTGGATTGCCCTGCGAACAGCGTCGCGACATCGAGGCCAGCCTCCTCGCAGAGCGTGCGCGGCAGATAGAGGCGCCGAGCCGCCGCATGAAATGGCACGGCATGAACGAGACCGTTGATCGCCCAGGCGATGCCGGCATGACGTCCGGCCGCAAGCGAAGCGGAATCTGAAGCACCGAGCGCACGAAGCGCAAGCTCCGCCAAGCTGCCCGACGTAGCGGCAGCGTATTCCTCCAGCGCCCCCAAGTTCGCGGGCGCGGAAGCAGCCAAATCGAACGCTCGCCCTTCAATCAATGCCGCGAATGGGCCGCGCGGTAGCGCGTGACGGGTAACCGCCCGCGCGAGCGCGCGTAGCACGGGACGAGAGCGCACAGTCCCTCCGAACAGCTCATCGATCGACTCGCGCCACCATTCCAATCGCATTTCGCCGAGTAGCGGCTCGCTGACGCTCTCTCGGATGCGTGCGATCTCGAGGTTGAACGCGTAAAGCGCCATGAGCGCCGCCCGGCGGTCTCGCGGCGCGAACAGTACGGTCAGGTAGCGATCGTGATCATGGCGCCGCACTTCAGCCGCGCAAATGTCGATGTCGTCGGCGTGATCCGACGGCAGCGCCGCAGCGCTCCAATGGGGGGCTATCGCCACTTCATTCTGGCTCCACGCTGCCGTCTCGACCACCAAATAGCGTAAGAATCACAATTGCGAGCACAACATTTTGCGCTATAATCGCCAAATACCGGGATGTTTCGAGCGTGCACAGGGGGTGAGACACGATGAAGAACCCGCTTGAGTCACTGCCCACCACGATCATCATGGGAATAGTACTTCTTGTGGTCATGGTGCTTCTCATTCACGCGATCGGCAGCTAGGGGAAGGGGGGGCCCGATTATGGAATTCGTCAGTTACGATTGGTGGGCGTTCGCGTTCCGCTACTTGCACGTCCTAAGCGGCGTGATGTGGATCGGCTTGCTCTGGTACTTCAACTTCGTCCAGATCCCCTCGATGCCCAAAATCCCCGATGAGCAGAAGCCTGCCATCGGCAAGGTAATCGCACCGGCAGCGCTGTTCTGGTTCCGTTGGGCGGCGGCCGCAACCTTCGTCACCGGCGTCATCCTCGCCTGGATGAACGACTATCTCAGCGAAGCCATCATCATCGGCCTCGGCGACGAAGTGGCTAAGCACTCGGCGATTGGCATCGGCATGTGGCTGGGCACCATCATGGCAGCCAATGTCTGGTTCATAATCTGGCCGAATCAGAAAAAAGCTCTCGGCATGGTCGAGGTACCGGCCGAGGAGAAGGCGAAGGCCGCTCGCATGGCGATGCTGGCATCACGTACCAACACGATGCTCTCGATCCCGATGCTTTACGCGATGGTCTCCGCCCAGAACATCTGGTAATCGGCGGCACATATCGACCGAAAGGGGGCCCGACCGACAGCCCCCCTTTCTTGAAGTCAGCTCGCCGGCGGAGGCGTGCTCAACGCCATCAAAGCGGCCGCGACACGCCTGTCCTCGGCGATCAACACATTGTAGGTACGACAGGCGGCGCCGGTATCCATCGCCTCAAGCACCGGTCCCCGCGCGCGCACGCCACGGCGCAGATCGTGCCTGACTAGTGCGCTTGTCCGACCACAACCGAGGAGCAGTATCTCTACACCGAGGCCAGCGGCAAACACCGGCTCGAAGTGCTCCAGGCTCAGCGCGCCAACATCGCTGATTGGCCAGGCGACCGTTCCCGTTGGAAGCACTAGGACCGAGCCCGGCCAGTGACGGCCGGAGATATCGAAGCCCTGTTCACCGTAGGCCTGGATAACCTTGCGTCCGCCGGGCGAGATGGGCATGAGCTCCATGCCCTAAATCCTCACTCCGCTCCCTGCTCGGCCCCCTCCTCAATCGCCAGCGCGCCCTGTCGCACCTTGAGGTATAGGAGCGCCGGGCAGGCAACGAAAATCGAGGAGTACGTGCCTACTACCACGCCCCAGATCATGGCGACGGTGAAGCTCTCGATAACTTCACCGCCTACGAAACGCAGCGCGAGCAGTGCAAGCAGGGTCGTCGCCGAGGTCATGACGGTGCGCGACAGTGTGTCGTTGAGGCTGCGATCGATGACGTCCCTGAGCTCCGTCGTCTTGTACTTGCGCAGGTTCTCTCGGACCCGGTCGAAGATGACCACGGTGTCGTTCATCGAATAGCCGATGATCGCGAGGATGGCCGCGATGGTGGCGAGGTTGAAGTCGAGGCCCGTCAACGAAAACAGACCGACGGTCAGTAACACGTCGTGCGCGAGCGCAATCACCGCGCCGACACTGAACTGCCATTCGAAGCGGAACCAGACGTAGACCAACATGGCACCTAGCGCGATCACCAACGCTAAGACGCCCGCTTCGATCAGTTCGGCGCTTACCTTTGGGCCGACCACCTCGACGCGGCGGTAGCCGATCTCGCCGCCGATATCGCGTGCGAGCGCCTGTTTGACGACTTCGACAGCGCGCTGCTGGGCGGTGGCGTCGCCCTCCTGGCGCTCGACACGTATCAGCACGTCGGTGACTTCGCCGAACTCCTGAATCGCAACCTCGCCTAGGCCCTCGCCCGACAGTGCTGAGCGCATCGCGCCCAGGTCGGCCGGGCCGCTCGTTCGCGCTTCGATCAGTATGCCGCCGCGGAAGTCGATGCCGTAGTTGACACCCACCGCCACGAACATGACCACAGACAACAGCGCGGCGAGGCCTGAGCCGCCCGCGGCGTAGGTCTTCCATCGCATGAATGCGATGCTCGTGCGTTCTGGAACTAGGCGTAGACGGAGCATTGACCTACAGCGGTAACAGCGCAGGGCGGCGGCGGCGCAGCCAGGTGACCACCAAAAGGCGACTGAGTATGATCGCCGTAAACATCGACGTGGCGATCCCGATACCGAGCGTCACCGCGAACCCTTTGACAGGACCCGAGCCGAGCGCCCACAGGATGAACGCGGCGATGAATGTCGTGACGTTGGCATCGATGATCGTCGTGAGCGCGCGCTTGTAGCCTGCGTCGACTGCGGCGAACGGGGTCTTGCCCGTTAGCACCTCCTCTTTGATGCGCTCGAAGATCAGGACGTTGGCATCGACGGCCATGCCAATTGTCAGCACGATCCCTGCAATCCCGGGCAGAGTCAGCGTCGCCTGGAGCAACGACAGAACGCCACCAATCAAGAGCATATTGATGACCAGCGAGAGATCGGCGATCAGGCCGAACGCGCCGTAAGCCGCGGCCATGAAGATGATCACGAGCACGAAGCCGATCACCGCGGCAATCTTGCCTTGTGCCACCGAATCGGCGCCGAGATCAGGCCCGACCGTACGCTCCTCGAGAATCGTGAGCGGCGCCGGCAGGGCGCCAGCTCGCAGCAGAATCGCAAGATCGTTGACCTCTTGAAACGTGAAGCTGCCACTGATCTGTCCCGAGCCTCCGAGAATGGGCTCACGGATCACCGGGGCACTCACGACCTCGCCATCGAGCACGATCGCGAACGGCCGCCCGACGTTCTCCTTGGTCACATCGGCAAAGCGCTTGGCCCCGATCGCATCGAAGCGGAAGCTAACAACCGGCTGGCCGGTTTGCTGGTCGGTGGTCGCCTGGGCGTTGACGAGGGTATCGCCACTCACCATCACGCGCTTGCGCACAAGGTATTTGATCGACTCGCCACTGCCGTCAAGCTCGGCGTCCGAGGGCAGCAGCTCGGAGCCTTGCGGTACGCGCGTGCGCTCCGCGTCGATCGGGCTCAGGCTGGTATCGATCAGACGGAATGCCAGCTTCGCCGTCTTGCCGAGAAGCCGTTTGATGCGGTCAGGGTCCTGTTCGCCCGGCAGTTGAACGAGTATCCGGTCGGCGCCTTGACGTTGAATGGTCGGCTCGCGCGTGCCGGTTTCGTCCACTCGGCGTCGCACGATTTCGATCGATTGCTCGACAGCGGATCGTTTGCGCGCCTCCACGGCCGCCTCAGTCAGTGCCAGAACGACCGACTGGCCGTCGTGCACCGAGATGTCGAGTTCGGTGGACGGTCCACTACCGCCCAGGATACCTGTGCCGATCTGGCTATTCAGCTCCTCGAGTTGTGCGAGCGCGGCCTCAACCTCGGCCGGATCGCGAATCGTGACGCGGACACCATCGCCAGACACGCCGAGCCCGCGATAGCCAATACGCTCGCCTCGCAGGGCAGCACGAACGCCGTCTTCCAGGTCCTCGAGCCGCTCGTGGATGAGAGTATCGACGTCGACCTCCAGAAGGAGGTGCGAGCCGCCCTGAAGATCGAGGCCGAGGTTGATTTGGCGGTGTGGCAGCCACTCAGGGATGGCCGATGCGAGGTCGCGACTAACAAAATTAGGTGCCGCGAAGATGACGCCAAGCACGGCGATCAGCGCGATGAGAACGGTCTTCCACGGCGCGAAATACAGCATGATGACGATCCCGCCGGCCGCGCGCCTCGCCGCCGCTCAAGATTTGTCGGAAGCGCCCGCCTCCGATTTAGTGCCGTCCCCGGCCTTACTTTTGTCCTTCTTCTCCCTCTTCGACCCGCCGGTCGATGCCGGCTCGGGCCGGTTGAGCACGTCCTGGATCAGATTGGACGCCACCTGCACGCGCACGCCGTCAGCGATCTCAACCATCAGCCGATCACTCTCCAGCACCTTCGTCACCCGACCGATGATGCCGCCTTGGGTGAGGATATTATCGCCCCGCCGGACATTTCCGATCATCTCCCGGTGTAGCTTCGCCTTCCTCTGCTGCGGCCGTATCAACAGGAAATAGAAGACGACGAAGATCAGCACCAGCGGCAGGAGCTGCAACAGGCCAAAGCCGCTGTCTCCGCCCGCAGCCTGCGCGTAAGCAGGGGAAATCAGCATATTGGAGTCCCTGAAACCCGATACCCGGAATTCCGCGGACTATAGCGGGCAGCCCCGTGTTTGCAAACCGGGCTGCCACGTCGCCCGGCGGGCCGCAACCGGCCGCTGAGCCGCGGTTTCGCGGCCTCGGCAACGTATGGTACGGTCGCCGCCGTTTCGCGGATCGATCGCCTCCGAAACGAGGGAACGACGGCCGATCTCATGCTGGATTCGAGCTTACGCCCCCTGCTGGAGCGCATCGCCGATGCGCTCGACCGGTTGAGTCCGAGTACCGCCCATCAGCCCGCCATGGACGCAGCGGACGCCTTCATCTGGCAGGCCGAGCGCGATTCGTTACAGGCGGTGCCGCAGGTGAGCCGCGTCGGGCTTGAGCTCTTACGCGGCATCGACCGGGTGCGCGACATCCTGCTTGAGAATACGCGCCGTTTCGCCGCCGGGCTGCCCGCGAACAACGCGCTGTTGTGGGGCGCGCGGGGTATGGGCAAAAGCTCTCTGATCAAAGCTGTGCACGCGGCGGTCAACGCAGAGGGACCGCAATCGTTGGTGTTGGTCGAGATCCACCGTGAAGACATCACCTCGCTGCCACGGCTGCTACAGCGCCTCGGCCAAAGCGAGCGTCGTTGCCTCCTGTTCTGCGACGATCTGTCTTTCGATGGGCAGGACGCAAGCTACAAGTCGCTGAAGGCGGTACTAGAGGGCGGGATAGAGGGCCGACCGCGCAACGTCCTGTTTTACGCCACCTCCAATCGCCGCCATCTGATGCCCCGCGACATGATCGAAAACGAGCGATCGACAGCCATCACTCCCGGCGAGTCCGTCGAGGAGAAAGTCTCGCTCTCCGACCGTTTCGGCATTTGGCTCGGCTTCCACAGCTGCAGCCAAGAAGACTATCTGGCGATGGTAGAAGGCTACGTCGCCCACTATGGACTTGAGATCGCGGCCGAAGAGCTGCGTGCCGAAGCGATCGAATGGTCGCTCACGCGCGGCGCCCGTTCGGGTCGCGTCGCGTGGCAGTTCGTGCAGGACCTCGCGGGCCGATTAGGCATTCGGCTCGACTGACACCAGGCTCGCCTGTGATTTGGGCAGATAAAGCAGTGGATCCACCGCACGAATCCCCTTGCGGACCTCGAAGTGAAGTTGTGGCCGCTCAACGCCGCCGGTCGCGCCGACGCGCGCGATCGCTTGGCCTCGCCTCACCTGCTCGCCCCGCGCAACCAACAACGCATCGTTGTGCGCATACGCGGTCACCCAGCCCTCGGCATGGCGGATAAGGACGAGGTTGCCGAAACCACGCAGTTCGTTACCGGCGTATGCGACGATACCGTTCTCGGCGGCATGTACGACGACCCCGAGATCCGCGGCGATGTTGACGCCGTCATTATGAAGCCCTCCCGGCTTGGGACCAAACTCCGAGATCAGCCGACCCTCGACAGGCCACACGAACGTACCGCCGGCCCGCGGCGGTGGCGGCGCATCGGAGTCAACAATCACTGCAACCCGATTGCCGCGAGGGGGCGGCGGCGTTTCCGCCGCGGCCGCGCCGGGAATGTGCAGCCGTTGGCCGACCGCGATCACATACGGCGGCGTCAAACCATTGATCCGCACGAGCGTCCCCATATCGATGACAAATCGGCGGGACACCGCGTAGACCGTATCGCCGGGGCGCACGACATAGGTGCGGGAAGGCGGCAGCCTGAGGCGTTGGCCGACTTTCAGGACATAAGGCGGTTCGAGCCCGTTGGCGACGATCACCGCGCGGATCGAGGCCTTGTGGCGTCGGGCGATGGCATAAAGGCTGTCGCCACGCGCGACCACGATCTGGTCAACGGCCGGCTTCGCCGGAGTCGCCTCCTCGCGTGGTCTGTCTGGTGGCTGGGCCGGCTCGACCTCTATGGCTGCCACCTTGGAACTGCGTCGAGCCTGAGTGCGCTCTGACGGTTTTTGAACCGGTCTCGGCGGGTTCGCAGTGGTCCGTGCCTCGGCGCTGGAGGTTGTGGTTGTCTCCGTGGGCCGCTCGACCGTTCCCTTGTACTCGACAGGAGCTGGCGTCTGCCGGCTACAGCCAACGACTGCCGCAACGAGGAGAGTCGCGGCTAGGGCCTGGCGCCCTCGGTGCCAACAGATTCGCGGTGTGACCCGTTTCATCGACGTCTTCAGCCACCCGGCGCCACGCCGCCAACGAGGGGCACGAAGCGCACAGGCAACAGCTCCTCGGACTCGTAGCCCGTCTCGGTCCGCCGAATGCGAATAAGTTCCTGATGGAGGCCGTCAGCGCCGAGCGGTATTACCATGATGCCGCCCACATCCAACTGCTCGAGAAGCACTGAGGGCGCCTCGTCGGCAGCGGCCGTCACGATGATGCGTGGAAACGGCGCCTGCTCCGGCCAGCCACGCGCGCCGTCGCCGAGGCGCGTCGTGATGCTGTGCAGGCCGAGTTCCGTGAAGTGTTGTTCTGCCGCCCTCAGTAGCGAAGGGTAGCGCTCGATCGTGTAGACCCGCCGGCAGAGCTGGGCTAGCACGGCTGCCTGGTAGCCTGATCCCGTCCCGATTTCGAGTACCTTCATCCGCTCGCCCACCTGCAGCGCCGCAGACATGAAGGCGACCACGAACGGTTGGCTGATGGTCTGCCCCTGGTCGATCGGCAGCGCGGTGTTGGCGTAGGCCTGGTCCTCGAACGAGGGGAGCACGAAGCGCTCGCGCGGCACACGTTCGATGGCCGAGAGTATGCGTGTATCGGTAATACCCTCCTGACGTAGCTCCATTATGAGACGGATCTTGCGCGCCTCCAGTGTCACATGAAGACCCTTCCAAGG
Source organism: Alphaproteobacteria bacterium (assembly GCA_965248765.1). Classification (GTDB taxonomy): domain Bacteria; phylum Pseudomonadota; class Alphaproteobacteria; order VGEJ01; family VGEJ01; genus CBDFKF01. The sequence goes on from CBDFKF010000001.1 coordinate 92,934, forward strand.
TCGCGTCGGGTCTTGTCGTGCGTGAGGTCAAGCTGCAGTGGCGTGAGCGAAATGTGACCGTCGGCGACTGCCGCGAGATCGCTCTCGGCCGCCGGCGGCGCACCCGCCTGGTGGCGAAAGCCGAGCCAATAATATGGGATGCCGCGAGCATCGACGCGGTCGTCGATCATCAGGTCGCGAACGTCGCGCCGCCCCTGGACCGTGACCTTGACTCCCTTCACCGCCGACTCGACGAGGTCGGGGAAATTGATGTTGATCAGAACCTGATTGGGCCAGCCGCTCTCGAGGAGGCGCCGGATGATGTCGGGCGCAAAATGCTCGGCCGTCGACCATTTGACCGGATGATCGCCGCGAAGGCTTTGACTCAGTGCGATCGACGGTACGCCGAGGATGGCCCCCTCCATCGCTGCTGCAATGGTCCCTGAGTAAGTCACGTCGTCGCCAATGTTGGCGCCGCGGTTGACTCCGGAGAGGACGAGCCCCGGCTGAGCTCCCTTGATGATGTGGTAGATCGCGAGCATCACGCAGTCCGTAGGCGTCCCGCGAACGGCGAACCGGCGGCTGGAAAGGCGGCGGATGCGCAAAGGCTCGTGCAGCGTCAAGGAGTGAGAAGCCCCGCTCTGCTCAGTCTCCGGAGCCACGACCCAGACATCCTTGCTTAGCGTCTTCGCGACGCGTTCTAGGACCTTGAGGCCGCGTGCGTTGATACCGTCGTCGTTGGAGACAAGGATGCGCATTCCCCGCGGCTCCTCAAGCGCGCGAGGGCAGCGTTTCGAGGCCGCCCGTATATGGCCGCAACGCTTCGGGAATGACCACGGTGCCGTCGTGGCCTTGATAGTTCTCGAGGACCGCAATCAGTGTCCGGCCAACAGCAAGACCTGACCCGTTGAGACTATGGACGTAGCGGGCGCCTTGTTCGCCGGCTTCACGAAAACGCGCATTCATCCGCCGCGCCTGGAAGTCGCCGCAAATTGAGCAACTCGAAATCTCGCGGAAAGCGTGTTCCCCCGGCAGCCAGACCTCGATGTCATAGGTCTTACGCGCTGCGAAACCCATGTCGCCGCTGCTCAGAACCACAACACGGTAGTGCAGGCCGAGGCGCCTCAGGACCTCCTCGGCCGCACCTCGCATGCGCTCGAGCTCGCTATCAGACTCGTTAGGATGGGCGATGCTTACGAGTTCGACCTTGCTGAACTGGTGCTGGCGGATCATACCGCGCGTGTCCTTGCCCGCCGCGCCGGCCTCAGAGCGGAAGCACGGCGTGTGGGCGGTGAACCGCAGCGGCAGTTGCTCGCCATCGAGAATCGAGTTGCGTACCAGATTGGTTAGCGGCATTTCGGCCGTTGGGATCAGCCAGTAATCGTCGGTGGTTCGGAAAAGATCGTCCGCGAACTTCGGCAGGTTGCCGGTACCGTAGGCCGTGTGATCGCGCACCAGCAGCGGCGGCGCGATCTCCGTATACCCGAATTCGGTGGTGTGCATGTCGAGCATAAAGGCGGCCAGTGCGCGTTCGAGCCGCGCAAGCGCGCCTTTGAGGACGACAAAGCGCGAACCCGAGAGCTTGGCGGCGATTTCGAAGTCCATCAGCCCGAGCGCCTCGCCGAGCTCGAAGTGCTGCCTGGGCGCGAAGTCGAACCGTGGCGCCTCGCCCCAGCGCGCGACCTCAACGTTCGCGGCCTCGTCCGGCCCGACCGGCACATCCTCGGCCGGCAGGTTGGGCAGACTCGACAGCAGCTCGCTCAGCGCCACCGCCAGCTCCCGCCCCCGCTTCTCGCCCGCGCGAATGCGCTCCTTGAGGACGCCCACCTCGGCAATCAGCCCGCTCGCGTCCTCGCCCTTAGCCTTGGCGCCGCCGATCGCCTTCGAGGCCTCGTTGCGCCGCGTTTGATGGGTCTGCAACTCAGTCTGGCAGGCGCGATAGCGCTCGTCGAGATGGAGGAGCGCTGCCGCCTGCGGTTCGAGTCCGCGCTTCTCCAGCCCCGCATCAAACGCCTCGGGGCTTTCGCGAATACGTCTTATATCGAACATGCAGGAGCCAAAATCGTCGAGAACCGGCCACAGGCCGGAAGCGGGGCCTATATACGCTTCCCGCGCGCGGCCCGTCTACACGCCGCGCGCGGGAGCAGCTATCCGGTGGCTTGAGGCTCCTCGGCCGCCTGGCGTTGCGCCCGTTTCCGTTCGACCATCTTGGCGGCGATGATGGAGATCTCATAAAGCGCCAAAATCGGAATGCCGAGGCCGATCTGGCTGATGAGATCCGGCGGGGTTAGGAACGCCGCCACGACGAAGGTGATGACAACAGCGTACTTTCGCTTGGCCGCCAACGTCTTCGCTGAGACCAACCCGGCCCGCGAAAGCAACGTGATCGCGACCGGCAGCTGGAAGCTCAGTCCGAAGGCGAACATCAGCTTAATCACCAGGCTCAAGTATTCGTTGACTTTCGGCTCCACCTCGATCGGCAACAGATTACCGGAGCCCGGCCGCTCGAAGCCGAGGAGGAATTCCCACGCTAACGGGAAGATGACGTAATAGAGCAGCGCCGCTCCCGCGATAAAAAGGATCGGCGTAGCGGCCAGGAAGGGCAGAAAAGCCTTCTTCTCCAATCTATACAGGCCGGGTGCGACGAACGCGTAGACCTGGCCTGCAAGAATCGGAAACGTGAGGAACAACGCCCCGAAGAACGACAGCTTGAGTCGAGTGAAGAACGCTTCATGCATTGCCGTAAAAATGAGGCGTCCATCCTGGCCCTTGTTCGCGAATTCGTCGGCAAGCGGTTGGACTAGAAAGTCAAAGATCGGCTCAGAGACGAAGTACACCCCGACGAAGGCAATCGCCATCGCCACCAGCGCATACATAAGCCGCTTTCTCAGCTCGACCAAATGGTCGAGCAGCGGCATCTTGCGGTCGTCGATGTCCTTGATGACCACCGCCGGCCCTATCGCTCGGCGGCCGGGGGCGCGCTCGCAGCTATGACAGGTTCAGCTTCTTCTGTTTTCGGCTCCGCGGCATCTGCACCATTGTCGTGGCCGTTGCCATCGCCGTGACCCTTGGCCGAGTTGTCCGCCACCGTAGTCCCGGTAGGCTGTGAGGATCGCAGGATACTCGGATTAGGCGGCGGCCCGGGCGGAACGCCGTAAGCGTCAGTCTGCTCCTCGCGGTCGGCACTCGCGGTCGCGTCCGCCTTAGCAGCCCCATCGGCCGCTGGAGGCGGCTCGGGACCAGTTTTCGCATCAGTTGAGCTCGCTTCGCCAGCCCCCGACTTGGGCTCGGCGGCGGCCTCAGATCCCGCAGTTGCGCCCGCGGCTCCCGGCGGAGGCGGGGTCGCTGCAACAACCTTCTTCTCCTCGTCCACTTCCCGCGCTAGCTGGTTCAAGTTGTTTTGGAACTCGCGCGAAAGCGAACGGGCCTTGCCCATCCATTTGCCGAAAGTGCGCAGCACACCGGGCAGCTCCTTCGGACCGACCACAACGATCAGTACGACGGCGATGACCAGAAGCTCGCTCCACCCTATGTCGAGCATTGCGAATCACGGACCGCCCAGACGTCCCGCCGCGGCGGACCTAACCGCTGGCCGCCTCGTCTTTCTTGGCGACGCCCTCATTCGCCGGCGCCGCTTCCGCCTCAATCGTCTTGGCTGACGCCTTTGCGGTTTCGTCTTCCTTCATGCCCTTCTTGAAGCTCTTGATGCCCTGGGCAACATCGCCCATCAGGCCGGTGATCTTGCCGCGGCCGAAGAGCAGGACCACAAGGACAAGGACGATCGCGATTTGCCAAAAACTTGGCATCATGGCCAAACACTCCCTCTTCCCGGGGCAGGCGCGCGCCCGGATTCCGCGCATAATGACAGAAACAGCCGAACCAGCGCAACGCCGGCTCAGGATGACGGCCGGCTAGCCTCGGTCGGTGTCCGCGAAAACGAAGACCTGGCGTGCGTCCAGCGTCACGCCAATGTCCGAGCCTGGCTCGGCTACCACTGCCCCGGGAGATCGCGCGATGAGCGGCCGGTCCCGATCGGCAACGACAAGTTCGATCCGGCTGTAGGGCCCGAGCGCTCGGCTCCGGCATACTCGCGCCGCGACGCCGACGCCAGCTGAGGGGTCGAGTCGGATCGCTTCGGGTCGTACCAACACGCTCACCGAGCAACCCTCTGCGAGGCCTTTGACGTCGATTGAGCCCAGTGCCGTAAGCACAGACCCGTTCTTAACGATACCCTCCAACTCATTTATTTCACTAAAGAACTTCGCAACGAACGCGCACGTCGGATTGTCATAGACAATCCCTGGCCGCCCGGTTTGGACAAGACGCCCGGCGCGCATCACCGCGATCCTGTCCGCCATGCGCATGGCTTCCTCGGGATCGTGAGTCACCAGGAGTGTCGGCGTGCCGGTCTGCTTGAGGAGCGCCAATGTGTCGTCGCGCACCTGGTCGCGCAGGCGAACGTCGAGGCTCGCGAACGGCTCGTCGAGAAGCATGACAATAGGTGCTGGCGCGAGCGCACGGGCAAGGGCCACGCGTTGTTGCTCACCGCCCGATAGCGTGTGGGGATAGGCCTGAGCAAGCTCCTTCAGCGCCACCTGATCGAGCGCCTTTAGCGCGATAGCGTAGCGATCCTCTGACGAGGGCGCGGTCACTCCGAACACGACGTTGTCGAGAACGTTGAGGTGGGGAAACAGCGCGAAATCCTGGAACACGAGGCCAACCCCGCGTGCCTCCGGCGAGATCGCAGTGTTTTCATCGGCAACGATCCGGCCGCCGATCAAGACCCGCCCACGCTGTAGCGGCTCTAGCCCCGCCGCGATTCGCAACACCGTCGATTTGCCGCAGCCGGAGGGCCCGAGAAGACAAACGATTTCTCCAGTTCCGACCTCAAGGCTGACTTTACATACAACCTCGTGGCGGTCGTATGAATGGCATACGCCCTCAAGGCTGAGACCCGAGCTGCTCACCCCACGAGCCCAGCATTCCCCGGCCGCGAGCGGGAGACCGCGCTGCTCAGCACGATGACCGGCAGCAAGCCGACCGCGACGATGGCAAGCGCCGCCAGCGCGCAGCGCTCGAGCTGCTCATCGCCTGCGTACTGATAGACGTATGTGGCAAGCGTCTGCACATTGAACGGCCGCAGCACGAGCGTCATCGGCAGCTCCTTCATTGCATCCACAAAGACGAGAATGGCCGCCGTCAGAGCCGTGCCGCGTAGTAATGGAAGATGGACGCGTCGCAGGGTCTGGACCGGTGTGAGGCCGAGGCTGCGAGCCGCCTGGTCCATGCTCGGGGTGATCTTCGCGAGCCCCGCCTCGATCGAGCCGAAAGAGACGGCGAGGAACCGCACCGTGTAGCCGAACAGCAGAGCGATGAAGGTGCCGCTCAACAAGAGCCCGGTCGAGATGCCGAGGTTCGCCCGCATCCAAGAGTCGATGGCGTTGTCGAGCAGGCCGAACGGGGACAGCACGCCGACCGCGAGAACTGCACCTGGAATGGCATAGCCGATGCTTGCAACGCGGACCGCCACGCGCACCACGGGTCTTCCGTCGAGACGTACCGCGTAGGCGAGGATCAATGATAGCCCGACGGCGATCACGGCCGCAGCACCGGAAAGAAGGAGGCTGTTCGCGGCAAAGAGCGCGAACGCATCGGCTACGGCCGCTTGGTAGTGGTTCGCAGCGTGACGGACCAACACGACCACGGGGACCACGAAGCCGAGCAACACCGGCAGAAAACACGCGATAAATGCAGCCCCAGACCTTGCGCCCTTGAGCTCGTGACTGGCGATGGTCCGATAATAACCGGTTGTGTGGTGGTAGCGTCGCCCGCCGCGCGAGGCACGCTCGAGCGCCAGAACGAGCAAAACCACGACCAGTAAGGCCACCGCGATCTGTGCCGCGCCGGCAAGGCTGTTCATGCCGAACCAAACGTTGAAAATGCCGCGCGTGAAGGTGTTGACGGCAAAGAAATCGACCGTGCCGAAGTCATTCAGGGTCTCGAGTAGCACCAACACCAACCCGGCAACGATGGCTGGTCGAGCAAGTGGCAGGGCAACCTTGAAGAAGCTTCCCCAAGGCCCTCGCCCGAGCGTGCGGCTGACTTCAAGCACGCATATTGATTGCTCCTGAAACGCAGCGCGCGATAACAGAAAAACATAGGGGTAGAGGACCAGCGACATGACCGTGATCGCCCCGGCCAGAGATCGCACGTTCGGGAACCAGTATTCGGCGGCCGATTGCCATCCGAACACGTCGCGCAGCGTTGTTTGCACCGGCCCCGCGAACTCCAGAAGGTCGGTGTACACGTAAGCAATCACATAGGCGGGCATGGCGAGCGGGACCATCAACACCCACGTGAACAGGGCCCGCCCCGGGAAACGACACGTCGTGACCAGCCACGCCGTGCCTACGCCGATGACAAACGTCGCGAGGCCCACGCCCATCATCAGCCAGAGTGTGTTCATGGCGTACGTTGGCAGGACCGTGGTGGCGAGGTGTCGCCAGATGTCCGCCGCCGGCCCGAATGCGAGAACTACGACACTGACGACAGGCACGCCGACGATCGCGGCCACCGCCAGCACTGCCGCCGCCCAACGTCGACCGGTTGCGCGGTTGGACCAAGCCCGCTGCGGCGCCCGTTCGGTCGTAATCGCCGTCATGAAACCACGCTATGCCCGTTCAAGAACCGATTGGGAAATCACCGCCGGTCAGTAGGCGCCCTAATACGTCATGCAAATGACACTCATTATCACTCGCAACTTAGCGGCGGTTATGGTCGGGTACAAGGAAGAGCTGGGCTTACCATCGCGGGGGCCCCGGGGGGCCTTGTCGCGGGCGATATCAGCCTTCGTGCGTTTCTCGCGCGTCGTCGAGGGCGGTGACCGATGCGCCCTCCTCGCCCTCGGGCGGCGCCGTTCGGATGGTGCTCGGCGGCGTCGCCTCGAGGAGCCCGGCCGCTTTCAGCTCGTCCAGTCCTGGAAGATCGTCGATACGCTCGAGTCCGAAATGATCCAGAAAAGCGTCCGTGGTGCCGTACGTGACCGGGCGTCCTGGCGTGCGGCGTCGGCCGCGGGGCTTAATCCAGCCGGCCTCCAACAGGAGGTCGAGCGTGCCCCGACTCAGCGAAACACCGCGCACCTCTTCAATCTCCGCGCGCGTGACGGGCTGGTGGTAGGCGATGATCGCAAGTGTCTCGATCGCCGCTCTCGAGAGCCGCCTTGGCGTCTCCACCTCGCGGCGCAGCAGGAAGGCGAGATCGGGCGCGGTGCGGAACGCCCATCGCCCGCCGACACACACGAGAGTGACCCCCCGACCGGCGTAGGTCTCGCGCACGCGGGCAATTAGCGCGTCGACATCGGCGCCCTCAGGAAGTCGCGCCGCCAACGACTCGGCGTCGAGCGGCTCGCTCGCCGCGAACAAAAGCGCCTCGACCATACGGATCGCCTGAGCGCGATCACCGCCGTCTACGCTCACGCCCCGCCTTCCGTGTCCGCGTCGTCAGGAGCCGCGCGCCGCAAATGAATCGGACCGAACGGCGTCCCCTGCCGAATGGTCGCGGCGCCGGAGCGCGTCAGCTCGAGGCCTGCGGCGAGCGTTGAGGCAAGTGCCGAGTGCCGGCTTGCCTCGTCCCCAAGGGCTGGCGGCAGAAACCGCTCCAGCGTTTCCCAATCGGGTGACCGTCCGAGTATGCCGACGAGCCGATCGAGCGCCTCCTCGACTGTAAACGCAGCGGCCGGTGCAATCGTCAGGTGGCCGACCTGGCCGCGGACACTGTGATCGGCGTAGGCCTTCAGCAGCTCATAGAGCGCGACCTCATACACCGTGTTCCGAATCAGGCGGACGCCTTCGGGCGCCCCACGGGCAAAGACATCACGGCCAAGTCGGTCGCGCGTCATCAGCTGGCCCGCGGCCTCCCGCATTGCCTCAAGGCGCCGCAGCTGGAAGGCAAGCCGCGCCGCCATCTCCTCGCCGCTCGGCTCGTCCTCCGATTCAATGTCCGGGAGGAGGAGCCGGGACTTCAAGTAAGCGAGCCACGCCGCCATCACCAGGTAATCGGCGGCTATCTCGAGACGCACACCGCGGACCTGCTCGAGAAACACTAGGTATTGCTCGGCGAGTTGTAGGATCGAGATCCGAGTCACGTCGACCCGTTGCTGACGCGCCAATACCAGAAGCACGTCCAGCGGCCCTTCATAGCCGTCGAGGTCAACCACCAGCGTTTCTGTCGCCGATGGTCGCGGCGCGTCCTCGAAAGTCGGGTCCCCGATGGTGTTTTCGGCCAACTCGTCCCCTAGCGGTGGCCCGTCAGTATCAGGATCACATCATAGAGAAAGCTGACGGGTGGCCCAACGATCCACGCGAACAGGTTGAACCGCACACCGATCTGAGCGGCGAGTAGCGGCACGAGGAAGATCGCGCCGATGATGATTAGCATACCGTAGCGTTCGAGTCGCGCGACCGATCGCGCGTACTCAGCCGGCAGCAAACCGACCGCCACGCGGCCGCCATCCAGCGGCGGTAGCGGTATCATGTTGAAGACCGCGAGCACCAGGTTCAACAGGACGCTCCGTTCCAGAGTGGCGAGCGCCCATCCTTGCAATGCCGTGGGCAACTCCGGCACCACATGAACCAGCGCCGCCGACGCGATAGCGAGTAACACGTTGACCGCTGGCCCTGCGGCCGCGACCCATACCATGTCCTGCTTGGGGCGTCGCAACCGCAGGAAGTTGACAGGCACCGGCTTGGCATAGCCGAACAAGAACGGCGATCCGAGGACGATCAGCAGGCCCGGCAGGATCACGGTGCCGAAGGGATCGATGTGCTTGACCGGATTGAACGTGACCCTGCCCAACCGGTACGCTGTGTCGTCACCGAGCCGCCAGGCAACGTAGCCGTGGGCCGCCTCGTGAAAAGTAATGGCGATCAGCACGGGGATCACCCACACCGAGGCCTGATAGAGGACCGACGGCAGGACGTCCATGCTCACCCGGCCGCCGCCATGGCACGCAGTTCGGTGGCAACCGTGTCGGCGGCTGCTTCGCGATCGAAGGGTTGCGGTTCGCAGAGCCACGCTAGTGCCCGACTCCAGCGTGCGACCGCCGGTTCGCTGAGGGGACCGACCGCTACTGCCGCTTCGACCATTTCTGCTAACACGCCATTACAGTGCACCGCGACATCGCAGCCGGCCCTCAGGGCCGCGGTCGCCCGCGCTGCCGGCGGCCCCTCGAGCGCCGCCATATTGAGATCATCCGAGAGCAACAGTCCGTCGAATCCGATGTCGCCCCGAATGATCTCGGAGATAACCGTCGACGACATGCTGGCCGGCGCCCGCGGATCGAGGTCACGGTAGACGACGTGGGCGACGATGCCCATCGGCATATGGCAAAGCGCCCGGAAGGGCGCGAAATCGGTCGCCCTAAGTGCCGACCGCTCTGCCTCGACCATCGGTTTCTCGACATGGCTGTCTACGCGGGCCCGCCCGTGGCCAGGGAGGTGTTTGATGACCGGCAGGACCCCGCCGGCCAGCAACCCGTCGGTGACCGCGCGGCCCAGTTTTTCGACGAGGACTGGGTCGGCCGAGAAAGCACGGTCCCCGATAGCCTCATGCATGCCGGGATCGGCGACGTCGAGAACCGGCGCGCAGTTGACGCTGATACCGACGTCATGAAGCTCGGCCGCGGCGAGGCGGGCGTTCAACGCAGCTAGCTCGATTGCTCGCCGCGGCGCAGCGCGCGCGAGCCGCCCGAAGGCCGCCGGCGGGGGCTGCGCGCGCCAATTTGGGGCGGCCAAGCGCGCAACCCTACCACCTTCCTGGTCGATCAGGATCGGCGCGTCCTCGCGCCCAATAGTGGCGCGCAACTCGCGCACCAATTTCCGCAGTTGCGCGGGCGTTTCGCAATTACGGCGGAACACGATGAAACCAAGCGGATCAGCCGAGGCGAAGAAGCTGCGCTCTCGATCGCTTAACGCTGGCCCCGCACATCCGAAGATCACAGCCTTGGGCGGCATCAGGCGGCTAAGGTGTGACGACCAGACAGCCTAGTTGACGCGCCTTGAGCCTGTCGCACAGGCCGCGCGCGATGTCGCGATCCGCGAACGGACCGGCTTGCAGTCGATGGAAGACGCCGCGGTCGGCGCCGAGGTCAGCCCGTACAATGACATGGGTGAGCGCGGTCAACAGGTCACCGTGGGTCTTGCCTGCGAGGGCCCAGGCCCGTTCAGCAGACGCCGCGCTGCGGAACGACCCAATTTGGATGCGAAAACTCGCAAGCAGCGCCTCTCGCGTCGGCTCGGTCTCCGGCGGCACCTCATTTTCCGTCGGCTCAAGCGTTTCACCCTTGCCCGCGGCCACGCTCGCCGCCTCGCCGGTGGCGGTCGCTACAGCATCGGCTTGAGATGGTGTTGCAGGTGACGCCGGCTCAGCTTGTGGCTCGTCGACCACGGTCTCGTCCACAGTTTCGACCGCCGGCGGTCCATCGGCCGCCGCCGGCAGCTCATCTGGCGCGGCCGTCGCCGGTGTATTGCGCACCGCCGCCGGCTCTTCCGGTACCGTGTCTGGCTCTATCGCGGACGGCGGCAGGGCCGCGTCGTCCGGCGGCGGCTCGGGCCTCGGCAGCGGTTCCTCCGGCGGCGCTAGCAATTGTTCGACCTCAGGTTCGTCAACCGCGGAATCAAGAGCGCCATAGACTAGCTTTTCCTGATGCGGTACTTCGAGGCCACCCGGGTTCTCCGGCGCTACCTTAGTCGGCGAGGGATTGGCCTTGATCAGCGGCGGCGACATCGTGATGCCGCGCCGGACCCCGAGCTCGTAGGAATACCAGATGCCGCCAGCGGCGGCAGCGACGATAACGATAGCGAGCATCGCCAACAGCCGACCGCCGGCCCCACGCGACCGCGGGCTCGGTTCAGCTCCAGTCGTCGCAGATCCTGCTGCCTCAGGTTGCTCTGACATGGAACCGCTACCTCAGCTCTTCTGCGGGAACAACGCCGATGACGCCAAGGCCCGAGGCGATAACGGTGATCACGCCGTGAACCAACGCCAGTCGAGCTTCGGTCAGCGCCGGATCGTCGGCAACGACGAAACGTAGCGACGTATCGTTCGTGCCTTTGTTCCAAAGCGCATGGAAAGCAGACGCCACGTCGTGGAGGTAGTAGGTCAAGCGATGTGGCTCGTGTGCCTGTGCCGCCGATTCGACCACATGCGGCCAGTGCGCGAGGGTTTTGATCAAAGCAAGCTCATCCGCGTGGGTCAAGCGGTCGAGGTCCGCGGCGGCTAGTGCCGGAGCGGCGAGATCGGCCCCGGGCAGCGCTTCGGCGCCGCGGCGCATCGCCGAGCGGCCGCGGGCGTGGGCATACTGCACATAGAAGACCGGATTGTCGCGCGATTGCTCCGTTACCTTGGCGAAATCGAAATCGAGGGGCGCATCGTTGCGCCGCGTCAGCATGATGAAGCGTACGACGTCACGGCCAACGGCATCGACGACTTCGCGCAGGGTGACAAAAGCGCCGGCGCGCTTCGACATTTTGACCGGGACCCCGTCCTTGAGGACGTTGACGAGCTGGCAGAGCTTGATGTCGAGCTCCGCCTCGCCTTCGCTCACTGCCGTTACCGCTGCCTTCATACGCTTGACGTAACCGCCGTGATCCGCTCCCCAGACATCGATCATTGTGTTGAAGCCGCGTTCGACCTTGTCGCGGTGGTAAGCGATGTCGGCGGCGAAGTAGGTCCAGCTGCCGTCCGATTTCTTGAGCGGGCGATCGAGGTCGTCGCAGAACTCGGTGGCACGGAACAGAGTCTGCGGCCGTGGCTCCCAGTCTTCCGGCGTTTTCCCTTTGGGCGGATCGAGCACACCCTCGTAGATCACGCCGCGTGCCGTCAATGCATCGAGAGTCTCGGCCACCCGGCCGCTCTCAAACAACGAGCGTTCGGAGAAGAAGACATCGTGCTTGATGGCAAGTGCCGCCAGGTCACGGCGGATCTCATCCATCATTCGATCGACGGCGAATCGTGCGACCGGCTCTAGCCACACCTCCTCGGCCGCCGTCTGCCACTCACCCTGCGCCTCTGCTACCAGAGCCTTCGCCATCGGAATCAGATAGGCGCCCGGATATAGTCCCGCGGGCACCTCGTGCGGCTTACCAGCCTCGGAGCCAGCGAGTTGCTCGCAATAACGCCAGTGCACCGAACGTGCCAATGCTTCGATCTGGGCGCCCGCATCGTTGATGTAGTACTCGCGGGTAACCCGATAACCCGCCTTGTCTAACAGGTTCGCGAGCGCATCGCCGAGGACGGCGCCGCGGCAGTGCCCGATATGCAAGGGACCTGTGGGGTTGGCGGACACGTACTCGACATTGACCGCTTCCCCTTCGCCGACGTCGGAATCGCCATACGCGGTGCCGGCGCGCAACAGCGCGGCAAGCTCGTCACGCCACACCGCGTCGGAAAGACGCAGGTTGACGAAACCGGGCCCCGCGACGTCCGCGGATGCTACCTCATCATGTGCCTTCAGCCGTCCGACGAGTGTATCGGCCAAGTCCCGCGGCCGGGCACGGGCCTGTTTGGCGAGGACGAGCGCGGCATTGATCGCGATATCGCCGTGCGCGGAATCACGCGGGGGCTCGACGGTGACGCCTCCGAGCGAGAGTTCTGGGGGCAGCTCCCCGGACTGTGACATTCCCTCAATTTCTTTGGCAAGAACGCTCCGGAACCGATTGAAAATAGTCAAATTCTCGTATCCCACTCAAAGAGTCGGCGGGCCTCCCCTAGCGCGAAGGGATCGGTCATTCCGGCGATATAGTCCGCGACGAGACGAGCCGTCTGCGCACTGTTAGGCGGTCCAGCCCGGTCGCGCCATTCGGTCGGCAAGCAATCGGGCTCGGCGAGAAAGAATGTGAACAGCTCGGTGACGATTCGCCGCGCCTTGGCGTGGGAACGGTTGAGCTTGTAGTGGCCATACATATTGGCATGCAGGAACGTCTTGATGGCGCTGTTCTGTTCGACCATGACCTCCGTGAAGGCGACCAGCGGTACACCGAGCGCCCGCACCTCGTCCACGTGGCCGGGCGTGGCCGCCGCGATGCGGCCTTGGGTCTCCGCCATCAGGTCGCTCACCATATGATCGATCAAACGCCGGATCGATTCATGGATCAGCCGGCCGCGCTCCAATCCAGGATGCTTGGCCAACACCTCATCGATGATCTCGCCAACGAGCGGCACCTCACGCGCATCGGCAATGTCGAACAGGCCGGCCCGCAACCCGTCGTCGATGTCGTGATTGTTGTAGGCGATGTCATCCGCAAGAGCTGCGACTTGCGCCTCCGCCCCTGGCCAGAGGTGGAGTTCGAGATCCTGGGTTTGCGCGTACTCGGCAATAGCCGCTGGCAGAACGCCCGTATCAGCGTCAGCCTCCGCCAATAACGGGCCGTTGTGCTTGACGATGCCCTCGAGGGTCTCCCACGTGAGGTTGAGGCCGTCGAAACTAGCGTAGCGTTGCTCGAGCTTGGTCAGGATGCGCAAACTCTGAGCATTGTGATCGAAACCGCCGAAGGGCCCCATGGCCTTAGCAAGAGCGTCCTCACCGGCATGGCCGAACGGCGTGTGGCCGAAATCGTGCGCGAGCGCGAGCGCTTCGGTCAGGTCCTCATCCAGCCCCAGCTGGCGCGAGACGGTACGGGCGATCTGGGCGACCTCGATCGAGTGGGTCAGCCGCGTCCGGTAATGGTCGCTCTCGTGATAGACGAACACTTGGGTCTTGTGCTTTAGACGCCGGAAGGCGCTGGAATGGACGATGCGGTCGCGGTCGCGCTGGAAAGCGGTCCTCGTTGGACTCTCCGGTTCTGGGTGGCGGCGGCCCCTGCTGTCCTCGGGCCGGGTCGCAAAGGGTGCGCGATGGCGCTGCGCGAACATTGCGGCAAACTAGCGCGCGGCCCTCGCCGTGATCAAACACCGTCAAGTCAAACTGCGGCATTTGACAGCGGGGATGCATCACCTATCTAATACGTACAGGTCCGAGGAGCCAGCATGACCGCGATCGACTCACGGAGCCGCGAGCTCACCCTTTCGGCCAACGCCATCAAGCGTCTGGCGGTGATCACGGCCCAGGACAAGCCGGACGATCAAATGTTGCGGGTGACCGTCGCCGGCGGCGGCTGCTCAGGCTTTCAATACAGCTTCGACCTCGACCGCGCGCGCGGCGACGACGACCTCGTGTTCGGGACCGACGGTATGCGCGTGGTCACCGATTCGATGTCCTTCGAGTTCATCGGCGGCGCCGAGATCGACTACGTCGAGGAGTTGATTGGCTCGTATTTTACGATCACCAATCCCAACGCCACCGCCTCCTGCAGCTGCGGCGCCTCTTTCGCCGTCGGCTGATTCCCGCGCGCGCCGATCCGAATGCCGGGCCATCGGGCCCGAGCCCAAGGCCATGAAGATCGCCACCTTCAACGTCAACTCGATCCGCGCTCGCCTACCCAACCTCCTCGACTGGCTGCGCGAAGCCGCGCCCGATGTTGCGCTCCTCCAGGAAACAAAAACCACCGATGACCAGTTTCCCGCGCTCGAGATCGAAGACCTCGGTTACAACATCGCCCGGCGCGGCCAAAAGACATACAACGGCGTTGCCATCCTCTCGAAGTCACTGCTCGAAGATGTGGTGCTGGCGCTGCCCGGCGATGAAGCCGATGACGAGGCGCGCTATATCGAGGCGCTGACCGGTGGCGTTCGCATCGCCTCGATCTACGTGCCGCAGGGCACCAAGCTCGAGTCCGAGCGCTTCGAATTCAAGCTCGCTTTCCTTGACCGCCTTCACGCCCACGCCAGCAAGCTGCTCGACCATGAGGAGGAGGCGGTGCTTGGCGGGGATCTCAATGTCGCGCCGGAGCCCGCGGATGTCTACGACCCCCAAGGCCTAGCCGGCAGCCTTTGCTTCCACCCCGAAGAGCGCGCGCGCCTGCGAAAGCTCCTGTGGCTCGGGTTCGCAGACGGCTTCCGCGCCTTCCACTCCGAGCCAGCACGCTACAGCTATTGGGACTATCGCGGTCGCTACTGGCGCGCCAACCAGGGCCTGCGCATCGATCACCTGCTGCTCTCGCCGCACGCCGCCGATCGGCTCATCGCGTGCAACATAGACCGAGACCGCCGCGGCCTGCCCAACCCCTCCGACCACGCTCCCGTATGGTGCGAGATTGGCCTCGCGCGCGCCCCGATGTCCGACTGACTCTACTGCGGCGCTTTGGCGCGACCGCTATACCAGGCTCTTTCGCGCGGCCATGAAGGCGGGTGGAGCACGCCATGTTTCGGGCAGGTGCGTATTGGCCCAGCGGCAGATCTCTTGTAGCACCGGCAACAGCGTCTCGCCTATCGCCGTTAGCCGATACTCGTAGCGAATGGGCCGGTCCTGGTACGGTTCCCGCCGCATCAAGCCGACCTCCTCGAGCCTCTTGAGCCGGCTCGCGAGGATGTTGGGGGCGATACTCTCGGGCGAGTCGAGGAAGTCCTGGTAACGCGTCTTGCCGTTCAGCACGTCGCGCACGATCACCAACGACCAGCGATCGCCCACGAGGTCGAGGGTCGAAGCGATCGGACAACCCGAGCGCGTCTCCAAAATGATGCCAGTGTCGGCGATTCGCATGTTGCATCCCCGTTTGCCGGATAGTACCTTGCATTTCGCAAGTGACTATAGCAGGAGGCAGTGATGACGGAAGTATTTTTGGGCGGTTGCTTGTGCGGCGCGGTCCGCTACCGATGTGCAGCGGCACCAATTGGGGGCGGCCATTGCCACTGTGAGGACTGTCGCCGCTCCAGCGGCACCGGCCATTGTTCCCATCTTGCCGTAGCCGATGACGCATTCACACTCACCGGCCAGACCCAAAGCTATGCCAAACCCGCAGACAGCGGAAACCTCGTCACGCGTCACTTTTGCCCAACCTGCGGCGCCCCCGTGTTCTCGGTGAACTCGGGCTTTCACAGTTTGGTTTTCGTACGCGCCTCCAGCCTCGACGACCTCGAAGTCTTCAAGCCGACCATGGTCGTGTACACGCGGTCCGCAGCCTCGTGGGACCACATGGACCCGTCGCTCCCGGCCTATCCGGAGATGGCGCCACAGAACGACCGGCCCCCGGAAGTCATGTCCGCCCAGCAGGGCTGAACGGACCATGACCTTCGATAACAAGCTCGCCGCCCGCATCCGCGTCCAACTGAGCGAGCGCGCGGACGTCGAAGAGAAGCCGATGTTCGGCGGCCTCACTTTCATGGTGGCCGGCCATATGTGTTGCGGCGTGGCCGGCGATGAACTCGTCGTGCGGGTCGGAGCCGATGGAACTGAAGAGGCGGTGGCACGGCGCTATGCACGACCATGCGATTTCACGGGCCGGCCGATGAAGGGCATGGTGACCGTCACCGCCGAGGGTTATCGCACCAAAGCGGCGCTCGCAGGGTGGGTAGCTACAGCCCTCGCGTTCGTCGACTCCCTACCGCCCCGACGTTGAGCCTCGTGGTGGTCGCGCTCAGCTCACATGCGGCATCACCGCTTCTGCGAAGCGCTCCATGCTCTCCTGGGACTCCGCGAGGGTGTCACGAAGGAAGTTGAAGCCAACCGTCGTAACACCAAGCTCCGCCATCGCCTGCAGGTCCTCGACAATCTTTTCATGGCCTCCCAGCAGGAGGTGTTGACCACCGTCCTCGAGACGCGGGTCGGCATTGTCTGAGTACCACACCGCCCAATACGCGAGAGTAACGTCCGCAGGATCGCGCCCCGCCTCCTCGATGAGCGTGCGCAGACGCACCACCGCGTCGCTGTAGCGCCCCAGGGTGTTGAGGGGATAACGGGGATCATCGCCGCGGTCGTCGGACCCGACGGGGTACCAACCATCGCCGAGCCGAGCCGAGCGGCGCATCGCCGGCGGGCTGTCGCCGCCGATCCAGATCGGCGGGTGCGGTCGTTGCACAGGAAGCGGGCGGGAATAGATGTTGGAGAAGTTGACGTAGTCCCCCGCGAAGCTAGGCTCTTCGTTGGTCCACAGTTCGCGATAGACGTTGATGAACTCGTCGGTCACTCGCCCACGCTCGGCAAACGGCGGCGCATCGACCGCCTCGAATTCCTCGCGCATCCAGCCGGTGCCGCAGCCGACGATCACGCGGCCGCCGGAGGCGACATCCATGGTCGCTAGCTGCCGCGCGGTCAGCACGGCCGGGCGATACGGCACCACCATCACGGAGGGCATGATGTGCGCCGTCTGCGTCATGCCGAGGACGACGGCCATCAGCGCGAGCGGTTCCAGATGATCCCCTGTGTCAAAGACGGTGGTGAAGCCGCCCGTCTCGTATGGGTAGACATGCTCCCACTTCTTGGGAATCACGATGTGGTCGGGGATCGCCATCATCGTGAAACCCAGTTCCTCGGCGCGCTTGGCAATGGCGGCAATCGCCTCAGCGTTTGCAAGCGGCCCGCGGGCCGGAATCGTCATACCCAGTTGCATGGTCGGATACTCCTTCGTGGCCGGCCCAGGACAGCCGGTGCGGCGCGATTATAACGGCCGAGCGCGGCGGGGCGTCCCCCTGCCATCGAGCCGACTGGCCTGCCCCCGATTAGTGGTCCAGCGCTTAAGTTAGAGTTTGGCGCGGGTTAAGTTGATGGGCCAACCGTAGCCCATCAACAGCGTAGGTTGGCCCCTCAACGTTTGGCAAGATGGTTTCTGGGGCCGGCGGTCTGTATCCGAGCGAGCTATGCGGCCGGATGGTATTGTAGTGATGCCGCCATCGTGGCCTCCTTCAGTGTATAGAAGATCTCCGTGTTCAGGATTTCGTCCCGGAGCTTTGAGTTGAAGCTCTCGTTGTATCCGTTCTCCCAAGGTGACCCGGGCTCGATATAGAGGGTCTTGACGCCGATCCTGCCGAGCCAGTCGCGGACGGCATGAGCGGTAAACTCTGAGCCGTTGTCGGAACGGATATGATCCGGGGGGCCATGTTGGACGAAGAGCTCGGTCAGACAATGGAGTACATTGTCCGAGTTCAATCTTCGCTCGACGACAACGGCCATGCACCGCCTGGTAAACTCATCGATCACGGTGAGCATGCGGAACTTCCTCCCATCGTGTGTTCGATCCATGACGAAGTCATAGGACCAGACGTGATTGGGCCAGCACGGCCGCAGACGGATGCAGGATCCGTCGTTGAGCCACAGCCTGCCCCGTTTCGGTTGCTTCTGTGGGAGCTTCAGCCCCTCCCGCCGCCAGATGCGCTGGACCCGCTTGGCGTTCACGTGCCAACCTTCGGTCCTGAGCAAGGCAGTGATCCGCCGATAGCCATATCTGCCATACTGGCTGGCCAAGCGGATGATCGCGGCCGTGAGTGCCTCTTCATCATCCCGACCACGGGGTCTCTTGCGCTGGGTTGAGCGATGTTGGCCTGCAACAGCACAGGTACGTCGCTCGGAGATTCCCAATTCGGCCTGGAGATGATCAACACACTGCCGGCGACGGGCGGGGCTTAGCAATTTCCCTCGAGCGCCTCTTTCAAGATCAGCTTATCCAACGTCAGATCCGAGATCGCCTTCCGGAGACGGCCATTCTCCTTCTCCAGGTCCTTCAGACGCTTGGCCTGGTCAGTACGAAGGCCGCCATATTCCTTGCGCCAGCGATAGTAACTCTGCTCCGATACGCCGAGCGTGCGACAAGCTTGACCAACGGACTGGCCCTGCGCCAAGGCCACCTCGGCTTCGCGCAACATGCTGATAATCTGTTCTGGGGTGTAGCGTTTACGGCTCATTTTGTCCTCCTTTCGAGGGGCAAAATGCGCCAAACTCTCTTAACAAATCTGGACCACTTTTAGGGGGGCACTCCACCGACTCGAGACTTCTCGCGCTATGCGACGTTTTCAGCGCAGGTGCGCACCCAAGGAGGAGAGGAGGCTCTGCCACGCCCGGCTCGAATGCGAGCACGCCGGTGACGCTCGGTGTGAACTGAAACAGGCCCTCGGGACGCCACCAAATAGCGATCTCGCCGGTGAATACGGCGAAGGCACGCTCCGGGCTTGTTGCAACGCGCAGCGAGACGAGGATGCGCGAGGTCATCGTGTCTCCTCGGCATACGCTTTGAACGCCGCGAGCTGCTGGGTCCAAAGTCGCTCGGTTTCCTCGATCCACTCCTTGAGGTGCGCCATTGGCTCGGGCCTCAGACTGTAAATACGCACACGGGCATCGAACTCGGGGTGGGTGTCCTCGATAAGGCCGCTCGCGCGTAGCGCCCTCAAGTGACGGCTCATCGCCGGCGGGCTCAGACCGATGATCTTGGCAAGCTCCCCCGCGCGGCGGGGTCGTTCCCGCAAAAGGTCGATCGCGTGCCGCCGGTGGGGATCGGCGAGCGCCGTCAGCGTGCGATCAAGCGTCGCCTCCGCCTCACGCCCACCCATCGATCTTGAGACCGCTCGCCTTCTCGGCATCTTCTCGCGTCACCTGCCGGACCGTCTGGCCGAAACTCCAGACATGGCCCTCCGGGTCCTTCACCGAGTAGACGCGGTCGCCGTAGAACTGATCCTCGAGCTCGCGGATGACCACTGCTCCGGCCGCTCTAGCCCGCGCGCAATGCGCGTCGATAGCATCCTCCAGGTGGACGTGGATTGATTGCGTGTTCTTGCCGCCGACCGAGCTTGGTACCCAGCGACGGCCGGCGAAACGAAGCGTCCATGATCGTTGTCCTTAACGCCCTAGACAATATTTGTCGATATAGTGAAATATATGTCAACCCGCCGCAACGATGCGCCGATGCGATAACCAGGCCGGGCAGTCAATACTGCTCAAATAGAACTCGAAGCCCTGACGAAGGTGCGCAGTGCATCGCTGCGGCCGTAGATGATCTCATTCTCGCTTGTCCGGGCCCACGCCCTGCGGACGTCGCCGAAAGCCGGGTGCTCGCGTATCGCGGAATCGAGATGAGCGGCGACCGCCTCACCCGGCGCCAGGTCGCGGGGCCACGGCTTGTTGTCGTGCAGATGCGGCTCGGCCATGGCGAGCCAAGGCTCATCGTAGCGACCAGCGAGACCCACCTCGTCTATGCGCACAGACGCACGGCTTTTGTTGACGATCTCGAGGCACAGCCCCGGCGCGCCGACGGGCGGCTGCCCGAGCCCGTCGAATTCATGCGGATCATCGCTCATAACAACGGCGTGCGCCGAGATAGCAATCACGAGCTTCGGCGTTAGGGCAAGCGCAGGGCCCGCGCCCAGGTGGACAACGCGAGCGAGCGAATCGACCAACCTCTCGCGAGTTCCGCCGCCGCCCAATTCTCGCTTCCCCAAGGCCCCTCAAATGTCGGCGTAGCAGCGGAGTTCCGCCTTGCCGCCGGGGTGTGTTACGGCGCCCTTCTCGGCGTCGCCCACGCCTCGGGCATACTTCCACAGCACGCCCGAGCCAAAGTTAGGCGCCGGGGGACGCCACGCCGCCCGCCGCTCTGCGAACTCGCCGTCCGAAAGCGCAACTTCGATGGTGCCTTCCTCGGCGTCAATGGTGATCCGGTCACCGTCGCGCAACAACGCGATCGGCCCGCCAACCGCCGCCTCCGGCCCGACGTGGCCGACACAGAAGCCCCGGGTACCGCCCGAAAAGCGCCCATCGGTGATCAAGGCTAGCTTCTCGCCCATGCCCTGGCCATAAATCGCCGAGGTGGTTGAGAGCATCTCGCGCATGCCGGGCCCGCCGCGCGGACCCTCGTAACGAATGACCAGCACTTCGCCCTCCTGATAGCGGCGCTCCTGCACGGCCGCGAAGGCTTCTTCCTCACAGTCGAAGATGCGCGCAGGGCCGGAGAAGGACAGCGTCTTCATGCCAGCAACCTTCACGATCGCTCCTTGTGGCGCGAGGTTGCCCCTGAGCCCGACCACCCCGCCAGTCGGCGACAACGGTCGATCGACCGGATAGATCACGTCCTGGTCCTCGGGAAAGACGACGTCGGCGACGTTCTCGGCAATCGTGCGACCGGTCACCGTCGGACAGTCGCCGTGGATGTAGCCGCCCTCCAACAACGTCTTCATGAGGACCGGCATGCCGCCCGCTTCGTACATGTCCTTGGCCACATACTTGCCGCCCGGCTTGAGGTCGGCGATGTAAGGCGTGCGCCGGAAGATCTCGCAGACATCGTGGAGGTCGAAGTCGATGCCGGCCTCGTGGGCGATGGCGGGAAGGTGCAGCCCGGCGTTAGTCGAGCCGCCAGTAGCGGCGACCACAACGGCGGCGTTTTCAAGCGATTCGCGTGTCACGAGGTCGCGCGGGCGAACGTTGTTGGCCAACAGCTGCATCACCGTCTGGCCCGAGGCCTCCGCATACGAATCGCGCGAATCGTAGGGCGCCGGCGGACCGGCCGAGGCCGGCAGGGCGAGGCCCAGCGCCTCCGACACGCAGGCCATGGTGTTGGCGGTGAACTGGCCGCCGCACGAGCCGGCCGACGGACAGGCGACGCTTTCTAGCTCGTGGAGGCTCGCATCGTCCATCTTGCCGACGGCATGCTCGCCGACGGCCTCGAACACGTCGACGACGGTCACATCGCGGTGGCGAAAGCGGCCCGGCAGAATCGAGCCGCCGTAGAGGAAGACGCTCGGGATGTTGAGTCGGACCATCGCCATCATCAGGCCGGGCAGCGATTTGTCGCAGCCGGCGATGCCGACCAGCGCATCGTAACAATGGCCGCGCACCGTGAGCTCCACCGAATCGGCGATGACCTCGCGGCTGACCAACGACGACTTCATGCCCTCATGCCCCATGGCAATGCCGTCGGTGACGGTGATGGTCGTGAACTCACGCGGGGTGCCGGCGGCCGACTTGACGCCCTTTTTGACAGCTTGGGCTTGGCGCGAGAGCGCAATGTTGCATGGCGCCGCCTCGTTCCAGGTTGTGACGACACCGACGAACGGCTGGGCGATCTCGGTTCCGGTCATGCCCATCGCGTAGTAATACGAGCGGTGCGGTGCGCTCTCCGGCCCGACCGAGACATAACGGCTCGGCAGCGTCGATTTATCGAAGGTCTTGGCGTCCATGGCGAAACTCCCGTGGCCGCACAGGCGGCCGCCCCTGAAATTCAATGGTCTGGAGCGATTATGAAGGGCGTGGAGGTCGACGCAAAGCGCCCCCCAGCGCCGCCGCCTCATACCTCGCCGATGCCACGGACGCTGCGCCGGCGCTAATACCGCTGTGTGGGAGTGTTATGCGGCGCCGGCGATGCGGTCGAGGGCCGCCTCGAGCTTCGCCTTGGCCTGACCCGCCTCGGCGTAGCGTTCGCGCTGCTCGGCGATCACGTGCTCGGGCGCGCGGTCCAGGAACTTGTCGTCGCCGAGTTTCTTCTCCAGTTTGCCGAGCTCCGCGCCGATCTTGTCGAGCTCCCGCCGCAGCCGTGCCTGCTCGGCTGGAATGTCAATGATGTCGGCAAGCGGCAACAATACAGTTGCCTCGTCCTGCACTAGCTGAACGGCCCCGGTTGGAGGCGCCGGACCATTGACCTCGATCCGCTCGATCCGGGCAAGCACGCCGATCCGCTCAGCGTGCGCGGCCACCCGCTCGGCTGTCGTCGCGCTCGCTCCCTGCAGATGAAGGATGGGAATGCGAGCAGCCGCCGAGACCCCGCTCTCGCTCCGCACCGAGCGCACCTGGCTCACCAGCTCGATGACCCAGCCGATTTCCGTCTCGGCATGGGTATCTATCAAGCTGCCGTCCGGCTCGGGCCAGGTCGCCTGGATGAGCAAATCCTCGCCCGTGCCGAACCGCTCCCACAGCGCCTCGGTGATGAACGGCATGATGGGATGGAGCAGGCGGAGCGTCATGTTCAGGATCCAGCCCGCGCAGGCCTGAGTCTCTGCTTTGTCCGGCCCATCCGGTCCCTGCAGCACCGGCTTTGCGAACTCGATGTACCAATCGCAAAAGGTTCCCCAAATAAAGTGGTAGAGCTCGGCGGCGGCCTCGTTGAGCCGGTAGGCCTGGACCGCCTCATTGAGTCGCCCGGTGGTACGCACCGCGGTGCTGACGATCCAACGGTTCGTTGCCAGGTTGCAGCCGCCCGGATCGAACCCCGGCACCGGTGCGCAACCGTTCAACAAGCAGAAGCGCGCGGCATTCCAGAGCTTGGTCGCGAAATTGCGGTAGCCCTCGACCCGACTCTCCGAGAGCTTGATGTCACGTCCCTGGGCGGCCATCGCGCACAGGGTGAACCGCAGCGCATCTGCTCCGTAGCGGTCGATGAGCTCCAGGGGGTCCATGACGTTGCCCTTGGACTTCGACATCTTTTGGCCGCGCTCGTCGCGTACCAGGGCGTGAACGTAGACCGTGTGGAAAGGTGCCTCGCCCATAAAATGCAGGCCAGACATGATCATGCGTGCGACCCAGAAGAAGATGATGTCGAAGCCGGTGATCAGCACATCGGTCGGGTAGTAGCGCGCGAGTTCAGGGGTCTTTTCCGGCCACCCTAAGGTTGAGAACGGCCAAAGTTGGCTCGAAAACCATGTGTCGAGCACATCTTCGTCGCGTGTCAGCTCGGTCGCCTGCCCGTAGTGCCGCTCCGCCGCGGCCTGCGCCTCCTCGTCCGTCATCTCCACGAAGACGTGGCCATCGGGGCCGTACCAAGCGGGGATCTGATGGCCCCACCACAGCTGCCGGGAGATGCACCAGGGTTGTATGTTGCACATCCACTCGAAGTAGGTGTTCTCCCATTGGCTTGGGACGAATACGACCTCACCGCGCTCGACCGCGTCGATCGCCGGCTTGGCGAGCGTCTTGGCATCGACGTACCACTGGTCGGTGAGCCAAGGCTCGATGACGACGCCGGAGCGATCGCCGTAGGGCACCGTGTGCTCGATCTCCTCGACCTTCTCAATCAGGCCCTGCGCCTCGAGGTCGGCGACGACGGCTTCGCGCGCCGCCACCCGCTCGAGGCCCTGATAGGCCGCAGGCACGTGGTCCTCGACGACCACGCACGCATGTGAGTCGAAGATATTGACGATATCGAGGTCGTGGCGCAGGCCGACCTCAAAATCGTTGAAGTCGTGACCCGGCGTGATCTTGACGGCACCTGAGCCTTGCTCGGGATCCGCGTGCTCATCCCCGACGATCGGCAAGCGGCGCCCGACCAGCGGCAGCATTGCATTGGTGCCGATCATGTCCCGATAGCGCGGATCCTCAGGGTGTACAGCAACGGCCGTGTCGCCAAGCATGGTCTCCGGCCGTGTCGTCGCGACCGTAATGAAGCGCCCCTCGGCACCCTCCAGCGGATAGCGGATGTGCCACGCGTTGCCCTGGACGTCGCGATTCTCGACCTCAAGGTCCGAGATCGCCGTCAGGAGTTTCGGGTCCCAGTTGACCAACCGTTGATCTTTGTAAATGAGCCCTTCCTTGTGGAGATCGACAAAAACCTTGGTCACGGCTTGGCTTAAGCCATCGTCCATCGTGAAGCGCTCGCGTGCCCAGTCGCACGAAGCCCCGAGCCGCTTGAGCTGGTTGAGGATTGTGCCGCCCGATTCTGCCTTCCATGCCCACACCCGTTTGACAAAATCCTCGCGCCCAAGGTCGCGCCGGTTTATGCCCTCTTCGTCGAGCTGACGCTCGACCACCATC
Source organism: Alphaproteobacteria bacterium (assembly GCA_965248765.1). Classification (GTDB taxonomy): domain Bacteria; phylum Pseudomonadota; class Alphaproteobacteria; order VGEJ01; family VGEJ01; genus CBDFKF01. The sequence goes on from CBDFKF010000001.1 coordinate 117,502, forward strand.
TGCGTCGCGATCCCCGCATGGTCCGTTCCGGGTTGCCACAGGGCATCGCGCCCGCGCATACGCTCGAAGCGAATGAGGACATCCTGCACCGTGTTGTTAAGCGCGTGGCCCATGTGCAGGCTGCCGGTGACATTCGGCGGTGGGATCACAATTGTGTAGGGCCGCTGCGTGGCGCGCGACCCGCAGGCAAAAGCGCCTGCGCGCTCCCAGCGCTCGTACAGCTTCGCTTCGACCTCGACCGGCCGATAGGTCTTGTCCAACATGGTAGCTATTGGAGTGCCGGGCCCGCAGCGACGGGCCGATCAGCGTTTATCTTCGGCCTTGCCGACGAGCTTGGCTATCTCCCGCGCCACGATGCGTTCTACGACCAGCGACAGGTTCTGATCCAGCCACTGCTTTAGCATCGGGCGCAGAAGTTCCTTGACGATGTCCTCGAGCGTTCGTCCCGGATTGCCCAGTGGAACGCCGCGGGTTGCCGCGACCGTGTGATGTAGACCGGTCAGAGCCGCGGCGGCAGCCGCCACCGCTTCGCCCGAGACCAGTTCCTCCACCGGCTCCGTCATCGGCCCCACGTCGCTTACCCGCAGCGGTCGCGGTTCCGGCTCGAACTCCGGCTCCGGCTCTAGTTCAGGTTTCGGCTCCAATTCGACCGATGGCTCTGGCTCTGGCTCCGCGAACGCGTCCGGCTCTGGTTCTTGCTCTGGTTCGGGCTCCGGCGCGGCGAGCGCGTCCGGCTCGGGCACAGACTCCTGGGCCATCTCCTCCACCTCGTCGTGGAGGTTGACGACCGTGTCATCTTCACCGTCGACGACCTCGGTCAGCTCAAGCACCTCTTCGTCATCGCCCCCGGGCGCAGGAGCCGCCGGCACTTCGGCGGCAACCTCATCTTCGATCTCGTCGAGATCGAAGATGTCGTCGTCCTCGAGGTCGGGCGGCGCGGATAGCTCAGGCGCCGGTGTGCTTTCGTTCGCAGCTTCGACAGCCTCTTCCGCGTTATCCTTTTCCTCGCCCTCCGGCTCGCCGTCCTCAGAGATTATCCGCCGAATGGAAGAGAGAATCTCCTCCATGGTCGGTTCTTGCTGCGACCGCGCATCACTCATGTGCCGGCTCTCGCCTTCCGTCAATCCGCCTCGTACAGCGGCCCGGGCCCGCCGTGCACCCTAAGCTAGCCTTGTCAAGAATACCAGCGACCCACCCCAGGACGTGGCCCCAAAGCCCATACCGTCAGTCGGTTCCGAGACCCAACCACCTGTCGCGGACCTGGTCGTAGTGGACGGCGGGGTCGTAGGTCTCTACCGGTAGCCCGAGTTTGGCCGCACTTAGCTGTCCCGTAACCCCACGGATCTCGAATGCGGCGACATATTCATCGCGCTCCGCCTGTACGACCGCGACTCGGGCGTCGAGAAGCTCCTGCTCCGCATCGAGGACGTCGAGAGTGGTTCGCAGGCCGACCTCAGCCTCGTGACGCACGCCATCGAGTGCGATCTCAGCCGCGCGTACCTCATCGTGCGCTGAACGAATGCTATCGCTCGCGGTGGTCAGGCGTTGCCACGCCTGCGTGACGCCTTCACGCACGTCCCGCATGGTCTGGCGCAGCTGGAGCCGGCGCTGGCTGTTGGTCTGCCGGTTTTGACGGACTTGCGAGGACACAGCGCCGGCCTGATAAAGGGGAATCCGGATTTGCGCCGTGACTGCGGCGCTGTCCGTCTCGGAACCTACGACGAAAGAGTCCTCAACGTGGCTTAGTGAACCGTCCACGGAAACTTCGGGCAGCAGGCTGCCAAACGCGGCATCGATGGCGTGACGCGAGGCACGCTCATCGTGCTGCACCGCTAGGAGGTCGGGGTTCTCCTCGACCGCAATGTCCAAGGCGTCCTGAAGGTTGCCTGGCAAGCCGGTCAGCCGTGGCACCCGCGCCAGTCGCTCAGGTTTTCGCCCCACCACCTCTTCATATGCAGCCCGGCTGGCGATAAGATTGCCTTCCGACGCGATGCGGTCCGAGGTCGCGCGCGACAGCCTCGCCTCGGCTTGTGCGACATCGGTGCGCGTGACTTCACCCACTTCGAACCGATCGTGCGTCGCTTCAAGCTGACGCTGTAGAACCACTTCGTTGCTCCGATTGAGCGCAAGCACGGCCTGGTCGCGGAGCACGTCCATGTAAGCGGTAACGGCATCGAACAGGACGGTCTGCTCAACCGAGCGGAGCCGCTCGCGCGCCGCCAGTACGTTGCTTTTTGCTTCGCGCGTCGCTGCGGTTGTTCGTCCGCCGCGATAGAGCGGCTGGCTCACGCTAATCTCAGCGCTAAACGGGGTGAGAATCGTTGCACTACTCCCGCCCCCACCAGAGCCAATCGCGCCGCCCGAGTTCTCGTTGCGGCGCCTGCCGTACGACGAATCGATTTGCGCTGTCGGCCGCCACTCCGACAATGCCTGCGGTACGAATTCATCGACCGCTCGCAACCCTGCCCGCTCGGCCGCCAGCGTCGGGTTGTTCTCGTACGCTGAGACCAGGGCCTCGGTCAGATTCTCAGCCTTCGCCGCCGCCGCCAAGAGCGAACCCAGCGCGAAAGCGGTCACGGACAATTTTGCCACCGCTCCAACGAGCGACCCGTGGGCGCGCTTAGATTGACGGGTTTCAGGCAACGAGACGGACCTCATTCGTTTGCCGCGCGAACGGTGTAAGCCCAGCCCATCCGTCGATCGCCCGCTACTATCTCAGAACACAAACGCCGGTCGCGTCGTGAAGCCCGGCAGCGGTGGCGTCGCGGCATCGTGGGTGACCTGTCGGCTTAGCGGTCCGCCGTGGCGTCTGATCAGCGTGCACTGGCCGATGCCGCTGGCACCAACCACCGCAACTAAGCGCCCCTCGTCCGCGAGCTGATCAACGAGCTCGTCCGGCACTTCCGGCACCGAACCCTCGATCACGATGACATCGTAGGGGCCCTGCTCGGAATAGCCCGTCGCAAGTGGCTTTTGCACCACCGCGACATTGTCAACGCCAAGCTTCGCGAGCGCCGTGTCCGCTTGTGCCGCAAGTGCTTCATTTTCTTCTAATGCTACCACCGTCCCGGCCAAGTGCCCGAGCACCGCCGCCGAGTAGCCGCTACCGCAACCGACATCTAGGACCACATCGCTGGAACCCACCGCGGCGGCGACAAGCAGCCGCCCGAAAACCAGGGGCTCCATCAGATAGCGGCCTCGCGCGATCGGCAGGTCCTCATCCACGTACGCGACACCGATTTTCAGTTCGGGGACGAAGGCCTCACGCGGTACTGCTTCGATGGCGGCGATGACCCGTTCATCGCAAACCCCACCCGGTCGCAACTGGCTCAGAACCATGTTGTGCCGCGCCTTCGCGAAATCGATCATACCTTGGACCGGACTTCTCAGGCTTGCTCGCGCAAGGAGGCTGGCCGGCTATATAAGACGACGCCCCGTCCAGCGCAACCGCCGCCGCCAACGGCGGACCGCACCTTGACCCACCAGGGGTCGCCGCTTATACAGCGGGAAAGGCGCCGCCGAAGCGTGCGCGCTTCTCGCCCATGGCCAGGTGGCGGAGTGGTTACGCAGCGGACTGCAAATCCGTGAACACCGGTTCGAATCCGGTCCTGGCCTCCACCATTTCCCCTAACATATCAATAGCTTGCGCGATCACGCGCTCTCGGTATCCCCGTCCACTGTGCCGGCTTTTGTGCTGATCCGGATCGCTTCGTGCAGATCCGCCACGCGCAAGAACGCGTAGGCGCGCTCGGTGGTCACGATCGACTTGTGACCAAGGAGGCGGCTCAGCCGGCTCATCTTCACGCCCCTCTGCAGCTTCCATGAGCCGAATGTCCGCCTTAGATCGTGCCAGCGCAGATCGTCGATTCCGGCACGTTTGGCGAAGTAGATGAAACTGCGGTTCACCGTGTAGTAGCGGCTGCCGTCGGCTCGGCAGAAGACGTAGGACGAGCGGAGATGACGGGGCAGACGCTGTAGGATCTCGACCGCCGCATCGCTCAGCGGCACCGTGCGCGGTGTGCCGGATTTTGTGCGGGGCAGGAACACCTCGCGGCGGCGTAGGCTGACCTGATTCCACTCCAACGAAAACTGCTCTTCGGCTCGCAATCCGGTCTCGACGGCGAATGCCGCCATCGGCTGGATGTAGCTTGGCAGCGTCGGGAGCATCCTCTGATATTCGGCCTCGCTGAGATAACGGCGCCGGGGCGCCCCCTCCTTGATCTGGCGCTTGTTGACCGTCCGCACGGGGTTGGCATCGCACCAGTCCCACGCCACCGCCAGCTGAAAAGCGCTCGAGAGGCACGCGAGGTCGCGCCGGATCGTCGTGCTCGACACCTCGCGACGGCGCTCCGCGATGAAGTTGGAAAGCCGCCCTCGGTCTATCTCATCGAGGTGCTTCCCACCGAAGTGGGACGCCATGACCGCGGTGTTGGTGAGGTAGCGGCGCTGGGAAGATGGCCGGAGGGTCGGCAAGTGCTCCGAGATGAACCTTGCCATCATCTCGTCAAAGGTGCGGCGCGGTTTACCCCCGCGGTCGATGCGCCCGAACTCTTCCTTTAGCCACCGCTCAAAGCACTGAGCCGTTGCGCGATTGCGTGTTTTAGCTGGTCGCCTGATGTCCTTCCCGCGCCACTGAAATCGAACCCACCAGATGCTCCCGCGTCGATAGACGGACATGGCATGCTCTCCTGCCGTTTCATCCAGGCTCGGAACTTTGCCTCATCGATGCGCCACACGCGACCCAGTTTGTAGGCGCCGGGGATCGTGCCGTCGGCGCACAGGCGGGTGACCTGGCGCTCAGAGAGACCGGAGAGCTCAGCGATGCGGGCTGGAGGGACGGGCATGGTTAGTCGTACGCAGCCTCAAGCGGCGTGGTCATCGGCCTTAAACTCCTGCGAGAGCGTGATCGGCTGGTGGATCGGGCGCTCCGCTCGCGTAGACGTCGAAGTCGCATTGGCATTTCTGGCAGCGGTGCGTCGTGTGTGCACGCCTATCCCAGCGCTCACCATTACGGGTCTCGTCAATATGCCGCTCACCGCAGCGCGGGCAGAACAGAACGACTTCAATTATCAACTTCATCCCATACTCCTAGGTTGGCGGGGAGGGCACGGATAGCGCATGGCTCGCTTCATCCGGCAAAAGTACAAGGGCCGAGAGCCCGAAGGCGCCCGTGGAAGCCATGGCGACCTCCCCATAAGCTGGCGGGGCAACGACGGGTCTGAGCCTGTTAGGCAATGGCTTGCTGCTAGGGTGCGCTGCCCTAACTTTCTCGCCGTCGTCAGGTGCGTCAGCCAACGGAACACCCTTCCCCATAAGCTGGCGGTCGCGCGGCCGGCTGGGACCGGCTGGCATCAGCCATCGGGCGGACACTCCTGGCAACCCTCTGACTGCGCGCGACCATAAGCTCTATTCCCCACCCTCCTGCCCCTCGGCCAAGGCGGCGCAGACCTCTGTCATCCACGCTCTAACTTTGTCAGCCGACTCGCTGGTATGGTCCCGCCAGCACGACTGCGCTGCTTGCATAGCTTCATCTGCGCCCCCCAATAGCGCCCGCAGCCGCTCGACCTCGGCGCGGAGTGTTGCCCGCTCGGTAAACCACCGCTCGACGGCCTCAGGAATGCCCTCGTCCATCTCCGCGACCTTCTGGCAGAAGGCTTCCCAGTCCTTAGGCCCAGTATTGTTAGCCGGGTTCCACGCCACATACGCTTCGGTGCGCAGGTCATCCAGTTGCGTCTCGCGCTTCTCAAGCTCGGCGCGGAGGGTGTTTCGCTCCTCTACTAAATTAGCGAGGCGTACAATGTCTTCTGGCGTCGACATTCCTATGCCCATCACCCGCCCTCCCCAAGATCGAGCGCGGCCAGGGCTGTGAGCAATGCATCCCCTTTCTCCAAACCGTCTGCTCCACCAGACGAGCTCATGTAAGCATCTGCCGCCTCAGCCACGGCGATGAGGGCGCTGGCATCGTCGGTGGTTAGTACGATGTCCTTGTGCTCCAAGCCCGCCATGGCAATGCCCGTCTTTAGCCTGTCGAGGTTGACCATCACGCGGCCTCCTGGGCGTCCGGCAGTGGTCTCAGGTGCAACCGGGCGCACGAACGCGGCTTCGGTACTGAGGAAGCCGTGCTCGGCTTTTCAGCAGTGCTCCATGCCCGAAGGTCGGCCGGCGTGCGGAAGCCCGCCGCGATCTGCGCCTCGGTGTACTGGCGGGCGACGGTGTGGAACGCGAGCCGGCAGCGATCGCCGCAGAACCGCTTGCGCTGGCCGCGCCGCATTGCCGGCATCTCACCCTCGCACCATGGGCAGCGCTCAGGCATTGGCTTGGCGGGCTTCCGCGAGGGCGCGGTTCAGCGCCTGCATCTTCTCGGTCGAGCCGCCCGGCTTGTCGGGGTGATGGCGTTGCGCGAGCAGGCGAAAGAACGATTCGGCGGCCTCGAGCGGCGCGTCGGGCTTGACGTGCAGGACCGCGTACCAAGCCTCGGGCGGTGGCAACGCGGTGAAGCCGGTGAATGCCGCGCGCAGCATGTCGCCGGATCCCCCAGCGCGCGATCCCGCGGAGCGCGCCGATCGTGAGACCGATCGCGCGCATGTTGTCCTCGATGTACCACCAGCGATCACAGACGAAGCACATCGGCCGGTTCTCGTAGTCGAAGTAGACGGCAACGCCGTTGTCCCGGACACGGGGTTGATCCGCGAGAGGCAGGCCGTCGCGCCGGAGCTTTAGGTTGGTCGAGAGCACCACGTTCTTGGCGCCGAGCAAGTCCAGCTCGTCGAGCAGATCGTCGCGCGCGCGGGCCATCGTCAGCTTGAAGCGACTTTGCTCCGTGTACTTCGTGCGCGGCCGGCCCTCGGTCCAGTGCAGCGGGTAGGCTTGCGTCATGCGCTACCCCATGCCCGTGATCGGCATGCCGCCGATCGCCTTGTCGGCAATCGCGACGAGGCCGTTGGCCGTGTTGGGCGCCTGCTTCTTGAGCCGCGCGAGGACCTCCTTGTGCGCGTCGAGCCAGGCGCCGGCCCATTCGCCGCTCGGTGCGGTCGTGAGCTGGGCCTCGGCCGTGTCGACGAAGGCGCGCCAGTCCTCCTTGGTTGCCTCGGGTGGAACAGCGATCGGCTCGATGGCGATGGCCGGGGGCGCAGCAACCTCTTGCCCTGGCCGCTCCGCACCTTCATGGCGGGCGGCAGACGCCACGCGAACTCCACGACCCGGTGATCGAGCAGCGGCACCCGCGCTTCCAGCCCAACCGCCATGCTGGCGCGGTCGACCTTGGCGAGGATGTCGTCGGGAAGATAGGTGACTGTATCCAGGAACTGCATGCGGTCCGTAAAGTCCGGGAAATCGCGCCGGACCGCCTGGTTCCAGAGTATCCCGTGCGGCTCGCGTCCGCCGCGGACCAACCGGTCCGGATTGCCCCACTGCGAGATCAGCCGCCGGTAGAGCGCATCCTCGTCCGTCATGGCGAGGAGCGCGGCGAGTTTGTGCGCCTTGTCGCCGACCTGCGGTGGCCGGACCCGGCGCGGCACCGCGAGAGACAGGCGGTCCCAGGCGGAGGGGGAAATGGCGCGCAAGACAGAGGCAAGCGCGGCGCGTGACGGGTGCGGCCATCTGCCGACACACCGCCACAGCGTGTTGGCCCAGTTGTAACGGTTGTAGCCCGCGAAGAGCTCGTCGCCGCCGTCGCCTGTGAGCACCACCGTCGCGTGGCACCGGGTCATCTCCGAGATCAGATAAGTGGGAATCTGCGAGGAATCGGCGAACGGCTCGTCGTACCAAGAGGCGAGCTGAGGCAACACCGCCTGTGCGCGCTCGGGCGCGACGTAGAGCTCGGTGTGGTCCGTTCCCAGATGCGCAGCCACCTGCTTCGCGTCGCTGGCTTCGTCATAGCCGGCTTCGTCGAAGCCTATGGTGAAAGACTTGACCGGCCGGTCGCTCTGGGCCTGCATCAGGGCCATCACGGTCGAGCTGTCGATGCCGCCGGAGAGGAAGACGCCGAGCGGCACGTCCGCGATCATCCGCTTCTTCACGGCGTCGCGCAGGAGAGTATCGAGCGCCTGCACGGCCGTCTCGTCGTCGAAGGCGGCGCGCTCGCGCACGGCATCGCGTGCGAGACCCCGCAGGTCCCAGTAGCGGTGGCGGGTTTCCGTCCCGTCCGCGTCGATCCCGACCATGAAGCCCGGCTCCAGCTTCTCGATGCCCCTGAAGATGGAGTGCGGCGCAGGCACGTAAGCGTGCCGCAGGTAGGCGGCGAGCGCGTCCCGATCCACGACCGGGCGCCAGGCAGGATGGTCGATGAAGCCCTTGGGCTGGGAGCCGAAGAACAGCGCCCCGCGCGAGCGGCCCCAGTAGAGCGGTTTGATGCCCAGCCGGTCGCGCACAAGGGTGAGGCGCCGGGCGTGCACGTCCCAGAACGCGAACATGCCGATGGACCGCGATACCGCGCGCTCCACGGCCCATGCCTCGCAGGCCTCCAGCAGCACCTCGGTGTCGGAGCCGCTGCGGAAGCGGCGTCCCTCCGCCTCCAGCATGCGACGGATTTCGGCGAAATTGTAGACCTCGCCGTTATAGGCGATGACTGAGCGCCCGCTCGCCGAGACCATCGGCTGGCGGCCGGCGGCCGAAAGGTCGATGATAGCGAGACGGCGATGGCCGAGAGCGATGCCGGAAATCTGGACCACTTTTAGGGGGGCACTCCACCAGTGACTCGACGGAATCATCGACAATTCCCAAGGAACGAGCATGAGTTGTGCCGCACAGCTCGTTCCAGTAATCGCTGTTCGCTTCCGTTGTCGAAGAGGTGCGGTCAATCATTCGATGATCTTTAGAATGATGAGCCGGCAACTGCTGCGGCCGACGATCGTGTGGGTAACACAAGGCTAAGCGCATTGAACAACGGGCTGTCCGCTTCTCGATCGATAGCGAAGCCTGAGGCCATCCGGTCGGTCATCGCACGTTCGGCCGTCCGTAACGATCAAGTGCTCGGTCGTAAGTCCGCATCACGCTTCGGGCACGCCCTTCGACGACACGCCTGATTCGAGCGCGTGCGGGCATCGGCTCCGGAACCCACCATGCCGGATGAGTCAGGACGTGCAGATATGGCTGCCCGTTCTGAGCGAGTACGTCCATCAGCCGCTGATGGCGCCATATACCATTCGAATCCGATACGTAAGAGTATCGTTCACCGAGTGCAGCCCCATACACGTTGACGAAGCCTCCCAAGTGTTTCTTCTTCAGCCATGGCATCGCCGGACCGGGGTTGTGTGTACTGACGGCGGCGATCGGCTTACCAATCAGGCTTCTCAGCACCTCGGCCTCCCAAGTAATCCGTTCTGCAACCACCGCCTGATCGTTCGCTCTTTCCGCCAGGACGGCCGGATCGAAATGCAACCCGATATGGTGCCCGCCGGAAGCTATCTGCTGTAGCAGGTGCTGGGTTTCTGCTTCGAAAATGTTGTAGAACGAGCATCCCAATAACACGAAATACGTGGCTCTCAAGCCACGTGCTGCTTCCAATGAAGCGAGCCGCTGCGCTCGATGCACGGAATAGTCAATATCATGCCGCCACAAGACGCTTGGCTGGGTCACCGCCAGCGCGGTATCGAAGCCGATGAAACGATACCGCTCCCTGTCCGAGGTGCGCCTCGATTAAACAAAGGCGTCCGGGACAATTCGCCCGCTTCGCTCAAGAGGCTGTCAACTATTTCCGCTTCGACTTCAGCGCACTTCTCCACTTTGCCTTCTCCAATACAGCCAAATCGTATTGAGCCCACCGACCTACTGGACACTATAGCGCCTATCGCCGCCCTCCCTCCGTATCGCATCCTTCAACACATTGACTTATCTTTTTCGAGATTTCTCCAAAGTACAAATCGTGACCTTTGCGACTCAAGTGTATGCCATCGTCCAGCAAGAAGGCTTCGAGATTTTCTCTCTTGCCTCGTGTCGTGTGGTCGAATACCGCCTCAATGTCGTTGAGCATGACGAAATCGCTCATCTCATTCGCTACATCACGAATGATCCGATTATAGTGCCGGTTGCTTTGCTCGAAAGTGATCGAGGTATTTGGAAAACATTCCTGGTCTCGCAAGGTAGGGTGATTAGTATTTACGAAAAGGTCCACCGCGCCAAATACCCGTCCGCGCGTGATGATTTCCTTGAGATTTGCCGCGAATGCTGCAGAGCTTACTCTGGGAACGCTCCCGTCGATCAACCAATAGTTGCAATCGTTCAAACCAAATTGAATGATTAGAATGTCCACCCCTTGGGATTGCACTTCATAAGGCATTCCCTCCAGCGCCTGTCGAGTGATTCGACCATTCACCGAGACATTCGATACAACTACCTCGCGGGCAAGAGAGGAAGCGATCTGATCGCACCGTTGGGCAATCCGCGTGACCCATCCGGCATGAATTGAGACTCCTTGCCCGACGCAAATGGAGTCGCCGAAGAATACGACACGCAAGGGATCTTTAATTTGTCCGTCATTCCGCCCGTAGCCGGCTTTACGTGTCTCGATACGTGGGGACAAGGAAAATCTTGCGGCCGGCGACTTTGACATGGGCTGGCTCGAATGGCGGAAAATACAATGCTCTCACCCGACGATCGACATCTTCGGCATTCTCCAATGACTTGACTTCCCGGTAGCGGTCCAATAGGGCTGCATCGTAATACCGGTGCTCTCCCTGAAGTGGTAATCTCTCCGGCGTGTGACCTGCCGCGAGATCGTCGAGAAGACGGTCGAATAGCCGCAACCCGGCCTCTTCGGAGCGACGGTAGAGAGACTGGGCGGTGTCGTCCGGCTGTACCGGAAACGTTGCCGTATACGCCATGCTGCCGCTGTCAACCTCATGCGTCAGCCAATGAAGGCTCACACCAAAGGTACCCAAGCCTTGAAGAATGGCGTGATTGCCACCATGCCAGCCCTTGAATTCCGGTAGCGGAGCTAGATGCAAATTGAAAGCGAATCCATTTACATCATCAATAACGAAATCCGGAAGTATCCAGGTGTGTTGGACGGAAACAATGCAATTAACCGAATGTTCTTCGATCAAATTTCGGATGGCTTCGTTGTTGGGCTTGGCGTTGTCAATAAACGGCCATTTATTGCGTGCGCAGATACTGTGGATTTCATTGTCGCCCCACCAACCATCGAGAGAAATGTTGGAAACCGCACCAGTCAATACTATATCGGTTTGCCTTGCCAAGAGACGCCGGAAGGCGCGCTGGCCTACTGGCTTTTGTCCCATGAATAGAATACGGCGCTTAGCAGTCGAGTTAGTCATTGGTAAGTCGCGGCGTTGCTAATGACAATTCCGACTCATTCATTCTTCCGCAGAACAGCTGTTTTCCAGATTTGGGCAAGTGGAGTTCCCCCGGTTTTGTGGACAGTTACGGGCTTACAGACTCCAGCTGCTCACGGGCTTGTCTCTCGTAGTTGACGGGCGACTTGTATCCGAGCGCGGAATGCCGCCGCCCCGGATTGTACCAGCCCTCGATGAACTGGAAGACGGCCATGCGGGCCTCCGCCTTGGTCCGGAACTTCCGCCGGTCGAGCAACTCGCATTCGAGGGTGGCGAAGAAACTCTCGCACATTGCATTGTCGTAGGCATCGCCAACCGAGCCCATTGATGGCCGCACACCGGCTTCCTTGCAACGCAGGCCGAAGGCGATCGAGGTGTACTGCGACCCCTGGTCGGAGTGATGGATCACGCCGACGGGACGCCGCTGCGTCAGCGCCATGTTGAGGGCATCGAGCACGAGCTGGGTTTTCAGATCGTGGCCCATCGCCCAGCCGACGATCCGCCGTGAGAAGGCATCCAGTACCACGGCGAGGTACAGGAACCCGGCCCAAGTCGGCACGTAGGTGATGTCGGCGACCCAGAGCCAGTTCGGTTCATCGGCATGGAAGTTCCGGTCAACCAGGTCGCTGGCGGGACGAACCCGCTCGTCTCGGAAGGTCGTGCGGGCGGCTAACACCGACAATACCGGCCGCTTTCATCAACCGCTCCACGCGCTTGCGGCCCAGCCGGATCCCTTCATCGAGGAGTTCGGCGTGGATGCGCGGAGCCCCATAGGTCTCTTTCGAAGCCTTGTGGATCGCCTTGATGCGAACGCTCAACTCCACATCGGCGCGGCAACGGGCGCTCGGCTCACGCCGGAGCCACGCATAATATCCGGCGCGGGAGACGCCGAACGATTTGCACATCGTTGCCAGCGGGAACATGGCCTGGTTCGCCGTCATGAACTCGAAGACCGAGACGACGTCACGTCGCTCTGAGCGAACCAGGCTGCGGCCTTTGCCAGGATATCTCTCTCCTGACGAAGCTGGCGGTTCTCCCGGCGAAGCCGACGTAGCTCTTCGCGCTCGTCGCTGCTAAGACCGTCGATGCGGCCGCCGCCATCGCGTTCAGCCTGCTTGATCCAGCCATGGATCGTCGCCGCGCACGGCTCGAACTCCCTGGCCATCTTCCACGCTACCTCCGGTCCGGGACAACGCTACGATCTGATCCCTGAATTCCGCGGGGTACCGGTTCCTCGTTCTCGGCATCGGGACACTCTCCTCTCTCAGTCAAAAGGTGTCCATCAAACCGGGGGAACTCCAAAGTACTTACACGACTTTGCTCTAAGGGAGCTAGCGTAGATCATTTTGGAAGACATATTAAGGTTGGTGCATCTCTTCCAAAATGTCACGCTGGTTCAGCTGAAGGGGCGTATTCCAGTCATTATCGTCATTTATTTGACGATTTGTTCGAGTAGGTTTAGTGGCCCGCAGGTCCGCACGCATTCCTCGCCGGGTACAGGCGGGAGCGATGTCGGGATGATCCTTGATAATCAAGTCGCCATGCTTCTCACGGTCGGCCGCAACTCAAATGGAGACCGCCTGTATTTGAAGCCCCAATCGAACATTTACGGGCAAGTCCCGGCTATCTGGGGCGGCGACTTCTAGACCCGGCAGGCCGCATTCGCAATTGCCATGAACTCTCGAAGGAGGTGCGGATGACCGATGCGGCGGACGCCCTTCGGCTGGAAATCGAGCAAAGCTCGCTCGCCAAGGATCAGCATCAGGGAGAGGCAGAACATAAACGTGCCGTGTACGTACTACATGGGAACGCGACATGAGCAAAGAGCCAACAGCGACCGGGATCATCGCCAAGCTCGCGGTGCTCGAGTCCAAAGTGGACGCGCTGCACAAGCGGCAGGACAAGCTGGTCGAGCGGGTCGACGAGCTTTCCAAGGTCGCCAACGTCGGCAAGGGCGCGCTGTGGGCGGTGCTCAAACTCGGCGGCATCGCGGTCGCGATCGGGGCAATGATCGCCGCGCTCACCGGCCACATCCCGCCCATCAAGTAGGAAGTGGGGGTCAATGATCGTGCGGGCATACGACATCGAGGCCATGACCGCCCAGCTGATCGAGCACGAGGGGCTGCGCCTGAAGCCCTACCGCTGCCCGGCCGGCAAGCTCACCATCGGCATCGGACGCAACCTCGACGATCGGGGGATATCGGAGCAGGAAGCGGCGGTGCTCTGCCGCAACGACATCGACGGCGCCGAACGCGACCTCGACCGCAATGTCCCGTGGTGGCGGGAGCTGAGCGCCGTCCGCCAGATGGCCCTGGTCGATATGTGCCTCAACCTCGGCTGGCCGCGCCTGTCGGGCTTCAAGCGGATGCTCGCCGCCCTTGAGCGCGCCAACTATGAAACGGCGGCTGACGAGATGCTCGATTCCAAATGGGCGCGCCAGGACGTTCAGCCGGAACGCTCGCAACGACTGGCCCGGATAATGCGGGAGGGCTGAGCATGCTTCAGAAGATATTCAGCTCGATCGTCGGTGGCGGGATCGTGTCCGCCGCCGAGGGCGTAGCCAACATCATCGACAAGTTCGTCGAGACCGACGAAGAACGCGCGGTTGCGGAGCGCCTGAAGATCGCCATGGCGATGAAGCCGGCGGAGCTACAGGTGGAGCTGAACAAGATCGAGGCCGCTCACCGCTCGGTGTTCGTCGCGGGTTGGCGGCCCTTCATCGGATGGGTCTGCGGCCTCGCCCTCGCTTGGCACTTCATCCTGTTTGACATGCTGACCTGGGTTACCGTCAACTTCTTCCCCGCCGTCACCGATATCCCCGAGCTGACCGGGACCGAGACATTGGTCACGGTGTTGCTGTCACTATTGGGCCTCGGCGCCATGCGCACCGCCGAGAAGTTCGGCGGAAGGGCGAAGTGAAGGCAGGACCTTCCGTTACGTTGCCGAGGTTCAGTGTAGCGGGGTGGTCTATCAGCTCATGAGGGGGTCCGACCCTAACATAGGCCAAAGAGCTTCTATTCCTTCCGATCCTCGATCTGCTGGAATAGCTCCGCGCTGAGCTTCTGTGCTTCCGCGATTTGCGCGGGGGTCATGACGGCACGGAGTTCATCTTTGTTTGTGAGCGATTGCCCGTCGCCTTGGGCGGCAGCAAGGTTGTACCAGGCGTAGGCCTGAACGTAGTCCTCGGGGACGCCTTCGCCATGGGCGTACATGACGCCGAGGTTGAACTGGGCGCCAGCGTATCCTTGCTCGGCGGCCTTGCGAAACCATTTCACGGCTTCTGCGTCATTTTCCGGCACGCCTTCGCCATGGGCGTACATGCCGCCGAGGTTGTTCTGGGCGTCGACGTATCCCTGCTCGGCGGCCTTGCGGTACCACTTCACGGCCTCGGCATCGTCCTCGGGGACGCCGTCGCCACGTCCGTACATGACGCCGAGGTTGTATTGGGCTTGGGCGTATCCCTGCTCGGCGGCCTTGCGGTACCACTTCACGGCATCGGCATCGTCCTCGGGGACGCCGTCGCCATCGGCGTACATGAGGCCGAGGTTGCTCTGGGCGTCGCCGAGACCTTGCTCGGCGGCCTTGCGAAACCACTTGGCGGCTTCCGCGTCGTTTTCGGGGACGCCGTCGCCACGTTCGTACATGACGCCGAGGTTGTTCTGGGCGTCGACGTATCCCTGCTCGGCGGCCTTGCGGTACCACTTCACGGCCTCGGCATCGTCCTCGGGGACGCCGTCGCCACGTTCGTACATGACGCCGAGGTTATGTTGGGCGACGGCATCTCCCTGTTCCGCAAGCGGCAACCACTCCCCGATCGCGGCCTCGTAGTCACCCCGTTGATACGCTTCCAGGCCCGCCCAATAATCCTGTGCCACTGCTGGCGAGCAGAGCAGCGCCAATGAAACCAGAAGCAGTCCGGCTATCCGCTTCATCGCGTTTCCCTCCGCTTCTCCTTGGCTGAACAGCGCTTGATGTAGCGCTGCAAGATTTCGCGAACCAAGCTGGACCGAGTTTTGCCCTTGGTCAGGCCGCGCGGTCGCCGACCACCAAGCTGCGCCCCACCTCGTGCAAGGCAGCCTCGACGCTACCGATGTGGGACCGATGGTCGGGATTGCACAGCTTACGTACCACACCCTCGGTCAAGCCCAGGCGGTCGGCCAGTGCAACCTTGGTGATGCCCTGCCTTCGCATGGCCGTATAGAGCGCCAGTTTGGCGGCGACGATGGTTGGAACGGCAACAGGCTCCTGCCCCAGGATCTCAGTACTTGGGACGGGGATGTCCCAACGCTCGTGAACATACCCGGCCAATGCGACGGCCAGCGCATCCTGGGCCTGTGCCAGGGCGTCGGCCCGATCGTTTCCGCAGGTGAGGGCTTCAGGGACATCCGGGAATGAGACAGAGAACCCGCCTTCTTCCTCCGACATCAGCACGCAGGGATACACGTACTGCATCAGAAATCCTCCTTTCCGATGTCGAGTTGCCTGAGCATGGCACGGAACAGCCCCGGCTTGAGTTCCCCATTCGGAACGGTAGTGAAATTCCGACCAACCCACAATCTCTGGTGGCTGCCCTTACCGTGGCTTGGTTCAAGGCGGCATTCCTGCTTCGTCTTCTTGGCGTAACGCCTTGCCCGCCTGATGAACTCCGTGCCGTTCATGGTTAAGATATAGTTATTTAAGGGGCGTATTCCAGTCATTATCGTCATTTATTTGACGATTTATTCGAGTAGGTTAGTGGCCCGCAGGTCCGCCGACAGGCGGTATTGGCTGATCCCCGTTGGCGATCACGGCAGAGACGATGCCGGCGGGCCTACGGCAGATTGCCAGAATTGACAGAGATTTGGCCGCGCCTCAACGTCGGCGCCATGCCCCGCGCAGAGCCCCCGATCGAGGCGTGAACCAGCTCGCCCGACAGGTCATCGAGGCGGCACGGGCGCAACCACGAAAGGAGACACGCTGATGCCCTGGAATGGAACCGGCAACTTCAATCGCACCGACGGCGCCCGTAGTGGGGTGCAGACGTGGGCGCTGGCCGCGGCGGCCGGAGAGAACGTGCGTTCCGACCGCGCCGATACCCACGATCAGGACATCGCGGACGGCCTTGAGAACTGCGTCACCCGGGACGGCCAGAATAGTCCGACCGCCAACCTTCCCATGGCGACCAGGCGTCACACCGGCGTCGGCAACGCGGAGGCCCGCACCGATTACGCAGCGGCCGGACAGGTTCAAGACGGCATCCTGAGCTCGTTGTCCGTTGCCGGCACCGACACGCTCACAGCGACGCCGAGTCCGGTGATTCCGGCCTACGTCCTTGGTCAGCGTTTCAGCTTCAAGATCGCTAATACCAACACCGGAGCCGTAACCCTCAATATCAGCGCGCTGGGCGCCAAGGCGATTGTGAAGGCCGCCGGCGCGGCGCTGGCCGCCGGCGATCTCGCCGCCGGCGACATGGCGGAGGTGATCTATGACGGGACGCGGTTTCAACTGGTGGCGGTCTCGGTTGCGCCCGTGGCGCTCCGGGATATCGGCACGGCCGAAGGCGATGTGGCTGAGCTGGAAGAAGGCGGCGTCTTCAACACCGCACGCATCCCCGACTTGAGCGCCGACAAGATCACCTCGGACACGTTCGATGCAGATCGTATCCCGGACTTGAGCGCCGCTAAGATCACGTCGGGCACGCTCAGTTCGAATCGCCTGCCGACCGTGCCTATCTCCAAGGGCGGAACGGGCGCGACGACGGTCGCCGCTGCGCTTGAGGCGCTCGGCGCGCGCACCGCGCTCTTTACGCACATTACCAACAACCCGCACTGGGTTGCAGCGTCCGGCACGGTGACGTTCACGGTGCCAGACATAGACAGTTACGCGTACATAACGATCGACATCAAGCAGCGACCGAACACAACCTCACCGTGGGCGTATCGCTCCGCGACAATAAAGCGCAGTGATATTCCGACAGACACCTCGCCGGGTGCAGGCGGGAGCGATGTCGGGATGATCCTTGATAATCAAGCCACCACGTATCTCACGGTCGGCCGCAACTCAAATGGAGACCGCCTGTATTTGAAGCCCCAATCGAACATTTACGGGCAAGTCCCGGCTATCTGGGGCGGCGACTTCTAGACCCGGCAGGCCGCATTCGCAATTGCCATGAACTCTCGAAGGAGGTGCGGATGACCGATGCGGCGGACGCCCTTCGGCTGGAAATCGAGCAAAGCTCGCTCGCCAAGGATCAGCATCAGGGAGAGGCAGAACATAAACGTGCCGTGTACGTACTACATGGGAACGCGACATGAGCAAAGAGCCAACAGCGACCGGGATCATCGCCAAGCTCGCGGTGCTGGAGACCAAGCTGGACGCTCGGCACCGGCGCCAGGACAAGCTCGTCGAGCGGGTCGATGAGCTGTCCAAGGTCGCCAACGTCGGCAAGGGCGCGCTGTGGGCGGTGCTCAAACTCGGCGGCATCGCGGTCGCGATCGGGGCAATGATCGCCGCGCTCACCGGCCACATCCCGCCCATCAAGTAGGAAGTGGGGGTCAATGATCGTGCGGGCATACGACATCGAGGCCATGACCGCCCAGCTGATCGAGCACGAGGGGCTGCGCCTGAAGCCCTACCGCTGCCCGGCCGGCAAGCTCACCATCGGCATCGGACGCAACCTCGACGATCGGGGGATATCGGAGCAGGAAGCGGCGGTGCTCTGCCGCAACGACATCGACGGCGCCGAACGCGACCTCGACCGCAATGTCCCGTGGTGGCGGGAGCTGAGCGCCGTCCGCCAGATGGCCCTGGTCGATATGTGCCTCAACCTCGGCTGGCCGCGCCTGTCGGGCTTCAAGCGGATGCTCGCCGCCCTTGAGCGCGCCAACTATGAAACGGCGGCTGACGAGATGCTCGATTCCAAATGGGCGCGCCAGGACGTTCAGCCGGAACGCTCGCAACGACTGGCCCGGATAATGCGGGAGGGCTGAGCATGCTTCAGAAGATATTCAGCTCGATCGTCGGTGGCGGGATCGTGTCCGCCGCCGAGGGCGTAGCCAACATCATCGACAAGTTCGTCGAGACCGACGAAGAACGCGCGGTTGCGGAGCGCCTGAAGATCGCCATGGCGATGAAGCCGGCGGAGCTACAGGTGGAGCTGAACAAGATCGAGGCTGGCCACCGGTCCGTGTTCGTCGCCGGGTGGCGGCCCTTTTGCGGATGGGTGTACGCGGGGGCCCTTCTCTACAGCTTCGTCCTCCGCGACATCCTGGCCTGGGTGATGGTCAACACCGGCTCCGAGGCGAGCATGCCGCCTGAGCTGGCGATGGAGCATCTGCTCGTCGTGCTGCTCGGGATGCTCGGACTCGGAACGGCCCGCACGTTCGAGAAGCTACGAGGGAAGGCGAAGTGATGGACAAGGTGAAGGCCTGGGTCAGCGCACACCGCAGCTGGGCGATCGTGCTCGCCGCCGCGGTGGTCATCATCTTGGTCGGTATCAGCTTGGGCGGCTGCCGGCTGTGCGTCCTGGGGCAGTGCGCCGCAGGGTAACGCGAACACCTCTTGAACAACCTGCCCGGACTGTGCCGACTTTTGTGCGGCTACGTTCGCGCTCCAGTCCGCTGAGTCCGACCAGTCCGAGGGCCAAAAACCGCAGAAATCTGGGCGTTACTGGCTTTTTGGCCGTTTTGCACGGCGGACTGCAAATCCGCGTACACCGGTTCGAATCCGGTCCTGGCCTCCAATCTGTCCCTGATCGCGATTACCCGTAGCGACGATCGCTCGAGGCATTCCGTTCCGAGAGCCAGAAAACGGGTGCCGGGAGGCAGTTGTCAAGATCGCCGCGTTGCTGTGTTTTGCGGCGTCAACAGCGCCCGCGCTCGCCGAGCCCGCATCACCCTCTCCCAACGAACGGCATCTTGGTCGCCATTACCGTCATGAACTGAACGTTGGCATCGAGCGGTAGGCTCGCCATGTAGGCGATCGCCCGGCCCACGCCAGCGGCATCCATCGTCGGCTCTGGTGCGATCGACCCGTTGGCTTGCGGCACTCCTTCCTTCATCCGGCCCGTCATCGGCGTGAGCGCATTGCCGATGTCGATCTGGCCGCAAGCAATGCCGTATTTGCGGCCATCCAGCGAAGTCGATTTGGTGAGACCGGTGATCGCATGCTTTGTAGCGGTGTACGGGGCGGAGTTGGGCCGCGGCGCGTGGGCCGATACCGAGCCGTTGTTGATGATCCGCCCACCGAGCGGATTCTGGTCCTTCATCAGCCGGAAAGCTTCCTGCGTGCACAGGAATGGCCCCGTAAGGTTGGTGGCGACCACCTGGATCCATTGCTCGTACGTCAGCTCCTCCAAGGGTACGGCTGGGGTAAAGGTGCCCGCATTGTTGAAGAGAACGTCGAGGCGCCCGAGCGTATCCCTGGTTCGGGCGAATAGCGATTGCACGGAGGCGGGATCGGTCACATCCGTGGCAACGCTGAGCGTTCGGCTGCCCGCCGGCGCTTGCGCCGCAGTCGCCTCCAGCGCCTCGACGCGACGGCCGGCCAGAGCTACAGCAAACCCATCGTTCAGCAGCGCCAACGCGGCGGCCTGCCCGATTCCCGTTCCTGCGCCGGTGACGATGGCGACCCGCTCCGTTCCGTCCATAGCCGGTGACCTCATTATTCCTGGGTGAAACGCCGTGGTTCGAGCAGCATAGCGTGACCATCGAACCGGGCTCCAGCGCGCGTACCGGAGGGAAGCGACCGACAGCGTCGCCTACTTCGTTCGCAACTGCCCATGAATCGTGCAGCGTACGCCACGCGGGTCCGGCGCGGCGCATCACCAATGGCGCAAAACCCCATGAACGGCGGATCGCCCGCCTGGCATGCCGATTGCTCTCCGAATCACCGAATGCTAAGTCGGTGGTCCGCGGGCGTCCGGGGGAGTTGCCCATGAAGAAGATCGAAGCCGTCATCAAGCCGTTCAAACTCGATGAGGTCAAAGATGCCCTTCACGAGATCGGCTTGCAGGGCATGACGGTCACGGAGGCGAAGGGCTTTGGCCGCCAAAAGGGCCACACGGAACTCTACCGCGGCGCCGAATATGTTGTGGACTTCCTGCCCAAGGTGAAAATCGAGATGGTCGTCGAGGATCGCCTCGCCGAGCGCGCCATCGAGGTCATTCAACAGGCGGCGCACACCGGACGCATCGGCGATGGCAAGATTTTCGTTACGCCGATCGAGGAGATTGTCCGCATTCGTACTGGCGACCGTGGCCCCGATGCGATTTAGGCGGCTCGCGCACTGTAACAGCTAACAACCTAAGCCCTGAGGACCGAGCTATGGCTGATGACATCAAAGCGGTCTTGAAGACTATCAAGGATAATGAGGTCGCCTACGTCGACCTTCGCTTTAGCGATCCGCGCGGTACGTGGCAGCATTTGGCCATGGCCGCCAACATGATCGACGAGGCGGCCTTCGCTGACGGAATCATGTTCGACGGCTCATCGATCGCCGGCTGGAAGTCGATCCATGAATCCGACATGGCGCTGATGCCCGATGCGACGACCGCTGTGATGGATCCCTTCTCGGCGCAGCCTTCGCTCATCCTGATTTGCGACGTGCACGAGCCCTCAACCGGCGAGGAATACAGCCGCGACCCGCGATCCGCCGCCAAACGCGCTGAGGCCTACCTCAAGTACACCGGAATCGGCGACACCGCTTCCTTCGGGCCCGAGGCGGAGTTCTTTGTTTTCGATGACGTCCGTTTCAACGTCAGCGCGAACAACACCTCCTACTCAATTGACCAGGAAGAGGGCCCCTACAACGCCGGTCGCGAGTTCGATTCGGGTAACTACGGCCACCGTCCGAGCATCAAGGGTGGCTATTTCCCGGTACCGCCAGTCGATTCGATGAGCGACCTACGCGCCGAGATGTTGTCGGTGATGGCCGATATGGGGCTCACGATCGAGAAGCACCATCACGAGGTGGCGCCGAGTCAGAACGAGCTCGGCATCACCAGGGACAGCCTCGTGCGCACGGCCGATAACCTGCACATCTACAAATACGTCGTCCAGAATGTCGCGCATTCCTATGGCAAGTCGGCGACGTTCATGCCCAAGCCCGTGATCGAGGACAACGGCTCGGGCATGCACGTCCACCAGTCGATCTGGAAAAACGGGAAGCCGCTGTTTGCCGGCAGCGCCTACGCCGATCTCTCCGAGATGGCGCTCTTTTACATCGGCGGCATCATGCGCCACGCCAAGGCGATAAACGCCTTCACCAACCCAACCACCAACAGCTACAAACGATTGATCCCCGGGTTCGAAGCGCCGGTGCTCCTCGCCTATTCAGCCCGGAACCGCTCAGCTTCGTGCCGCATCCCGTTCTCGGCGAGCCCGAGTGGTAAGCGGGTGGAGGTGCGTTTCCCCGATCCCACCGCCAACCCCTACCTCGGCTTTGCGGCGATGTTGATGGCTGGCATAGACGGCATCGAGAACAAGACCCATCCGGGCGATCCGATGGACAAAAATCTATACGATCTCCCGCCTGAGGAGCTCAAGGATGTGCCGACAGTATGCGGGAGTCTACGCGAGGCGTTGGAGTCGCTAGATCGCGACCGCGACTTCCTCAAAAAGGGCGACGTGCTGAGCGACGATCTGATCGACGGTTATCTCGAGCTCAAGTGGGAAGAAGTGCACAAGCTAGAGCACACCCCCCACCCGATCGAGTTCTCTATGTACTATTCGGCTTGATCCGCTTCGGCGAGCAGGACATCGCCTGTCACCAGCGGCAGAGAAGTGAGCGTCAGGCGCGGTCGATCGCCGGGAATGCTTGTGTGACTTTGATCACGATCGCGTCGGCGCTTCAAGCGGTCCAGCGACATCAACCGCCCTGGTCGACAGGCCGGGGCCGCCTTTGATCGTCGACCGCGACATAGGTGAACAGGCCTTCGGTCACAGTGACTTCCTCGCCAAGCCGCTGGCGGCGGGCCACGGTCTCGACATCGACGGTCACCGACGTCCGCCCGACCCGCACCACTTTGGCATGGCAACTCACCATATCGCCGATGAACACCGGCCGGTGGAACTTCATGCCCTCCACGGCGACCGTGACCACCCGCCCACCGGCCCGCTCCGCGGCGACCACGCCACCCGCGATGTCCATTTGCGAAAGGATCCACCCGCCGAAAATATCCCCGCTCGCATTGGCATCACGCGGCAACGGCATTGTGCGGATCGCGGGTTCGGGCCGCTCGCTACTGGCCGTTTCGTCGACCATTAGATTACCATATCTAGTTGTTGCCTTCTTCAGTTATACCCTATAGTCCAGCGACCCACGTCAGTGCTTCGCTTCGCGTCCGTTTTGTGCGCCCCTGACTGCCCGGCATGAGTGATCTTTTCGCGCACGCGCGCAAGCCCGCTAAGGACTACACAGCTGCTGACATCGAGGTCCTTGAGGGCCTCGAGCCAGTGCGGCGTCGGCCCGGCATGTTCATTGGCAGCACCGATGAGCGCGGGCTGCACCACCTCGCCGCCGAGGTCCTGGACAACGCGATGGATGAGGTAGTCGCCGGCGCGGCGAGCCGTATCGAGATCGAGCTCACGGCTGATGGCGCCTTGACCGTGCGCGACAACGGTCGCGGCATCCCCGTTGAACAGCACTCCAAGTTCAAGAACAGGTCCGCGCTCGAAGTGATCCTCACCACCTTGCATTCGGGCGGCAAGTTCAGCGCTAAGGTCTATCAGACCGCGGGGGGGCTGCATGGCGTCGGGCTCTCGGTGGTGAACGCGCTGTCCGATTGGCTGGAGATCGAGGTCGCGCGCGAGAGCAAATTGTGGACCCAACGCTACGAGAAGGGCATAGCCAAAACCAAGCTCAAATCCCGCTCGGTCTCCAATCGACGCGGTACGGCGATCCGCTTCCACCCTGATCCTGGCGTCTTCGGCAAAACGCTGGCTCTTAGGGCTGCCCCGCTCTACCGCATGGCCCGTTCGAAGGCTTTTCTGTTCGCCGGCGCCGAGGTTCGCTGGCGCTGCGATGCGGCGCTGCTCAAGGCTGGCGAAGCGGTGCCGGAGGCCGAGACCCTGCGTTTTCCCGGCGGCCTCGAGGAGTACTTGGCGGAGACGCTTGGCGACAACGCGACCGTTACACCAATGCCGTTCGCGGGGCGGGCTCGGATCAACGGCGACGATGGCCGTATGGAATGGGCGATAGCCTGGACCGCTGGCGGCGAGCCCAACGTTGCATCCTACTGCAACACCGTGCCGACGCCGGCCGGCGGCACCCACGAGGCGGGTTTCCGGGCCGCGTTGACGAAAGGTCTCAAGGCCTACGGTGAACGCATTGGCAATCGCCGCGCCGTGCAGATCACCGCCGACGACGTCCTCGGCGGCGCCACCGGCCTGCTATCGCTGTTTATTCGCGAACCGCAGTTCCACGGCCAGACCAAGGAAAAGCTGGGCAACCCGGAGGCTCAGCGCTTGGTCGACGGCGTCGTCCGTGACCATTTCGACCACTGGCTGGGCGGGGCGCCGAACCACGCCAGCGCCCTCCTCGGCGCGATTCTCGTGCGCGCTGAGGAGCGCCTGCGCCGCCGTGAGGAGAAGGAGGTGGCGCGGCGGAGCGCCACACGCAAGCTTCGTCTACCTGGCAAACTTACCGATTGTACGCGCGCCGAATCCGCCGGTACCGAGCTGTTCCTGGTCGAGGGTGACTCAGCGGGAGGCTCAGCCAAGCAAGCCCGTGATCGCGTGACGCAGGCAGTCCTCCCACTCCGCGGCAAGATCCTCAATGTCGTTAGCGCGGCTCGCGCTAAGGTTCGTGGCAACCAGGAACTCGCTGATCTCGTTCAGGCCCTGGGCTGTGGTACCGGTGATCTCTTCGCGGATAGCGATCTGCGGTACGAGAAGGTCATCATCATGACCGATGCCGATGTCGATGGCGCGCACATCGCGGCCCTCCTGATGAGTTACTTCTATCGCGAGATGCCCGGGCTCATCGCCAGCGGCCACCTCTACATTGCCCAACCGCCGCTCTACCGCCTGAGCCACGGGGGCACCGTCCTCTACGCGCGGGATGAGGCCCACAAGGCGGAACTGGTCGAAACCACCTTCGCCGGGTTAACCAACGTCGAGATTAGTCGCTTCAAAGGGCTGGGCGAGATGCCCTCCAGCCAGCTCCGCGAGACAACGATGCACCCGGCGACGCGTAAGCTCGCCCGTGTCGAGATCGCCGAGGGCGAGGAACGTCGTGCTAGCGACAGAGTCGAGCAGTTGATGGGGCGCAAACCCGAGCTGCGCCTCGCCTTCATCCAGGAGCGCGCGAACTCGGTCGAGGACCTCGACGTCTAGGGCACGCGCTAGGGGCAAGCTGGTTCGACCTCACGCTGGTAACATGGCACACTAACTCCGCGCGCGCGGGGGCGTGGGCGAGGCTTTTGGGGAAGCCGCATGAAACGAGCCGTGCTCTGTCTCGCTGGACTTATCCTCCTCGAAGCCTGTGCTGGCGACCCGCTGAACGTCTTCGCGCCGCCCGATCGCGAATCTCGCAGCCCGTTCTATGCGCCCCACCTCGTCCAATACGTGGCGCGCGAGGGCACTTTTCCGGTGGTCATCCACGGCAACCCGCTGGCGGTACCCAAGGCGCACGCGGATGCGGCCATCGCCGAGCACCTGCGCCTTCCGGCATGGACGAGCGGTGCGCGCTTCGTCACAGTGGCCGACCAAGTCAGTCGCCAGAGTCTGCGCCTGGTAGTGATCTTCGATCCAGCCGGAAGGCGCCTCCGCGGCAACAGCGCGTGCGCCGCACCATCAACGATTCCGATGGCGCCGACCGGCAAAACGATCGCGATGCTAGCGCTGTTCTGCAACGCCAACGAGGCCCTCAGCGAGGCCCTGGCGATCGGCCCCACCCCGCGAGACGCCGCGGATCCTCGCTTGCAGGATGTTCTCGATCGCGTCACACGCGTGGTCTTCGCGTACGACTACCCAAATCGTCCTCGTGGCGCCCGTTAGCGGCTACAACCCGGAAATGTGTGATTTCTTAGCAGTTTAGGGCATTTGCGCCTTGCCCAATGCGGGCATGTGCACAATATTGGGGCTAAGGAAAACAGAAATGGTGACGGCTATGACCCGTTCTGCGGTGGCCGTCGCGCTAGCTGCTGGCCTCGGGCTCGCGGCATGTACGACGACAAACAGTATTTGGATCACGGACGTTTATCAGGAACTGCCCTACAGCAAGAGCCTCGTGCAGTACACGGCCGCGCCCGGCGAGGTAACGGTGCAGATCCACGGCAAAGCCTTCGCTGGGCAGCTGCCAGGTGACGATGAGGCCATCGCCGAGAAACTTAGGATGCCTGCTTGGGTCGCGCCGGCCCGCTTTACCACGCTCCCGAGCGATGTTGCGCGGCGTAGCCAGCGCATCGTGCTGGCGTTCAACCCCGCGGCGCGGGGCCCCGTAAGCTATCGCCTGTGCGACGACCCCGAAACGGTCGAATATGCGCCGGTTGGCGCCCGCACGCGACTTGAAGCGGCGTTCTGCTCAGGCGGACGGATGGTGGCGAACGCCATTGGCGAGACCGCCGCTTTATCGGGTGTGGACGATCCGCAGCTTGCTGTGCTGACCAGGCAGCTCATGGTGAACCTTCTACCGTTCCGTAACCCATTCAAGCCGAATCCAGCGTGTCCGGACGGGGCGTGCTGACGAGATGTGCTAATCTGATCCCACGGCAGGCGCGCCCGCATGCGGGCCGCGGCTGTTTTGGCGGAGCGCCGTGCGGCCCAAAATGCGCCTTGCAACCACCGCGTACGCGGCGAAACGAAACCCCACAAAGATAGAAAAGTATGCCATTTGAACAACTGGGGCTAAGCCCCGAAGTCCTTCGCGCGATCGCCGATTCCGGCTATGCCGAGCCGACCCCGATCCAGGCACGCGCCATTCCCGTCATACTCCAAGGCCGCGATTTGCTTGGTTCGGCGCAGACAGGGACCGGCAAGACCGCTTCCTTCACGTGGCCGATGATCGATATCCTCGCGACCGGCCGGGTGCGGGCCCGCATGCCGCGCTCACTGATCCTCGAGCCCACGCGCGAGCTCGCCGCCCAGGTCGCCGAGAACTTCGACGCGTACGGCAAGTATTCGAAACTCACAAAGGCGCTGCTCGTCGGCGGCGAGTCCTTTACCGAGCAGGACCAGAAGATCGACCGCGGCGTGGATGTCCTTATCGCCACGCCGGGCCGCCTACTCGATCACGTCGAACGCGGCAAGCTGATGCTGACCGGCGTGAGTATACTGGTGATCGACGAGGCCGATCGCATGCTGGACATGGGCTTCATCCCCGATGTCGAGCGCATCGTTCAGCTGACGCCGTCGCGGCGCCAGACCATGCTGTTCTCGGCGACCCTTTTCCCCGAGATCCGGCGCTTCGCCGCCGCCTTCTTGAACGATCCGAAGGAGATCAGCGTCGCACCGCCCGCGTCGACGGTCGATCGGGTCAGCCAGGGCCTGGCGATCGTACGCGAGGACGACAAGCGTGAGGCCCTGCGCCGCTTGCTGCGCCAGAAGGGAATCGACAGCGCCATTATCTTCAGCAACCGCAAGCGTCATGTCGATATCTTGACGGCATCACTACGCAAACACGGATTCGAGGCGAGCGGCCTGCACGGCGACATGAACCAGGCGATAAGAACGGCGACGCTTGAGCGCTTCCGCGGCGGTGAGATCAAACTGTTGGTGGCAAGCGATGTAGCGGCGCGCGGTCTCGACATCGAAGCACTGCCGCACGTCATCAACTTCGACGTGCCGATCCATGCAGAAGACTATGTACACCGGATCGGCCGCACGGCCCGCGCCGGCATGGACGGTGCTGCCTATACGATCGCGACGCCAGAGGAAGCGCCTTTCGTCGAGGCCATCATTAAGCTCACTGGTGAAGAAATTCCGCGCGTATTGGTCGAGGGGATGGACAATCTGGAGCTCGACCACGACGAGGGACGTCGGCGCCGCGGCCGTGGCGCCCGTCGCGGAGCAGAGCGCAAGCGCCCTGCAAAGCGCACCCCGGCGACCAAGTCACCGCCACCAGAACGCGACGCCGAGGCTACCGCGGAGCCGGCGCCGGTCGCAGCAATCACCGTTGAGTCAGCTGAAGCGTTGCCGGAGAGTAACGGCGGCACGGTCGTCGCGGTTCGCTCTCGTGCCAAGTCGGCCGATCGGCGGCGTCAAGGCGCGACGTGGGATTCCAACAGCCCTGTGCCCGCTTTCCTCCTCAAGCCGGCTGCCGCCGGTCGCCGACCTAAGACCTAGGTTCTGAAGCCGGGCTATTGGGCGGCCGTCCGCGTGCCAATCGCGGCACGAAGCCTCGGCATCACCTCGTGGGCCATCAGCGCCATTGAGTTGCGAGTTCGCGCGCAATCGTCGTATTCGAGCCCGGCGATAATGAGCGTTCCGAAGTCGCCGATCTCCTCGCGCAGGGCCAAGAGCTTCTCCACCACGGTGTCCGGCCCACCGCAGATAAGATTGTCCTCCCGGTAGTCGTCGCGCGAGAAGTCCGCTGGGTCGGCATCCGGATTGGGCATTGCGACGTTCAGGATACCGCCGTCGGACAACAACCCGTGCATATGGGCGTAGTAGTACTGGAAGAGATTCTTCTCCCCTGTGACATACGCCTCGGCCTCACGGTCGCTGTCGGCAACGAAGACGGTCCGTCCCACCCGCCAGATTTCGCGATCGGCGACGTGCCCGGCTTCCTCGCAGCCCTCCGCGTACTTCTGCCACTGGCTAGCTGCGCTGTAGGTCGGAATGAGGTTCGACGAGATCGGGATCCAGCCGCGCTGACCGGCGATCTTCATCGTGCCTGAATAGGGACTCATCGCCGGCAGGGCGATCGGCGGATGCGGCTTTTGATAGGGCTTCACCGTCACGCCCACCCCGAACTCCTCAAGCACCATGTCGGTCAACTTGAAGTTCCAGAACTTACCCTCGAAGATGAACGGAGCGTCCATCGTCCATAGCTTGAGGATGACGTCGATCGACTCCATCATCATCGCGCCGCGGACCTTGGGATCGGTGGCGCCGAACATCTCAAGGTCGCTGCCCAGGCCGCCAGGGCCGATGCCGAACAGCAGGCGGCCTTCGCTGATGTGGTCGAGGTAGCCGATGTGAGCCGCTACCTGCGCCGGGTGGCATTGGGGAAGATTGACCACCCCGGTCCCGAGCTTCATGTGCTTGGTCCTTGCAAGCAGATTGGCGATGAAGATCATCGGTGCCGGTACAGGCTCCGAGCTCGCCGTGTAGTGCTCGCCGATCCAGAACTCGTCGAACCCCAGCTCATCGCAATAAGCCGCGATCTCGACGTCCTCCAACAATACTTCGTGGTTATCCCGTGCAGGATCGTGCAGGGACATCATGAACATGCCGAGGCGCATGGCGTCCTCCCTATTCGGCGGCGGCGGCGAAGGCGCCCGAGAACCTGGGCGCCACCTCGCGGGCGAACCGCTCCATCGACCGCCGCCGACTGTCGGTCGGTCGGTCGGGCTGTGCGGTGTTGATGGCAACTTGGGTAATGCCGATGTCTAGGTAGCGCTGCACCTGCGCCGCCACCTGATCAGGCGTACCAACCAACTGGTTCTCGATAAAAGGCGGCAGGTTGGCCGGATCAGCCATCGCCTCCATCCGCCGCATTTGTTCGACGTTTCGCTCGTACGTCGGCACGTCCTTCCACGGATTGGCGTGGGTCTCGTAGTGTTCAATCACGGCTCGGAAGAAGGCGACAAGATACGTCGTCGCCTCCTCGCGTGCCTCTTCTTCGCTATCAGCGATGAAGCAATGGATCCACAACGGGATGTTGGCGTCGGCATTCCCGCCTTTTGCCGCCGTAATCACCTTCCACACTTTGATCGCCTCGACGTTTTGCTGGAACGGCGAGGCGGAGGTGCAGAGCAGAAGGAGGCCCATCTCTGCCATGCGCTCAGCGGTTCCTGGGTTGTTGCACCCCCCGTACATGTGAATGCGATCACGCGCCGGCCCCGGCCGCAACGTCACCTCCCGTGGGATCGTGAAGTGTTTGCCCTCGTAGCGAAACGGCTCGCCACTCAAGAGGCCTGCGGTAACCTCGTAGCCCTCCTGGAACAGCTCGCGGGAGTGCGCCATGTCGATGTTGCGGGCATCGTACTCGATCTTGGCGACACCGCGCCCAAGGCCCAGGTGCACGTCGGCGTCGGTCATGAGACTCAGCATGGCCACTTCTTCGGCGAACCTGACGGGCTCGTACCACGGCAGCACGATGACCGCCGTCCCGAGACCAAGCCCAGGACACGCGGCTGCCACATGGCTCAGGAAAAACAGCGGGCTCGGTGAAGGGTAGTAGTCGGTGAAGTGGTGCTCCAGCGCCCACACGCTGCCGAAGCCGAGTGACTGCCCAAAGCGGCAGTCGTCCAAGACCTCGCCGTAACGCTGCTTGTCGCCGGCAGCGCCCTCGCGATCGGCCGGCATGACCGGCCCAACAGTGAATCCAAACGCGACGTCGTTCGTCTCGGCCATCGCTGACCTCCTAGCCCGAATCGCCCGCACCCTTGAGCTTGCACCCATGTTGTGGGCGCAGGCCCCCGGCGGTCAACCGCTTGGATTGCATGGCGCCCATGTCGCAGCCGTATCCGGTGCGGTGCCGGTCATCCCCCATTGTGGTCCAACCAGGGAGAAGAAGAAGGCCGGTTGAAGTTGACGATGCCGAGACACAGACGCCAGACTGGCGCGGCGCCGCCGACCGGCGGCGTTCGACGTGGGGGCAACTCAGGGATGGTGCTGGGATGGCAATGAACGCGAAGACGATGGCGCGCGGCAAGAAGATGCGGTGGGACATCATCGGC
This sequence comes from Alphaproteobacteria bacterium, assembly GCA_965248765.1. Taxonomy (GTDB): domain Bacteria; phylum Pseudomonadota; class Alphaproteobacteria; order VGEJ01; family VGEJ01; genus CBDFKF01. The sequence continues at coordinate 147,616 of CBDFKF010000001.1, forward strand.
AAGGAGATCATGGACCCGATCTATGCGAACCTCGGTCCGGCCACGCGCGATCAGCAGGACTACGTCACTGAGTTCGCCTGGGGCGAGGTCTTCGCGCGGTCCGGTCTTCCGGCCAAGACCCGCATACTGCTCAACCTGGCGATGCTGACACAGCTCGGCGAGTGGCAGGTGCTGCGCTTCCACATCGGCGGAGCGCTGCGCCTGGGCTGCACACGAACCGAGATTCGCGAGACCCTCATCCAGACCAACACCTTCGCCGGCTTCGTCCGCTCGACCCTGGCGTGCGGCGTCGCCCAGGAGGTGTTCAAAGAGGCCGATGCCGCAAAGCGGGCGGTGGCCCGGACCCGAAGCAAGCCCAAGCGTCGGGCGAAACGCTAAGCGGACTATCCGCTGTGCAGTCTTAGGAGATCGGCAAGGATCGCATAGCCCGTCGGACCCGGCCCCGCGCCGGGCCCGACGATCGTGATCTCGCCGAGGAGGTCGGTGGCGAAGGTGAGCGCGTTGGTCGCGCTACCGATCCCTGCCAGCGGATCGTCGAGCGCGAGCTGTCGTAGGGCGACCTCGCCGAGGATGCGGTCGCCCGAACGCCGGGCCGCACCAATCAGTTTGTAGCGGTGGCCCTCGCCTCGGGCGCGCTGGATGTCCGCGATAGTGATCTCAGTAATCCCTTGGCACGCGACGTCACTGGGCTTGAGATCGCCCCCCATCAACGTATTCGCGAGGATCACGACCTTGGCGCGAGCATCGAAGCCCCTGACGTCAGCGTCGGGCTTGGCCTCGGCATAGCCGGCCGCCTGGGCCTGGGCCAAAGCTTCGGCGTAGGCGACGCCTGCTTCCATCTCGCTGAGAATGTAGTTTGTGGTGCCGTTGAGAATTCCGCGCATCTCTCGAATCTCATTGCCCACGAAGCAGTGGCGCGCCAGGTTGAAGACAGGAGTTCCGCTCAGCACCGTCCCCTCGAAAAGGAACTGGGCCCCGTGCGCGACGGCGAGCGCGCCGAGCTCGCGATGCGCAAGCGCCACCGGCCCCTTGTTGCTCGTCACGATGCTCTTTCCCGCCTCCAGGGCCGCCCGGCAATGGGAAATTGCCGGCTCGCCCGTCTCTAGGTCCGTGTAGGCGAGCTCGGCGACCGTATCGGCATTGCATTCGCGGATCATCGTGAGCGCATCCCAGTTTCGCGTAGCGTCCGCGAAACGCCCACGATCACGCACATCGCACAGCAACTGGCCGAGGTCGAGCCCATCAGGGTCGTAGACCGTGCCCCACCGAAGGTCGCTCACGGCGACGACGTCGCAGCGAAAGCCGTTCGCCATCTCGAGTGCCGCCTGCTTGTCGCGCAGGATCTCGCAAAGCGCCTGCCCGACGACACCGAATCCGACCAGCGCGAGACGTATTTTCTTGGGTTGTGTGGCCACGGCGAGCCGAGTGCTGTGAGGTACTGAGGCCGGATCGTAGGCGGCCGTCGAGTGAAGGCCAACCCCAACGATCGGGGCGCTAGTCGCTTTGCACAGACGCGAGAATCGTGCGACTGACTAGGCGCCGCCGCGATCGCGGCTCATCACCCCCCGCCGACGCCGCAAACCTCGCGCGATGATGAGCACCGCCGCCCTTTACCTCGCCATCGTCCTGTTCTGGGGAACTCTTTTCTTCGCGGTGACATTCCAGGTCGACGCGGTCGCGCCAGAGGTGTCCGTGGCCTACCGCTTTGCGCTGGCTGGCGTGCTCGTCCTTGCGTGGTGCGTATGGCGCAGGCGGCGCCTTGTTTTCACCTGGCGCCAGCATTTGTTGTTAGCGCTCCAGGGCGTGATCATGTTCTCGCTGACCGATCTCTTGCTCTACAACGCCATTCGCTTCATCTCGAGCGGACTCGTTGCTCTGATCCTCAGCACGCTGCCCATCATGAACATCCTGTTCGCCGCGCTGTTGTTGGGGATGCCGATCCGCCCGGTGGTTTTGGCCGGTGCGTTGATGGGCCTCGCCGGCATCGCCATGGTGTTCTGGCGCGACCTCGCCGCATTCGATTTGTCGAGCCCCGGGCTCATCGGCTTCGTCCTTTGCCTGGGGACAACCGCAGCAGGCTCGCTCGCGCAGATCCTGTCCGCACGCAATCAGCGGGCTGGCATACCTGTGGTTGAGACCGTGGGCTTCTGTATGCTCTACGGAGCCGGCTTTTCCACGATCGTATGCCTGTGGCTCGGCCGCTCGTTTACGTGGGACTGGTCAGCCGCATACGTCGTTTCATTTGTTTACATCCTATTGCCCTGCACGCTGTTCGCCTGGACGTTCTACCTGGTCGTCCTCGGTCGGATCGGCCCCGACCGCTCCGCCTACGTCAATATCCTCGCCCCGATCGTCGCGCTGGCCATCTCGACTTTGTTCGAGGACTTCCGCTGGACCGGCCTCTCGCTTGCCGGTGCCGCCGCGATCCTCGGCGGCAGCCTGCTGATCCTCACGAGCTTCCGCCGCCCCGTCGCAGCCTAGGCGCTTACCGAGACCGGCGGTGCCTGCGAACACGAGCTCGCGTACTCCCGCCCGCGTGTTAGCCTCAGGTCATGCGTCTGGTGGTCGCCATGATTCTGGCCATCGTCACCTTCAGCTCAGCGGCCACCGCAAGCGGGGTTTGGCGTGCCGGACAAATCCCATCGGATCCGGCAATCCGCCTGCTCATTCTGATCCATCAGTTTGAGAGAGTGGTCCTAAGTGCTCCTGAGGGGTTGCTGCACGCCGTTTGGCGCTATGAGACGCCGCTCAGCTACGCCCTCGTTAGCGACGATGACGATGCGCTCGCGATCTACGGTCCGGTGATCGAACGGCGCATGGAGCTGTTGGCAGAGCTCACCGGGCGATCGATAACGAAATCCCCGGTCGCGGCTGCAACGGTCCGTATCGGCCTAGTCCCCGGCCCCGAGGTCTCGCGATTCGTGCGTACGCAAACTTGATATCAGCCGGGACCCCGAGGCCGGCGCGGTACCCCTGCGCTGCTATGGACTTGCTTTGAACAGCGAGGATGGGGAACTTGGGCGGGCGGCCGTCGCTGTTGCTACCGACTATCCCAGTCGTGTCATTCGACACTGCATTGCGCAGGAATTGACGCTATTCGTGGGCCTGGTCGGCTGGAGCTGCTTCATTCGGCCGTCGATCTTTTGCCAAGAAGATCTGTTGCCAGAGCTCCCCTGGTACGACCGGCTCATGATTCGCGTGCTTTACGATCCAGACCTACCGGCCGGTACGCCCCGCAAGGAAGCGCTAGCCACCGCGCGCGAAGTCATCGCCAGCTACCTTGTAAACGAGCCACCCCCAGGTGATGTATCGCCCTGAACATCCGCTCGTATACCTACTCCCAGAGTGGGTGTCTTTCCGGTGTACGGCGAACTGCCCAGCCAAACAGGTATCGCAGCGAGCAAATCGAAGATCCAGTGTCGAGGCTCTGTGAATTCCGCGAGTCCGTGAAGGTCAGCCTGCTGATCCTCACGAGCTTCCGCCGCCCCGTCGCAGCCTAGGCGCTTACCAAGACCGGGCGGTGCCTGCGAACACGAGCTCGCGTACTCCCGCCCGCGTGTTAGCCTCAGGTCATGCGTCTGGTGGTCGCCATGATTCTAGCCATCGTCACCTTCAGCTCAGCGGCCACCGCAAGCGGGGTTTGGCGTGCCGGACAAATCCCGGCCGATCCCGAAATCCGCCTACTCATCCTGATCCATCAGTTTGAGAGAGTGGCATTGCACGCCCCGGAGGGGCTCTTACCCGTGATCTCGCGTTACGAGAGTCCGCTCAGCTACGCTCTCGTTAGCGACGACCGCGATGCCCTGGCGATTTACGGTCCCGTGATTGAGCGACGCATGGAGCAGTTGGCCGAGCTCACGGGGCAATCCGCGACGAAATCACCGGCAGCGACCGCGACCGTCAATATCAGTTTGGTCCCGGCTGTCGATGTGTCACGATTTGTTGACGGGCATCTCGATCTTGGCCCTGACCCCGAGACTGATGGGATGTCGTTTCATTGCTATGGCTTCGCCCTCTCGGGCGAACACGCTCAGCTGGAGCGGGCGGCCGTCGCCTTCGCTACCGACATAATCAGCCGCTTTATTCGGCACTGTATCGCGCGGGAACTCACGAGACTCGTAGGCCTGGCCGGTTCAAGTTGCTTCATTCGGCCATCGATCTTTTGCCCGGACGACTTGCTGCTGGAGCTCGCCTGGTACGATCGGCTGATGATTCGGGTGCTCTACCATCCAGACCTGCGGGCCGGTACACCCCGCAAGGAGGCGCTAGCCACTGCCCGCCAAGTCATCGCCAGCTACCTTGTAAACGAGCCACCCCCAGGTGATGTATCGCCCTGAACATCCGCTCGTATACCTACTCCCAGGGTGGGTGTCTTTCCGGTGTACGGCGAACTCCCCAGCCAAACAGGTATCGCGGCGAGCAAGTCGAAGATCCAATGTCGTGGCTCGGTGAATTCCGCGAGTCCGTGAAGGTCAGCCGGGTCGCTGAAATCGCCTCCAGTTACACGCTCCACTGCCTGGCGATCAGCTTCCGTCACCTCCGAGGCGAGCTGATTCCGCATCTTCTGCGCCTTGAGAGCGTGCGGACGGATGTTGGCCTTTGCCTGAGGCGTGAGCTGTAAGGGCGGCTGCCTCGCCTCGCTAGAGCCATCATCGCCATCCAATCCGGGTTGCGCCAGTGCCAACAGGGCCAATAGCCCGTCGGCCGCCGCGAGATCCGATCTTGAAGGCCGCGCCCGCGGTGCGGCGGTCGGTATCGTCTCCAAGGGGCGGCGGGCCGCCTGCCCCGGATTGGCGGTCCCACGCGATGCGGACGGCGCTGCGGTTGGTAGGTCTTCGAAGGGACTGCGCGTCGTCCGGCCCAGATCGTCAGCGCCGCTCCCGCCTATCAGGCCGCTAGATTCGCCATTGCCGTCGAAATCGGTCGGCGTGAACATGCGTCGCTCACGATCCCGGGCGCCGAGCTTGGCGCGTACCTGCCTGCGTCTAATCTCATCGAGCAGCCGCGGATCGATCTCATACACCAGCGAGCCCTCCCGCCGCTTCGGGACTGCTACCCAGACCCAGAATGTTGGCATTCCTCATCGCTATGTCCTCCCACGCCCACATATATCATATATATGTTACATATTAGCAACCGCGATTGCTTGTGTCGAGGACGAATACCGCTATAACGCTGTGAGGTCGGTCCGAGCCAGCTATCGCCGCCAGGATCGGCAGAACATCAATATGTGATGTTCTGCGTTGGAGGACGGGTGTGGCGTCAGGCGCTGAGGTCGACGACCGTCCGGCCGCGGACGCGACCCTTGAGAATCTCGCTAGCGAGATCCGGCAATGCTGCCAACGGCGCGATGTTGGTCATGACCTTTAGCTTGTCCTTGGGCAGATCGCGGGCGAGGCGACCCCACGCCTCCTTGCGGGCGGCCAAGGGCGCGGCCGGCGAGTTGATGCCGATCAGGCTCACGCCACGCAGGATGAACGGCAGGACGGTCGTCGCCAGCTCGATGCCGGCGGCGTTCCCGCAGGCCGCGACCGCCCCGTTCTCGCCGGTTTGGCGTAGCACCGAGGCGAGCGGCGCGCCGCCGACCGAATCGATGGCGCCGGCAAACCGCCCCTTTTCGAGCGGCCGGTCCGAGGCCGCGGCCAGCTCTTCGCGGGCGATGATCTCCGAGGCCCCGAGATCGCCGAGATACGCATGAACCTCCGCCCGCCCGGTGCTCGCGGCAACCCTGTAGCCGAGCGCGGCCAACAGGGCCACGGCCATGCTGCCGACGCCACCCGCCGCCCCGGTCACGACGACCGGCGAATCGCCCGGCGCCACTCCGTGCCGCTCGAGCGCCATCACGCTCAGCATCGCCGTCAGGCCAGCCGTGCCGATCGCCATCGCCTCGCGCAAATCCAGACCGTCGGGCAGACGCGTTAGCCATTCCGCCTGCACCCGCGCCTTCTGGGCGAAGCCACCCCAATGGCTCTCGCCAAGGCCCCAGCCGGTGGCCAGCACACGATCGCCGGACGCGTAATCCGGTGACGTCGATTCCTCGACGGTCCCGGCGAGATCGATCCCGGGCACCATCGGAAGGCGGCGGAGGATGCGGGCCTTGTTGCCGTCGATCGCCAGGCCGTCCTTGTAATTGAGGCTCGAGTACGCGACCGCGACCGTCACCTCGCCATCTGGCAGGTCGGCAACAGCAACGTCTTTGACACCGACCGTAAACCCGCCGTCGTCCTCGGCGACCAGCGCCTTGAAAGTGGCGGCCATGGGTGCGGCTAGCGCAGCGCCTCGAGGACCGAGGCGTAATTCGCGACCATTGCCCCGCCCATATTGAAGACTGCCGCGAGTTGCGCATCGGGCACCTGGATGGCACCGGCAGTACCTGTGACCTGCCGCGCGGCCAGCACGTGCATGCTGACCCCTGTCGCGCCGACCGGGTGCCCCTTGGCCTTGAGGCCGCCAGAGGGGTTGATCGGCAGGCGCCCGTCCTTCTCGGTCCAGCCCTCCTCGATCGCTCGCGCCCCCTCGCCTTCCGGGGTCAAGCCGATCGCCTCGTACTCCAGAAGCTCGGCGACGGTGAAACAGTCGTGCACCTCGGCGAGGCTCAGATCGTCGAGCCCGATGCCGGCCTGCGCGAGCGCGCGCTGCCAGGCGAGCCTCGGCGCCTCCATCGCCAGCACGTCACGCTTCGACATCGGCAGGATATCGTTGACGTGCTGGGCGGCCCGGAACACCACCGCCTTTTTCATGCCGAGCGCGGTGTCGACATCGGTGAGCACGGCGGCGGCGGCCCCATCCGCGACGGTCGAGCAATCGGTGCGCTTGAGCGGCGCGGCGACGATCGGGTTCTTGTCCGATTCGGTGCGGCAGAACTCGAAACCGAGGTCCTTCTGCAGGTGCGCCAGCGGATTGACCGAGCCGTTGCGGTGGTTCTTGGCGGCGATGCGGGCGAGCGCATCGCTCTGATCGCCATATTTCTGAAAGTAGCGCTGCGCGAGCTGACCGAAGATGCCTGGGAAACTCAGCCCCTCGCCGGCCTCCTCCTTGTAGTAGCTCGCCTTGGCGAGCGAGTCCGTCACCCGATCGAGGCTCGCCGCCGTCATCTTCTCGACGCCGACTACGAGCGCGAGGCGGCTCCGTCCCGCGCGAATCGCGTCGATCGCACCGTACATCGCGGCCGAGCCCGAGGCGCACGCGTTCTCGAACCGAGTCGCCGGCGTGAAGCGCATCGCCTCATCCACCTGCAGCACCAGTGAAGCGGCGAAGTCTTGGTTCTCCATCCCGGCGTTGAAGGTGCCGAGGAAGATTTCGTCGATGTCGCCCGGCCCGACCCCGGCGTCCGCAATGGCATCCGCCGCGGCGGTGGTGACCAGCGCCTCGAGGTCCATGTCGTCGAGCTTGCCGAAGCGGGTGTGGCTCCAGCCCACCATGCAGACGCTCATATCGCGCTCCTGTTCCTAACGTGAGTGCGCGGCGCACCATGCTGCGACCCGCCGCAACCTAGCAGATGTGATGGGCCTAACCGAGTGCGACATGGGATCGACCGTTCAGAGGTCAACTTGCATGCGTCACGGCCACCCCTCGTTGCTTGACTTTCATGGGGCTCGGGCAAACAGTGCGCCCGAGCGCAAGGCCCTGACCGAGCGTGAGATTCGCGGCGTCGTGATCCATAAGACCGCTTCCATCCACCCGACTGCCTGCATCGACGAGCCGGTGGAAATCGGCGCTGGTGCCCGCATCTGGCATTTCTGCCACGTGCTCGCGGGCTCGCGCATCGGCCGCGATTGCGTCATCGGCCAGAACGTGATGATCGGGCCCGATGTGGAGATCGGCGATCGCTGCAAAATCCAGAACAACGTCAGCGTCTATCCCGGCGTTACGCTGGAGGACGGCGTGTTCTGCGGACCGAGCTGCGTTTTCACCAACGTGATCAACCCGCGCGCCGAGATCGAACGCAAGGACGAGTTCCGACCGACCGTGGTGCGTCGCGGGGCGACCATCGGCGCCAACGCCACCATCGTCTGCGGGGTCACGCTCGGGGCGTGGTGCCTGATCGGCGCCGGCGCCGTCATCGTCCGCGACGTCCCCGCCTTCGCCCTCATGGCCGGCGTACCGGCCCGGCGCATCGGCTGGGTTTCCCGCGCGGGCGAGACTCTGGGCCCGGATCTCGTGTGCCCGCGCACCGGCGAGCGGTATGCGCTGAGCGCCAACGAGACGCTGGTCGAAGCCGAAACGGCCGCCTGATGAGCCGCACCGCTGCCACCACCACCGCAGCGCTGGATGCACCGCTGCCGTTCGTCGATCTTGCGGCCCAGCAGCGCCGGCTCGGCCCCCGGCTCGACGCCGCGATCGCGGCGGTCCTCGACCACGGCCAGTTCATCATGGGGCCTGAGGTCGCAGCCCTCGAGGAGGCCCTCGTCGCCTTCTGCGGCGCCCGTTTCGCCGTGAGTTGCGCGAACGGCACCGATGCCCTGTGTCTTGCGCTGATGGCCAAGGGGATCGGCCCGGGCGATGCGGTGTTCGTGCCGGCTTTCACGTTTGCGGCGACCGCCGGGGCGGTGGCGCTTGGCGGTGCGGTGCCGGTGTTCGTGGACGTCGATGCGACGAGCTTCAACATGGATCCGGAGAGCCTCGCGCCGGCGGTCGAGTCCATTCGCCGGGGCGGCACACTGCGCCCGGCGGCCGTCATCCCCGTCGATCTGTTCGGCCAGCCGGCCGATTATGCCGAGGTCGGGGCGATCGCCGATGAGTACGGCCTGGTGGTCATCGCCGATGCCGCGCAGAGCTTCGGTGCCACCTATCGCGCCAGGCCGGTCGGCACCTTGGCGGCGCTGACGACGACGAGCTTCTTCCCGGCCAAGCCATTGGGCTGCTACGGCGATGGCGGGGCGATCTTCACGGGCGATGCGGCGGCGGCCGAGACGCTGCGCTCATTGCGCCAGCATGGCCGGGGGCGCGACAAGCACGACATCGAGCGCGTTGGCACCAACAGCCGGCTCGATACCCTGCAGGCGGCGATCCTGCTGGCCAAGCTCGAGGTGTTCGCCGACGAGCTCGTGGCGCGGGGGGACGCGGCGCGGCGTTACGGCGAGGGCTTGGCCGATGTGGTCGAGGCGCCGAGGCTGCCGAGCGAGGCGACATCGAGCTGGGCGCAGTACACGATCAAACTTGACAATGGTGACACGGTGGCCGCCCGAATGAAGGCGGAAGGCATACCCGCGGCTGTGTATTATCCTAAGCCAATCAACCATTGCGCGGCCTACGCACACTGTCCCACCGCGCCCGGCGGCACCCCGGTGGCGGAGGCATTGACGGGGCGGGTCCTCAGCCTGCCGATGCACGCCGACCTCGATCCCGCCACCCAGGACCGCATCATCGCGGCGGTGCACCGGGCCGTCCGAGCCTGAGCCCGATGGCTGCGCGCACCGCCGAGCCCGCGGCGCGCCAGCGCGCGATCGATCGCGACAACCGGGCGTTCTGGGACGAGGCCTGCGGGACGGTGCTGGCCCGTGAGCTGGGCCTGAGGGATAACGACCCGGAATCGCTTCGCCGCTACGATGCCGCCTACTTCGCGATCTACCCCTACCTTGCCCGGCATATCCCGTTCGCGGACCTGAACGGCCAGCGGGTTCTGGAAGTGGGCCTCGGCCACGGCAACGTCGCCCAACGGCTCGCCGAGGCCGGCGCGGTGTACACCGGCATTGACATCGCGGCCGGGCCGGTCGCCATGGTCCGCCATCGGTTTGGCCAAGCCGCCCTCCCCGGCCGCGCGCTGCAGGCGAGCATCCTCGCCGCCCCGTTCGCCGAGGGCAGCTTCGATGCGGTGATCTCGATCGGCGTCCTCCACCACACCGGCGATGCCGCCGCCGCGCTCGCCGAGGTGCACCGGCTGTTGAAGCCGGGCGGCCGGGCGGTCGTGATGGTCTACAACGCCTATTCGTACCGACGCTGGCTGCGTTTCCCCGGGCCGACGGTGCGCTACTGGCTGTGGGATTTTCTCGGGATGGGCGCCCGGCCCGAGGCGGGTGCGGCCGAGCGGCTGGCCTACGATCACGATTCGCAAGGGGACGACGCACCCGCCACCGCTTTTCTGTCGCGCCGCGAGCTGCGCCGGATCGGCGCACGGTTTCGCACGGTGCGTGCCTCGCTCGAGCAGAGCGGCGGCTTGCGCACGTTGGGCTTGCGGGGCCGGCTGATCCTGTGTGCGACCCTGGGCCGGGCCTGGGGCCTCGACATCTACGTCACGCTCATCAAGTGAGGCGGGCGGAGGGGCGCGCCACGGGACAGCGGAGTTCAGTCCCCCTCGTAGCGGCTGACGCCGAAGATGACATAGTTGTAGGGGATGAGGGCATTGGGCTCGATGCGGGAGACGATAAGGCCGCTCTTGGGTTCATAGAGCCAATCGTCCCAGGTCCAAACGCGCTGCAGGCTCTCAGGGATCTGGACCGCGATGTAATCGCCCTCAGCGAGCCGCGCGCCCATGGCCGTGCCGGCGAAGTCGAGACCCAGGTAGCAATCCTGGACCGAGACGTTGCGGTTCCGCTTCGCGACGCTCTTGGTGAGCGCCAGCGCCATGCCGGCCAGCGGCGCGATTGCCGGCTGCACCGTCGTCGCCAGCTTCAAACCTTTCTTGAAGGCATCACCCTCGAGAACATCGAGGAAGGCTTCGTCGGCGTCGTTCTTCACGTTGACCGTGTGGAAATGAAAGGCGACGCCCTCCGCGCTGAGGCCGAGGCCAACGAAGATGGGATAGCCGCGGACCGCCGCGCGCTTGCCCTCTCGCACCCGGTAGGTGGCGTTGAAGTGCAGGTCCTCGGAGGCACCGGGCACTTGGTTGCGGGCGTAGAAGTCTAACAGCACGCGGTGCGTGCCGCCGCCGGGATAGTCCGCGACCCGGAGCCCGTTGAGCGCGATCTTGATGCGCTGGTCCTTGAGCGATGTGTCCGCCGCCACCTCGCCGACGCCGAGGATGGCGCGCGGCTCCGCGCCGCCGTCGGTCGGCAGGAACCCGATGCTGTGCGCCGTGTGCTGAAAATGGCGCTCGCGAAACGGCCACAAATCGGACAGGCCGAACCGCGCCGTACCCGCCGCCGCCTCCCCGACCGCATCCGCCGCTGCGTCCTCTTCCACCTCGCGCAACTTGGCCGCCGCGTCCGAGCGCGACAGCGCCCCGATCACCGGCAGATCATCGAACGGAGCGCCGCTCATCCGCTTCCCGCCTGCGCTTCGGCCTGGTCGATCGCGGCGATCAAGTCCTCGGTGTGTTGGATGTCGTCCGCCGCACGATCGCCGAATTCGCGGAAGTTGGCGAGCGCCGCGTCGGCGTAGACGCGGGCGTCGTCCAGCCGGCCCGCTGCAGCCAGCACACGGGCGGAGTTGCGACGTGTCACGCCGGCTCCGTGGAGATCACCAGCTTGCTCACAGTAGCGAATGTCCTGCTGGAAGTGATGCAGCGCGCGGTCGATGTCGCCAGCATTGGCCCAAATGGTGCCGAGCTGGTTGTGAATAACACCGCGATCGTGGACGGCAGTGTCGGGCAGCAGGTCGAGCGCGTCCGTGTAAGATCGCATCGCGTCGGTGGGGTGGCGGGCGAGCTCGTCGGCGGGCCGTTCGGCATCGCGCGCTTCCTCAAAGCGTTCGCACGCGACGCCGCCGAGTTGGGCGAGAGACCTGCCGCGGCCGAGGTCGTCGCCCGGCGCCCGCAGGTCCAGGCGCTGTCGGTACCAGCGCTCGGCCTCATCGAGATCGCGCAGCTCGACGATGTCCTTGTAGGCATGGCCCAAGTTGAAGGCGCACACGCCCTCCGCGACGGTGTCGCCGATGGCCTTATCAAGGCCGAGGGATTCGCGGTAGGTGTCGGCGCAGGCCGGGTCCTCCTGTTCCCGTTGGATGTCCGCGAGTTCGTGCAAGGCTACAGACAAACGGCGGATGACGTGGCGCTGCTGAGCGTCTCGGTTCTCGGGCGCGGCATCCAGCGCCGGTCCGACGTGTTGCCGGTTGTGTCCTACGTCCGCGTGCTGTAGACGCTCGGCCGCTGCCCAGTCGGCTCCTCCCGGGCCAGACGCACGCGGTACTCCACTGCTCCTCGAGGCCGGGCAGCGGGCCAGTGCTCACGGGGTCGACGAACTCCGGGATTATGGCCTCCACCAGCCGCCGCCAGGCGGCGGCGCGGCCGGTGTCCATATACAGCGTCCGCAGGCCCTGCATCACGTTGATTGTGCAATCTCTCCAGCCGCGGTCACGGGCGAGGTACCAGGCGGCGAGCAGGTTGTCCTCCTCAACAGCGACGACCGATAGGAGGTCGCGATTACCTTTCTGGTACTGCTCGCTGTAGTAGTTGCCGAGTGCTCCCATCGCTACTACGAAGGCGCGGCGGGCGCGGTCGGCGTCGCCGGTCCCAGGCGGGTAATGCCGCTCAAACAGGTTGCGGAAGTACCAGGGCAAAGCCGGGTGGATGGCGTAGTAGCCGCCGCTGCGAGCATTCAAAAGGCCGATTTCGGCGGCACGGTCGAGCAGGGCGATGCCCTGCTCCCTCGTCAGCCCGCGCACCGCCTTAAGGCACCAGTCCTTGTCCGGATCACCCATCATGCGCAGCGCGTCGACGTCGACGAAGCCCTGGAACAGGTGTAGGAGCGCCAGCACCTTACGCTCGTCCTCGTCGAACGCGCGGCCGAAGCCGTAGGACAGGGAGGCGCCGAGAGATCGAGAGCGACCCTCAGTCCCCTCGTCCTCGAACGCCGCCTCGCCGGTACGGAGGCTTTCAACGAAGGCGTCGAGCCGCTCCTTCGTGTCGACGCCGGTACGGAGCGCTTCACCGACGGCGATCAGGATGGTCAGCGGGTTGCCTTGCGTGAAGTCGAGCAACGGCGTCAGATCCGGCATGTCGGCCAAGCGCGCGCCGCGATTCTTGGCTATAGCGCTGGCGAGCTGCAGGCGCTCCTGCATCGGCATGGGTGGCACGCGCACGCGACGCGGCAGCTCCCCGAGCCACGTTTGCTCGTCGCGGCGCGAGGTGAGAAGGAACTTGGCCTTCGTCTCGCGCCCAGCATCGAGGAAGGCGCGCAGCCCCTCCTGTTCCTCGGCGCTCCATTCGGACTCGGTGCCCGCGGGGAATCCCGTGATCGGCTCGACGTTGTCCCAGATCCACGGCACCGGCACCTGTTTCAGGACCTGCAAGGCAATATCCCGACGCTTGGTCGTATCGGTTTCGGCGTCCCACTGGATGCCGGCACCCTCTAGCGCCTGGCTGAAGACCTCTCCGATCTTGTCAAGGACGCGCGCGAGCGGCAGATGGCGCTCAAAGCTAGTGAACAGCACCGGCCCCTCGACGCCGCCAGTCAGCGCGTACCAGCGCGCGAACTCCACCGCGGTCGCCGTCTTGCCGCTGCCGGCGTAAGCATGCAGCAGCACGAAAGAATGGGTGTCGAAGGCGCGATCGAGGGCGTAGAGCGTCTCGTCGCGGCCGAAGAAGCCGACCTCCGGCGGCGCCGGCAGCGCCGCATCGAGCGCGCCGGGCCGCGCCGCCGCTCCTTCGTCCAACGTGATTCTGATCGGCGCGGCGTCCGCCTCGGGCCACAGGCGCAGCGGCGACGGCTCCCACACCACCGGCACCGACCAATCCTGCAACGCCCGCGCCTCGTAGGCGATCCGTCGTTCCGGCTGGTCGGCCAAGTTCTTGCGCGCCCACGCCACCGCCTCTCCCAGCGTCCGCCCGCGCGCCAGCGCCCCGTACAGCTCGGCCACGAACTGCGCCGCCGTCACCACATAGACCGAGTAGCGCATAGCGACCACGCCCGCGGCGCCGGCGTCCATAACCGCCTGCGCCAGGGAGCCGTAGGCCGCGATCTCCTCGCGCGTATCCTGCGCCGTCGCAGTCTCCGGCTCTGCTGGCGCTTCGGCGAACGCCGATTGGCAGGCGTTCAGGACGAGAAGCGGAACACCCGACTCGCGCAAAAGCGCGCCAAGCTGCAAGCCATCGACGAACTCGCTCCGCGTTTCGCTGCCGGGATCCTCGAACATCAGGAAACCGTGGGCGCCAGCCGTGCCTCCGGCGTCCAGTCTGAGGTTGCTCAACACCTTGCCAACGTTCGCGAGATCGGCCGGATCGGCGTACGCACCATGCCCGTCGAAATGAACGACGTGGTACGGCCGTTCCTGCTCCTTCGCGAGGCGCTGCGCTGCGGCCGGCTGCTCGTATGTGGGCGGACGCAGGACATCGAGGTCGAACGCACCGCGCGCCTCGTCGCTGAGGCGCGTCACCAGCCGCCCGGCGACCGAGCGGAATGGCACATCATCACCGCCTTTCGGCCGGCAGATGACTAGCAAGATTCGGACCTTCTCCGCCTCCTGCTTGTGCGGCAGCAAAGCGGCCATCGTGCCACGCTGGCCCCTTACGAAGGCTTGCGCTGACAGCGCGAGCGGGACTTCAAGGCGCGGATCGCGGATCAGCTCCCACGGGATCGCCGTGGCCTCGGCGATCTCCGTCGTGACCTCAATGCGCGTATCCGCGAGCCGCGGCCCGATCGCCCCCCACAGTTCACGCAGGTCGTCGGAGCCATGGAAGATGTCGCGGAACAGCTCTTCGTCGCGCTCCGCCAAAAGCACTTCGACCTGCTTTGCGATCAGCGGTGCAGGGTCGTGGTCAAACTGGAGGAAGTCCTCGAGATACCAGCGGATGCGTTCTTGATCGTGCGGCGACAGCTGAAACGCGATCTCGGTACTCCGGCTCTGTGGCTGAAGGCCGGGAATATCCTCGGCGCTGACCTCGATGCGGTAGCGGTTCTCGGCGGCGCCGGGATGCTGATTGATGCGCAGTATCGGCATACGACCACCCTCCCCGCCGCGAACGGCTGATTTCTCGTCAACCTCGTGGCCCAATAATAGTGAGAAAATGGTGCGACCACGAGCATAGGTTGCGACTACTAGCTAGGCGCCATCTCCAGCTGCGTATTCTCGCACCGCTCGATCTCCGCTCGCCAATCCACAACGGCGGCCTCAAACGCGGCTTGCGGCTACTCCGACTGTCGTATCTACCGTTGAGCCGTGGCCGCTCTAACCTTCAGACCTGTCGTCAGGGCTCTTGGTCGGCAATTGTTGCGCGTCCCGGGCCATCAATGAACGTCCGCGCGCGCGAGTGACGCCGAGCCGGCATCAATCTGTCGCGACGCTCGCCCTCAGGATGAGGTGGGCCAGGCATTCAAAAACCCGACCTCATGCGACGCGCCGTCTCGAACCATGAGCGCTCGTGTCATCCTTCGAGACGCACGCGATGCGTGCTCCTCAGGATTAGGAGAGAGGCGTGGCCAGGGGAGCGCGGTGGTGCTGCCGTCGCCGGTGACGTAGCTGGCCTTGTCGGAGCGCAGGAATAGGCAGGCGTTGGCCTTGTCCTCGGGCGTGCCAATGCGGCCCAGGGGCACCGCGCTGGCGATCGCCGCCTGGATTGTCCGCCTTGCCTCCCGCCCGCTGCCCGGCGCGGATTCCGGAGGCTGCCGCCACTACCGCCGGGCCGGCGATCGTTACGCCTTCCGCCGGCTATCCACCGATCAGGGCAGCGCGCCGACGATCTGGCGGAACTCGGCATCGCCGAACGCCCTCAGCGTCGTCGTGCGGACATTGCCGCGCGAGCCCATCATGAGCGCAAAGCGCGCCGCCACTTCATTGCTTGGCACCTCGACGATGGCGACGGCATCGTAGCCGCCCATCGTCAGATAGAAGTCCTTCATCTCGCCGCCGAGCTCCTTGAGCGCCTGCCGCGCGGCGTCGAGCCGGCTCGGCGAGTCCTTGATGGTTGCAACGCCCTGCTCGGGGTGACGAATGTGGCCATTGCTCCCTCCCTTTCGCTATCCGGCGGATTCACCATCGCCGGGTGGTCCAGATTAGCAGCGTTGCGCACCCGCCGTGCACGGTGACGTCGCCACCATCCGCCGCCCGATCAAAGGGGGGACGGGTGTGGGTCGACGGTGAAACGCGCCTCGTGGCGAGGAGGCCCTCACCTCCCGCTCGGCTTTCGCTCGCGGGTCCCTTCCTCTCCCGCCGGGCCGGAGAGGGTCAAGTTGCGGATTGGAGTTAGGGGAGCGCGGTGATGCCGCCGTCGACGATCAGCTCGGTGCCGGTGATGTAGCTGGCCTTGTCGGAGAGCAGGAACAGGCAGGCATTGGCCATGTCCCCGGGCGTGCCGATGCGGCCCAGGGGCACCGCGCCCGCGATCGCCGCGGGACATAGCGGGAGGACGGCGGCAGCAGGCCGGCAGAGTCCGCAAGAAGTGATATAGTCGATGTTGGCATTGTCGGGGCAAGTTGCTTGCCCCGCGCGCAGCCATCGCCCGGGAGGGAATCATGAGACTCGGAATGTTCATGCAACCGGTGCACGACCCGAAGCGCGACGTCCACAGGCTGTTCATGGAGGACCTGGAGGTCGCGACCTATCTGGACGAGCTCGGCTTCGATGAGTTCTGGTGTGGCGAGCACTACGTGGTCCGCGCCGAGCCGATCCCATCACCAATGATTTTTCTCGCTCAAGTAGCGCAGCGCACGAAGAAGATGAAGCTCGGTACCGGGGTGATCTGCCTGCCGCAGGCGCATCCGGCCCGCATCGCGTCGCACATCGCCTTCCTCGATCACCTGTTGGAGGGCCGGTTCATGTTCGGCGTCGGGCCCGGCGGCATCCTCGCCGACCTCGAGATGTTCGGCGCGCCCGATCCATCTCAGCACGCGAAGATGATGCAGGAATCGCTCGACATCATCCTCGATCTTTGGTCGCAGGACGAGCCGTTCCGTCCAGTCGAGGGCGAATACTGGAACTTCAAGGTGAGCGAGAAGTTGCACTTCGATCGCCACGGCATCGGCCTGACCTTGAAGCCGTATCAAAAGCCGCACCCACCGATCATGATGCCGGCGATGAGCCCGTCGTCGGGAACCATGAGGTTGGCCGGCGAGCGCGGCTACATCCCGGTCTCCTCGCAGCTCATCCCGACCTACAGCGTCGCCAGTCATCTGCCTACGCTACAGGAGGGGTGTGAGGCGGCGGGACGCGTGTTCGATCCTGCGAACTGGCGAGTGGGCCGCAGCGTGTTCGTCGCCGAAACCGACGCCGAGGCGGAGAAAGAGGTGCGATCGGGCGAGCGGCTCGATGCCGACTATTACTACCGGTACTGCTACGACATCATCGATTACAGCGGCATGAAGAAGATGATCATGCCCGATCCGGCGATGATCGGGACCGCCGCCGCCGACGAATACAAACGTCAGGATTACATGCGCGACAACCTCATCTACGGCAGTCCCGACACCGTCGCCGAGAAGTTGCTCGCGTTCCGCGAGGAGGTCGGCCCGTTCGGAACCCTGATCTTAGGCGCACTCGACTTCCCCGATGTCGAGCTGCACAAGAACTCGGTCAGGCTGGTGGCCGAGGAGGTCATGCCGCGCATTCGCGCCGCGATCGGCGAGCAGGCGGCGGCGCAATAGCGAAGAGACCTCGGTCCGGGGGAATGGACGCGGCCGAGACTGTTGTGGCACGGAGACGGCTGTGTCTGATCGCGAGCCTGGTCGCGCTCGTGATGTGTTCGGGAGGCGCGCTGGCTGGTAGTGAGCCGGTGCCACCCGCAGCGACCGAGGTGGCAGCGCCGGTCGGTCACGGTAACTTCCTGAATCTGGAGGCCAGAGCCGCCTACAACCGGACGGTCGTGCTGCAGGAGCTGGCGCTGACGGATCTGGTGGCGGAGCTTGGGGCCGATCACCCCAACGTGGCTGTTCGGCTCAATGATCTGGCCGGCATCCACCACGGCTGGGGCGAGCGCGGTAGGGCCGATCTCATCCCGGATTCCCTAGATAGATTGCAATTTTACTGACCTTGGGCGCCGATTCTAATATAAGAATCAATAGCTTGTCACTACTTTGGGGGCTCGGTCATAGCGTACCCGATGGGTGAAGCAAAATTGGAGCCTTCGGGTCGATTTCGACCGGCGCCTGAAGCTGGAATTCCACGGCAGCGACATCTCATCCGATGGTGGTCTTCTTCCCTACCGCGAGCTCGACGATGCTCTCGGGCTGACCGAGCTGGGCG
The DNA here is from genome assembly GCA_965248765.1 of Alphaproteobacteria bacterium. Taxonomy (GTDB): domain Bacteria; phylum Pseudomonadota; class Alphaproteobacteria; order VGEJ01; family VGEJ01; genus CBDFKF01. Next base: position 165,667 of record CBDFKF010000001.1, read on the forward strand.
GAGAGGTTCTGTCGGAGACGCGGCGTGGCAAGAACACCCGACATATCCTGGTGGGACTTCTTCGGCAATCAGTGTTCGGCCGTCTTGCTGGTTATGAGGACGTGAACGATGCCCAGCGCCTGTCGCACGATCCCGTCATGCGCGCCATCGTGGACCGTAAGGGCCTGCCTCGACCAGCCAGATGGGAAGGTTCGAGACGGAATGGCTGGCGACGGATGATAACCTGGCGGCATTGACCGCCCTGTCCGGCGTTTGGATCGACCGGGTGCACGACCGCCGACCGCCGAAGATGATCATCCTCGACATGGACAGCAGCGTCAGCCCGACCCATGGCGGACAGGAAGGAACCGCCTACAACGGCCATTTCGGCTGCTCCTGTTACCATCCGCTGTTCTGCTTCAACCAGTTCGGCGATCTTGAACGGTGCGCCCTGCGTCCCGGCAACGTGCATAGCGCCCATGGCTGGCGCGAGGTGCTGGAGCCGGTCGTTGAAAGATACCGAAAACGGAAGCTGCGGCGCTACTTTCGTGCCGATGCCGCCTTCGCCTCGCTGGAGGTGTACGAGTTCCTGGAGGCTGAGGGCTTCCTGTATGCGATCCGCCTTCCTGCCAATCGAGTGCTGTGGGAATACATCGCGCACCTGCTCACGCGACCGGTTGGCCGTCCGCCTAATCATGTACGACGCTACTACGCCAGCTTCGGCTACCGGGCCAAGAGCTGGGACAAGGCCCGCCGCGTCGTGGCCAAGGTGGAGTGGCATCCCGGCGAGCTGTTTCCCCGTGTCGGGTTCATCGTCACCAATCTCAGCCGGCCTGCCGAGCGGGTGGTGGCCTTCTACAATCGGCGCGGCACGGCGGAGCAGCACATCAAGGAGGGCAAGAACGCCATCAACTGGACACGGCTTTCCTGCCACGGCTTCCGCAACAACGAGGTGCGCCTTCAGCTGCACGCGCTCGCCTACAACCTGGGCAACTTCCTGCGCACGCTTGCGCTGCCCGAGGCGGTGGAACATTGGTCGCTGACGACGCTTCGGGAAAAGCTAATCAAGATCGGCGCCAAAGTCGTGCGCCACGGTCGCTATATCACGTTCCAACTCGCCGAAGTCGCAATCTCGAGAAGCCTGTTCGCAAACATCCTGTGCCTGATTGATGATCTGCGACCAGACCCCCTACCGCCATGACGGCGTTCCAGCCTGCTGCATCGAGGTCGATCGACAGGCTGGGTTGTGCGCTGTCCATGCCACGGCGCGCCCCCGGAACGTGAAATGACCATTGGGCACGGTCTCGCATCGCCCAATCAGCCCGATAAAGGCCCGATCACGACCTGCCAAGCCAGTTTGGAGGCGGATTGGTGTTGGGGCGCCCGGAGTGTTACCGTCGTTGGCAACCGCGGAGAGCCATCTGGGGAATCCCGGCTCATATACCGGCAGGCTTTGCGGATCGCTGAAAAGGCCTTCGATCCGGGGCATCCGAGCGTAACGACGATCCTCCTAAACTATTCCTTGTTGCTCACAGACCTCGGGCGTAGCGTGGAGGCACGAGAGCTGAAGAAACGCGCAGACGAGTGGCACACCGTTGAAGTAAGCGACGATGGTTTGGAGGTGCCGATTTCCTACCACTGAAAGTATCTGAAAGACCGTTTGGTAATTGTCTCGACCACAATGTGTCCACTGAAGAAACCCAGGGAGGGCGTGATGGACGATAGAGCATACCAGGTCTACAAGCGGACGATGGCCCTGGCGGAACATCACCGCAGAACGGCGGTGACCCGGCGGCGCATGATGCAGCTCACCGCGGCGAGCTCGATCGCCGCAATTACTGCAAACTTTGCGCCGCGGGAGGTCCAGGCGGATGTATCGGGCAAGTTGGTGCACTTCTCGGCCGCTGGCAAACGGCTGGATGGCGCCTGTCGTGAAGTGATCCCGTTATTCCAGAAGCTGTACCCCAACGTCGACATCGAACTCGCGTCGATCCCGATGAGCGAGTTCGAACGCAAGACGCTCACGACCATGCGCAACAAGAGCGACGCGTACGACACGATCCTGGTGGACTACGGTTTCTGTACGACCCTCGACAAGATGGGGGCGATGGTGCCGCTTCAACCCTACGTCGATCAGGATCCTGGGTGGTACGAGGACTACGTGAACGACGTCAGCGAGGCCTACCGGCTCTTCTACAACGTGCCGCTCGGCGACCCGAATGGGACGCTCTACGGTTTGGCTTTCGATGGCAACGTCAACATTCAATACTACCGCAAGGACGTCTTCGAGAAGAAAGGGCTCAAGCCCCCGTTGGTTTGGGACGAGGTGCTCGACGTCGTCAAAGAGCTGCATGATCCGGACCGTGAGGTGTACGGATTCGCGGCTCACCTGAAGCGCGACTTCTGGGCCGGGATTCCGTTTTACGCGATCATGCTGGCCCACGGTGGCAACTGGTTCGACAAGAATGAGCCGGGCGGCTGGAATCCCCAGTTTGAAAGCGAAGCCGGATATCAGGCGCTCAACTACCTTACCCAGCTCAAGCCCTATGCCCATCCACTGTCAGCAAACGCCGGGGAAGATGAGATCAACACCACGTTTGCCGACGGCAGCTCGGTGTACAGCCCGACCTCGATGGGCGCCGCGGTGGTCAACGATGCGTCGTTCTCGAGGCATCACGCGGACTGGTTCTTCGAGATAGTGCCGCGCGGCGCCAACGCCGAGGGCGTTCACAAGTCGATATCCGGGGGATTTGGCAACATTGTCCCCACCTTCGCCTCGAACCACGATCTCGCGTTCTTGTGGACGAAGTTCATGTGTTCGGGTGACAGGGACTACCCCGAGATTGGGGACGTCCAGGTCGCGGCCGGTGGCCAGCCTGCGCGGACGACGACGCTTAACCGCTACCGAGCGCAGAAGCCCTATCTCGACGGGTTGATGCGGTCTTACCCCTACGTGACCCCGTGGATCGTCAACATCCCCGAGGGCTTCACCATCATGGTTCTCATAGGTGAAGAAACGGCGGATGCGTTCAACGGCGTTATCGACATCGAGACCGCGCTCAAGAACATGGACAAGAAAGTCCGCCGGCTGATGGAGAAGTCAGGCTACTACGGCTAAACGCGTTCCGGCGTGGCGCGAATCAAGACGTGAGTAAGGTGCGGAGTGAGACCTGGCTGCCGCCACGGGCAGCCAGGTCCCGCCGCCTCTTGTGGGGTGGTTACGGGTATCTGCTGCCGTGCCTGATAATCCTGTTCGGATCGGCGATCTTTCCCCTGTTCTACGCGGGTTGGGTCTCGTTTAGATACGAGCCGCTGTTCGACCCGACGATTGCTCATTTCATCGGCTGGGAGAACTACGAGGAGCTGTTCGACGACGTCCGCTTCTGGGAGAGTATGCGCCTCACCATCCTTTGGACGATTGTCGTCGTCAGCATCCAGATGGTCTTGGGCTTTCTCGTCGCTGCCCTTCTCGATCGCAGGATGCGCGGGATCGGGATCCTCCGCACATTGTTGATCATCCCGGTGTTCATCTCACCGGTCGCCATGGGGCTGACCTGGCGCTTCATCTTCGAGCCGGTCAATGGGCTCGCCAATTGGATCCTTCACTCCGCGTTGGGCCTCGAAAAGGCGACCTGGCTTTCGAGCACCGACACCGCGCTCAGCACCATCATGATCGTCGACTGCTGGCAATGGACGCCGTTCGTCGCTCTGATTCTCCTAGCCGGCCTGCAGAGCATTCCTGTGGAAGTCACCGAGGCGGCTCGCTTGGACCGGGTGCGGGGCATCACCTACTACATGCGCATCGCCATACCCATGATCCGGCCCGTCATCCTCGTCGTTCTTTTGATCCGGCTAGTGGATTCCATCCGCATCTTCGATGTCGCCTATATTATGACCAAAGGCGGACCCGGCAGCTCCACGCTGTTGGCGAGCGTCAACGCGTATTTTACGTTCGAAGCGCATCTCATCGGCAAGATGGCCGCCTACGGGTTCTTCATACTCCTGCTCGTCAACATCATCGTCGTTCTATTTCTGAACACGCTCTACCGCCAGGAAAAGGCAGCCCGGGCCCAGGCAACGCCATGACTACGACACCCTTGCAGCGGTGTTTGAACTGGCTCGCGGTCATTGTCGTTGGGCTATGGCTCGTTCCCGTAGTGTGGGTGGCGCTCAACTCGATCAAGCCCAACTACGACATCAACTCGCCGGTGCCGGTCGTTTTCGATTTCGAGCCAACGACGGACCACTACTTTGAGATTTTCGACCGCTTCCAGTTCGACGAAGCGATCGCCAACAGCCTTATCGTAGTGGGGCTTTCGACGCTGATCGTGATGTTGATTGCAATGCCGGCCGCCTATGCCTGCGCGCGGATTGGGCTGAAGGGCGCCGACACCTGGGCAGTCGTTATTCTCTCCCTGCGGTTTATGCCCGCGGTGGTCGTCGTTCTCCCCTACTACATGATGGCGACCTGGGTCGATCTGGTCGACAGTCGGACGGTTCTGATCGTCGTTTATATCGCGTTCGGGCTGCCGTTCGCGGTCTGGGTCCTACGCGGATTTCTGTTGGACCTTCCGCGGGAAGTCGAGGAGGCGGCACGCCTGGACGGGTTGAGGCGATTGCAGATCATCTGGCGCATCATTCTGCCAATGGCGATGCCGGGGGTGGCGGTAACGACGATATTTACGTTCGTATTCAGCTGGAATGAGTTCCTGTTTGCGCTGTTCCTGACTGACTACAAGGCGACAACCATTCCGGTCGCCCTGCAGAAAACGATAGATCAATACAATGTGCTGTGGGGCTCGCTGAGCGCCGGCGCAGTGATCCAGCTGTTGCCAATGCTCGTGGTGGTGTTCCTGCTGCAGCGCCACATCGCCCGCGGCCTCGCGCTCGGCGCCGTCAAGTAAGGCAGGGAATATTGGGACGCCTCCCGCAGGCACAGGGATTAACTTTCGGGCCGGCGACTTACTTGCGGCAACACCAACCCTTCCATGTCGGCTCCTGGCTATTCGTAGCCGTCGTATCCACGGTCGAGGTGTGACCGCTCTCGCCTTGAGAACGGTCGTCAACGCCCGGGGCAAAACAAGATGCGCCTGATGGAAGCGCGTCGGGGTTAGGGGAGCGCGGTGATGCCGCCGTCGACGATCAGCTCGGTGCCGGTGATGTAGCTCGCCTTGTCGGAGAGCAGGAACAGGCAGGCATTCGCCATGTCCTCGGGCGTGCCGATGCGGCCCAAGGGCACCGCGCCCGCGATCGCGGCCTGGACGTCGGCCTTGCCTTCCCACCGGGCCTGCATCGGCGTCATCGTCGCGCCCGGCAGGATGACGTTGGAGCGGATACCCTCACCCGCGAACTGGACGGCGATCGATTTGGACAGCGTGCGGATCGCGCCCTTGGAGGCGCCGTAAGCCTCCTGCGGCTTGGGATCGCCCCTGAGCGCCTGGACCGAGGAAAAATGGACCATGGCGCCGCCGCCGGCCTTGCGCATCTCCGGGATGACGTGGCGCGCGGTCAGCACGAACGATTTCAGGTTGATGGCGAGCACCACGTCCCAGACGTCGAGATCCATGTCGAGGAGGGATTTATCGCGGTCCAACCACAGCACGCCAGTGGTGTTCACGAGGTAGTCGAGGCGGCCGAACGCGGCCACCGTCTCGGCCACCGCGCTGGCGACGAAGGCCTCATCGGTCGCATCGCCGCGGTGATAGCGGTGCAGGCCAGGGCCCGCGGCAATGTCGGCGGGTCTCTCCTTGAGATCGAGCAGCGCGGTGTCGCAGCCCTCAGCGATGAGCGCGTTGGCGATGGCGAGACCCATGCCGCCGCCGGCGCCGGCGACCAGCGCCGCCTTGTCGGCAAAGCTCACGGCATCGTCTCCCCTGCCCTACGCGGCACTATCATGCAGACAGCGCGGCCAGATCATCAGGGAGCAAGCGCAACCGCGCGGCAGCGACGTTCTCCTCGAGATGCGCCACCGAGGAGGTCCCCGGAATGGGTAGCATCACCGGCGAGCGGGCGAGCAGCCAGGCGATCCCGAGCTGGACGGGAGTCGCGTCGGTGCGGGTGGCGATCCGCGCGAGCCCGCGCATCTCGCCGCGGTTGCCCGCGCCCAGGGGAGGAACGCGATTCCCTCGCGCTCGCACTCCACCAGCACGTCGTCGGACGAGCGGTCGGTGTGGTTGAAGCGGTTTTGCACGGCCTCGATGGGCACGATCGCGCGGGCGCGGCGCAGCTCCTCGACACTCACGTTGGAGAGGCCGATGTGGCGGATCTTGCCCTGGGTCTTAAGGTCAGCAAGCGCGCCGACCGAATCCTCCAGGGGCACACGCCGGTCGACCGTGTGGAGCTGATAGAGATCGATGCGTTCGAGCTTGAGACGCTTGAGGCTGGCCTCGCAGGCGCCACGCAGGTGCTGAGGCCGGCAGTCCGGGTCCCAGCGCTCGCGCCGCGGGCGCACCACCCCGCCCTTGGTCGCGATCACCAGGCCCTCAGGGTATGGATGCAGGGTCTCGGCGATGCGGCTCTCGCTGACCTCGGGCCCGCAGGCATCGGCGGTGTCGATCAGGGTAATGCCGAGGTCGACAGCGCGCCGCAGCACGTGCCCGGCTTTCTCAGGATCAGGCTCGCCCCAGGACCCGGGACCGGTCAGCCGCATGGCCCCGAACCCGAGCCGGTCGACCACGAGATCGTCACCGAGCTTCAGGGTTCCTCCCGGGCGATCGCAGTCAGGCGTAGCCGCCGGTCTCCGGGGCATAGCATCACTCCTTGTCAGCGCGCGACGCTAGCCCATTTCTTCTGGCGGCGCACCGCGTGTTCGGACGTGACGCTAACTTGCCAGGCGGTTGACGCTAGAGCAGCGCGATCAAACGTGTGAGCTCGGCGGCGCGTTCGGCGATGATCTGGCGGGCTTCGGCCTTCAGGTTCTCGATATTACCGGCGGTGGCGGCATCCATGTCGTCGAGCGCGAGGTCGAGCGCGGTGTCGAAGCGGAAGTATCGCTGCTGATCGGCCGCCGTTTCATCGGGCAGAAGGTGCCGGAGGTGGTAGTCCGCCGCATCGGCCTCGCCGTCCATCATCACGCTGATGATCGGGCGCACCCAGCCGAGCGCGCCCCAGTCCTTGGCGTCCTCGTAGGCGATCTTGCGTGTCGCGATCTCGGTGCCGAGCGAGACCATCACGATGTCGTCGGGCCTGGCGCCAAGCGAAAAGGCCTCGACAAAGGCGCACATCGCAGGATTGTTCGCGAACACGCCGCCATCGATGAGAACGCGGCGGGTGCGGCTCGCCGCGAGGCTCGGGACAACCTCGGGCTCGAAAAAGGTGGGCGCCGCCGAGGTCGCGCGGGCGACATCCCTGAGGAGGTGGTTGCGGTCCTGATCATCCCGCGCCTTGCTCGTCTTAAAGAAGTAGGGCGATCGTTGCTCGATGTCATAGCTGGTGGCGACGATGGGCTTTATGCAGTCGGTGAGCGTCGCACTGCCCAAGTACTCCCTAAGAAGATTCTCCAATGGCGCGTGATCGTACTGCTCGTCGATAGCCCCGCCGAGAGAGGTGATCCCCCGCCAAAAGGAACGCGCGAAGAGCTCCCGGCCGCCATCGGCGTATAGCGTGAGCATGTCCTCAGCGCGGAACTTCGGCGCGCCGCCGTGTCCCGGCACGGTCAGTCCGGCCGCGAGAATCCCGCCGGTGGACGTGCCGACGAGAAGATCGAACAGGCTGGCGATGGGTGTGCCGGTCCGTTCCTCGATGTGCTGGAGGAGGACCGCCGGTATCACTCCGCGAATGCCGCCGCCATCGATCGACAACACTTTGAACATGGCCTCCTCCTCTCGTGGGTGCGCCCGACGCCGCGGAGCCGATAGCCGCGCGGTTCAGAAGGTGACGACGCTGCGCAGTGTGTCGCCGGCCTCCAGCGCCTCGTAGGCCTGGTTGATTTCCTCGAGCGGGTAGCTGCGCGAGAGCAGCTCATCCAACTTGAGGCGGCCGGCCCGATAGAGATCGATCAACGTCGGAATGTCGGTCCGCGGCGCCGCCGAGCCGTAGATCGAGCCGGTCAGCACCCGCTCCTCATAGACCAGCGACAGCGCCGGCACCGTCACCTCGGCGGTGGTCGGCGGGATGCCCACAACCATCGCCACACCGCGCTTGGCCAGGGAGTCGTACGCCTGCCGTATGGTCTCGGGTAGCCCGATCACTTCAAACGCGTAGTCGACGCCTTTGCCACCGGTGAGCGCGCGAATCTGCTCGACCGGGTCGCCGGCGGCGGCATTCACCGCATGGGTGGCGCCGAACCGTCTGGCGTGGTCCAGCCGGCTTGCGAGGAGATCGACGGCGATGATCTTCTCGGCTCCGGCCAGGACCGCTCCTTGCACCACGTTGATGCCAACGCCGCCGGTGCCGAACACCGCCACCGTGCGCCCCGGCCGCACCTCGGCCGCGTTGACCACGGCGCCGACGCCGGTGATCACGGCACAGCCGAGCAGCGCCGCCCGTTCGAGCGGCAGGTCGTCGGGGATCTTCAGCACCGCTTTCTCAGGCACTACCGTGTAGTGGGAAAAGCTGGAGACGCCGGCGAAGTGCTTGATCTCTTGGCCATCGAGGCTGAAGCGGCTGGTGCCGTCGGCCAGAAGGCCCGACCAGCGAACCCCGACGCCGACCGGACACAGCGCCGGACGCCCGCCGGTGCAGTACTCGCACTCGCCGCACGACAGGCGCCACAGCGGGATCACGTGGTCGCCGGGTCGCAACGAGGTCACGCCTGCGCCGACGTCGGCGACGATGCCGGCCCCTTCGTGACCGAGGATCGCCGGAAGCGGTGCGCTCAGGTGACCGGTGGTGACGTGAAGGTCGCTGTGACAGACCCCGCCCGCGACCATCCGGATGCGCACCTCGCCCGGGCCCGGGTCCTGTACGTCGACCTCGCGGATCTCGAGCTTCTGGCCCACCTCAAAGAGAATCGCCGCTCGGGATTTCATCGTTGCCACACTCCCGCTCACCGGGCGCGCCGCGCCCAGGAGCATCTTAAGGCGGCGCCAAGACCTTCGCCCACCGTATTCCCTTCAAGGACTCCAAGGGCGTTCCGGGGATCCAGCGCTCGCCCGGCTATTGCAAGGCGGCCACCACGAGCGTGATCAGGATCAGAAAGGCGACGACCGCACCCACGACGAGGCCGGCCGCCAGCCAGGGCCGCGGCCGCTTATCGAGGTTGACGCGCTCCTCGGCCATGCCCTTGGCGCGTTCGGGGTGAGACGACCGCTGGTAGAGTTGTTCGGCCTGGGCGAATTCCTTGCGCGCCAGCTCAATATTGCCGTTGCGCCGGTAGTAGCGGGCGAGGTCGCGGCCGCCCGATCACGGCGCCGAGCTGCGCCACCTCCTTCGCCGAGCCGAGGCGATCGAGGCGTGCCATCAACGAATCCTGAAGGGTGGCCGGAACCGGCATTGGTCGGGCGGAATCGACCGAGCAGGGCCCCGCCTCGACGATGGCTTTGGTCAGCTCCTCGACGAACAGCGGCACCCCTTCGGTTCGCGCCGCGATCTCTTCTTGGACACCCTCGGGCAGCGTCTGGCTGCCGGGCACATGGGCCACGAGTTCGACACAGCGGCGGCGGTTCAAGCGGCTGAGGATGAGCGCGGTCACGTGCGGTGTTCCCATCCACGGCGCTACGTACTCCGGCCTGAAGGCGATGAGCACGAGAACGGGGAGTTCGCTCACATGATCGACTATCAGGTCTAGAAGTTCCTGGGTGGTCGGATCGATCCAGTGGACATCCTCGAAGATCATCAGGACGGGCTGCTCAGCCGCGAGGCCCGAGAGCTGGCCCAATAAGGCGGTGAGGGTCAGCTCCTTCTGTCGCTGCGGCGTGTAGTCGAGGGCGGGGTAGCGATAGCCCGCCGGGATGGTGAGGAGCTCGGCGAACAGCCAGGCGACGGCAGCGACCTCGGATGTGGCTCGCTTGATGAGGGCTTCGAGCTTGTCGAGCTTCGCGGGCGCCGGATCGTCGGTCTGGATGCCCGCCGCAAACGTCATTTGTGTAATGAGTGGATGGAGCGCGCTGCTCGCGTGGTGTTGGGAACACTGATAGCGGAGCCGCGTGTGCGGCGTATCTCCGATCCGCTCCCTGATCTCGCGCGTCAGACGGGACTTGCCGATGCCTGGCTCGCCCGAGATCAGCACGACCTGCCCTTCGCCCGCGCTGGCTTCGCCCCAACGCCGCGACAGGACATCCATCTCCAGATCCCGGCCGACGAACTCGGTCAGCGCCCCTGGATGCCGCGCCTCGAAGCGGCTTTGAGTCCGCCGCTCGCCGGCCACACGCCAAGCCGACACCGGCTCAGCGCCGGCCGTGAGATCCTGTGGCCCGAGATCCGCGAACTCGAAGGTGGAACCCAACAGGCGGTGCGTGCGTTCGCCCACGACGATGGAGCCGGCCTGGGCGAGCCGCTGGAGGCGCGCGGCCAGACTCGGGGTCTGGCCTGAGACCGCCTGCGTCTCGCCGCCGTCGCCGTCGGCGACCTCGTCAACCACCACTTGGCCGGTGGCGATCCCGACACGCGGCAATATTCCGACCTCGTCGGGTTCGGGTGGGTTTGCAGCGCCTCGACGATACCGAGGCCTGCATGCACGGAACGCTCGGCGGCGTCTTCATGACCGCCGCCAGCGGCGCTCCGCATTCATCGCAAAAGCGACTGTCGGCGCTATTCTCGTGGCTGCAGGCGGGGCATTGCATGGCCGAGAAGGTGCGCGATCAGTGCGTGCCTCCGGTCCCGCGCTGGGAAACAACGCGACGGCCGGTGTTCGGAGCCATCCTAGCAAACGCTTGGCGAGATGGCCGCGTGCATCGTCGAGCCCCAAGTTTCTTGGCCAGCCCGGTTGATGGACTCGGGTTGGGGCCTTACCTAGACTGAAGCTACGGCAAAGACGCCGGCCAGCGAGGAAAGCATGGAGCGCGCAAGCGTCGAGCGCAGACTGGCGGCCATCGTGGCGGCCGACGTCACCGGCTACTCCCGCTTGATGGGCGAGGACGAGGCGGGCACGCTGGCCGCGCTGATGACGCTGCGCAAGGACCTCATCGATCCTAAGATCGGCGAGCACCACGGTCGGCTGGTGAGCACAGCGGGCGACGGCTTCCTGATCGAATTCGGCAGCGCTGTCGATGCGGTGAACTACTCGGTGGAGCTCCAGGAAGAACTGATCGTGCGCACCGCCGATGTCCCCGAACCCCGGCGCATCCGCCTGCGCATCGGCATCAACGTCGGCGACGTCATCGTCGAGGGCGACGATCTCTACGGCGACGGCGTCAATGTCGCGGCGCGACTCGAAGGACTGGCCGAGCCCGGCGGTGTCTGCATCTCGCGCACCGCCCGTGATCAAGTCCGCGACAAGCTGCCCTTGCAGCTCGAGGATCTCGGCGAGCAGGAAGTCAAGAACATCGCCCGCCCGGTACGGGCATTTCGCGTGCTGATCGGTACAACACCAGAGCCGACGGCTGCGCCAGCGGCGGCGCAGAGCCTGCCTGACAAGCCGTCGATCGCGGTGCTGCCGCTCGAGAACATGAGCGGTGACCCCGAACAGGAGTACTTCGGCGACGGCATCGCCGAGGACATCTTGACCGCGCTCTCGAAGATCGACAGCCTGTTCGTGATCGCCCGCAACTCGAGCTTCGCCTACAAGGGCAAGACCGTCGATATGCGCGAGATGAGCCGCGAGCTCAACGTGCGCTACGTGCTCGAAGGCAGCGTGCGCAAGGCCGGCAACCGGGTACGCATAACCGCGCAGCTGATCGACGGCGAGAGCGGCGGGCACCTGTGGGCCGAACGCTACGACGGCGATCTGACCGATATCTTTGGGTTGCAGGACGAGGTCACCCAAAAAATTGTCGAGGCGCTTCAGATCAAGCTGACGGCGGAGCAGCGCGAGCGGCTGGTGCGTCAGAAAACCTCCAACATAGAGGCCTACGACTGCGTGCTGCGCGGGCGGGAGCTGATGCTCAAGTCGACGATCGAGTCCAACCGCGAGGCGGAGGACCTGGTGGAACGCGCGATCGCACTCGATCCCAACTACGCCTTGGCCCATGCGGCGCTGAGCCAGGTGCATATGCAGAGGGTTTCGGTCGGCTGGGCCGAGGATCAGGTGAGAGCCCTTACGGCAGCCGGTGAATGCGCGCAGAAAGCATTGACGCTCAACGAGACTCTGGCCATGGCGCATCGCGCCATGGCTTTCGTCGCTCTCTGGCAGCGGGATCACGAGCGGGCCCTGGCTGAGGCGGAGCGGGCGCACGAACTCGAGCCCAACGACGCCGATTGCTACGACAGTCTTGCCGGCTTGTGTTGCTTCATCGGTCGTCCCGCAGAGGCAGTTGAGCACGCGAAGCATTCCATGCGGCTCAATCCGCACTACACAGGGATGGCGCCGTTCAACATGGGGCACGCCCACTTCCTGACAGGGAACTACGACGAGGCGGCCGACTGGTTCCGCCGGGGCCTGGAACGCAACCCGAACTTCCTGCCGAACCACGCGCTGTTGGCCGCATTGCACGGCCTGCGGGGCGAGACCGAGGCTGCAGCCAAAGCGCTGGCTGAGGCCCGCCGCCTCAATCCGAACCTGACGATGGACGCGGTGGGGTCGCGCTTGCCGTACACCGATCCGGCGGTACTCGGCGTTCTCGTGAAGGGGCTGCGGGCCGCCGGCCTTGAATAACGAGCGGACGGTCCCGGGCAAGACCGTTGTCGGGCTCAGCGGGAGGACGAGTGCATGGCGGAGAGGATCGTCGGACATGTGCGGGTGGACAGCGGCTATCTGCTGCTGTGCGACCCGACGCGGTTACAGGCGGAGGATTTCGAACTGCTGCGCGACTGGTTCGCGGTGATCGGCAATCACGGCGGCATGTGGCCCGACGCGGCGCCGGTGCAGACGCTGGGCGGGGGGCTTGGTGGTCGAGGTTGCCGGCGGCGATGGCCACGTGGTGCAGGACCCGGAGAGCGGCACGACCACGCTGATCGTGGATCAGCACGGAGCACCGGTCGTGGTGAGTGACTGACTGCGCGGTGCCGCGCCGCTCGTTCGTGCCGCGGCGAGGCATCGGCGCACGGTACGGTTAAGCTCACCACCTCCACACACTCCGTCGTCCCCGCCCGACATGCGCGCCCAATCCTCTCGCCTGCCGCTCGTCTTCTCGTCTGTCGCGCACACGTACGCGCATCTGACGATGCTGCTCTATCCCACGGTGGTGCTGGCGCTTGAGCCGGTCTACGGGCTGCCATACGACGAGCTCGTCATACTCGCATTGCCAGGCTTCATCCTGTTCGGCGCCGGCGCCCTGCCGGCCGGATGGCTGGGCGATCGCTGGAGCAGCAGCGGCATGATGGCCGTCTTCTTCTTTGGTACCGGCGCCGCCGCCGTCACCACGGGATTCGCCGGAAACCCATTCGAGATCGCCGTCGGGCTGGGTCTCATCGGTCTTTTCGCCTCGATATACCATCCCGTCGGGATCGCCTGGCTCGTGCGCAATGCGGTCAACCGCGGGCGGGCTCTCGGCATCAACGGGGTATTCGGCAGCATCGGGACAGCGGGCGGCGCCTTGGTTGCCGGCGGTCTGACCGACACGCTGGGTTGGCGGGCCGCCTTCATCGTGCCGGGTGTGATGTGCATGGCGACCGGCCTGGTCTTCGTCTGGGTGCTACGGCGGCGCGGTTTCGGCGATCCGGTCGAGGAACCACCAACGATGCGTACCGGCGGCGGGCCACAGCTGCGGCTGGCATTCGGCCTGATGGCTTTCACGATCATCATGATCGGCCTGATCTATCAGAGCACCACGATCGGTCTGCCGAAGCTCATGAGCGAGCGGTTCCATGAGATCGCCGCCGGCGGCACCTTTGGTATCGGGCTGTTGGTGGCGATCGTCTACGTCATCGCGGGCGTTGCGCAGATCGTCGGCGGCGAGCTGGCCGACCGCCTCGATCTTAAGCGGATCTACGCGCTCGGCTTGTTTGCGGGGGCGCCGTTCGCGGCGGCCGCGTTCAGTGCCGGCCACGTCTGGTTCGTCGGGGCAGCGGCGATACTGATGGCTTTGCAGACGATGATCATGCCGGCAGAGAATGCGCTGCTTGCGCGCTATACCCCGGTCGACTGGCGCGCCCGGATGTTCGGGCTGAAGTTCGTTCTGGCCCTGGGCGTGAGCTCGGCCGGTGTCGCGCTCGTACCCGTCGTTCACCGCCTGACCGGTGCGCTCGATGCGCTCTATCTCATTATCGCGGCGATGACCGTGGCGGCGGGAATTGCCGCTTCGCAGCTGCCCGGTCGACCCAGCGCGACCCGCATCAGGGTGCGCGCCTAATCGGCCTATTCAGGAAGCTCGCTCGACAGCGTGCCGTCGCCGTGACTCTCTGGACCACGCGCAGCGGCCGCGGTGATCGCGTCCGGATAGCGGGCGGCGAGGTAACGGTCGAATACCCCGAGCAGTGCCGTAACGTCGGGATTGAGCGCATCCCACAGCCTCATCTCCGCTGCCGCGCTCACCGCCATGTACTCTTTGAAGTCAGAGCACCAGCGCTGTTCGAGGGAGTTGCGGAACGCGACCATTTCGCGCGATCGCTTGTCGAGGCCGAGATCCTGGTGCGCGATCTCTTGGTAGAGGTACGCCTGGCACTCGGAATCGAGCTCGCGCAGGTAGCGCAGAGAACCGTGCAGATACTGCATGCCGTGCCCCACGAGCTCGTGGGCAACGATGACGGCCAGGGCTTCGGGCGACCATTTGATGCCGTAGCGCCCGACCACGACCGCAAACCGCTTGGGCGCGGCGGGATCGGCGTCCGGATCATGGTGGAAGGCGGCCAGGCGTAGTCCGTTGAAGCCCGCCGTCTTCTTGGGGAAGCGCGGATCGTAGACGATGGTCACGGTGCCGTTGCCGGTCAACGTTGCCACCGCGGCCACGGCTGTCGGCGAGCGGCGCATCAGCTCGTCGAGGGCGGCGCGCAGATTGCGCAGGCCGGTGCGGGCATCGACGATACCGATGGAATAGGCAGAGCGCACCGGTGCCGGCACGGCCACCAGGTTGATGTCAGCGTAGGTCTCGCGCAGGGGCTCGGTGGCGGCTGGCTTGGGCCACAGCGCGCCGTGCACAAGCATTGTCACGCACGCGAACAAGACCACAGATGCATGCCGGCCGAGCATCACAACAACCATCCCCCCAATTCGACTACTCGATCTTAATGTCGTCCGCTGTTACCTGATCGCCTTGGACCGCGGCGACCACGGTATAGCCGGGATCGACCGGGTCGGAATCATAGTAGAGGATGCCGCCGTCGGCCGTTATCTCGTAAACGAACCCGGCTTGATCGAGGCCGGAACTGCCGCCGGTGCCATCGCCGCCGGTGCCATCATAAGGTGCGGTGCCGTCGCTGTTATCGACCACGGCAAAGGCAATCTCGTCGCTGGTGCCCGTCTTAATGGCATCGGCGAACACAGCGCCGTCGAACACGAAGCTGTCGGTGCCGCTCGCGAAGTCGGTGACGGTATCGGCGCCGGCGAGATCGGCGCTGATCTCGGCGAGGGTGCGGAACTCAAAACGATCAGCGCCCGTGCCGCCGGTCAGCTCGTCGATGCCGACACCGCCGATCAGGGCATCAACGCCACCGTTGCCGAACAGCTGATCGTCACCACTGCCACCGACCAGGATCTCATCGTCACCGTCGCCGACCAGATCGTCATCGCCCTCGGTGCCGACGATCAGGGCTGGCGCGCACGGTGCACAAGGCGCGCAGGGGTTCGGCTCGGTCACCGTTACGCTGAGGGTTGCCTCGGCACTGGTCTTGCCCTCGAGATCGGTGGCGGAGAAAGTGACGTCGCGCGCGCCGGTGTCGGAATTGCGCACCGGATTTTCGAAGCGGATGGCGCGCAGCACGTCTTGATACTGCGCCGCGCTCGCCTCGCCGGTCAGCATGATCGTGTCGGTGCCGTCGCCGACGATCGAGAGCGGCGTGCCGTCGATGTCGCCATTGAGGATGGTGAAGAGGTTCTCGTCGAGGGCAAGCCGGTCGCCTGCGAGCGCGCCGTCGATGGAGATCACTGCCTGGATCAGCGGCAGCGCGTCGGGACTCTGGACGATCAGTCCGGGATCCAGGGTCGTCGCGGGCAGCAACTCGACGTCGTTGGGGACCGGATCAACGCGGAAAATCACATCCTGGTAATCGGCATCGCCCCCACCCAGAAGATCCTCAAACCCGATCTGCATCTCGCCGGTCGCGGAGTCGGCACCGGAGATGGCGTGCTGTATGCCGTCCGGATTGAGGCCCAACGTGGCCGACTCGAACGCGCGGGTATGGAAGATATTGCCCTCGAGCTCGACCTCCGGCCCGCCGCCCGACGGCACGACGTGGAAGGTGGGTGTGGCGTCGGTCACCTTGGCGGGGTCGCCGATGCCATTGCGGAACTCCAGGGTACTGGTGCCGAAATCGATGCCGGCGTAGTCGTCGTTGAGCGTCGAGCCGTTGGCGATGAGAAAAAAGCCGATCTGGTCGCCGACCGCCAAGCCGGCCAATACCACCGATGATATGCCGGGCTGGAGGCTGCCGCCGCTCCCCGCCTCGGACGCGTTCTCAAAAATGATCTCCGGATCGGTAATAGTGCCGTCCGGCGCGATCTTGTAGAAGCCGAGCGTTGAGCGGAAGCCAGCGTTCTCGCTGGCGAACGTGACCGTGATCGAGCCTTCTTCGGTGATGATGAGATCCGCCGGGATCACGCCTTGGACATCGGCGGGATCGATCGAGGCGCCCTCGCCGACGTCCGGGAACACCGGCGTTGCCACCTCGAGTGCGATGTCGAGGCTGCAGGCGGAGAGCAGGACGGACGGCGGATCACCGGTTAGCGCCTCGACGGTGAAGGCAAAGCTCGCCGGTGGCAGGGTGGTTGTGCCGTCACTAACCGTAAAGCTGATGCTGGTTGCCGTGCCGGGCGAGCCGTCGTGGGCGTAGGAAACGAGGCCGCCGATGAGCTCAGCCTGGGTAAAGTTCGTGGCGGCGATGCCGCCTACCCGAACCTCGCTAGCGCCGGCATCGTTCACCGTGTAAATGATGTCGACATCCGCCGTATCGGGATCGGTTGCAGCCAGCACCGTTGCCCCCAGAACAACCTCGCCACCTTCGGTCACCGTCGCCCCGGCGTTGGTGGTGATCTCAGGCGGATCGTCAACCGCCGGATCGATCGTGATATCGAAGCTCGCGGCGGCCAGCGTCGTCGTGCCGTCGGTCACGGTGAAGCTGAAGCTCGTCGCCGGCGCTTCGGAGCCGTCATGGGCATAGGAAATGAGACCGGCGTTCAGCTCGGCCTGGGTGAAGCTCGTCGTGCCAACGCCGCCGACGCGGATCTCGCCAGCGCCCGCATCGCTCACGGTGTAGGTAATGTTGCCATCCGCGGTGTCGGGATCGGTGACATCGAGCGAGGCCGCGCTGAGGAAGAACTCGCCACCCTCCGCCACCGTGGCGCCGGTGTTGGTTGTAATCTCAGGCGGATCGTCGTCAGCGGTGACAGTGATATCGAAGCTCGCCGCGGCGAGGGTCGTGGTGTCGTCGCTGACCGTGAAGCTGAAGCCCGTGGTCGACCCGTCAGAGCCGTCATGGGCATAGGAGACGAGGCCGCCGTTGAGCTCAGCTTGGGTAAAGTTCGTAGCGGGGATGCCATTGACGCGCACCTCGCCGGCGCCGGCATCGGTCACCGTGTAGACGATGTCGGCAGCCGCGGTGTCCGGGTCGGTCACCGCGAGCAGCGTCGCGCTCAGCGCCACAACGCCGCCTTCGGCTACGGTAGCCCCGGCGTTGGTGGTGATCTCAGGCGGATCGTCAACCGCCGGATCGATCGTGATATCGAAGCTCGCGGCGGCCAGCGTCGTCGTGCCGTCGGTCACGGTGAAGCTGAAGCTCGTCGCCGGCGCTTCGGAGCCGTCGTGGGCGTAGGAGATGAGGCCGGCGTTCAGATCGGCTTGGGTAAAGCTGGCCACCGCGATGCCCCCGACCCGGACCTCGCCGGCACCGGCATCGGTCACCGCGTAGATGATGTCCGCAGCCGCGGTATCGGCATCGCTAACGGTGAGTAGCGCTGCGGTCAAAGTCACCTCGGCGCCTTCGGCCACCGTGGCACCAACGTTGGTGCTGATCACCGGCGCATCGTCAACCGGTGTCACGGCAAGATCGAAACTCGCCGGGCCGATCGGGGTAGTGCCGTCGGTGACGGTGAAGCTCACGCTCGTGGCCGGCGTTTCCGATCCGTCGTGGGCGAACGAGACCACGCCAGCGGCGAGCTGGGCCTGGGTGAAGCTTGCCGCGGGTACGCCGCTCACGCGGACCTCGCCGTCCCCGGCATCAATCACGGTAAAGGTGATATTGGCATTCGCGGTGCCGGGATCACTGACCTCGAGGAGGGCGGCGCTCAACGCCACCACACCGCCTTCGGTCACCGTCGCCCCGGCGTTGGTGGTCAGCGCTGGTGGATCATCGTCGACGACGATCGAGATGACCGAGGCGACGGCGGGACTGCTGTCGTCGCCGTCGTCTGCAACCACGGTGATCTGCCGCGCCGTCGAGTCGGGATCGTCCGACGGATTGTCAAAGCGGATCTGGCCGATCGCGGTCTGGTAGTCGGCGAGCGGAGCACTGCCGTTGAGGATGATCTGGCTGGCCGTGACGTTGGCAGAAATACCCGCCGGCAGCGCGCCGTCGACCGAGAGCGAATCATTGCTCTGCGGGTTGGTCAGCGTGATCGTGACCGACACGAGATCGGCATCGTCCGCGTCGGTGATCAACACATCGACATCCGAGATGGCGATCGGTCCGCCGTTCTCGGTAAACGCGGTTTGGAACGGTGCTGGTCCGTCGGCATCGAGATCGACGACCGGCGCATCGTTCACCGGCTGGACCGCGATGGTGGCGACGGCGGGATCGCCGGCGAGGCCGTCGCCGTCGGTGGCGATGACGGTCACCGTGCGGTCGATTGCACTCGGATCCTGGCTCGGATTGTCGAACCGGACCTCGGCGATGGCCGCCTGGTACTCGGCCGGCGTGGCGATGCCGTCGAGCACCACCTGATCGGCGCTGATGGTCGCGGTGATGCCGCCCGGCAGGGCTCCGGCCACCGACAGGGCGTCCCCGGCCTGCGGATTGGTCAGCGTGACTGTGACCTGGTTGAGCGTCGGGTTGTCCGGATCGGTGATCAGGACGTCATCGGCGATGGCGATAGGTCCGCCGTCCTCGGTGAAGGTGGTGGCAAACCCGGTGCCGGCTGCGTCGTCGTCGAGATCGACCCCCGGCGCATCATTGACCCGGGTTACCGCGACCGTGCTCTCGCCAACGGTGCTTCCGGCGACGGCGTCAAAGGCCTGGAACGCGATCGTGCGGTCGGCCGCCGAGGGATCATCGCCGGTGTTCTCAAAAGTCACCGCGCGTAGCGCCGCCTGGTACTGGGCGACGGTCGCATTGCCGCTGAGGGTGAGCACGCCGGCGTTGAAGCTGCCGCCGATCTCCGGCGTATCGGCGAACGCCAACACATCGTTGGGATCGAGGTTGGCGGTGATCGAGACCGTTGCGCCAACGAGCTCAGTGTCGTCGACGTCGTCGAGGACGATGCCGCCGTTGACGATCTGCGGCGCGTCGTTCTCGGTGTAGTCGAGTGTCGCGGCCGGCACCGTGAGGTCCGGCGGATTGTTCATCGGGGCAACTGTGATCGTGTTGAAGGTGCTGTCCGCATCGAGGCCGTCGCTCGCGACCACCTCGAGGATGCGGTCGGTCGGGTCCGGGTCCCCGGAGTCGTTGTCGAAGCGGACCTGGGCGATCGCGGTCTCGTAGTCCGCGAGTAGAGCACTGCCGCTCAGGACGATCTGGTTGGTGGTGACGTTGGCAGATATACCCGCCGGCAGCGCGCCGGCGACGGAGAGCGCATCACCGCTTTGCGGGTTGGTCAGCGTGATTGTTACTGACTCGAGGTTCGCATCGTCGACGTCGGTGACCTGAATACTGGGCGATATCGCGACCGGGCCGCCACCCTCGACGAACGCTGCGGCGGCTAGCGCTACATCAGGGGCGTCGTTGATTCCGTCGACCGTCAGCGTGACCGTTTCCGGGCCGCTGGTCGCGCTGTGGCTGTCCGTCGCTTGGTAGGTAAAGCTGACTTGGCGGCTCTCGCCCGGGGCGAGGTCGTCAAAATCGGCGCCGGGATTGAACGTGAAGGTGCCGTCCGGGTTGGTGACGACCGAGCCGTCGCCCGGCGCGAGATCGTCGACGATCGAATAGCTCAGGCTCGCGGTGTCGTCGTCGGAGTCAACATCGTCGCCGCCAAAGGACCGGGTGATGGCGTTGTCCTCATCGGCATCGCTAACGGCGACCACCGCGACGGTAGGCGCATCGTTGACGCCGGTGACCGTGATCTCGGCGCCATGGCTGTCGGTTGCTGTGTAGTCGAAAGTGACGGTGCGGGCCTCGCCGAGCGCCAGATCCTGGTAGAATCACTGTGCGATTGGTACAACCGACGGCCGCGACAAAGACGGTATAAAGCGGCGACGGTTGCCGCCGGCGTGCGGGTGTCGTGGGACATTGCCGCACAACGGTCTCAATGCGTCACCCGCGGTGTACCGGATCATAAACCCGCGTATCGACGACGGGAGCATGCCATAGCTGAGCGCGGACACAGCCTTACGGTGCTGTGTTGCTACGCATTCTGTCGATCGTGACGTAACTCCTTGGTATACAGAGAGAATACGCCGACGACAAGTGCCGAGCTAGGCGACAGCGGCGCTCTCGGCGCCTGGCCGGGGAAATCGGCTATTGAAAGTGAAGGCTGTCGGGCTCGGCCCAATGCGCCGCAGCTCGTCGAGCCGGGCCTTTCCTTCGGCGACCGACGGGACGTGGCCGGCGGGAACCCACCACATCACGAGGGTGGGGGCGTCGGCCTTTTCAAACCAGCGCCCGCGATCACGCAGCAGCTCGCCATGGTCGCTGCGGTAGGCGAAGGCGAGGAGATCCTCGATACCCCGCCAGACCGACATGTTGATGAGGATGTCGTCATCATCGTATGGGCGTATCGCAGTAGCATTGCCCCCGTCGTCGGCGAGACGCCAGATGAAGCCGGGGCTTTCGTCGGCGAGCGCGTTGATCTCGTCGAGGCGGGCGACGAAGTCGGCCATCCCCGGATGTTCGATCTCGTAGCGCATGCGGCCGATGTTGAACTGGGCGAGGTGGTAATCCGACATGGGGCCACTGTTCGATTTTCTACAATCGGGCGTCGATAGTGCGCGGTCGAGAGACTAACCTGCCGGCGGTAGCGACGAAAGGAGCCCGCATCCATGGCATTGATCATCAACGAGGCGCCCGCTGAGCGCCTGTCCGATACGGAACTCGCCGCCTGGCGTAACATCCCGCCCGCGGTAATCAGCGATGAGCTGAACCGCTCGGGCGCGATGGCGGCCGCGATCAAGCCGCTTGCGCCGGGCATGGCCTGCGTCGGGCAAGCGCTGACGGTGCAGTGCATGGTGGGCGACAACGCGCCGTTGCACTACGCCGTGACCAAGGCGTGGCCGGGCGCGGTGGTGGTGGCCGATGCTCGCGGTCACACCGACACCGCGGTGTGGGGCGGCATCCTGACGTTTGCCGCGAAGCAGCGGGGGATCGTCGGCGTGGTCGTCGATGGCGGTGTGCGCGACGTGGCCGAGCTACGCGAATCGGGCATCGCGGTGTTCGCCCGCGGCGCGGTGCCACGCGGCCCCCATAAGGGCTTTGGCGGTGAAATCAACGGCGCGGTGCAATGCGGTGGCGTCGCGGTCGATCCCGGGGACCTGATCGTCGCCGACGATGACGGGGTGGTGGTGATTACGCCGGCGCAACGGGCCGGCCTGCTCGAACGCTGCCAGGCGCGCATTGCCAAGGAGCAGGAGATGCTCGCGGGCCTGAAGGCGGGCAAGACGACGGTGGAACTGAGCGGCATGCCGCCGCCCGAGAAGATCGGCTAGGGTGAGAAGGAGAAGTGCGCCGCAACTCTTCGAACATCGACCGATCTGCAGTGTGGGGTAGCGTGCGGCGCAACGACGGCCGCGTGGCTGATCGACGAAGCGCGTAACTTTCCAGCTTGCGCTAAATGATCTCGAAGTAGCGGGCGAGCTCCCAGTCGGTCACGGTGTCACGAAAGCGAGCGGCCTCTGCCTCGCGGGTGGTCGCGAAGTGATCGACGAAGACATCGCCAAACAGCTTGCGCGCGGCGGTCGAGCGGCGGAAGCGCTGAGCCGCCTCGGTCAGTGAAGCGGGAAAGCGCTGCCGTACCGGGGGTGACTTGGCGTAGGCATTGCCCTTGGTCGCGCGCGAGGGTTCCAGTCGATGCTCGATGCCATAGAGGCCGGCGCCGAGTGCCGGTGCATAGGCGAGGTAGGGATTGACGTCGGCGCCGCTCGGGCGGAACTCGATACGGGTGTGCTCGGGCGCGGGCCCGGGAATCACGCGAAGCGCGCAGGTCCGGTTCTCAATGCCCCAGTTTGCCGCGGTCGGGGCCCACGCGCCGGGCGCGAAGCGTCGGTACGAGTTGATGGTGGGAGCGATCAGGGCGAAGAACTCCGGCAGCAGTGCCTGCTGACCGGCGAGGAAATGGCGCAGCGTCGCGTTCATCGTCTTGTCGGCCGCGGCGAAGTGGAAGCGGGGCCGGCCGGTATCGGTGTCGCGGAGCGAGAGGTGGAGATGGGCGCTCTGCCCGGGGACACCCGCATCCCACCGCGCCATGAACGTCGCGATCAGGTTCTCGCGCTGGGCGGCGATCTTGGTGAAGGTCTTGAAGATGACCGCCCGATCGGCGACCGCGACATCGGCATCGGCGGCGATCGCGGCTTCGATGGCGCCGGGCCCAACCTCTTCGTGGCAGCCTTCGAGCGGCATGTCCATGGCCAGGAACAGGCTCAGGAGGCGCTGGTAGAACGGCGAAGCGACGGTCGCGCGCAGCACCGAGTAGCCGAAGTTGCCCGGGGTGAGTGAATTCAGGTCGCGGTAGTTCTTCTCCCGCACTGAGTGCGGCGTTTCCTGGAACATGAAGAACTCGTACTCAAAGCCGCCGTAGGGGACGAAGCCCATGGCGCGGGCCTTGCCGACCATGCGCCGCGCCAGCGACCGCGTGCAGTACGCCTCCGTCGCCTCATCGAACTCGCACAGGAAGAACAGCCCGCCACCATCGAAGTCGAAGGGCACCCCGCGGCACGTCTCCGGCACGATCCGCATCGGCGCGTCGGCAAAGCCGGCGTGCCAGCCGGTGGTCTTGGTCTCCACGACGTCATCGTCGATGCCGAAGCTGATGAGGTCGCGGAGCGCGTGGATGCCGTGCTCGAGCGCGGAGAAGAACTTGACGCGCGAGATGTACTTGCCGCGGATGATGCCGTCGATGTCGACGAAGCCGATCTTGACGTAGTCGAGGTTCCGCTCCTCGACGATCTGGCGCGCATCCTCGGCGCTTTGACCTCCAGTGGCCGCATTGCCCGGTCCCTCCCACGCACAGTCGAGACGCCAGACTATAGCGTGCGCTGGCCGCCGCCAGTAGCGGCGCGGTCCGGTACTACTGCGCAGCTGGGACCAGTCGGGCGCCGAGTTGACGGGCCACGAGGTGGGCGTAGAGCCCGCGCCGAGCTAGCAGTGTCTCGTGGGTACCGGTCTCGACCAGGCGGCCGCGATCGAGGACGGCGATCAGGTCGGCATTGCGGACCGTCGATAGGCGATGGGCGATCACCAGGGTGGTGCGGTCGCTCATCAGCGCATCGAGAGCAGTGCGCACCGCCCGCTCGTTGACCGCATCGAGGTGGGAGGTGGCCTCGTCGAGAATGAGAACAGGCGCATCCTTGAGGAGCGCTCGGGCGATGGCGACGCGCTGGCGCTGGCCGCCCGAGAGCCGCACGCCGCGCTCGCCGACCCGGGTCTCGAGGCCCTCGGGCAGGCGCGCCACGACGTCCTCGAGGGCGGCGCGGCGCAGCACTTGCTGCACCTCGGCATCGGATGCGGTGGGCCGCGCGATCAGCACGTTGGCCCGCAACGTGTCGTTGAAGAGATAGGTGTCCTGGGCGACCAGCGCGATCCGGCTGCGTAGCTGATCCAGCCGGTAGTCGCGCAGATCGTGCCCGTCCATGCGCACGCGCCCGGCATCGGCGTCCCAGAACCGCATGAACAGGTGCGCGATCGTGGTCTTGCCAGCACCGGACGGGCCGACCAGCGCGACCGTCGATCCGGCCGGGACTTCGAGGGCCACCTCCTTGAGCGCGAGCCGGTTGCCACCGCGATAGGAGTAGCTCACCGCATCCAAGGCGAGCGACATGGGCTGGGGCCGCACCGGCTCGGCAATACCTGCGCCGTCGGTCACGCTCACCTCCTCGCGGTGGACGGCGTAGAGCCGCCGGGTCGCGCCCAGCGTGTCGGCGAGCTGGCGGCCGATGTTGGCGATCTCCGAGACTGGCAGGAAGGCCGCCATAGCCAGCAGCACGAGAAGCGGCAGCGCCGCGGCATCGAGCGCGCCCTCGGCGACCAGCGCGGCCCCGGAAATGACAACGCTGAGGCCGCCGAGCCCGGTCGCCACCTCCAGGAGCGAGGTCTGGGCAGCGAGGTCGGAGAGGAAGGCGAGGCGGGTGCGATGGTAAGCGGCGATGCGCTCGACAAAGACTGCGCCCCGCACGGTTGCATGCTGAAAGACAACGATCTCGGCTAGACCCTGAATCGTGTCGACGGCGTGGGCGTTGAGCTCGCCCAGAGCCTCGCGGGCGCGCGAGCCGAGGCGGTCGAGCCGGCCGCGCACTAGAAATGGGCTCAGCCCGATCACCACGAGGAATGGGGCGAGGGCCAGCGCCATGATGGGTCCGAACACCAGGAGCGTGACCAACACGGCGGCGGGCACCAGGACGGCGACGAAGGCGGGCGCCACGGTGTGGGCGAAGAAGTACTCGACGGTCTCGACGTCCTGGGTCGCCATCGCCACCAAGTCGCCGGTGCGCCGGCGCAGGAGATAGGCGGGTGCCAGCCGATCGAGCTGTGCGAACAGGGCGATGCGCATCTCGGATAGCAAGCGAAACGCCATGTCATGGGCGACCCATGATTCGAACCAGTGGAGCACGCCGGAAGCCGGCGCCACGATCGCGAGCGCGATGACCAAGTTGTCGAACGGCTCGCCGTGTTTGAGGGCGAGGACGATGAGGGCGCCGAAGATGCCGACACCGATGAAGGCGAGGACGCGCGCGATACCGAACAGGAAGGCGAGGCTCAGCCGGCCGCGCCACGGGGCGATGAAGCCAAGCAGCTCGCGAATCGCGCCGCCCCAGCCGAGGCCCTCGGCCCGCAGGATCGCATCGGTCGGCTCGAGCTGAGCGGCGGGGTCGGGACCGAGCAGCTCGTCGGAAGGTGGCGGTGCCGCTTCGCGGGATTCCGTGAACAGGAGGGGTTCGTGGGCGGCATCTTCCTCGGCCGCCTGTTCCGCCATCAGACGCCCGTAGATGCCGTCCCGTGCCATCAGCTCGCGGTGGCTGCCGGCCTCGACCATCTGCCCGTCCTCGAGCACGAAGATGCGGTCGGCGTCGATCACGCTGGAGAGCCGGTGGGCGATGATCAGGGTGGTGCGGCCGCGCATGAGGCGTTCGAGGGCTTCCTGGATGACCGCCTCGTTCTCGGCATCGATCGAGGAGAGCGCCTCGTCCAGCACCAGGACCGGGGCATCGCGAAGGAGCGCGCGGGCGATGGCGATGCGCTGGCGCTGGCCGCCGGAGAGCCGGATGCCGCGCTCGCCGACCACCGTCTGATATCCCTGCGCCAGCCGCTCGACGAACTCGTGGGCATTGGCCGCCCGTGCCGCTGCCTCGAGCTCGGCTTGGCTCGCGTCCGGTTTGCCGAGGCGCAGGTTGTCCTCAACGGTGCCGTGGAAGAGGTAGGTGTCCTGGTTGACGACGGCGATGTGGCGGCGGAGGTCAGCGAGACCGAGCGCGCCGATATCGCGACCGCCGAGATGGATCTCGCCACGGTCAGGATCGTAGAGACGCTCGAGCAAGCGGACGATGGTCGACTTGCCGCCGCCGCTCGCGCCGACGATACCGATGCGTTGGCCGGGCTCGGCGGCGAGGCTGAAGCCGACCAGGGCCGGCTCGCCGCCGCCCGGATAGGAGAAGGTCACGTCGTCGAAGGCGATGCGCGGCTCGAGTGCGGTGTCCTCGTCGCCGGCGCCTTCGGCCTCGCGGACGCCGGGCTCGGCGGCGAGCAGCGCGAGGATGCCTTCGGCTGCCGAGGCCCCGAGCATGCCCTGGTGGAGAAGCATGCGCAGATCGCGCACCGGCCGGAAGACCTCGATCCCCATCATCAGAACGATCAGGAGCACCGTCAGCTCCATTGCGCCGTCGACGACGCGATAGGCGCCGAGGGCCAGCGCGGCGGCGGCGCCCAGCGCGACGCCGGTATCGGTGATCCCGCGCGAGAGCGTGTTGGTGGCGAGCACCCACATCGTGCTTTTGAACAGCGCCCGAGCCTTGTCGGCGAGCAGGCGGGCGCGGGCAGCGCTGTGGCCGAAGGCCTTGAGCGTGGCGAGCCCCTGGACCGCGTCAAGGAACTCGGCACCGAAGGCGCCGTAGGCGTCGCGGCGAGCGAGGCTGTTGCGCTGGTCCCAACGGGCGAAAACGGCCGGTGCGACCAACGTGAGCAGCGCAAAGCCGACCAGCACCGCCGCCACCGGCAGGTCGAGGAAGGCGACGATCACGAATATGCCGAGCGGTGTCAGGGCGGCGACGCAGAGCTGGGGCAAATACTGGCCGAAGTAGGTTTCGAGCTGCTCGACCCCATCGATGATCGAGAGCATCACATCGCCGGTCCGTTGCAGACCGAAGTGCGCGGGCCCGAGCGCGACTACCTGGTCGTACAGCAACGTGCGGAGATGGAACTGCACCACCGCCGAGGTGTGGTGAGCGTGCATGGCGCGGGCGTATTCCAAGAGCCCACGCAGCACCATGACTCCCGCCACGCCGACGAACGGCCAGGTGAGCTCGGCAAGGGTGGCGCCAGAAAAGACGGCACCGAGAAGCCAACCGAGGAGCGCCAAGCGCCCCACCCCGGCTGCGGTCGAGGCAAGGCCGAGGAGCACGCTCACGCCGATGCGCAGCCTGACGCCAGCGGTGAACGGCCAGAGACGGCGGTCGAGGAACATATGCCTGGGCGAAGCGGGTCCGACGGGAGGGCGCCGCCACTTTAGCCGAGAGCCGCGCCGGTCGCCCACACAAACCCTCGCTCGCGTTCAGGTGCTCGGCCCTGTTCACGCGCCCAGCCCGCCGCTAAGCTCGATCGGCACCAGATTGGGCGGGAAGGGGAGGCGCAAATGGCCTATGAGACGATCGTCTGCGAAACGCATGGGCCGATCGGCCTGATCCGTCTCAACCGGCCCGAGGTGCTGAACGCGCTCAACGCGGTGCTGATCGACGAGGTGTCGCAGGCGCTCGACGAGTTCGAAGCCTCGGACGCGATCGGCGCGATGGTCCTGACCGGCAACGAGCGGGCGTTCGCGGCCGGCGCCGACATCAAAGAAATGCGGGATCGTACCGCCATCGACGTATACAGCGGGGAGTTCATCAGCCGCTGGGAGCGCATCGCCCAGTGTCGCAAGCCGGTCATCGCCGCCGTTGCCGGCGTGGCGCTCGGCGGTGGCTGTGAAATCGCGATGATGTGCGATTTCATCCTGGCCGCGGACACCGCCAAGTTCGGCCAACCCGAGATACGCATTGGCACCATACCCGGCGCCGGCGGCTCTCAGCGGCTCACCCGCTTCGTCGGCAAATCGAAGGCCATGGAGATGATCCTGACCGGACGCTTGATGGACGCCGAAGAGGCTGAGCGAGCCGGGCTGGTCAGCCGAGTCGTGCCCGCGGATAAGCTGATCGATGAGGCGCTAGAGGCAGCGACAACGATCGCCGAGTTCTCGCGCCCCAGCGTCATGATGGCCAAGGAGGCGATCAACCGGGCCTATGAGACGACGCTCGCCGAGGGGGCCCGGTTCGAGCGGCGGTTGTTCTACCTGACGTTCGCCACCGAGGACCGTGCCGAAGGCATGGCCGCCTTCGTCGAGAAGCGGAAGCCTGACTTCCGCCACCGCTGAGAATCGACGATGTCTGATGGCGTTCGCCACCAGCGCCGCGACCGGCACTGATGGACTTCGAGCTCTCTGAAGAACAGCGCGCCTTCCAGGCGCTGGCGCGCGACTTCGCGGCCGACAAGCTGGCGCCCCATGCCGCCGAATGGGACGAGAACGAGATCTTTCCGGAGGAGGCCTTGCGGGCCGCCGCGGCGCTCGGCTTCGCCGGCATCTATATCGGCGAGGACGTCGGCGGCGCGGGGCTCAGCCGGCTCGATTCCACGCTGATCTTGGAAGAGTTGGCCGGCGGCTGCACCTCGACCGCTGCCTACATCTCTATCCATAACATGGCGGCGTGGATGATCGATCGCTTCGGCGATTCGACACAGCGCAACAAATGGCTGCCGCAACTTTGCAGCATGGAGAGCTTCGCGAGCTATTGCCTGACCGAGCCCGGCGCCGGCTCGGATGCCGCGGCGCTCAAAACAAAGGCTGAGCGCGACGGGGATCATTACGTCCTCAACGGGACCAAGGCCTTCACCTCCGGCGGTTCGGCATCGGGCTTGTACGTCTGCATGGTGCGCACCGGCGCGGCGGGCGCAGGCGGCATCTCGTGCGTCGTTGTTGAGGACGGGACGCCGGGACTGAGCTTCGGCCGGCGTGAGAAGAAGCTCGGTTGGCACAGCCAGCCGACGACGATGGTGACTTTCAGCGATTGCCGGGTGCCGGTCGCGAACCGGATCGCCGCCGAGGGCGATGGCTTCAAGATTGCCATGCAGGGGCTGGACGGCGGCCGCCTCAACATCGGTGCGTGTTCGCTAGGCGCCGGGCGCGCGTGCCTGACGGCAGCGACCGATTACCTGAAAGGTCGCGAGCAGTTCGGGCGCAAGCTGGCCGAATTCCAGGCGTTGCAATTCAAGCTCGCCGATATGGCGACCGAGCTCGAGGCCGCGCGCCTGTTGCTATGGCGGGCGGCTCGCGCGGTGGATACGGATGCGGCCGAGGCGACGCTGCAGGCGGCGATGGCGAAACGGTTCGCGACCGACGTCGGCTTCGCCGTGGTCAACGAGGCCCTGCAGATACACGGCGGCTATGGGTACCTCCGCGATTTCCCGATCGAGCGCTACCTGCGCGACGTGCGAGTCCATCAGATCCTCGAAGGGACGAACGAGATCATGCGGGTGATCATCGCCCGCAAGCTGCTGGACGCGTGAGCAGGCGCGTGGCCGAAACCGACATTCTATTCGAGCGGCAAGGCGGGATCGGCCTGATCACGCTCAACCGTCCGGACGCGCTCAATGCCCTTACCCACGAGATGAGCCTCGCCATGCACGCGATGCTGCGGCGCTGGGAGGCCGATGCGGCGGTCGGCGCAGTGGTGGTGCGCGGGGCCGGCGAGCGCGCTTTTTGCGCCGGTGGTGACATTCACGCGCTCTACCGCGCGCGCGCGACCGACTTGGCGTGGTCTTACCGCTTTTATTGGGATGAGTATCGGCTCAACGCCTACATCAAGCACTTCACGAAGCCATACGTCGCGCTGATCGACGGGATCGTGATGGGCGGCGGCGGCGGCGTCTCGGTCCACGGCTCGCACCGGGTGGTGAGCGAAAAGGCGTTGTTCGCGATGCCGGAGACCGGCATCGGCCTGTTCCCGGACGTCGGTGGCACCTATTTCTTGCCGCGGTGCCCTGGCGAGATTGGTCTTTTTCTGGGCCTGACCGGCGAGCGGCTGCGGGCGGCCGATATGCTGTTCGCCGGCATCGCTACCCATCACGTGTCATCGGATCAGCTCGATGCCGTCGCGGAGGCGCTGGCGGCCGATCCTGGCGCCATCGACGATATTCTGCGCGACAACGCAGCGGCGACCGAGAACGAGAACCCGATGCTGCGGCGGCTCACCCGCGACATCGATGCGTTGTTCGGTAAGGACTCGGTCGAGGCCATCCTCGGTCCGCTGGCGCGTGATCCGAGCCCGTGGGCCGAGAGGATCGCGGAAATTATCCACGCCAAGTCGCCGACCAGCCTGAAGGTGACGTTCCGCCAGCTTCGCGAAGGGCGGGACCTCTCCTTCGATGATTGCATGCGCCTCGAATACCGATTGGTGCGCCGCTTCATGCGGGGGCACGATTTCTACGAAGGTATCCGGGCCGCGGTCATCGACAAGGACCGGGCGCCGATGTGGCAGCCGGCGAGCCTCGATGCGGTCACGGGCGACGATCTCGATCACTACTTCGAGAACCTGGGCGAAGACGAGCTCAACCTCGAGGACTTGGGCGGTTAGGGAGGGGACGATGACGGAGATCGGTTTCATCGGACTGGGCAACATGGGCAAGCCGATGGTCCGCAACCTGGCGGCTGCTGGCCACACGATCCGTGCGTTCGACATCGTTGCCAGTGCGGCGGAGGCCGCGGGAGTGCCGGCGGCGGCCTCGGCGCAAGATGCCGTCGCCGGTGTCGACATCGCGATCACCATGCTGCCGGCGGGCCCGCAGGTGCGCGAGGTCTATCTCGGCGACGGCGGTATCTTGGATGCCGTGGGCGGCGAGACGCTGCTGATCGACTGCTCGACGATCGATGTGGCGACGGCGCGCGAGGTCAGCGCCGCGGCCACCGCGCGCGGCCTCGCCGTGGTCGATGCGCCGGTCTCGGGCGGCGTGGCCGGTGCCGAGGCGGCGGGCCTCACCTTCATGGTCGGCGGTGCGGAAGCCGCGTTCGCACGGGCCGAGCCGATCCTCCAGGCAATGGGCAAGACTATCGTGCATGCCGGTGGGGCCGGCAACGGCCAGGCCGCCAAGATCTGCAATAACATGATCCTCGCCGTCTCGATGATCGGGGTCTCGGAGGCCTTCGTGCTGGCCGAACGCTTAGGCCTCGATCACCAGAAGCTGTTCGACATCGTCTCCACCGCCTCGGGCCAGTGCTGGGCGCTCACCACCTATTGTCCGGTGCCGGGGCCGGTGCCGACCTCGCCGGCCAATCGCGACTATCAGGCGGGGTTTACCGCCGCGATGATGCTCAAGGACTTGCGGCTCGCCCAGGATGCGGCACAGAAGGCGGGTGCTGCCACTCCGCTCGGTGCCGGTGCCGCCGCGCTCTACGCGCTGTTCGACGGTACCGGCCAGGGCGCGCGCGATTTCTCCGGCATCATCGAGTTGATCCGCGGGACCGCCGCTAGCTGATCGGCACGCGGTTCGGCGGGGGCTGTGCCCTATTCGGCGGCGACCAGGCTGGTACGGCGCTCGGCCAGGGCGCGGCGCACCACCTGCGCGGAAGCGAACAGCGCCAGGCCGGCCATGATGGCGGCGACCGCAAGGTCGGGCCACACCGTGCCGGTGCCCAACACTCCGAGGGCGGCGACGACGACGGCGAGATTGCCGATGGCATCGTTGCGGCTGCACAGCCACACCGAGCGCATGTTGGAATCGCCGCCGCGATAGCGGTAGAGGAGCGCGGCGACGCTGAGGTTGACGACGAGCGCAAGTATCCCGGTGGCGCCCATGACCTCAGGCACGGGGAGCGGTTGGGTCCAGGCGGCATGGGCCGCACTGCCGAGCACCCAGGTGCCGAACAGCGCCATCGCGATGCCTTTGACAAGCGCCGCGGTGGCGCGGTGGGCGAGGCTCATGCCGAGGACGGCGAGGCTGATGCCGTAGGTCAGCGCATCGCCGAGGAAGTCGAGCGTATCGGCCTGCAGCGCCACCGAATCGGCGCTGAGGCCGGCCGCCATCTCGAACACGAACATCGCGGCGTTGAGTACGGGCGCGATGACGAGCACGCGCCGCACACCGGGCGCGCTAAACCCGGAGAGCGTGGCCGTACTGCAACAGGTTTGGACCGATTCCTCGCGCTGCCTGGACAACAACATATGAACATATATTCATATGTTGGGCGGAATGTCGATGGGGCTACATCGCCCGTTGCAGCGCTGCGCCAGCCGTTAGCTCAGGATTGATTTTTCGGTGAGGTCGCCGCCCCGCCAAAGATAGAGCGCCAACAGCGGCTCGACCGCCGTACGCATCGCATGTGACATCGAGGGCGCGTGGTGCACCGGCGCGCCTGGCCCCCGTTCCTGCCAGGGCTCCACGCCGCGTCGCCAGAACGCGGTGCCGGACAGGACGAGATAGACCTCTTCGGCAGCGTGGTGGTGATCGGGATAGGTGGTCTCGGGGCCGAGGAGGAGGAAGCCGCAGGCGAGACGGTCGCCGGGGATGGGGCCGCGCATGCCGATCAGCTCCGACCATCCGTAGCGGTCGAGAAAGGACCGATCCACTTCGTCTTCGGTATAGCTCTGCGCCCAGGCCAGCCGCTCCATGCACGCGGCGAAGGCCCGGACCAGCGGCGCGGTCGCAGGCGCAGGCGCAGGCACAGGCACAGGCACGGTCACCGCCTCGCCCGCCCAGTCGAGCACGGGCAAGCGTTTGGACGAGTGCGTGCGGCGTATCGCCGGCTCATTCGGCCAGTCGTGTAGGAAAGGCCGCAGTGCCGCGCTGCGCTGGCGTCGCAAAAGCATGTGAACACCTGCCGCGAGCGAGGTGATTTCGGCCCCGCTCAAGGATGTATCGGCGAGGTCAGCAGCACTCACTTGGCGCTGAGGAAGGGGTAGATGCGGGTGAAATCGGCGTCCGGCTCGGCGGCGAGAAAGCGCCCCCAGATCTCGGCGATACAGCCACCGACCTCCGCGCTCGTCCCGGCGTTGCGCACCCCTTCGAGATAAAGCCCGAGGTCCTTGCTCATGAGCGTGGCGGCAAAGCCTGCATCGTAGCGGCCCGGCAGGATGCGATTCGGGAACTTGTCGGCGGTCGCCGTGTTGCGCCCGGTCGAGGCATTGAGCACCTCGAGCATCAGCGCGGGCTCCAGACCCTGGCTGATCCCGAAGGCGATGGCCTCGCTTGTCGCCGCCATCGCCGTGCCGGAGAGGAAGTTGTTGAGGAGCTTCATCGCCTGGCCCTGGCCGGCTTCACGGCCGACGTGAAACGGGCGCCCGATCGCCCCCAGCAGCGGCGCCAGCCTGTCGAACAGGTCGGGCTCGGCCGCGACCATGACGGCGACGGTGCCGGCCGCGGCACCGGCGGTGCCGCCCGATACCGGCGCATCGGCAAACTCGACACCGGCGCGGTGCAGCCGAGCGTGGGCTTCGGCCGCCGCCGCCATGCCGGTGGTCGAGAGGTCGATGACGGTGCGGGCGGCACGGGGCGTGGTGGCAGTCAGCGTATCAGTGACATCGAGGACCTCGGGGCCACCCGGAAGACTGAGACAGATGATCTCAGCGGCGGCCGCCACCTCGGCGACCGAGTTGCCGGTGCGCGCGGCGGCCGGTGCCCGCTCGTCGCTGCCAGCGGCATCGAACACGATCAGATCGTGGCCGGCCCTAGCCAGGTTGTTGGCCATCGGCCGGCCCATGTTGCCGAGGCCGATGAAGCCTACTGCGCTCACCGCTCAGGCCTCCTCGGTCTCGGCCTCCATGCGCTCGATCGCCCGGGCGGCAGCACGGAAGCTCTCAACGCCGGCCGGGACGCCGCAATAGACGGCGATTTGCAGGAGAACCTGCTTCAGCTCCTCGAGGCTCATACCGTTGCGCACCGCGCCGCGAAAGTGGGTCTCGAACTCCGGCGTGCGGCCAAGCGCCGCGGTCATGCCAAGGACGAGGATGCTGCGTTCGCGCCGACTCAAGACACCCCGGCCCCAGATGTTGCCCCAGCAGTACTCGTTGACCATTTCCTGGAACTCGGCGCCGAAGTCGCCGGCCGCGGCGGTGGCCTTCTCGACGTAGGTAGCGCCCACCACCTCCTTGCGAATATCGAGTCCGAGATCGTGCCGTTCGCGGTCCATGGCTCCTCCTTAGGGGTTGAGGCGGCGCGCCAGGCGGCGCGTTTAGTGCAGACGGTCGAGCGTTAGGCCGGTGAGATCGATCTCGGCCTCGCGCCCATCGACGATGTCGGCCACCACCCGGCCCGAACCGCAAGAGAGCGTCCAGCCTTGGTGGCAGTGGCCGGCATTGATGAAAAGATTGCGGATCGGCGTATGACCGAGCATCGGCGTGCCGCTCGGCGTCACCGGCCGCAGGCCCGCCCAGAAGCGCGCCGTCTTGGGGTCGTAACAGTTGGCAAAGCCGGGGAACACCGAGATGACGTTGTCGATGATCGCCTGACAGCGCACCCGGTCAGGTGTCATGTCGTAGGACGCGACCTCGGCCGAACCGGCCGCGCGTACGCGATCGCCAAGCGGGACCAGGCCGAACAGGCGGCCTTCGTCGATCATCGGCATGCGCAACGGATCGTTCCAGCCGGCGACCGGCATGGTGATCGAGACCCCTTTGACCGGATAGATCGGCACGCGGATACCCAAGGGCCGCAGGACGAGCGGGGAGTAGCTCCCCATGGCCAAGACGTACCGCTCGGCGCTCAGCAGTCCGCGACTGGTCTGGACGCCGGCGATCTCGCCGCCGCTGGTCTCGAGGCGCTCGATGTTCGTATCCGTGTGAAAGCGCACGCCCTGGCGTACACAGTAGTCCGCAACGCCCTTGGTAAACATGTAGGAATCGCCGAGCTCATCGCCTGGAAAGTGGATGCCACCGGCAAGCGTATCGGCAGTCGAGCGCAGCGCCGGCTCGCGCTCAACACAGCCGGCGCGGTCGAGCACCTCGAACGACATGCCGTATTCGCGCATCGAATCGCTCAGCCGCGCTGCGGCGTCGAGCGATTCGGCGCTGGTGTAGATCTTCAGGCAGCCCTCGGTGTTGAGGTCGTAATCGTGGCCGACCTCGGCGCGCACCTCGGCAAAGGATTGCTGGCTGAGGAGGGCGAGCCGGAGGTTGGCGAGCGTGTTGGCGCGGAAACGTTCGGCGGTGCAGTTCCTGAGGAAATCGAGCCCCCAGCGCCACATCCGCGGGATGGCGCCGTAGCGCACGAGCACCGGCGCATCCTCCTTGCCCAGCCACCGAAGAATATTGCCCGGCATGCCCGGTTGCGACCACGGCATGACCTCGCTGGCGTGGACGATGCCGCCGTTGGCAAAGCTCGCCTCCTGGGCGACATCGCCGTGGCGCTCAACCACCTCGACCTCATGTCCGCGCTTGGCCAGGTAATAGGCGGTCATGGTCCCGATGACGCCGGCTCCCAGCACCATCACCTTCATGGGCGTTGCTCCACGGCTGCTTCCATGGTGGGCGCATTGTCGCCGAATGCACCCGTGAGTGCCATGGTGCGCACCTCGCCGGGCTCGCGGCCGGCGGCGCGCAAAGCGCGGATCGTCACCGCTGAATCGCGCTTGGCGAAGCGCTTGCCCGTCGGGTCGGTGAGCAGGCGGTGGTGACGGTAGCCGGGACTCGGCAGGTCGAGCACCGCCTGCAACAGACGGTGGATATCGGTTGCCGGCTCCAGGTCAAGCCCGCGGGTAACCAGGGTGATGCCCTGAAGGGCATCGTCAACGGTGACGCTGAGGTGATAGCTCGTCGGCACCTCTTTGCCGGCGAGGACGATATCGCCGTGTTGGCCGGGCGCCGCCGGCCGTCGCGCCCCGGTGGTATCGTCGAACCAGGTCATGATGCCGGCGCGGGCCTCCGCGGCCGCCATGTCCAGGCGCAGCGCGAACGGCTCGCCCGTCCGCCGCCGGGAGTCACGCTCGGGCGCAGCGAGGCGACGGCAGGTGCCGGGATAGCGCGGCCCGTCGGTGCCGTGCGGCGCGATACCGGCGCGAGCGATCTCCTCGCGGATCTGGCGACGCGTGCAGAAGCAGGGGTACACGAGCTCCCTGTCCTCGAGCCGGGCGAGCGCGGCGGCGTAGTCAGCCATGTGCTCGGACTGGCGGCGCACCGGCGCTTCCCAGGAGAGCCCGAGCCAAGCCAAGTCCGCGAAGATCGCGGCCTCGAACGCCGGCCGGCTGCGACTTGTGTCGATGTCCTCGATGCGCAGGAGAAAGCGACCGCCGTTCGCCGCCTCGGCAGCAAAGAGAGCCGCGTAGGCATGTCCGAGGTGGAGATAACCGTTGGGGCTGGGGGCAAAGCGGGTGACGGCGGCTGACCCTGCCGGCGATCCCATCGAGCGCGGTCCTCAGCGCTTCGACAGGCGCTTGCTCATCGCCCGCAAATAGCGGAGGTCGCCGTCGTCGAACTCGCCCTCGGCGATGTCCTTCTTGTAGCCCTCGAGCTCCTCACGGGTCGCCTCGCCAAGGCCCGAACGCGCGAGCAGCTTGTCGATCAGCGAGCGCGCCTCGGCATGGTCACCCTCGGCTGGCGGCGCCGCGCCTTCGTCGTTCCCGTCGACCTCATCGTCGATGTCGGGCTCGTCCTCGTCATCCTCGTCGCTCGTGTCGTCGTCGTAGGCGTCGTCCTCGTCGTCCTCATCGTCGACGTCGGGCTCGTCCTCGTCATCGACTTCCTCGTCCGCGCCTTCCGGGACGAGGAGCGCGTCCCAGTTTGCGCCGGCACCGCTGAGGCGCTGGTGGATGGTGCGGGCGGCTTCGAGCACCTCTTCATCGCCCGGGCTGCCGAGCCGGTCGAGTAGGCTAATGAGCTCGTCGCGATTCAACTCGTCGGTCATGGCGGTCCCCCGATGATGCGCGCGATCATAGCAAACAAGGCGAACGGCGCGCCGCTCTCTGTCGCCTCACGGCCGGTCCGCCTGTACAGGGCGATCGATCTCCTGGCAATATACGCCGCCCGCGGTCGGGAGGCTCCGGGCGAACATATTGACGATGGGCTTCGACGATTCGCCCTGCTGGATGCGGGCGAGGGAACGCAAGCCGCACCCGCCCGGAAGGAGTAACAGCGTGCGATTCGCGGTGGATACCGGCGGTACGTTCACTGACCTCATCGTCGAGGACGATGATGGCCGCATCCGCATGTACAAGACGCAGACGACTCCGGATGATCCCATCGTCGGTGTCATCGACAGCCTGGATGTGGCAGCCAAGGACCGCGGGATCGGCCGCGAGGCGCTGTTGGCCGAGGGCGACCTCTTCATCCACGGCACGACGCGCGCGATCAACGCGATCATCACCCAGACCACGGCCAAGACCGCGTTCCTGACGACTGAGGGGCATCCCGACATCCTGGTCTTCCGCGAGGGCGGCCGGATCGAACCCTTCAACTTCACGGTGCCCTACCCCGAGCCCTACGTTCCGCGCTCGTTGACCTACGAGGTGCCGGAGCGGGTCATGGCCGACGGCTCGATCCGTGACCCGTTGAACGAGGCGGCGGTGGTCGAGATCGTCGGGCAGCTCAAGGGGAAGAAGATCGAGGCGGTCGGCGTCTGCTTCCTGTGGTCGGTGGTCAATCCCGACCACGAGCTGCAGGTCGGCGAGCTGTTGGCCCAGCACTTGCCGGGTGTCCCCTACACGCTCTCGCATCAGCTCAACCCCTCTATCCGCGAATACCGGCGGGCCTCGTCAACCTGTATAGACGCCTCGCTCAAGCCGTTGATGGGCGCCTACATGACGGATCTCACCGATCGCCTGCGCGCGGCCGGTTTCGCAGGGCGGGTGCTGGCGGTGACCTCCCAGGGTGGGGTGATGGATGCCATCGACATCGCCCGCACCCCCATCCACTCGATCAACTCGGGACCGGCCATGGCGCCGGTTGCCGGGCGCTACTTCGCCGATACCGATACCGGGATGGACACCGCCATCGTCGCCGATACCGGGGGCACGACCTACGATGTGAGCCTGGTGCGGCGGGGCCGCATCCCGTGGACTCGCGAGACTTGGATCGGCCAGCCGTATCGCGGCCATATGACCGGCTTTCCCTCGGTCGACGTCAAGAGCATCGGCGCCGGCGGCGGCTCGATCGCCTGGGTCGATGGCGGCGGCATGCTGCACGTCGGGCCGCAAAGCGCCGGCGCCGTGCCCGGACCGGTGTGCTACGGCACCGGTGGTACGGAGCCGACCGTCACCGATGCCTCGCTCGTCCTCGGGTACCTCGATCCCAACTACTTCCTCGGCGGCGCGATGGCGGTCGATCCTGACGCGGCGGCGGCGGCGATCAGCGAGAAGGTGGCGAGCCCGCTCGACATCAGCCTCGAGGATGGCGCGGCGGCGATCATCGATCTCGCCACCGAGAACATGGTGCACGCGATCGAAGACATCACGGTCAACCAGGGGATCGACCCGGCGTCCGCGTGCCTGATCGGCGGCGGCGGTGCTGCGGGCCTTAACTCTGTGTTGATCGCGCGGCGGCTCGGCTGCAAACGTGTGGTTATTCCCGAGGTCGGGGCGGCCCTCAGCGCCGCCGGAGCGCTGATGTCGGAGCTTTCCGCACAGTACCTCGCGACCTTCTTCACGGTCAGCGATCGTTTCGAACGCGAGGCCGTCAACGAGGTGCTCGGCGGCCTCGAGCAGCGCTGCCAAGGGTTCATCGACGGCCCCGGCAGCGGATCGATCGAGAGTCACATCGAGTTCACGGCTGAGGCGCGCTATCCGCACCAGGTGTGGGAGATCGCGATCCAGTTGCCCAAGGCGCGGTTCGACACCGATGATGACGTCAGGGCGCTGGTCGAGAACTTTCACCGCACCCACGAGGATGTGTTCGCCATCTCCGATCCAAGCTCCGAGATCGAGGTCGTCGGCTGGAGCGCGACCGTCCGCTGTCGCATCCGCGAGCCCGCGGCCGGCAACATCGTCCACCGCGCCGAACGGCACGAGCTGCCGCCCCAACGCCGGGCCTACTTCCCCGGCACCGGCTATGCCGAGGCCCAGGTGCGCCACTTTGAGGCGCTCAAGGTCGGCGAGGCGCTCCCAGGTCCCGCGATCGTCGAGTCGTCCTTCACCACGGTGGTCATCTACCCGGGCGCCACGGCGACGGCGATGCCTTCGGGCAGCCTCAGCCTGCAACCGACCGCGGGCTGAGGCTGGAAGAAGCGAGCGCGATGGACATCACACTCAACGGCAAGCGCGCGATCATCACTGCCGGTGGCGCCGGCATCGGCCGGGTGATCGCCGAGACCTTCGCCGATCATGGTGCCAAGGTGTACGTCTGCGATATCGACGGAGCGGCGCTCGACGATGTACGGAGCAAACGACCGGACATCGGGGCGACCAAGGCCGATGTCTCCGATGCCACGCAGGTGGACCGGCTGTTCGACGAAGCGCTCGAAAGCCTGGGCGGGCTCGACATCCTCATCAACAACGCTGGCATCGCCGGTCCGACCAAGCGCTTCGCGGACATCACGCCCGCGGAGTGGGACGAGACGATCGCCGTCAACGTCAACGGCCAGTTCTACTGCGCCCGCCGCGCGGTGGCGCCGCTGGTGGCGGCAGGCGGCGGGGCCATCGTGAACCTGTCATCGGTCTCGGGGCGGGTACCGATGCCGCTGCGGGCGCCCTATACCACTTCGAAGCACGCGGTCTGCGGTTTCACCATGGAGGCAGCCTACGAGCTCGGGCCCGACAACATCAGCGTCAACGCCATCCTACCGGGCATGGTGGACGGGCCGCGCCTGCAAAACGTGCTCGAAAAGCAAGCGGCGGCAGCCGGCATTACCTATGACGAGCTGTTGCCGCGGGCCCTCAGCCAAGTGTCGATGCGCACCATGGTCACCCAGCAGGAGATCGCCGACATGGCGCTTTACCTGTGCTCCGGACCGGGCCGCCACATCTCTGGCCAATCGATCAGCGTCTGCGGCAACTTCGAGTGGTGGCGGCGCCCCGGCGACGGCTAAGGCGGAAGAACGGTCATGGCCGTCGATACGGATCTCGCCGATCGCCTGGAACGCTGCTACACCGGCGCGGTGCATGACGTCATGCGGGCAGCGGGCCTCGCCGACTTCGTCCTGCCGCCTGAGATTCGGCCGCTGATCCCGGAAGCGACGCTGGCGGGGCCGGTGTGGACGGTCAACGGCTCGATCGAGCCGGGTCGCGATCCGCACCAGACGCTGCTGGGCTGGACCGGCCTCCTCTCCAAGGCACCGAGCGATCACGTCATCGTGTGCCAGCCCAATGATTCAACGATCGCCCACATGGGCGAGCTCTCGGGGGAGACGCTGCAGTATAGGGGTGTGCGCGGCTACGTCGTCGATGGCGGCTGCCGCGATGCCAAGTTCCTGATCAGCACGGGCTTCCCGGTGTTCTGCCGGTACTTCACGCCGCGCGACATCGTCGGGGTGTGGCTGCCTGAGACGTTCGGCGAGCCGATCCGCATCGGCGCGACCGAGATCCACACGGGGGATTACCTGATCGCCGACCGCGACGGTGTCATCGTCATGCCGGAGGCACAGGCCGGCGAGCTGGTGACCAAGACCGAGGAGGCGATGGCCGCCGAGAATCTGGTGCGCAAGGCGATCCTCGAGGGCCTCGATCCGCAAGAGGCCTACCTCAAGCACGGGAAGTTCTGACATGGCGACCACCACCCGCACCGTCCCCACGAGCTGTTGTGCCATCGCCATCGCCGAGAGCGAGGGCACCGGTCCGGCGGTTTACTGATCCATGGCAACTCCTCGTGCAAGGAGGTGTTCCGCAACCAGCTCGAGGGCGAGCTCGGTCGACGGTACCGGATGATCGCGCTGGACCTGCCCGGCCATGGCGCCTCGGAGGATGCGCCTGAGCCCGAGCACACCTACACCATGCCGGGCTACGCCGAGGTCGCTGTCGAGGTACTGAAGGCGTGCGAGGTTGATAGCGCTGCGGTGCTCGGCTGGTCGCTCGGCGGCCATATCGGGCTCGAGGTCATCAGCCGCTTTCCCGGCCTCAAAGGACTGATGATCACCGGCACGCCGCCGGTCGGCCCCGACGATCTGGGAGAAGGGTTTTTGCCCAATCCGCACATGCACCTCGCCGGCCAGGAGGTGTTCAGCGATGCCGAGGCGGACAGCTTCGCCCACAATACGTGCGGCATGAACGCACCGTTCGAGCCTTTCCTGCTGGACGCAGTGAGGCGATGCGACGGGCGGGCGCGGCGCATCATGTTCTCATCTTTCGGCGGCGGTGTTGGCGACAATCAGCGGACGATCGTCGAGACCTCGACCGTGCCGCTCGCCAACGTGAGTGGCGGCGCCGAGCCCTACGTCAACAACGCCTACCTCGAGACGATCGCCTACGCCAACCTGTGGGAAGGCAAAGTCCATCTGCTCGACGGCCTCGGCCACGCGCCGTTCTGGGAGGCGCCTGGGCAGTTCGATCCGATCTTGGCGCGATTCCTCGGCGACGTGCTGGACTGAACGCGACAACGTTCATGCTTCGAGACGGCGCTTCGCGCCTCCTCTGCATGAAGTAAGCTATTGAACTTTAAGGAATTATCATCCTGAGGAGCGGTCCGAAGGGCTGCGTCTCGAAGGACCGCTAGGCCCCGCCACGGTGGCGGGCGAGGAAGTCGGTGAGCACCGGATAGTACGCCTCGGGTTCCTCGTAGAACGGCGAGTGTGAGCTGTTCTCGTACACCTTGAGCTCGGCATTGGGCAAGGCGTCCTTCATGCGCATCGCGCACGCGGGGGTGAGCTCATCGTACTTGCCGACCGTTATCAGCACCGGGCAGGTGATTCGGTGCATATCGGGAATCCGGTTCCAGTCCTTGAGGTTGCCGGTGTAGAGAAACTCGTTCGGCCCCTGCATGGTCTCGTAGGGCTGCATGTTCCAGCCGTCGATCGAGCGGGCGAGCGGGGGCGGCCATTTCTGCAGGCGGCAGACGTGCCGGTAGTTGAGGAGCGTGATGACCGCCGCGTACTCGGGGTGGTCCAAGGTGCCCTCGGCTTCGTGCCGCTGCATCATGGCGACGGTCTCGGGCCCGAGGGCGGCGCGGTGGCGATCGAGCTCGCTGATCAAATGCGGCATGTCACCGCAGGTGTCCCCGAGCATCACGGTCTTCAGGTTATCGTGGTGGGTGAGGCTGTATTCGATGCCGAGCCAGCCGCCCCAGGAATGGCCGAGGAGGTGCACCTTG
>CBDFKF010000002.1:0-637148 GCA_965248765.1 Alphaproteobacteria bacterium
ACAGCTGCCGCTGAACGTCGCCGATATCGCCGTCCCCTGCGGGTTGAGCTGCCGATGCTTCAGGCCATAGGCCGATGCCGGCGGAGGCGAGTCCTCGCCAATCGAACAACTCACCAGGATCGGCCCGGCGCTCGGGCGCCACATCGGCATGACCGAGAACCCGCGCCGACGGGATCGAATGGCGCACCACGATGTCCTGGGCCAGCGCGGTCATTGCGGTCATCTGCACCTCGGGAAACGCGCGGTACCCGAACTCGTGGCCCGGGTTGACGAGTTCGATACCGATGGATCGCTCGTTGATGTCGGTATCCCCGTGCCAGCTCGCGCGCCCCGCATGCCAGGCGCACCGCTCTTCGGGCACCATCCGATACGAGGTTCCGTCCTCATCGACCAAATAATGCGCGCTGACCTTGGCGGTCGGATCACAAAGGCGCTCAAGCGCGGCCGCACAACTCACCATGCCCGTGTAGTGCAGAATGAGCATGTCGACGGCCCGCGGGCGGACACTGTGGTTGGGCGATGGCCGATTGTGTGGCCCCACGCTCGCGCCCTCAGGTTTCGCGCGCTACCGGTTCCGCTTCGGCCGGCACCGATCGGCGGCGCGTCGCGCGCACCAGGATGAAGCCGACGCCGGCAAGCGTCAGCGCCCCGCCGCCGATCAGCTCGGGGGACAAGCTGTCTCCCATGAAGACCACACCGGCAACGATGCCAAAGACCGGAGTCAACAGACCAAGCGGCGATATCAGGGAGACCGGATAGCGCTGCAAAAGATAGTAC
Organism: Alphaproteobacteria bacterium; assembly: GCA_965248765.1. GTDB lineage: Bacteria > Pseudomonadota > Alphaproteobacteria > VGEJ01 > VGEJ01 > CBDFKF01. The sequence continues at coordinate 778 of CBDFKF010000002.1, forward strand.
CAACCCCCAACACCAATGAGGGAAGTGCCGACGACCGCGTACGACAGCGCCCACAGCCCCGTCGGGTTGGGGTTGACGAGCGCGTGCCACTGACCCTCCTCGAGCAGAAGGGACAGCACCAACAGCTGCGGGGCGCTCATGACCGCCATCCACGCCTGGATGGACCAGGTCGAGAGTCCTTCGGTACGTTTGATCAGGATGTTGCCGACCGCGAACATCGAGGCCGCCGCCGCCACCAGTATCAGCGCCGTCACGTGGTCGAAGATGACCGGATCGAAGCCAATGACGATGACGCCCGCGAATGCGACCGTGATGGCCAGCACACGACGCCAGCCGATCCGTTCGCTGAGGAACACCACGCCCATGATGGTCGCAAACGGCACGCTGAGTTGCTGGGCTATCGCGACCGAGGCGACGTCACTGCTCAGGCTGAAGCCGGTGTACATGAGGGCGTAGTGCAAAGCGCCCATCGTTAACGAGATGCCGATCAACAGCTTGATCTGTCCGCGCGGAGCGCGCAGAAATCCCGCCAGCAGAACAGCGATGATGGCCCAGCGGAGCGCGGTGAAGAAGATCGGCGGATAGTGCTCGACGCCGATTTTGGCGGCGACGAAGGCATAGCCCCACGCCGCGTTGACCACGAGCACCAGCACAAGATGCGCCGGCTTCATGGTATCCCGCGCGGCACGTCGGACGGCAATTGACCGGCCGGATCCGCGTGGAGCGCTGAGCCAACCCGGCGCCCCACTCTTCCATCGACATACACGGCGCTAGTTGAGGCCTCGCTGCTTGGCGATGCGGTCGTACGCGTCGTTGATTGCAGCGAGCTTGTCGTTCGCAACCTCGATGAACTCGGGCGGCATGCCCTCGGCGATGAGGCGGTCGGGGTGGTGCTCGCGAATGAGAGCACGATAGCGCGACTTCAGTTCATCGTCGTCAATGTCATGTGGGACGCCGATAATCTGATACGGATCGGCAGCATCGGGGCCGATGTTGGAAGCGCGGATACGCGCAAATTCGGCTTCGCTGAAGCCGAAGATCGCCGCCACGCGCTCGAGAAAGGCGATCTCATTCGGATGAATGACGTTATCGGCCTTGGCGATGTGAAACAGCCCGTCGAGCAAGTCCTCAAGCACGGCCGGGTTGCTGCGGAACAGCTTGGCGATTTGGCGGGCGTAGGGCTCGAAGCCCTCGGCATCTCGGCGCGCCCGGTCGAAAACGCGGGCGACGTTGTTCATCTCCTCGGGCGGAACGCGGAAGATCTCCTTGAACGCCGCCACCTCGTCCGCCGTTACCCGCCCATCCGCCTTGGCCATTTTGGCGCCGAGCACGATGACACCGATCGTGAATGCAATTTGCTTGGTTCCATCTTCGGGCTCGTCGGTCCCGGTGTCGCGCTCGCGCATCTTGTCGAACGCATGGCCGGCGATCCCACCGAGCAGCGCGCCGAGCGGCCCGCCCAGCGCGAAGCCGGCGGTACCGCCGATGATCTTGCCCCAGATACTCATGGTTGCGGCCGCCAACCTAGCCGCTCTCCCGCCCCTCGCCAAGGGGCCGTGCCGTCCGTATCATCTCGCCGATGGCCGATACGGGCGAGGCGTGGGAGTTCTGGATCGACCGCGGCGGCACCTTCACCGATGTCGTCGCACGCGCGCCGAACGGCGCGCTCCAAACCCGCAAGGTCCTCTCTGAGAACCCCGGCCGCTACGACGATGCGGCACTGCATGGCATCCGCGAGGTCTTCGATCTCGGGCCGGCGGACGAGCTCCCGGCGGCGCGTATCCGTGCGGTCAAGATGGGCACCACGGTCGCTACCAACGCGCTCTTGGAACGCACGGGCGAGCGGACTCTGCTGATCATCACCCGCGGCTTCCGGGACGCACTGCGAATCGGGTACCAGAACCGACCCCACCTGTTCGTCCGCCATATCGTCCTCCCGGAAATGCTCTACGAGGATGCGGTCGAGATCGACGAGCGCGTTATGGCCGACGGTGCCGTGCTGCGAGCGGTGGATCTGGCGCAGGCACGCGACGCTCTTACGCGGGCCTACGCCTCGGGTATACGCGCCGCCGCCATTGTGTTCATGCATGGCTACCGCTTCCCCGACCACGAACGCGCGGTTGCCGCGCTCTGTCGCGAGATCGGATTCACCCAGGTCTCCGCGTCGCACCAGGTCAGCCCATTGATGAAGCTCGTGAGCCGCGGCGATACCACCGTGGTCGATGCCTATCTGTCCCCCATCCTCCGCCGCTATGTCGATTGCGTCAGCGGCGCCCTCGGTGATGCACGCCTTTTGTTCATGCAGTCGAACGGCGGCCTGGTCGACGCGCGCCGCTTCCAAGGCAAGGACTCGATCCTCTCCGGCCCTGCAGGAGGTGTCGTCGGCGCTGCGCGGACCAGCGCCATGGCCGGATTCGACGAGATCATCGGCTTCGACATGGGTGGCACCTCGACCGATGTCTCCCATTACGACGGCGCGTTCGAACGCACCTTCGAAACCGAGGTCGCCGGCGTCCGCATGCGCGCGCCGATGATGCAGATTCACACGGTCGCCGCCGGCGGCGGGTCGATTCTTCACTTCGACGGCGCGCGCTACCGCGTCGGCCCGGACTCGGCTGGCGCTGATCCCGGTCCGGCTTGCTACCGCCGCGGCGGCCCGCTGACCGTGACCGACGCGAACCTCATGCTCGGTCGCATCAACGCCGACTTCTTCCCCCGGGTGTTCGGTCCGGACGGCAATCAGCCGCTCGATGGAGCGATCGTCGCGGAACGCTTCGTCGAGCTAAGCGCCGAGATCGCCACCGCAACGGGCACCGAGCGCAGCCCCCATGAGGTCGCGGCCGGATTCCTCGCCATCGCCGTCGAGAACATGGCTAACGCCATCAAGAAGATCTCGATCCAGCGCGGCTACGACGTCAGCGAGTACACTTTGTGCTGTTTCGGCGGCGCCGCCGGCCAGCACGCCTGCGCGGTGGCGGATGCGCTCGGCATGACGCGGGTGTTTCTCCATCCGCTGGCGGGGGTCCTCTCGGCCTATGGCATGGGCCTTGCCGACATCCGAACAATGCGCGAGCGGGCAGTGGAAGCCACCCTCGACCAAGATCTCATACCCCGGCTGGTGCGCGAGCTCGATCGCCTCGCGGCCGAGGGACGCGAGGAATTATACGAACAGAGCTTCTCCGAAGACCGGATACGAATCGTGCGCTCCGTCCACGTCCGCTACGAAGGAACCGACAAGCCACTAATCGTCGAGGCCGGTACGGCCGCGACGATCGGCGAGCGGTTCGAGTCGGCGCATCGGCAGCGTTACGGTTTCGCTTCGCCCGACCGCCCGCTCATCGTCGAGGCAGCGGCAGTCGAGGCGATTGGTTTGGCCGATCCCGTAAAGGATTTGCCGCGCGAGCGGGCAGCGCAGCGATCGAGCGTGGTGGCACATACCGTCGCCCCGGTCTTCCTCGACCGCGGTCATGCCGATACCCCGGTGTACGACCGCGCCGCACTGGGTCCGGGCGACGGCGTCGCCGGCCCGGCGCTGATTTTCGAGCCCCACGGCACCAACTGGGTGGCGCCGGGCTGGCATGCCGAGATCAATTCCTACGACCACTTGATTCTGACGCGCCTGGTGCCCTTGGCTCGGACCGCGGCGATCGGTACCGAGGTCGATCCGGTGATGCTCGAGATCTTCAACAACCTCTTCATGTCGATCGCCGAGCAGATGGGGGTGACGCTCGAGAACACCGCGAGCTCTGTCAATATCAAGGAGCGGCTCGATTTTTCGTGTGCGCTTTTCGATACCGAAGGCGAGCTCATCGCCAACGCTCCGCACATGCCAGTCCACCTCGGTTCGATGAGCGAGAGTATCCAGACCATCATTCGGCTCCGGCGCGGCACCATGACGCCGGGCGATGTCTACATGCTGAATGCGCCCTACAACGGCGGGACGCACCTCCCCGACATCACCGTCATCACCCCGGTGTTCGACGAGGCCGGGCGCGAGGTCCTGTTCTACGTCGGCTCACGCGGCCACCATGCCGATGTCGGTGGGATCACCCCCGGCTCGATGCCGCCGGACAGCCGTACGGTCGACGAGGAGGGCGTGCTCATCGACAACGTCAAGGTCGTCGACGGTGGCCGCTTCCTCGAAGATGAGGTGCTGGCACTCCTCGGCTCGGGCCCGTACCCGTGCCGCAACCCCCAGAGCAACATTGCCGACCTCAAGGCCCAGATCGCGGCGTGTGAGAAAGGGGTGCGCGAGCTGCGACGTATGGTCGAGCATTTCGGCCTCGACGTCGTGCAGGCCTATATGCACCACGTCCAGGACAACGCAGAGGAATCGGTACGCAGAGTGATAGACGTCCTGACGGACGGCTCATTCGTGTATCCCCTCGACGATGGTAGCCAGATCGCCGTTCGCATTTCGATTGATCGCGGCGCTCGCGCCGCGACCATCGACTTTACCGGCACCTCGGCCCAGCTCGAGACCAACTTCAACGCGCCTACGGCGGTCTGCCGCGCCGCCGTCCTTTATGTTTTTCGCTCACTAGTCAACGATGACATCCCGCTGAACTCGGGCTGCCTCAAGCCGATCCGCATCGTGCTGCCCGAGGGCTCGATGCTTCACCCGCGTTATCCGGCAGCGGTCGTCGCCGGCAACGTCGAGACCTCGCAGATCATCACCGATTGCCTGTACGGCGCGCTCGGCGCCCTGGCCGCCTCGCAGGGCACGATGAACAACCTCACGTTCGGCAACGATCGCTACCAGTACTACGAGACAATATGCGGCGGCTCCGGCGCCGGCGCTGACTTCGACGGGACCGATGCCGTCCACACCCATATGACCAATTCGCGCCTCACCGACCCCGAAGTGCTGGAATGGCGTTTCCCGGTTGTGCTGGACGACTTTCGTATCCGCCATGGCTCTGGCGGAAGCGGCGCTCACAGGGGCGGTGATGGCACTCTCCGGCGCATCCGTTTTATGGCGGCGATGACCGCGGCGATCCTTTCCAGCCATCGTGTCGTCCCGCCGTTTGGGGTCGCGGGAGGCGAGCCCGGAGAGGTCGGCCTCAACTGGGTCGAGCGTGCCAGCGGCGAGATTGTCGCGCTCGCGGGCTGCGACAAGATCGAGATGGGTCCGGGCGATGTTTTCGTGGTCCAGACGCCGACCGGCGGCGGCTTTGGCCGTGCTGACGCGAAGCGCCACGCCGCCGAGTAGCCGCGTTTACCAGCGCCAAGCGAGCCGCTAGAGTCGCCCCAACAACAATGGCGCCCACGTGCGGGCTACGACAGGAGGAAACCCACCATGGCTGCAAGCCCGATCGAAACCCACAAGGTCCATTTTGTCGGCGAGAATTCCTTCCTCCGGCTAAAGGAAGGGGGCGGGGCAGAGACCACTACATGCTCGCACTGGCGCGCTTTCTTCTCACCGGGTGGCAGCGGAACGGTCCTGTTCGTCCAGTCCGACGCGACGGACGGTGAGGTCAAGATCTACACCGACAACACCGAGTTCACGCGCTTCGTCCAGGGCCTCGAAGCGGGCATGCGCGCGCAGTTCAGCAATCAGAGCGATCCCGTCATCGACGCCACGTTCTCGCGTGCCGGCGATTACCGCTCGTCCTATTCCGAGATAGTCGAGTCGGCTGATGAGCGCATCGAGCTCACGTGGCGTGACATCCGCGAGCCGTTCTTTGTCACCCTCCCGCCGGGAAACGAGGTGACCGGCGATTGGGGTGTCTACAGCTGCCTGATCCCCGCCTGGGATTGCACGCTCAACGTCGGCGGCCGCACCGCCACGGGCCAAGCCTTCGAGGACGATCTCGGCGGTGAGCTCAGCAGCAGCTCGTGTCTCGCCTGGGGTGAGAGTTGGCTCAAGGACAAACGTTAGAGCCCCTCAAACGGCCAGCCTGAATACATCTGGTAGCCGCCGCGTGCGGCGCCACCCGAGCGCGCGTGCACGGCGAGCCGCCTACTGTGTCACCAGCTTGAGGTAGGCGATGACGTTCTCACGGTCGTCTGCCTTTTTGAGGCCGGGGAAGGCCATCTTGCCCTTGGGCACCACCGCCTTGGGCTTCTCAAGGTAGGCGTTGAGGATCTCTTCGTCCCAGACGATGCCCGACTCGCGCATTGCCTTCGAATATTTGAACCCCTCGACCGAGGCGGCGGCACGGCCGAGGAACCCGTGGAGGTTCGGCCCCACCTTCTTCTTGCCGCCCGCGTCGACAGTGTGGCAGGCCTTGCATTTCTTGAATACCTTCTCGCCTTTTTCCGGATCACCCTCGGCCAGCGCCGACCCCCCACTCATTACCAGCGCGACCGCTGCCGCGAGCGAGATTCTTCCCACTGCGTTCATTCAGGCGTCTCCGATCTACTCCGCAGCAGCCGGTGCCGGCCGCCGACCCTGTGCGTTCAAGAGATAAAGGCCGCCGATCATCAGGACCAGCGCTCCCCAGATCCACGGGCTTAATGTGTCGCCGAAAATGATCAGCCCCCACACCACGCCTGCGATCGTGGCGATGTAGTTCGACGTCGAGAAAAACACCGGCCCGGCGAGTCGAATGATCTCGAAGAAGCACAGCCAGAAAACTGCGTAGAAGAGGCCGACGGCAATGAGCGCCCACTCGCCCTCGCCGAAGCTGGCACCGAAGAACCACCAGCTGTTGGTCACCGCCATTACCGGCAGCAGGAACACCGCCGCAGCGAGCTGCACGCCCGCAGCGACAGACACCGAGCGCGCCTCGGGAGGCCGGAACTTTGCGGCACAGATGCCACACAGCGCGAAACAAAGAGGCGCGAGTAGCGCGACGAGGACCCAGCCGGCCATCCCAGGCTCGGGCAGACTCGCCTCCGGGACGATGATCATAAGAACGCCGATCAGGCCAAGCACGATGCCGCCGATGCCGAACCAGCGAAACCGCTCCATGATCAAGGCCAGCGCCAGCAGATAGGTCATCATCGGCACCAGCGCCTGACCCAACGCGAGAACCGAGGCCGGGAGCTTGGGGGCAACGAAAGCAAGGATGGCGATCGGCAGCGCCATGCCGAGGACGCCGATGATGATGTAGGTGCGGACGTGCGGCCAGCTGAGACTCGGCGGCGCTCGCCGCACCACGCTCAGCACCAGAAGGATGATGCCCGAGATCACGCATGACCAGAAGACGTAGGGAATAAAAGGAACGCCGTCGACCGTGGCAATGCGGTTCAGGGAAAACATCAACCCCGTACCGATACCGGCGATGGTGAGCATGACGAGCGGCCACCACAATCCGCGCCGTTCCGCCGTTTCTGTCACCGTCACCACCCCCACCGCATCGCTGTCGCGAAGCGGTCACACATAGCATGCAGACCACTCCCGCGGAAAGCAGCTGCCGCCGGCGCGTCCTGGCCGGCACGACAGTTTGCTCTGGCGGCCTTGTGGCGCCAGCCATGAACGCCGCGAAACAGTGATCTGCGGTGGCCAGGGACGGCCGCGACCTAAACCCGATGACCGGCGGCGCGGGGTCTAAATGTGGATCGGCCGGCCGGCCACGGCGAGGGCTGCTTCCTTGACCGCCTCATTGAGAGTCGGATGAGCATGGCAGGTCCGGGCGATGTCCTCGGCACTGCCGCCGAACTCCATCGCCAACACGGCCTCGGCAATCATCGTCCCGGCATCAGGGCCAATGATGTGAACACCCAACACTTCGTCGGTCGTCTCATCCGCCAGGATTTTGACGAAGCCGTCGGTGTTAGCATTGACGCGGCCGCGCGCATTTGCCGAGAACGGGAACTTGCCGGCCTTGTACGCGATGCCCTCCTCCTTGAGCTGCTCTTCGGTCTTGCCGACCGCTGCAACCTCGGGCCAGGTGTAGACGACTCCCGGGACGCGCCCGTAGTCGACATGACCCGCCTGCCCGGCCATCGTCTCCACGCAGGCGATGCCATCCTCCTCGGCCTTGTGCGCGAGCATCGGCCCGGCAATCACATCGCCGATGGCGTAGACCCCCGCCACCTCCGTTTCGAACCGCGCGTTGACCGGGATGCGCCCCTGATTGTCGGTCTTGACGCCGACGTCGGCGAGCCCCAGTCCGTCGGTGCGCGGACGACGGCCAATCGAGACGAGAACCACGTCCGCCTTCAGATTTTCTGGCTCGCCACCAGCCGCCGGCTCGACCGTGAGCTTGACGCCGGACTTCGCAGCCTTTGCCGTGGTCACCTTGCTTTTCAGCTTGAACGCCAGTCCTTGTTCCTTGAGTACGCGCTGCAAATGCTTGGCGAGTTCACCGTCCATACCCGGGATCAGCCGATCGAGGAACTCGACCACGGTCACCTCAGCGCCGAGCCGTGACCACACCGAGCCGAGTTCGAGACCGATGTAGCCGCCCCCGATCACGACCATCTTGCCCGGCACCGTCTTAAGGTCGAGGGCGCCCGTCGAGGAGACAATCTTCTCCTCGTCGATCTCGACGCCGGGCAGCGGGGTCGGTTCCGATCCGGTGGCGATCAGCAGGCGTTTCGCCGCAAGCGTGCGCTCGCCGCCCTCGTTCAGCGAGACGGCCACCGAATCGGGTGCGGTAATGCGGCCGTGACCGGCGAGGTAGTCGACCTTGTTCTTGCCCAGCAGGAACTCGATGCCCTTGGTCAGGTCCTCAACAACCTGGTCCTTGCGATCCATCATCGCATCGAGATCGAGACTCACACCCTTGGTCTTGATGCCATGCGCCTCCAGCCCGTGCAGCGCTTCGGCATAGAGCTCCGATGATTGCAGCAGCGCCTTCGATGGAATGCAGCCGACATTGAGACAGGTGCCGCCGAGCGTACCTCGCGATTCGATGCAGGCGACCCGCATACCGAGCTGGGCGGCCCGAATTGCCGCGACGTAGCCGCCCGGGCCGCCGCCGACGACGACCAGGTCATAGCCGTTCTCAGTCATTGTCGCTCCTGGTTGCTGGGCCGCGGGCCGGTCAATGGCCGCTAGAGATCGAGCAAGATGCGCTGAGGATCCTCGATGCACTCCTTGACGCGCACGAGGAAGGTGACCGCCTCGCGGCCGTCGATGATGCGGTGATCGTAGCTGAGTGCGAGGTACATCATGGGCCGAACCTCGACGCTGCCGTCGATCGCCACCGGTCGCTCCTCGATCTTGTGCATGCCGAGAATGCCGGATTGCGGTGGGTTGAGAATCGGCGTCGACAGCAGCGATCCGAACACTCCGCCGTTGGTGATCGTGAACGTGCCGCCGGTCATGTCCTCGATGGTGAGCTTGCCATCGCGTGCGGCTCGGCCGAGCGAGGCGATGCCCGACTCGACCTCGGCGAAGCTCAAGCTGTCGGTATCGCGCACCACGGGCACGACCAGGCCGCTCGGCGAGCTCACCGCAACGCCGATGTCATAATAGTTCTTGTAGACCACCTCATCGCCTTGAATCTCCGCATTGACCGCCGCGATTTCTTTAAGGGCGACGATGCAAGCCTTGACGAAAAAGGACATGAAACCGAGGCGGATTCCGTGTTTCTTCTCGAAGCGCTCGCGGTAGGCTTCCCGCGCCGCCAGCACGTTGCTCATGTCCACCTCGTTGAAGGTGGTCAGCATCGCGGCGGTGTTCTGGGCTTCCTTGAGGCGTTCCGCGATGCGCTGGCGCAGCCGCGTCATGCGCACACGCTCCTCGCGATCGGCTTTCGCCGATGGCGGCGGCGGTGCCGCAGCGGCGGTCGGCCGTGCCGCACCGCCCTCGACAACGCGCAGAACATCGCCCTTGGTGATTCGCCCGCCGGGGCCGGTCGCCGGGATGCCGCCGCTGTCCAGCCCGTGCTCCGCAACCAGCTTGCGCACCGCGGGCGAAAGCCGCGGCTCGCCCGAGGCTGTTGCCGGCGCTGGCCCAGGTGCAGCAACCGGTGCAGCCTTCGCTACCGCCGCGGCGGCCGTTTCGGTTATCGGGGCTGGAGCCGCCGCCGATGCCCCCTCCTCGATCTGCCCAAGCACCGCTCCGATCTCGACAGTCGCCCCCTCCTCCGCCGCAATCGCCGCGAGCACGCCCGAGGCGCTAGCGAAGACTTCCAGCGTCACCTTGTCGGTCTCGAGCTCGCACAGAGGCTCATCAGTCGTCACTGGCTCGCCGGCCGCCTTGAACCACTTCGCCACCGTCGCCTCGGTCACGGATTCACCGAGGGCAGGGACCGTGATGTCGATGTTCATTCGTTCACCCTATGTCACCGCGGCCATCGTCAGGGCCTCGTCACACAGTTGTGCCTGCTGAGCGAGATGTGCCTTGAGCGAGCCGGAGGCGGCCGAGGCCATCTCAGGCCGGCCGATGTAGCGGGGCCGTCGGGTTACGGCACCGATTTGGTCGAGAACGCCTTCGAGATTTGGCGCGACAAACGTCCACGCCCCCTGGTTACGCGGCTCCTCCTGGCACCAAACCACCTCGGCGCTGAGGAAGCGCTTGAGTTCTTTGGTCAACGCGCGCGCTGGGAAGGGATAGAGCTGCTCGGCCCGCAGGACGGTGATGTCAGTTACGCCGCGCTTCTCGCGCTCCACGCAGAGATCGAAATAGACCTTGCCGCTGCACAACACGACGCGCTTGATCTCGGCGTCCGGTTTGACCTCGCCATCGTCCCACAACACCCGGTGGAACGAGCTTTCCGGCGCCATATCATTCAGCTGCGATACAGCGCGTTTGTGCCGCAGGAGCGATTTCGGCGACATCACGACCAGCGGCTTACGGAAATCGCGATGCAGCTGGCGCCGCAGCGCGTGAAAGAAATTGGCCGGCGTCGTGCAGTTGACGATCTGCCAGTTGTCCTCTCCGGAGAGCTGGAGATAACGCTCGAGCCGCGCCGAGCTGTGTTCGGGCCCCTGTCCCTCGTGGCCATGTGGCAGCAGCAGCACCAACCCGCTCATCCGCAGCCACTTGGACTCGCCCGCGCATAGGAACTGATCGATGATGACTTGTGCGCCATTCGCAAAATCGCCGAACTGCGCTTCCCACAACACAAGCGCGTTGGGCTCGGCAAGGGTGTAGCCGTACTCGAAACCGAGCACCGCGGCCTCTGAGAGCATGCTGTCGACGACTTCGAAGCTGGCCTGACCGTCGCGCAGGTTGTTAAGGGGGACGTAGCGCTCCTCCGTCGTCTGATCGACAAACGTCGCGTGGCGCTGGGAAAACGTCCCGCGGCTCGAATCCTGGCCGCTAAGGCGCACTGGGTGGCCTTCAAGCAGAAGAGATCCGAACGCGAGCGCCTCCGCGGTCGCCCAGTCGATATTGATGCCGGCCTCGATCATCTCCCGCTTCGCGTTCAGTTGGCGGCGGATCGTGCGGTGAAGATCGAAGGTGTCGGGCGCGGCGGTCAATGCGCGGCCGATGTCTCTCAGCGTTGCCAATTTCACCGCCGTTTTGCCGCGCCGCGCCTCGCCGCTAGCGACCCTGAGGCCTTGCCAGCGCCCTTCGAGCCAGTCGGCCTTGTTCTGCCGATAGTTCTTCGCGGCCTCGAACTCGGAGCCGAGGCGGCGCTGGTAGGCCTTTACCATTTCGTCGGCCTCGCCGGGGGCGATCACTTGCCCGGCCTCCAGCGCTTCCGCATAGATTTGACGCGTGGTCGGATGCGCCGCGATCGTGCGGTACATCAGCGGCTGCGTGAACGCGGGCTCGTCGCCCTCGTTGTGACCGTGGCGGCGGTAACAAAACAAATCGATGACAACGTCCACGTGAAAGAGCTGGCGGAACTCCGCTGCGACCCGCACCGCTTGTACGACCGCCTCGGGGTCGTCACCGTTGACATGGAATATCGGCGCCTGCACCCCCTTGGCGACATCGGAGGGATAGGGCGAAGAACGCGAGTAGATCGGACTGGTAGTGAATCCGATCTGATTGTTGACGATGATGTGGACCGTCCCGCCCGTGCGATAGCCGCGTAGGCCGGACAGGCCGAAGCACTCCGCGACCAGCCCCTGGCCCGCGAACGACGCATCGCCGTGTAGCAGGACCGACATGACCTGGGTACGTTCGGTATCGCCGTATTGGCCTTGCTTGGCCCGAGTCTTGCCGATGACAACCGGGTTGACAGCCTCAAGATGCGACGGATTGGCAAGCAGTGAGAGGTGCACGATGTGGCCGTCGAGATCGCGGTCGGTCGACGTGCCGAGGTGGTATTTCACATCGCCCGAGCCCTCCACGTCCTCGGGGTGAGCCGGCATTCCCTCAAACTCAGCGAAGATCGCGGCGTACGGCTTGTTCATCACGTTCGCCAGCACGTTGAGCCGGCCGCGGTGCGGCATCCCCAGCGAGACTTCTTTGACACCGAGCTCGGCGCTACGGCGCAGGAGCGCCTCGAGCGCGGGGACGAGAGACTCGGCGCCGTCGAGCCCGAAGCGCTTAGTACCGACGTACTTGCGGTGCAGAAAGCTCTCGAAGCCCTCTGCGCGCGTCAGACGTCGCAGGATGTTGCGCCGGCCATTCCGGGTGAAGCGAGGTCGATACTCGTCACCCTCGATGCGGGCCTGAATCCATGCCTTCTGATCGGGGTCCTGAATGTGCAGAAACTCATAGCCAATGGTGCCGCAGTAGGTCTGACGCAGCACGGAGACAATCTCGCGGATCGTCGCCCACTCCAGACCGAGCACGTAGTTGATGAAGATGGGGCGGTCCCAGTCGGCATTGGCGAAGCCGTAGGTCGCGGGATCGAGCTCCGGGTGATGGCCGGGAGGTCCGAGTTTCAGGGGATCCAAATCGGCATTGAGATGACCGCGCACGCGATAGGCCCGGATCATCATCAACGCCCGCAACGATGCCTGCACCGCTTCGAGCGAAGCCGCATCGCCTTGGAGCACCGCCGCCTGACCGTTGCCCGGTCCTGGCTCCCCAGTGTCCTCCGCGGCGCGGCGCGGCGTCCACGAAGCGCCGCGGGCCTCCGCAACGACCGCCTCAATGTCGTCGCCAAGATCGTCGAAGAAGCCCTGCCAGCTCGGATCGACCGAGCCGGGATCGCGCAGATAACGGGCGTAGAGCGCTTCGATGAAAGCGCCGTTGCCGCCGAAGAGAAAACTTGTCGTTTCGAGTTTCGTTGCCATCGAACTAGTGGCGCGCCAGCGCCTTTTCTGGGCCGGCCCTAGGGCTGGCCGTTCAATACATCCGCGACCGTCTGCCCGATCGCCGCTGGCGAGTCGGCGACCGCAATGCCTGCCGCCCGCATCGCCTCTATTTTGTCCTCGGCACCGCCGCTGCCGCCCGAGATGATCGCGCCCGCATGCCCCATGCGGCGACCGGGCGGTGCCGTGCGCCCGGCGACGAACCCGATCACCGGCTTCTTTCGCTTCTCCGCGCGCAGAAACGCGGCCGCTTCTTCTTCAGCGCTGCCGCCGATCTCGCCGATCATCACGATCGCATCGGTCTCATCATCGGCCAAGAAGAGCTCCAGGCAGTCGATGAAATTGGTCCCGTTCACCGGGTCGCCACCGATCCCGATGCAGGTGCTCTGACCAAGCTCCGTGGCCGTGGTCTGGGCCACCGCCTCGTAGGTCAGCGTGCCTGAGCGCGAAACGATGCCGACTCTGCCGCGCGTGTGAATGTGCCCCGGCATGATGCCGATCTTGCACTCGCCAGGGGTGATGATGCCCGGGCAGTTGGGCCCGATCAGTCGCGAGCCCGAATCGACGAGCACGCGCTTGACCCGCACCATCTCGAGCACAGGGATACCCTCGGTGATGCACACGATCAGCCGGATGCCGGCATCGATCGCCTCAAGGATGGCATCAGCGGCGAACGGCGGCGGAACGAAGATGACCGAGGCGTCGGCCCCGGTCTCAGCCACCGCTTCCTCAACCGTGTCGAAAACCGGAAGGTCGAGATGCTGTGTCCTACCCTTGCCCGGTGTAACACCGCCCACCACTCGGGTTCCGTAGGCCAGCGCCTGCTCCGAGTGAAAGGTACCCTGGGACCCGGTGAAGCCCTGACATAGAAGCCGGCTCTCGGCGCCGACCAGCACCGCCATCAGCCAGCCGCCTTGATCGACTCGACGACGCGGGCCGCGGCATCGCCCAGGCTGTCGGCGGCGATGATGGCGAGGCCTGAATCGGCGAGGATCTGCTTGCCGAGAACGACGTTGGTGCCCTCGAGGCGCACCACCAGCGGCACTGTCAGGGCAATCTCTTGCGCGGCCGCGACAATGCCTTCGGCGATGACGTCGCAGCGCATGATCCCGCCGAAGATGTTGACGAGGATGGCCTCGACCTTATCGTCCGAGAGGATGATCTTGAATGCCTCGGCGACTCTTTCTTTCGTGGCACCGCCCCCGACGTCGAGGAAATTCGCCGGCTCGCCGCCATAGAGCTTGATGATGTCCATCGTCGCCATCGCCAAGCCAGCACCGTTCACCAGACAGCCGATGTTGCCATCAAGTCGGATGTAGTTGAGGTCGTGCTCGGCGGCGGCGCGCTCCGCCGGGTCCTCCTCCGTTTCGTCGCGGAGCTCGGCGATGTCCTTGTGGCGGTAGAGAGCGTTGTCGTCGAAGTTCATCTTGGCATCGAGAGCGATGACGCGATTGTCGCCGGTCACCACAAGCGGATTGATCTCCACCAGGCTCGCGTCGGTTTCCTTGAAAGCGCGATAGAGGCCGCCCATGAGACGTACGGCAGCGCCAACTGCCTTCCCTTCGAGCCCCAGCCCGAACGCAAGCTTACGCGCATGGAACGGTTGTAGGCCGACCGCCGGATCGATCGCGACCTTGAGGATCTTCTCCGGCGTTGCCGCGGCCACCGCCTCGATCTCGACGCCGCCCTCGGTGGAAGCCATCATCGTCGGCCACCCGGTCGCTCGGTCGACCAGTAGACTGAGGTAGAGCTCGCGGCTGATGTCGCACCCCTCCTCGACATAGACGCGACCCACCGTCTTGCCGGCCGGGCCGGTCTGGTGCGTCACCAGCGCCATGCCCAATATGTCGTTGGCAGCGGCAACGGCATCCGATGCCGAATGGACAACCTTGATGCCGCCGCCCTTGCCGCGGCCGCCGGCATGAATCTGCGCCTTGATCACCCATACCGGTCCGCCGAGTGCTTGCACCGCGCGCTCGGCGTCCTCACCGCTGAAGGCGACCTCGCCGCGCGGCACATCAACACCGAAGCTCGCCAGTAGTTGTTTCGCCTGGTGTTCGTGGATGTTCATTAGGCCGTTGTCCGCCCCCGCAAGTAGCGCGGCTAAGCGTATGGGCGTTCTTTTCGTTCTTTATTATACGTAAGACGCGCTGGCAACCACGGCCGGCTGCGATCGCCGCCGTGAGTCAGCGTTTCGCCGTCGCGCGGCGCTTGCCGAGCGATGGATCGAGCCGCTTTACCTCGGCAATCAGTCCGCGCACCGCGGCGGCCGAGCCTTCGAACATGCGTCGCTCGCCCGCATTGAGATCGATCTCAACGACGCGTTCGACGCCGCCGGCGCCGATCACGACGGGGACGCCAACATAAATGTTGCGCATGCCATATTGACCGGACAGGTGCGCGGCACAGGGAAGGACCCTCTTCTTATCCTTGAGGTAGGACTCGGCCATCTGAATGGCCGCGGCGGCCGGGGCGTAGAAGGCCGATCCGGTCTTGAGGAGGCCGACGATCTCAGCACCACCGTTCCGGGTTCGCTTGATGATCCCGTCGATGCGCTTCTTGGTCGACCAGCCCATCTTGATGAGGTCCGGCACGGGAACGCCGGCCACGGTCGAGTAGCGCGCGAGCGGCACCATCGTATCGCCATGGCCGCCCAGCACGAAGGCCGTGACATCCTCCACCGAGACCCTAAATTCTTCGGCCAGAAAGAAGCGAAACCGCGCGGAGTCGAGAACCCCGGCCATCCCCACCACCTTGTTGGCTGGCAGGCCGCTCGCCTCGCGCAGCACCCAAACCATTACATCCAGCGGATTGGTGATGCAGATGACGAACGCCTTTGGCGCATATTTCCTGATGCCGTCGGCGACCGATTTTACGATTTTGGTGTTGGTGGACAGCAGATCGTCCCGGCTCATCCCCGGCTTGCGCGGGATGCCGGCGGTGACGATAACCACGTCGGCACCGCGAATCGCGGCATAGCTGCAGGCCCCAGCGACCTCGGCATCGAACCCATCGATCGGCGACGATTGTACGAGATCGAGCGCTTTGCCCTGCGGCATGCCATCGACGATGTCGAACAGGACGATGTCGCCGAGCTCCTTGAGCCCAGCGAGATGGGCCAGCGTCCCACCTATATTGCCAGCGCCGATGAGGGCGATCTTATCGCGTGCCATGGTCTCTCCCTCTGGATCGTCCGCCGCCTCGTCCGCGCTGTCGCCGGCTGCCGACGGCGCCCGCTAACTAACCCGATTTGTCCACACCCGCAAGGCAAGGAGCCCCTTGAACACCACCCGCAGTTATCGCATATGCTGCCCACGGTAGTCGGTTAGTCGAGGCGCGACCATGTCCGAGGAACGGCACGAATTTCAAGCGGAGGTCAGCAAGCTCCTCCATATCGTCGCCAATGCGCTCTACAGCGAACGGGAGATCTTCCTGCGCGAGCTGATCTCCAACGCATCGGATGCCTGCGAGCGCCTGCGCTATGCCGCCCTCACCCGGCCCGAGCTCATCGCCGATGATGCCGAGTACCGCATCGTCCTTACCATCGATGCCGATCACGGTACGCTCAGCATTACCGACAACGGCATCGGCATGAACCACGACGATCTAGTGGACAGCCTCGGCACGATCGCACGTTCGGGAACCATGGCGTTTCTCGATCAGCTGAAGGACGGCGAGGCTGTCACCCAGATTGGCCAGTTCGGCGTCGGTTTCTACTCCGCTTTCATGATCGCCGACACCGTGAGCGTGCTCACGCGCAAGGCCGGTGAGGAAGCCGCCTGGCGCTGGGAATCGGACGGCACCGGCAGCTACACCATCGCCGAGGCTGAACGGTCCAGACGCGGCACGACGGTCGAGCTCAAGCTCAAGAAGGGCGCCGCCGAGTTCCTCGAGGCCGAGCGTCTGAGACACATCGTCAAGACCTACTCCGATCACATCGCCTTGCCCATCGTGCTTGAGGGCAAGGATGGCGGCACTCTCAACACGGCCTCGGCCCTTTGGACACGACCGAAGAAGGACATCACCGTTGAGCAGTACCGCGAGTTCTATCACCACGTCGGCCACGTATTCGACGAACCGTGGTTGACGGTTCACCACCACATCGAGGGCAAGATCGAGTACACGGTGCTCCTCTTCGTTCCCTCGGCGCGACCCTTCGATCTGTTCGACCCCGGCCGGCAGCACTCTCTCAAGCTCTACGTCAAACGGGTCTTCATCACCGATCAATGCGAGGGCTTGGTTCCGCCCTATCTCCGCTTCCTGCGCGGCATTGTCGATACCGAGGATCTCTCGCTGAACATCAGCCGCGAGATGCTGCAAAACGACCCGCTCTTGGCCAAGATCCGCAGCTCGATCGTCAAACGCGTGTTCAAGGAGCTCGGCAAGAAGGCCGACAAGGCGCCGGAGGAATTTGCGACCTTTTGGGACAACTTCGGCGCCGTTCTCAAGGAGGGCCTCTACGAGGACAGCGGCCACCGTGATGACATTCTGAAGCTAGCGCGCTTTCGCACGACGACCTCGGGCGAGGAGCTCGTCTCCCTCGCCGATTATTGCGGTCGCATGAAAGAGGGCCAGAAGGCCGTCTACACCATCAGCGGCGATGATCTCCAGACGCTTCGAAAGAGCCCGCAGCTCGAGGGCTTCGCGGCGCGCGGGGTCGAGGTGCTCCTACTCACCGACCCGATCGACGACTTCTGGCCGGCCGCGGTGACCAGCTTCGAGGACAAGCCGTTCAAATCGGTCACACACGGTGGCGCCGACCTCGATGCCATCGCGACGACCGACGAAGACCAGGATGGCGAGGACGACGCGGACTCCGATCAGCTTGATACCCTGATCGCGCTCCTGAAGCTAAACCTGGGCGAAGCGGTCAAGGACGTCCGAGTCTCGGCCCGCCTTACCGACAGTCCCGTGTGCTTGGTCGCCGCCGAGGATCAGCTCGACATGCACCTCGAGCGTATCCTCAAGCATCACAACCAGGTCGATACGCACGCCAAACGCATTCTCGAGGTCAATTCGAAGCACCCATTGATCCGCGCCCTCGATGAACGTGCTAGGGCCAAGGGCGCTGCCACCGATCTAGAGGACGCCGCCCATCTGCTGTTGGATCAGGCGCGCATCGTCGAAGGTGAGTCGCTGGCCGATCCCGCCGCCTTTGCCCGCCGCCTCTCGGCGGTGCTGACCAAGAGCCTTTAGGCACATTGGTCCTTCGAGACGCGGCCCTTCGGGCCACCCTCAGGACGAGGACGGTAGCTGAGGAGGCGCGAAGCGCCGTCTCGAAGCATGAGATTGTCGTGAAATCCGCCAGGCGCGCTGCCAACAGAAACCCGGGACATGCGCCGGGTGAGGTTGGGGGACCGTATACGGCCTTGACGGCCGGTTGTTATGGGGATGAGTCGGCGGTTACTACCAATTTCATCTGTGCCGCGCCGATCACCGGCCCTTGATCGCCAATCTGCACCAGCACCGCGCAGCCATCGCGCCCGCCGGCACTCAGATCAGCCATGGCCAGTGGAAATTCCGCCGCCGGGCCGCGCCAACGGCCGATGCGTTCGATATCGCGGACGACATGGTGATACGTAATCGTGCGTCCGGCGTTCTCACCGCTTTTGATCGGCACTGACTGGGCTTCGTCGAACCTCACCAGCCACACCGATGCCGAGCGCTCCGGCCGTTCCGCCTCGCCAATGCGCACGGTGACATTTCCAGCTTCGCCATGAACGAATGAGACCTCGGGATGGTCGCCGCCAGTCTGGGCGACACGGGTGATCGCCCGCTCCACATCTCCACGGCACGAGCCCACCGCATGCGCGCGACCTCCGATCACCATCTGCGGGGTATAGACGCTGTTGGCCCCGAGATATCGCGCGTACTTGCGCTGGCGCTCGGTGCTCGCCTCCGAGGAAAAGGTGTCGCGCCAGCCAAGATAGTCCCAGTAGTCGATGTGGTAGCTCAGAGCGATCACATCGTCCCGCTCGACGAGCTCGCCCAGGAACTCGTCTGCCGGCGGGCACGAGTTGCAGCCCTGGGAGGTGAACAGCTCGACCACTGTCGGCGCCGAGCCGGCGAGCGACGGCGTCGCAAAAAGCCCGATCGCCAGTGCCAAGGCGGTTGTGCGGAGAGCATTCATGGCCGTCATTTTAGCGGCGCATCTCCGTAACGCGCGAATCACGTGTCAGTGACGACCTCGCCTCACGCCGCCTCCGCCAAGATATTGCGCATGACGTACTGCAGCACGCCGCCGTGCTGGAAGTACACAACCTCATCCTCCGTGTCGATGCGGCACACGAGGTCGATCTCAGTCGTTCGACCGTTGGCCCGGTTAATCCGGCACGTCAGCTTCATGCCGGGCTTGAGACCGCCCTCCAGCCCGGTGATGTCGAAGCGTTCGCTGCCGTCGAGCTTGAGCGTCCGGCGGTCTACGCCGGACGGGAAGACGAGCGGGACCACTCCCATACCGACAAGGTTGGAGCGGTGAATGCGCTCGAAGCTCTCAGCAATCACGGCCCGCACGCCCAAGAGGCGCGTGCCCTTCGCCGCCCAGTCCCGCGAGGAGCCCGTGCCGTATTCCTTGCCCGCGATCACCAACAGCGGCACGCCATCGGCCACGTATTTCATGGCTGCCTGGTAGATCGACATCTCCGTGCCATCGGGCACGTGGCGCGTGATGCCACCCTCGGTTCCGGGCGCGAGCTCGTTGCGCAGACGGATGTTGGCGAACGTGCCGCGCATCATCACCTCGTGATTGCCACGGCGCGAGCCGAAGGAGTTGAACTCGACCGCCTTGACCTTTTTCTCGAGCAGGTGCTCGCCGGCCGGCCCGTCGGCGTTGATGGCTCCGGCGGGCGAGATGTGATCGGTGGTGATGCTATCGCCCAAGAGCGCCAAGAGACGGGCACCGTGGATGTCGCGCAAGGCGCCGGGCGCTGCTGCCATCCCGGTAAAGAAGGGTGGTTGCTTAACGTAGGTCGAGCGCCGATCCCATTTGTACGTTAGCCCCTTCGGCGATTTCATGCTGCGCCATGATCGATCGCCGCTGAAGACATCGCCATACTGTTTGCGGAACATCGAAGCCGTCACCGACCGTCGAATGGTCGCGTGGATCTCGCGATTGCTCGGCCAGACGTCCTTGAGATACACCGGCTGGCCGTCGCGGCCGAGGCCGAGCGGCTCCTTCGTGATGTCGATCTTCATGGACCCGGCGATTGCGTACGCGACCACCAGCATCGGCGAGGCCAAATAATTGGCTTTGACCTGCGGGTTGACGCGACCCTCGAAGTTGCGATTGCCGGAAAGTACGGAACACACGACGAGATCGTTGTCCGTCACCGCCTTGGCGACCGGTTCCGGTAGCGGGCCGGAGTTGCCGATACACGTCGTGCAGCCATAGCCGACCAGGTTGAAGCCGAGCTTGTTGAGATCTTTCTGCAGGCCCGCCTTGGCGAGGTAATCGGTGACCACCTTCGAGCCCGGCGCCAGCGAGGTCTTGACCCAGGGCTTGACCTTGAGGCCCCGGGCCACAGCGTTACGCGCCACCAGCCCGGCGCCGAGCATCACGCTCGGATTCGAGGTGTTCGTACAGCTGGTGATCGCGGCAATGACGACATCGCCGTGGCCAAGGTCGTGGTCGGTGCCGGCGACCGCTGCGCGGCGGGCGCCGGCGCGTTTGCCGAATCCACCTATCAGCTCCCTGCCGAACGCTGGCGCTGCGGACGACAGCGGCACCCGGTCCTGCGGGCGCTTGGGACCGGCGAGGCTCGGCTCCACTTTGGCTATGTCCAACCCGAGCGTCGAGGTGAACACCGGGTCGGGCGTGCGCGCCGTGCGCCACATCCCCTGGGCCTTGGCGTAGGCCTCGACCAGGGCGATACGACCGGGCTTGCGCCCCGTCGCCTTGAGATAGGCGATGGTCTCCTTGTCGATCGGGAAGAAACCACAGGTCGCGCCATACTCGGGCGCCATATTGGCGAGGGTGGCGCGGTCAGCCAGCGAGAGCTGATCGAGGCCGGGGCCGAAGAACTCCACGAACTTGCCGACCACACCTTTCTTGCGCAGCATCTCGGTTACGGTCAGCACGAGGTCGGTGGCGGTCGTCCCCTCGCGCAACTTGCCGGTAAGCTTGAAGCCCACGACCTCCGGCAAGCGCATCGAAATCGGCTGACCCAGCATCGCCGCCTCTGCCTCGATGCCACCGACGCCCCAGCCGAGGACGGCGAGGCCGTTGACCATGGTGGTGTGCGAATCGGTGCCGACGAGGGTGTCGGGATAGGCCAGCGTCCGCCGGCCTTCCTTTCCGGTCCACACCACCTCGGCAAGGTATTCGAGGTTGACCTGGTGGCAGATGCCGGTGCCCGGCGGCACCACGCGGAAGTTGTCAAACGCCTCCTGCCCCCACCGCAGAAACGCGTAGCGCTCACTGTTCCGCTCGTACTCTCGCGCAACGTTCGCCGCGAAAGCTCTCCGATTGCCGAACTGATCGACCATCACCGAGTGATCGATGACGAGGTCCACTGGCGAGAGCGGGTTGATCCGCTGCGGATCGCCCCCCATCGCACCGACGGCATCGCGCATGGCGGCCAGGTCGGCGACGGCTGGCACACCCGTGAAGTCTTGCATCAAGACCCGGGCCGGCCGGTAGGCGATCTCGCGGCTGGAGCGGCGCCGCTTGAGCCACGCCGTCACCGCCCTGGCGTCGGCGACCGTCACCGTGCGGCCATCCTCATACCGCAGCAGGTTCTCCAAGAGCACCTTGAGCGAGAACGGCAGCTGCGAGGTATCGCCGATGCCAGCTTTCTCCGCCGCCTTCAGGCTGAAGTAGTCGTACTTGGTCCTGCCGACCGTCAGCGTGCGGCGGGTCTTGAGCGAATCATGGCCGGAACGTGCCACGGCAACCCCCCTCGTTGGGCCTTCCCGGGAATGGCGCCGCACCCCGTGCGCGAGTGCGGCGCCACCGATAAGTCTATCACGGCGGCCCTGCCCGATCGCTAGTCTTGGCCGCCTTGCCCGGCGACGGCTTTGCCGTGGTTGTGCCTTTCTGCTACTCCGAGATCCGAACGCATGGGGTGTCGGCTATGACGGTGAGGATTGACCGCACCGGACCGGTTTGGGCGGTCATTCTCGATCGACCCGCTGCACGCACTGCGGTCGACCAGCCGACCGTTGAAACGTCGAGGCCAGCCGCGCCATGAGCTTCGTCGGACGCGACCTCGCCTGCATCCGCGGCGAGCGCGTCGTCTTTGAAGGGTTGGGCTTCGCGCTCGGCGCCGGCGAAGCCCTGGTGATCCGCGGGCCGAACGGCACCGGGAAGTCGAGCCTGCTGCGCCTGGCGGCCGGCCTGCTGCGCCCCGCGGCCGGCACCCTATCTTGGGACGGCATCGACATCGCCGGGGACCCCGAGGCCCACGCCGCCCGCCTGTGGTACCTGGGCCATCTCGACGCCGTCAAACCGGCGCTCACCGTCGCGACGAACCTGAGCTTCTGGGCCGGATTGCGCGGGCCGCGCGACTCGCGCCCGATCGCCGGCGCGCTCGAACGCTTTGATTTGGCCCACGTTGGGGAGGCTCCGGCGCGCCTACTCTCAGCCGGGCAACGGCGTCGCCTCGCGCTCGCTCGCCTGGCGGCCGCCCCGGCACAGCTTTGGTGCCTCGATGAACCGACCGTCACGCTTGATGAGACGGCGGTTCGCTCTCTCATCGCACTGATAGCCGAGCACCGAGCGGAAGGCGGGCGCGTGCTCATCGCCACCCACCACGACCTCGATCTTGAGGGAGCGGACGAGCTGCGGCTCGGGCCGGGCGCTTGATGCGACGGTTCGGGCTGATCGTCGGGCGCGACCTGACGCTCGCGATGCGGCAAGGCAGCGCCAGCACCCATGTCGTCGTCTTCTTCGTCCTCACGGTCACGCTGTTCCCGCTCGGCATCGGCCCCGAGAGCGAGCTGTTGGCGCGGATCGCTGGTGGCATGGTCTGGGTCGCCGCGCTGTTGGCGGCGCTGCTCTCCCTCGATCGCCTGTTCCAGGCGGACTTCGAAGACGGCAGTCTTGATCTGTTGGCACTGTCGGGACAGCCGCTCACCGTCACCGTGGCTGCCAAATGCCTCGCTCATTGGCTTACCACCGGGGTGCCGTTGATCGTCGTGAGCCCGCTGTTGGCGTTCTTGATGAACCTGAGTGCCGAGGGCTACCTCACCCTCATCGCTACAATGGCGCTCGGTACTCCCACACTCAGCTTGATTGGGGCAATCGGCGCCGCACTTACCCTAGGCGTACGACGTGGCGGCGTGATTCTCTCGCTCCTGGTTTTGCCTCTGTACATCCCGGTTCTGATCTTCGGGGTCGGTGCGGTCGAAGCGCGCGTCCACGGACTCGGAGCGGCCTCCCACCTCATGATCCTTGGCGCCATTCTGATCGCCGCGTTGGTGCTCGCGCCCCTCGCGGCCGCAGCCGCGGTCCGCCTCAATCTCGACTGAGCCTCGGCTCAGTACATGTTGTTGCGGTAGTCGTCCTCAAGCAGCTCGTCCACCTCTTCGGGCGTGAACTCGGTGTTCTTGGTTTGCTCGAGGATCGCTCGACCGATGTTGGGGAAATCGCTGCGCGCGTGGAATTCTTCCTCGTCCCACAGCTTCGAGCGCTTGAGCGCCTTGGCACAGTGGAGGAAGGCCTCGTTCACCTTCACCTTGATCGCGAGCTTGGGCACCTTGCGGTTGACCGCCATCGTGGCCAAGAGCTCGGGGTCGCGGATCACTTCGGCGCGGCCGTTGACTCGCAACGTCTCCTCGAGTCCTGGCACGAAGAACAAGAGCCCGACGCTCGGGTTGTCGACGATGTTCGACAGCGAATCAGCGCGGCGGTTCCCCGGCCGCTCCGGGATCAGGATCGTCTCATCGTCCAGCACCTGGACGAAGCCCGGTGGATCGCCGCGCGGCGAGACGTCGCCACGGCCCGTCGCATCGGCGGTACCGAGACAGAGGAACGGTGACATGCCGATGAACTTCCGGCACAGCGGGTCGAGTTTCGGCAACGACTTGGTGACGGCGAGGTCCATTGGCTCGCCAACGAGCTCTCTCAGCGCCCCCTTGGTGGCAAGCGGTGCGGTCATCTCCTCCGTCATGGGTTCCTCTCTTCGCGACACGGTTGTTGGCGACACGGCGGAGGCGCACCTTAACAACAGGTTGTGAGCGCGACAACGCGACCTTGCCCCGGATCGGCGGCTCGGAGTAAACCTGCCCGATGACCGCACGGCGCGCCGCCACCCTGCACCGGTTTGCCAACCCGGCCCGGTTCATGCGGCTCTCGGCGGCGGTGCTGCCATGGAGCGCGGGTGCCACGGCGGTGCTGCTGTTGGTGGGCCTCTACCTCGCGTTGTTCGTAGCACCCCCCGATTACCAGCAGGGTGAGAGCGCGCGGATAATGTTCGTCCACGTGCCCTCCGCGTGGATGTCGTTGTTCGTCTATGGGGCTATGGCCTTGGCGAGTGCTACGGCATTGATCTGGAGGCATCCGCTCGCGGACCTCGTCGCCAAGTCGTGCGCGCCGATCGGTGCCAGCTTTACCGCGATGGCGCTGATTACCGGTGCGCTGTGGGGCCAGCCGATGTGGGGAACGTGGTGGGTGTGGGATGCGCGCCTTACCTCGGTCCTGATCCTCTTCTTCCTTTACCTCGGCTACCTCGCTCTGTGGCAATCGATCGAGGACCCGACCAAGGCTGCACGCGCCGCCGCCATCCTGGCGATCGTCGGCGTGGTCAATCTGCCGATCATCAAGTTCTCCGTGGACTGGTGGAACACGCTCCACCAGCCGGCGAGCGTCCTGAAGCTCTCGGGCTCGACGATGCATCCCTCGATGCTCTGGCCGCTGCTGGTGATGGCGCTAGGGTTCACCGCCTTCTTCGTAACCGTCCTCATCATCAAGGTGCAGCGCGAGGTGATTGCGCGAAAGGTCCGCTCGCTGCGGCTGCGGGCCAGCGCGGTCCCGGCCACCGGTTGAGCCAAGAGCCCTCGCCCGACAACCCTGCGCTGCCAAGGCTGACGGCGTTCAACAGCCTCACCGGGCCCGCTGGACGCTTCTCGAAACCGGCCTATATAGTGAGCGTTGGAACGAGATCCGCGGATCGGCGTTTTTGGGCGGGCGCCCCGACCGGGCGAAAGGCACTCCGCAGCTTTGGAATCTTTGTCGAGCTTCTTGGAGATGGGCGGCTATGCCGCCTATGTCTGGCCCGCCTTCGGCGTTGGCGCCGCCATCATGGCGTGGTTAGTGGTGAGCAGCCATCGCGCGCTCGGACACGAAAAGCGCCTGCTCGAGCGGCTCGAAGCCGGTGGCGCTCGCCGCCGACGCACGACCACCAGTGCCACGGCCGACGAGGTCGAAGGTGACGCGTAAGCGCCGTCGGTTGATCGTCGTGTTAGCCGGCATGGGTGCGCTCGGCATCGCCGCGACGCTGGTCCTCAACGCCTTCGAGGACAGTTTGGTTTTCTTCTACAGCCCGACCGACGTTGCCGAGCGCGGCATCGCGCCCGAGGCACGTATTCGCCTCGGCGGTCTTGTCGAGGAGGAAAGCGTTACCCGAGAAGCCGACGGATTGACCACCACCTTCCGTATCACCGACCTCAGCCACGTTGTTCCGGTCAGCTACACCGGAATCCTGCCTGACCTCTTTCGTGAGGGACAGGGAGTGGTCGCCGAAGGCCGACTTGGCACCAACGGTGTGTTCGTGGCCTCGGAGGTCCTGGCCAAGCACGATGAGACCTACATGCCGCCCGAGGTCGCCGAAGCCCTCAAGAAATCGGGCCAATGGAAGGGGGCGACGCGGTGATCGGCGAGGTCGGACATTACGCCCTGATACTCGCCCTCGTGCTAGCGCTGGTGCAGAGCACTTTGCCGCTCATCGGTGCCCAGCGCGGCATCGAAGCATGGGTGGGCCTCGCCCGACCAGCGGCGCTCGCGCAGTTCGGCTTCATCCTCATCGCCTTCGGCGCGCTGATGACAGGCTACATCGTCTCGGATTTCTCGATCGAGAACGTCGCCGCCAACTCGCACACCGCCAAGCCGCTCCTCTACAAGATCAGCGGCGTGTGGGGAAACCACGAAGGTTCGCTGGTCCTGTGGGTCCTGATACTCGCGATCTTCGGCGCGGCCGTTGCCTTGTTCGGCGCCAATCTCCCGCCCACGCTGCGCGCCCGGGTGCTTGCGGTGCAGGCATTGATTGCCGTCGGCTTTCTTCTATTTACGCTCATCACCTCCAACCCGTTCGCCCGCCTGCATCCGGCACCCCTTGAAGGCCAGGGCCTCAATCCGTTGCTCCAGGACCCGGGGCTCGCCTTCCACCCGCCTTTCCTCTACCTCGGCTATGTCGGCTTCTCGATGGCTTTCGCGTTCGCGATCGCCGCCCTGATCGAAGGCCGCGTTGAACCCGCGTGGGCGCGGTGGGTACGGCCGTGGACACTCGCCGCTTGGTGCTCGCTGACCATCGGCATCGCGCTCGGTAGCTGGTGGGCGTATTACGAGCTGGGCTGGGGCGGCTGGTGGTTCTGGGACCCGGTCGAGAACGCGTCTTTCATGCCGTGGCTCGCCGGCACCGCACTGCTGCACTCGGCGATCGTCGTCGAGAAGCGGGACACCCTAAAGAGCTGGGCCATCTTGCTCGCGATCGTGACCTTCTCGCTGAGCCTTTTGGGCACGTTCCTCGTCCGCTCGGGTGTCCTCACCTCGGTCCATGCTTTCGCCACCGACCCCGCCCGCGGTGTCTTCATCCTCGCCTTCCTTGTGCTCGTCATCGGCGGTTCCCTGGTGCTCTACGCGTGGCGCGCGCCGTCGTTGAAGGGAGGTGGCTTGTTCGCGCCGATCAGCCGCGAGGGCGGACTCATCCTCAACAACCTGTTGCTGACGACGGCGTGCGCGACGGTGTTCCTGGGTACGCTCTATCCGCTTTTTCTCGATGCCGTGACCGGCGGCGAGGCCAAGGTTTCGGTCGGGCCGCCCTATTTCAACGGCACCTTCATGCCGATCATGCTGCCGCTGGTGGCCGCCGTCGCCATCGGCCCGATGCTGCCGTGGAAGCGGGCCGACCTCCTGGGCACGCTGGGCCGTCTCCGCCTTGCCTTCGTCGCCGCATTGGTCGTCGCGCTTCTGACCTGGTACTGGGCCAGTGACGGGCCGGTTCTGGCGATCCTGGGTTTGGGCCTGGCGGCGTGGCTTGCCGTCGGCGCACTGGTCGAGTTTGCCGAGCGCATCAAGATTGGCCGCGCCGCACCCGTCGATAGCTGGCGCCGCGCGCTGCGCGTGCCGCGGTCCTCCTATGGCATGACCATCGCGCACCTTGGTGTCGCCTGTACCATCCTCGGCATCACCGCCTCCACCAGCTGGCAGACCGAGAAGCTCCAGATCATGCGGCCGGGCGAGACGGTCGAGATCGCCGACTACGCGTTCCGCTTCGACGGCGTGCGCGATGTGCGCGGCCCCAACTACGATGCGATTCGCGGCACCTTCACGGTAACGCGCGACGGCGACGGCGTCGCAATGCTCTTCCCTGAAACCCGCACTTTTGTCGATCCGCCGATGCAGACCACCGAGGCGGCAATTCGCCCCACCCTCACGGCCGATCTCTACGCGGTGGTCGGCGATCCCGATGGCGCCGGCGGCTGGGCCACCCGGCTGTATCACAAGCCATTCATCCATTGGATCTGGTTCGGCGCTTTGATCATGACAGTCGGCGGCTTGATCTCGCTGACCGATCGACGACACCGGATCGGGGCACCCGCCCAGCGCCGAGCCGACCGCGCGCTGGCACCCGCGACGGCCTGACGCGATGCGCTTGCGCTTCCTGGCGCCGCTTGCGGTTTTCGTCGCGGTTGCCGTGGCCCTGGGTGTCGGTCTAACCCTCGACCCGCGCATCATTCCCACCGCCCTCAAAGGAAAACCGGTGCCTGAGTTCGCGCTCGCTGCCGTGCAGGGGCGCGACCTCGGGCTCTCCAGCGATGATCTGCGCACCGGCGATGTCACGGTGGTCAACGTGTTTGCGTCGTGGTGCGTGCCGTGCCGGGCCGAGCATCCGCTGATCCTCGAGCTCCGTCGATCCGGCATCGTCGTGCACGGACTCAACTACAAGGACCGCCCCGATCGGGCGGCCGAGTGGCTGGATTCGTTCGGCGATCCCTACCTGCGGACGGGCGCCGACCTCGACGGCCGCGTCAGTATCGACTGGGGCGTCTACGGCGTGCCTGAGACTTTCGTCGTCAATGGCCAGGGCGTGGTTATCGAAAAGCACATCGGACCACTCATGCCCCACGATATCGAAGCCAAGATCCTCCCCGCCATCGAACGGGCGCGGCAATGAGGCTGGGCGCGCTGGCGCTCCTCGGTGCAATGTGCTTGGCCATCGGTCCGGGCCTCGCGATTGGAGTCGATGCGCCATTGGCCGATCCCGCCTTGGAGGCGCGCGCGCGCGCAATCCACAAGACACTGCGATGCCTGGTCTGTCAGAACCAGTCGATCGAGGACTCGAACGCCGATCTGGCCCGCGACCTACGGGAGATTGTTCGCGAGCGCATCGTTGCCGGTGACAGCGATGCCGAGGCGACGCAATACGTCGTCGATCGCTACGGCGATTGGGTATTGCTGCAGCCACCCTTCAAGGCTGCCACGTACGCGCTGTGGATCGGGCCGTTCGCGGTCCTCGTCGTGGCGGCCGGGGGCGCCGGCGCCTTCATCCTCCGGCGCCGCGCCGCGGCCCAGCCTCAGCCCTTGAGCGCCGGGGAGACCGAGCGACTCCGCCAGCTCCTTGAGGACGGCGAGGGCACGTGAGCCTATGGGTCGTCATAGCGGCGATGACGGTGGTGGCCATCGGCGCGCTCGTATGGCCGCTCATGCGCAAGCGAGGCCGAAGCCGCCCGCGCACCGAGTATGACCTCGCCGTTTATCGCGACCAACTGGGCGAGCTGCGGGCCGACCTCGAACGTGGCGTTCTCACACCGGGAGAGGAGACGGCGGCCCGGCTCGAAGTGCAACGCCGCCTATTGCGCGTGGAGGAAGCGCAAAGTGTCCTTGAGGAGAAACCGAACACGCCGCTCAACGCGATGGCCGCGGCTATTCTTCTCGCCTTCGTGCCCGGCTTGGCGCTCGGCCTGTACTTCTGGCGCGGTGCGCCGGAAGTGCCAACCCAGACCGCCGCAGATCGAGCGGCCCTGGATGCGGCCACCCAGGGCGTCGCTGCAAGCGGTCTCGACACCGCCGTCGCCAATCTCGCCAAACGGCTCGAGCAAGAGCCCGACGATCTCGAGGGGTGGCTGCTGCTCGGTCGCTCGCACATGATCCTGGGACGATACGATGAGGCGATTGGGACGTTCCGGCGGGCAGTGGCGCTCACCCCGGACGATCCGGGAGTCCGAGCGGCACTTGGCGAAGCGATGGTGCTCGGCGCCGATGGTTTTGTGACCTCGGCGGCCCTCGATGTTTTCACCGCTGTTTTGACTGACGATCCGGACGAACCGGCTGGACGCTACTACCTCGGCCTCGCCAAATCGCAGGCGGGCGACATTCAGGGCGCGTTCGATATCTGGCTCCCCCTTGCCCGCGACGCACCGGCCGAAACGCCTTGGCTCGCCGACGTGATCGCGCGGCTCGCAGGAGCCGCCGATCAGCTCGACGTCGACCTCGCGGCGATGTTGCCGGACCGCGGCGCCCTCTCGGCCACACTCGAGGCCCGGCCGGCAGGACCGAGCGCGGAGGATATGGCCGCTGCGAGTGCGATGAGCCCCGAGGAGCGCATTGAGATGATCAGCGGCATGGTCGAAGGCCTGGCCGCGCGTCTTGAGGAGAGCCCGGATGATCTCGAAGGCTGGCAGCGGCTTGCCCGGTCGTACGAGGTGCTCGGCGAGCCCGGTAAGGCGGCGGCCGCGCGGGCGCGCGCGGGTGAGCTGCGGGCCGCGCTCTCCGAACCCGCAGGCGAGGTGAGGGAGCGGGCAGGCGGTCCAACGGCGGAGGACGCGGCCGCCGCCGCGGCGCTCTCGCCCGACGAGCGTACCGAGATGATCCGCGGCATGGTCGCGGGCTTGGCCGCCCGCCTCGAGGAGTCGCCGGATGACCTCGACGGCTGGCTCCGCTTGGCGCGTTCCTACGAGGTCCTTGGTGAGCGGGAGCGCGCAGAGGGGGCACTGGGCCGGGCTGCGGCTCTCGATCCCGGCGACGTCGCGCTCCAGGCCCGCTATGCATCGGCGTTGTTGGACGGCCTCGGCCCGACCGACCCGCTACCAGAGGCCGCGGTCGCCACTTATCGCCGCGTTCTGGAACGGGATCCAGGGCACCCAGACGCGCTGTTTTTCACCGGCCTCTCCGAGGCGCGCGCTGGCCGCACCGAGGAAGCGCGCGCCATCTGGACCAAGCTGCTAGCGCGCTTGGAACCGGGCTCACCGGCACGCGAGGAGGTGGCACGCCGCATCGCCGAGCTCGACAACGCGCCCTAGAGCACGCGCTCGCCGCCGCTCGGCAAGCTGGCGACACCCAACGTCGCTACCAGCTCTTGTGTCGAGAACAAACTGAATTGACCGGTTTATGTACCATATGAATTGACCGCTTCAGTTGTGGTTGTTGGGCCAGTGGATAAGGGGTCGGGCGCGGAGCGGCCGTCCCCTTATCCACTGGCCGGTCGCGTCGAAGCGGATCACGCGGCCTGTCTGTGGCTTGTGTTGATGGGCGATCCGTCGGCCTGGTATCGGGCCAGGCAGCGCGGCCCATGGAAGACGGCGAGGGTGCGGTCGGGGTATTCGTGGACCCGGACCCTTGCCTTGACGTAGTGGCGGCGATGGCGGTCGGGCGGGATCGCCAGCACCAGGCATTTGTAGCGCACGGTATTGTCGTTGGAGACGGTGCGCTCCTGCTGCACGCAGAGGATGTCGTCGAGGGTACCGGCGAAGGGCACGAAGGCGGTGCCCTCGGCTTCCGGCGGCACCGCGAAGCGGGCGTTGTGGCCTGGCAGGTAGAGCTCCTTGAGGAAGCGGTTGGCCTGGGCCATGTCGGTGATGCCGGCGAGCCTGAGCTCCTGGGGCAGGCGCTTCTGCAGGGTGGCGAACATGCGTTCCGAGCGCCCCCTTGCCTCGGGCGAGTAGGCCGGGATCAGCTCGATGCCGAGCTGGGCCAGGGCGCGGCCGAACTGGGTCGGATTGTCCTTGTCGACCGTGCCGCCGGCCTCAGGGGTGTGCCAGTAGTGGCCGCGCGGTCGGCATAGAGCGAGCAGAACAGCCCCTTGGCCCGGATCGCCTCGGACACCCCCTGAAAGCTCGACATCGTGCCCTCTTCGGCGACGAAGAAGGCCGAGTAGATCTCACTGGTGATGTCGTCCATGGTGACGATCAGGTCCCACCACTGATCGGGGACCCACGCGTGGCTTGAGCCGTCTTGATGCAGCATCATGCCGGGCAGCGCGCGGCGCGGCCGCTTGCGCCGGTGTGCCCCGCGCCTGGGCGCCGCCCGTCTTCGCCCATGGGCCTGCAAGCTCAGCCGCACCCAGTTGTAGCTGCGCTTGAAGGCATAGTCCGCGACCAGCTTCTCGTGGAAGTGCTTGGCGGTGAAGTCCCAGTAGCGGGTGTCGAACAGCGCCAACAGCGCCGTCACCTCGTTGACCGCCGCGCGCCGCGCCGAGACCCGGCCCAGACGGCGATCGTAGAGCCCTTCCGCGCCGCCCGCCTCATAGCGGTCGCGCCAGCGCCGGAAGGTGCGCTCTGAAACGCCGAGAACCTCCGCCGCCTCGGCTTGGCTCAAGCAACCCCGATGGGTGCGGCCGTAAACCTCCTCGAACTTCATCAATCTCAGTCCCTGCAACTGCTCTGTCCGGCGCATCCAAACCCTCCATAGCCTGGAGAGCTTCTAAATCCGGACAGATCGTCTGGTACATAAACCGGACATATCGTGTGTTAGTGACACGTCGCTACCAGCTCTTGTGGACTTTATCGTTTAATGTACCTATATTATGTGCGTACGAAAAGGGTTCGCAGTTCGGGCTAGAAGAGCGCGATGGCAATCAATTTCCCGGCCGCACCACCGCCAATCCCGGTAATTACGCCGGCGCCGACCACGCCGGTACCGCCGCGTCGTGCTGCCGAGCAGATCATAGAGCGTCCGGTCATCGAGACACCCGAGTCGGAGTTGCCGACCGGTGAGGAGCTTGAGACCGTTCGAGAGGAGCGGCGGGCGGAGACGGCGGCGCAGCGGCGCGACGACGCCGACGATGTCAGGCCGGACCGGGTCGGCGAGCGGGTCGACATCCGCGTCTAGGCCGGACGCTTTCATAGCGGGATCGGAGGCGCCTAGGGCGCTTTTTTTTGCAGCAGCGGCCCGTCGCCGGTTTCTGGACGAGCGCGATCCCGCATGCGAGAGTCACAATCATGATGCGGCGTCCGGCCGGCCCGGTGTTGGAGCGTGTTCCCGATGGCGACACGCAAGCCCGGCTGGTGTGCGAAGACTGCGGCTTCATCAACTACGTGAACCCAAAGATCGTCGTTGGTGCGGTCTGTGTGTGGGAGGATCAGATCCTCCTATGCCGACGCGCCATTGATCCGCGCAAGGGTTACTGGACTCTCCCGGCGGGCTACCTTGAGCTTCACGAGGGGACGGAGGAGGGGGCGCGGCGTGAGGCCTATGAAGAGGCGTATGCGCGGATCGAGTTGGACGGGTTACTCGCCGTCTACGCGCTCAAGCACATCAGCCAGGTGCAGCTGATCTACCGGGCGAGACTCCTGGATCCCGATGTCTCGCCGGGCCCCGAGACCGCCGAGGTGGCACTTGTACGATGGCAGGAAGTGCCGTGGGATGACATCGCATTTCCCAGCGTCCAGTGGGCACTTCATCACCACCGCGCGGCGCGCGATCGGGAAATGCTGGTTCCCGCGACGAATCCGCCGGGCGAACAGGGGCGCCCGCCCGTCTGAGACGGGCTCAGCTTGGCACGGTGCCGATCAGGCGCGTCGCGCCGCGAAGGTCCTGAAAACGAAGAACAGCGCCGCGCCGATGACGGCCATGTAGAACCACGCTGAAGTCAGAATGGACTTGGCGATGTACTCGAGAAGGTCGGTGAGACTGCGCCGTGAACCCACGGCAGAGCGCTAATCGCTGGCAGACCCGCTGTCGATGCCCGGCCGCTGCAGGTGGCTATAGCTTAGACCCGTATTCGTTTCTGTCAGTGTAACGATGCCGTCGGCGGGTGTTCGTTCGAGAACGAACTCGCCAAGGCCCAGAATCGAAAAGCTGACGCGCCCGCGACCGTCGACATCGGCGACGGGAAACAATAGACGCACGAACTCCGCGCTGATGAGCGTCGACAAAAGCCTTGAGGTACTAAAATCGAGGCCGAATGGATTGGGTGTGGCGACTCTATGGCCGTTGGCCTCGCCGGTCGGCGCCTCCGTTCCGTTCGCCGGACCGGGGACGTTGACGTAAGTCCGCAGGATCTCTTTGAACGCGTCGGTCACCGCAGCCTCGCTCATGACCTCGCGCGTCGAGCGACCGTCTATTTGCGATGCAGTACCGGCACTGTCCGTTACTGCCCGGCCCGATGCCCGGGCCCCGTCCAACAGCGGAGGCCTCGCCCCTTCTTCGCGCCCGGCAAACGTCGCGGTATCGACCCGCTGCTGCGCCCCAAACGAGATCATGTCGACCGCCTTGAAGCGAAGCGCGTCCGTGGCGGCCTCTACCGACAACGGATTCAAGGTGGTCATCGGCACGACCGCGTCTGCCGCTTCGCTGGGCAAAGCGTCGAACTCGCTCACATCCTCTAGGAACGTGTCGGCGTACGCGACGGCGTGCGCCAGCACCAAGAGTGCGGCGGATGCTGTCCATGTAATGCGGCAGGTCCAGTACAAAACGGCATGGCTAAAGCGGGGGCGCGCCAACTCCATACTACTGCCAAACCGCCATCCTGCCCAATTCCACCCCCGCCATAAGGTGCCGCGGGCGCTGCGGTTTCGGTGAGAGCGGCGCACTCCTCGCCGGGATCGCGCGGCCGACAACCTCAGCCGCCGTGCGATCAGTTGGCGCTCTCCGCTTGATACCGGCTCAGGAGCGGGGTCTGAGCAATCGCGAACAAGATCGTGAGCGGCAAGATCCCGAACACCTTGAAGTTCACCCAGGTGTCGGTATCGACGTTGCGCCACACCACCTCGTTGACCACTGCCAACAGCAGAAAAAAGCCGCCCCAACGCCCGCTGAGCTTGCTCCACCCCGCCTCGGTGAGTTGGAAAGCGTGACCGAACAGCGGCCTCAAAAGGGATCGGCGTAGCGCCAGGCCACCCAGCAGGATCAGGCCAAACATCGTATTGACGATGGTCGGCTTGACCTTGATGAAGGTCTCATCTTCGAGGTACAGCGTAAGGCCGCCGAACACCATGACGACTACGCCGCTCACAAGCGGCATGGGCGGAATACGCCGCTCCCACAACCACGAGACCGCGAGTGCCACCGCCACTGCCACCATGAACGCCGCGGTGGCGTCGAAGATGCCGTAGGCACCGTTGACGATGAAGAACACACCGAGCGGGCCGGCCTCAATCGCCAGCCGAATGATCGCCTTCATGCCCGGAACATAGGGGGCCGACTCGCGCTTGAAAAGCGCTGCCTAGGGGTCGGCGGAACAAGGCTTCGAGCCAGCAACGGGACTCTGCGTAGACGCCGGCCGCACCGCTTTCCCGCGGCCCCGCGATATTGAGGACCGTGACGCGATGCTCCACCAGCCAACCGCGGGTCGCGTCAGCATCTCCCTCGCGATCGAGATCAACGATCCGTACCGGACGCCCGAACTCGTGAGCAAAGTCGATGGTGAGCGCCGTGCCACCGTGCGGGGTGCCACGCGCGCGAATCAGCGTGGCATCGGAATCCCGTACGTTCCAAGCCGTCCGCTGCGTGTCGGCCTCGGGCGTCTCGCGTAGCGGATAGCGCGTCGCGATTCGTCCGTCCTCGGCGCGCCGCCCCTTGGGGCACCAGCCGCCGCACGGTATTCCCACATGCAGCGCGGCATCGAGCGCCGCCCGATCCACCCCGGTCTGCCCGCCGCTCACGATCTTCGCCGGCCGCGATGCCGCCCTTACTCGTGCTATTGGCGGATCGCCCCTCGCTCTGCTATGCCCTTTCCGCTCGCGCGACGTCGAACCGCCCGTGCTCTCTTGCGCCCATGATCGTGCTCTTCAGCGACTTCGGTCTCACCGGCCCCTACATCGGGCAAGTCAAAGCTGTGCTGGCGCGCCGTGCCCCGGATGTGCCGGTGATCGATCTTTTCGCCGATGCGCCAGCCTTTGACATCGAGGCCTGTGCGACGCTGCTCGCCGCCTATGCGGCCGACTTCAATGCCGGCGATGTATTCTGGTGCGTTGTCGATCCTGGCGTCGGCACCGAGCGGCTGCCCTTGATCGTCGACGCCGACGGCCGCTGGTTCGTCGGCCCCGACAACGGACTGTTCGCCGGCGCAGCGGCCCGCGCCAGCACCCTGCGTTGTTGGGAGATCACGTGGCGGCCAGAACGCCTCTCGGCCAGCTTCCATGGACGTGACCTGTTCGCACCGGTCGCGGCCATGCTCGCATGCGGTGAGCCGCCGCCTGGCACCCTAGCCGACCCCGGACGGCCCCATCATACAGACTGGTCGCCGGTGCTCGCCCGCATCGTCTACATCGACCATTTCGGCAATCTGATGACCGGCCTTTGGGCGGAAGCGCTCGACCGCGATGCCCGCGTCGCGGCTGCCGGGCAGACCCTATCCTGGGCACGGACGTTTGCTGAGGTCCCACCCGGCACCATGTTCTGGTACGAGAACGCGAATGGTCTGGTCGAGATCGCCGTCAACCGTGGTAGCGCGGCCGCAACCCTCGGCCTCGAGATCGGCGATCCAGTGGTCGTGGTGCGCTGAGGGGCGGTCTCCGCCTAGATAAACTTCTTGCCGTCAAGGAATGCCTTGCGCCAGCGCGTCACCTTGACGTCGGCGAACAGACCGCCCTTTGTGAAGGGATCATTCTCGATAAAGGCCTCGGCCTCGGAGCGATCGTCGGTGTCGACGATGATGCAGCCGCCGCTACCGCCGGAGCCATCGTCGTTGAGAAGCCCGCCCGCCGCCAACAGCTTATCCTGATGCGCAATCAGGTAATCGAGATGGATCGACCGCAGCTCGTTGCGCCGATCGAGCGAATCGGGTTTGTCGGTGGTGATAATCAGATAGGGCATTCCCAGCGTTCCCTTGCAGACGGTGACTGTGGCCGCCCGCAGCCAACGCGGGCGCATGATCGCTACGGCGCCTAGGCGGCTTTGCGCCGCCGCACCAGCGCCTCGTAGTCCTCCATCAGGGTCCGGGTCACCGGGCCCACCTGATAGTGATGGTCATCGATTTGGCCGACCGGTGTAACCTCTGCGGCGGTCCCGGTCAGGAACACCTCGTCAGCCCGTCCCATTTCATCAGGCATGACGCGCCGCTCGATCAGCTCGTAGCCGTGCCCGCGGGCAAGCTCGATGACCGTCCGGCGCGTGATGCCATCAAGAAAGCAGTCCGGGGTCGGCGTGTGTATGACGCCGTCCATCACCAGAAAGACATTGGCGCCGGTTGATTCGGCCACCCGGCCCTCCCAGTCGAGCATCAAGGCATCGTCGAAGCCTTGGCGCTCCACGGCGTGCTTGCTCAAAGTGCAGATCATATAGAGGCCGGCGGCTTTGGCCTTGATCGGCGCGGTCTCGGGCGAGGGCCGCTTCCATGGCGCAGTCTTGAGGCGAATGCCCTTGAGCCGCGCCTCGGGCGAGAAGTACGAGGGCCAAGCCCAGGCAGCGATCGCCACGTTGATCTTGGTCTCCTGCGCCGAGACCCCCATCATCTCGCTGCCGCGCCACGCCACCGCGCGCACGTAGCCGTCGGAGATCTTCATCGCCGCGACGAGCTGGCGCTTGGCGGCATCGATCTCGGCGACGCTGAACGGCAGTTCAAAATCGAGGAGCCGCGCCGAGCCGGCAAGACGCTCGCTGTGCTGGGTGATCTTGAAGATCTCGCCCTCATACGCGCGCTCGCCTTCGAATACGCAGCTCGCATAGTGAAGACCGTGACTCAGCACGTGACATTTGGCATCGCGCCAGGGGATGAGCGATCCGTTCCACCAGATCACCCCGTCGCGATCATCGAACGGCAGGAGCGACATGACACCCGTCCTGTGTGATGGACCTATCGTTTGAGTTGCGCCAGCTTACAATGTGGGCCATATATGTCAACATGGCTGACGCAAAATCGGGCGCCGCCAACCCGTTGTTTTTGCGGGAAGAGGAGTTGCGCGAGGGCATCGAGCTCTTGTTCTACGCCTACCGCGATTTCACGAGCGACCCCGATGCCATCCTGCGCGAATACGGCTTCGGCCGGGCCCATCATCGCGTCGTCCACTTCGTCGGTCGTAATTCCGGTATCACTGTCGCCCAGCTTCTTGTCATTCTCCGCATCACTAAGCAGAGTCTCTCGCGCGTCCTCGGCCAGCTCGTCGAGGGCGACTTCATCCGCCAGCAGCGTGACGCGACCGATCGGAGACGGCGCCTGCTCATGCTCACTGACCGCGGCGTCGAGTTGGAGCGCCGGTTGTCCAAGCCACAACGCCAACGCGTCGCCCGGGCCTACCGCGAGGCCGGCGCCGAGGCCGTTGCCGGGTACCGGCGAGTGCTGCTCGGCCTGATCAACGAGGCGGAGCGCGAGGGCGTCCCGCGCGCCACAAACCGGACCTAGGCGCCGTGGCCGCGCGCTACACCAACCCCGCACCGTCGCCCGTCGCTGAGCCCCATGTCCTCGTCGTCGACGACGACACGCGCCTTCGGGCGCTGATCGCACGCTACCTCGCCGAGAACGGCTTTCGAGTAACCACCGCGGCG
Source organism: Alphaproteobacteria bacterium (assembly GCA_965248765.1). Classification (GTDB taxonomy): domain Bacteria; phylum Pseudomonadota; class Alphaproteobacteria; order VGEJ01; family VGEJ01; genus CBDFKF01. The sequence goes on from CBDFKF010000002.1 coordinate 38,690, forward strand.
GCGGCTGATGAAGCGCGGGCGCGCCTTGCGAACTTCGATTTCGACCTCGTCGTACTCGATGTCATGATGCCGGGCGAGACAGGATTTGAGCTGACCGAATCGTTGCGGCAGGAGAGCGACGTGCCGATCCTCTTGCTCACGGCCATGGACAGCGCTGATGAGCGCATCACTGGCCTCGAGCGGGGCGCCGATGACTACTTGGTGAAGCCGTTCGAGCCGCGCGAGCTTCTGTTGCGCCTGCGCAGCATTCTCCGGCGCACCGGCAGGCGAGTCGACGAGCCGTCCGGGGTCTCCTTTGGCGAGTTCTTCTTCGACCTTGACCGTCATGAGCTGCGCCACGGCGGTGCCCTCGTCCACCTCACCACCGCCGAATCCGCGCTGCTCGCCGTCTTTGCCCGCCATCCCGGAGCCATCCTCTCGCGCGATCGCCTTCTGGCCCAATGCGGCGGCGGCAGCGCGCGGTCGATCGATGTGCAAATCACGCGCCTCAGGCGTAAGATCGAGCCCGATCCGCGGGCACCCCGCTACCTAAGGACTTCGTGGGGTGAAGGGTACGTGCTGCGGGCCGACTAGCGCCGCTGATCGGGCCGGCGCGCCGCCGGAGGCCATCCTTGCTCAAGCGGCTTTTGCCAAACACTCTTTTCGGCCGCGCGCTGCTGATGATCGTCACGCCGTTGGTGGTGGTAGAGCTCGTCGCCGCCTATGTCTTTTTCGAGCGCCATTGGGAGACCGTCAGCCGACGACTTGCCCTCGGCGTCGCCGGCGACATCGCCATGGTGATCCGCTCGTTGCCGCACTATGCCGAACCGGGCGAGCGCTCGCGCTACCTCGCTGCGGTGGCGCGGAACTACAACCTCGCGGCGGAGATTCTTCCCGGTGCCGAGCTCTCTTTAGAACCGGCCCCGGTGAGCCTCGGCAGCGAACGACTTGCGCGAGTCCTCGCCAAGACATTGCGCGAACGGCTGGACCGTCCGTTCCGGATCGATACGGAGAGCTACCCCGGCTCGGTGGAGATCCGCGTGGATCTCGATGACGGCGCCCTCCGCGTGCTCGCTTCCCGCAAACGCATCACCAGCACAACCACCGCTGTGTTCATTCTTTGGCTGGTCGGCACGTCGCTTGTCCTGCTGACCGTCGCGATATTGTTCCTACGCAATCAGATGCGTCCAATCAGGCGTTTGGCCGAAGCCGCCGATGCGTTCGGAAAGGGTCGAGAGAGCGGTACCATCAAACCAGCGGGGGCAATCGAGATTCGCCAGGCCACCGCTGCTTTCATCGCCATGCGCGAGCGGCTCGGTCGGCAAATGGCGGAGCGTACGGAGATGCTGGCTGGGGTCTCGCATGATCTGCGCGCGCCTCTCACGCGAATGAAGCTGCAGTTCGCCATGCTGGGCGATGGCCCCGAGGTACCCGATCTCCAGGCCGATGTCGCCGACATGGAAACGATGGTCGAGGCGTATCTCAGTTTCGCCCGCGGCGACGACGGCGAGGCCGCGGTAGATACTGATGTCTCCGGGCTTCTTCAGCGCATCGTCGGCGATGCTCGGCGCAACGGCGGCGATATCGACCTCGTGACCGCCGGCGAAATGTCAGTTCCGCTCAAGCCGAACGCCTTTCGGCGCTGCATCCAGAATCTCATCGACAACGCCCGCCGGGTCGCGGGGCATGTCGCCATCAGCGCCCGCCGCACGGGCGATGCCATCGAGATCGCGATCGACGATGACGGCCCCGGCATCCCGGCAGATCAGCGCGAAGCGGTGTTCAAGGCCTTCCACCGGCTGGATCACGCGCGGAGCCCCGATCAGGGCGGCATCGGTCTCGGCCTCACCATTGCGCGCGACGTCGCCCGTAGCCATGGCGGTGAGATCACCTTGACCGACTCGCCGCTCGGCGGGCTGCGCGCTCACGTGCGCCTGCCGGTCTAGTGCAACCGACAATGGCAGCAGAAAAAGACGGAGGTGTGACCGGTGAACTGCCATTTTTGCGAGGTGCCAGCTAATCTGACCGCTGCTCGGCCCACCCACCGAAAAAGACGCGCGTGAACAACAACACCCAGTTGGGCATTGGCATGACCGGCACCATAGTGGCCGGGCTGTGTATCTTCACGCCGGGCCCGGCGATATGGCTCGATGCCGCCGGCCTGTCGGGTACCCGCGGCTGGCTCGATCCGGCCTTGCTGGTCGCCCTCGTTGGCTTCGCCGGCCTGTTCGCCCACGCTCTGTTTCAGCGCACGCGCTCGACCGTCCGCCAACGCGGCTGAAGATCCGGCCCAAAACGAGCGCCGGACCCGTACCACAATCGACTCGCGATGACGGCCCCGATAGGGTGGGGTCCCAGGGCGCGCCGCGAAGCGCCCGGGTAGCCAGGGGACGGCCGATGGCAAAGATTGTGGCCTATGGCGCGCTCGTGCCGGCGAGCGTCGAAGTGCTGAACAAGCGCGCCGATGTCGAGACCGTGATGGTGCCGGGGGGCGATCCGGCGCTGCTGCATCGCGAGGTGGCCGAGGCCGATGCCGTCATCGCCCGCTATCTACCGTTCGACCGCGAGACGATCGGGAAGGCGGGCCGCTTGAAGGTCGTCTCCCGCTACGGCGTCGGCTACGACAACATCGATGTCGCCGCCCTGACCGAGCGGAGCATTCCACTCACGACCGTCGGCGATGCCAATGCCATCACCGTGGCCGAACACGCTCTCTTTTTCATGCTAGCGTTGGCCAAGCAGAGCTTGCGTTACGACCGCGCCGCCCGCGACGAGTGGGATGCGCGCGAATCGCTTGCGGCCTTTGAACTCTGGCGGAAGACCGTGCTGATCGTCGGCTTTGGCCGAGTAGGTCGACAGGTCGCCAAGCGCTGCGCGGCCTTCGGCATGCGCATGCTCGCCCACGACCCCTACATCGAGCAGACCGAGATCGAAAGCCGCGGTGCCGAGCCGGTCGCCGATCTCGACGCGGCGATATCGGAAGCCGACATCGTCACGCTGCACGTGCCGGCGACACCGGAGACCCGCGGCTTCATTAACGCCGGCCGGCTCGCGCACTTCAAGCCGAGCGCCCTCCTCATCAATACCGCGCGCGGCACCCTGATCGATGAGCCGGCCTTGGCGAAGGCACTGGACCAAAACCGCATCGCCGGCGCCGGCATCGACGTCTACGCGGTCGAGCCGCCGATCGCTGACAACCCGCTTTTCACCGCCCCCCGTACCCTGCTCTCTCCCCACTCCGCCGGCCTCACGGTCGAGTGCGCCGCGCGCATGGGCGCTGTCTGCGCGGAGAATGCCCTGGCGGCGATCGACGGCCGGCTTGACCCGAGCTACGTCGTCAACACGGAGGTCCTCGAAGGTCGCTGACCGGCGCCACCGGCGCCGTCATACAGCACCCCGGCTGCGGACGCGCGCCACCGCATCGGCCCAGCCGGCGAGCAACGGGGCGCGATCATCGCCGGACATCGTTGGCTCGAAACGCCGCTCGCAGACCCACCGCGCTTCGATATCATCGGCCGTTTGCAGAAGGCCTACCGCGAGACCGGCGAGATAGGCCGCCCCCAGCGCCGTCGTCTCGGTAACCTCGGGCCGCTCGACCGGCAGACCCGAGATATCGGCGAGGAACTGCAGGAGCCAGTCGTTGACCGCCATACCGCCATCGACCCGCAGCGCGCCCCGCGGCCGCGCCCCGGCCTGTGCCATTGCCTCCAACAGGTCGCGGGTCTGGTAACACACCGCTTCAAGGGCGGCACGCACGATCTCGGCTCGGCCGTGATCCCGGGTGAGGCCGAGGATGGCACCGCGGGCCTCCGCATCCCAGTAGGGAGCGCCAAGGCCGGTGAAGGCCGGCACGAAGTAGACCCCGCGGTTGCTCTCGAGCCCGGCCGCCAAGGCCTCCGTCTCCGCCGCATCCTCGATGAGGCCGAGGCGATCCCGCAGCCACTGCACCGCCGTCCCGGCATTGAAGATGCTGCCCTCGAGCGCGTACGACGTCACGCCATGGAGACGATGGGCGACGGTGGCGAGCAGCCCCCCTGTCGGCGATGGCGCCTGCGCGCCGGTGTTGACCAGCACGAAGCAGCTGGTGCCGTAGGTGCTCTTCGCGCTGCCCGCCCCTAGGCACGCCTGACCGATGCTCGCCGCCTGTTGATCGCCCGCCATCCCGGCGATCGCGATGGGCCGACCGAAGAGCGCGGCGTCGGTCTCAGCGATCACGCCGGCGTTGTCGACGACGCGCGGCAGGATCGCCCGCGGTATACCGAAGAGGGCCAATAGCGCATCGTCCCAATCCAGCGTATGGATGTTGAATAACAGCGTGCGCGCCGCGTTGGTGACATCGCTGACGTGCACACGGCCGCCGGTCAGGCGCCAGACCAAAAAACTCTCGACTGTGCCGAAGACGAGCATCCCGAGCGTGCTAGATGGACCCAAGAGGCTTCAAATTCTGTGGGGGTCATGGCGAGCACCTGGGCCAAAGGCAGACCAAAAGCCCTGGCGATCAGGAAGGGCGGTCGAGTTCGGCTTCCTCCATGTCATCGTTTGCGCAACCGCAGAGCCTCATTGTGCAGGTGGCAAGCGTGCCTTGCTCGCCGCCGGAAATAACAACCATGTGACGCGCATCATGCTCGGCTATATCCTCTGGCCAGCACGCTTGGACGCATAGCGCGGCTACACTCAGAATGTACTCCGCAGCCTCAAGGAGATCCGGGGCGTCTGTATTCTGCACGTTCTTGGCGAGCCGGACACGAGCGGTGCGGACAGACTCAGCAACTTCCCGCGACGGCACGTGCAGCGTCACATCAACGCCATTGACGCTAACCGTTTTGCTGCGCGTGGCGATCGCCGCGTAAAGCGACTTCTTGCCAACCGTCTTAGCCTTCTTCGCCATTAGGAAGCGATGCTCCACTCCGGGAGCTGACCCGAAAGAGCAAGTTCAAGCGTGGACGAAAGCACCCCCGCCGCCTCAAGGTTGTCATGGACGGGCGTCCTGAAGCGGGCAGGGAATTGCTTCTGCAGCGACGGGTTTAGGATCTTGTAGTCTACCGTGGCGACGATAGCTGTCGCCGGTGCCGGTTTAACCACAACAGCCCCAGTCGATGAAATCGTGTCGATGGTGTATTCGTCGGTGCCGATCTGAACCACCATCCCCACCGCGAAATCATCGCCCGTGAAGTCCGGCGCGGTGCCGGCAAATGTAACCGCGCCAGCGGTGTCGATCGCGACCGTATTGGCGGCCCCCGATGCCGCGTAGAATTCCTCTTCGAGTGTTGAAATTCGATAGGTGACCGGAGCGTTGTTGTTCATCGCCTCGGCCTGAAGCGCGACCCATGACGCATGATTCGGCACATAGCTTGGGAACTCGATCGTCGCGTCGGGAACCCGGAGTTCGCCAACTCGCTTAAATGGCCCGTCGAACGTGTCCCCCTCGATCACCGTGGGCTCGCCGCCGGACGTTGAGAACGTGGCCCCGTATGGGATTTTGCGGAATGTCACCCCGTCAGTGGCGTACTCAACAACGACGCCCAGGCCCGGAATAGTGTTAACGCCCATTTGACTTATCTCCTTTATGTGTCTTCGGACAAGAGCCGCAGATTGCGCCGGCTAACTCGGCCCGATCGGATTTGCTCGTTCACGGTGCCGAGTTGACGTTTCATCGCGCGCACCGCTGCACTAAATTGCTGTGCCCGCGTACCGGTCAATGCGGGCTCAAGAAACGGGCGCCGCTCGGCTGCCGGATAGCCCGGCCCCGCTTGGCGTCCCTGCTCGATAAGGAGAGCTTGCATCGCGTCAGGACCGCCCGCGAAGACCTGCGCGGCGCTCCCTGGGATCTTGCGTCGACCGGCCGATGTGTAGACTCGGGACGCCCGCGGCCGCGCCTTGATCGACCTGCGCAGCCGACCTGTTTTATCCGCAAATGCCGATGTGGTTTTGGCTTGGGCCGCGACAACTTGTGCCGCCGCCAACATACCTGCCCCATACACCGCCTGACCCAGCAAACCAGGCAGCGCCTCGATCGCTTTGATGGTGTCCTCGAACCCTGTGAAATCGACATCCATTTCCATGGCTCACCTCACCGTCACGGTTCTGATGCGCCGGTAGATCGACAGCTCGTCGTCGAAGTCGTCGATCAGCGTGCCGAGCCAGATGAGCCGGCTGCCGGCCCTGAGCGCGGCGACGATTTCATCGCTCAGGCGCTCGGTTTCCTTCTGCATCCTGTCCCGGACGTCGAAGCGGATGGCGGTCGCGATCTGGTGCGCCCCCTCGGTAAGGGTCGTCAGCGTGTCCTGACCGACCGCCTGGAACACGACGGAGGGGAAAGTAGGTGCCGGGTCGGACGGCTGCACGCTGGCAAAACAGTTGTCGGTGCCGAGCACCGCGCAGGCCGTTTCGTGGACGTGAAGCATGGCGTCGGGGCGGGTCATCGCTTCATCGCCTTATCGATCTGGCGAGAGCCAAACCACCAGAGCGAGCAAGTCGTTCCGATGTAGATGAATGCGTGAGCGGCATCGAGCACGTCGGCGCCGATGTCGTGCCAGATCCTGAACATCACATAGACCGTGAACGCCGTCAGGCCGGGCCGCATGAGGCTACGAACGGTGTCTATGCCGACCATGACCCAGGCTTGCGCGGGCGTAAGCGTCAGGCCCTTCGACCACCGCGTGGACGCTTCGCGGTAACTAGCCGCCATGACCTTCGCATCCGCCTCCGAGGTTCGGGCCTCAAGATCGAGTGCTGCTATTTTCTCCGCGCTTTCGGCTTCAAGGCGGATTTCCTCAATATCCAAGCGGCGCATTTCCAGTCGTTGCTTGTGTTTCTGGCGTTCCTGGAAATACGACAGCAGGCCCGTTAGGACGCCGCCCAGAATTCCGCTGAGGCCACCCGTCATGAATGACGTCAGAAGGTCCATCATCAGTGGATTTCCAAATCAAACGGCTCGCCGTCGAAGTGCTCTTCGATCTCCCGCACGGCGGAACGGCTTACCAGTACCGCACGCTTTCCACTGAGCCAGCCGACACGTTGGCCGGGCAGAATGCAGCCCTTCGTATGCCTGGCGACATTGCCCGCGTGAATCAGGATGAAGCTGCGCGGCTCCGTGTCTTGCAGCCAGTAAGTCTCACCGTATCGCGGGCTTCGACGCCGGACGCAGTGATAATTTCCGGGAGGGATGCAGGATCGCCCGCGCTCATTGTCACGCCAGGGCGGCTCAATGGTGTGAAGGTCAAGCCCGCTAGCGACAAACCGGCCCAGGGTGTGGCCGTCTGCGCGTTCGACACGTTCGAGCGTTGCGGTCCTCACGTCGCGCCCCCGTCACGCTTGATGTCGGCGCAGATGTCGTCGATCAGTCTCATGCCGTCTCGGTTTCCCGCTCGCCGCGCCAGACTGCATAAACCCAGAGCTTCCGCCCGCGGATGCCGGGGACCTCGGAAACGGCCTCGATGTCGATCTTTCGCCCGCGCTCGTCGGTAATCGTCCAGGTGTGGTCGATGTCTTCGAGCCCTTCGCCACGCAGCTCGTAGCGGCTGTTCCATTCGCCAACGTGGGTATCGGCCTGGAGCCCTTCGCCGCCGCCCCGGTCGTGGCGGATCGCCCACACGACATGATCGATCGGCGTACCCGGGACGATCTGGCCGCCGACATTCTGGCCGGGTGTCGGTTCGTGGAGCACCAGACGGCGGTTACCCTCCATGCGGCAACGACCCCAGGACAAATCCCGCCATGAACAGGCCAGCCGCGAGCGCGATCAGAAACAGCGCGGTTCACGGCTTGTTGGCCAGAACGAAGAGAAGGGAATCGGCCCGCTTCTCGATACTCGTCTTCGTCATGTTTCGCCTCCTTTTCTCACGCGCTCCCCATCGTTCAGCCCCCAACAAGCGTCGGCCAGAACTCGCGGGCCACCACGGCGAGCATGCCGCCCAGGACGACGTAGAGAAGACGCGTATTGCGGTTCATCAGGGCCTCCACTTTGGCAAGGCTCCCGTTGATCTCGCCATAGCGGCGCTCACAGGCAATCTCGTGCTTCATGAGGTCCTGCGCGGACCCTGCCCGCACACGCTCAAGGTGCGCCTGCGTCACCTCAGTCATACCGCCTCCATGGCGCGATCAGCGCGAAGACCGCACTGGTGGGCCGCATTTCGTTAAATCCGTCATAGAACTGTCGAACCAGCAGGATCACGGCCTGTTTGAGGGCCTTGTGCTCATCGCCAAACTCCAACCCGCGGGTGACAGTGAGAACGAGCGGCGAGTCCGGCAGGATGTCCGGCCAGCCCTCGCCGGGCGGGTAGAGGGTGTTATCTCGGTTCCGCGAGACGAGGCGCCCGAGCTGGGCATTCTCGATTGCGGTTCCATCGGGGTCCTCGCGGAGGTTCCCGGAAGGCGTCCAGTATTCGACCTTGTCGACCGATTTGACGGCCAGCGCCCGAAAGGCGAGCGGCCAATGGGCGTCCGCCGGGCGGGGAATGTGAATAGTCTCTGTGATGTCGACAAGGGGCGCCTCGATGAGACGGGAGACGAACGAGACGGCGCTCGCGATTTGGACCTTGAGCGCTTCTTCCCGATGCGATGCGGCCGGAAGCTCGGCCTTCATCTCCTCGAGTGAGACGACCTCAATCGCCTCCGTGGCCATGCCCGGACTCCGATGCGTCCACCGTCAGGCCGGGCGGTCGATCTTGCAGAACGCCTGCGGGCGGTAGATGACCAGCGCGACCCGCACCGTGCCGCGGATGCGCAGAATGCCCTTCAGGAAGTCGTCGTTGGACACCCCGACCTCGGTCAGGAAGTCTCGCCGGACGCGCAGGTTGGCGAAGTTGCGGAAGTCGCCGACCAACCCGTTGACATCGTCCTCGGCGGTGCCGTCGGACAGGGCGTCGCAGAGAACCACCGGAAGACCCCAGATACGCTCGCTGAAGTCCGCCATGGGGTTCCCTAAATAGTACCCGCCGGCGGACGACTCCGAGGTCGCCACTTCGTCCCAGGTGGTGTGGTGCATGACGAAGTGCGAGGCCATCGCGCGGCCGCCGAGCGCGACCTTCGTCTTGGCTAATCGCATGGTCGTCATGGGCTTCGAGAGCGCATCCCCGGTACCGTGCGTCCAGCTCTCCGTCTGGATCTCGTCGCTCGCCGTGTAGTCCAGGACGCCTGTGAGGTTCGGCGCCGTGCCGTCGCCGAGCAGGATCTGCTTGTCGATGTGCTGGCGCATCATGAACATGAGTCGGTCGTCGAGGTAGAAGCGGCTCTGCGGTTCGTCCGCAAGCTCTTCCTCGGTGGTCGGGATCGAGACCGCGATCTTCGAGATCGGCATGTCCTGTTCCTCGACCTTCAACGTTGCCTCTGGCGCCAAAGCGGCTTCGGAGGTCTCCGCCGCCGCGTTGGTGAAGGTCGTTTCCTTCATGAACTTGACGGCGTTCTGCGTGGTCACGCTGCGCGGAATGATATCGGTGACCTGCACCGGGCGCTGCGGAGAGACCACATAGCCAGGATCGCGGATGACCTCGGGCGCCCAGCCATCGGTCGTCTGGAACAGCGTGTTCAGGATATCGTTGCCCGGAAGCTGCGATTCGATAGAAAGTCCGCCACCGCGCGATGCCTGGACGAGATCGAGCCCGCGCTCCCGCAGGTCCCGGTAGACGTGATCCGAGATCCGTGGCGGCCGGGGCTGGCGAAGCACCACCGGCTGCGCCGGGGCTGCCTCGGTCGGACCACCGCCGCGGTTTCCGTTGCGGATGTCCTGCGCGACCTTGTCGAGTTCGGTACGCTCGGCCAGCGCGTCCTCGAGGCCGGAAAGCCGGGAGTGAATCTCGACCAGGTTTTCGGCCTTTTCGGCCAGCGTATTGCCGCCGATGCAATCGATCTTCTCAAGGTCGAAATCGGGACCGGCCTGCTCGAAGGCGCGCGCCATGTCCCGCTCGACCGAGTCACGCTGTGTTTGAATGGAACTCGCGGGCTTGCCGCGCCACTCGTTGAACGCCGCCTGAACAATCGCCGGGTCAACCGATTTGACCGGGCTGAAGGTCTGTGGGCTCGTCATGCTGCTTCCTTTCGAAGGTTGAGCCGCCAATTCGCCAGCGTGCGGCGGGCGAGCGCGCGTGCCTGTGCGTCCTGCTCGACCTGCCCGGCCGAGGTGTCTTCGATGACCGCCGTCGCGTAGCCCGCCTCGACTGCCTCGTCGGGCGAGAACCAGGTCTCCGCCTTGAGCCACGCCGAGACCTGCTGGCGGGACTTGCCGGTGCGCTCGACCATCACGCCGCGCAAGGTCTTCTCGCCGGCTTCCAGCGCGACAAAGGTCTTCTCAACCTGCGCCCTCATTTCGGCTACGGTCCCAATCTCGAAACTCCACGACCACGGGTCGTGCACCATGAGCTGGGTGCCGGTGGATATGCCGCGTTCATCGGCGGCCAGGAACGGCAGCACGGTCGCCGATGCCACCACGCCGCGCGCCTCCGCCGTCACGGTGACGCCGCCACGGAGCCGAGCGCGCAGGTCGGCGTAGAGCGCCAAGCCGTCGGACAGGAATCCGCCCGGCGATTCGATCAGCAGGTGAATGGAATTGGGCTCGGCTGCGTCGAGGTCGGCGATCAGCGCGCGAACGTCGAAGCCCCAGAACCAGTCGAGCGGTCCCTGGATGCGGACCTGGACAGCGCCGTCGTCGTTCTCGACCGCAGTCGGAGCGGGCGCGTCGTCAACCTCCGGGTCGAGACACCGGAACGAAGCGCCGACGCGGGCCGCGATGGTCCGATACATCGCCGCCCGGAGCCCGTGACGGTCTTCGATCCGGGTCGGGGCGTTGGCGAGAAGAGCGAGAAGCTCGGGGTCCATGCCGCGAAAAATGAGGCGCGGCCTAAGTCCTTGTCAATCCGGGCAAATTGTCTACTAGACAGATTGCCTGGTCGCTCTCGGCCTAATGTGAAATAATATGTAAACTATCGATTGACAGTCACGGTGTAAATGTGTAGTTTACAACCATGATCGAAACGTATAGAAACAGGAAGCTCAAGCGGTTTTACGAAAAAGGCAACCGCGCGCAGGTTGGTCAACGGTACGCCGAGCGAGCGAGAATGGTGCTTGACCAGCTTAACGCCGCCACGAAGCCAGAGGATTTGAATTTGCCAGGAAACGACTTCCACGCGCTACACGGAAAGCCAAGACGCTACTCGGTTCACGTAAACGGCAACTACTGCATCACGTTCGAATGGAAAAACGGAAAACCCACCGGCGTAGACTTCGAGGACTACCACTGATGTCTGAATACCCCGCAACCGAATCGCCCAGCCGCTGCCCGACGCACCCGGGCGTCGTGATCCGCAAGCAGATATTGCCCACTATGGGGATCACCGTCACGGCGCTCGCCAAGGCGTTCGGAGTAAGCCGTCAGCAGCTCCACAAGCTGATCCGCGAGGACAACCCCGAGGCTGTATCCAGCGCGATGGCTGTTCGCCTGGGTGCCTTTTTCGGAAACAGCGCCGAGTTTTGGACCAACATGCAAGCAGCGCATGACAACTGGCACGCTCGCAAAACCGTGGACACGGCACCCATCGTCAAGGCACGCGAACAGTTCGACCGGACTGCCGCGGCATAAATTCGGCTTCAACGCCGCGCTGTTCCGCCAACAGCCGAATGGCCTTGGCGACCGGTCCCGGCACGTTCTGGTTGCTGTTCTGCCAGCGCTGAACGGTGCGCGGATGCACCACCAGCAAGCGCGCGAGCTTTTCCACCGATAGCCCCAGCTTCTCCCGCGCCACGCGGAATTCTTGCGGCGTCATGCGGCGGTCGTCAGGCGGCTCGCTGCTCGTCGTCATCGCTTGAGGGTTCCTGCGCCGGCGCGCCCTTCGGCTGAATGAGTCGGTCGCCGTCCTCACGTGGCGGCAGGCGCAGCCGTCGGCGACCCTCGTTAACCGTCATCACACCAGCCTTCGCCACGGCCTGGTCGACGGCGTTCACCTGCTCCGACCAGGACCCGGCGCGGATGCGGTCAGTCGGGAGCCGGATCACAAGGTCGTCGCGCGCCTCCTCGTGCGAGAGCAGCTTCGCCGAGAGCTGCTCCTCGATCCGGTGGACGTGCCCGCGAAGAGACCAGCGCTCGAAATCCACTGCCTGCTGCTCGAACTGCGTCACGCGCTGGCCCTCGTAGTACTGGTGCAGAAGTCGAAGCGGCACATTCCACACCCGCGCGATGTCCTCGACCGACCACTTCAGAAGCTCGATTACCTGGATATCCACGGCCGACATGCCACCGGTCGATGCCGCGGTGAAGCCAGGCGGGAGCACGGGGACCTCGCCCTTCTCGCGGGCGTCTTGATAGATGCGCTTGAGCTGGTCGCGATACTGCTGTTGCTGCTCGTTGGAAAGCTCCAGCAGCGCGACATCCATTTGGATCGCGGTGCGCAGACCGGCGCCCCGCAGCAGGCGCCCTTCGTGGCCCATGGCCTGATCCATGACCTCGAGTGTGCGCCGCGCGGCATGCTGGACCGGACTCGGGCTCGCGAGGCCGTCGAAGCCTGGGCCGTGCAGGACAACGACCTCGCTGGCCGGTACGCGTAGCATTTGACGGCTGCCGCCGTTGTCGGTCACGCCCCACAGCGCCAGGTCGTATTCCGCGATTGACCCCTGGCTCCCGTCCACCCACTGACATCGGATGCAATCCGCCGGCACCAGCTCCACCGGTCGGCCGCGGGAGTCGCGCCGTATCCAGGAGTAGGCGTTGCCGAAGCCGAACAGGCACCGCAACATCCACTCCCAGAAGATCCACGGGTCGACCAACCGTGAAGGACGGCGCAACAGCTCCGACACCGGATGCTCCCGGTCGGCCTCCCAATAGTCGTCCAGCGGATCGTCGAGGCGCGCCACGGTGCGCGGCAGTTGCGCGAGCGTGGATGCCAGCAGTCCGATTGCGGCATAGGCGGCCGGGATCGCGGTGAGCGGCCCCGACGACTGCGCGTAGGTGTGAAATCCGGGCTCGTCGGGATCCGGCACGGGAAGCCGCCTGCCGCCGAATATGCGCTTGATGATCTCGAATGCCATGTCACACGCTCCATGCTTCGAGCGGCTGTCCGCTCGCGTAATGCCGCAGCAGCGGGTTGTCGTCCGGCTCCTCGGGCGACGGCAGCCGCCATCGTCGCCCCAAACCCACGGCCAGCACCGCCGCCTGCAGCGCGTCGATGCGGCCCTTCGAGCGCGCCTTGTCGAGGCGGGGGTTGCCGTTGGTGTCGCGCCCGATGACGCACTCGGCGATGGCCGATTCCATGAGCAGCGACGGAGCCGTGCGCAGGTGCGACTCCAGGACCTCGGACTGGAAGGCCCGAATGTCCGCGCTCCCATCCTTGCCCGCCCCGGTCGCCCGCCATTCCATCGGCCATTCGATGCCGACCTCGGCGAGCGCCTGCTGAGCCTCCGCCTGGCGGTAGCGGTCGGCAACGCAGCCGATGACCTCCTCCCCCTCGATGCCCGCCGCGCAGTCGATCAGGAACCGGCCGACCGGTGTCACCTTGCCGGGATACGTCCGAATCTCACCCCGCTCGGCCATGTTCACATACCGATCGCCGACGAAATCCGCCTTGCCACGGGCCGCCAGCCCCGGGTCGGCAGGAAACGCCCCCCGCGCCTCGAGCCGCCCGGTCTCCGGCCAGTAGGCGACGAACGCCGTCATCGAGGCCGCGCCGCCGAGGTCGAAGGCGAGCGCCACCGGCCCCTCCCGCGGCGGCGGAACGGAGAACACACAGGCCGCCCAATTGTTCACGCTGACGATGATCTCGCGGACGCCGACCTCTGGCGTTCCCGCGTTTAAGCGAAGCGCCGTGTACATCGCGAGCGACGGGCCTCCCTCTCGCGCCTTCTCTCGCTCGCGCCTGATTTCCTCGGCCAAGTGCGGCATGTGCGGCAACGCTGGGTTCGCTTTCTTCACGGAAGACCAGGCGAAGTCATCGTCGCCTTCATCGACGGCGTGCAGCTGTGCGTAAACGCCGGGGCCGCCCTTCAACAACACCGAAAACCAGTGTCCAGGATCGTCAGAACGCGTGCCAATCGCGATGAACCGGGAATTCGGTTGCTTACCAAGCGCGGTCACCATCGCGCCGTGCATCTCCGGCCCCTGATTTGAGGGCCATTTCGCCGGCTCGTCGGCTATCGCCAACAATGGCGCCAAGCCGTGCGCGCGCTTTGGGTCCGATCCCAACGCCCGCAGGCTCGCGCCAGTTTGTCTGTCCTCCAGCCGGCACTCGTGAGAGTTCTCGATCTCCCGATAGCGCTGCGGGTCCGCGTCGAGGATCGGGCGCATGAACCAGCGTGCATGATTGAATGCGATCCGTGCCTGGCCCAGACTCGACGCCACGATGACGGTCTGCGCCCGTGGCACCGACAGTGGGCCAACAGTCGCGCAAGCCGCTAGCGCGGCCGCCAACGTCGTCTTCCCGCCGCCGCGGGCGATGGTCAGCGCCGCTTCCGAATTCTTGAGCAGGCCGCGAACGAACTTCCGCTGGAACGGCAGCAGCTTGAGCCGCTCACCCGCAAGCGGCCCCTCGGTAACGCGAAGCTGCTCCATCCAGCAGATGACTTCAGCGGCAGTGGTCATCACCCCTCCTGCGTTGCTCCGCTTCGGCTTCTCTGACGGCCTTAACGAACACGTCGTCAGGGAGACTGTCCAGAACCGCAGCCAGTACCGCGAGCTGGATTTGTCTCGCGGGGTCAGGGCATCGACCCGTGTGCTCAGTCATGCCATCCCCTCCAGTCTCTCCCGCCACGCCGCCCGCTCCGGCGTCTCGCTACGATTCTCCGCCGCCGATTTCGCCTCGTGGCAGGCGCGGCAGATGACCTGCGTCACCTCGGGATTCAACAGCTCCCAGAACCGCGACGAGTCCCGATACACCGGTACTATGTGATCCAGCTCCACTGCCTCCACCGTAAACCCGGCTTTCTCGCACGGGCGGCAGGTGGGGTCTTTCGCCAGCCGCTGCCGCCGCAGCTTGCGGTAGCGACAACTCGTCCTCGCCTTGCGGATCTCGGCCGGGGTCATTCCACCGGACATTTCTGTCCTTTTATCTCTTGAAAGACGGACACTGGTTGTCGAGACCCGCGCCGCATGACCGATCGTTTACTTCCAAATGGGAGGTGGCACATACGGTTGCGGCGATCGGACCGATTTCCACTTCGACCCTCCCCCCGTTGGCGCGACCTGGAGGAACTCAGGGATGCAACCAAACCCCTTGACAAATAGTATCAATATTAATACTTTCTACCCATGGCGAGCACGGCAAAAATCCTCAAGGACCTTCGCAACAATCCCAAAGGCGTGCGGTTCCTCGACCTCGCCAAGGTGTGCGACGAATACTTCGGGGAGCCGCGCCAAAAGAGCACAAGCCACCGCGTCTACCGGACTCCCTGGCCCAGCGATCCCCGCGTGAACATCCAGAACGACAAGGGAAAGGCCAAGCCATATCAGGTCCGCCAAGTCATCAAGGCAATCGAGAAACTGGAGGGCATCAAGTGAACGACCACTACACCTACCGAGTCACATGGTCCGCCGAAGACAACGAGCACGTGGGCCTGTGCGCCGAATTCCCCTCGTTGAGCTGGCTGGCGCCTACCCCCGCCAAGGCACTCGCTGGCATTCAGCGGCGTGTGCGCGACTGCATCCAGGACATGGAAACGAGCGGGGAGACGGCACCGCAGCCTATAGCTGGTCGCGTTTACAGCGGCAAGTTCATGGTGCGCGTGCCGCCGGAAACACATCGCGCCCTCGCGCTTACTGCCGCCGAGGAGCGTGTGAGCTTGAACCGACTGGTGAGCGCACGGCTCGCGAGCCGCTGATCGATTGAATTCAGCGGCGGTGGTCACTCGTCGTCACCGTTCATGCCATCCCCTCCAGTCGCTCCCGCCACGCCGCCCGCTCCCGCGTCTCGCTACGATTCTCCGCCGCCGATTTTGCCTCGTGGCAGGCGCGGCAGATGACCTGCGCTACCTCGGGATTCAACAGCTCCCAGAACCGCGACGAGTCCCGATACACCGGCGCCTCGGTCGCCCTCAGCCTGTCGCCACGGGAGCCGTGCCCGCCCGCTTCCTCACTCACGCCCCGCCCGCTTCCGCTTGGCCTGGCTCCCGCTGGAGGAAGTCGGGGATGGCCAGCGGGTCTTCGGGGTCTGCTCCGCCGCCTTCGTCGCGCGGCTTTTCCGGCGGGGGCGGGTCGCCCCATCCCGGCAACCACGTCCCGTCCTCCCGAAACAGTTTCAGTCTCCCCTCTTCCAGGGTGAGCTTGGGGCCGTTGCCGGCGCCATTGGTCGCCGGTAGCCCAGCCTCACGCCGTTTCTTCGCATCAGCGATGGCTCGGCTGAAGTAGGTCAGCGACCGCGGTGGGTCGCCCTGCTTCCGGGCAACCACCTCCCGGATGGTCGGCAGGATGTCGAGGTCGGGGTCAGCTCCGTCCTTCAACCAACCCCAGACCGGCCCGTAGTTCGCCGTCGAGGCGCTGTTGTCGAGCCCCGATGCCTCCAAGGCTCGGCGGCCGACATCGTGGTAGCGACTCTCAAACTCAGCATCATCGCTGCTGATGATTCTGGCTTTTGGCTTATGGCCTCTGGACTCTGGGTTGGGAGGTGGTTGTGCGCCCACCCCCTCACCCACCTCCGGGGGTGGCGCGTTTTGTTGTTGTTTTGCAGTGGCTTGCCTACCCCGCTTGCTACCGGGCAAAGTGCCTTCCTGCTGCGCTTTTTCTCCGTCTTTCCTCCGTCGTTCGTCGGCCACCATGCGCCGGTTGTAGATGAGGCCAGTCCTCGTCTTGCTGAACACGCCGTTCGTTTCCAGCTCGGTCAGGAGGGTCTCGACCGTCTCTTCGCCCTCACCCGTCAGTCGAGCGAGGTCTTGAGCGGTGCACGGTCGTCTACCCACCTTACGTAGCCGATGGGATCGGCTTCAGCGGCGAGGCAAAGCATCCTCATCCACAATCCTTGCGCGGCGAGGCCGCACACACGGAGGCAAGGGTCTCCCTGCCAGTCGTTCCAGTAAAACTTCCCCCACGGTCGCTTCTTCATCGGTCACGGTGGTCCAGGTTTCCGAACCGTCCCGTCGCCATATCGGAGAACACCGTCACGGTGTGGGTCGCGCCGTGGCGGTTCTTGGCGATGATAAGTTCGGTCTTGTTGGTGGCGCGTTCGAGAGAGTGTTCCCACCTCGCGCGCCCCTCCCCGTCTTCTGCGTCAACCGGGCCCTTCTCCAGGTAGTACTCCTCGCGGTAGGCGAAGATCACCTGATCGGCGTCCTGCTCCAGGGCACCGCTGTCGCGTAAGTCCGAGAGCATCGGGCGTTTGTTGTCGCGCTGCTCCACTTGGCGGTTGAGCTGCGACAGCAGCAGCACGGGGATGCGTAGGCTCTTCGCGAGGTTCTTGAGGCTCTGCGTGGCTGCTTCGATCTGATAGACCTTCGGTGACCGTGCGAGGTCGCGCGATGGGGGGATAAGCCCCAGGTAGTCGATGATCAAGAGGTCGAGACCCTGGCGGCGCTTGAGCGACCGGGCGCGCGCCACAATCTGCGCCAAGCTCAGTCCGGCCTGGTCCTCGATGATGAATGGGAGCGCGTCGAGCTTCTTACGGGCCGCGTCAAGCTGAAGGTACTGGGCAGAGTCCGCGATGCCGCGGCGCTGGTCCTCGAAGGATATGCGCGTACGTCGCGCCAACATCCGCATGGCAATCTGCTCGGGCGTCATCTCCAATGAGATGAACCCCACGGTGTGGCCGGCGAGCGCCGCCGACTCGGCAACGTGAACCGCGATGGCGGACTTACCCATGCCGGGCCGCCCCGCGAGGATGGTGAGGTCGCCGGCTTGGAGACCACCGAGGCGACGGTCGAGGTCATTGAGGCCCGTGGTAATACCGGAGAGCTGCCCTTTGGTCTGGTAGGCGCGCTCTATCGCCGCCATGCCGGCATCCATGGTAGCGGCCATGAGCTTGCAGCCGCCGTGGTCGCGCGTGGAGTTCAGCGCATCCAGACGTTCCTGAAGCTCGGCGAGTATCTGTTCGCCGTCGCGCGTGACCTCGGGCGTCTCGCAGTCCTCCACCATCTGCTCGCCATAGGCGATGAGCTGACGACGGAGGCTGAGATCGCGAATCGTCTTGGCGTAGTCGGGCGCGTTGATGGTGGTGACCGCCGCGCCGGCGAGCCGCGCCAGATAGCTGGCGCCGCCGACATCGGCAAGCGCGCCGTCGTTCTCGAAATACTGCTTCAGGGTGATCGGCGTGGCGCTGCGCCCCTCCTTCCAGAGATGCGCGGCAGCCGCAAAAACCCGACCGTGAACGGGCTCGAAGAAATCGTCCTCGGCGACGACCCCGATGATCTCGCCGAGCGCGTCGTTGTTGAGCAAGATGGCGCCCAACAGGGCCTGCTCGGCCTCGATCGAATGCGGCAGCGCCGCGCGGCCCACGCCGTCCTCCTGATCGCGCGCTTCGGCCGCCATCACCATGTCGCCACCAGCATCGCGATACCGACGGCCACCAGCCAGAACGCCACGACGATCGCCCATAACAGCACGCGCCCGCTCATGCCCCGATCTCCTGGATGCTGTCATTGAGGCTGGCCACGATGGCGTCGAGCGCGATATCAAGCTCGTTGCCGTCGTGTTTGCCCGGCAGGCTGAGCGCGATCTTGCGGATACGGCGGGCCTCGTCGTACGAGACATGCGTGTACAACGTGCCGAGGGGCGTCGGCGTCTTCTGCGTAAGGCACGGCGCGCGGCTCATGTGGCCTTCCCGCCGTCCCGCCCCGTCCGCAGCAGCTCGCCGCCACCGCCCGCGCCGGCGATGCAGGCCCGCCCGTAGGGCGCCACCGCGACCATCGTCCACGTGCCGTGCGGCCCCTGGTACAGCACCACCAGGCGTCCGTGCACGCCGATGCCGCGCCATATCGGCTCTTCCGCATGGCGCTGCCGCAGCGTCCTGTCCATCACCGCTATCGGCGCGCATGCGATGGGCGTGGCTGAATCCGCTCGCCTGGGTTCGGCGCCGGCCGGCGGGCGCGGCGCCACGCACGCGGCAAGCGCCAGCGCCGAGAATCCGATGATGGCAGCGGGCATGATCACGCGACCGCCGCAATCAGCGGTGCGTCATCGGCAATTCTGGCCCGCGCCATGTCGGCATATTCGGGGTTAAGCTCGATCAGGATCGCGTTGCGGCCGAGACGGTCGGCGACGAGGCCCACGGTGCCGGCACCGGCGAAACAATCAAGAACTACGGCCGGTCTGGGTGCTTTTGCGATTGGGTCGGTGGCGTCGCACTCGCAGGATGGCGCCCAGCCTTTGGTCTCAGATACCTTGCGAGTCCGTGGCCATCGCGGCGCCCCACACTCCGCGCAGCGCCCCTTCTCGCTCGTGCCGGCCTTGATGCACGGCTCGACGATGGCCGTCGGCATGACCGCGAAGTGGGCGCCGCGAAAGGGCTCTGTCGCCGCCGTCCAGACGTTGCGGAGGTTGGCTCCGTTGGCCTGTTGCTCGGCCTTGGAAACTTCGTCCAACGCTGCAAGCCCTTTGTGCATCGGGCCATGCGCTTCATGGCGCGGTGGCTGCGCTCGGTACTTCCACGTCCCGGCGCGGCGGTTGCTCGGGTCCGCCCCCTTGGCGGGCTTGTATTCCCCATCCTTGCGGCGAGCGTGCGCACCGCCAATGAACGGGATACGAACGGCGTCCGCGTCGTAGAAATATCGAGCGCTCTTGGTCAGCAGGTAAATCTTCTCGTGCGCCGATGTCGGGCGATCTCTGGTGCTCTCCGGCATCGGATTAGGCTTGTGCCAGACGATCTCGCTGCGCAGCCACCAGCCGTCCGCCTGCAACGCCAGCGCCACGCGCGCCGGCATCATCATCAGGTCCTTTGCCTTGAACACGCCGCCCACGGTTGAGAACGGCTTGTCGCGGAAGGTGCGGTCATCCTTGCCGAGAGCCTTCGTGTCGGCGGCCGAGCGTCCGTTGGTTGAACCGGCGTAGGCGTCGCCGTAGTTGAGCCAGAGCGTCCCGTCTTTTCTCAGGACGCGACGGACCTCGCGGAACACGCGGACCATGACCTCGAGGTGCTCGTCGAAGGTCGGCTCGAGGCCGATGGCACCCTCGACGCCGTAATCCCGAAGGGCAAAGTATGGCGGGCTCGTGACCACGCAATGCACGCTCTCGTCCGGCAGCTCGGCCAAGTGGTCGAACACGTCGCCGGTGATGACGCGGACGGTCATGCGGCTTCGTCCGAAAACGACCACGGCGCGGTCCCAAAAACGGGCCGATTGTCCGCGAGCATTATCATCGCCCAGCCGGAACAGGGCTGTCCTTTTCGCGCCGGTTCATGGCACTGGAACTCGACGCCCTCGACGAGACACTTCACGGCGTCCATCAACGTCTCGGGTGAACCGTTGGCGACATGCCGTCCGGCCCGGAACGCGCACGACGAGCATCGGGGCGGCAGGTCAGGCATTTTCAGCCGCGCATCCGGTTCGGCGCTGTCGCAAAGCCGGGCCATCTTTTGGCCCAACTCCCGGCCTTCCGCCGTGCCTCTGTTCCTGATCTTCATGCGGCGTCCCCCACGTCGAGCCAGGCGCGATGTGGCCCGCGGCCATCAGGTTGCACAGCCACGCGGCGGCATAGGGGTCGATCTCGTTGTAGTAGGCGGCCACTCACGCGACCAGTTCCGCCGCGGCGTCCACTGGCGCATCGGGGGTCGGCCGATTGCGGGCGGGCTGCGAGGCGTCGGGGGACAGTGGCTCGGCACGGATTTCGAGACGCGGCTTCCGCGCATACGCCTTGACCACTCGTGCATCGACAATCTGGCTGTCATCCCGAAAGACGATGCCGTTGCAGCTATCGAGCGCGGCTTTCAGATAGTTGTCACAATCCGGCCGCTTGGTCGGCTTGATCAGGCCCCTCTCGGCCATGCGCTGGCGCTTGCCCGACCAGGAAGTCGGGATCGGCAGATAGGCCGCGATGCTGACCCGCACCGAAGTGTAAGAATCGTTGAGTATCAACGGCCTATGCCAAGGTGCGGGGAATCAAGCGCCCATTGAAACCAAAAGGCTTTTCAAACCCCGCCCCGCACCTTTCTCGCCACTCCACCAGCCAACGCCCTTTGCCATGCGGTCGTGGCAGTTTGTTCGGGGGGTGTTCGCGCGCTAGGACTCGCCGCTCCCGACATCGCGCCGGCGACGCTCGCTGCGCCGATCCAGGACTATGACGGGGGAAATCGACATCTGGCGCGCGGGTGGCCGCATCGGTAATTCGCCCCTCCTTCGAGAGCTCATGGCAATTGCGAATGCGGCCTGCCGGGACTAGAAGTCGCCGCCCCAGATAGCCAGGACTTGCCCGTAGATGGCTGCTTGGGGCCTCCAATACAGGCGGGTTCCATTTGAGTTGCGGCCGACCGTGAGAAGCATGGCGACTTGATTATCAAGGATCATCCCGACATCGTTCCCGCCTGCACCCGGCGTGGTGTCTGTCGGAATATCACTGCGCTTTATTGTCGCGGAGCGATACCCCCACGCTGTGGTTGTGCTCGGTCGCTGCTTAATGTCGATCGTTATGTACGCGTAACTGTCTATGTCCGTCACCACGAACGACACCGTGCCGGACACTGCGTTCCAATCCAGGGTGCTGCCCGTGTTCTCGTAGAGCTTGGCGCGCCCGCCAAGCGCCTCGAGCGCCGCGGCGGCCGTCGTCGCGCCCGTTCCGCCCTTGGAGATAGGCACGGTCGGCAGGCGGTTGGAATTGAGCGTGCCGGCCGTGATCTTGCTGGCACTCAGATCCGGGATATCGCCCGCCGTGAGAGTCGGCAACCGCGCGCTAACGAACCGTCCGTCGGTCCCAAGTTCCGCCAGATCGCCCTCCGTCGTGCCGGTATCCTTCAGGGCGGCGGTCCCGTATGGGTTGTTGGTGGCGTCTGATCGGAACACTTCAATGAAATCAACGATCTTGTCGTATCCACCAGTCGCGCTATTCGTGAGGTTCTTAACGGCGTCAACAATGGTGTTTAGCCCTAAGTCGGCCATCTGTATTTCGCCTCTACAGAATGATTGGAATGGTCAAAGATGTAGTCCACGAGCCAATTCGTCGTCCCTATGCTGAGCGTGCACTGTGTGTGTTCTCCTATCCCTAGAGGACTTGGGACCATCGCTGCGACGCTCGCCGGGATTTCGCAAACATTGTTGATAACATCAACGGTCGCGCTGCCGCCTGGCCAAGTTAATGTCAGTTCGCTGCTGTTAGTGCTAACGGGGATGTACAGAGATTGTCCATGCACCCCGCGAACAATGCGCATTTAGCCGACCTTCCTGATCTCAGGGGAGAAGCGATCAAGCGCAAGCCCTTTCCACTTCTTGAGATGGACGCGCGCCGCGAGGTAGCGGACGCTGGTGATCGACGTGCGCCCGGATATCGTAACTTGGGTGAACGTCGAGCGAGCCGGCATGGTGTTACCTGATGCGTGATATAGGTAGAAATCATGGCCATCTTCGGGGGTCACGATGGCTAGCGGCTTTTGGTCCTTTCCCGCTACCATCAGCAAGAGTTGGTCGGCCGCGGTCTGGGCGTCGAGAGCCGTTTTGAAGCCTGTGGAAATGCCCCACTCCAAATAGGCGTCGCCGCTCGCCGTAACATCCTCGATCCTGAGCTCTTCAACAACACCGCCCAACTCCAGGTAGAACGATAAGCCTTGCCTGGCGCCAGCCCATGTATCAAAGTCGTCGGTGTCGGCGGTTTCTCGATCAAAGCGGATCGTCGAATTAGTCGAGTCGTAGCGTATCTCAGCGATCGTCAGGGCTGCGGCCAAGTCAAGCGTGCCGGCCGCGGATGTTAAGCTTCCGGTTGGCGTGGCGTCGTTGCTATCAAAGAGCTCGATATTCGTTCCTGTTGCCACGACAACCCGGCCGGTTGAGATGTCCGCGCGGGTGATAATCACGGCCACAGGATCATGGGCCCTGATGTCCATGGTTACATCAATGTTAGAGTCCTCACCTAGATCAAGTATGTCTGTCTCGTAGTAGGTGGAGGTGGTATCGCTCATGGTGGCATCGTAGCCTTCGATCGGCCCGAACGGCCACCCGTCCACACCATTGATGTCGTCACGGGTTAGGGTGCTCGGCGTGTCGTAGTCCGGCAAGAGCCGGTATTGCCCATCGCGCGCCCAGCGGTAGAGATTGTTGAGCGAGCCCAGCCATAAAGGCCACTGCTGGGGGTTAATCGTATTGATGGCAGGAACCTCCAGCACAAGGTAACCTACCTCTACAACCGAACCGTATGTGCCTAAACGGTTGAACAGCCGGCAGAACAGCCTATAGCGCCCAGTTGCTGGTATAAGAGCATTAGCTACAAGAGGTTGATTCCCGGCTATTGGCGCAACCAAGGCAACATCCGCCCGATCGGCCGCAAGCCACCCATCGGAATCAATCGCATTTAGTTCGTCCGTCCCATCAATCGGACCGCGATCGTACCGCACCTCAATGCCGGCAACATCGCGATTCACCACCGCCACCGCGACGATCTGCAAGAACGCCCCATACTGGGCGCTACTGATAATAACCGGCGCCGGGACAGGAACGCCCGACCAGTCGAAGGTGATATCCACGCTTGCCGATGGCGAGGCAAAGCCGCTCAAACTTACATGGAATGCCGATATCGTATAGGTAGAGGGGCCATCAACGGTGACACGTTGGCTGATTCCATCGGCGCGTGCCTCGATCTGGAAATTCTCGTCTTCATCGCTGACCCGTAGCCGCGTGTAATACGGCGCGTCATCCCAGGTGATATCAATATGCCATATGATGGTGCCATCCTGAGCGACCGCGAATGCATGTGTCGCCGCAAGCCCAGTCACCGCGGGGATTACGGACGGGCCAGGGATGTTGATCTCGCGCGGTTTCAACGGCGGCAAAACTAGCGTGTCGGCATAGACCCCGGATGGCTGCTCCACCAAGTCAAGGGTAACAGACCAATCCTCGTTAACCACCTTTCGGGTCACCAGGGCCGGGAAGTCCAAGAGGCCCTGCTCGGGGTCGGTGATCGTCACCCAATCGCTGGGTAAGATGCCCATCCATTCCAACGCCGCGCCCGGCTTTAGGATGTAGGTAAACACGGCGCTCGCGCGCGCGCGGCGAAGATTGATGGCGAGAAGCCGTCCGGCAGCAATCGGATCGGCAATAAACGGCCGTTTGCCTAGATCCTCCTGCCTCGTCTCTCCGTCACGTGCAATCGCCGGCGCGTCTTGGAGCTCGGGGATTGATACCTCCTGCCAATCGTGCTCTCGGGATTGAGCAAGTCCCATGGTTGCCGCGTTGAGCCGGTCCTGGATGGCTGGCGCCGGCTGAATACTGCCTATGGCTACAATGTCATCTTCTGTTATGGCCCGCGCGATTGCCCGATCGGCGCCAGGTCGGAAATAGTAAACGCCATCGGCCTCAACCGCCCATCCTTGCCACGCAAAGTCGAGTTCCGCCTCCACCCGCGATGGGTCATCGTCTGAAAAGACAACGCCATTGACGGCGTAGCGCTTGCCCGTCTGGGGGTAATCTTCATAGCCGGCGGGCAGAGATATATTGATCGCCTGCTCACACAGAGCATGCGCAGCGGTAAAGCTAGCAGTATTAAACCCCGCGGCCGGAATGCCTCGCCTGGTGCGGAGCCACCAATATCGGATGGCCGCAGCCGACTCCGTCCACACAGGAGTCGCTTGCCCCGGCCATGTCACCTTGAGGCCCTTCACCAGGAAGTTAATTTCGGGAAACCTCGCCCAAAAGCGATTACTTACGCCCCCGTAGGCCGGCTGCGTAAGCTCGACGTGGACCCAGGAGACGTAATCGAGCTTGTGTTCTGTGGTCCATTCTGTCGCCGCCGCTCGCAGGCTATCGCCTTCTGTCCCATCGGCCTTGAAGTATTCATAGATCACCATTCGGCCGTTGTGTGGATCACCGGACTCCGGCTCGATCAGATGCCCGCTTTCGCCGCTGCCCGCCCGTGCGGCGCGTGTAATTTTGACCTCTGTGCCATTGACCCACACTCTCTCAATGCTGTCGCAAGCGCCCTCAGACAACACCATGGCGAGGTGTAGAACGTTATTTATCTCGTGGTAGAAGACCATGTTGCCGCCGACTCTGGCGCGGCCCACGACCCATCGCGCCGGCGCTACGGCAGCGCGAACAGTGGACTTCGTATCGGGACGGTTGGCGCCAATGCCGGGAACATTTGGCCTGGGCGTAAGCAGGTATTGCAGGGCGGCCAGCGACACGGCTGTTATCGCCGCCTTTAACGTGATGAACCCTGCCGCATAACCGATGGCGGATACGACAGCAGCGGCGATCACCGGCGGCATCTAAACAACCTCCTAATCTCGTATCCGTCATCGACCATGGCGAGGCCGGTCAAGGACCAATGCCACACCTCGCAACCGTCGACAACGAACCCAATGAGATCGCCGCGTGTAGCGGTATCCCATGCCTGGCCCATGACACTGACATGGCCGC
Organism: Alphaproteobacteria bacterium; assembly: GCA_965248765.1. Taxonomy (GTDB): domain Bacteria; phylum Pseudomonadota; class Alphaproteobacteria; order VGEJ01; family VGEJ01; genus CBDFKF01. The sequence goes on from CBDFKF010000002.1 coordinate 64,121, forward strand.
CTAGCTGTACGATGTCGCCTGGCTCACGCGGCGTATCCCCCGGCAGAACGTCTACCCCATACCACCTAGGCCGAGCGCCAAACCCCTCGGCATGAGCGCTGCCCACGCCGCCGAACTCCTTGCGGATACGCGCCATGGCCCGCGTTTCCGACATCCGATGCCAGCGGCCTATAGCGCGCCCATAGCGACTGGCATAACGACGCCCTCCAACGCCGTCGATGATGGCGCGGGCCGTGGTCAGACAGTCGCGAATGCCCCACTCGTAGGGGCCTTGCTCCGTGCTGAGGATAGCGCTTGCGCTAATCACGTAGGCCACCGAGTCTCAATACCTGACGCGAGGGCGCGCACGTCTTCAAACCCGCGATCGCCTGATGATCGTGCCCGCTGATCTTCGTCGGACCATTTGAGCGGCCGCCCCCTATCTACGTCGCCACCATAAGTCTCGATCTCGATGCTATAGACTCCGTCCCTGATCACGGGCTTTGACAGCCGCCCTACAAATAGGGACGGAACAATGTTCCACGTTTGACCTCTATCGGTGGAATATATGGACAGGATTTTTATCGTTAGCGGCCCAGGGTCTTGAAGCAGTTGCTGTCTGAGCGTTCGGTCGGTGACTGGAAAGCTGACGGTTAGCCGCCGATCCGGCGCGCCCAGTGTTGTTTCCGCAGCCGACAGAGTGATGAACGGGCGGCCTTGGTAGACCTGGGAGTTAAGGGTGACATCCCCTTCACCGGTCCAGAACCTATAGGATGTCCCAACAAATTCGGCGGCATTCGCCACCATGAGATTGGCCATTAAACCGCCTCTTGCCAGTCAAGACGCCACGGCCCCCAATAATTAGCGCTACGCCTCATGGTACGGCTCCCAGGCTGCGCACGTATGCGGATATCAGTCGCGCGCGTCAGGGCGGAGCCGACACCTATAGGCATCTGGGGATCAAGCGTCACCTCATCCCCGGCTGCGTTGACCGCCCTTACGATGTACCGACGGTTTCCTGACGCCAGCCACTCTCCAACTTCAGTCGTTATCGTGCTGGATAATTGCAAGCTGAGGGTTCCGTCTGCCCCATCGACAATTGCTGCGATTGTAGTGCTCGCCCCAACTGCAATGGTGGGGCGATTAAGAGGGATTAAAGCGATGTTTCCTTGCCCCTCCAGAGACGACAGGAACGCCTCAACACCCTTCCCGACCGCCTCGCCCTCAACGTCAACAATGGCTATCTCGATGGTGCCGCGCCACGATGCATATCCACGATCCAGCACCTGCACCGTGCCAGTAAAGGGCGACTGCAGCGACACTTGCCCCGGCATCCAGGGCTCGATCGGCATGGCCGTTTGCGAGGCATTCGCGGGAAAGACTAGTGTAGCCATCAGCTACCTGCCAAATACCTGCCGCCGCGCCGCACTAGGCTGACGCAGCGCCTCTATCGTAGATGATCGCCCGCTCGCGGCAATCGCCGGCGCTGCCTCAAAGATCATGGCCCTCACTTCTTCCGGCCCCACAGAGGACTCGGCCGTGACATAGACGTTTGTAGTAGCGCCCGTGCCGCGCAACGCGGCGCCCAATTGCTCGTTGCTGTATACGCGGCCGGGATGGCGAAAATCTATCACCTCCGCCCCGCGTTCGCCGACCAGCGCAGGACCAGGTCGAGCTAGCCCGCCACCGGCGAAACCTGCAAGCTGCAATACTGCGCCAGTTGCGCCGCCACCACCGCTGCCAAATCCCAAGAAGCTGCTAAGGTCTATGCTCTTTAAAGAAGTGGCCAAGCCTTCCACCAAAGGCTGAAAAAGGACTAGTTCAAGCAACCTGTCGATTAGGGACCGAAGCCCTTCTCTAAACCCGTCGGCTGCCGACTCCGCATCGCGGAATGACCGCGCTATGCCCACGACGCCTTCTGCTATCTCTCGGTTTGCATCCATGATGCGGTTGTCGTTGGCGGTTTGTTCAGCTAGCCGCTCTTGAGCCTCTCCATACTTTTCTAGCGCCCCCAGCAAGTCCCGATCAATCACCTCGCTTAGTCGTGCCACTTCGGCGCGCTGCCCTTGCCAGAGCGCCGTCGCTTTGTTGAGCTGCACGATGGTTTGCAACGCTGCGGTCTCGGCATCCCTGGCGGTGGCAAGGGCGTCTTTGTTGCCAGCCGCTTCCGCCGCTGAACGGGCAAGGCTAGCATCGGCAGCCGCGGCTCCTGCAGCGGCAAGCTGCCGTTGCAGATCCCGGCCCGCTTCCGCGTACTCGTTTTCTATATCCAATTGGGCGTTGAGGCGCTCTTGAGCCTTCTCGGTGAGGCCGATTGCTGCTGTCCGATTATTGATGTCCCGCACGCGTCGCTCACCAGAATCCGCGATGTCTCCCAATAGCGCTCTAGTCTGTCGCAACGCGGTATTTTGCAGCGTAATTTGGGCAGTGGATTCTTCTAATCCATCCAAGGTTTCCAGTATTCCGGCCAAGTCATCATTCGCCGCAGCGCCAGGGGCGCCCGGAATATTCACGGCGGAAGGCTGGAGTACGCTATCTTCGTTGGACCGAAACAAACCCGCAAAATCATCTTTGACTCTGCGCGCGGCTACCCCCAGCGCTCGAATGTTTGAATATCCCTCTTCCAGGGCGTCATTAAACTCGATAGCGAATTGCACCAGCCGGAACAATACTTCGATGATCACGAGCGATCTGAGCACGCGACCCAGGAAACGTACTGCGCCAGCAATACTGAAGATGGCAGCCCGGACAACGCCGGATGTCGCAGCCACCGTAGCCAAGCCTCGGGCTATTGCCGTTAGGCGAGAATGGGAAAGCCAAAACCCTATCGCGATGGCCGCAGCATGGCCCACTGCATCCAGGTTATTGACCAGGACGGCTACGGCATTGATAACCCCGGCGAGAGCACCCGGCAGGCTTCCGATCAGCCCCCTGTTGAGATCGTTAAACGAGTCCGCGGATTCAGCCACTGCATTCGCAAGCCCCACTTGGATCGCGGTGGCAAGGTCTGTGTATGACTGTTCGAGTTCTTTGAGGGCTCGTGCCTGAGCATCTTGCACAATGCCAAGCCTCGCGAACGCTTCCTCCTGGGCTCGGATTGAATCCGATCCCCGCTGTAATTGATTGAGCAGCAACGCGCCCTGACGGCCGAACAGATCGCGCGCAACGCCGACCCGCTGATATTGCTCGTCAAGGCCGGCGAGGCCATCGGCAACCCTATCTAGAAGATCCCCAAACGTGCGCCCTTGCCGAAAGTGCTCCTCAACATTGATCCCTAGCTGGCCAAATGAATCCGCGTATTCTGCAACACCCTGCGCCGCTTCGTTGACGTTGCGTTGGAACAGGGATAAGGCCGTATCGAACTTTTGGATCTCTACGCCATCGGCTTGGAATACGCGCCGCAGTGTTTGCAGGCGCTCAATGGCGACACCGGTTCTCTCGGAGGCCTCCACCAAACTAGCGCCAAACTGCGCCTGTCGCCTGATCAGGAACCCCAGCCCCCCGCTTCCCGCAAGCAGGGACGCGGCGCCCCGGATAGACACGAGCCGCCCCACCATCGCGCGCGCACTGCGGTTGAAGCCGCTTATGTCACGGCGGAGCGCTCGCACCGCCCGCTGTTGTCGCCGCAGAGCATCGGCGTTCTGACGTGTGCCGCGTAGAAACCGGGCATTCCGCGTGATGAAGTCGGCAAATATGCCGCCGATTCGGACATCAGCCACGGTACGCCTCGCGCGTCATTTGTGCCTTGAGGGCTCTTTCTGCTGCGCGCTCTAGCTGTAGGCGGTCTTCGCGCAACGCGGGCGATTCCAGCCAGTAACCGAAGTCACTAGCTTTTGCATCTTTGGCCCCGCCGATCTTCGCCACAATCATGTAGAGCGCACACATGATCACTTCCATCGGCGGGTATCGTGCTAGATGGACCCAAGAGGCTTCAAACTCTGTGGGTGTCATGGCGAGCACCTGGGCCAAAGGCAGACCAAAAGCCCTGGCGATCAGGAAGGGCGGTCGAGTTCGGCTTCCTCCCGATCATCATTGGCGCACCCGCAAAGCCGCATGGTGGCGGCGGCCAATGCCCCCTGCTCGCCCCCGGAGATGACGACCAAATGCCGCGCCGCCTCCGCGCCGATCCCCTCGGGCCAGCACGCCTTGACGCAAAGGGCCGCCACTTGCAGCATATATTCGGCGGCCTGTGTCAGGTCCGGGTCGTCCCGATCGTGCACCGTCTTTGCAAGCTTTACACGCTCATTGCGGACAGCCTCGGCGATTTCGCGCGACGGCACACTGAGAACCACGTCCACGCCGTTGACGTTTACCGTTTGGCTCCGCGCGGTAATCGACTCATAAAGAGAAGCCGAACCCGCAGACTTCCGTCTTCCCGCCATCAGGATGCGATGCTCCATTCTGGGAGCGCCCCAGACAGCGCAAGCTCAAGGGTAGAGGAAAGCACTCCTGCCGCCTCGAGGTTGTCATGCACTGGTGTCCTGAAGCGGGCGACAAATTGCTTTTGCAGCGACGGGTTCACAATCTGGTAGCCAGCGGTCGCGGTGACGGCTGTCGCCGGTGCCGGACGCACGGTGACTGCACCGGCGTCGGAGATCGTGTCGATTGTATGGTTGCTGATCACCCGTGACGAAAACAGCGCCGGGGCCGCGAAATCGCTGGCTGTCCAGGAGCCGCCGGTCTGGGTGCGGGTCGAGCGCCACACGTAGGGAAGCGCGGCGGTCGGCGCGATATCGGAAGCGCTCCACCCCGTAGGCACGAAGTCATCGCTGCCGGCACCGCCAGTCGGAGTATCGGGCGCGATGTTCTCGGCGGTCGCCCGGTAGACATACTCGAGGGTCCCGGTGTTGGCGACCACGGTTCCCCTGCTCGTCGTCACGGTCCTGATCACCATTCCTACAGCAAAGTCGTCGCTCGTGAAGTCTGGCGCGGTGCCCACAAACGTGACCGCTCCAGCGGTATCGATAGCAACCGTGTTGGTGGCACCGGATGCCGTGAAGGGATCTTCCTCTAGTGTCGAAACTCGATAGGTAACGGGCGCGTTGTTGTTCATCGCCTTGCCCTGTAGCTCCACCCAGGACGCATGATTCGGCACATAGCTCGGAAACTCGATCGTCGCGTCGGGCACCCGGAGTTCGCCAACTCGCTTAAATGGCCCGTCGAACGTGTCTCCCTCGATCACCGTGGGCTCGCCACCGGAAGTCGAGAACGCGGCACCGTATGGGATTTTGCGGAATGTCACCCCGTCAATGGCGTACTCAACAATGACGCCCAGGCCCGGAACAGTGTTAACGCCCATTTGATTTCTCCTTTACGTGTCTTCAGACAAGAGCCGCAGATTGCGCCGGCTAACTCGGCCCGATCGGATTTGCTCGTTCACGGTGCCGAGTTGACGTTTCATCGCGCGCACCGCAGCACTAAATTGCTGCGCCCGCGTGCCGATCAATGCGGGCTCAAGAAACGGACGCCGCTCTGCTGCCGGATAGCCCGGCCCCGGTTGGCGTCCATGCTCGATAAGGAAGGCTTGCATCGCACCTGGACCGCCCGCGAAGACCTGCGCCGCGCTCCCTGGGATCTTGCGTCGACCAGCCGATGTGTAGACTCGGGACGCCCGCGGCCGCGCCTTGATCGATCCGCGCAGCCGACCCGTTTTATCCGCAAATGCCGATGTGGTTTTGGCTTGGGCCGCGACAACTTGTGCCGCCGCCAACATACCTGCCCCATACACCGCCTGACCCAGCAAACCAGGCAGCGCCTCGATCGCTTTGATGGTGTCCTCGAACCCTGTGAAATCGACATCCATTTCCATCGCCGCTTACCTCATTTTGTCTCTACACGCATTTCCGCAGCACCGGGCGGGGCTGGCAGACCCGGATCAACGAAACGCTGCGACGCGCGGTGTTCGGCTCGTAGTTCATCACCTCACCATCACGGTTCTGATGCGCCGGTAGATCGACAGCTCGTCGTCGAAGTCGTCGATCAGCGTGCCGAGCCAGATGAGCCGGCTGCCGGCCCTGAGCGCGGCGACGATTTCATCGCTCAGGCGCTCGGTTTCCTTCTGCATCCTGTCCCGGACGTCGAAGCGGATGGCGGTCGCGATCTGGTGCGCCCCCTCGGTAAGGGTCGTCAGCGTGTCCTGACCGACCGCCTGGAACACGACGGAGGGGAAAGTAGGTGCCGGGTCGGACGGCTGCACGCTGGCAAAACAGTTGTCGGTGCCGAGCACCGCGCAGGCCGTTTCGTGGACGTGAAGCATGGCGTCGGGGCGGGTCATCGCTTCATCGCCTTATCGATCTGGCGAGAGCCAAACCACCAGAGCGAGCAAGTCGTTCCGATGTAGATGAATGCGTGAGCGGCATCGAGCACGTCGGCGCCGATGTCGTGCCAGATCCTGAACATCACATAGACCGTGAACGCCGTCAGGCCGGGCCGCATGAGGCTACGAACGGTGTCTATGCCGACCATGACCCAGGCTTGCGCGGGCGTAAGCGTCAGGCCCTTCGACCACCGCGTGGACGCTTCGCGGTAACTAGCCGCCATGACCTTCGCATCCGCCTCCGAGGTTCGGGCCTCAAGATCGAGTGCTGCTATTTTCTCCGCGCTTTCGGCTTCAAGGCGGATTTCCTCAATATCCAAGCGGCGCATTTCCAGTCGTTGCTTGTGTTTCTGGCGTTCCTGGAAATACGACAGCAGGCCCGTTAGGACGCCGCCCAGAATTCCGCTGAGGCCACCCGTCATGAATGACGTCAGAAGGTCCATCATCAGTGGATTTCCAAATCGAACGGGGCGCCGTCGAAGTGCTCTTCGATCTCCCGCACGGCGGAACGGCTTACCAGTACCGCACGCTTTCCACTGAGCCAGCCGACACGTTGGCCGGGCAGAATGCAGCCCTTCGTATGCCTGGCGACATTGCCCGCGTGAATCAGGATGAAGCTGCGCGGCTCCGTGTCTTGCAGCCAGTAAGTCTCACCGTATCGCGGGCTTCGACGCCGGACGCAGTGATAATTTCCGGGAGGGATGCAGGATCGCCCGCGCTCATTGTCACGCCAGGGCGGCTCAATGGTGTGAAGGTCAAGCCCGCTAGCGACAAACCGGCCCAGGGTGTGGCCGTCCGCGCGTTCGACGCGTTCGAGCGTTGCGGTCCTCACGTCGCGCTCCCCTCGCGCTTGATACCGGCGCAGATGTCGTCGATCAGTCTCATGCCGTCTCGGTTTCCCGCTCGCCGCGCCAGACTGCATAAATCCAGAGCTTCCGGCCCCGGGTGCCGGGCACTTCGGAGATGGCCTCGATGTCGAGCTTGCGCCTCTTCTCGTCGGTGATCGTCCAGGTGTGGTCGATGTCTTCGAGCCCTTCGCCACGCAGCTCGTAGCGGCTGTTCCATTCGCCAACGTGGGTATCGGCCTGGAGCCCTTCGCCGCCGCCCCGGTCGCGGCGGATCGCCCACACGACATGATCGATCGGCGTACCCGGGACGATCTGGCCGCCGACATTCTGGCCGGGTGTCGGTTCGTGGAGCACCAGACGGCGGTCACCCTCCATGCGGCAACGACCCCAGGACAAATCCCGCCATGAACAGGCCAGCCGCGAGCGCGATCAGAAACAGCGCGGTCCATGGTTTCGCCGCCAGGTGCGCGAGAAAGGAATCGGCCCGCTTCTCGATACTCGTCTTCGTCATGTTTGCCTCCTTTTCTCACGCGCTCCCCATCGTTCAGCCCCCAACAAGCGTCGGCCAGAACTCGCGGGCCACCACGGCGAGCATGCCGCCCAGGACGACGTAGAGAAGACGCGTATTGCGGTTCATCAGGGCCTCTACTTTGGCAAGGCTCCCGTTGATCTCGCCATAGCGGCGCTCACAGGCAATCTCGTGCTTCATGAGGTCCTGCGCGGACCCTGCCCGCACACGCTCAAGGTGCGCCTGCGTCACCTCAGTCATACCGCCTCCATGGAGCGATCAGCGCGAAGACCGCACTGGTGGGCCGCATTTCGTTAAATCCGTCATAGAACTGTCGAACCAGCAGGATCACCGCCTGTTTGAGGGCCTTGTTCTCCTCGTCGATGTCGAGGCCGCGCTCGACGGTGAGCGTCAGGAGCGAGTCCGGTAGGATCGCGGGCCAGCCGCCTAGCGGCGGGTAGAGGATGTTATCCCGGTTCCGCGAGACGAGCCGCCCGAGCTCGGCATTCTCGATTGCGGTTCCATCGGGGTCCTCGCGGAGGTTCCCGGAAGGCGTCCAGTATTCGACCTTGTCGACCGATTTGACGGCCAGCGCCCGAAAGGCGAGCGGCCAATGGGCGTCCGCCGGGCGGGGAATGTGAATAGTCTCTGTGATGTCGACAAGGGGCGCCTCGATGAGACGGGAGACGAACGAGACGGCGCTCGCGATTTGGACCTTGAGCGCTTCTTCCCGATGCGATGCGGCCGGAAGCTCGGCCTTCATCTCCTCGAGTGAGACGACCTCAATCGCCTCCGTGGCCATGCCCGGACTCCGATGCGTCCACCGTCAGGCCGGGCGGTCGATCTTGCAGAACGCCTGCGGGCGGTAGATGACCAGCGCGACCCGCACCGTGCCGCGGATGCGCAGAATGCCCTTCAGGAAGTCGTCGTTGGACACCCCGACCTCGGTCAGGAAGTCTCGCCGGACGCGCAGGTTGGCGAAGTTGCGGAAGTCGCCGACCAACCCGTTGACATCGTCCTCGGCGGTGCCGTCGGACAGGGCGTCGCAGAGAACCACCGGAAGACCCCAGATACGCTCGCTGAAGTCCGCCATGGGGTTCCCTAAATAGTACCCGCCGGCGGACGACTCCGAGGTCGCCACCTCGTCCCAGGTGGTGTGGTGCATGACGAAGTGCGAGGCCATCGCGCGGCCGCCGAGCGCGACCTTCGTCTTGGCTAATCGCATGGTCGTCATGGGCTTCGAGAGCGCATCCCCGGTACCGTGCGTCCAGCTCTCCGTCTGGATCTCGTCGCTCGCCGTGTAGTCCAGGACGCCTGTGAGGTTCGGCGCCGTGCCGTCGCCGAGCAGGATCTGCTTGTCGATGTGCTGGCGCATCATGAACATGAGTCGGTCGTCGAGGTAGAAGCGGCTCTGCGGTTCGTCCGCAAGCTCTTCCTCGGTGGTCGGGATCGAGACCGCGATCTTCGAGATCGGCATGTCCTGTTCCTCGACCTTCAACGTTGCCTCGGGCGCCAAAGCGGCTTCGGAGGTCTCCGCCGCCGCGTTGGTGAAGGTCGTTTCCTTCATGAACTTGACGGCGTTCTGCGTGGTCACGCTGCGCGGAATGATATCGGTGACCTGCACCGGGCGCTGCGGAGAGACCACATAGCCAGGATCGCGGATGACCTCGGGCGCCCAGCCATCGGTCGTCTGGAACAGCGTGTTCAGGATATCGTTGCCCGGAAGCTGCGATTCGATAGAAAGTCCGCCACCGCGCGATGCCTGGACGAGATCGAGCCCGCGCTCCCGCAGGTCCCGGTAGACGTGATCCGAGATCCGTGGCGGCCGGGGCTGGCGAAGCACCACCGGCTGCGCCGGGGCTGCCTCGGTCGGACCACCGCCGCGGTTTCCGTTGCGGATGTCCTGCGCGACCTTGTCGAGTTCGGTACGCTCGGCCAGCGCGTCCTCGAGGCCGGAAAGCCGGGAGTGAATCTCGACCAGGTTTTCGGCCTTTTCGGCCAGCGTATTGCCGCCGATGCAATCGATCTTCTCAAGGTCGAAATCGGGACCGGCCTGCTCGAAGGCGCGCGCCATGTCCCGCTCGACCGAGTCACGCTGTGTTTGAATGGAACTCGCGGGCTTGCCGCGCCACTCGTTGAACGCCGCCTGAACAATCGCCGGGTCAACCGATTTGACCGGGCTGAAGGTCTGTGGGCTCGTCATGCTGCTTCCTTTCGAAGGTTGAGCCGCCAATTCGCCAGCGTGCGGCGGGCGAGCGCGCGTGCCTGTGCGTCCTGCTCGACCTGCCCGGCCGAGGTGTCTTCGATGACCGCCGTCGCGTAGCCCGCCTCGACTGCCTCGTCGGGCGAGAACCAGGTCTCCGCCTTGAGCCACGCCGAGACCTGCTGGCGCGACTTGCCGGTGCGCTCGACCATCACGTCGCGCAAGGTCTTCTCGCTGGCACGGAGACCGGAGACCGATTTGCTCACGCCGTCCTCGATCTCGTCCGCCGTGCCGATCGCGATTACCCAGCTCCACGGGTCGTGCACCATGAGCTGGGTGCCGGTGGACATGCCGCGTTCATCGGCGGCCAGGAACGGCAGCACGGCGGCCGATGCCACCACGCCGCGCGCTTCCGCCGTCACGGTGACGCCGCCACGGAGCCGAGCGCGCAGGTCGGCATAGAGGGCCAGACCGTCGGACAGGAACCCGCCCGGCGATTCGATCAGCAGGTGAATGGAATTGGGCTCGGCCGCGTCGAGGTCGGCGATCAGCGCGCGAACATCAAAACCCCAGAACCAGTCGAGCGGGCCCTGGATGCGGACCTGGACAGCGCCGTCGTCGTTCTCGACCGCTGCCGGCGACGGCGCGTCGTCAACCTCCGGGTCGAGGCAACGAAACGCGACGCCGGCGCGGTCCTGGACGGCGCGGTACGCGGCCGCGCGGCGAGCTATGAGAGCGAGTAGCTCAGGGTCCATGCCGCGACAATTGTGTCGCGGCTAAGTCCTTGTCAATTCTGGCAAATTGCCACCCGGACAAAATGTCCGGTTGCTGACCTGGTACGCTACGGCCATAGCGACAGCCATCAATTGGTTGTGTGTTGCGTGCTTCACCCGATAAACAATCCCTCACTGGCAAGACCGAGGGATCACGCCCTGATGCGGGTAGTGGGCGCGCTACTCAGCGGCGGCAAGCTCGCACTGATCCATCTGGGGCGTCACTGCGCGGGGCTCTGAGCGGTCTTCACCAAGACCGGCCACTCTTTGCTTTTGCGAAGGTTTCGGGCGCGTACGAGAAGGGGTCGCGTCGGGGCAACTTGGAGTTCGCGAAGTGTTGGACACGTATCTTGGCGGTCAACCTTCACATAGAGAATGTATCGCCCACAGTATACGCGATAGAATTTTACACCATCATCGCGTTTCCAAAACGGATCCATAAAAAAGGGAACGAAGTCGTCGTCGATCCAGCGCATGAAACAAACCGAATAATCTTCCGCTTTTGCGGGGTCCGCGCGAATCAGTAAGTCTCGTATTTTTGGCTCGTGCACTCCCAGATTAACCCTTTGAAACGCTCGCTGAGTCGATGCGTGCGCCCTCCATAGCACAGATAACCCGAAGAGTTTAAACCGCTCATACTCGACATCTTCGAGCTGCCAACCCTTCAATAGACGGTTCTTGTAGATGGGAGTGAACTCCTTAAATCGGTTCAGTAGAACCTTACAGGCGTAGTCGTCCCAAGGGCCGAACAGCAATTCCCCTTCGCTCGTGACAATTGCGTCGTCATATATGCCGACTGGAATTTTTGTCGGATACTGGCCCGGCGTATTGGTCAGTAGTCGGGTGGGTCCTTCAGACTGAGGTGGTAGCTCATAGAACGCCTTCGGCACAATGTGGGCCTTGACCGCGCGTCCAGACTTTCCCGTGAGTTTGCAGACAATCATCGCGCTAACAACCAAGCCTGAAGTATCTCCACGAATTTATATGGGAAATATTGGGAAATACAGTCAGTTAGGGGATCGACGTGCATGCTGTCATCTTAATCTAATAGTGGTTGCGAAACATCCATCGAGATCAGAGAGGACAGCATGCACGCGATGAGCTGGTTGGATAAATGGTGCAACGCAACGCCGTCCTTGCATTTTGGGCGCCTGGGTCCAGTCCTTGCCGCTGAGAACGATGCAGGACCGGCCTTGAGTGTCGGTGACGACGACGGTCCAAGACCCATCGGGCGCCACGAACAACTCGACCATCCGCCGCGCATCGGCCGACACCCCCACCGCCTGCCGTGTTTCGCCGAACCGCTGCTTCAATAATTCCGCGAGCCCATGTTGTGGCCCGCACAGCATTTGTCCGGTGGCGGGCGCGGACCACACGACGGCCAACAAAAAAGCCGCCAGAGCGGCGGCCTTCAAACCAAAAGGGGGTGATCATCTCATCACCTGTTTCAGCCGGCGTAAATCACCGCCTCCGCCTCGCGCCGCCGCACCAGCCCCTCCGACCGCACAGCTGCCTCGGGTATCAACCACCGGCACCAGAAACTGTATTGCCCAACGTTGAAGAACCGACCTACTCTGTTGATGGGATCCGGTCGGCCCTTCAACTCAATCCGCGCGCCCAACTCTCTCATACGCGGTGGACCACCTGATGGAGGCAGGCCAATGCTTACCGTTATACAGCCGACGACACTTGCGGACCTTAGGGACATTCAAATGAGACTAGTACTGATCGCAGTAGCCGGAATCACGACGCTCACGGCCGGTTGTAGTATGACGCTTCCTGTGCGCGGCCAAGTGCAAAACAGTTCAGAGACGTTCACGGGCACCACCACTGGATACTTGGATGGAGGTGGGAATCTTACGATCGTTTCGAGCAAAGGGACGACCTGCACGGGCAACTTTGTCTACGTTACATCTCGAGAAGGAGAGGGAATATTTGGTTGTGACGATGGCAGGACCGGGCCCTTTCGGTTCGTCTCGACGGGTACCAGAGGAACCGGCTATGGTGATCTGGGTGGTCAGCGACTCACCTTCACCTTCGGAAACTGAGGCGCTGTATAACAGCCGCTTCGTGCGGAGGCTCTGTTGCAAAGATCATCCGGACCGGCGTCGGGGATGTTGATTACCTGGCCGAGCTATGGGCCGGATCTCGATTTCGCCTTCAAGGAAATACTCGGGCCTCACCGAGGAGGATTTTGCCGTTAATTGGGCCGTTACGCCGCCTCCCGCAAGAAAGAGCGCATCGCCACCGCTACCGGGCCCGGCACGTCCTGGCTCCCGTCGGCCCAGCGCCGGACCGTGCGCACATGTACCCCAAGCCTAGCCGCCAGCTTCGCAGCCGACAGCCCCAGCTTCTCCCGCGCCACGCGGAATTCTTGCGGCGTCATGCGGCGGTCGTCAGGCGGCTTGCTGCTCGTCGTCATCGCTTGAGGGTTCCGATGCCATGTCCTGCGCCGGCGCGCCCTTCGGCTGAATGAGTCGGTCGCCGTCCTCACGTGGCGGCAGGCGCAGCCGTCGACGACCCTCGTTAACCGTCATCACACCAGCCTTCGCCACGGCCTGGTCGACGGCGTTCACCTGCTCCGACCAGGACCCGGCGCGGATGCGGTCAGTCGGGAGCCGGATCACAAGGTCGTCGCGCGCCTCCTCGTGCGAGAGCAGCTTCGCCGAGAGCTGCTCCTCGATCCGGTGGACGTGCCCGCGAAGAGACCACCGCTCGAAATCCACTGCCTGCTGCTCGAACTGCGTCACGCGCTGGCCCTCGTAGTACTGGTGCAGAAGTCGAAGCGGCACATTCCACACCCGCGCGATGTCCTCGACCGACCACTTCAGAAGCTCGATTACCTGGATATCCACGGCCGACATGCCGCCGGTCGATGCCGCTGTGAATCCGGGCGGGAGCACGGGAACCTCGCCCTTCTCGCGGGCGTCTTGATAGATGCGCTTGAGCTGGTCGCGATACTGCTGTTGCTGCTCGTTGGAAAGCTCCAGCAGCGCGACATCCATTTGGATCGCGGTGCGCAGACCGGCGCCCCGCAGCAGGCGCCCTTCGTGGCCCATGGCCTGATCCATGACCTCGAGTGTGCGCCGCGCGGCATGCTGGACCGGACTCGGGCTCGCGAGGCCGTCGAAGCCTGGGCCGTGCAGGACAACGACCTCGCTGGCCGGTACGCGTAGCATTTGACGGCTGCCGCCGTTGTCGGTCGCGCCCCACAGCGCCAGGTCGTATTCCGCGATTGACCCCTGGCTCCCGTCCACCCACTGACAGCGCGTGCAGTTCGCCGGCACGAGCTCCACCGGTCGGCCGCGGGAGTCGCGCCGTATCCAGGAGTAGGCGTTGCCGAAGCCGAACAGGCACCGCAACATCCACTCCCAGAAGATCCACGGGTCGACCAACCGTGAAGGACGGCGCAACAGCTCGGACACCGGGTGCTCCGGGTCAGCCTGCCAGTAGTCGTCGAGTGGGTCTTCTAGGCGCGCCACGGTGCGCGGCAATTGCGCGAGCGTCGATGCCAGGAGCCCGATTGCGGCATAGGCGGCCGGGATCGCCGTGAGTAGCCCCGACGACTGCGCGTAGGTGTGAAATCCGGGCTCGTCGGGATCCGGCACGGGAAGCCGCCTGCCGCCGAATATGCGCTTGATGATCTCGAATGCCATGTCACACGCTCCATGCTTCGAGCGGCTGTCCGCTCGCGTAATGCCGCAGCAGCGGGTTGTCGTCCGGCTCCTCGGGCGACGGCAGCCGCCATCGTCGCCCCAAACCCACGGCCAGCACCGCCGCCTGCAGCGCGTCGATGCGGCCCTTCGAGCGCGCCTTGTCGAGGCGGGGGTTGCCGTTGGTGTCGCGCCCGATGACGCACTCGGCGATGGCCGATTCCATGAGCAGCGACGGAGCCGTGCGCAGGTGCGACTCCAGGACCTCGGACTGGAAGGCCCGAATGTCCGCGCTCCCATCCTTGCCCGCCCCGGTCGCCCGCCATTCCATCGGCCATTCGATGCCGACCTCGGCGAGCGCCTGCTGAGCCTCCGCCTGGCGGTAGCGGTCGGCAACGCAGCCGATGACCTCCTCCCCCTCGATGCCCGCCGCGCAGTCGATCAGGAACCGGCCGACCGGTGTCACCTTGCCGGGATACGTCCGAATCTCACCCCGCTCGGCCATGTTCACATACCGATCGCCGACGAAATCCGCCTTGCCACGGGCCGCCAGCCCCGGGTCGGCAGGAAACGCCCCCCGCGCCTCGAGCCGCCCGGTCTCCGGCCAGTAGGCGACGAACGCCGTCATCGAGGCCGCGCCGCCCAGGTCGAAGGCGAGCGCCACCGGCCCCTCCCGCGGCGGCGGAACGGAGAACACACAGGCCGCCCAATTGTTCACGCTGACGATGACCTCGCGGACGCCGACCTCTGGCGTTCCCGCGTTTAAGCGAAGCGCCGTGTACATCGTGAGCGACGGGCCTCCCTCTCGCGCCTTCTCCCGCTCGCGCCTGATTTCCTCGGCCAAGTGCGGCATGTGCGGCAACGCTGGGTTCGCTTTCTTCACGGAAGACCAGGCGAAGTCATCGTCGCCTTCATCGACGGCGTGCAGCTGTGCGTAAACGCCGGGGCCGCCCTTCAACAACACCGAAAACCAGTGTCCAGGATCGTCAGAACGCGTGCCAATCGCGATGAACCGGGAATTCGGTTGCTTACCAAGCGCGGTCACCATCGCGCCGTGCATCTCCGGCC
Organism: Alphaproteobacteria bacterium; assembly: GCA_965248765.1. Taxonomy (GTDB): domain Bacteria; phylum Pseudomonadota; class Alphaproteobacteria; order VGEJ01; family VGEJ01; genus CBDFKF01. The sequence continues at coordinate 79,469 of CBDFKF010000002.1, forward strand.
CCTGATTTGAGGGCCATTTCGCCGGCTCGTCGGCTATCGCCAACAATGGCGCCAAGCCGTGCGCGCGCTTTGGGTCCGATCCCAACGCCCGCAGGCTCGCGCCAGTTTGTCTGTCCTCCAGCCGGCACTCGTGAGAGTTCTCGATCTCCCGATAGCGCTGCGGGTCCGCGTCGAGGATCGGGCGCATGAACCAGCGTGCATGATTGAATGCGATCCGTGCCTGGCCCAGACTCGACGCCACGATGACGGTCTGCGCCCGTGGCACCGACAGTGGGCCAACAGTCGAGCAAGCCGCTAGCGCGGCCGCCAACGTCGTCTTCCCGCCGCCGCGGGCGATGGTCAGCGCCGCTTCCGAATTCTTGAGCAGGCCGCGAACGAACTTCCGCTGGAACGGCAGCAGCTTGAGCCGCTCACCCGCAAGCGGCCCCTCGGTAACGCGAAGCTGCTCCATCCAGCGGATGACCTCAGCAGCGGTGGTCATCACCCCTCCTGCGTTGCTCCGCTTCGGCTTCTCTGACGGCCTTAACGAACACGTCGTCAGGGAGACTGTCCAGAACCGCAGCCAGTACCGCGAGCTGGATTTGTCTCGCGGGGTCAGGGCATCGACCCGTGTGCTCAGTCATGCCATCCCCTCCAGTCGCTCCCGCCACGCCGCCCGCTCCGGCGTCTCGCTACGATTCTCCGCCGCCGATTTCGCCTCGTGGCAGGCGCGGCAGATGACCTGCGTCACCTCGGGATTCAACAGCTCCCAGAACCGCGACGAGTCCCGATACACCGGCACTATGTGATCCAGCTCCACTGCCTCCACCGTAAACCCGGCTTTCTCGCACGGGCGGCAGGTGGGGTCCTTCGCCAGCCGCTGCCGCCGCAGCTTGCGGTAGCGACAACTCGTCCTCGCCTTGCGGATCTCGGCCGGGGTCATTCCACCGGACATTTCTGTCCTTTTATCTCTTGAAAGACGGACACAAGTGTCCTATATACATAGGATGAAGGGCAGGGAATTCATCGACCGAGTTCTTCAGATTGGCCGCGAGCGCCGTGTTGCCGTCCGCACCGACAGCAAGCGCGGTAAAGGCAGCCACATCACTGTCTATTTCGGCAACCGGAAGACCGTAGTGAAGGACCGCCGAAAAGAACTCGGGCCGGGTCTCTTGTCCGCCATGATTCGTCAACTGGGCCTCAACAGAAGCGATTTCCAGTGACGCCCTAGAAAGGACACCGCCATGCGATTTACCTATCCCGCACGACTGCACCGCTCCGCCCCGGACGAGATTGTCGTTTCGTTCCGCGACTTTCCCGAGTGCCTGACCTCCGGTAGCGACGTCGCCGAAGCCCTTGCCGAGGCCGCCGATGCGCTTGAGGAAGCAATCGCCGGGCGCATTGACGACGCCGAGCTGATCCCGGTGCCGAGCGCCAAGCGTGAAGGAGAGCATCACGTCGCCGTGCCGCCCGACATGGCAGCGAAGGCGGCGCTGGCGATTGCCTTCCGCGAGAGTGTGTTGACGCGCCTTGAATTCGCCAGAACGCTCGGCGTCGACGACAAGGTCGTCCGCCGCATGCTCGATCCCCGCCATAGAACGGCCGCTAGCCGTATTCATAGGGCGCTCCGCGCGCTTGGCCAGGAACTGGTTGTCGAGACCCGCGCCGCATGACCGATCGTTTACTTCCAAATGGGAGGGGGCACATACGGTTGCGGCGATCGGACCGATTTCCACTTCGACCCTCCCCCCGTTGGCGCGACCCGGTCCGGGCTTTGGCGCGGCGGTTTCCTCACTCACCCTTGTCCCCCACTTGCGCTCGATCTCGGCCTCGGTCGCGCCCTCAGCCGTGCCGCCCGCTGGTGATCTCCGATGACCACAAGGGCCTCAAGGCCGCCGCCGCTCGTGTCCTCAACGCCACTTGGCAGCGCTGCCCGGTGCACTTCATTGCGCAACCTCCTGGCCCATGCCGGCAAGCAGGGCCGCCGGACACCGCGACCCGCTCGCGGCTCTCACACCACGTCCCGGGACACGATCCATGCCGGCTGTGGCGGTCTCGTCATCGTTCGGCGCAACGCTCTCTCCAAACCGGCCAGGGGGGTGTTCTTACGAACCCCCCTGGCCGAGGCACTTGAACCGCACTTGAACGGCACTTGAACCCCACTTGGAGCCGTACTTGAAGGGCCTTCTCGAGCGCGGGTCATTCTTCCTCTCCCGGATAGCTCAGACCCGCGGGGCGGATTAGAACCTCGCGTTTTGATGGAGGGCCGACCTCGACCCGCACAATCCGGCCCTTGTTGATCAGGCGATCCTTAGCGGCACGGATCTCACCGGCGTCCCTGCGCTTCATCGTGGGTAGGTTACGCAGTAGCTTGAGATACGCGCGGGGGGAGTTCTCGGCGGCCAACACGCGAACGCCGTCCGCCATCAGGTTGCTGACCTCACGCAAGAACTCGTTGTCGAGTGCTATCCTGTCCACCATGTTCGAGCCACCGCGGTTGACCGGCGCGAATGTTCCATGTTCCCAGCGCAGCCGGATCTTGTTGCCGTCAGGCCCGTAGTTGGACTTCTTGGTGATCAGTATTCTCTCATTGGTGTTCTCCTGTTCGCCGTATTCATCGATATCGTCCTTGGGCTTGGTGAGATAGCACCGCGCCCTCACGGAGTTGTGCCAGTGCGTCGAGCCGGAAAGGCCGGAGCCCGTCGTAATGCCGAAGTTGCTGGGGTGCGCCGTCAAGATTAGTCCGCCGTCCATCGCCATCGGCCAGCGCCGCAACAGGTTGATGAAGCCCCTCACCTGGTTGCGGTAGTTCTCGTTGCCGCCGAACGTGTCGGCAGCGGTGTCGATGACGATCAACTGTGCCCCGGTTTCTCGGATCGCGTGGCCAATTTGCTCGAACAACGCTGTCGGCATCGGTTTGTCGTCGCGGTTGAAGTAGGCAAGGGTATTGTCTTCGCCCACCCGACTGACCAGATTGGCCATGCCGGAAATCGTCTGCATGTCGGTGTTGTAGGTTCGATTGATATTGGCCTGCCGGCGCCACAATTCTTCTTCGTCGTCCTCGCAGAAGAGTCCGAGTGACACGATAGGGTCGGGCGGCAACTCGACGCCGATCCAGTGTTCACCGCCCAACGCGAGCGCAGCCATGAGCTGTTGCATCAATAGTGACTTGCCGACACCGCCATCACCCGTCAGAAGCGTCACGGACCCGCGTACCAGGATGTCTTGGACCAACCACCGCCGCTCCGGGACGGGCAGGTTATGCCATCTGCGCGTGTCGATGCGCTTGAGCGGCGTGACCTTCTCGGGTTGGCGATCTCGGTTGGAGTACGCCATCACGCCGCCTCCGCCATGAGAGCGTCGTTCCAGTCGCCCTCCTTGGGCGCCTGGGTGACGGTTTGGTAACCCTGATGTTCGAGCCCATAAGCAGTCTCGTTGGCCGCCGTGACGCCCGGCTTTCCGGCGTCGGCGAAGATGTAGACCGTGCGCACGCCGAGCGGGACCGCCACCGCCTTCATGCGGCCGGCGCCGCACGCGCACCACACCGGAAGCGAGAATAGCTGCTGCGCCGCCAAGGCCGTTTCCGGCCCCTCGGCAAGCCCCAATGCCCGGCCGGGCGACCCCATGCGGACAGCGCCGTCACCCATCGGCCCGAAGGTCGGCTTTCTTGGCTCGACATCGGTCTTCGCCATGCCGTCCGACCGCAGGAAGATGCGCTGCACCGCCGTCACGCGGTTGCGGCCATCCTGAATCGCACACACGACGGCGGGCTTGATCCGGCCGTCGGCGCGGTGCTTGAGGTGGGCAAAGCGCAGGGTCGGCGGCAGCGGGATCGTGATCCCGCGTGATCGCAGATATGTCTCGCCGAGGGTGCCGGCGATCGGCACGGCGTCCTTCCATATATTCCGAGCGGCATCCCGTCGCTGCCGCTCGTCGCGGTTGTTCACGCCGTCCGTCGGCGTCGTCAGATGGGCCGGATAGGCCGGATCGCGTGCAACGGGGCCGTCCGGCCACAGCCCGGCTGACTTGAGCGCCGCGATGACGGCCTCCTGTGAGCAGCCCGCGAAGCAGTGAACCAGCACCCGCCCGTCGCGGGTTTCCGACACGCTCATGCTCGGCGTCTTGTCTTCGTGGGCCGGACAGCGACACATGCCGCTGCGGCCAGCCCATCGGCCCTTGAGGGCGCGGACGATGGCGCGGGAATCGGGGGCGGTCATAGCTCTCGCGCCTCCCGCAGCGTTTCGGTGATCGCCCCGCCGAGCGCTCGCAGCGCGTCATCAACGGCGCTGTCGGAGTGCTTGGCCGGCGTGCTGATTGCAATGCGGGCGGGCCCTGCGTCGTCGAAGTCGATGTGCACGTAGAGCGAACCGAATCCGGTCGGCACTTTGCGTGTAAGGCACGGCGCGCGGCTCATGTGGCCTTCCCGCTGTCCCGCCCCGTCCGCAGCAGCTCGCCGCCACCGCCGGCGCCGGCGATGCAGGCCCGCCCGTAGGGCGCCACCGCGACCATCGTCCACGTGCCGTGCGGCCCCTGGTACAGCACCACCAAGCGTCCGCGCACGCCGATGCCGCGCCATATCGGCTCTTCCGCATGGCGCTGCCGCAGCGTCCTGTCCATCACCGCTATCGGCGCGCATGCGATGGGCGTGGCTGAATCCGCTCGCCTGGGTTCGGCGCCGGACGGCGGGCGCGGCGCCACGCACGCGGCAAGCGCCAGCGCCGAGAATCCGGTGATGGCAGCGCGCGCGATCATGCCACCTCTGCGATCAACGGCGCATCATGGGCAATTCTGGCCCGCGCCATGTCGGCATATTCGGGGTTAAGCTCGATCAGGATCGCGTCGCGGCCGAGCCGGTCAGCGACTAGGCCCACGGTGCCGGCACCGGCGAAGGGGTCGAGCACCGTGCAGGGCTTCATGCCGTCGCAATGGACTGGGTCGGTGGTGTCGCACTCGCAGGATGGCGCCCAGCCTTTGGTCTCAGATACCTTGCGAGTCCGTGGCCATCGCGGCGCCCCACACTCCGCGCAGCACCCCTTCTCGCTCGTGCCAGCCTTGATGCACGGCTCGACGATGGCCGTCGGCATGACCGCGAAGTGGGCGCCGCGAAAGGGCTCTGTCGCCGCCGTCCAGACGTTGCGGAGGTTGGCTCCGTTCGCCTGTTGCTCGGCTTTCGGCATGTCGTCCCAGCGGTCGTTGAAACCCGCATGTCGGCGGCCGTGGCCGCGTTGTTTATCAGGACGAGATCTCTTCTCCCTAGGATCGGCCTCATGAGAGTGTGGAGATGTCGCCCATCCCGTCGGCTTTCTCCCCTGCTCCAAGATCTTGGCCGAATTCGGCTGTGGCCTAGGTTGATTGACATACGCACTTGAACCGTGGCCCTGCCTGAATGGCTTAATCTTTTCGCCCGACGTCCGAACCACCTCCGCGTCGTAGAAATATCGAGCGCTCTTGGTCAGCAGGTAAATCTTCTCGTGCGCCGACGTTGGCCGATCCGTTGTGCTCTCCGGCATCGGATTTTTTTTATGCCACACAATCTCCGAGCGCAGCCACCAGCCGTCCGCCTGCAACGCCAGCGCCACGCGCGCCGGCATCATCATCAGGTCCTTTGCCTTGAACACGCCGCCTACAGTCGAGAACGGCTTGTCGCGGAAGGTGCGGTCATCCTTGCCGAGAGCCTTCGTGTCGGCGGCCGAGCGTCCGTTGGTTGAACCGGCGTAGGCGTCGCCGTAGTTGAGCCAGAGCGTCCCGTCTTTTCTCAGGACGCGACGGACCTCGCGGAACACGCGGACCATGACCTCGAGGTGCTCGTCGAAGGTCGGCTCGAGGCCGATGGCGCCCTCGACGCCGTAATCCCGCAAACCCCAGTACGGAGGACTACTCACCACGCAATGCACCGACTCGTCCGGCAGCTCGGCTAGGCGGTCGAACACGTCGCCAGTGAGGATACGGACGGTCACGTGGCCTCCCGAAACTTTGTGTAAAAATACATACAAAAGGGTTTAACCCGCAGTCGTTCTTGTGTATATATACACAACAAAGGAAATGCGGATGGCACGCGGGAAACAGGTCAACGTCCACAGCCGGAAGGTCATCGCAGACCTGCGGCGCGACGGATGGGTCGAGGTGAACCGGGTCGGTTCGCACGTTCAGTTCAAGCACCCGACGAAACCGGGCCGGGTCACGGTCCCGCACCCGAACCGGACGATGAACATCAAGACCCTGCGGCAGATAGAGAGAGCGTCGGGCCTGAAATGGACCTGACACCAACCAAAAAAGGAGCGAACAATGGCATTCGAGCCCCGGCAGTATCCCGCCCTGATCAGCAAGGAAGAGGGCTCCGACTGGAACGTCGTGTTCCCGGATTTTCCCGGCTGCATAACCGCTGGCGTCACCCTCGAGGAGGCGCACGCCTTCGCCCGCGAGGCCTTGGCGCTGCATGTCCACGGTATGCGAGCCGACGGCGAACATGTGCCTGAGCCGACCGACGCAGCCAAGCTGATGGCGAGCCGGCGTGCGCACGGCCAAGCCCTGGTGTTGGTGCCCCTGGTGCCCCTCAAGGGCCGGGCGCGCCGGGTGAATATCTCGGTCGATGAATTCCTGCTGACGGAGATCGACACGGCGGCGGCCGCGTACGGTACCGACCGTTCGAACTTCCTCCAGGCCGCGGCCCGCGAGCGTATCGCGCGCGGCGCGGCATAGCCGTCGATCTCGTTGTAGTAGGCCGCCACTCACGTCGACTCCGTGATATCGAAACAGCGCCAACCGGACCGCCCAGGCCCCTTCTTGGTAGGGTGCTGGAGATTTTCGACGCGAAAGCGCCTCGAGCAAAAGTCACACCGCTGGACGGTTACGTGAGCGACCACATTCCGCCCCGAAGGAACATGGTCCCTTAGGCCATCGCATTTGCGCTTGGTGCTTTTGCTCACGCCGCCTCCACGTCTACGAGCGGCGTTACGGTGACGACAAGGCCCGGCGTCAGGCCATAGCGCTTGTCCGCCTTGACGACGACGGCCTGGGAATCGTCCTTGAATACGATGCCGTTGCAGGCATCCATCGCGGCCTTGATGAAATTGTCGAGGTCGGGCCGCTTGGTGGGCACGATTTCGCTCTGCCGGGCCTTCGCCGAGCGCTTGCCCGACCACGAGCTCGGGATCGGCAGCAGGGCCGTTACCTCGACCTCGAGGGGGCCTTCGATCGGCGCCCGCCCCGCCATGGCCTGCTGCGCCGCCAAACGCGCGTGCGCTTCGTACTTGCGGGTCGCCGCCGGGGTGTAGGCCCGCGGCCTGCCACCCATGACAGCGACGCGGGGTCGGCCCTTGGGCACCGGTGGACCGCCGACGATGATGGTGACGGGCTCGGTCATACGCGCATCAGGCGTGCGGTTGCGTCCCTGCGACCTCGGCGGGCGTCGGGAACAGATCGCCCTGGGAGCCAACCCCCAGCGCCTCGCAGCACAGCCGGATGCTGTCGAGGGCATCGTTGCGCTCGTCGCCTTCGAGCTCGTAGAGCCGCTTGGCGACGTTGAAGTCCTTCATCTTGATGCCGGTGCCCTTGATCCGGCCGCGGACCTCCGTGATTTCTTCTCGGATGCCGGCGATCTGGGCTTCGAGCTGAATGATCTCCTGCGCGGCGCCGGCGATAAGCTGTTTCGTCTCACCGACATTGTGGCCGATGTTGGCTCCGTTACCGCTCTCCATGGCCGCTCCTTTCAAGAAGACCGGGACCGGCCGAGACCGGCCCCGGCAAGTTCAGGGAGGAAATCGCCGATGTTCCTCCGGCGCCATGCCGGAGCCGCCTCGGACGCGGGCGGGAACCGGTGCACTTCCGGGGTGGAATTGGGGCCAATAATCACCGTTTCCTGCCATTTTTGGCTCTCTCGGTGATCGCCGAAATCTGCGCAACATAGTCCTCGGAGCGTGCTATCTCGCGGAGGATCAGATGACGCACGAAGCCGGCCTGAGTCATGCCCGTGGCCTCCATCACCTCGATCATCGCCCTGTACTGCCCCTCCGACAGCATGGTCTTGACCTCGAAGTCCTTCATCACCCGCAGCCCGCCTCGGCGAACACCGCCGCCGGCATATCCGAGAACGGCCGCAGATCGACCAGGGCGGCCTCGTCCGCCCACACGTCGCATCCGCAGGCGGAAACCACTTGATAGACCGGGCGACCGCCGTCGTAGCCCGACCCGATCACCTTGGCCCGCAACGGCGGGAAACCCGGCCACGTCACCAGAACGGGGGTGCCCAGCGGGAGAGCCGGCGGGTCGGAGACACCCCCGGTGATACGGTCAGCGCTTCCGAAGGGATTGTCTTTCGACATAAGCATGGCCACGAACCGCTTAAACGTCGGGGCAGGGTGCGTGCTTTTCTCTTTCGCCTTCCCCTTCGCGTTCAGAGCTGCACCCGCCACCACAGGCAGCGCCGCGAGAAACCCGAACAGGCGGCGGCGCGTCAGCATCAGGCAGGGGCGGAAGGCATAGGATCAGCGCTTCCACACAACCGATCAATCAACGGAGGTGCCCCCATGAGTGACGCAAGCCCGATCAAGTGCAGCGCTTGCAAGGTCCCGGCCAAGGTCTTCATACCGGACGGCAAGACGGAGCCCGACCGCGTCATCTGCCCTCAATGCGGGATCGCTGAGGATTACGACGTAGTTCTTCGATCTATCGGTGAGCAGGCGCAGGCATTCGCGGCAAAGGAACTCCAGAAGGTCATGAGCGGTCAGCCCACGATCCGCGAAGACGGGTTCCTGAGCATGGAATTCCGCTTCGAACCGGCAGAAATCGAAGAGGTTGCGGGCAAGTTTTGCATCGACTTCGAGGACTAGCGGAAGGTGGCGGTCAGACATTCTCACGCGGCGTTCTCGCGATCGGAGGGGAGGCTGAAGAAGTCGGCAGGGGTTAGGTCGACGCCAAGGCGACGGGCACCATCGAGGATTGCCTGTTGATGTTTGGCCGGGACATGCCCTCCGGTCCCACCGCGTTCCTTGGGGTAAGTCCACCGATGCACTCGACTGATATGCACACCGGCCATTTTGGCGACCGCACGGGCCCCGCCGCATTTTTCGACGACTCGAGCTGCTGGTGTGTCCATGCCGCAATCTTGCGCTTATCGCATGATATGTCAATGCTGTTTTCGCACGCGCCATGGAGTGCGATTTCCGCAATAATTCCGCGATGACCCCGAGCGAACTCAAGGACGCAGTCAAAGTAGCTGGGGTATCGCAGGCTGCCCTTGCCCGCGCGATGCGTTGGGACCCATCGGTAGTATCTAAAATCCTCTCGGGGAAACGACGCATTCGGGCGGACGAAGTGCCCCGAATTGAGGAGTTCTTGGGCCACCGACGGGCTGAGAACTATGGTGGCCGGGTTAGCCGTGGCACGGCGCGACGTACGGATGTCCAGCCCTACACCTTCGGCGAAGATCTGCCAATCCTAGGGCATGGTCGTGGTGGACGGGACGGCTTCTTCTTTGCGCAGGGGTCGCTTGTCGACCGCGTCGAACGGCCGGCCGCTCTGCGTAATGTGCCAGACGCTTACGCCGTCTACATGCACGGCACTAGCCAGGAACCCCGCATCCGCCATGGCGAACTTTGCTTCGTGCACCCCCATCAACCCCCGTTGCCGGGTGACGATGTCGTGGTGCAGCTCGTGAACGACGAGGGCTTCATCAAGACCTACATCCGCGGGACTGTCCGCGCCCTGCATTGCTCCCAATACAACCCGCCTGAGGAGATCGAATGGCCGTCCGACCAAGTAGAGGCGGTCCACCGCATTGTCTGGATCGCTCGGACGATTCGCTGAACAGAAGCGGGAGGCATGGACGTGATGGGGGTCAAGCACGCCCGGATGCAGGTTCTCACCGTCGCTGAGATGCTCGAGGGCAAGCGGTTTTGCACTCCCGGCGTAGCCGGTCGCGGCCTGGCTCAACCGGCCCCACTCTGATAGTTCGGGCAGAGCGCGATTGTGTTCTAGCAGATTGGGAGAAGAGTGCGTGATGAATACTATGGCCTGGATCGTTGCTGCATCTCTCATTATCAGCGGAGTATTGGCGTCGGTCGAAATTGACTCCTGGTTTCCTGTTCCGATCGGCTTGGTAGCAGCCTTCTTCTTCATCCGCTGGTTCGGATGATGGCCAAGCCCATAACTTGGTATTCCGCATAGAAAAGCCCGCACACCCCGGCGCCGTCCGGCCGTGAGCGGCCCATGATGTCCTCCGCAATCAGATTGATCCCGGGGCATTGAATAGAACCGCCCTGGTCATCCCGCTCAACCCCGGCCCTTGATCCTGCCGCCCGCGAGCCGGCTCTAACAGTGCCGAATCGCACGGGACGTATTTCGTCCAAATCGTCCTCCGATAGCCATATCTCGCGCTGATCGTGCGCGACCACTGCGCGTCGAAAGTGTGGCAGAAATTATTGCTAGGCATGCGATTTTAGCATTGACAAATCATGCGAAAACCGCAATATCCCTCCAGCACACCGTTGGAGGGGACCCATGGCCGCTCACAATACCGAGGCTCAGCGCTACCGCCTGATCGAGTGGCAGGCTGACCAGCTAGACGCCCTTTGCGGCCACGTCCTTGGCGCCGATGAACAGCTCGGCGAGGCGATCGACCGCCTGAGCGAGGCCAGGACCAACCCCCAGCTGAACGACATGGCGCTTGCCCACTACGAGGGCGAGGCCCAGGAGAGGCTTAAGGGCTTGCGGGAAGCGTCGGTGCGGCTCGCGAAGTGGGTGCGTGCGGCGCTCGCGAACACCGATCCGGTGCCGGACGCCGACGTAGTTGCGGCATGCTCGGCCCGCACGCAGGACCTCATGAACGAGAGCTTGTTCGGCGCACCAGCCCGCGAGACAGAGGCGGCGTGATGGATGCTGCCATGCGCGAGTCCTCGGGGCTGGTCCAGGCGGAATCGGAGTTCGTGTCGGCTGTCATAGCGAGCAGAGCAGCCCCTGGTCAAATGATCCAGGCGATCCTTGATCGCTACGAGGGGCACGACCAAGAGCGGCGGTCGGCCCTGACCATGGCCCTTGCGGTCGCTCTCGCGACACGCATTGCCATCGCCAAGGCGAGGGGAGAGGGCGCATGAGCACACCCGCATCTTTCGAAACCCTGGCTAAGCGCTATTGGGAAGCATCCCAGGCCCTGTACGGGCGGAGCCATGTGTCACGCGCCACCGCGGCGGCGTTTCTCGCCAGTCAGGCCCAACGTCCGGCGCATCCACTGATCGAGCGCCCGTGCCGGCAGGCCATCGCCGATCTCGGGCTGGCGGGCGTCGAGCACATCCGCCCGGTCGGGCCGGAGGCGGCATGATCCGCCGCCTGCGCCGCATCGTGTTTCGCCCGTTCCGCCAGTGCTGGCGCTGGTGGATGACGACGAGGGGAGGCCCGCGATGGCTCTGAGCGCTGAACAGCTTGAGGCCCGTGAGGGCAAGCTGACGGCCAGCCGCGTCGGCGTGCTGATGAACGGCGACGATGCCGCGCTCCACGATCTGTGGCGCGAGTGTACGGGCGATCCGTCCTATGAGCCGCCGGATTTGTCCGGCGTGTGGCCGGTGCAGCTCGGCAGCCACACGGAGGTGTTGAACCTGCGCTGGTACACGCGCAAGGTGGGGCGCGCTGTGACGCGACAGGGAGAAGTGGTCGTGTCACAAGAACGCGATTGGGCGGCGGCTACACTCGACGGCTGGGACGCTGCCTATCCCCTGGCAAGGCCTGGCGAGGCTGGGCTGGGCGAGGCCGGGCAAGGCATGGAACCAGCCGTCATTGAAGCCAAGCATGTCGGCGGCTTCGAGCCGCGCGAGACAGTGGTCGCCCGCTACATGCCGCAGGTGCATTGGCAGATGTACTGCACCGACGCGCGCTTGGCCGTGTTGTCGATCATCGAGGGCGCGCGCGGGCCCGCACTTGAGGAAGTGCCGCGCGACGACGATTACCTGGCCGAGCTCCTGCGTCGGGCTGATGCGTTCTGGCGTTGCGTCGAGACACTGACGCCGCCAGTGGCGCTGCCACCGGCCGATCCTCCCCGGCCGGTGGCAGCGCGTGTGGTCGATATGGGCCAGTCCAATTCCTGGGCGAACTTCGCCGCCGATTGGCTTGAGAACCGGGGCGCGGCCAAGACGTTCAACGCCGCCGTCAAGGAATTGAAGGCGCTAACCCCCGACGATGCCAAGCAGGCGCATGGCGCCGGCATTCAGGCAACCCGCGCCCGCAACGGCGCGCTCCGCATCACGGAGAGCTCGCTGTGACATCTCTGTTGACGCCTTCGGCGCAAGCGGGCACCATGGCGGTGGAGCTTAAGAACTCCACCGAGGCGGATTACCGCCCCCGTCAGACTGGCGGCATTTTCATGCCCATGTCCCGGGGGCGGCGCCCATGTCCAGGGCTTCGGCCTAAAAGGCGCCGGCCCGACCTCGGTAGGGTTCTTAAACCCCGGGGCGCCATTCGCTTAAGAACGTCTGTCGCTCCGGCAACCGCTGACCGAGGAGCGACCGGCATGACCCATACACAACAGAATCCTTCCCGTGATCGTCTCGATCTGATCGACGATCTTAACCGCTACATCTGCCAGACCCGCGCATTGGTTGTCGTTCTGGACGTAGCCTCGGAGGAACTCGTCACACGCAAATACCTTGCGGGTGCCTTGTGGCTCGCGGGCGACATGATCGATCGCATCGACAGCTGCGTGCGGAAGTTGGAGAAGTCGGCGTGAGTGCGCTTGTCCGCTACGACGCGATGTGCCGCGCCATCGACGCCGCCTACGAAGTCGATGAAGTGAAGTCTATCCGCGATAAGGCGATGGCCCTGGAGCACTACGCCCAGCAGGCCATGAATGTCGATGCTGAGCGTCGCGCCTGCGAAATCCGACTTCGAGCGGAGCGCAAGGCAGGCAGGCTGCTTCGGGACATGGAAAAGGCAAAGGCGGGCAGGCCATCAAAGAATCGGTCGAACGACACGACCAATTTCGACAAGCCCAAGACACTGGAGGAGCTCGGCATCTCCAGGGATCAGTCGAGCAAGTGGCAGAAGCTTGCTGGCGTCCCGGAGGAAGAATTCGAGGCGGCGCTGGCAGGTCCAGGCAAGCCGAGCACCAGCGGCATTATTAGTGACCGCCCGAGACAAGAGCCCATGGACCCGCAAGCGCTCTGGGTCTGGGGTCGTCTGCGCGACTTCGAGCGCGTGGGCCTCCTTGAGAAGGACCCGCAGGCATTTCTCCCGGAAATGACGGAGCCAATGCAGGCGGATGTACGCCGTCTCGTGCGACCTGTCACCGATTGGCTGAAAGGAGTGATCGATGAGCGGCGATGAACAAAAGCTCCGGCGAGTATTGCTGGAAATCTACGAGCAGCGCCGTGATGAAATTCGCATCAGTCCGTCATGGCTTGCGACCCAAGCCATGATCGATCTGGACGGCGAAAACAGGTCCCCCCTTCTCGTCCGCAGGGCGGCGCACCTTCAATTGCGTCAGATCGCCCGCAGTATCTGCCGAAAAAAGTTCGAGAGCGACGGCATCGAAACCGAGCAGGACGACCTATTCCCGGCCCTGCAATCACGATATCCGGCGGCCCACTCATCGGAAACCGAACCGGAATACGTGCTGCTCGAACACCTGACCGAACAGGATGCAATGTTCAACGTCAAGCGTCTTCGTCGCGAGGGCGAAACCAAGCTCCACCATGCCGATGCTCTAGAATCATGGTGGTGCGGCCGTGAGGTGGGGGCCAACGGCGTGCTGCGGATAGGGGAGTTGAGAGATGGCTGAAACGGCAGTCGCGACGAAGCAGCACGTCGCGGAGATCATGGAGCAGGTCATCGTCAAGGGCGACCTGTCGAAGCTCACGCCCGCCGAACGCAGCAATTACTACATGACGGTCTGCAAGTCGGTCGGGCTGAACCCGCTGACCAAGCCGTTCGAGTACATCACGCTCAACAGCAAGCTGACGCTCTATGCGCTGCGGGGCTGCACCGATCAATTGCGGAGCATTCACGGCGTGTCGGTGGAGGAAGTATCCGAGCGCACGCACAACGGCGTGTTCATCGTCACCGCCAAGGTCAGGGACAAGCATGAGCGGACGGATGTATCCACGGGCGCCGTCACCATCGGCAATCTCAAGGGTGACGCGCTATGCAACGCCATGATGAAGGCCGAGACCAAGGCCAAGCGGCGGGCCACGCTCTCGATCTGCGGGCTGGGGTTCCTGGACGAATCGGAAATAGAGACGGTCCCGCGCAACGCGAGGTCCGAGCCCCGCGACGTGACGCCGAAGCGCGAACCGCCCAAGGCCGTCGAGGCCCAGCCGCCGATCGATCCTGAGACGGGTGAAGTCCTGCCGCCTTCGGCGATCAAGGTCGGCATCACCGAGGACAAGCAGCCGGACTGGCAGGCGTGGACCGTGACGTTCGCCGCCGCTTTGAACGCGGCACAAACGGTTGACGAGATCGACGCATGGATGAACGAAAACAAAGACCCGCTTAACAATCTAAAGGCCGGCAGCGGCTACGAGAACAGCGAGGCGAACGTGAAACGATGCCAGGATCGGCACGCCCGCTTGTTAGCGCTGGCCGACGATCATCGCGCCACGCTGGCCGACACGCCCACCGATCTCCCCGCCGAGGTCGCCCAGGGCGAGCCCGACCTCGACGTGCTGGCGGCAGGGTGACAGCGCGCGTGTCTGAATGCCTCATGCGCGCCGAGAAGGGCAAGCTCGCGCCAGTGGACATGATCGGTGTCGAGGCGCTGGACGGCGTGCCCGACGGCGCGACGCTACGGGTGAAATGGACGCGGCCGCGCAATGTCGGTCATCACCGCCTTTTCTTCGCGTTGATCGACGTGGTGTTCCAGGCGCAGGACCGCTTCGCCACGAAGGACGATTTGCTTGACGCGCTCAAGATCGCGTTGGGGCACTACAGCGTGTGGCGGATCGGCGAGCGCGAGGTTCTGCGGCCCAAGTCCATCAGCTTCGCGGCGATGGACCAAGCCGCGTTCTCCGCCTTCTACGATCGCGCCGTACAGCTAATCGTCGTGAATCTGCTGCCCGGCACCGACCGCGCCGACCTAGACGCGCGGGTGCACGAGATATTGGACGGGAGGCAGGCGGCATGAAAGACGACGGAGGGCCGGCGTTCCCGGTTGCAGCGACGTGGCGACCGGATGGCGATCAGCACGATGCTGGGTGGCACGGACTCTTCTTACGCGACTGGTTTGCGGGGATGGCGCTCAGCGGCATGGTGACGCACGCCGTGTCGCTGATGCTGGTCGGCGAAGAACCGAGGCTCAACGACTCTGACATGGCGGCGCATGGGACGTGAGGCCGGGACGAGTGAATTGAGGCCATTCGTTACCGACGGTTGCTCTGGCGGAATGTCCTGGTTCTGGCGCCGTGCATTAGGCCGGCCGCCACCATGGGAGGACGCCTGTATCGCACATGATCGGGTGTATCACGCCGGGGGTTCAAAGCATCGCCGCCGCGAGGCCGACTTGGCTCTAGCTGTTATCGTGACTCGGGCTGGCCATCCGCTGTTGGCGGCGGCGATGTTCTACGCCCTCCGCTTTGGCGGCGCGCCTTGGTGGCCGTTCCCGTGGCGGTGGGGGTTCGGCTATCGCTGGCCGCATCGGTTGGGATACCCAGCATCGAATGGTGGACCGTGAAATCCGATCTGGTCGATATCGAGGCCGCGTTGCGCCACGAGACCGACGCCGCCTATCTGCTCGACCACGGCGGCAAGGAGCCCGTGTCGGCGACGACAACCTTTGCGATGCCGGAATGGCTCGCGCTTGAGAAGGGGTTGATATGACCGCCCGCACCCCGAAGCCCGGAGAGCACGTTTACGATTTGGGGTGTCCCCTCACTCAGCGGTTGCGCAGATCGGGCCACACAGACCCGCGCAAACGAGTCCTCGTGAAAAAGGTCTTCCCGTGGGGTCTCCGTGTGGAAGACGAGGACGGCGAGTTCGACTGTGAGCATTGGGAGATGCCATGACCGCCCGCCTCGCCGTTACCCGCGCTCAGGCGCGCGCCATCGCCGACGTGGCCGTTGAGAAGGGCTGCGTGATCGAGGTCGAGCGTGACGGAACGATCTATCGCATCATCCCGGACGATGGGCGTGACGCGAAACCCAGGCCCGTTGACTTCCCCGAGGAAATCGATCTCTGATGCCGGCCATGCGCCGGAAGCTACCGCCGTACGTCTACCGCGAGAAGACACGCCACGGGCGCTGGGTGCTGTACTTCCGCCGCGGCAAGGGCCGGCGGATCAGGCTGCCGGACGCCTTCGGCGCGCCAGGGTTCGATGACGCCTACCAAGCCGCGCTCACCGGCAACGTCCCGACGACGACGCGGCCCGAGCAGGCGTCCCCGCGATCGCTACAGTGGCTCGTCGCACGCTACCTGGAGAGCGCGGCGTGGCGGCAGTTGGCAGTCGCCAGTCGCCAGAAATACGGCGGTCTCTACCAAGACGCTGTTCGGAGATCCGGTAACGCGCCGTTCGCGGCCATTACGCGGATCGACATTCAGCGGGCAATGGATAAGCGCGCCGACACGCCCGGACAGGCAAACAGCTTCCTAAAGGCGATGCGCGGGCTGTTCGCATGGGCCGTGCGCAATGGGCATGTCGAGCACAATCCTACACATGGAGTCGAGCGCACCCGCTACAAGAGCGACGGGTTCCCTGCCTGGACGATGGACGACGTGCAGGCATTTCGAGCACAGCACGAGATGGGCACGAAGGCCCGGTTAGCACTCGAACTGCTATTGCTCACGGGCTTGCGCCGCTCGGACATCGTGCGGGCAGGGCGTCAGCACCTTCGCGGTGGCGTGTTCACCCTTCGCACCGCCAAGACGGGCACCACGGTTACAATCCGTTTCCCTGGCTGGCTTTTAGAGATGATCTCCGCGACACCCACGGGAGACATGCATTTCATTGTTAGCGCGCAGGGGCGGCCGTTCACGGGCGAGAGCTTCGGCGGCTGGTTCCGGAGCCGATGCCGTGAGGCCGACATTGCGAAAAGCGCTCACGGGCTGCGCAAGCTGTCGGCGACGCTGGCGGCGAACGGGGGCGCGGCAGCGCATCAGCTTATGGCGCAATATGGTTGGTCCACCATCGGCCAGGCCGAGGTCTACACACGCGGCGCCGATCGCGTCCGCCTCGGTGTGGAGGCATCCGAGATCGTGGCCGGTCAAATTGAGAACGAAACGTCCCGCACCCCACTTCCAGGTGCGGGGAAATCAAAAAAAACAACATGAAATCAATGGCCTGAGTTGGCGGCGCCAGACCGCACCGGTCTCGCGATCCCACAACAGCGTGGTTTCGCGCTGGTTGGCGATACCGATTGCCACCGTGTCCACAGCTTCCGGCCGCGCCAGCACCGCGCGGCTTAAGCGAAGGACGTTGTCCCAGATCCCCTCGGCGTCATGCTCGACCCAGCCGTTGTGGGGGAAGATTTGCCGGTGGGGGGCCTCTTCAGTGACGAGCGGGCGGCCGCTCCCATCGAACAGCATGGCCCGGGTGCTGGTCGTACCCTGATCGATCGCAAGAACGGTCGGCGCCATGACGCGATAGCCGAACCTCAACGACCCCACGTCCAGCTAGCGAACACTTCGCCAGACTTTGCGCCGCTGTGTCTAGCACCCTTCCCGGCCACCACTACGCTACACTTCCCGCAACCAAAGGACGCAACCCGCCCATGGCAAATACAGACCATCTCAGGAAGCTTAAGGAGGACGTTGCAGCCTGGAACGCTTGGCCCTACGCCAATCTCGAAGTTACACCCGACCTCTCCGATGCGGACCTGTCCCAAACGGACCTGTGCGCTGCGGTACTAATCGACGGCAACCTCTCCGGAGCGGACCTCGTGGGTGCGAAACTGATGGGTGCCAACCTCCTAAGAGCAGACTTCTCCGGCGCGACACTAAACGGCGCGAACCTCTCCACCTCGCACCTCGCACCTCGCCAGCGCCAATCTCGCCAACGCCAATCTCATCGCACAAGCCTAAACGACACGGACTTCACCAACGCGAACCTCCGTGATGCAAGATTTTCGCACGCTGTCCTGAACGGGACGGCTCTCGAAGGTGCCGATCTCACCGGCGCTGTCTTCTACGAGACGGTATTGGCCGATCTCGATCTCTCGGCCACCAAAGGCCTCGAGCTCGTCCAGCACAGAGGCCCCAGCGTCCTTGACAACCGGACGCTGCAGCGATTCGGGGATCTCCCGCTCGTCTTCCTGCGCGGCTGTGGCCTGCCCGACCGGTTCATCGACAACCTGCCGGGGCTGCTCGGCAAGGCGATCGCCTACTACTCCTGCTTCATCAGCCACTCGTCCCGCGACAAGGATTTCGTCGGTCGCTTATACGCCGATCTCCAGAACCACGGCGTGCGCTGCTGGTACGCGCCCGAGGACATCAAGATCGGCGACAGGCTCCTCGATACCTTCGATCGTCAGGTCCGCCTGCGCAACAAGCTCCTCATCGTATTGTCGGCAGACTCGATCGACAGCGACTGGGTCGAGGACGAGGTCACCATCGCGCTCGAAGAGGAGCGTACGCGCAAGCACACCGTCCTCTTCCCGATCCGCATCGACGATGCCGTCATGGAGACAGACAAAGCGTGGGCCGCCAAAGTCCGCAACCGGCACGGCGACTTCCGTGCCTGGGGTGAGAATCACGCTTCCTACAAAGGTCGCCTTCGACCGCCTGCTCCGCGACCTAGGTGCCGCGCCCTGACTCCAACCAAGCCGAGTCCAGCCCTCGGGATGACCTCCGGCCGACCTGGCGACGCCCTTGTGGGGCACCGCCGGGTCCGGCGTCGTCAGCCGATCGCCTGATAGCTCGTCATTGTCATATCGGTGCCCTCGTCCCGCAGTGGAATGAGGGCCTGATACGCCGCCGAGCCAAACCACTCGTCGATCGTCTCGACGCTCGGGAACTTGACCATGACCGTCATCTCGTGATCGGCCGCCTCACCGGTCAGGGCCCGGTCGGTCTTACCGCGAAACAGAAGCTCGGCCCCGTACGGCCGGGC
Organism: Alphaproteobacteria bacterium; assembly: GCA_965248765.1. Taxonomy (GTDB): domain Bacteria; phylum Pseudomonadota; class Alphaproteobacteria; order VGEJ01; family VGEJ01; genus CBDFKF01. The sequence goes on from CBDFKF010000002.1 coordinate 98,466, forward strand.
GACCTTCTGCGTCTCCGCGAGATACTCCTGGAACTTCGCGGGGTTCTTGACGTTAATCTTCGCAATCATCAGAGCGCTCATTGGATGGTCCTTTCCATTATCGGTTGAGGGTGTCAAACAGCGGCCGCTATCCCGACCGGCCACGGCGCTGCTGCGTCTGTAACGCCGCTGCCGGCCGGGAGTGGCTTGGCGGCCATGTCCGCGGCATGGGTATCGTGGCTCCCACGCCAGCCCGCGTTGTCGCGGGCGAAGGCCGGCGATGTCAGGAGCACGTGGTCGCCGTGCCGTTCGATCGCCGCGACGTCCGGCTTGGCGGCGAACAGAATGCGGATGAAGTTCCGCACAGCCTTCACCTTGTTGCCGAAGCTGCGCACGGCCTCAGGCCGGCTCGCCACGACCCGTCGCGCGATCGTCTCGAAGTCCTCGGGGTCTCGGCCCGTCACATCCCGCACCGCGCTAGTGGGCGCGCCGACGCCAAAGGCGCCCCGTCGATACTCATCGGCATAGAGCCGTAGCTGGGTCTGCATGAACTCAGAGACATGTCTGACATCGAACGCTTTCAACGCCTTCAGAAACAGCGCTTCGGGGATGTCCTGATACCGGACCTTGCCACCCAGAACCTTGGACAAGACGGCGGCGATCTCGTTCGGCGAAAGCAGGGCCGGGCCGGTCGGCCGATAGACGCTGCCGGCGTGGGTCGCCGGATCGATCAGCGCGGCCACACTGACGGCCGCGATGTCCTCGTTCGACGGCGGCGCGTTCTTCTTCACATCGCCATCGCCGAGCGGCAGGGGCAGAATGCCAAGCTGCGCCGCCGGCTCGAGCGCAAAGAAGTAGTTCTCGGCAAACCAGCCGACATTGATCACGGTCAGCGTGGTCTCAGGCAAGAGCTTGATCAGCTCGTCATTGAGCCAGGTTTCGCGTGTTCCCACCGACGGGTGGTCTGGGTGGGCGAGCCACTGACCGAGCGACACCACGTGCTCGAGTCGGGCTTCGCGCGCGGCGATTGCGAAAACCGCGCCGAAATGCAGACCGTTCGCGGCCGACGGCGCGCAGAAGTAGGCGCGCTGAATGCCCCCCATGGCCCGGCGCACGTCGGCAAGTGCGTATTGATCGCCGACGAAGACTTCGGCGCCGGCCTCTCGCAAACGCCGTGCGCGATGGTCGTCGCGCCGGACAAAGGCGCGAACAGGAAAGCCCTTTTCGAGCAGTTGGAGCGCGGTCGGCAGGCCGGTGTTGCCGGCTGCGCTGGTAACGAGGATCTTCGGGTGACTATTGAGGGTTTTCATTTACTTCCTCCATGCGGGAGTTCTGGAATGACTCCGATGTGGAGGTGCCGTTGATATATTCAAGTTATTTCTTTATATTATCAACTATTATCGTCATAGGGGCTTGCGCTATGCCCGGAGTGCGTAGATATCAGCTGTTATGTCCCATCGCCCGGGCATTGGACCGGATCGGTGACCGCTGGACGTTGTTGATCCTGAGGGATCTTCACGCCGGACCGGCGCGCTTTTCCGACCTGCAGGCGGGCTTGGAGGGCATCGCCTCCAATCTGCTCACCACCCGGCTTCAGCAGCTGATGGACGACGGGCTGGTGGCGCACCGGAACACGGAGTTCGGTGTGGCCCTCTACGAGCTCACAGAACTCGGCGCGCGCACCAGGGACCTACTGTTTGAGCTTGCGTTGTTCGGCGGACGCTTGCCGCCCGACGAAGACTTCCGGCGCCCAGGCAATCTGAGGACTGTGGCGGTAACGCTGGAGGCCGCATGCCAGCGTGTCGTCACCCGGGAGATGAACCTCGAAGCCGAGATCAACATCGATGGCGAGCGCTTCACCCTCACCGCTCGCGACGGCGCGGTTCGCGTCCGTTATGCGCCGGCTAAGGCGCCGGACGTGAGCTTTACGACCGAATACGAGCCGAGTGTAGCGGCCGCGGACGGCAGGATGCCGATCGATACCTACGTAGCCAATCACACCGAGATGGTGGCCCACACATTTGGTAAGGACGCGCAACTCATGCGCCTGCTCTCGCTGGCCATGGAGCTTCTCACGCAGGAGAGCTGAGGCCCCGCGTCATCGGCCGCCGGCAGGGTCTTCAAGCCGCGGCGTCGAGGAGGCAGTCGTCGGCGAGCGGGATAACCGGCGTGAGGTCGCGCTGGTGCTTGTAGTCGGGCCGGTCGGTCTTCCGATAGGCATTCGCCACCGGATTGAGAATCAACGAGAAGATCGCCCGATCCCACGGCGAGAAGTTCGCCGGCGAGCCGTGCACCAGGCAGTCTCCGAAGATGAGCCCGGTGCCGGCCGGCCCGGTCGCGGAGAACAGGCCCCCGCGCTCGACGAGGCGGGCGACGGCGTCGCGTTCGACCACCCACAGCGGGTAGCTGGTGGTCGTCGTGTCGTGGTGGGCCGGCGCGGGGCCGGCGCGGTGCGAGCTGCGGATGAAATGGAGCGGCCCATTGAACTCGTTCACGTCGTCAAGGAAGACGTGGAGGTTCAGCGCCTCCGGCTCGGGCACACCGTCATCGTTGTGGTGCGTGGCGAAATCGTAATGCCATTGCCACACCTCGCCCTCGAAGGCCGCCTTGACGTTGATCTTGACCTGCTGGATGTAGAGGTTTGGGCCGGCGATCTGCTGGGCCGGCTGCACCAGCCGCGGATGGCGGACGAGCCGGTCAAAGGCCGCATCGCGCAGGTGCAGCCCCATCGCGGTCCGCACCGCACCGCCACCTTGCTCATGGATGTTCCCGGGATGCTCTTGGGCGAAAACGCGCGCCATCGCGGCGCGCACAGTATCGATCTCCGCCCCCGAGAAAAGGCCGGGCAGGACCACGAATCCATCTTCGTCAAACGCCTTGAGCTGTGCCGGCGTCAACCGCATCCTCGCACACCCCGGTGCCCGAGATTCCGTACCAATCGGTCGAAAATACTAGCACGAATGTGGCGCACACGATGCTTTGCGCCGGCCCGGTCCCGCCCAGGGAACGACGGGCGCCCGGCTGAGGACGGGGCGCCCGCTGTAGAGTTGGGAGGACCGCGTTGCGTTCTAATCGACGCTCGACGGGCGGGGAAGCTAGGGGAGGCGTGGTAGTGGAATTCTTCGGCCAAACACCTTGATCGGAGTCCCGTTGGCCGTGGTTAGCTCGAGCCAAGCGGCAACGTCTCGCCGCTCCACGACCGCCTGGGCAACGCCGGTCGTATCCGGCTCGCCGCCGGCATTGGGCACAGGAACGTTCTCACTGAATTTATTCACCTTACGCATGGCCTCCCTCCGAGTCCGTTCCCCGGTTGGCCCAGGGAAGTCCGGGCGATGGTGAGGCAGTGGCGACAGATCGCCTATAGGGTTATTCCCTAGCGATCCGCCGAAAAGGATATCGCTGACTTCGCCGATGGCGTAGTACCCGGACGGGGCACTTCCGCGCCGCGCGACACGTGGCTCCGCCGTTCGGTGGACCCATCGTCTCATTGGGTTGTCGCGCTGGTCACGGTGATCATCGTCGTCTTGATCGCCTGGGCCGTTATCCACACGGTCGGTCCTGGCCCGATCTTCGGCGTCGAGCGCCTGGCCGAAGGCGGCGATGTGACAGCGGGCACCGGCGAGGGCATCTCGCTGCTGTTTGCCAATATCGCCGCCCTCGTCGTGATGCTGGTGCTCAGCGTGTGGCTCCTGACGATCGCCACCTGGCGATCCCGCAAGGAAGAAGAGCGGCGCAAGGTCGCCGAGTCGATGGGGAAGGCCTCCAGTCCCAGATCGTTGAGCTTCAGTCGACCGAGAAGGCGCTGCGTTCAACCTGCCGACACCTGGAGCACAGAATGGCCCAGGGCATGTCGGACTTCGCCTGGGCCTCGCAGCGATTGGTCGAAGCCCAGGACGCCGAAGCACGCCGCATCGCTCGCGAACTTCACGACGATGTCGGCCAGGCTCTGACAGCGGCGCGTCTTGGTCTCTACCACCGGCTTTCCGGCCTTGGCCACGACGATCTCCTCGCCGCGCCGGACACGCTCAAGGAGCTTCGAAAAGTGAGTTTTCGCTTGGTGGATATTGACGATGCTCGACATCCACCCGTAATGGACTAAGTCAGGAGCTTAGTCCATTACCTAAGCTGGCGCAGGCATGAGCGCCGCGGGCGCGTTCCAGCCCGAAAGATCTTCGACACGACGACGCCACGCCGCCGTCTGCGGCCACTCCGCCATGTCGAAGCCGCCCTCCTCCGCCAACGAGGCGTATGCATAACAGGCGATATCCGCGATCGTCGCGTCCTCGCCGACGAGGAAGGGCGCCACGACAAAGCGTGCCTCGAGGGTGTCGAGCGCCCGCCGCCCAATAGCCCGAAACACGTCAACGACCGGCGGCTCGGCCGGCGCAAAGCGCGTGAAGAAACGGGTGCGGCCGATGCCGGGGAATATCTGGTCCTGCTGGAATGCGAGCCACTCGTCGATTCGGATCGCGCTCACCGCGTCGGCGCCGCCAAACCGGCCGGTCAGATTCGCAAGATAGCGAAGGATAACGGTCGATTGCCCAATCGCGAGATCGCCGTGCACGAGTGCCGGAAGCTGGCCGAGCCGGTTGATCGCCACGTGCTCCAGCTCGCGCGACTGGCCGCCCGGCAGATCGACGTGGTGGAACTCGTGGGCAGTTCCGCAGATGGCCAGCATCAGCGCCACCGCGTACGAGTTGCCCGAGCGTTGGTGGCCGTAGAAGCGCACAGGGTCCGCTGGCGCGGGAATCTCACCGGTCATGGCTGTTCTCGCTCCCGTTTGTCGAGTGACAAGTTCACCGCGTATTAGACTGCGTGGCCAGCCGTTCTTTGCCCCGCCCTCTTTTGCCCATGGGCGCACACGCGTGGTAGGGGTGGACCATCGGTGGGCAACCACCGTCGGTCAATCCGCATAGGATGCGCGATGTTGCAGAGGTTCTGCATAACCGACGATGACACAGCCGCTACAATACCGTTGTGGCCGCTCAAGACGGCCGATCTCGCGACTTGGCACGCGGCACTGCCACCGGCCCGTTCGGCCTGGGTCGAGGCCCATGGATTCAAGGCGGAGGCCGGGCGCTTCCTCGTCTGCCCCGAAGCGGACGGCACGCTTGCTGGCGCCGTCCTCGGCCTCGGCGACGCGCCCGATCTCTGGTGCTATGGCGGATTGGCCGGGGGTCTGCCCGCGGGCCGCTATAGGATCGAGGGAGGGCTGACGACCGATGCCGCGACCGCCGCGACGATTGGCTGGGGTCTCGGCGCCTACTCCTTCGATCGCTATAATACCAAGCCGCCGCAGGACCGCGCCACCCTGGTACGCCCCGCCGTCTGTGACCTCGCCTTAGCCGAGCGGACGCTTGCCGCCACCTATCTAGTCCGCGATCTCGTCAACACTCCGGCCGAAGACATGGGCCCGGCGGAGTTGGCCGAGGCGGCGGGCGAGCTCGCCCAGGAATTCGCAGCCGAAGCCACGGTCATTGAGGGTGAAGCCCTCCTTGCCCACGATTTCCCGACCATTCACGCCGTCGGCCGCGCCAGCGCCCGGGCGCCACGGCTGATCGATCTGCGCTGGGGTGAGCCCGACGCCCCCAAAGTCACGCTTGTCGGCAAAGGCGTCTGCTTCGATTCCGGTGGTCTCGACCTCAAATCCGCGGCCGGCATGCGGCTGATGAAGAAGGACATGGGCGGCGCTGCAACGGTGCTCGGCCTCGGCCGTATGGTGATGGCAGCCGCGCTGCCGGTCCGGTTGCGCATACTGGTCCCGGCTGTCGAGAACGCGGTATCCGGCACCGCCTTCCGTCCCGGCGATGTCGTGCGCACGCGCAAGGGCGTGAGCGTCGAGATCGGCAATACCGACGCCGAGGGGCGGCTGGTGCTGGCCGATGCGCTCGCCGAAGCTGACGCTGAGAAACCCCAGTTGCTCATCGACTGTGCAACCCTGACTGGGGCCGCGCGCATTGCCCTCGGCACTGACCTGCCGGCGCTGTTCACCGATGATGACGGCCTGGCGCAGGATCTCGCCCGTCATGCCGAGGTTGAGCACGATCCGCTCTGGCGGATGCCGCTATGGCGGCCCTACCGCGCCTTGCTCGACACTCCGATTGCCGACATCGACAACGTCGGCACCGGCCGCTTCGCCGGGGCGATAACCGCAGCGCTTTTCCTCAAGGAGTTCGTGACCGAGACCAGATCGTGGGCGCACATCGATCTGTACGCGTGGAACGACAAGGCGCGGCCGGGCCGCCCGGTCGGCGGCGAGGCACTAGGGCTGCGCGCTCTCTTTGCGTTGCTGGCGGAGCGCTTCGCGACCTGAGCGGGGCAGGCGTGAAAAGCGATGCGGACGGCGCAGCAGGCGCCCGAGCTTTGGCATGGTGCGCTTGCCAAGGCCATGCGCCGCGGCTACGCCTTCGACTGACCGAGCCTTCAGTACTGGCGGTCGCGTTCGACCACATTGATCAGCGGCTCGCCGGCGCGCGCGCGGTGGATGTTCTCGGCGACCTGCGGCGCGATCGACCGGGCCACGGTGACCCCCGCCACGTGCGGTGTGAGCAAAATCTTCGGATGGCTCCAGAACCGGTGATCCGGGGGCAACGGCTCCTCTTGGAATACATCGAGCATTGCGCCGGCGATGTGGCCCGAATCGATGGCCGCCAGCAGGTCCTCCTCGACGACGTGGCCACCGCGCGCGAGGTTGAGCACATAAGCGCCCTCGGGCAGTGCGGCCAGCGTCTGCGCATTGATAATGCCGGCCGTCTCCTCGGTCATCGGTAGGAAGCACGCGAGGAACCGGCACTCCTTCAGAAACGGCACCAATCCGTCGGCGCCGTGGAAGCACTCGATGCCATCGACGGTGCGGGGACTCCGGGTCCAGCCGCGCACCGGGAAGCCAAGGGCCCGTAGCTTGGCCGCCGTATCGCCGCCAATGTGGCCGAGGCCGAGAATCCCGACCGGCGAGCGCTCGGTGTCGGGCGGCGGCAGCCGGTCCCAGCGGCCGACCCGCTGAGCGGCCTCGTAGATCGGCAGCAGGCGGTGGTGACGCAGAATGCCGAGGATCGCGTACTCGCTCATCTGCTCGGTGAGCGAGCGGTCGATCAAGCGTACGATCGGTACATCCGGCAGCTTGGTATCGCGGAAGATGTGATCGACGCCGGCGCCAAGCGAAATGATCACCTTGAGGTTGGGGAAGGTCCGCAACAGTCCGGTCTTTGGCGCCCACACCAGCGCGAACTCGATCTCGTTCGGATCGCCCGCATCCGGCCAGACGCGAAAGTCGAGATCCGGCAGCTCAGCCAACAGCGCCTCGCGATGCTCCTCCGGATCGTCGGAATGGGCGATGAAGATCAGAGCCATGTCACGTACTCACTGCGCCGCTTTCGATCGCCTCGAGCTCGAAGGCGGCCGCGATCAAGGCGCGGGTATAGTCACTCTCGGGCCGTTCGAAGATCTTCTCGGTCGAGCCCTCCTCGACCACTTTGCCGTCGCGCATGACAATGACATGGTCGCTCAGGGCGCGGACCACCTTGAGGTCGTGGCTGATGAACATATAAGCGAGTTTGTGGCGGTCCTGAAGATCGCGCAGGAGATCGACGATCTGCGCCTGCACCGACATATCGAGCGCCGAGGTCGGCTCGTCCAGGACCACAAAGCGCGGCTTCAACACCATGGCCCGGGCGATGGCGACGCGCTGGCGCTGGCCGCCTGAGAACTCGTGGGGATAGCGGTCCTGGACGTCGGGGTCCAGGCCGACCTCTTCGAGCGCGGCGCTGATCAGCGCGCGGCGCTCGACGTACGAACCGCCGAGCCCGTGCACGAGCAAGCCCTCCTCGACGATTTGTGCGACCGAAAGCCGCGGGCTCAGCGACGAGAACGGGTCCTGAAAGACGATCTGCATTTCGCGCCGCAGGGGCCTGAGCGCCGTGAAGCCGAGGCCTTGTATCTCGCGGTGATCGAAGCGGATTGGGCCTTCGCTGGAGATCAGGCGCAACAGGGCTAGCCCAAGCGTCGTCTTGCCCGAGCCGCTCTCGCCCACCACGCCGACCGTTTGCGATTGGGCGATCTCGATCGTCACGCCGTCGACCGCTTTCACATGGTCGACGGTGCGGCGCAAAACGCCCCTCTTGATCGGGAAATGGACTTTGAGATCATCGCCCGCCATCACTGTCGGCGCGTCGTTAGTCGCGCCCGTCGGGTGTCCCTTGGGCTCCGCCTCCAAAAGGTGGCGGGTGTAGGGGTGGGCAGGCCGCTGGTAGACGTCTTCGGTCGCGCCCTGCTCGACGATCTCGCCGGCCTGCATGACGCATACCCGATCGGCCATCTTGCGGACGATGCCGAGATCGTGGGTGATCAGGAGCATCGCCATGCCGAGCTCGGTCTGAAGCTCTTTCAACAGCTTGAGTATCTGTGCCTGGATCGTGACGTCGAGTGCCGTCGTCGGCTCATCGGCGATGAGAAGCTCGGGCTCGTTGGCGAGCGCCATGGCGATCATCACCCTCTGGCGCTGACCGCCCGAGAGCTGATGCGGCCAGGCGTCCAGCCTGGCCTCTGCGTCCTGGAGGCCGACCAGCCGCAAGAGTTCGAGGGTGCGCCGGCGCGCCGCCTCGCGCCCCAAGCCCTTGTGGACGAACAGCACCTCGTTGACCTGTTTCTCGATGGTATGCAGCGGGTTGAGCGAGGTCATCGGCTCCTGGAAGATCATCGAGATGCGGTTGCCCCGAATACCCCGCAAAACCCGCTCGTCGGCGCCGATCACCTCCTCGCCCTCGACCTTGATCGAGCCGGTGGGATGGGTCGCTTTGGGATAGGGGAGAAGCTGCAGAACGGACAGCGCGGTGACCGATTTGCCTGAGCCGCTCTCGCCGACCAGCGCCAGCGTCTCGCCAGTATTGACCTCGAACGAGGCGTGGCGCACCGCCTCCACGGTCTCCTGCTCGACCTGGAAGCTGACCGAGAGATCCTCGACCTTCAGGAACGGCGCCGCGCTCATCCCAACGTCTTCCGTGGATCGAAGGCATCGCGCACCGCCTCGCCGATAAAGATCAAGAGGCTCAGCATCAGCGCGATCACGATGAAGCCCGAGAACCCGAGCCAGGGCGCCTGGAGGTTGGACTTGCCTTGGTTGAGGAGTTCGCCAAGCGACGGCGAACCGGGTGGCAGTCCGAAGCCGAGGAAGTCGAGCGCCGTCAGCGTCGTGACGGAGCCGTTCAGGATGAACGGGAGAAACGTCAGCGTCGCCACCATCGCATTTGGCAAGAGGTGCTTGAACATGATCGCGACATTGCCGACCCCGAGCGCACGCGCCGCCCGCACGTAGTCGAAATTGCGGGCCCGTAGGAACTCGGCCCGCACGACGCCGACCAACGCCATCCAGCTGAACAACAGCAGAAATCCGAGCAGCCACCAGAAGCTCGGCTCGACGATGCTGGCGAGGATGATCAACAGGAACAGCGTCGGCAGGCCAGACCAAATCTCGATGAAGCGTTGGAACAGCAGATCGGTCCAACCGCCCAGATAGCCCTGGACGGCTCCGGCGATCACCCCGATCACGGAGCTGATGATGGTGAGAACCAGGCCGAACACGACGGAGATGCGGAATCCGTACAACAGACGCGCAACGACGTCGCGCGCCTGATCATCGGTGCCGAGCCAGTTCTCGGCCGACGGCGGAGCCGGTGCCGGCACCGGCAGATCGTAGTTGATGGTCTGATAACTAAAGGGAATGAGCGGCCACACCATCCACCCCTTCTCATCGATCAGGTCCTGGACGAAGGGATCCCGATACTCGGTCTCGGTCTCGAAATCGCCGCCGAACGCCGTCTCCGGGTAGACCGAAAAAACAGGCCAGTACGTGGAACCATCGAAGTACACGACGAGTGGCTTGTCGTTGGCGATGAACTCCGAGAACAGACTGATGAAGAACAAGACGAGGAATATCCACAATGACCAGAAGCCGCGCTTGTTGGCCCGGAAGTTCTGCAGGCGCCGGCGATTGAGCGGCGATATCCGCGGCCGGGCGCGGAGCTCATCTTCCGCGCTTAGGGCAATTTCAGACATCGCGCCGCTCGAAGTCGATGCGCGGATCGATCACCGTGTAGGCCACGTCGCCAATGAGGTTGAGCACCAGCCCGAGCAGGGTGAAGAAGTAGAGCGTGGCCAGCATCACCGGATAGTCGCGACCAAGGATCGCCTCGAAGCCTAAGAGCCCAAGACCGTCGATCGAGAAAATCACCTCGATCAACAGGGCGCCGGTGAACAGGATACCGACGAAGGCGCTCGGGAAGCCCGCGACTACGATCAGCATGGCGTTGCGGAAGACATGCCCGTACAGCACCCGCCGCACGGTCAGGCCCTTGGCGCGAGCGGTAACCACGTAGTGCTTGCTGATCTCGTCGAGGAACGAGTTCTTCGTCAGCATCGTGAGGGTGGCAAAACCACCGATCACGAGGGCGGTGATCGGCAACACGATGTGCCAGAGATAGTCGAGGGCATACTCGATGAACGGCAGCTCATCCGCATTATCCGAGTGCAGCGATCGCAGCGGAAACCAGTCCCAGAAGCTTCCGCCGGCGAACAGCACGATCAGCAGAATGGCGAACAGAAAGCCAGGAATCGCGTAACCGATAATGATCACGGCGCTCGTCCAGATATCGAAACGCGAGCCATCGCGTACCGCCTTGGCGATGCCGAGTGGGATCGAGATGAAGTAGACGAGCAACGTCGTCCACAGGCCAAGGGAGATGGAAACCGGCATCTTGTCGAGAACCAGATCGACGACCCGGCGATCCCGGAAGTAGCTCGTGCCGAAGTCGAACCTGATGTAGTTGCCCATCATTTGAATGAAACGCTCGTGGGCCGGCTTGTCGAAACCGTAGAGCCGCTCGAGCTCCTTGATGAACTCGGGATCGAGCCCCTGGGCCCCGCGATACTTGCTGGTGATGTCGCTCTGACCGCCGCCCGTCTGCGCGGTACCGGCACCCGCCTCGGCCTGGCCGCCGCCGCTGAAGCGCGCGGTGGCCTCGACCGCCGTTCCGGTGATCTGCGCGATCAGCTGCTCGACCGGGCCGCCTGGCGCCACCTGCACCACGGCGAAGTTGATCACCATGATGCCGAACAGCGTCGGGATAATCAGCAACAGGCGCCGGATGATGTAGGCCAGCATGGGCGGTCGGCGCGGCCGTACTACTCCGTCGTCCCGCCGAGCGCGGCCATCAGCGCCGCCTCCCGCACGCCGTCGATCCACCAGGTGTCGAGGAAACCCAAGCTGAAGCGCGGCTTCAGCGCCGGCCGGTCGAACTTGTCCCAATAGGCGATCGTATGAGAGGCCTTGAACCACTGCGGAATCGTATATTGGTTCCACAACAGCACCCGATCCAGGGCGCCCACCACCGCCCTCAGCTCATCGCGGCTGTTCACGGTGCCAAGCTTCTCGATCAGGGCATCGACCACCGGGTTTTTGACCCCCGCGTAGTTAAGGCCGCCCGGGCTGTCCGCGGCCTCTGACCCCCACCAGTTCCGTAGCTGTGCATCCGGGGTCCGCGGTAGGTTGAAGCGGGCGGTCACGATGTCGAAGTCGAACTCCTGCACCCGGTTCGTGTACTGCGCCGAATCGACCAAACGGATGCGGGCGTCGATGCCGAGTCGCTCCATGTTGCGCACGATGGGCGCAATAATGCGTTCGAACGACGGCACATCCGACAGGAACTCCAGCGTCATTTGCTCGCCGGCACTGTTCAGAAGCCGTCCGTCGACGATCTGCCAGCCTGCAGCGTCCAGGAGCTCGCGGGCCTTCAGCAGGTGCCGGCGGATGTTGCCGCTGCCGTCGGTGACCGGCAGCGCGAACGCGTCGGTGAATACCTGATCGGGCACTTGCCCGCGAAACGGCTCCAGCAGCGTCAGTTCCTCGGCGCTCGGCGTCCCGCGAGCGCGTAGGTCCGAGTTCTCGAACATACTCGTGGTGCGCTGATAGAGGCCGTAGAAGAGGTTCTCGTTAGTCCACTCAAAATCAAAGGCATAACCGAGCGCCTCACGGACATGTGGATCGCTCAGCTTCTCGCGCCGGCTGTTGAGGTAGAAGGCCTGGGTGCCCGAGGGTGAATCGTCAGGCAGAACCTCGCGTTTCACCAAACCATCCCGAACGCCGGGGAAGTCATAGCCAGTGGCCCAGACCTTGGACGTGAACTCCTCGTGGAAATCGTACTCGCCGGACTTGAACGCCTCGAACGAGACGGTGCGATCGCGGTAGAAATCGAAACGAATGCGATCGAAGTTGAAGCGCCCGAGGTTGACGGGCAGATCCGCCGCCCAATAGTCCTTGACCCGCTCGAGCACCAGCGTCCGCCCTTGGTCGACCTTGCCGATGCGGTAGGGCCCGCTACCGAGCGGCGGGACCAACGTGGTCTTGTTGAACTCGTTTTCGGTGAAGTACGCCTTCGAGATGATCGGCATCGTCGCGGCCAGCAGCGGCAGATCGCGCGTCGCGCCGGCAACGAACTCGAAGCGAACCGTGTCCGGCGTCAATGCCTCGGCTTTCAGGATGTCGCGGTAGCTCAGGCGATAGACGGGAGCCCCCTCGTCTCGCAGCGTGACGAACGAAAAGGCGACATCCTCGGCCGTGATCGGCGTGCCATCGTGCCACTGCGCTTGCCCGCGCAGCGTGAACTCCGCCCAGGTCCGGTCCGGGGCGACTTCGACGCTGCTGGCGACCAACCCGTAGAGCGAGTCGGCTTCATCCTGCGCGCCCGTCATCAGTGATTCGAACGGCAACAGCATGGAGACGCCGCCTATGCCGCGCAGCTGAATGCCCTTGAGAATGAAGGGGTTCAGATTGTCGTACGAGCCAGCGTGAGCGAGCCGCACCTCGCCACCCTTGGGCGCGGTCGGATCGGCGTACTCAAAATGTGTGAAATCAGCGCTGTATTTGAGGTCGCCAAAGATCGAAAGACCATGGCTCGGCTCGGCCATGCTTTCCGGAGCCGAACACAACACCAGCCCCAACGCCACGCAGGCGGAGATCTGCCAGGGCGAGCGCGCCTTCATTGGTAGGCTCCCGATCCTACTGCTCCCCCAATTCCGTGACTCCTTGGGCGAGCGCGGCATCCTTGGCCGGTTCGACCCACCAGCTCAGGAAACCGACGCCGAACTTGGGGGTAATCTCGGGCCGGCCGAACCGGTTCCAGTAGGCGACACGGAAGTTGCGCGAATGGAATTGCGGCACGACGAGATGCTGCCACAGCAGCACCCGATCGAGGGCCCGCGTCGCGGCGATCAGTGACTCGCGGTCAGGCGCCGCGATGATCTCTTCGATCAGTGCATCGACAGCCGTATCCTGAAGCCCAATCAGGTTACGCCCGCCCGGGGTCTCCGCTGCCACCGAGCCCCAGAAATCGCGCTGCTCGTTACCCGGCGAGTCCGATTGGGCGAAGCTCGCCGTGACGATATCGAAGTCGAAGCCATCGAGCCGGTTCTGGTACTGCGCGGTGTCGACGGTGCGGATCTTGCCCGTGATGCCGAGGCGTTCGAGGTTGCGCACAAACGGCTGGACGATGCGCTCGAAGTCAGGCTGAACGAGCAGGAACTCAATCTCCACCGCCTCACCCGACTCGGGGTCGCGCAACTTGCCGCCTTCGATGCGCCAGCCGGCCTCCTCCAGCAGCATTTTTGCAGCTCGCAGATTACGCCGGTCGCTGCCGGAACCATCGCTCATGGGCGCTTCGTAGGCGGTGGTGAAGACCTCGTCCGGTATTTGCCCACGCAACGGCTCGAGGTAGGCCAGCTCGGCCGCCGAAGGCAGGTCCCGCGCCGCCAGGTCCGAGTTCGAAAAGTAGCTCTCGGTCCGCGCGTACTGCCCGTAGAACAGGGTTTTGTTCGCCCACTCGAAATCGAACGCGTGGCCGATCGCTTGGCGCACCCGGCGGTCGCGGAACATCGGCCGACGCAGGTTAAAGACGAAGGCCTGCATTCCGGTCGGCAGCTGATGGCGGATTTCCTCCTTGATCATGAGGCCGCCGCCCAACGCCGGCGAGTCGTAGCCGGTGGCCCATCGCTTGGCCGAGTTCTCCATGCGGAAGTCGTATTCGTGCGCTTTGAAGGCCTCGAGCGCCACGGTCTGGTCGCGGTAATAGTCGATGTGCAGGCGGTCGAAGTTGTAGCGCCCGATGTTGATGGGGAGGTCAGCGCCCCAGTAGTCGGCAACCCGCTCCAGGGTGATTGAGCGGCCCGGTTCGACGGCAGCGACCCGGTAAGGGCCGCTCGCCAGTGGCGGCTCGAGCGTTGTTTTTTCGAAATCGACCGTCTCGAAGTAGTGCTTCGGCAGCACGTTGAGCTGGCCCATGATGTGCGGCAGCTCGCGGTTCACGCCGCCCGAGAACGTGAACTTCACCTTGTGCGGCCCGAGAGCCTCGGCCGAGCTGACATCGGCATAGTAGGCCCGGTAGAACGGATGCCCCTTGGTCGTGAGGGTCTTGAAGCTGAAGATCACGTCCTCCGACGTGATCGGTTTGCCGTCGTTCCAGCGCGCTTCGGGACGCAGGTTGAACGCCACCCAGGAGTAGTCGGCCGGCGTCTCGATGCTCTCGGCGATCAAGCCGTACATCGTCGAGGCCTCGTCCTCGGGCTGGTCCATCAGAGTCTCGTACACCATGCCGAGCGACCCGGCCGGCGAGCCTTTCAAAATGAACGGGTTGAGCGAATCGAACGTGCCGATGGAGTACTGGCGCACCTCGCCACCCTTGGCGGCATTCGGATTGACATACTCAAGATGGGTGAAGTCGGCGCCGTAGTGTAGCTGGCCGATCAGCGAGGTGCCGTGGCTGACCGTCACCTCCTGCGCCAGGGCGGCCCGCGCCACGAATACGATGCCTAAGAACAGTCCGGCGCCGGCCGTTACGCGCATCTGTCTGCGTCCCGTGTGAGCGGAACGGAAACAATAGTCGATCTTCGATCGTGCGCCCAGTTCACTGCCTGCGCACTGTCACTAACACACGATATGTCCGGTTTATGTACCAGACGATCTGTCCGGATTTAGAAGCTCTCCAGGCTATGGAGGGTTTGGATGCGCCGGACAGAGCAGTTGCAGGGACTGAGATTGATGAAGTTCGAGGAGGTTTACGGCCGCACCCATCGGGGTTGCTTGAGCCAAGCCGAGGCGGCGGAGGTTCTCGGCGTTTCAGAGCGCACCTTCCGGCGCTGGCGCGACCGCTATGAGGCGGACGGCGCGGAAGGGCTCTACGATCGCCGTCTGGGCCGGGTCTCGGCGCGGCGCGCGGCGGTCAACGAGGTGACGGCGCTGTTGGCGCTGTTCGACACCCGCTACTGGGACTTCACCGCCAAGCACTTCCACGAGAAGCTGGTCGCGGACTATGCCTTCAAGCGCAGCTACAACTGGGTGCGGCTGAGCTTGCAGGCCCATGGGCGAAGACGGGCGGCGCCCAGGCGCGGGGCGCACCGGCGCAAGCGGCCGCGCCGCGCGCTGCCCGGCATGATGCTGCATCAAGACGGCTCAAGCCACGCGTGGGTCCCCGATCAGTGGTGGGACCTGATCGTCACCATGGACGACACCACCAGTGAGATCTACTCGGCCTTCTTCGTCGCCGAAGAGGGCACGATGTCGAGCTTTCAGGGGGTGTCCGAGGCGATCCGGGCCAAGGGGCTGTTCTGCTCGCTCTATGCCGACCGCGCCGGCCACTACTGGCACACCCCTGAGGCCGGCGGCACGGTCGACAAGGACAATCCGACCCAGTTCGGCCGCGCCCTGGCCCAGCTCGGCATCGAGCTGATCCCGGCCTACTCGCCCGAGGCAAGGGGGCGCTCGGAACGCATGTTCGCCACCCTGCAGAAGCGCCTGCCCCAGGAGCTCAGGCTCGCCGGCATCACCGACATGGCCCAGGCCAACCGCTTCCTCAAGGAGCTCTACCTGCCAGGCCACAACGCCCGCTTCGCGGTGCCGCCGGAAGCCGAGGGCACCGCCTTCGTGCCCTTCGCCGGTACCCTCGACGACATCCTCTGCGTGCAGCAGGAGCGCACCGTCTCCAACGACAACACCGTGCGCTACAAACGCCTGGTGCTGGCGATCCCGCCCGACCGCCATCGCCGCCACTACGTCAAGGCAAGGGTCCGGGTCCACGAATACCCCGACCGCACCCTCGCCGTCTTCCATGGGCCGCGCTGCCTGGCCCGATACCAGGCCGACGGATCGCCCATCAACACAAGCCACAGACAGGCCGCGTGATCCGCTTCGACGCGACCGGCCAGTGGATAAGGGGACGGCCGCTCCGCGCCCGACCCCTTATCCACTGGCCCAACAACCACAACTGAAGCGGTCAATTCAGTTTGTTCTCGACAGTTCACTGCCTGCGCACCGGGCTCAACCGCGCAAAAGCTCGAGCGCGGCGGCGTGCATGGCCCGATCTCCAGCAGCGATCAGCGAGCCATCGCTCGCCAAACCGAGCTTCGATCCGCCCCAATCGGTGACGATGCCGCCCGCACCCTCGATAACAGGGATCAGGGCGATATAGTCGTAGACCTTGAGGCCATCCTCAACGACGAGATCGGCGAAGCCTGTGGCAAGCACGGCCTCGGCGTAGCAATCGGCGCTATACCGGATGAGCCCGACGCGGGACCGCAGCCGTGCAAAACCGGGCCGATGGTTCAACAGCTCAGGGCTCGTCGTGAACAGCACGGCCCGGGCGAGGTCGGCGCAGGCGCGGACGTGCACCGGCTTGCCGTCGAGCTTGGTCCCATGGCCGGCCGCACCGATCCAGCGTTCGCCGGTGATCGGTTGATCGATGACGCCGAGGATCGGGCAGCCGCGGTGGACCAGGCCGATCAGCGTGCCGAACATCGGCGTACCAGTGATGAAGGATTTGGTCCCGTCGATCGGGTCGATCACCCAGACGTACTCGGCGTCGACCCGTTCCGTCCCGTGCTCCTCGCCGACGATCCCGTGATCGGGATGGGCGTGGGTGATCAGGGCGCGGATCGCCTGTTCGGCCTCGCGGTCGGCTATCGTGACCGGGCTGTCGTCGTCTTTGGTCTCGACCGGAACCCCGGCGCGAAAATGCGGCCGTATCGCCTCCCCGGACGCATTCGCCAGATGGTGTGCGAGCGCAATGAGGTCAGCAGGACAGGCCGACGCCATGGCGCCGGGTCGGCGGCGCTACTCCACCGCCGGCAGCGGCGGCGGTGATTCGGTATGGGTCAGCAGGAAGGCGATCAGGTTGGCGCGATCGACCGCATCGCGGATGCCCCTGAACGTCATCTTGGTGCCGGGCATCGCGTCTTTGGGGTTGTTGATGAAGGCATCGAGCTCGACATAGCCCCAGGTGCCGCCCGCATCCGTGATCGCCGAGGAATATTTGAACTCGCCATTCGTCGCACGGCCCGCCCCGACGATATTGCCAAGGTTGGGCCCAACCTTGTTCTTGCCGCCTGCCTCGAAGGTGTGACAGCTCTTGCACTTTTTAGCGACTTTCTCCCCCGCAGCCGGATCTGCCTCGGCGAGCAGAACGGGGAGCGGCCTCACCTCGACCTCGGCGACGGCTGCGCTCGCCTCCTCCTCGACGCCCTCGACCACGTACGCACTCTGCGCAAGGTGGGTCGGGCTGACCAGTGAATCAGCGATCACGTTGACCACGAACAGCCCGAGGAGCGTAAAGAGGAGCCCCGCCGCGTATTTGTTGAACTCAACGGCGTCCATGGCCGATTCCCAGGCGTGCTGCGATCCGCGCCGGAGATTACCGGCTACCGCCGCGACCGTGCAACCCGTATAAAGGCGCGCCCCGCTCGTGTGTATGCGATGACCGCCGGCGCCACCGTCATCATCATTCCGGCACGCCTGGCCTCGACCAGGTTACCGGGAAAGCCGCTTGCCGAGATCGCCGGCGAGCCGATGATCGTCCACGTGTGGCGGCGGGCAGTCGCCGCCGAGCTCGGTCCAGTGTTTGTCGCCTGCGAAGATCGTGAGATCACCGATGCCATCCACCAAGCCGGCGGCGAAGCGCTGATGACTCGGCCAGACCACGCCAGCGGCTCCGATCGCGTCCACGAGGCCCTGCAACGAATCGCCGTTTCCGCCGATATCGTCGTCAACCTCCAGGGCGACCTTCCCTCGATCGCGCCGACGGCGATCCGAGCGGTGGTCGAGCCGCTCGCCAATCGCGACGTCGACATTGCGACGCTCGCGGCCGAGATCGACCGCGGCGACGAGCGTGAGGACCCGAGCGTCGTCAAGGCGGTTCTCTCGCTTGAGCCCGATGCCCGAATCGGCCGCGCCGTCTACTTCTCGCGTACCGCGGTGCCGACTGGCGACGGGCCGCTCTACCACCACATCGGCATCTACGCCTATCGCCGAGCGGCGCTCGAGCGTTTCGTCGCGCTGCCCCCCGCCCCCCTCGAGCGGCGCGAAGGGCTCGAGCAACTGCGCGCGCTGGAAGCGGGGATGAGGATCGATGCGGCGCTCGTTGACACGATTCCGCTCGGTGTCGATACTCCAGCCGACCTGGAACGCATGCGTCGCCTCCTGAGCCCGTAGCCGGGTCATACCCCATGTCTGAAAGTTCTCGACCGCAGATCGCCTTCCAAGGCGCGCCCGGCGCCTACTCGCACCTCGCCTGCGCCGAGGCGCGCCCCGATATGGAGCCGCTGCCCACGGCGACGTTCGAGGACGCCTTCGCCGCCGTCACCAACGGCACCGCGGCACTGGCGATGATTCCCGTCGAGAACTCGGTGGCGGGCCGTGTGGCGGATATCCACCACATACTGCCCGAGTCCGGCCTTTTCATCGTCGCCGAGCACTTCCAGCGAGTGAACCACCAGCTGCTCGCTCCGGAAGGCGCGGCACTCGCGGACCTCGGGAAGGTCCACAGCCACGTACAGGCGCTCTCGCAGTGTCGCCGGTTCATCCGTGACCACGGACTGGACGAGCAGGTGCATGCCGACACGGCCGGTGCTGCCCGCGACGTCGCTGCCCGCGGCGATGCGAGCCATGCCGCGATCGCGTCAACACTGGCGGCTGAAATCTACGGCCTGGCGATCGTCGCCACCGATGTCGAGGATGCCGAGCACAACACCACGCGTTTTCTCGTGATGGCGCGCGAAGCCGTCGAACCGCCGGTCGATCAGGGCCCGGTGATGACCTCGTTCGTCTTCCGCGTCCGCAACGTGTCGGCGGCTCTATACAAAGCGATGGGCGGCTTCGCGACCAACGGCGTCAACATGGTCAAACTCGAGAGCTACATGGTCGGCGGCAGCTTCAACGCGACGCAGTTCTATAGCGACATCGAGGGGCATCCCGAGCAGCCGTCCGTGCAACGTGCCCTGGAGGAGCTCGAGTTCTTCTCCGCCTACCTCAAGATCCTAGGCGTCTACCCGACGCACCCCTTCCGCCACGCGGAGCGATAAGTGGGCGAGGATGGCGGTCGCCACCTTGCCATCACGGCAGCGCGCGTCCGACCCGGTCTTACCCGATCGTCAATTACGCCGCGGAAGCAGAAGGGCGCGACGGCCTCGTGGCGCCCTTCTGGCAGGGAGCGGAGCAGATTCGCCATGGCGGGCCGGGCAACGACCAGCTAGCGCGGAAGCCGGGGTCATGTCGGAGATGATCGACGTCAACGTTTTCGAGCTGGAGGTTTGGGCCGGCGCTGCTCCTCGGAACGGGGTGACGGCGATTCGTGCTGCCATGGTGCACGCATCTTCTCGCCAGCCGTCTTCTCGCGTATTTCGTCAGGGACCCACCCCTCAGTGAGGTGAAACGCGAGGTGGTGGCTGATCTTTTCGAGACCGGCTGTCAATTTGCTGCAGCTTCTTGACGGACACGGGCGTTTCTCTAACGCGCTCTTCGGTGAGGGCAATATGCTGGTTTGTTACAAGAAACTGGTCGCCTTCATCGAACTTTGTTCCATAGTGGACAATGTCGTTTCGCACTCTCGTAATATTGCCTAACTCATCCGATATGTTTTTGAAATCCTCAACCATGTTTGGATCGCGTTTGGTCACGGAATGTATGCGGTTTATGAAATCTCTTAGCGTGTCGATCCTAGCGCCGGAGAATATTGCGCGACCAATAGGAATTGTCACGCCGGATTTTATGATAAGTACATGCACTAGAAACGCCTCCACTTGTGCAAAATAGTGGATGAACTGGCCCAGCGCCTCCCAATACTCGCGCATTTCCTGGGTGGGCGGACTTATCGGGGTAGTGCTGTGAGGATTCTCGGTCATTTGCACTCCCAAAGGCAAAGTGTTGGGTCGCTGTCATGCGGACGAGGCCAATGATATCGAGTTCACAAAGATCATGCAGCCGGAGCGGCTGACGCCAATCGGCCACCGATGACACTAGCTCAGGCCAACGTCGTCAATCCTTCCTGGAAATCCGCTCTGGAGTGGTGCTCCAATGGGTTAGAAATTCAGCCTTGCAGGAATCGCATCGATAGATGCTGTGGTCGCGGTCATCGGTACGACCGATGTTCTGCAAGATCGATTTTCTACCGTCCTGATAACAGCGAACGCACAGCCAATGCGGCGGCTCGGACGTGCTTGCATCCGGTTTCAAGCAATAAGCAAAGGCTCCGGGACTTACCTCCTTCAATTATAGCGCCGCTTCTCTGTACCCCATGCTCTTAGGCTCGCAATCTCGTGCTCGAGCTCGGTTATTCGACTCAACAGCTCCGCCTGGGCCGCATGGGAAGTCATTGCCTCCTGTTGGGCGGCGAGGATCACTCTTTGGAGCTCGATAACCCTCTCTTGCACGCCGGTACTAGTTTTGAGCTCAAGGAGGTCTTTCGCGATGCCGAAAGCCGTCTTGAGGCTGGCAACCGCCGCCGTTATGGAAGTTATGTCAGCCATACCCTGCTCCCTTGCTGGCGTCACGGACCCGGACTAGCCTACCCCGACCGGCCACGCCTTCCGACGGGAAATAGGTGGCCACCGCCCGCGATTTTCTTGACCTGTACGTTCCTGGGTTTCTCGAATTCGTAGCGGTCGTGCAGCCGAAAACAAACGCTCTCGGTGGTCTGGTTGCCCGCCTCTCTCGCCGGTCGACTCGACTCGGCCCGCAGGGCTTACGGTCTCGCCTCGACTCCCTGCCAGGACTACGATGGCGCTGATCGATCCCATCGATAGCGTACGTCCGGCGTCTTCTCTTCGTTGTGTTTCCCATCGGTGAATCTGATCGGACGAAAGCCGCGCTGCTCATAGAACCGCCGGGCACCAACGTTCTGCTGAAAACACCAAAGCTCAAGCGCTGCGACACCTGAGGCTTTAGCGGCTTCCAACAACAGGGAACCGGCTCCTCGTCCAACGAAACGCGGGTTTGTGTGAAGCAATCGAATTTCTTCATTCTGTCGAGCGAGAAATGACACGATCGAGGTGGCCTGCTCGGCCGCCGTCACCTCACACTCTCTGAAGATAATGTCCGCAATGAACGCACGATCTTCCTCGACCGTGTGGAGCTCCGGCAGGAACGTGAGCAGCCGATAAGATCGCGAAAACACCCGAGCGATTACGTCGACGTCGCCCGCGATTGCTGACCTTAGTGTTAGATCAGTCAGCGTTTTGGAGGACCGGCACTAGCCCGCCCCGACCCACCACAGGGCGAGTTGGTGGGCAATGGCGAATGGCGGCGGCATACGAAACTGCGTCTCGCCCTCCCAAGCGGCGAGGCCCAGACCGCGGCGCACCTGCTCTCGCGGGAACCAGCCGGCGTCCTCGAGCTCGAGCTGGTCGAGCGAAATCTGCCGGCTCGCCGCCTCGGCAATGCAGCCGATCATCAACGAAGAGGGAAACGGCCACGGCTGCGAGGAGTGGTAGCGCACCTCGGCGACCTCGATCCCGGCCTCTTCCATCACCTCCCGGCGCACTGCCTCCTCGATCGTCTCGCCCGGCTCGATGAAGCCGGCCAGCGCCGAGTAAACGCCTTCGGGAAAGTGCGCCTGCCGCCCGAGAAGGCAGTCCTCACCGGCGACGACCAGCATGATGACGACGGGATCGGTGCGCGGGAAGTGCTCGGCCTCGCACGAGCCGCAGCGGCGCACGTAGCCACCCTCGGCCGATTGTGTGCGCCCCCCGCACACCGCACAGAAACCGTGGCGCAGGTGCCAATCGACCAGCGATCGGGCTTGCGCCAGAGTGCCAGCCTCACCGGGTGGGAGCAGTGGGGCGATACCGCGCGAATCGGCAAACCGCCCCCTGCCAGCAAGGACGCCCCGGGTCTCCGGTTCGACCATGCCAGAGAAATCGGCGGTGAAGTACGCTGCGCCATTATTGAGACCGAGCAGCACGAGCGATCCCTCCGTGGCGTGCTCGTGCAATGCCCGCAACGGTAGCCATGCGAGAACCGGCGCGTCACCGCTCGTGACCAGCGGCTGGAGCTGCCAGATCGGCAACACCCGGCTCGTCTCGCTCTGCTGCGCCGCGGCCAGGCGATCCGCGTCCTTGCGCAGCATGTTGGAGGCGCGGTCGAGCGGATTGCCAGCGAACACGTATGGCTCGTCCGCGGCAACGGGGCTGTCTGCGAGGCTGGTCATGGGGTTCCGGCGTGGTGCGCGGAGCCTGACACAGCCGGCAAGCGACAGCAATGCCGCGCCCTGGATGCGGCTCCGGTTTTGAACCGAATACTGATATAGTACCGCGGGAGGTTGGTGGCGGACGGGCCCCTCGCCAACCCGGTCAGGTCCGGAAGGAAGCAGCCGTAACGAGTTCGGCCCGGGTCGCGGACCAGCCTCCCGCCGGCCGCACCGAGGATCGTCCTATAGGCTCCAACGACCAGCCAGAGCGCCCCTAGTCTCGATGTCGGACGCCGCACCCAGCTATCAGGTCCTGGCCCGCAAGTACCGGCCGGTCGCCTTTGACGATCTCATCGGCCAGGACGCCATGGTCCGCACGCTGCGGAACGCGCTCGAAGGCGGGCGGTTCGCCCACGCCTTCATCCTCACCGGTGTGCGCGGCATCGGCAAGACGACGACGGCGCGCATCATCGCGCGGGCGTTGAACTGCATCGGACCCGACGGCAGCGGCGGGCCCACCATGCAGCCCTGCGGCGAATGCGAGCACTGCCGCGCCATCGCCGAGGACCGCCACATCGACGTGCTGGAGATCGATGCTGCCAGTCATACCGGCGTCGACCACATGCGCGAGTTGATCGATGGGGTGCGCTACGCACCGGTGTCGGCCCGGGTCAAAGTTTACATCGTCGACGAAGTGCACATGCTCTCCCAGGCCGCCTTCAACGCCCTTCTCAAGACCCTCGAGGAACCGCCGCCCCACGTCACGTTCATCTTCGCAACGACCGAGATCCGCAAGGTCCCAGTCACCGTGCTGTCGCGTTGTCAGCGCTTCGACCTGCGTCGGTTGCCGGCCGAGCGCCTGGCCGAGCACTTGGGGACGATCGCCGGGAAGGAAGGGGCGAGCGTTGAGTCACTGGCGCTCGCACTGATTGCTCGCGCTGCCGAGGGCTCGGTGCGCGACGGTCTCTCCCTCCTCGATCAGGCAATCGCCCACGGCGACGGCACGGTCACCGAGCAACAGGTCCGCGACATGATCGGGCTCGCCGATCGGGCCCGCATCCTCGACCTCATGGACAGCGTGCTCGGTGGCAACATCGGCCCGGCACTGGCCATTCTGCGTGATCTCTACGACGCCGGCGCCGACCCGATCGTCATCCTTCAGGATCTCCTCGACGAGACCCACTGGCTCACGCGCCTCAAAGTTACGCCGGGCATCGGCGATGATCCGACGATCGCGGAAGAGGACCGCGTCCGCGGCCGAGCGATGGTCGAGCAACTCGGCATGTCTGTTTTGGCCCGCGCCTGGCAGATGTTGCTCAAGGGCCTGACCGAGACGCAGGCTGCGCCCCAACCGCTCGCCGCCACCGAGATGGTTCTGGTGCGGCTTTGCTACGCAGCCGACCTACCGTCCCCCGCGGATCTCGTGCGCCTGCTCGGCGACGCCGGCGCTGCTCCACCGCAATCGGCGCCACCGGCAGCTTCGACACCACCGGCCGCAAGCCCCGTCGACGCCGACGCAGGAGGTCCACGCGCCGCGACAGCGCCCCAGGCCCCGCCAGCGGCCGCCGCCAGCAGATTACCTTCTGCCACCCCAATGGCAGACCCTGAGAGCTTCTTAGCGGTCGCCGAGCTCGCCCGCGAGCACAAAGAAATACTGCTTTACGCCAACCTGATGAGTAACGTGCGCCCCGTTCGTTTTGAGCCTGGCCATATCGAAATCCGGCCCGAACCGAGTGCGCCTGGCACTCTCGCCCGCGATCTCAGCGTGTGCCTTGAGCGCTGGACCGGGCGGGCCTGGAGCATCGTCGTTTCCGACGCGTCAGGCGCGCCGACGCTGCAGCGCCAGGGTGAGATAATTGAGGAGGAACGGCGCGCCTCGGCCGCCGAGGATCCGGCCGTGCAAGCAGCGCTGGAAGCCTTTCCCGGCGCCGAGATCGTCGATGTCCGTGATGTGGCGCCGGTCAACGCCGCTCCGGCGGACAATGGAGAGGAGATCGCATGAAGAATCTGGACCAGATGCTCAAGCAGGCGCAGGCGATGCAGGCGAAGATGGCCGAGCTGCAGGCCCAGCTCGACGCCGCAGAGATCACCGGTTCCGCCGGTGGCGATCTGGTCGAGGTGACCCTGTCGGGCAAGGGCGAGATGCGTCGCGTCCGGATCGATCCGAGCCTCGTGCAGGGGAGCGAGACGGAGGTCATCGAGGATCTGGTTGTTGCCGCCCACAACGACGCCCGCGCCAAGGTCGAAGCACGAACCGCCGAGGAGATGGCCAAGATTACCGGCGGCCTCGATCTGCCACCGGGCCTCAAGCTTCCCTTCTGAGCCGGATCGGGTCAGAGGCAGCGCGCTTGAGCAATGCCCGGATCAGAAATCGATCGTGTAGTCCAGCTGTTGGCCCGGCTTCCCGGGTTGGGGCCAAGATCGGCGCGCCGCGCCGCCCTCCACCTTATTCAGCGCGGTGACACATTGCTGGTGCCGCTGGCCGAGGCGCTGGCCACCGCCGCCGATCGGGTGAACCGCTGCTCGGTGTGCGGCAATCTCGACACGATCCAGCCCTGCGGCATTTGCATCGATCCACGGCGCGACCGCTCGACCATCTGCGTTGTCGAGGAGGTCGCCGATCTGTGGGCGCTCGAGCGCTCGGGCACGTTTCGCGGCCTCTACCACGTACTCGGTGGCAACCTGTCGGCTCTCGACGGCGTCGGCCCTGAGGACCTCAACATTACGGGTCTCGTCGGACGCGCGAGCGATGCTGGATGCCGCGAGGTGATCATGGCCACCAGCGCGACCGTGGACGGGCAGACCACGGCCCACTACATCTTCGATCGCCTCGCCGATAGCGCGGTCACCGTCTCGCGCCTGGCCCACGGTGTCCCGGTGGGGGGCGAGCTCGACTACCTCGATGACGGCACCCTCATCGCCGCGCTGTCGGCGCGCCGCCCGCTCTGAACCGCTGTGCCGCTAGCTCTGCTTGCTCGCGCCCTGATCATCGAGCGGCAGACCGTCCGGCGACGGGCCGTCGTCCGCTTGCATTGCCCCGGGGGTTCGCCGTAGCGACAGGTCGAGAACCGCCTGGCCCTCCGGCCGCACCTCTTCGAGCTGCACCTCCTCGATACGCTCGCCGCGCTGGATGATCTTGTCGGCCGAAATGACGATCTCGCGCACATCCTCATTGGCCCGCGTGAAGTGACCCTCGAGGTTGCTGATCCGCTTGCCTAACCGACCGACGTCGCGGAGGAGTAGCTGCACCTCCTTTTGAATGACGTGCGCTTGTTCGCGCATGCGGACGTCCTTGAGGATGGCGCGAACTGTGTTGAGGGTCGCCATCAATGTCGTCGGCGAGACGATCCACACCCTGGCCCTATAGGATTTCTCAAGGACATCGACGAAGTTCGCATGCAGCTCAGCGTAGACGGCCTCCGAGGGCAGGAACATCAGCGCCGATTCGGCCGTCTCGCCCGGCACGATGTACCGTTCCGCGATGTCGTTGACATGTTTCAATACATCCGTCGCAAAGGCCCGCCGCGCCGCTTTAAAGCCGGCCTCGTCGGTTGCGGCGCGCAGCGCCCGGTAGCTCTCCAGCGGGAACTTGGCATCAATGCCGATCGGTCCAGGCGGGTTCGGCAACTGGATCAGACAGTCAACGCGCCGGCGGTTCGACAGCGTCACCTCGAATTGGTAGGCCGCCGGCGGCAGCGCGGCGACCACGAGATCATTGAGCTGGATCTGCCCAAAGGCGCCGCGCGCCTGCTTGTTCGACAGGACGTCCTGCAGGCCAACGACCTGGGTGCTCAGCTCGGTGATGTTCTTCTGAGCCTGGTCAATGACGTTGAGGCGGGTCTCAAGCGCGCCAATGCCCGCGGCCGTTTTCGTTGCCGATTCCTGCAGGCCGTGGCTCATGCGATGGCTGACTGAATCGAGCCGCTGCTCCAGTGTCTTGGTAAGCGCCGCCTGAGCGGCGACGGCACCATCGCTCAGGGCCTGCAGCCGGCCGCTGATCTCGCCCTGGGCATGGGCCAGCGCCTCGGTCGCCCGGGCGAACTGCGCCGCCTGCACCGCAGCGTCCGCCTGCAACTGCCGTCCGCGCCGAACCAACATGCCAATCACCAGCACCACCACAACGGCGGCGACGACCAGAGCGACGACAACGGGGTTTTCGATCACGGCTCGCGTATTGTCAGTTGCACAGCGCCTTGACGCGGACAGCCCCCGAGACTACCTGTCTCGGGACGACGAGCGGCGTTGATCCAGGTCTCGACGAATGGCTATTCGCAGCATTATCACGGCACCGGACTCCCGGCTCAAGGCCAAGTCCGAGGCGGTGGCCGAGGTCGACGACGACGTTCGCACCCTGATCGCCGATATGTTCGAGACCATGTATGCCGCCCCGGGGATTGGCCTCGCGGCCATCCAGATCGGCGTGCCGAAGCGCGTCATCGTCATCGATCTCGCACGTGAGGACGGCCCGGTCGGACCGCTCGCCCTCGTCAATCCGGCGATCGAGTGGGCGTCCGATGAGACAGTGCGGTTCGAGGAGGGGTGCCTGTCACTGCCCGCCCAGTTCGCCGAGATAGCGCGGGCATCGGCCATCGCGATCCGCTACCTCGATCGCGACGGCGAGGAGCAGACCCTCCGGGCGGAGGACACATTGGCGGCCTGCATACAGCACGAGATCGATCATCTCTCCGGCACGTTGTTCGTCGATCACCTGTCAACTATCAAGCGCAACATCATTCTGCGTAAGCTCGCCAAAGCCCGCAAGCTGGCTGTTGCGACGGCGTGATCCGAGATGGCGGCCCCACTCCGCCTCGCCTTCATGGGCTCGCCGGATTTCGCGGTGCTCACGCTATCGGCCCTCCTTGAGGCCGGGCATGACGTCGCGTGCGTCTATACCCAGCCGCCGAGATCCGCCGGTCGTGGCCACCGTGTGCGCAAGTGCGCCGTCCATCGTAAAGCCGATGAGCACGAACTCCCATCGCGAACGCCGGAGCGCTTCGATGATCTGGCCACCGCCGATTTCGCGGCCCTCAGCCTCGATGTCGCCGTGGTCGTCGCGTACGGCCTCCTTCTGCCACCGGCCGCGCTGTCAGCGCCGCGGCTCGGCTGCGTCAATATGCATGCCTCGCTGTTGCCGCGCTGGCGCGGCGCCGCGCCGATCCAGCGCGCCATCATGGCCGGCGATACCCTTACCGGCGTGACCGCCATGCAGATGGATGCGGGCGTCGACACCGGCCCGATGCTGGCGACTCGGACGTTTCCGATCACGGCGGCGACGACCTTCGGCAGCTTGCATGACCAGATGGCCGAGGTGGCGAGCACGCTCGCCGTCGAGACGCTGGCGGGTCTCGAGGCAGCCACGCTGCGGCCGATCCCGCAGCCCGAGACCGGAGCAACCTATGCGGCGCGCATCGGCAAGGAGGATGCCCACATCGATTGGACGCAGTCGGCGGTGGCCATTGAGCGCCAGATCCGCGCCCTTTGTCCCTCGCCCGGCGCCTGGTTCTCGTTTGGCGGCGAGCGCATCAAGCTCTTGGCAGCCGAGGTCCGCGAGCACGGTGCCGGGAGGCCGGGAAAGGTGCTCGATGATCGGTTGACCGTCGCCTGCGGCTCAGGCGCGATCCGTGCCCTGCGACTCCAGCGCCCGGGCCGGCGCGCCTTGCCCGCCGATGCCTTCCTGCGCGGTCTCGCCATCCCCGCCGGTGTCGGCCTGGCCGCGTAATGCCGCGTTACAAGCTCACGATCGAATACGACGGCCGCGACTTCGTCGGGTGGCAGCGCCAGGCCAACGGATTCTCCGTCCAGGAAGCAATGGAAACGGCGATCCAGCGCTTCAGCAGCGAACAAGTGACCGTGTTCGGGGCCGGTCGCACCGATGCCGGCGTCCACGCCCTCGCCCAGGTCGTCCATGTCGACCTCGCGACGCCGACCGATGCGCACACCGTCATGCGCGCCATCAACTTCCACCTCAAGCCGCACCCGGTTGTGGTGCTGGCAAGCGAGGTCGCACCGGACGATTTCCACGCCCGCTTCTCGGCGACAGCGCGCTGTTATCTTTATCGCATCGTCAACCGCCCCGCCCCCCTGACGATCGACCGCGGACGTGCCTGGCATGTTGCAGGCCGGCTGAACGCCAAGGCCATGCAGCGAGCCGCACAAGGCCTGCTCGGGCATCACGACTTCACGACGTTCCGCGCCAAGACCTGCCAGGCCGACTCGCCGGTCAAGACGCTCGATGCCCTCGCCGTCGCCCGCCACGGACCGGAGATTCGGGTGTGCGCGGTCGCCCGCTCGTTTCTCCATCACCAGGTTCGCAACATGGTCGGCACCCTTAAGCTCGTGGGCGAGGGCAAGTGGTCCGAGGCCGACGTGCAGGTCGCGCTCGCCGCCCGAGATCGCGCCGCCGGTGGCCCAACCGCCCCGGCTTGCGGCCTTTACCTCGCCGAGGTCCGTTACGGAGTCGATGCCCCGCCGCCCAACATATTGTGATCGCGCGGTCGGCCAACCGGCCGCGCGGCAGGCTATGATCCAAGAAGAGAATGCCTGACGAGGGAGAGTCCCATGCGCGTGTTGTTGGTGATGGCCGCCACAATCACCCTGCTGCTCGGCACGAGCGGCCAGACGGTCCGCGCCGATGAGCTGGTAAAGGCCGGCGCCTTCTACGACGGGCCGCATGCGCCCCAGCACCGGGTCAGCGGCCGGGCCGAGGTGATCAAGCGGGACGATGGCCGCCACGTCCTTAGCCTGAGCGACTTCGTTTCCGACGCCGGGCCGGATGTTTACATCATCCTCTCGAGCGCGCGGAAGCCGCGGACCGACGTGGCGATCCGGAACTCGGATTACGTCCTGATCAGCGTGCGCAAGGCGTTGACGGGCGACCAGCAATACGAGCTGCCGCCGGACATCGATCCTGCCCGCTACCATTCGGTCGGCGTCTGGTGCCAGCAGTACACCGTTATGTTCGGCGCCGCGGCGCTGCGCCAGGAGTAGACCCGACGACATCACGTGAGGTCAGCTTGGTCGTCGCCGGCACCGCGACCTCCGATGGCGCCGGCGTGACGCTCAATCGCCTGATCGGTGGCCCGACACTGCCGGGGCTCGACCCGTTCCTGTTGCTCGATGCCTTCGATTCCGATGACAGCGCCGATTACATCGGCGGCTTCCCGAGCCACCCCCACCGCGGCTTCGAAACCGTGACCTACATGCTCGCCGGTCGCATGCGCCATGAGGACAACCAGGGCAACGGAGGCACCTTGGGCGCCGGCAGCGTGCAGTGGATGACGGCGGGCCGCGGCATCGTGCATTCGGAGATGCCCGAGCAGGAGGAAGGTCTGATGAGCGGCTTTCAGCTCTGGGTCAATCTGCCCGCCGCCGACAAGATGTGCCCGCCGCGCTACCAGAACATCGAGCCTGAGGACATCCCCGAGATCGTCCGCGACGATGGCGTGCGCATCCGCATCATCGCCGGCGAGGTCGACGGCACCGCCGGCGCTGCATCAGGCATCGCGGTCGAGCTCGTCGCGGCCGCCGAGCCGGCGCGGCTGTTGCTGCTCGCAGGTCGCCCGTTGAACGAGCCGGTTGAGCGCTACGGCCCGTTCGTCATGAACACCCGCGAGGAAATCGTCCAAGCCATCCACGACTTCCAGAGCGGCGCGTTCTAACACATAGGCTCTCACTCGCACCGCCCGCGGCCCTGGGTGTCAGAAAACTTTACACTTTGTCACGGCCATTAGATCGCCGGAAACTCGCACTATCGCTGGGGTTGCCGAGCTTTCGACGCTATTGCACCGTTTAGAGGGTGTCAGAAAACTTTACACTTCTCGGGCGACGCGATCGCGGCAAGTTACCTAACCCATTGAAATAAAGGGGAAAGGGAGCCTGCCACGATTCCTGCCTATGATCGTCATGAGGCCGGAAGAGGGGTTTTGTGCGGCTATTTGCCAAGAAAGCGACCAATCACGGCGCGTCGGCGGACGCGCGCAGACAACGTTGGCCGTGGCGGTCGCCGCAGCGATAGTCGGCACCCTTGCTGTCAACGTTGTTCACGCGGCCCCGATCGTCGTCATCGAGCCCATAGCCGTTGAGGACCAAGTCCCGCCCGGCTTCGCCTTCGGAGACTTTTTCGATTTCGACACGCCGGCGCTGAATGCCGCCGGGAATGCCGCCTTCACTGGCGCGATGACCTCCGGGGTGGGGAACACTCTGTGGAGAGAGGGTGCTGGCGGCCTCGAGTTAATAGCTCAGCAAGGCCAGAACGCCCCCGGGACTCCGGCGGATGTAGAGTTCAAGGACTTCTTCAATGTTCACATAAACAGCGCCGGCGAAACCGTTTTCTTCGCCCAGCTCCAAGGCAATGTGACCCCAGGTTTAGATAGCAGCGGTTTCTGGAAGCACGGCGCGGGCGGAGTTCAGCTCGTAGTGACCCCGCACCTGGCACAGAGGTTGACACCAACTTCTCCAACCCGTCCAGCGCTGTCCTCAACGACGCTGGCGACATCGTATTTACGTCCGCGCTCAAAGGTCCAAGTGTCGTCGTTCCCGACAATTTCACGGGCATGTGGCGTGACGCCATCGGCGGACCTCAGCTCATCGCGCGGCGCGGCGACGTGGCACCATTAACCGCCGAGGTTTTTTCGAGCATCGGTGCGCCATCACTCAACGGTTCGGGCCATGCCGCCTTCAGTGGGAGCCTCGTCGGCGGCGGCTCGGGCATCTGGAAGGAGACGGCGAGCGGCTTTGAGCTGGTGATGCGCGACGGCGATCCGGCACCGGGTCTCGGGGCAAACTTCAGCGGCCAGTCCAGCCTCAGGATCGGCTTTAACGACGCCGGACAGACGGCATTTGTGGCCCAGGTTCCCGTGCCGAGCGGTCAAACCCTGTGGAAGGAGAACGCGGTCGGCGATCTCGAACTGGTGGCCAGGCAGGGTGACCAAGCCCCTGGAGCGGCGCTCGGCCAGAAATTCGGCAATGTCGGCCTCGCCAACTTCGTGCCGAAGATCAGCGCTGATGGCCGCGTCGCGTTCCAGGCCGACTTGACAGGCGCGGGCGTTACCACCTCCAACCGCCGGGGTATCTGGCGGGAGGACGGCCTCGGCGGGCTTGATTTGATCGCTCGCCGCGGCGATCAAGCGCCAGGGTTGCCGGCCGGTGTTGTGTTCCAGAGCCCTTCGACTAACGTTTTCGAGCACATCACGCTCAACCCAGACGGCGACATCGCGTTCATCGCTGACTATCAGGGACCCGGCGTATTCAGTACGCAAACGGGGCTTTGGGCGAAGGATCCTGACGGCAACCTCGTCCCCATCATCACCACCGAGCAGGACATCGAGGTCGCCCCTGGCGATTTCCGGGGCATCACCCAACTTGCGTTTCTCAATGGCATCTCGGTTGTGTCAGGCGGCCAGGACGGGTTCAGGACTGGTTACAATGCCGCGCATCAACTCGCGTTCAAAGCGAACAACCTGAGCCCGTTCGGCAGCTTCCAAGGAGTCTTCCGCTCCTCGTTTGAGAGCGACGCCATCCCCGAACCGACCACCATCGCTCTCTTCGCCTTAGGCCTTGCCGGCCTCGGTTTGGCGGCGCGGCGGCGACGCCGGAGCTAGGCAGCTATCCCGGCCGCATGGTTCAGGTCTTGATCACAAGGCCCTGGCCCGTCGGCAGCTCGAGGATCGCGTAGCCGCGGCGGCGAACCATTTGTTCTCTGCCTCGAATTGCTCGCGGCAGAAGGTAAAGCCGTAGTCATCGAAAATGACAACGCCGCCGGGCGTAACCCGGTCGAACAGCTTTTCGAGCCCCTGGATCTCGGCCTTGGCTGAGTTCAGATCGACGTGGAGATAGGCGATCTTGGCCGGCCGATCGTCGGGGATCGAATCCGGGACGACTCCTTTGATGATCGTGACGTTCTCGTATTCCCTGAACCGTCGCTGGACGAAC
Source organism: Alphaproteobacteria bacterium (assembly GCA_965248765.1). GTDB lineage: Bacteria > Pseudomonadota > Alphaproteobacteria > VGEJ01 > VGEJ01 > CBDFKF01. The sequence continues at coordinate 130,868 of CBDFKF010000002.1, forward strand.
TCGTAGGCACCCTCCTTGTAATAGCTCTCGTCGACCGGCAGCGCGTTGTGCATGCCCTCCGGGACACCCTCGAAGGTGTCGAACAGATAGAACTGCCTATCGAGTGATGCGAAGTCGACATAGTCGGCAACGATCTTCGACATGAATCCGAAGTACACGCCCAGCTCCACGAAGTCGCCTTCGACGCGAAGCGCCTGCCGGGCTGCCCACACCAGGGTGTGGAACCGCCAGAAACGCCGTAGTTGGAACTCTTCGTCCTCGTCGCTGAAGTTGCTCTTGATCGCCTCGGTGAACTTGGGATCGCTGACAAAACCCATATTGCGACAAAACACACACAGACCGTCGCCCATGTAGATGGCCCTCGCCCAGGGCTTGGCTCCATCGGCGTACACTTTGTGTAGTTGGCGCAAGCTGCGCTCAAACTCCTGCCAGTCCTCGTCAGATTTCATGCCGTAAAACGAACCGGCTATGTTGAGCTCCAACATCGGGACCTTGCGCAACCAATCTCAATAGCGTCGCCCGCTCAGTCGGTGAATAGGTCCTTGAGGGTATCGCCGATACCTTCGACCGTCTTCTTAACACCTTCCACGGCCTTTTCGGTGACGCCCTTCTGTTCGAGCTTGACTCCGCGCTCCGCTGCCTCGACGGCCGCCACACAGGCGTTATCGCCCCCGAGGCTGCCACCTAGGAGGGCGGCGGCGATTCCGGCGGGCCCGAACAGGACCACGCCGCCGAGCGCCTTGCCAAAGGCGAAGGCCGCTTCCGGGGCGTCCACGCCGAGTGCCGGGCGCGCCAGGGTGCCGCCCAGGCGAAACGCCTTGAGCTCGCCCAGGCTCTCGTCGACCAGGGGGACGCCGTCCTTGGGCGAGAGCTTGAGGGAGATATCGAGCGCCTCGGTGCCGAGGTCGAGGTCGCCATCACCCACCACGGTCGTAGAAGCGGTATCGAGGACCAAGCTGTTGGTCCGCGCGACCCCATCGGTCGCCACGATGTCGGCGACGAAGCAGTTGAGGACGCTGTAGTCGCCCTCCCCGGTCGACGGAATCAACAGACGCACCGCGGTGCTGCCGAGGCCGCCCCCAATGAGATCGATGTAGTACGCATCGATCTGGCCCTCGCCGATGATTACCTTGGCGCGCCCGTCCAGCCCCGCCATCAGTGCGGCGACCGAGCCCCCGGAAGCGGTCACATCCAACTCTGAGTCGATGGTCCCAGTCAGCGTATCACTGACGTCGAGGTCCTTGAGCACGTCGCCGCTCGCCACCCCCTCGAGCCGGAGCGATGCGCTCGCCTCGGCGGTTTCGCCGGCAACCGCGGCGACCAGTTCGGCCTGCGCCGAGAGGGTCCCGCCGCCAACGAAGGCCCGGACCGGTGAGATCGTGAGTACTCCGTCCCGAAGTGCTGCATCGGCCTCCACGTCGTGCAGCGCCAGCCGCCGAGTCAGGATCACCCCGGCGCGCAGCTCCACCTGGGCATCGACCTCATGCAACAGCACGAGCGGTAGCGGGTCGGGCGAGAAGACCTTCTCCGCTGCTAGCTCAGGCGACTCCGCCCCCTCTTCAGGCAGCGGCATTTCCTTATCGCGGAGGGGCGGTAGGTAGGGCCGGAAATCGATGAATGGGGAGGACAACCGGGCCACAAAGCGCGGTCGATCCGGTCTCCCGTCGACGTGAAGCCGACCTTCGAACGCGCTCGCGCCCGCGTGCCCCTGGACATCGTCGATCGCCATGGCCCCATCGAAACTGCCCGACAACCGGCCAGAGAGGATCACCTCGCCGAGATCCTCGCCCCCTGCTGGCTCATAGCCGGCGATGACCAAGAGGAGATGGGAGAGGTCGGGATGGCTCAGCGTCCAGGCGAGATCGAGCGCGGGCGCCTCGATTGCCCCGATGTTCCCCTCGACGAACACCCTGCCCCCCGGCGCCGCTCCCGGTGCACCACCGCCCGCGGGATCGACGGAGAGGTCCAGGCGAAGCGCGCCCGGCTGGTCCAGCGCCAAGGACGCGGCACCGCCGATCCGCGAATCACCAATGGCGAGATCGAGCTCGCGGAAGCTGACGGCCGCCGCACTCGCCGTGACCTGGCTCTTGAGGTCAAGCGCTCCAAGCCACGGCGCGAGCACCGGGGGCGGCGCCAACGCGAACCAGGACAGAAGCGCGGGCGTATCCTCGGCGAGGAGCGTCACTGTCCCGTCGAACGTCGGCCCTGGCGCGCCGGCGATCGTGCCTTCAATGCCGATTCGCCCACCACCGGGAAGCACCGCCGAGGCGCGTGGCACGTTCACCTGACCGTCTTTGAGCAGGCCTTCGAACGCCGCATCGCGGATCGGCGCGCCCTGGTAGACGAGCGCATCGAACGTCACCGCGATCGCGGCCTCGATATCCGCCGGCGGGACGAATACGGCCTCGACGTCGGGCGGCCTGCCCGTCTCGGCCGCTTCCTCGTCCGTGCTGAGCGCCGCCAGGAGGCGATCGAGATCGACGGTGCCCATCCGGGCGGCGATCTCATACTGCGCCGACTCCTTGAAGGCGGCCCGCATTTCACCCAGCACGCTCGTACCGGCGATCTCGCCTACGAGGTCGCGGATCGCCACGGCCTCGGGCCCCGCCGTGAAGTGCCCGGCAAGGGCAGCGGCGCCGAGCCCAGTGGCCGGCGCTGCCGCCCCGCCTGACCGCAGCAGCCCAACCGGATCCGGGTGCGCAATATCGAAATCGAGCTCGAATTGAGTGCCGAAGTCGGTGGCAGCTCCGGCAAACCGAAGCCCAAGCTGATTGAGGCTGAGGACGCCCTCGATCCGGCTATTGGCGGCGGTGCCGACCGCAGACAACGTGACCTCGAGCGAAGCTGTGGCAAGCCGGGTGTCAATGCCTAGAAGACCAGCCATGCGTCTTGCATCGCCGGCGTGGAGCCGCAGGTTCGCGTCGACGGGGAGATCGCCGGCGATGCCGACCATGCCGCTCGCCTCGGCCGTGGCGCCGGCGAAATCAGTAATCCGCAGGTCGTCAACGGTTAGGCTGTCGCCGTCCAACGAAGCGACCATGCGAACCCCGAGCACCTCTTCTCCACCGACGCCGATCCGCCCGATCTCGGCGTTCAAGCGGGCATCGAACGCGAGTGCCCCGCCGGGTGAGCCCGGCTCCCCAATCACCTCCTCCTCGCCCGCTCTTTCGAACATGGCCAGGTAAGGATCGATCTCGATCGCATCCAGCGCGAGTTCCGCATCCAGCAACGGGCGCACCCCTTCGACGAACGAGATTGTGCCCCGCAGCGTCGACTCATCGATCGCCACCGTGAGATTGGACAGTCTCGCCGCGGCCGACCCGATGTCGATCGCGGCACTCGCGGCGAGAGCACCCAGCAAACCGTCCGGCAGCTTGACGGCAACCACATCCAGCCATTCGAGCAGGACGTGCGGCTCATCCGATGCGACGGCAGCGGAACCAACGAACGCCGGCGCGGCCGCTACCTTGTGTATGCGGCCGCTAACCGTCACCGCCGTGATCCCGGGAAGCTCGGCGGCTAGCTCATCGATGTCAATTGTCGCCTCGCTCAGCCGCGCCGCAAGTCGGGCATCCCGAATGATGCCGCCGCGATAGGTGACCGCGCCGATCACCAGTCCGACCTCGCCCTCGAGATCGGTCGGAAATTCAATCTCTCTGCCCGTATCCTCGTCCTCAAGCTCGACCCGGAGTAGTGGCAGCAGCGTATCCAGATCGAGCGCCGGCGAAGCGAGTTGGGCGTTGATGTGCGTAGGCTCGCCGAGCTGCCCCTCGATGCCGCCCTCGACGACGATGCTCCCCAGGCTGGCGGTCAGCGGCGACACGGTAAACGCGGAGTCGGTCCAATCGACGATGGCATCAACGGCGAACGCCTGGGCGAGCAGGGGCGAGCTCGCGCCACCGAGCACCTCGACGATCGCGCCCGGGTTGGCCGATCGCAGGGAGACGGTGGCGTTTGCGGCAGTCTCTGCGAGCGCATAGGTGCCCACAACGGTTACCTCAGACGCACCGGTTTCGGTGGCGAGGCGGGCGGTGATGCGCGCCGGCTCGGCGCGGTCGATCCGCCCCGTCTCGAGCGCGAATCGCACCGGCAACCCCCGCACCTGCAGACTGCCTTCGGCCGCGAAGGGCCCACGGACCGTGTCCACCACGGAAACGACTGCCTCGATCCGCTCGATCCGTTCATCGCGTTGGCTGACCACGTCACGGTAGGTCAACGTTCCGCGAGCGATGACGAAGCGATCGATCCGCACCACCGGTCTGGTCGGCCCGACGTCGGCTTCACTCGGCTGGCCTCCCTCGCGCTCACCGGCCACGCGCAAGCGCCCCGAGGCCGTCCTTTCGAGGGCGATCGTTGGCTCGCGCAGAACTAGGCTCTCGATCACGAAGGCATTGGAAAGTAGCGGCAGCAGCCGGAACCGCGCCTCGACCGCGGCGATCTCCAAGATGGGTACGCCTTCCCCATCGCCCGGGCGGACCAGCCGGATACCGGCAACCGAAAGCTCCGACCGCGGCAACAGCCTGAGCGCGATGTCGCCGTCCACGGCAAGCTCAAAGCCTGTCGCGTCCATCACGCGGCGCGCGATCTCCTCCTTGTAGTCATTGGGATCGACCACGAAGGGCACGGCAACGCCGGCGATCACCAAGGTGACGAGAATCGCGAGGGCACCGTAGGCCAGCCACTTCAGTGCGCGCACGCCTGCGTCTCCGTTACGCCAGCGAGTCGGCCGCGAAGTTGAGTAGCAAGCCGATTAGGAAGTCGACGACGACGATGCCCACCGCGATGATGGCCGTGGTCCGTAGAGCAGTGCGGGCCACGAACCACTGGTAGAACAGGACCGCCGCGAAAACCACCAGTTGCAGCAGTCTTCCGAGCGCCGTTTCGATGCCCACCGCCGTTATCACCGTCGCCGCCACGGCGAACAGCGCCATCTGCAGGACCGTCGCCCAGTTGTAGGCAACGATGTAGCTCACGTACTGGCGCCCAACATCGAGCAGGCGCGCGAGGAAGACCATGGTCACGGGAAACACAACCCACCCGAGGACGTAGGCAACCAGGTCGACGAACAGCGGCCATAGCGTGCTCTCGTTCACCGGTTCCTGCGGTGCAGGGGCCGCCGGTTGCAGTGCCAGGACATAGAAGTAGATCGGCATCACGATGACGGCCGCAAAGAACGATCGCCAGAACCCGTCGATCGACACCGTGAAATAGCTCATGCCTGAGGCGTCCACACGGGCAAGCCGCCAGGCGCCGTAGAGCGATCGGTTGATTTCGGCCCAGCTCGGGATCATGCCGCCCACAGCATCATCCAGCGAAGAAACGGTCGAGCACGGCCGCGTAGATATCGGTCAGCCTGGTCAGGTCGGCCACCGCGATGTGCTCGTCCACGCTGTGCATGGTTTGACCGACGAGGCCGAACTCGACGACCGGACAGTAATCTTTGATGAAGCGCGCATCGGAGGTGCCGCCGGTCGTACTGAACACCGGCCGCCGGCCCATCGCCTCATGCACGGCCTCCGCGATCGTCTCGCTGAATGCACCGGGTTCCGTTACGAAAGCCTCACCGGAGACCGAGAGTACCAGCTCATAGTTCCCGCCCACCGCATCGCACAGCGCGCGCACACGGGCGCTCAGTGCCGCGCCCGTGTGCCGATCATTGAAGCGGATGTTGAAAGCGGCTGTCGCTTCGGCCGGGATCACGTTCGGCGCGCGGTTGCCGACGTCAATGGTCGTCACTTCGAGGTTGGACGGCTGGAAATGCGCGCTGCCCTCATCGAGCGGGAAGCGCGAGAGCTCGGTCAGCATCGCCAACAAGCGTGGGATCGGGTTGTCCGCCCGATCGGGGTAAGCGACGTGCCCTTGACTGCCCCGAACCGTCAAATGCCCATTGAGACTGCCCCGGCGGCCAATTTTGATCATGTCGCCCAGGCATTTGGGATTGGTCGGCTCGCCCACCAGGCAAGCGTCGACTTCCTCGCCCTGCTCCGCCATCCATCGCAGCACCTTGGCGGTCCCATTGATCGCTGGCCCCTCCTCATCGCCGGTGATCAGAAGACTGATCGAGCCCGCGACCGGTCCACGGCTCACGCGACGGGCGACGGCGGCGACGAAGCATGCGATGGCGCCCTTCATATCCGCCGCTCCGCGCCCCCATAACATTCCGTCGATGACCTCCGCGGCGAACGGATCGACCCGCCAGGCGCCGGGGTCGCCGATCGGCACGACATCGGTGTGCCCGGCATAGCAGAGATGCGGCGAGTCCGTGCCGAGCCGTGCGTAGAGGTTGTCGACAACCGCCGTACCGGCGTGCGAGAAGCGCAACCGATGGCAGACAAAGCCGAGAGGCTTGAGAGCGGCGTCGAGAACGTCGAGGGCGCCGGCGTCCTCGGGTGTGACACTTGGCCGGCGGATCAGCGCTTGAGCAAGGAGCAGCGGATCGATCGTCGGCGCGGTCTTCACCGCGTGGTGATAGACGCTGGCCCACAGAGGGTCAACCGCGCCAGCGCGGCGGCGTCCTGGGGCCCGCCATTCCGTTGCACCAGGCCGGCTTTCGGCTATTCTAATCAGGCATACGCTGGGAATTCTCCGTGCACTGTCCCATATCAGCGGGATCATTGCTCGGTCAGCGAGCCACCGGCCCGGCCTACAAGACCGCGCCCCCCCCAAAAGGCGATTGAATGTTCATCCAAACCGACGCCACACCCAATCCGGCAACGATGAAGTTCCTGCCCGGTCAGCCGGTGCTGGAATCGCGCACCCTTGAGTTCAGTGACGCGGCCGCCGCCGCAGGCTCGCCGCTGGCGGCACGGCTGTTCCAGATCGAGGCGGTTCGGCGCGTCTATTTCGGCTCCGACTTCATCACCGTGACGAAGTCCGATGAGGCTGAATGGCTTCACCTCAAGTCGCAAATCCTCGGTGCCATTGTCGAGCATTTCATGTCAGGCCAACCGATCCTCACCGACGGCAACGGAGCAGTGTCAGCGGGCGACATAGTGCCCGACTTGTCTCCCGACGATGCCAGCGAGACCGCCGTCCAAGTGCGCGAGCTGCTCGATACCCGCATCCGCCCGGTCGCCGAGCAAAGCGGCGGCGCGGTGACGTTCCGCGGCCTCAAGGATGGCATCGTCTATCTTGAGCTTGCGGGCCCGGCGACGACGCTGCTGAGCGGCGTTCGCAACATGATCCAGCACTACGTTCCCGACGTCAGTGACGTCCGTGACTTTCGTGATGCCATCGCCAAGCCCGGTCTTGAGACACCCGAGGGCAAGGCGATCCAGGCGCTGCTGGCCGATCAGATCAATCCGGCGGTAGCGGCCCACGGCGGCTATATCGCACTCGTCGATGTGCGCGACGACACCGTCTACATACGGCTCGAAGGGGGCTGCCAGGGGTGCGGCATGGCCGATGTGACGCTCAAGCAAGGCGTTGAGGTCGAGGTTAAGCGGACCGTGCCCTCCATCCGAGCCGTCCTCGACGTGACGGACCACGCCGATGGCTCCAACCCCTATTACCAGCCCGGCAAGGAGGGGGCAGGCGCGTTCTGAGCGACCAGGCAGCGCGACTTCTCCTCCTCATCCCGACGACCTCGTATCGCGTTAGCGATTTTCTCACCGCGGCGGGCGGCCTCGGCGTCGAGGTCGCAGTCGGTTCCAACCGCCGCCAGGTGCTCGAACAGTTCTCCGATGGCGCCACGGTCCGCATCGACTTCACCGATGTCGACAAGGGCGTCGATCAAATTGCCACCTACGCCTCGTGCTACCCGTTACGGGCGATCGTCGGCACCGATGAGGTGACGACGGTGCTAGCGGCCACCAGCGCCGCCGCCCTGGACCTCCCGCACAATGCGCCTGAGGCCGTGCGCCTCACCGTCGACAAGCACGCGTTTCGCCGCTGCCTCGCCGAGGCCGGCCTGCCCGGTCCCAGCTTCCGGCTGGTGGCGCGCACCGATGACCCAGCCGACATCGCCGGCACACTCGCCTACCCGTGCGTGCTCAAGCCCCTCTCTCTCTCAGGCAGCCGTGGCGTCATCCGCGCCAACGATCCCGCCGACTTCGTCATCGCGTTCCGTCGCATCGGGCAGATCCTCGATGATCCCGGCACAGCCGCACCGCAGGAGATGCGCCAGCACATCCTGATCGAGGATTATGTCCCCGGCACCGAGGTGGCGCTGGAAGGCCTGCTGCAGAATGGCACGCTCCGCGTGTTGGCCTTGTTCGACAAGCCCGATCCCCTCGAAGGGCCGTTTTTCGAAGAGACCATCTACGTGACCCCGTCGCGCCTTCCCGATACCGGCCAACGCGCCATCGTCGGGGCCACGGGCGCTGCGGTCGAAGCGCTCGGCCTGCGCGAGGGCCCGGTCCATGCCGAGCTCCGGGTGGGCCCGGCCGGCCCCGTGGTGATCGAACTCGCGGCGCGATCGATCGGCGGCCTCTGCGCCCGCACCCTGCGCTTCGGCGTGGGTGTCAGCCTTGAAGAGCTGATCCTGCGCCATGCCATGAGCCAGCCGATTGCATCGCTCGCGCGCGAGCCCGCGCCGGCCGGCGTCATGATGCTGCCGATCCCGCGAGCCGGCCGGCTCCGCCACGTCGAGGGCAAGGAGGCAGCCACGGCGGTCGAGGGGATTGAGGACATAGCGATCACCGTCCCGCTCGGCCAGGAACTCGTGCCGCTGCCCGAAGGCGATCGCTATCTCGGCTTCCTCTTCGCCCGGGCGGAGACACCGGCGGCGGTCGAGTCCGCGTTGCGCCACGCCCACGCACTCCTGCGGTTCGAGATAGCCCCTTAAGTCCTACCGCTCCTCGGCGTGGCGCGGCAGATCATCGGCCAACTCGAGCCAAGGGAGTTGGCTAGAGGTCCAGATGTGATATCTCGGCTGCGCGCTTCCCGGCTCGTCAAGGCTCGCTAGCGTCACGTCCACCCACGCCTCGTCAGCGACCAGCCGGAATGTGAGCTGGGTTCCACACTTCGGGCAGAACTCGCGCACCGCCTTGGCCGAGGATTGGTACGTCGCCGGCTCGCCCGCGCTGTAACGGAATCGCTCAGCGGCGAGAGTCGTCCACGCCACCACGGGCGCGCCGCTCGCCTGTTGGCACATGCGGCAATGGCAATAGGCGCCGCCGCGCAACGGCGGGGTGAGCGCGTAGCGCACCGCACCGCAGAGGCAACCGCCCTCCAGAGTCGTTGCCATGCGTTGAGAATACTGCGATTGGCGCGGTCACGGCTACCGGGCGCCGCGCTATGCTGGGCACCTCATCGACGATTCGAACAGGGAGGCGCCAGTCATGCCGCTCGTCCTCGTTTACATCACGGCGGCCGACCGAACCGAGGCGATCGCCATCGGCCGAGCACTCGTCGAGGCGCGGCTTGCCGCGTGCGCCAATATCATCGATGGCGCGCAGTCCATCTACTGGTGGGAAGGTGCGGTGCAGGAGGACGCCGAGGCCATTCTCATCGTGAAGACCAAGGAAGAGCTTCTGGGGCGGGCGACCGAAATGGCCCGGTCGCTACACAGCTACGACTGTCCGGACATCGTGGCTTTACCGATCACCGGCGGCCATCCGGCGTATCTCGGTTGGGTTGCTGCCGAGACCCGAACCGGATAGCAGACACGCGGTGTGGCACAGCCGCACTGCGTGGTAGCGTTCACGCCGAACGAAACGGGGAGCGGCGCGCGGCGGCCGGGCTGACGAGAAATGCGATACATCGATGCAGACGGCGTCCATGCGGCGCTCGACTATCACGCCTTGGTCGAACGCCTGCGCACGGCGTTTCAGAGCGAGCTCGAGATCCCGCTACGTCACCACCACCCGATCGCTACGCCTGAGGGGCCGGAGAGCATGCTCCTGCTGATGCCGGCATGGCGGGTTGGCGGGACGCTCGGGGTCAAGCTCGTGACGTTCTTCCCCGGTAACCCGACCCAGGGCATGGCGACGATCCAGGGCCTCTACATCGTCTTCGACGCCGGTACCGGCACACCCCAGGTGGTGATGGACGGGGTTTCGCTCACGCTGCGGCGGACCGCGTGCGCCTCGGCGTTGGCGGCAAGCTACCTGGCGCGGGAGGACGCTGCGCGATTGCTGATGGTCGGCGCCGGCGCGCTGGCGCCCCACCTGATCAAGGCCCATGCGGTGATCCGGCCGATCCGCGAGATCACGATCTGGAACCGCCATCCGGGGCGCGCCGCAACGCTCGCCGACCAGCTCTGCGCCGAGGGATGGGCGGCGCGAGCGGGCGAGGACCTGGAGGCGGCCGCTCGCGACGCGGATATCATCTCCTGTGCCACTATGAGCGAGGCGCCGTTGGTCCAGGGCGCCTGGCTCAAGCCCGGCTGTCACGTCGATCTCGTTGGTGGCTTCAAACCGACGATGCGCGAGGTCGATGACGAGGCGGTGAGGCGGGCTCGGATCTTCGTCGATACCCGCGCCGGCGCCGGCGCGGAAGCCGGCGACCTCGTCGATCCGATCGCCCGCGGCGTGATCGGCGAAGACGCCATCCTCGGCGATCTGTTCGACCTCACCGGCGGCGCGACGGCGGGGCGCGAGACTCCGGATGAGATCACGCTGTTCAAATCCGTCGGCACAGCCATCGAGGACTTAGCCGCCGCCGAGATGGTCCTCGAACGCACTTGAACCCCGCCAGCCCTGAGGACGCCCTGCCCCGCTCCGACGCCACGCCCGATGTCCACGGCATGCACGATTCGCTGTGGTATGCGACCGCAGCGCCTGCGCCCGCGACCACGCCACTCGACGGCAGCCGACGTGCCGATGTCGTCGTCATCGGCGGCGGCTTCACTGGCTGCTCGGCGGCATTGCACCTCGCCCGCGCCGGCGCCGAGGTCGTGTTATTGGAAGCCAACGAGATCGGCTGGGGCGGGTCGGGCCGCAATGCCGGCCTGTGCAACGCCGGCCTTTGGCTCGACCCAGACGATGTCCTCGACCGGGTCGAGCCGACCCATGGACCGGGCCTTGTCGCCGGCCTCGCCGCGGCGCCAGAGCACGTCTTCGACCTCATCGCGCGCTACGGCATCGACTGCGATCTCGAACGCAACGGCGTGATGCGCGCAGCGTTTGATAGTGCGGGTTTGAAAGGACTGGAACGGCAGGCCGATCAGTGGCAGCGCCGCGGCGCCAACGTGGAGGTGGTGGACGCCGAGGCGACGCGCGAGATGCTTGGCACGAAGCGCTACTGCGGGGCGATCGTCGATCACCGCAGCGCCACCCTCCACCCGCTGAGCTACGTCAGAGGCCTTGCTGGCGCCGCCGACGCCGAGGGAGCTACGCTGCATGCCGAGACGCGAGTTTCGGCCTTAGAACGCGACGGCAACGGCTGGCGCGCGGTCACGCCGCACGGCACGGTCCAAGCAGACTCGGTGGTGATGGCCACCAACGCCTATTCCGACGACCTATGGCCGGGCCTTAAGGCGAGCACCATCCCGATCGGCTGCTTCGCCTGTGCCACCAAGCCGCTCGGCGAGAATATCGTGCGATCGGTGTTGCCGGCGCGCCACGCTATGTACGACACCCAACCGGCGATGTACTTCGCGCGGCTCGACCGCGACCGGCGGCTGATCCTCGGCAGCCTCGGCTACATGCGCGTGGGCGATCTCGGCGCGCCGCGAGCCTGGCCCAACCGCGTGCTCCGCTGGCTGTTCCCCCAGCTTGGCGAGGTCGAATGGGACTATCACTGGAGTGGGACGATCGGCTTCACGCCCGATCACATCCCGCGCCTGCATGCGCCCGCACCCGGGCTCTTCACGGTGCTCGGCTACAACGGGCGCGGCATCGCGCCCGGCACCTTTTTCGGCCGCGCCCTCGGCGAATGGGTCGGCGGCGCACCGCTTGCCGAGCTGCCGCTACCGATCACCCCGGTCCGCCCCATCGCCCTCCGCCGCCTGCGCCAGCTTTTGTACCAAACGAGCTTTCGCGCGTATCTCCTACGCAGCCTGTTCGGCTAGGCACTAGTATGGAGGCCGGTGCTTGGGCGGCCGGCGGAAAGCCGTTATAACCCCGGCCTTCGTTCGGAATCGACGGGCAATCGCCGGGCTGATCGCGCCATGACGGTCGACGCCAAGATCTGCGGCCTCAACACGACGGAAACCGTGGCCGCCGCGGTCACCGGCGGCGCCCGCTATGTCGGTTTCGTGTTCTACCCGCCCTCGCCGCGCAGTATCGATGCGCCCCGGGCCGCACAGCTCGCCACTGGGGTGCCGGTGGGCGTTACCAAAGTCGGCCTGTTCGTTGATCCCGACGATGCCTACATTGCGGAGATGACCGGGGCCGCCGCACTCGACCTCCTCCAGCTCCACGGCGCCGAGAGTCCGGAGCGCGTCGCTGCGATTCGCGACCGGTTCGGCCTCGCCGTCATGAAGGCGATCAAGGTGGCCGAGCCCGCCGATATCGACGCCGCACACACGTACGAACCGGTGGCCGATCGGTTGCTGTTCGATGCCAAAGCGCCTAAGTCCATGCGGTCCGCGCTGCCAGGCGGAAATGCCCTCGTTTTCGACTGGCAGCTTTTGCGCGGGGCGCGGTGGCGGTTGCCGTGGATGCTCTCGGGCGGTCTTGATTCGGGCAATATCGCCGAGGCCGTGCAGATCAGCGGCGCGAGCGCGGTCGATGTGTCTTCCGGCGTCGAGTCATCCCCCGGCCACAAGGACTGCACGCGGATTGCGGCATTTCTGAACGCGGTGGCGGAGATCTAGGCGATGACGAGCCAGCCCGCACAGCCCAACACATACCGCATCGGACCCGACGAGGACGGGCACTTCGGCTTGTACGGCGGCCGCTTCGTCGCCGAGACATTGATGCCGCTGGTTCTCGACCTCGAGGCTGCCTACAACGAGGCCAAGGTCGATCCCGCGTTCGCCGCCGAGATGGCGCATTACGCCAAGCACTACGTGGGGCGGCCGAGCCCGCTCTACTTCGCGCGCCGGCTCACCGAGCACTTCGGCGGCGCCAAGATCTATCTCAAGCGCGACGAGCTCAACCACACCGGCTCGCACAAGATCAACAACTGCATTGGCCAAGCCCTGCTCGCGCGCCGCATGGGCAAGACCCGTATCATCGCCGAGACCGGCGCCGGCCAGCACGGTGTCGCCGCGGCGACGGTAGCCGCCCACTTCGACCTCCCTTGCATCGTCTACATGGGCGAGGTCGACATCGAGCGGCAGAAACCGAACGTCTTTCGCATGAAGCTACTGGGCGCCGAGGTGCGGCCGGTGACATCGGGCTCGCGCACCCTCAAAGATGCCCTGAACGAAGCCCTCCGCGACTGGGTCACCAACGTCGCCGATACCTTCTACATCATCGGCACCGTCGCCGGGCCGCACCCTTATCCCGAGATGGTCCGCGACTTCCAGTCAGTGATCGGCACCGAGGCCCGCGAGCAGATACTCGAGGCCGAGGCCCGCCTGCCCGATACGGTGGTCGCGTGCATCGGTGGCGGCTCCAACGCCATGGGCCTGTTCTATCCTTTTCTCGACGATGAGGGGGTGGAGCTCGTTGGCGTTGAAGCGGCCGGCCACGGCATCGAATCCGGCCAGCATGCCGCCACCATCAGCGCGGGCTCGCCTGGCGTCCTCCACGGCAACCGCACCTACCTCCTCCAGGACGACGATGGCCAGATCAACGAGGCGCACTCGATCTCGGCTGGCCTCGACTACCCCGGGGTTGGCCCTGAGCACGCGTGGCTCGCCGATCTCGGGCGCGCCAAGTATGTCGCCGCCACCGACGACGAAGCACTCGCGGCATTCAAGTTATGCAGCCGGGTGGAGGGCATCATTCCGGCGCTCGAACCGGCGCACGCGCTTGCCCACGTCGCCAAGATCGCGGGCGGATTGCCCAAAGACCACATCATCCTGATGAACCTCTGCGGGCGCGGCGATAAGGACATCTTTACCGTCGCCGAGGCGCTCGGGGACGGTCTGTGAGCGAGAGCCGCATTAACAGACGTTTCGCGGCGCTGCGGTCGGCTGGCCGTGCCGGCCTCATCACCTTCATCAGTGCGGGCGACCCCGATCACGAGACCAGCTACGAGATCATGCGCGGCCTGCCCGGCGCCGGCGCCGATGTCATCGAGCTGGGGATGCCATTCACCGATCCCATGGCGGATGGACCGTCCATCCAGGCCTCGGGCTTGAGGGCGTTGCGCGCCGGCGCGACCATGCACGGTACGCTTGCCCTGGTGCGGCGCTTTCGCGCCGAGGACGATGCCACGCCGATCGTGCTGATGGGTTACTACAACCCAATCTACATCTACGGCCGCGAGCGCTTCCTCGCCGATGCCCTGGACTGCGGCGTCGACGGCATCATCGTCGTCGACCTGCCGCCCGAGGAAGACACCGAGCTTTGCCTCCCCGCCATCGACGCCGGGCTCCATTTCATCCGGCTGGCGACGCCGACGACCGATGAGCGTCGCCTGCCAAAAGTCCTCACCAACACCTCGGGCTTTCTCTACTACGTCTCGGTCGCCGGCATCACCGGTGCGAAATCGCCCGAGCTCGTGAGCGTCGCCGCCGCGGTCGATCGCCTACATCGCCACACCGACCTGCCGATTGCCGTCGGTTTCGGCATCAAGACCCCGGCCCAGACCGCGGCGATCGCCGAGTTCGCCGAGGCCGCCGTCGTCGGCTCGGCGCTCGTCGACCGCGTGGGTCGCGGGCTCGACGAGAACGGGCGGCCACGGGCAGGCCTCGTCGATGATGTCCTCGGCTTCGTCGATGAACTCGCCGCCGGCGCCCGCCAGGCTCGGAAGGCGGTGGCGTGAGCTGGCTCTCGAACTTCGTGCGTCCGCGCATCCAGGCGCTAGTGCGCAAGCGCGATACGCCCGAGAACCTCTGGGTCAACTGCGCCGAGTGCAGCCAGATGATCTTCCACCGCGATCTGGTGGCCAATCTACACGTCTGTCCCCATTGCGATCATCACTTGCGAATCGGCCCGACCGAACGCTTCGACTCGCTGTTCGATGCCGGCAGCTTTCAGCGCATCGAGCTGCCCGAAGTCCCGGTGGACCCGCTCAAGTTCCGCGACGAGGAACGCTACGTCGAGCGCCTGCGCGAAACCCGGCAGAAGACCGGCGAGAACGAAGCGATCGCGGTCGCTCACGGCACCATGGACGGCCTTGCCGTGGTCATCGCCTGTCAGAACTTTGCGTTCATGGGGGGATCGATGGGGCTCGCGACCGGCGAGGCGATGCTGGCGGCATCGCGCCTTGCGATCCTGCAGGAGGCGAGCCTGATCGCCATCTCGGCCGCTGGCGGCGCGCGCATGCAAGAGGGCATTCTCTCGCTGATGCAGATGCCGCGCACGACCATTGCCATCGCCGAGGTGCGCGAGGCGGGCCTGCCCTACATCAGTGTGATGACCGATCCGACCACCGGCGGGGTGACCGCATCGTTCGCCATGCTCGGCGACATCACCATTGCCGAACCGCGCGCCCTGATCGGCTTTGCTGGCCCACGGGTGATCGAGAATACGATTCGCGAGAAGCTGCCTGAGGGCTTTCAGCGCGCTGAATACCTCCTCGAGCACGGCATGCTCGACATGGTTGTTTCGCGCCAGGAGCTGCGGCCGACCCTGGTCCGCGTCCTGGACATCATGCGCCGACCCTATGCCCAAGCGCCGGCCGCGACCGAGACGGAGGCGCCGGCGACCGCACCGCTGCCACCACTTCCCGCGCCGCAGGGGAGCGTCTCTCCCTGACTAGCGATGTGGTCCTCAGCCGCCTCCTGCGGCTGCACCCAAAGCTCATTGATCTCTCCCTCGACCGCATGTGGCGGCTGCTCGGTCGGCTCGACCATCCCGAGACTCGCCTGGCACCGGTCGTCCACGTCGCCGGGACCAACGGCAAGGGATCGGTCATCGCCACTCTGCGCGCCATGCTCGAGGCCGCTGAATACCGCGTCCAGGCGTACACATCGCCCCATCTAGTCCGTTTCGCCGAGCGCGTCAGCTTGAGCGACGGCATCATCGGCGAGGATGCGCTCGCCGCGGTGCTCGAGGAGTGCGAAGCGGCGAACGGCGGCGAGCCAATCACCTATTTCGAGATCACCACGGCGGCGGCGCTCCTCGCGTTTTCGCGCGAGCCCGCCGACGTCCTGCTGCTGGAGGTCGGCCTCGGTGGCCGGTTGGACGCGACCAATGTCGTCGCCCGCCCGCGCCTCTGCGTCATAACCCCGATCGCCCTCGATCATCAGCACTACCTCGGCGAGAGTCTGGCCGCCATCGCCGCCGAGAAGGCAGCCATCCTCAAGCCCGGCGTACCCGCGGTCATCGGACCGCAACCACCGGCGGCTACTCGGGTCATCGCACGACGCGCGCGCGCCGCGCCAGCCCCCCTGCTCCGCCACGGCCGTCGGGGACCCTGGCACGGCCGCTGGACCGCTCGCGCCACCAGCGAAGCCATGGTTGTGCGAATCGAGGACCGATTCATTGAGCTGCCGCGCCCCAACCTCGCTGGCGATCACCAGATCGACAACGCCGGCCTCGCCCTCGCCTGTCTCGATGCGCTTGACGACTTTCCCGTGGATTGCCACGCCATGGCAACGGGCTTGCGTCGGGTCGAGTGGCCGGCACGCCTTCAACAGTTGGCGGCGGGGCCGCTGCGAGCGCTACTGCCGAGCGACGCCGAGCTCTGGCTCGATGGCGGCCACAACCCCGCCGCCGCAGCCGCCGTCGCGCGTTGGTGCGCCGGGCGCGCCGATACGCGCCCGCTCGTTCTCGTTATCGGCATGCTCGAAACGAAGGACGTGACGGGGTTCTTCGCGCCGTTGGCGCCGCTTGTGACGGCCGCCTACGGCGTCCCCATCCCCGGTGAGAGCGCAGCGCAGACGGCGGTGCAAACCGCGACCGTCGCTGCGGCCGCAGGCATTTCGGCGGAACCCGCGCGATCGGTGAGTCAGGCGCTACGCTGTATCGCAGCCGCGTTCAAGCGGCCGCGGGTGCTGATCTGCGGCTCGCTTTACCTGGCGGGCCAAGTGCTGGCGGCGAACGGCCGCCGCGGCGGCCTCAGATAACCGACTTGATCCACTCCGCGAGCTTGCTCTTGGGCAACGCACCCACCTTGGTTCCCGCCACCTGACCATCCTTGAACAGCATCAGTGTGGGGATGCCGCGCACGCCGAACTTGGTCGGCGTCACCGGATTCTCGTCGATATTGACCTTGGCGATGGTCAAACGGCCATCCATCTCCTTGGCGATCTCCTCGAGATGCGGCGCGATTTGCTTGCAGGGCGCACACCACTCAGCCCAATAGTCGACAAGAACCGGATCGGACGCCTGAAGGACGTCCTGGTCGAAGGAATCGTCGGTTACGGCGGTGATGCTCATGAGATGGTCCCCTGGGAATTCCTGGCAGACGCGGCCCCAGATTCGGGCCTCAACAAGACGGTCGGTCGCCCGCGTCGATCGATGTTTTTGGTTTATTCTCATCGGCTAGGCTACCTTCGAATCTAGGGTTCGCCCCACCGGCCGTCAAGGCGCACAGGAATCGAGCCGGGCATCGCGCAGTTCCATCAGCCGCGGCCCCTCCGTCCACACCAGCGCACAACGTATTGTTTTTGCAGGATAGATCTCAGCCAGGAGAGCTCGATAGGCGGCCATTTGTCCCAGGTAAGTAGGCGAGACCGCGCTCTCATCGGCCGGCGCTGGTCGGTTTGTCTTGTAATCGACGATCAGGACCTCGCGATCACCGATCGCCAGCCGATCTACTCGACCACTGATCACGCTCTCACCGACGGTGCCTATCACCGCCACCTCCGCGCGCGAGCCGGGACCGAACAGCGGTGCCAACGTTCCCTCTTCGAGGATCGCGAGCGTCTCCGCCGCGACCTCGGTCTGAGCCTTCGGCGTAAGCCGCCACGCCGGATTGGCCAGGAAGCGGGTAGCCGCCGCGTCACGCTCGTCGGCCGGCAGATCAGGCAGCGTTTGAAGCAGCCGATGGACCAGACTCCCGCGGCGCCTGGCGGGATCATCGTCGCCACCCGTTGGGGCGCGGACCGGTGGCTCCTCGCCCTCGGGGCGCGAGGGTACGAGCCGCGGCCCTGGGCTCGCCTCGGGCGGCGCCGGCTGGTGCAACCAGGGGGGCATTGCCGGCTCTTCGAGGGCGGTATCCGTCGCCCCGGTCGCACGATCGGGCGGCTCCTCCTGGGGCGATTCGAGCCGGAGGCCGATGCGGCCGTGGGCAGTCTCGAACGGATCCGCAATCGGCTCGAGGCCACGACGCAGGAGGTTGTACCAGCAGTGATCGCGCCGCCGGTTCCGGGTCTCCCAACCGGCAATGTAGAGCCTATCCTCGGCCCGGGTGAGCGCCACATAGAGGAGGCGGCGATACTCCTGATCGCGCCGGTGCCGTGCGGCCGCGCGTGCGCTGCGGCACAACTCATCCTCGTATTCGCGGCGGACCGGCCACACCACGGGCCCTGCCTCGCCGAGCCACAACAGCCGCTCGTCCTGGTTCGGCACCCGGCAGGTATCGGGCAGGAACACGATCGGCGCCTGCAGCCCCTTCGCCCCGTGCACCGTCATCACCCGAACCTCATTGCGCCCGTGCTCGAGATCGCGCTTGACCTCCGCGCGCCCGGCCTCGAGCCAATGCAGGAACCCCTGCAGGCTCGGTACGCCCGATCGCTCATATTCAAGCGCCCGGGCCAGGAACTCATCGATCGGCTCGTTGGCTTGCTCGCCGAGGCGTGCGAGCAGCGCTCGCCGGCCGCCACCCGCACCCAGCACTTCGGCGTAGAACTCGTAGGGGGGGAGAAAGTCGGCACGCCCCAGCCAGTGGCTCAGATAGGCGTGCGCCGCCCGACCATGGTCGCTCTCGTCCTTGGCGGCAACGAGGGCCTGCCATAACGTGCGCTCGCCGCGCGGTTGGGCCAGCGCGTACAGCTGCTCCTCGCTCCAGCCGACCAAGGGGCTCTTGAGCACGACGGCGAGTGTGAGATCGTCCTCCGGCAGCAGCACGAAGCGCCCGAGCGCCATCAGATCCATCACAGCAATCTGCTCGCTCAAGACCATGCGGTCGGTGCCGGCCACCGGGATTTCCTCGGCCTTCAGCGCGCGCACCATTTCTTCGAGGAACTGCGAACGCCGTTGCACCAGGATCATGATGTCCCCGGGGACCACCGCACGGCCGCGCGAGGGTAGGAGTTCTCCGTTCTGGAGCCAGTCGGTGATGCAGTCGGCGATGCGGCGGGCCAGGCGCGCCGCCGGACGCTCGCCGCCGCTGCGCGAGAGCGGCAGCTCCCAGCGGCCGATCTCGGCTGGTGCGCTCGGCTCCTCGACTGGCCACAGCTCGACCAGGCCGGCCTGCCCCTTCCGGTGCGACTCGTGGTCGAGCCAATCTTCGTCGAACAAAAGGCCATCGCGCGCTTCGGCGTCGTGAAACACCCGGTCGACCAGCCCGAGCACCGGCCCGCTTGAGCGGTACGAGGTGACTAGATCGACGGGGCGCCAAATCTCCTCCGCCCCCTCCACCCGGCTCTGGAAGTGGGATCGCCAACCGGCGAACTGGGATGGATCGGCGCGCTGAAAGCTGTAGATCGACTGCTTGGTATCGCCGACCGCGAACAAAGTGCGCCGGACCTCGCGCGCGCCGTGCCCGGCGAAGAACTCGTCGGCCAGGGCGCCGATGATCCGCCACTGATCGGCGTTGGTGTCCTGTGCCTCGTCGATCAAGATGTGGTCCAACCCGCCATCGAGCTTGTACAGGACCCAGGGCGCGATCGACGGCCGGCGCACCAGCGCCGAGGCATGCAGAATGAGATCGTCGTAGTCGAGTCGGGCGTGGCGCCGCTTGATGCCCTCATAAGCCTCATCCAGCGCCGTGCCGACCCGCAGCACCGCTGCCGTGGCGTTCGCCACCGTAAGCGTTTTGCAGCGTTCGACGACCGTGCCAAGGCGCTCGGCCTCAACCGCAAGCGCAGCTTCGGCCTCGGGCGAGGCCTCGGCTGCCCGCCGCGATATCAGGCGTTGGCGCCGCTGGTCCTCGGCGGTGAAGAAGGCGCGAAGATAATCGGCGAAGCGCTCTGCACGGCGCTCGGGCGCATCGAGCCACGCGGCAATCGTTGCGCCGCGGGCTCGATCCCCGGCGCTGCCGGCAGCCAGCACCTGCACGGCGCGCGCGAGCGCCGCGGTATCGATCCCATCGTCGGCGCAGGCCGCGGCAACAACCATTGCCTCGTTCTCATCCGCTTCCACGCCGAGCGCTCGCTGCACCCCGCCAAGAGCGCTTTCGAGCGAGCCATCGAGCATTTGGCGCAGGCGTCCCCGCTCGGCCAAGAGCTCCGTCATCAGATCAATGAACGCACGCTCGTGGACGTGAGCGCTGATCGTCGAGAGCGCCGCGGTAAGCGGCGCGCGGCCGGCATCGCGCGCCTCCCCGAGCACCTCGTCGATAGCAAGCTCCAAAAGCTCCGCCGCGGTGCGCTCATCAGTCACGGCGAAGTGCGGCGGCAGGCCAGCTTCGAGCGGAAACCGGGCCAGGAGCGAATCGCAGAACGCGTGGATAGTCTCGATCCTCAAGCCTCCGGGCGCATCGAGGACCTGGGCGAACAGCCGCTGCGCCAGAGCCGCCTTCTCCTCGAACGGCTCGGCATCGCCGAGCAACTCGAGGTCCGCTCGCAGCGCACCGCCGTCGGCACGGGCCCAGGCGCTCAGCCGCTCATAGATGCGATTGGCCATCTCGGCAGCCGCCGCCTTGGTGAAGGTCAGGCACAGGATTCGCGGTGGTGGGGTGCCCGCGAGCAACAAACGTAGGACCCGGTCGGTCAGCACGTGGGTCTTGCCAGTGCCGGCCGAGGCCGACACCCACACCGATGCGCCGGGATCGGCGCCGCGCCGTTGCGCGCTGATCACGGGTCATCCTCCTCGCCGACCGCGGTCCACTCGCGGGTGCGCTCGAGGTGCTCATAGTCATTGTAGCGGGGCGCATGGTCGGGCCGAGGCACCGCGAGATACGGCGTCGTCTCGTCATCGAACGCTTCGATCAGCGCGTTGAGGCCCAGCGCCGCCTCGCGCCGCAGTTCCTCGGCGTCGTGGAGCAGAGGCTTGAATTCGGCTGGGGGATAGCTGCCGGTCAAGCGCCAGTAAGCCAGCTCCGCGACCGGGGCCGCTACCAAGCCATCGAAGCCGCCGGCCCCAGCGATGACCGCCTCGATCGGCAACTGCGGCGAAAGCCCGGCGGTGACCGCATTCTGCTGGGGCACCGACCCGGTCTTGTAGTCGATGAGCGCGACCGTGCCGTCGCCGCGCGATTCGATACGGTCGGCTTTGGCGCTGATGGTGAAGGGGCCAGCCGGACCGCCTAGAGAGAGCCGCCCCTCGCACTCGCTCAGGATGCTGCGCAACCCTCCGCGGCGCTCAGTCTCGGCGGCGATCAAGGCTTTCGCCAAGCGTTCGAACCGCGGCCACCAAAAGGCCGCTATGCCGGGCTGGTTGCGGGCGCTCCCAAGGATCTCCCGCCCGATCTCCAAGAGCTGATCCAGCGCATCCGGCGGCAGCTCCTGCGGCCAACGGCGCACGAAGGTATCGAGCGCGGCATGCACGAAGATCCCGCGCTCGGCGGCGCCGGGCTCCTGATCGAGGGGGGCCAATACCTCCAGACCAAGGATACGGCGCGCGTAGATTGCGTAAGGGTCGCGCATCCATTTCTCGATCTCGGTCGCGCGCAGTCGGCGTGGGCGTGCCGACACCGGCGGGCGGGGCGCCGGCGGCGCGATGGTCTGCACCCGCGGTGGTAGATCGAGGGCTCGGTGCCAGGCGGCTAGCCGCTGGCCGGATTCTTTGATCGCGCGGAGCCGTCTGGGCCCGAGCAGCGTCTCCAGACGCAACAACCACCGCGAGGGAACCGTGGGCGTGCCGTCGACCTTCTCCGCGCGGGTGAAGATCACCCGCGGCGCGCAGGCGGCGCTGAAGAAATCGTGGGCGGCGAGGCCGATGCGGCGATCGGGTGGCGGCAAGCCCATGGCTTCCCGCATCGGCCGGCTCATCCACGGATCGGCCGGTGGGGCAGTCGGCCAGGCGCCCTCGTTGAGCCCCCCGAGGATGAGGAGGTAGGCCTGCTGCAGGCGCGCCTCCAAGGGTCCCCAAATGTGCAGGCGGGGGTGGCGGCCATAACGCGGGCGGACCACCCACGGCACCATCACCTCATCAAACAGACCGCGGTAGGCGCTGCCGCGCAGGCGCGGGATGGATCCGCTCGCCCGGCCGAGCTCATCGACGAAGTCGGCCGCAACCTCACCGGCTTCCCCGGCCCACAACCGCGCGGCGCCCGGCTCGGCATCGCTGGCCGCGAGAAATTCGGCAAGCGCGAGGTGCGCCTTGAGCAGCGCATCGAGTGTCGTGGTTGGCGCAGCCAACGCCTGCGCGAACGGGGTTGCTGCCGCCTCGAACGCCTCGAGCCAACGGCCAAGTACCGGCATCTCGGCCGCGCGCGAACGCGCCTGCCATGCGGCGCGTAGGCCCCGCAGACCGCGCGCCGGTCGCGGACCGTGAAGGATCGCCCTCTCGAGCTGACGGACCATGGCGCGGAAGACACCGGGGGCGAAGCCGCCGGCAGCCAGCGGGTGCTTGAGCGCCGCAAGCAGTGGGATCGGCGCCGCCCCTTCATCGCAAAGCGCGGCGGTCGCCCGCAGAAAGGCACCAGGTGGGGTTCTCGCGAGCGGCGTGCCGCCGGAATCGTCGATATCGACCCGCCACCGCTTGAGCTCGACGGCAACGCGGCGGGCAAGGGCCCGATCGGGTGTTATCAGCGCCGCGGTGTGCCCCGGCGTTTCCAGCACTTCGCGCATCAACAACGCGATGGTTACTGCTTCCTCCCGCGGCCCCGGGCAGTCGATCCAGCCGAGCCCCGCGCTCGCCTCAGCGGCGATGTCGGTGCGCCATGCGGGCGCTGCGGCGGCCGGACGCAAGGCCGTAGACAGCAGGGACGCGCGCGGGCTCTGTGGTTCGCTCGCACTCGCCGCGGATTGCGACCACCGGCGCACGTCCTCGCGCGCCACATTGAGCCGCTCCAGAAGCTGCTTGAGGCCGAACTGCGGGTGCGGCGGATCGACCGCGGCCCAAGCCTCGGCGTCGAGCTCGGTATCGAGCGCCGGCAGGACCACCGCGCCGACCGGAAGACCGGCGACCACCGCCAGCAGCTCGGCGGTGGCGGGAATCGAGCCGGTAGAGCCCGCCGCGATCACCGGCGTGACCGGCCGCCGTGCGTGCCAAGCATCGGTCTGCGCGGCGATCAGCCGGTTGCGCCGATCGACGGCATCGATGAGCCCCTCGGCGGCAAGCAGGCGTGGCCAGTGTTCGGTGAGGATCTTCAGGAAATCGAGGGTGACCTGCCAGTGAGCGGCATAGTCATCGGGAGCCAGGCTCGCGAGCGCCTCAAAGGACAATCGCTCGATCTGGACCTGATCCAACAGGCGCCCCAGCTCGGCGGCCAAGTGGGCAGCCCGGGCTTCGTCCATCGGCGGCCCCGTCGCGGCCGGCCCGGCAGCGCGCCGGCGGTCCATCTCCAGCACGAGTCGCGCAAGCAATAGCTGTCGACGCAGCGGCGGTACCGGTGGCGGCAGCCTTAAGTCCTCGCCACTCTCCTCGGGCCAGGGCCCGGCCACTACGAGCTCGTCCTCGTCGATGTCGCCGATCGCTCGCATGGCGGGTGCGAGCAGCGGCCGGCCGCCGCGTTGCCTCAGGAACGCGTCGCCCAGTGCAAAACACGCCCGACGGGTCGGCAACAGCACTGTGACCCGACCGAGGGCCATCGGGTCATCGCCGTAGAGCTCCAAAATGCCGACGGCGAGATCGTCGAGGAAGGGCCGTCCGCCCGGGATCGTGAACACCGAAGGGGAAGGTCGGCGCATCGCCGCGGACCGGCTCAAAAGGCGGCCAGCGTCTTCTCGGCGAGGGCGACATCGCTCGGCCGGCCGACGTGCATCCAGATGCCCTCGTGGCGCAACCCGGCAAGGCGCTCGCCCGCTTCGGCGCGGTCGTAGGCGCGATTGAGGGAGAACGCCCCATCGCCCAGGCCCTCCAGGACTCGCGAATGCAGTAGCTGAATGCCGGCAAAGGTGAACGGTGCAACTTCGCCCTCGCGGCGGCGGCGAGGGCGACCTTCGGCGCCCAGGAAATAGTCCCCGATCCCGTCATAGCCGACCGCCATCACCGTCGGGTGCAGCAGGAGGAGCGCATCCATGTGCGCATCGTCCCAGGCCTCGATAAGGCTGCGTACGGTATTGCGCACACCGTCCAGCCACAGGACATCGCCGTTGACGACGACGAAGGGCCCGGCGCCGAGTTGTGGCAGCGCGCGGGCGACGCCGCCGCCGGTATCCAGCCGGGCCGCTCTCTCATCCGAGAAATCCACGATGGGTTTTTTGCGCCCCACGAGATGCGTACGCAGCATGTCCGCCTTGTAGTGCAGGTTGACTACCGTTTCCTCGATGCCGGCCGCACTCAGGCTGTCGAGAATGCGGTCGATCATCGGCCGCCCGGCGACCTTGACCAGCGCCTTGGGTCGATCCTTGGTCAGCGGCCGCATGCGGCGTCCATCTCCGGCGGCGAGCACCATCGCGGTGCGCACGTCAGGACTCGGGCGGCGCGAGCTCATGCCGGACTGGCGAGGCGTTCGGGCTCAGGCTGCGGCGCAATACGCAGCCGCACCGGGATATGGCGGTCGTACCATTGGCGTGCCGCAGCCAATGTCGGATCGGCGAGATCGCGCTCCAAGAGGGCCCAGACGCGCGGAATGAGGTGAAGATATTGCGGATTGCCATCGCGCCGCCATAGCCGGGTGAACACGCCGATGATCTTGGTGTTGCGCTGGGCGCCGAGTATCGCATAGGCGCGCCGAAACCCGTCGTTTTTGAGCCCGGTAGCGGCAAGGTAGCGGGCAGTCATCGCGGCGGTCAGCTCTAAGTCGACATCTCGGCGAGCGTCCTCCAACAGCGAGACGAGATCGTAGGCGCGCGGTCCGACCACCGCATCCTGGAAATCGAGGAGTCCGACCCGCGCGTGGGCTTTGCGACCGGGCAGCCAAATTAGGTTCTCGGCATGATAGTCCCGAAGGACGACGACCTTCTCGTCGGCGCTCGCCTCGGCGACCAGGCCGCGCCACAACGCATCGAAGCTCTCGCGCATCTCGGCGCTCGCCTCGACGCCGGTCACCGCCGGCACGTACCACAGCAGAAACCGGCCGGTCTCCTCCAGCAATCTCGCCGCATCGTATGGCGGCAGGTCGGGCGATGGACGGCGGTGCAGATCGACCAACAGATCGACCGCGGCCGCGTACAGCGGCATCACGTCCCCGCCCGTCGCGGCGATGCGGGCAAACAGGTCATCGCCGAGGTCCTCGCACAGGAGCAAGCCGCCGCCGAGGTCAGCCGCTAAGATCTCCGGTGCACTGTAGCCGGCCGCGCGGAGCCAGGCGGCCATGGCCGCGAACGGGCGCGCCGCATCGCCTGTACGTGCATCCATCAAGACAGCACGACGCCCACCGTCGACCAAACGCTCATAGCGCCGGTCCGAGGCATCGCCGGCGAGCGCGGCGCGGGGGATGCCGCCCCACCCGGCGGCGTCGAGGAACGCGCCGGTCGCCCGCTCCCGCTCAGTCATCGCTGGCAACGGCTGCGAGGCGCGCCGCCCAGGCGCCGTGGCCCCGCAAGCTCACGCGCCGCGCCGTCGGCTCATCACCCCAAGAAAAGGCGATCTCTAACCAGTCGGCCGGCAGGTGGGCAACCATGCGCTCGGGCCACTCGATCAGCGAGATCCCGTCGTCGAACGCGTCTTCGATCCCCAGCTCGAAGGCTTCTTCCGCGCGCTGCAACCGATAGAGATCGATGTGCCAGACACTCGCGCCTGCCAGCGGGTAGATCTGAACCAGGCTGAAGGTCGGGCTCGGCACCTCCTCCGCCCCGCCGCGCGCCACGATGAAAAAACGTGCGAAGGTGGTCTTGCCAGCACCGAGCGCGCCGCTTAACCCGATGACATCGCCGGTCCGGGCGATCGCGGCAACGCGTCCTGCCAGCGCTTCGGTGGCAGCGAGGTCCCGAAGCTCCCGCGTTGTCTCGCGCACCAGCGCGACGCTCGCCATGGCGGGCTTGTAGCGCGCGCTCAGTCCTTCCGCAACTGCGGTCATCGACGAGCGGTCGGCCGGCTCGCGCGATACCCCGCGACGGCGCGCGATCGATCAGTAGCGGTAGTAATCCGGCTTGAATGGTCCCTCTTTCGGCACGCCGATGTAGTCGGCCTGGGCCGGGGTCAACGCGGTCAGCTTGACTCCGAGCTTGTCGAGGTGGAGGCGCGCGACCCGCTCGTCGAGGTGTTTGGGCAGAACGTAAACCTTCTTCTCGTACGAGCCCGTATTGTGCCAGAGCTCGATCTGGGCGAGCACTTGATTGGTGAAGGATGCGCTCATCACAAAGCTCGGATGCCCGGTGGCGCAGCCGAGGTTCACCAATCGCCCTTCGGCGAGGACGATCAGGCGCTTGCCGTCAGGGAACTCGACCTCGTGGACCTGCGGCTTAACCTCATGCCAGGGGTAGTTGCGCAGGCCCTCGATCTGGATCTCCGAATCGAAGTGGCCGATGTTGCAGACGATCGCCCGGTCCCTCATCTGACGCATATGCTCGACGGTGATCACGTCGAGATTGCCGGTCGCGGTGACGAAGATATCGCCGATGGCGGCAGCATCGTCCATCGGGATCACCTGATAGCCTTCCATGGCGGCCTGCAGGGCGCAGATCGGATCGATCTCGGTGATCATGACCCTCGCGCCCTGCCCGCGCAGGCTGGCTGCGGAGCCCTTGCCGACATCGCCGTAGCCGGCGACCACGGCGATCTTGCCCGCCAGCATGACATCGGTCGCCCGCTTGATGCCATCGACCAGGCTCTCGCGACAGCCGTAGAGGTTGTCGAACTTGGACTTGGTGACCGAGTCGTTGACGTTGATGGCCGGTGTGAGCAGCGTCTTCGCTTTCTCCATCTCGTAAAGGCGGTGGACACCCGTGGTGGTCTCCTCGCTCAGGCCCCGCACATCAGCCATCAGGTCGGGGTGGCTGTCGTGCATGACCTTGGTTAGGTCGCCGCCGTCGTCGAGGATCATGTTGGGGCGCCAGCCGTTACCCGCGACGATGGTCTGGTCGATGCACCACCAGAACTCCTCTTCGCTCTCGTCCTTCCAGGCGAACACCGGGACCCCAACGGCGGCGATGGCCGCTGCGGCATGGTCCTGGGTCGAGAAAATGTTGCACGAGCTCCAGCGCACCTCGGCGCCGAGGGCGATCAGAGTCTCGATCAGCACGGCGGTCTGGATTGTCATGTGCAGACAGCCGGCGATGCGGGCGCCCGTGAGCGGCTTGCTGGTGGCGTACTCTTCGCGCAGCGCCATCAGGCCCGGCATCTCGGTCTCGGCGATTGCGACCTCCCGACGGCCCCAATCGGCAAGTCCGGTGTCTGCGACCTTGTAGTCGGTGAACGTGTTCATGCTTGCTCCTGTGGTGCGCCGGACCGACCCCGCTGACGGCTGGTCCCGCGGGCTTATAGCAGCGTCTCGCCAACAGATTAAGCCAAAACGCCGCGCTGCCGGCCCTCACGCCACGCCGTTGAAGTCGTCCAAGAGCGCGGCGATGCGGCCACCGTCGGCTTGCACGAGGATGTGCTCGGTCGCAGCGATGAGTTCTTCGGCCAGCCGCCCGTGCGTAACGATTACTATTCCGATCACGGGGTCCCCAACCATGTGGTGCGGTTGAGTCTAGGCTACCGGAGTGTCCATGTCGCGGTGTCGGATGTCGGCGGCATAGTCAGCGTCCGTCAGCCGCGCAGCCAAGCGCTCAACGATGTGGACCGAGCGGTGGCGGCCTCCCGTGCACCCCACGGCAATCGTCAGGTATGTTTTTCCCTCACGCTCATAGTAGGGGAGCAGCAGCATGATCAGCTCCTCGAGCCGGTCGTAGAAGCCGGCGTACACCGGATCGGCCGCGACGAACGAGGCAACCGCCGGATCGCGCCCGGTGAGGGCGCGCAGGCTCTCGACATAGTGTGGATTGGCGAGGAAGCGAACGTCGAACACGAGATCGGCTTCCCGCGGCAAGCCGCGGCGAAAGGCGAACGATGTCAGTGCAATGGCGAGCGCCGGCCCGGCGTCCAGCCGAAAATGGCCGTCGAGCACCCGGCGCAAGTCGGGAATCGCGTACTGGCTCGTATCGATAACCAAATCGGCGCGGTCGCGAAGCGGGGCGATCAGCGCGCGCTCCAGTACGATTCCATCCATCAGCGGCCGGTCTTCGGCCAGCGGATGGCGACGTCGGGTCTCGGTGTAGCGCTTGGTCAGCATGTCGTCATCGCAGTCGAAGAAGGCCAGGCTGACATCGAGGTCGCGGCGCGAAAGAAGCGGCGCCAGCTGTTCGAGGAAGCTCGCGGCCGTGAAATCGCGGGTCCGGATATCGATTGCGGCGGCCAGGCCGCCGTGCCCGTGACGCGGGCTGGCCCGGTCGGGGGGGCCCAATAGATTAGTCACGAGAGAGAGCGGCACGTTATCCACCGTCTCGTACCCGAGATCCTCGAGCATCTTGATGGCGGTGGACTTGCCCGCCCCCGACATCCCCGTGACCAACAACACCCGCGTTCGTTCCGCTGTCGTGTCCTGCACCCTCACCCTTTCTGATCGCCCACCGCAGCCGGCCATGGCCGCGCCACAGCGAGGCGGAGCTTAGCGGCGGCCGAGGCCTCGAATGGCGCCAGCGCGATCAACGGCAGGACGATCCCGTCGTAGCAGCAGCGGGACGCGTCCGGCAGGCGTTCGGACACCGGCGACCCAACAAGATCGACGGCAAGCCGTAGCCGTGTCGTGGGCGCGAACGGCACTCGCAGAAGACCAACGCCGCGCACCTCGATGGTGCCGGCGATCGCGGGCGGCGTGAAAGCATACAAAACGCCCTCCTCGCCGTGCAGCACGACGCGATCGTCAGCAACGAGCCGAGCGCCGCATTCGATCAGGCGGAGTGCGAGATCCGACTTGCCGCTGCCGGGCGGGCCGCGCAGCAGGACGGCACGTCCGCCGATCTCGACACAGGTGCCGTGCACCGTCTCCATGCCTAGCGAAGGTGCGAGTTCCGATGGCCCGAGTCAACGGTGCGCCGCGGCGGCGCTGGCCGGCAGCTCGACCACGAAGCGCGCTCCGAGCACCTCGCCGTCGCTACCGCGCCGGTTCTCCGCTCGGATCGTCCCGCCGTGGGCCTCGGCGATGCTGCGGCAGATGCTTAGCCCGAGGCCCGAATGCAAGCCGAACTGCTCGCCGCGGCGCCGTTCGGTGTAGAAGCGCTCGAATATATGGTCGAGCGCGTCTTCGGGCAGCCCCGGTCCCTCGTCTTCGACACTGAAGCGCATGACACCGCGGGTGCGGTTGGCACGCACGGTGATCATTGTGTCGGGCGGGCTGAATGAGACGGCATTGTCGACCAGGTTCCGCGCGATCTGGCCAAGACGGTGCTCGATTCCGTCGACTACGAGCGGGGAGCCGTCGCCGAGCTCGAGCCTGAGGTCGACACCCTCGTTGGCGGCGGTGGCGCCGTACACCTCCACCAGGGTCTTCAGCAAGGCGTCAAGCTGGACCGGAACGAACTCAGCCCGCGACAGCTCGGCATCGAGCCGCGATGCGCCCGAAATTTCGGTAATCAGGCGATCTATCCGGCCAATATCGTGCTTGAGAATGCCGATGAGCCGGAGCCGCTGGGCCTCATCGTCGAGGATCTCGATGCCCTCGATGGCGCTCCGCAGCGAGGTGAGCGGATTCTTGAGTTCGTGTGCGACGTCGGCCGCAAACGCCTCGATCGCATCGACACGCTGATAGAGCTCTATGGTCATCTCGTGCAGCGCACCCGAGAGATCGCCGATCTCGTCCCGCCGCCGCGTGAAGTCGGGGATCGGCACCCGGCCGGTCTTGCCATGCTGCACCCGCTGGGCGGCCTCGGCGAGGCGGCGAATCGGCCGCGCGATGGTGCCGGCGAGGTAGAGCGAGAGCAGCACGGTCACGCCGAGCGCCAGCGCCGAGACGCCGAGGATGGCCAAGCGAACCGCGCGCACGCTCGCATCAACATCGGCGGTATTGGTCTGCAGCATGAGCGCGCCGACGATCTGCTTGAAACCTTGGACGGGCACGGCGACGGTCAGAATGACGGTGCCCTCGCTGAGCCGGAGCCCGCTCGCGTCCTGTCCCTGCAGCGCCGCCATGGCTTCAGGGAAGTCGGCGGCCACCGGTTCGGCCGCCTCGCGGTACGCCGGCACCACCGGCCGCCACGGCGAGCGCCCGACGATCCAATCGTAGGCCGCATTGACCTGCCTCAGCGCCCAGCCGGGGGCCGTTGGTGGCCCCAAGGGCCGCGTCTCGACCAGCCGCCCGCCTTCGGCCAGACGCCGGCTGTCGGCCAGGAGATCGCCGTCCAGCGCAAACAAAAGGGCCCGGGTTGCCGCCGGTTCGGCCATGCGACGCACCATTTGGCGCGCCGTCATGGTATCGAGAGCGGTCGGCCCGGCACCGTCGGCCAGCGCGCTTTCGCCAAGGGCTCCGGAGATGATCGCCGCCTGGGTCGTCAGCGCCTCGATCTTGGCCTCGATCAGGCCGTCGCGGTAGTCGCCGATAAACAGGAGTCCTGCAACGAGCATGCCCAGCGCCAGTACGTTGAGCGCGAGGATGCGCCAGGTGAGCAAGGACATCGGCCCGCGATGGCGGATCGCGCCGGCGTCGACACGGACCTCGGCCGCATCGCCGGGGCGGCGTTGGCCGACAGCAAGCTCTCGCTCGGCTTCAGCCGCCACGGCGCGGGTCTCGGGCGCTAGACTTCCCGATAGCGATAGCCAAGGCCGTACAGCGTCTCGATGTTGGAGAACACGGGATCGACTACCTTGAACTTGCGCCGGAGTCGTTTGATGTGGCTGTCGATGGTCCGATCATCGACATAGAACTGCTCGTCGTAGGCCGCATCCATGAGCTGGTCGCGGGTCTTGACGTGGCCCGGTCGCGAGGCCAGCGAGCGCAGGATGAGGTACTCGGTGACGGTCAGCGCCAGCGGCTCGCCCTTCCAAGTGCAGAGATGGCGGGAAGGCTCGAGCACCAACTCGCCGCGCACGATCGGCTGCACAGGCTTCTCCCCATCGGCGCCCCTGCGCGCCTCGGCCCGCCGCAGCACCGTGCGAATGCGCTCGATCAGCAGCCGCTGGGAGAACGGTTTCGCGATGTAGTCGTCGGCACCCATCTTGAGACCGAGCACCTCGTCGATCTCGTCTCCCTTGGAGGTGAGGAAGATCGAGGGCACCTCACTCGTCCGCCTCAGCTGGTTGAGCAGCTCCATGCCGTCCATGCGCGGCATCTTGATGTCGAGAACGACGAGATCGGGCGGTGCCGCTTTCAGCGCTCGCAGCGCCTCGAGCGAGTCCGAGTACGTGCGCACGTCGAACCCCTCGGCCTCGAGCGCCATCGATAGCGACGTCAAGATGTTCTCATCGTCGTCGACGAGGGCGACTCTGGGGGCCATGGGCCTCCTCTTGCAACACGACCGCGCCCGGCTATCGTGGCGCGATATTGTGACACACATTCGCCGGGGCCACATAACTCCGGATAACGCATGTCACTAACACACGATATGTCCGGTTTATGTACCAGACGATCTGTCCGGATTTAGAAGCTCTCCAGGCTATGGAGGGTTTGGATGCGCCGGACAGAGCAGTTGCAGGGACTGAGATTGATGAAGTTCGAGGAGGTTTACGGCCGCACCCATCGGGGTTGCTTGAGCCAAGCCGAGGCGGCGGAGGTTCTCGGCGTTTCAGAGCGCACCTTCCGGCGCTGGCGCGACCGCTATGAGGCGGACGGCGCGGAAGGGCTCTACGATCGCCGTCTGGGCCGGGTCTCGGCGCGGCGCGCGGCGGTCGACGAGGTGACGGCGCTGTTGGCGCTGTTCGACACCCGCTACTGGGACTTCACCGCCAAGCACTTCCACGAGAAGCTGGTCGCGGACTATGCCTTCAAGCGCAGCTACAACTGGGTGCGGCTGAGCTTGCAGGCCCATGGGCGAAGACGGGCGGCGCCCAGGCGCGGGGCGCACCGGCGCAAGCGGCCGCGCCGCGCGCTGCCCGGCATGATGCTGCATCAAGACGGCTCAAGCCACGCGTGGGTCCCCGATCAGTGGTGGGACCTGATCGTCACCATGGACGACACCACCAGTGAGATCTACTCGGCCTTCTTCGTCGCCGAAGAGGGCACGATGTCGAGCTTTCAGGGGGTGTCCGAGGCGATCCGGGCCAAGGGGCTGTTCTGCTCGCTCTATGCCGACCGCGCCGGCCACTACTGGCACACCCCTGAGGCCGGCGGCACGGTCGACAAGGACAATCCGACCCAGTTCGGCCGCGCCCTGGCCCAGCTCGGCATCGAGCTGATCCCGGCCTACTCGCCCGAGGCAAGGGGGCGCTCGGAACGCATGTTCGCCACCCTGCAGAAGCGCCTGCCCCAGGAGCTCAGGCTCGCCGGCATCACCGACATGGCCCAGGCCAACCGCTTCCTCAAGGAGCTCTACCTGCCAGGCCACAACGCCCGCTTCGCGGTGCCGCCGGAAGCCGAGGGCACCGCCTTCGTGCCCTTCGCCGGTACCCTCGACGACATCCTCTGCGTGCAGCAGGAGCGCACCGTCTCCAACGACAACACCGTGCGCTACAAACGCCTGGTGCTGGCGATCCCGCCCGACCGCCATCGCCGCCACTACGTCAAGGCAAGGGTCCGGGTCCACGAATACCCCGACCGCACCCTCGCCGTCTTCCATGGGCCGCGCTGCCTGGCCCGATACCAGGCCGACGGATCGCCCATCAACACAAGCCACAGACAGGCCGCGTGATCCGCTTCGACGCGACCGGCCAGTGGATAAGGGGACGGCCGCTCCGCGCCCCACCCCTTATCCACTGGCCCAACAACCACAACTGAAGCGGTCAATTCAGTTTGTTCTCGACAAACTCCGGACAACGCATAGGGCCGCACCATGACCGATGACACGGGGCGCCGCGCCGCCGCCGCACGACGCCTTGTCCGTAGAGCGCGCACGGCGACGCTGTCCACCCGCCTCGCCGAGGATGGCTCGCCCTATGGCTCGCTGGTGCTCGCGGCCTGCGATCAGGACGCGCGCCCCATACTTCTAATCTCCACTCTCGCTGAGCATACCCGGAACATCGCAGCGGATCCTCGCGCCTCGCTCCTGTTCGATGGCACCGCGGGGCGCGAGGATCCGCTCACCGGGCCCCGCCTTACGATCCTCGGTCGCGCTGTTCTCAGCGACTCGCCGAAGCCATCGTGCCCGCTTCCTCCGACGTCACCCGGGCGCCGCGGCATACGTCGACTTCGCCGACTTCGCATTCTATCGGGTGGCTGTCGATCGGGCGCACATGGTCGGCGGCTTCGGCGAAATCCACTGGATCGAGCGGCCTGATCTCGGCTGCGACGAGGCCGCCAGCGCCGCGATCGGCGCAGCCGAAGCCGATGTACTCGCCCACATGAACGAGGATCACGCCGAGACCATCGCGCTTTACGCCCGCAAGCTCGCCGGCGAGGCCGACGGTCCCTGGCGCATGGTCGGCTGCGATCCTGAGGGTATCGACCTCCGGCTCAGCGGCCGGCTCGTGCGCCTCGATTTCGCTGCGACCGTGCGGACGCCCGACGAGATGCGCAAGGCACTCATGGGTCTCGCCGATGCCGCCTGGGACTCGCGCCGCTCGGAACCCCAGGAGCGCTCGACCGTCGACCCAGCAGGGGGCTGAATACGCTTCCCTAACCGGCTATAATGAATGAATAATTCGCGGTTGGACCGCGATGGCTGGCCGCACGAGGATGGGACCGGCTATACGCGTTTGGAGGGTGATGGATGTCGATATCGACGCTGCTCGGTGTACTCTTCGGCGTTGGCCTCTTCGTCGGCGCGATCGGGATCTCGACCGACAACCCGATAATGTTCTTGAGCGGGCCGAGCATGCTGATCGTGCTCGGCGGCACCCTGGCGGCCGCCTTCATCGGCTACCAGGCACGGTACGTGCTCAACGCGTTGAAGGGTGTCGGCACGCTGTTCGCCAAGCCCAAGGTCGATCGCAAGGCTCTCACGGTCGAGACCGGCAAGATCATCCGCTGGGGATATCTCGTCAAGAAGCACGGCATTCTGGCGCTCGAGCGTGAGATCAAGACGGCCAAGAGCCAGGATGCCTACATGCGCTATGGGGTTGAGCTGGTGATCACCGGCTACAGCGGCGATGAGATCCGTTCGATGCTCTGCAACGCCGCCGCCGGCCAATACTAGCGCTCGATGGTCGAGGCCTACATCCTCAAGAACATGGCGGCGGCGGCACCGGCGTTCGGAATAATCGGCACGCTGATCGGCCTGATCGTCATGCTGTCCACCTTGGGCGGCGATGCCAGCGCTATGGGCGAGGGCCTCGCGGTGGCGTTGATGACCACGCTTTACGGTGTGTTGCTCGCCCGTATGGTGTTCATGCCAGCGGCCAGCAAGCTCTCCCAGAAGGAGAGCATCCTGCGCTTCCGCAACTACCTGATTGGCGAGAGCCTCGCGATGCTGTCGGAGAACCGGAGCCCACGCTACATCCAGGATCGCATGAACTCCTACCTCGATCCGAAGATTCACTACTCGATCGACAAGAAGGGCGGCGCCGACCAGGCCGAAGCGGCCTAAATGTCGTATCCGAGCCTCGCACCCGCCGGCACTGACTCGCCATGAGCAACGCTCTCGACAGCGAACCAGAAGAAGAAGTATCAGAGGACTGGCTCGTCACGTATGCCGATGCCATCACGCTGCTGATGGCATTTTTCGTTGTGATGTTCTCGATCTCCGAGCCGAGCCAAGAGCGGTTCGAAGAGGTAACCGGCGGCATCAGGGAGAAGCTGACCGGCGAGCAGGAGTCGCTGCCGTTCCAGGATGTCCGCCAGGAGCTAACCGCGATCTCGCGGGCCGCGGGCGAGCAGACCCAGGTCAAGTCGACGCGCCGGGGGGTTACCTTCGATTTCAAGAGCGGCCGGATGTTCGCGCCGGGCTCGGCCGACATCCTGCCCGAGGCCGTTCCGCTTCTCGATCGGGTGGCGCAGCTGGTTGCCTTCATGGGTATCGACAACTACCGGATCGAGGTCGAGGGGCACACCGACGACGTGCCGATCAGCACAACGCAGTTCCCCAGCAACTGGGAGCTCTCGGCGGGCCGCGCCTCGAGCGTTGTTCGTTTCCTCATCAGCCGTGGTGTCGTGCCTGAGCGGCTGACGGCGATCGGCTTTGCCGATACCCAGCAGCTCGTCGAGAACCGCGATGAGTTCGGCCTGCCGATCCCGGAGAACCAGGCTGAGAACCGGCGCGTCGTCATCCGCGTCGAGCGCGAGTACGGCTCGCGCGGCCAGCGCTAGCGAACAACTCGTCCACGCCCTCCGGCCATGAAGTATCGCCGCCTCGGGGCCAGCGGCCTTAAGGTCTCGCCGCTGTGTCTCGGCACGATGATGTTCGGCGGGCGCACCGATCAACCGACCGCTGAGCGCATCGTCGCCAGCGCCCGGGCCGCCGGCATCAATTTCATCGATACCGCCGATGGCTACAGCGCCAGCCGGTCCGAGGAGATTACCGGCGCCGCCATCACCGCCGAGCGCGATTGGTGGGTGCTCGCGACCAAGCTCGCGGTGCCGTCGGGCGAGGGCCCCAACCGGCGCGGGCTCTCGCGCAAGTGGGTCATGCAGGCGGCGGAGGAGAGTCTGGCCCGACTCGGCACCGACTACATCGACATCTACTACCTCCACCGCGAGGACCACGAGACCTCGCTAGGCGAGACAGTGCGCGCGCTCGCCGACCTCGTGCGACAGGGCAAGATCCGCTATTTCGGGATCTCCAACTACCGCAGTTGGCGCATCGCCGAAATCTGCGCGCTGTGCGATCGCCACGGTATCGACCGGCCGGCGGCCAGCCAACCGTACTACAACGCGATGAACCGATTGCCCGAGGTCGAGCACCTTCCAGCTTGCGCCTACTACAGGCTCGGGGTTGTGCCCTACAGTCCGATTGCGCGGGGGATTTTGACGGGCAAGTACGACCCAGACGCTTCGCCGGCTGCCGACACCGGCGCTGGCCGCCAGGATCCGCGCCTGTTGGAGAGCGAATGGCGCCGCGAATCGCTCGTGGCGGCGAAGACCATCAAGGCCCACGCCGAGGCCCGGGGCATGACTGCCGGCCAGTTCGCGCTCAACTGGGTGCTCAACAACAAGCTGGTGACAGCCGCGATCGCCGGACCCCGCACCGAAGCCCAGTGGCAGGATTACCTGGATGCGCTGGACAAGCCGTTCGCGCCCGAGGACGAGGCGCTGATCGATTCACTGGTTGCCCCGGGTCACCCCTCGACGCCGGGCTACACCGACCCCGCCTACCCGATCGAGGGCCGCATTCCCCGCACCGGCTGATCCCGAACTAATCGCCTGCGGCGAGGCGGCGTTCGGCCTCGGCCAGATCCCCGGCGCTCATGTTGGCACTGAGTTGTGCTAATTGTTCGGCCGCCCATTCGCTGCCCTGGACGGCGGCTCGGCTAAACCAGACGTAGGCCTCGATCACATCGCGCACCACCCCGGGGCCGTTGCGATAGAGATCGCCGAGGCTGAGCGGGGCGATCATATCGCCCCGCTCGGCTGCACGCCGATAGAGGGCGGCCGCGGTGGCGAAGTCGCGCGGAACGCCATTGCCGTCGCTGTAAAGGCCGGCGAGCGCGGTCAGCGCGTTCGCATCGCCTGCGGCGGCCAGCGGCTCCCATTCCTCGTGGGCAGTCTCGTAATCGCCGGCATCGTACGCCGCCAGGCCATCGGCAAAATCGGCCCTTGCAGCGGGCGAGAGAGCCAATAGGGGGAGAGCGCAGAGCAGCACCGAACAGAAAAGGCGGGCGCCCGATGACGCCCGCCCTGGCAACGTCATCGCCCTAGTTGACGCGGTACTCGTCGGGCAGCAACCACATCGAGTCCTGATCCTCGGCCATCGTCGCATGGCAGTCGATGCAGAACTGGACGTTCTTGGACCCCTTGCCGCCGGTCTCGCCGAAGGTCGCTCCGTTCGGCATGACCATTGTGTACTTCCAATCGCCGCTCTCGGCATTGAAGCCAGAGCCCATCTTTTCCATGATGAACAACGGCCCGACGCTGACTCCGCCCTTGGCGGAAACGCCGAAGCTGTTCTTCGCAAGCTGCGCGCCCACCGGCATCACGCCCGAGTTCTCGAACTGGCCGTACGCCTTGCCCGCGCCGTTGGCATAGTTTTGGACATAACGATTGCCGTGCGTAGCGGACTGATACGAGACGGTACTGTACCGCTTCCAACTGGCGTACGACTTAGCGACGGCGTTCCCCGACTTGGCGTAGGCCGCCTGCACGTCGTCGAAGACGCAGTCATAGGCCCACGCTGCCTCGTCGTCGGTCAGGCTCGCCGCCGCCCCGGCGCCGCACGGATTGCACGCCCCGCATGGGTTGCACGGGTTCGAAGTCGCGCAGGGATTGCACGGATTGCAAGCACCACAGGGATTGCAGGGGTTCTTGGCCGCGCATGGGTTACAGGGATTGCAGGCGCCACACGGGTTGCATGGGTTGCAGGCGCTGGCCGTCTTCGCCGCGCACGGGTTGCAGGGATTGCACGCGCTGGCGCCACACGGGTTACACGGGCTGCAGGCGCTCGCCCCGCATGGGTTACAAGGGTTACAGGGATTGCAGGGGTTCTTCGCCGCGCACGGGTTGGCCGAGGCCAACTCCATCAGGCGCTTGACCGTACACTTGCTGGCCACGCCGCCCGCGCCGCACGGATTACACGGATTGCACGCGCTCGCCCCACACGGATTGCACGGGTTACAGGGATTGCACGGGTTACAGGCGGACGCCGCGCATGGATTGCACGGATTGCATGGATTACAGGCTGTGGCGGCGCACGGGTTGCACGGATTGTCGCCCGAATCCGTCGCCATTGCACAGCCCGCGACCATCAGGCCGAACAGCGCTGGCGCGATCACGGTGGTCGACAAAAGCCGATTCTTGTGAGCTTTCATGAACGCTACCTCCCTGCCTTAAGCGGCCTCGCACCGCCCCAGCGTGTGACACAAAGCGGCGGCATCATATAGCGACCGGCCGCCGACCACGGACTCACATTACTGTTACTCTCCCGTGTTCTTTATCCGGCAGGCTCATGGTTGGCCCGCCGTCGCGCCTTTGTGATGCGGTGTGAGTTCTGATCTATACTCCCGCGGGATTAAGTTCTGGGGTCTTGTATGGGGAGGAAGGCGGTTCATGGCTCTTTTCAGGTTCCCTGC
Source organism: Alphaproteobacteria bacterium (assembly GCA_965248765.1). Lineage (GTDB taxonomy): Bacteria > Pseudomonadota > Alphaproteobacteria > VGEJ01 > VGEJ01 > CBDFKF01. The sequence continues at coordinate 169,195 of CBDFKF010000002.1, forward strand.
CATCGCCGCGGCGATAGCGATAGTTCTGGCCGCGGGCGGCCGGTGATGCCGATGCGGGCAAGAATATCTTCAAGAAGTGCATGGCCTGTCACACGATCGTGGTGGGCAAGAACAAGGTAGGTCCTAGCCTCCACGGCGTGGTTGGTCGGTCGGCCGGCACCATCGACGGCTTCAAGTATTCGGCGGCGATCAAAGCTGCCGCCGAGAAAGGGTTAGTGTGGACCGAAGACAATATCGTTGCGTACGTCGAGAACCCGAAGAAATACGTGCGCGAATACACCGGCAACCCCAAGATCAAGAACAAGATGGTTTTCAAGCTCAAGTCACTTGAACAACGCCAGAACGTGGTCGCCTACCTCAAGAGCGTGCCCGAGAACTGAGGCGGTACGGCGAGCACCCCGATGCACCGCCCGATCTCACTGCTCGTCGCCGCCGTCGCGCTGTCGCTATCGTCGCTCGCGCTCGCCGGGGCGCCCGCGCCCCTCGTCGATAGCGTGTGGCTTGCCCGCCATCTCGGTGCCCCGGAGATCGTCGTCCTCGATGTGCGGGCTGAGCGCGACTATCTCGCCGCCCACGTCCCCGGTGCCGTTCACACCACGTATGGCGGCGATGGCTGGCGCATCACCGACACGGCGGGGACGCCCGGCATGCTGCCCGCCGACGGCCCCGGCCTTGCCAATCTGACCGCGACCATCGCTGCGCTCGGCATCGGCAGCGACAGCCACGTCGTTCTCGTGCCCTACGGCCACAACGAGAGCGACGTCGGCGTCGCCACCCGTATGTACTGGACCTTCAAGGTGCTCGGCCACGACGCCGTCTCGATCCTCGATGGTGGCATGCGGGCCTACCAAGCCGCGTCCCAGCCCGTTGATGCGGGCGCGGTCGTGCCCGCCTCCGCCAGCTTTGCCGCAGCGCTCCGCCAAGACATGCTCATCGACGCCGACGCCGTGACAAGGGCAATGGACGAAGGCACCGCGCTCCTCGATGCCCGCCCCGATATTCAACACATCGGCCTGCAACAGAGCCAGGTGGTCGCCCGCGCCGGCACGATTCCTGACGCGCAAAGCCTTCCGGCCGCGTGGCAGACCGAGAACGGCGGCGGCGTGTTCCGCGACGCTGACAACCTGCGTCGGCTCTACGCGCTCGCCGGGGCGCCGACCGACGAACCCGTGATCGCGTTCTGCAACACCGGCCACTGGGCGTCGGTGACGTAGTTCGTGAGCAGTGAGCTGTTGGGCAATGCGCAGGCGCGCCTGTACGACGGTTCGGGCCGAATGGGCCGCCAACGACGACAACCCGGTCGCCCGCGCCTTTGCGATCGACTAACTAGACCGTAGTCCCAAGGGGAGGAGACAAGCGATGAGATATCTGGCTGCCGCCGCCGTGGCGCTCTTGCTGGCGGTAGGAACAAGCGCAGCAACCGCCGCGACGCCGAAACGGATCAGCGTGAGCGGCGAGATCATCGATACCTGGTGCTACGTCACCGAGATCATGTTCGCCGAAGGCACGGCCCATCACCAATGCGCGGTGTGGTGCGCCGTCGGCGGTATCCCGGTGAGCATCCTCGGCGAGGATGGCAACGTCTACGTCGTGCTCAAGGTCGAAGACGATGCGAACAACGTCGCCAATCCGAGCATCGTCAATATCCAAACCCACAAGGTGACGGTGGAGGGCGATCTCTATGAGCGCGACGGTGTGAAATACCTGATCGTGACCCAGGTCGCCGACGACCAGGGCATCGTCAACCTCACCCACGAAGAATACGGCATTCAGCCGTTCGGCGAGTAGGAGGGCACCATGAGAACGATCGCGATAAGCCTCGGCCTGCTGCTGGCGACGATGGCAACCGCCGTCCAGGCCGCCAATGAATGGGGTATCGACCACGAGGCGAAAGCGCGGTTCGAAGCCACCGTGGTGGATGTCCTGTGCGAGCTCACCGGCGATTGCCCGGCCAACTGCGGCGATGGTACGCGTCAGCTCGGACTGCTACGCAATGACGGCTCGCTCGTGCTCGCGGCCAAGAACTTCGATGCGTTTGCCGGCGCCACCACCGACCTCATCTCGTTCTGCGGCAAGCGCATCGTCGCCGATGGGCTGATGATCGGTAATCCGAAGATGCCGCTGTACGCGCTTCAGTTCAAACGGCTGGCGCCGGAAGGGGAATGGGCGCGCGCCAACTGGTTCACCCGCGACTGGGCCAAGGCCCACGGCGTCGAGCCGAAAGTGGCCGCAACATGGTTCCGCAAGGACGAGGCGGTCATCGAACACATCGCCACCTACGGCATTTTCGGCATTCCCGGGCTCGAGCCCGAGGAATAGCGTCCGCATCGGCGCGGTGTTGCCGAGCCGGCGCCTGCTGCCAGTAATCGCGCTTGCCGCGATGCTGGCTGCGCCGGCCACGGCAGCCGACCAAGACGACCCCTTCCCCGTCCAGTTCGGCGGGCCGTTTGCGCTGATCGACCACGACGGAATGGCGCGCACCGATGCCGACTTCGGCGGACAGTATCTCCTCGTCTACTTCGGCTACACCCACTGTCCGGATCTCTGCCCGCTAGGCCTCACGAGGCTCAGCACCGCGATCGACCTCCTCGGCGAGGCCGGTAGCGAGGTGCAGCCGCTGTTCATCTCAGTCGACCCGGCCCGCGATACAACCCCGGTGCTCGGCGACTATGTCGAACACTTCCATCCGCGTCTGATCGGGCTCACCGGGTCGGCGGCAGCCGTGCAGGCCGCTGCGCGCGTCTACAAGATCCATCGCCGCAAGGTGGTGCCGGCCGGCGAGGCGCCTGAGGACTATCTCGTCGATCATTCGACGCTCACCTACCTGATGGGGCCGGATGGCGACTTTCTGACGCTGTTCCCCCACGGCACCGAGGCGGCCTTCATGGCGGATGCGATCCGCAACTACCTCCCCGACTGACGCAGCCGCCCCCCACCTCATGCCGAGGAGGCGCGGAGCGCCGTCTCGAAGCACCGGGCCACCGCCAACCTAGTCGGCCCAGGGGTCCTCGACGCGAGGCCAGTACGGTTTGGCGAGCTTGGTAAAGGGGATGGCCCCGAATTCGGGCAGGATTGCCCCGGGCGCCGCCACGTAGATGATCTCCTTGGCGATCGGCGCGAAGCCGGCGTGGAAATGCTGGGTCGATTTCACCACCACCATCTTCTTGGTGCTGAGGTCGAGCCCGACACCGGAGAAGGCATCAGGGTGGAACACCTGGGTACGCACATTGTTGAGCACGAGGTCGAGGCCGCCGGCGGCGCTCACCCACACGGCATCGCCCAAACCGTCGCGGGCGTTGCCGAAGGTCTGGCCGGCACCGCGAACGATGCGCTTGACGGTGATCGCGAGATCGACGGGATCGCCCGAATCGGGCCCGCACTTGCCGCCGATACGCAGGTTGAACGAGGCCCCCTCACCGGCCTCCATGCAGAACCGCACTGCGACCGGATCCCAGTACAGCCCGCTCGCGGCATCCGCGATATCGCGGGCGATGAGCCGCTCCAGAATGAAAGTCGCATCGCTCGGCGCGCCGCCGCCCGGGTTGTCGGAGACATCGGCCAGGACCACCGGCCCGCCGTCGATGGCGAGCGCCTGATCGATTGCTTCATCGATGCCGGCGTAGGTCGGCCGCGTCTCCTCGCGCATCGCCCAGATGCGCGCGCCGAGATCGGCGGCTAGCGTCGCCGCCTTGCCGGCATCGCCATCGGCGACCACCAGCGTCTTGGCGCCAACCTCGGCGACGTCGCCCCATGGAAAGCCATGGCCAAAGGAAACGGCGAGAATGCCATCCTTACCTTCGAGCGCCTTGAGGTCGGCGACGAAGCTCTGCATCGGCTCGAACGTCGTCCGCCACATGCTGATCATGCGGCAGTCGTATGTGGCCATTACCGGCTTGGTGCGCCCCTCCGCGGCATCGAGGCAAACCTGGAACACCTCGACGGCGCGCTCGCCGATATCGATGTGAGGGTACTCCTTGTAGGTGATCAGCGCCGTCGCCGCCTCGAGCATCTGCGGCGTGATGTGGCAGTGAAGGTCGAGCTCGCCGCCGAGCACCGCCTCTTCCCCGACCACCTCGCGCAAGCGCGCCAACAGGTCGCCCTCGCAGTCGTCATAGCCTTGCGCGACCATCGCGCCGTGCATGTTGATCAGGACGACATCGAGCGGCATGGCCGCTCGCACCTGCTCGATAATGCGGTCGCGGTAGCTCTCGTAGATGGGCCGGATTGTCCGCCCCGCCGGCTGGGCGAAGGCGCACAAGCCCTCGGCAACCGTGTGGCCCTTAGCCTCGGCCAGCTCGCGCCATTTGTGCAGCGCCTGGGTGAACGGTGAGGGCGGATGGCGGGTCGCGTCGCCATCGAAATAGGTGGTGTCGTGATAGGTCTCCTCGCCGGTCGGTAGCGAGGAGAAAGTGTTGGTCTCGGTCCCGAGACAGGCGATGAAGAATTTCATGGCATTTCCAACGAGTGTTTGACGCGATCAGGCAGCAGCGTAGCGCTCGACTTTGATCCTCGCTTCCGACCGCCGTGCTTGTGCGAGATCGAATGCGGCTTGCATGCGCAACCACGCATCGGCAGTGCCGCCAAACGCCTTCTCCAGCCGGATAGCCATCGCCGGTGAGACGCCGGCTTTGCCATTGACGACGCTGGACAGCGTCGTCCGCGCTACCCCTAGCACCTTAGCACCCGTGTTGACCGAGAGGCCCAATGCCTCGAGGCAGGCCTTCCTAACCAGACGCCCAGGATGGGGCGGGATCTTCATCGGCATGGCGTGGTTTCCTCAGTGATAGTCGATCAACGCGGCGCGTCCGGCCGTTGCGCCCGCATCTCCGCGCTCTTCGGATCATAGAGCGGTTTGAGGCTGGCCCGCGCTCGATAGCGCTTCCAGGCGATATCGATCTCGTAGGCGCCGGCTTCGACAAACGCGCCATCCACGCCATCTGTGTGATTGACGTAGCCGAGCCCGATCGCCCGCCCCAGGGTGTGTCCATAGGCGCCCGAGGTAATGTAGCCAACCATGGCGCCGTCGCGGTAGATCGGCTCGTTGTGGTAGAGCAGCGGTTCGGGATCATCGAGCGCGAACTGGACCAGTCGCTTGGTCACGCCGTTCTCGCCCTGGCGCAACAGCGCCTCGCGGCCGATGAACGGCACCGGCTTGTCGAGAGCGCAGACGAAGCCGAGACCGGCTTCGAACGGGGTGTCCTCCGACGTGATGTCGTGACCCCAATGGCGATACGCTTTCTCGATGCGCAAGGAATCGAGCGCATGCATGCCGCACGGCCTTAAGGCGAAGCCCTCGCCCGCCGCCAGGACCGCGTCCAAGAGGCCGCGGGCGAACTCCGCCGGCACGTAGAGCTCCCAGCCCAACGCCCCAACGTAGCTCATGCGCGTCGCCCGCACCGGCGCACCGCCCACCTCGATCTCGCGCGAATGGGCAAACGGGAACGCCGCGTTCGAGAGGTCGGCATCGCTCAGTGTCGATAACAAGGCCCGGCTCTCAGGCCCCATCACCCCGATCACCGCATAAGCCGAGGTCCAGTCCTCGATGACCACCCGGTCATCGGCCGTCTGGCGGGTGAGCCAGGTCCAATCGCGCACCGCCGTCGCGGCACTGGTCACCACGAGAAAGCTCTCGTCTGAGATACGCGTCACCGTGAGGTCGGCCTCGATGCCAGCGGCCTCGTTGAGCCATTGGGTGTAGACCGCACGCCCCGGGGCAACCGCGACATCGTTCGCACAGATGCGCTGGAGCGCGGCCTCGGCATCGGCGCCGCGCACCAGGAACTTGGCGAAGGAGCTGAGATCGAACAAACCCACCGCCTCGCGCACCGCCCGACACTCTTCCCCACAGGCGGCGAACCAATTCTGGCGGCCGAACGAATAGGCGTACTTGGGCTCCATGCCGTTGGTCGCGTACCAGTTGGGCCGCTCCCATCCCGCGACCTCGCCGAAACAGGCGCCAAGGCCCGCGAGCCGCTCGTGGAACGGCGAGGTCCGCACCCCGCGCGCCGTCTCGTACTGGCGATACGGCCAGTGCATCGCATACATCAGCCCGAGCGCCTCGGAGACCCGCTTGAACAGATAGGTCTTGTCGCCCTGGTGCGGCATCACCCGGCGGATGTCGACATCCCACAGGTCGAACGGCGGCTCGCTACCGACGATCCACTCGGCGAGCGCCTTGCCCGCGCCGCCCCCCGATTGGATGCCGATCGAGTTGAAGCCAGCCGCCACGTAGAAGTTGTCGAGCTCCGGCGCCGGGCCCAGGTTGTAGCGCTGGTCGGGCGTGAAGCTCTCCGGTCCGTTGAAGAAGGTGCGGATGCCGACGTTGTTGAGCGCCGGCACACGGTGCATCGCTCCTTCGAGGATCGGCTGGAAATGGTCCCAGTCCTCGGGCAGCTGGTCGAAGCAGAAATCAGCTGGCACCCCGTCCATGCCCCAGGGCTTAGCTTGAAGCTCGAAGCCGCCGACCAAGAGCTTGCCGGCATCCTCCTTGTAGTAAGCGCCGCTATCCATATCCCGCATCGAAGGGAGGTCACGCGGCACGTCGGCCATCGGCTCGGTCACGACATAGAAGTGCTCGGCCGCGTGCAGCGGCACATTCACGCCGGCCAGGCGCCCGACCTCGCGGCCCCACAGGCCGGCGCAGTTGACGACGACCTCGGCCGAGATCTCGCCGTCCGCGGTCTGCACCGCCTGTGCGCGCCGCCCCTCGACCCGGATACCGGTGACCGGCGTCTGCTCGAAGATCTGCACCCCCTGCATCCGGGCGCCACGGGCAAGCGCGGCGCAGGTATCGGCCGGGTTGGTCTGACCGTCCTGGGGGTACCAGACCGCGCCCACCACGTCGTCGATGTTGAGAAGCGGCCACTTGGCCGCCGCCTCGGCGGCCGAGATCACGTCGACCTCGACGCCGAAAGCCGCCGCCATCGAGGCACCGCGCAGGATCTCTTCCCAGCGCTCCTTGTTGGTGGCGATCGAGACCGAGCCTGAGCGCTTGTAGCCGGTCGCCTGGCCGGTCTCGGCCTCGAGGTTGAGGTAGAGCTCGGCGGTGTACTGGGCGAGCTTGGTGAGGTTGACGGTGTAGAGCATCGCTCGCACCAAACCAGCAGCATGCCAAGTGGTGCCGCATGAGAGCTGCTTGCGCTCCAACAGCGCGACATCGCGCCAGCCCAGCTTGGCGAGGTGGTAGGCGACCGAGCAGCCGATGATGCCGCCGCCGATGATCACGACGCGGGCGGCTGCGGGCAGGCGATCGGGGTTCGCCACGGGGCTCCCTATCCCGCTACAGCACCGCCTCGAGGGCGGCGATCAGCCGGTCGACCTCATCGACCGTGTTGTAGTGCACCATGCTCACCCGCACGACGCCGTCCTTGGCGTCGATACCGAGTGCTTCGACGCAGCGCCAGGCATAGAAGCTGCCGGCGCGCACCGCGATCTGGTGCTCAGCCAAAGCTATGGCGACCTCTTTCGAGCTACGGTCTTTGGCCGTGAACGAGATCGTCGGCGCCCGCCGCGCCCGCTCACCTGTGGTATCGCCGATCACGCGCGCACCGGCGCGCGCGCCCAGGTAGCCAAGAAGGCGTTTGGTCAGTATCTCCTCCTGGGCCGCGAACAGATCGAAGACGCGTTCGATCCGCGTGTGCCGGTCGGCCTCTCCTTCAGCGAAATGGTGGGCGTAGACCGCGTCGTAATAGTCCGTAATGCCCGAAAGGCAGGCCGCTTGCTCGTGGATCACACCGGCCGGATCGAGCCGCTGGCGAAGATCATCGGCGATCTGCTCGTGGCTCTGGTGGGCGAGCTTCTCGAGATGCGCGCGCTTGGTGTAGAGCACCCCGAGGTGGGGCCCGTAGGTCTTGTAGAGGCTGAAGCCGTAGAAGTCGGCATCGAGCGCTTTGACGTCGATGCATTGGTGCGGGGCGTAGCTCACACCGTCGATCATGACGAGCGCCCCGGCGTCGTGAACCCGCCGGGTGATGGCCGCCGCATCGTTGAGCGTGCCGACGATGTTCGAGCAATGGGGAAAGCACACGAGCCGCGTCCGCGGGCTTAAGAGCGGCTCGAGCGCGGCCGGATCGAGCTCGCCGCTCGTCGGATCGATTCGCCATTCGCGCACCGTCACCCCGGTCTCGCCAAACCGCCGCCAGGCGCCGCCGTTGGCCTCGTGGTCCTGGTTGGTGACGACGATTTCGTCGCCCTCGGCGAACCACGGTCGGATCGCCTGCGCCAGCACATAGACGTTCAGCGTGGTCGAGGCGCCGATCGTCACCTCGTCGTCCTCGGCATTGATCATCTCGGCCATGCAGGCATGGGCTTCATCGATCTCGGTGCCACCGGCGATCGAATGCTCGTAGGGGCCGTACGGCTGCACCCTGGTTTCCACGAGGAAGCGCTGCAGCCGATCGATCACCGTCTGCGGCATGTAGCTTCCTCCGGCGTTCTCGAGGAAAGCCCAATCGCGGGTGCGCGGATGGGTGAAGGCGGGGAATTGCGCCCGCACGAAATCGAGGTCGAGGTTGACGTTGGCCGCCATGGACCGGGCTCCGTTAGGCTATCAGCAGGGGAGCAAATAACCGCAAGCAGCGACGAGGCCGGTTGACCTGTCGCCTGTGGCAAGCTATCGCCGCCCCTTGAGCGCTGTCAATCCAACCGGGAGGCCGCCAATGAACAAGGCAATAAATCCGGCGGGGATTCCTCACCCCTACCGCCACATGTATCAGCAGGGGATCGAGATACCGGCGGGCGCGCGGCTCCTCTTCATTTCCGGCCAGGGCGGCATCATCGGCGAGGACGAACTCGCCGAGGGCATCGAGGCTCAGTGCGCCGTCGCCTTCATGAACTTCCGCCTGGTGCTTGACGAGGCCGGCATGGGCATGGAGGACGTGGTCAAGATCAATTGCCTACTCTCGAGCCCCGATTACATCCAACCTTACCTCGATGCCCACGCCAAGGCCTTCGAGGGCGTCCGCCCGCCCGGCCACACCCTCTCGGTCATCGCGCAACTCGGCGAGACCCGTTGGCTCCTCGAGATCGAGGGCATCGCCGCCAAGGTCGACTGACCTTCGCCTCATGGTGAGGAGGCGCGCGAACGCCGTCTCGAACCACGAGGCTGCCGTAGAATACGATCCATTAGGACATGGCCATGAACCGCATCACCGGAAGTTCCGCGTTCCTCTCGCTCCTCCGGGACGAAGGCGTGTCACACATCTTCGGCAACCCCGGCACGACCGAGCTGCCGATCATGGACGCGATGACCCGCTACCCCGACCTCACCTATGTGCTCGGTCTGCAGGAGTCCATCGTGGTGGCCATGGCCGACGGCTTCTCGCGGTCATCGGGCCGGCTCTCGGCCTGCAACGTGCACGTGGCCCCCGGCCTCGGCAACGCGCTCGGCGCGATCTACAACGCCAAGTTCTTCGGCAGCCCGATGATCATCACCGCCGGCCAGCAGGAGCAGGGCCACGGGCTGACCGAGCCGATGCTGTACGAGCCGCTGGTGCCCATGGCCGCCCCGCTGGTGAAGTGGGCGGTGGAGGTCACGCGCCTGGCCGACCTGCCGCGCATCGTACACCGCGCAGCGAAGGTCGCGCTGACGGCACCGACGGGACCGGTCTTCCTGTCGCTGCCCGGCGATGTCCTCAATCAGGAGCTCGGGCTGGAGCTCGGCGCCACCACGCGGGTGGACACCGCGAGCCGGCCCACCGCTAAGGTGCTAGACCGCCTGGCCGATCGCCTGTTGGCGGCCCAGAGTCCGGTGATCATAAGTGGCCATGAGGTGGCGACCAGCGATGCCCTGGCCGAAGCCGCACGTTTGGCGGAACTGCTGGGCGCGCCGGTCTACCAGCAAACGGTGCCGTACGGCGCGCACTTCCCCTCGGAACATCCGGCCTTCATCGGCGCGCTGACCCGGGATCAACAGCAGGTCCACGACGCGCTGAAACCCCACGACCTTCTGCTCAGCCTCGGCTGCGATGCCTTGCGCATGTCGGTCTGGAGCGAGGTGGACCCGCTGCCCGCCGAGATGAGCGTTATCCAGATCGGGCTGCGCGATTGGGACCTCGGCAAGAACTATCCGGCCGAGATGGCGATCCGGGCCGAGGTCAAGGTGACGCTGGATGAGCTCAACGCCGCCCTCGCCACCAAGATCGATCCGGCGCGCACCGCACGCGCCGAGGCCGCCACCGCCGCTCTTGGCGATCGCAACTGGCGCACCAAGCGCGAGACGCTGCGCGCACAGACCGCGGCCGCGAGCGAGACCCGCCCGATCGATCCCAACTGGCTCATGATGCAGCTCGTGGACGTGCTGCCCGAGGACGCCATCGTCGTCGACGAGGGTCTCATCACCTCGCGGGCGCTACTCGGCTTCCTGCCCTTCCGCACGCCGACCGACTACCACGGCCTGGCCAGTGGCGGTATCGGCTGGGCGATCGCCGGCGCCGTCGGCATTTCAATGGCCCAACCCGGCCGGCCGGTCCTGGCGATCATCGGCGATGGCAGCTCGCTCTACAGCATCCAGGCGCTGTGGACCGCCGCCCATCACAAGCTGCCGATCACCTACGTCATCGCCAACAATGGCGGTTATCGGATAATCAAGGAACGGCTGCTCGCCTTCCACGGCAACGATCGTTTCATCGGCATGGATTTGCACGAGCCCGCGATCGACTTCGTCGGCCTCGCCACGGCCCTTGGCGTGCCGGCCCAACGGATCACCGAGCCGAGCGAGATCGCGCCCGCCGCCAAGCAAGCCTTGGCGAGCGGCGGCCCTTGCCTTCTCGACGTCGTCGTCCAGGACGGATTTGGCGGCTAACGCCGGTACTTAAACGAGCGAGTCCCGCCCCGCGCTTTCGCCTACGCCGCGGCGTCCATCGGATCGTAGGCCAGGTTGGGCGCGAGCCAGCGCTCCACCTCCTGAATGCTGAGGCCCTTGCGCGCGGCATAGTCCTCGACCTGATCGCGAGCGATGCGCCCGATGCCGAAATAGCGGCTCTCGGGATGGGAGAAGTAATAGGCCGCTGACCGAGGCGGCCGGCGTCATGGCACAACTCTCGGTGAGGGCGATGCCGACCGTCGCCTCTGGCTCGAGCAGATCGAACAGACCCCATTTCTCGGTATGGTCGGGACAGGCGGGATAGCCGGGCGCGGGACGAATGCCGCGATACTGCTCGCCGATCAGGTCCCGATTGCTGAGCTTCTCGTCGGCGGCGAAGCCCCAGAATTCCTGGCGCACCCGCTCGTGCATGCGCTCGGCAAAGGCTTCGGCCAGCCGATCTCCCAGCGCCAGCAGGAGAATGGCGCTGTAATCGTCCTGGTCGCGCTTGAACCGCTCGGCCCGTGCCTCGACCTCGGGGCCGGCCGTGACCGCGAAGCCGCCCAGGTAGTCGGCGACGCCGCTGTCCTTGGGGGCGATGAAATCGGCCAGCGCAAGGTTGGCGCGCTCCAGGTCGCGGCGCGCCATCTGCTGGCGCAGTGTGTGGGCCGTCGCCACGACCTTGCTCCGCGCCTCGTCGGCATAGACCTCGATATCATCGCCGGCCGCATTCGCTGGCCAGAAACCGATCACGCCGCGCGGCGCCAGCCATTACTCGTCGACCAGGCGGCGCAGCATGTCCTCGGCGTCGCGATGCAGCGCCCAGGCGGCGAAGAACGGCTTCCAGTCGATCCGGTCGATGAGCTCGGCGACATCATAGTCGGCGAACGAGCGGAGGCCGAGCTTCGGTGGGCACGGCGGTTGGGCGCTCTGCCAATCGATCCGCGCCCCGTTGCAGCGCGCCTCGGTCAGCGATTGCCGGCCCCGCACCTGGCCACTCCGACTGTGCTTGGCCGCGATCTCACGATACTCGGCCCGTACTTCGCCGGCAAAGCCCTGGCGCCACTGTCACTAACACACGATATGTCCGGTTTATGTACCAGACGATCTGTCCGGATTTAGAAGCTCTCCAGGCTATGGAGGGTTTGGATGCGCCGGACAGAGCAGTTGCAGGGACTGAGATTGATGAAGTTCGAGGAGGTTTACGGCCGCACCCATCGGGGTTGCTTGAGCCAAGCCGAGGCGGCGGAGGTTCTCGGCGTTTCAGAGCGCACCTTCCGGCGCTGGCGCGACCGCTATGAGGCGGACGGCGCGGAAGGGCTCTACGATCGCCGTCTGGGCCGGGTCTCGGCGCGGCGCGCGGCGGTCGACGAGGTGACGGCGCTGTTGGCGCTGTTCGACACCCGCTACTGGGACTTCACCGCCAGGCACTTCCACGAGAAGCTGGTCGCGGACTATGCCTTCAAGCGCAGCTACAACTGGGTGCGGCTGAGCTTGCAGGCCCATGGGCGAAGACGGGCGGCGCCCAGGCGCGGGGCGCACCGGCGCAAGCGGCCGCGCCGCGCGCTGCCCGGCATGATGCTGCATCAAGACGGCTCAAGCCACGCGTGGGTCCCCGATCAGTGGTGGGACCTGATCGTCACCATGGACGACACCACCAGTGAGATCTACTCGGCCTTCTTCGTCGCCGAAGAGGGCACGATGTCGAGCTTTCAGGGGGTGTCCGAGGCGATCCGGGCCAAGGGGCTGTTCTGCTCGCTCTATGCCGACCGCGCCGGCCACTACTGGCACACCCCTGAGGCCGGCGGCACGGTCGACAAGGACAATCCGACCCAGTTCGGCCGCGCCCTGGCCCAGCTCGGCATCGAGCTGATCCCGGCCTACTCGCCCGAGGCAAGGGGGCGCTCGGAACGCATGTTCGCCACCCTGCAGAAGCGCCTGCCCCAGGAGCTCAGGCTCGCCGGCATCACCGACATGGCCCAGGCCAACCGCTTCCTCAAGGAGCTCTACCTGCCAGGCCACAACGCCCGCTTCGCGGTGCCGCCGGAAGCCGAGGGCACCGCCTTCGTGCCCTTCGCCGGTACCCTCGACGACATCCTCTGCGTGCAGCAGGAGCGCACCGTCTCCAACGACAACACCGTGCGCTACAAACGCCTGGTGCTGGCGATCCCGCCCGACCGCCATCGCCGCCACTACGTCAAGGCAAGGGTCCGGGTCCACGAATACCCCGACCGCACCCTCGCCGTCTTCCATGGGCCGCGCTGCCTGGCCCGATACCAGGCCGACGGATCGCCCATCAACACAAGCCACAGACAGGCCGCGTGATCCGCTTCGACGCGACCGGCCAGTGGATAAGGGGACGGCCGCTCCGCGCCCGACCCCTTATCCACTGGCCCAACAACCACAACTGAAGCGGTCAATTCATATGGTACATAAACCGGTCAATTCAGTTTGTTCTCGACACTCGTGAATCGCGACGGCGCGAACTGGCGGCGATATACTCGTCGCCAGCTCCATTCCTTTGCCACCTGAGAACCAACCCATCATGTCGAGAGCCGCCGAGTGCGAGCCCGCGCCGGTCGGCTTGGCCGTTCTCGCCGCCGCCTCAGGCTCGGTACTGATCTGGGCGGGCACCGTCATCGTCACTAAGTTTGCCGTCGGCGAGGTCGACGCCATTGTCGTCGGCCTGATGCGGACTGTCCTGGCGGCCCTCTTGACCGCGCCACTGGCGCTGGCCTTCGGTCTCCGTCTGCCTCGCGACGCAGCCGGACTCGGATTGTTGTCGATGAGCTCGATCGGCGGCTTCGTCGCCTTTCCTATCCTCTTCAGCATTGGGATTAATTACACCACCGCCTCGCACGCGGCGCTGATCATGGCGGCACTGCCAATCTACACCGGTCTGTTCGCGGCCATCGCGGACCGGCGAGCCCCCGCCATCCGTTGGTGGGCCGGCGTCGCGGTTGCGTTCATCGGGGAGTTCATCCTCATCTTTTCCGACTTGGCTTCGAGGGCAGCGGCGAGTCCGCTCTGCTGGGCGATTTCTTCATTCTCTTGGGCTGCGCCTGCTCGAGCCTCGGCTATGTTGGCGGCGCGCGGCTCGCGCGGGCTGGGACGAGCAGCATGGCGACGGCGTTTTTGAGTATTACGCTGGCCGGGCTTGTGCTGCTGCCGCTGTTGGCTTGGCGCGAGGCTCGGGTCGACTGGCTTTCCGTTTCTGCCGAGGCGTGGGGCGCGATGGCCTACCTTGCGCTGGGTTCATCAATCCTGGCCTACGTTTTGTGGTACTTCGCGCTTGCCCGTGGCGGCATCGCTCGGGTCGCCTTGGCTCAATTCGTGCAACCTGTGATCGCCTTGGTGCTCGCAACCCTCTTGCTCAGCGAACGGATAACACTGCCGCTGCTGGCTGCGGCGGTCGTTATCGTCGGCGGTGTTTTCATCGCGCAGCGGCCGACAGCTAGCAAAGAGGAGGGCGGCAGGACGTCTCAGGCATGATAAAGTGCGGCAACAAGTGATCGCGGGGGAGCGGGACGATGGCGGGCAGCGTCAACAAGGTCATCCTGATCGGCAATCTGGGGCGCGATCCCGAGGTCCGCCACACCCAGGCGGGCGATCCCATTGTTCATCTCAACGTCGCAACCTCAGAATCGTGGAAGGATCGCGACACGGGCGAGCGCCGCGAACGCACGGAGTGGCACCGTGTGGTGATCTTCAACCAGAACCTTGGCCGTATCGCCGAGCAGTACTTGCGCAAGGGTGCCAAGGTCTATCTCGAAGGCCAGGTGCAGACGCGCAAATGGACCGACCAGAGCGGGCAGGAGCGCTACACCACCGAGGTGGTGCTGCAGCGCTATCGCGGTGAGCTCACGATGCTCGATAGCCGCGGTGGCGGCGAGGCAGCAGGCGCCTCGACCGATTCCGGCGAGGTCGCGAGCGATCTCCGAGCGGATCTCGACGACGAGATCCCGTTCTGAAACCGAGCACCCCGTGGGCCATCGAACGGGCGCGGTTGGCGCTGAATCTTGTCATTTGTTCAAACTGTTTTGCGCGAGCCTATAGATTGTCTCGCCAGGCCGCCGTGATCGCGCCGGCCCTTTCTCTCACGCCATGAGCACCACCGACCTTCCGGCCCACGACATCGCGCCCGTAAGTCTCGAAGACGAGATGCGGCGCAGCTACCTCGACTACGCGATGAGCGTAATCGTCTCGCGTGCGCTGCCCGATGCACGGGACGGCCTCAAGCCGGTGCACCGGCGAATCCTCTTCGCGATGCAGGAAGGGGGCTATACCGCGGATCGGCCGTACCGTAAGTCCGCACGTATCGTCGGCGACGTCATGGGTAAGTACCACCCGCACGGCGATCAGGCGATTTACGATGCCATGGTGCGCATGGCGCAAGCGTTCTCGATGCGTCTACCGCTGCTCGACGGGCAGGGAAACTTCGGTTCCATCGACGGTGATCCGCCGGCGGCCATGCGCTACACCGAGGTCCGCATGGCGCAGGCCGCGCACGCGCTCCTCGAGGATATCGACAAGGACACCGTCGACTTCGAGGAGAACTACGACGCCTCGGCGCGAGAGCCGGTGGTGCTGCCGGCCCGCTTCCCAAACTTGCTTGTCAATGGCGCCGGTGGCATCGCGGTGGGCATGGCGACCAACATTCCGCCTCATAACCTGGGCGAGACGATCGATGCTTGCATCGCCCTGATCGATGACCCGGACATCTTGATCACTGGGCTGATGGAGCACATGCAGGCGCCCGACTTCCCCACCGGCGGCATCATTATAGGGATGGCGGGAACCGTATCAGCGTTTACGACCGGCCGCGGCTCGGTGGTCGTGCGCGGCAGGGCGCACGTGGAGACGATCCGCAAGGACCGCGACGCCATTGTGGTCACGGAGATTCCTTACCAGGTCAACAAAACCAGGCTGGTTGAGCAGATCGCCGAGGTCGCCCGGAGCAAGCGGGTGGAGGGGATCGCCGAGCTCCGGGATGAGTCCGATCGAGACGGCATGCGGGTCGTCATCGAGGTGCGCCGCGACGTGAACATCGAGGTCGTGCTCAACCAGCTCTATCGCTACACCCAGCTGCAGACAAGCTTCGGCGTCAATGCTCTGGCTCTGAACCGCGGTCGGCCCGAGCTCATGAACCTCAAGCAGCTCCTAACGGCCTTCGTCACGTTCCGCGAGGAGGTCATCGTCCGCCGCACACGGCACGAGCTCGTCAAAGCGCGCGAGCGGGCCATGCTTTTGGTTGGGCTTGCCGTTGCAGTGGCCAATGTGGATGCGGTGATCGCCCTAATCCGCGCGGCGCCCGATCCCGCGGTGGCGCGGGAGCGCCTGGTGGCTGAGACGTGGCCGGCGGCCAATGTGGCATCGCTGATCGCCATGGTCGATCAGGCCGGCCCTGGTGTCATCGATGGCACGTATCATCTCAATGAGGCACAGGCGCGCGCCATCCTCGAGCTTCGACTGCAACGGCTGACGGCTCTCGAGCGCGACAAGATCTCGGAGGACCTTAAAGAGCTTGTTACGAAGATTGCCGGGTACCTCGAAATCCTGCAGGACCGCGCAAAGCTGATTGCCGTGCTACGCGGAGAGCTCACCGCAGTGCGCGAGAGGTTTGCAACACAGCGACGGACCGAGATCGAGGCCAGCGCTATCGAGCATGCCGACGAGGACCTGATCCAGCGTGAAGATATGGTTATCACGGTGACCCACACCGGCTACATCAAACGCGTCCCCCTCAGCACCTATCGGGCACAGCGCCGCGGCGGCAAGGGGCGGGCCGGGATGGCGACACGTGAGGAGGATTTCGTCACCCAGGTCTTCGTCGTCAACACACACACGCCGGTATTGTTCTTCTCGAGCCACGGTAAGGTGTACAGTCTCAAGACATACCGTCTGCCGCCAGCGGCGCCGCAGGCTCGCGGCAAGGCCATGGTGAACATCTTGCCGCTCGCCGAAGGCGAGACCATTACCACTCTAATGCCGATGCCCGAGGACGAAGACCAATGGCATGAGCTGCAGCTCATGTTTGCCACCGAGCGCGGTCGCGTCCGCCGCAACGCCCTCTCCGACTTCACCAACATCATGGCAAACGGCAAGATCGCGATGCGGTTGGATCCGGGCGATCGGCTGATCGGCGTTCAGACTTGCAACGAGGACGACGACATCCTGTTGGCCGCGCGCAACGGTAAGTGCATACGCTTCGCGGTGACTGATGTTCGTCTATTCAAAGGCCGTAACTCGTCGGGGGTGCGGGGAATGAGGCTAACCGACGACGATACGGTCATTTCGATGTCCGTGCTGCGCCATGTCGAAGTCGAGACGGCGGAACGCGAGGCCTATCTGCGGGAGACGGTGACACTTGCGCCCGACCGCAAGACCGACCTCGCCGCGGGCGAGCAATTCTTGCTGTCGGCGACAGAAAACGGATACGGCAAGCGCACGTCGGCCTACGAGTACCGTGTGGCGGGGCGCGGTGGCCAGGGCATTATCAACATCGAGACCTCGTCGCGAAACGGCCCGGTTGTTGCGAGCTTTCCGGTCGACAACGATCACGAAATCATGCTGGTCACCGATGGTGGGCAGATCATCCGCATGCCCATCGACGACATACGGATTGCGGGCCGAAATACCCAAGGTGTAATTTTGTTCCGCACCGGCCAGGGCGAACGCGTCGTCTCGGTCGCGCGGCTCGATGAGAGCGGGGACTGAAAGCGCGGGTGGGGCCGGGCGAGCGGGGCGATTGTGAGCGAGTTGACGGCCGTATATCCGGGCACCTTCGATCCGATCACCAACGGACACATGGATATAGTCACGCGGGCCGCTCGCTTGGTGGATCGGCTCGTGATCGGTGTCGCCGGCAATGCCGGCAAGACTCCGATGTTCGATTTGAACGAGCGCCTCGACATGGTTCGGCGCGAGATCCAATCGTTGAATAGCGATGGATCGCCCGTAGTCGAAGCGCGGCCGTTCGACAACCTGCTCATGCAATTCGCAAGCGCGATGGACGCGCGGATGATCGTGCGTGGCTTGCGCGCGGTCTCGGACTTCGATTTCGAGTTCCAGATGGTCGGCATGAACGCGCGGCTGAACCCGGATATCGAGATCGTTTTCCTGATGGCCTCTGAGCGCCACCAGTTCATCGCGTCGCGCTTCGTCAAGGAGATTGCGCTATTGGGCGGCGATGTCTCGAGCTTCGTTTCGCATAACGTAGCGCGGCAACTCGAGGCCAAGGTCGCGCTACCGAACACACCGCGGGCTGCAACTGAGAGACAACTTTAGGCATGAAGTTCAATACGTTGATTGGAAAAGGTATTATCGGTATGGGGATCGGCGCGTTTGCACTCGGCGTCGGGGGCGGTGACGGCACCGCTGGAGATCTGGAGAACACACTGTATCTCGATCTCAAGGACGGCCGCGTAGTGATCGAGCTGTGGCCGGATCTTGCGCCCAACCATGTCGCCCGCATCAAAGATCTGGCGCGAGAAAGCTTCTACGACGGGATCGTCTTCCACCGTGTGATCGAAGGATTCATGGCCCAGACGGGTGATCCAACGGGCCGAGGCACCGGCGGCTCTGGGAAGAAGCTAAAGGCCGAGTTCACGAACACACCCCACCTGCGCGGCACGGTATCGATGGCACGCGCGCGCGATCCGGACAGCGCTGACAGCCAGTTCTTCATAGTGTTCGCGCCAGCCTCCTATCTGGATGGCGAGTACACTATTTGGGGCCGAGTGGTGAGCGGAATGGAATTCGTCGACAACATCAAAAAAGGCGATCCACAATCGGGAGAGGTGCGCGATCCTGATAGCATCGTGCGCCTACAGGTGGCGGCAGACGTCACTGAGTAGCACTGCCGCCCCCTGCCACGGCGGCGTCTATGCGACTTGCCGAGTTCGATTTCGATCTGCCCTTAGATCGGATCGCTGAGCGACCCGTCACGCCACGCGATTCAGCACGCCTACTGGTCGTTCGCGGCGGTGCCTCGGCGGACCGCCACGTCCGCGATTTGCCGAATCTTCTTCGCCCCGGAGATCTACTGGTCTTCAACGATACCCGGGTCGTGCCTGCGCGGCTTCGGGGCCGGCGGGGCGCCACGGACGTCGAGCTCACGCTCCTGCGGTGCCTCGACGAGGCGCGTTGGACTGCCCTGGCGCGCCCCGCCAAGCGACTGCGCCCGGGTGATGAGGTTATGGTCGCCGAGGAGTTTAGCGCGGTGGTCGAGGGCCGAGCGGAGGGCGAGGTCAGGCTGCGCTTCAACCTTGGCGGGTCCAGCTTGCGACGGGCGATGGCGCGTCACGGTGAGATGCCGTTGCCGCCGTACGTCGCTCGGCGGCGGCCTGTAGACGCGCGCGATCGGGAGGATTACCAGACTGTCTTCGCACGGCACGAGGGCGCTGTTGCTGCACCGACAGCCGGCCTGCATTTCACTGCACCACTGATCCGAACCCTCTCAGCGGCCGGAATCGGGCATGCTTTCGTGACTCTTCACGTAGGTGGCGGCACGTTCCTGCCGGTAAGGACCGACGACGTCGCAGCCCATCGCCTGCACCCCGAGTGGGGTGAGATCAAGCGATCGACGGTGAACCTTGTTCACCGCGCGCGCACGGCCGGGGGCCGCATCATCGCGGTCGGCACCACGTGTCTTCGCCTCCTCGAGGCCGCCGCTGCCACCACGGGTAATGTCGGCCCGTTCGTGGGCGACACTGACCTGTTCATTACTCCGGGCTATCGGTTTCTCACGGCCGACCTTTTGTTGACCAATTTTCATCTGCCGCGCTCGACGCTTTTCATGCTGGTCTGCGCCTTTGCCGGCACCGATACGATGCACTCGGCGTACGCGCATGCGAAACGGGCCGGCTACCGCTTCTACTCCTATGGCGATGCTTGCCTCCTGCGGCGGGCCGCGTTGTGACCGGCGGCGTCGACTTCGTGGTCGAGGCACGCAGCGGCAGCGCGCGTGCCGGCCGGTTGCAGACAGCCCACGGCGAGGTCGAAACGCCGGCGTTCATGCCCGTCGGTACCGCCGCAACGGTCAAGGCAATGAGTCCGGAAGCGCTTGCCGAGGCGGGAACCCGGATACTGCTCGCCAACACCTACCATCTGATGCTCCGGCCGGGCTCGGAGCGCATCGCGCGACAGGGCGGCTTGCACCGCTTCATGAACTGGTCGGGGCCGATCCTTACGGATTCGGGTGGCTTCCAGGTGATGTCGCTAGCCGGGTTGCGCCGGATTGAAGAGGAGGGTGTCACGTTTCGCTCTCACCTCGACGGCAGCAGTCATCGGCTGACGCCTGAGCGTTGCATAGAGATCCAACGGCACCTCGGTACTGACATCGCCATGGTGCTGGATGAGTGCACCGCCTATCCGGTCGAGGAGGCGGAGGCTGCCGACTCGATGCGGCTGAGCCTACGGTGGGCGGCGAGGAGCCGGGCTGCCTTCGCGCCCGCTTCGGGCCTCGGTCTTTTCGGCATTGTGCAGGGCGGCGTTTTTCACGACCTACGCGCCGAATCTGCCGAGGCGCTGGTGGCGATGGACTTCGATGGCTATGCGCTCGGCGGACTAGCGGTCGGCGAGGGCCAAGTTGAGATGTTCGATGTGGTCGACGTCACGACGGCTCGCCTGCCGGTGGATCGGCCACGGTACTTGATGGGCGTCGGCAAGCCGCTCGACATGGTCGGGGCGATCGAGCGCGGCATCGACCTGTTCGATTGCGTCCTACCGACGCGTTCGGGCCGTACCGGCCAAGCCTTCACTCGACAAGGCGCCGTCAACCTCCGCAACGCGCGCCACCAGGACGACGCGCGGCCGCTAGACGAGGCGTGCGGTTGTCCTGCCTGTCAGAGCTACAGCCGCGCTTACCTCCATCACCTCGTACGAGCGCGGGAGATCCTTGGCGCGATGCTGCTGACCCAACACAATCTGCACTACTATCAGGAGCTGATACGGACCCTGCGGACGGCGATAGCCGCTGGGAAATTAGAGGAGTGCGCGTCTGAACTTCGCCGCGGTCTCGTCGCTGACGATATCCCGCCGTGCTAGTGCGCGGGGGAGCGTTGACGCCCCCGCGGTGCATTTCTAGAGTGGCTCTACCGTCCGGGCGCGTAGCTCAGTTGGCAGAGCATCTGACTTTTAATCAGAGGGTCCCAGGTTCGATTCCTGGCGCGCCCACCAAATAAAGCCAGTTAAGTCAAAGACTTAGTGGGCTTTATTATTACGCGACCGACACGCAACTTGGCGTCATGGCTCCAATGTGGCTCCACGCGGGCGGGATTTTGCGGGGTCTGGCAGAGAACATCCATGCAGGTGCGGGAACGCAAATCGCACACGGCCCGTAAATGTTCCGTCAGCCCGTGATGAGCTTATCCGATCCCGCAAATTCTAGCGATTGAGGGCGCGTTTCCAGTCTTTTCGCAGGGGTCGGAGCCAGATGTCCTTGCGGGGTTTGTCGTACAGCTTGTCCCGATCATAGCGCCCGCGCCCCTGGGTGGCGCCAACATGGAGCCAGCCGGAGGCCCTGTAGACGGCGCCGGTGTATCGCGGCGTTTCGACGAAGGTCTCGATGAGCACGGGCGTTGTGTTGTAGCGCTCGGCCCAGTCCAGGGGCAGGCGCCGGCGGATTAGGGCGAGGATGTGCGAGCCCAGGTTGGGGATGGTGATCCAGGGCAGGATCAGGAACCTCGGATTGTCGACGACGAGCGGGAGGTTCTTCTCGCGCGATTGTGGCGTCCAGCCGATGAAGTTGTCGCGCGGAGCGAGCTTCCATGCGGCGGTTGAGAAGCCGAGCATGGCGATGGGCCAGCCGTTTCGGTCGTGGACGGCGTAGCGCATCTGGGCGCCGACGAGGGTCTTGTAGCCGAGATAGTGGTAACGGGCGACGAACTCGTTCCACCGCCTGCCCTCGCGGGTCTCGCGGACGACGGGGCGCAGGTCGATCGGGCGAACCTCGTCGAGGGTTGTCGGGGCCGGAAGCAGCGGCGGCTCGGTGTCCGGCCCGAAAACGACGGGCTTTGGCCGGTGCTGCCGGCCCCTGGGCGGTGGCAGGACGATGAGGCCGTCGCGGTGCATGGCCAGCATGGTGACCCTGGCCATCATGTCCTTGAGCCCGCCGTCGGGCTTGAACCAGCCGATGCGCCGGCAGAACTCCTTCGACAGCATATGGCGGTTCAACGGCGGCGGCCCGGCGATCAGCGCGCGCAGCAGCGCTATTTCCCCGGCGGTGAAGTCGCGGCCGTAATAGCGGCACTCGACCCGGCCGGTCATGCTGCCGCCATGAAGGCGCGCCTGCGCTCCTCGCTCATCGACCATGGCAGCCACGGCGACAGGTCGTCCGGCGGCCGGCCGGCGTTCTTCGCGCATGCTTCCAGCCACGCTTCCAGCCAGCGCAGGACGTCTATGCCGTTCAAGGCGAGCGTGCCGACGACCGAGTACATCACGGCCGTGAACCGGGCGCCGTTCTCGCTGTCGGAGCCGAACGACAGCCGTCCGGGCGGTGCGCGCGGAGCGCCGCGTGCTGGGGTTGATGCGAGCGGGGTGCGGCAAGAGATCGGCGCTGGCCGGCGCAGATGCCGTCGAGGCGCGGCTCGGGGCGTCGCGCCTCACCCGGGGCCAGAGGGAGGCGGTCCGCACGGTGCTGCGGTCGGACGACCTCGTGATCGGCGTGCAGGGCCATGCCGGCAGCGGCAAGACGACCATGCTGCGCGAAGTGAAGGAACTTCTCGGGGAGCTGAGGATACAGGGCCTGGCGCCGTCGGCCGTCGCCGCTCGGGTTCTCGCTAGGGAGGCCGGCATCCCCTCGCGGACGCTGCAATACTTCTTGACCCGCTTCGGCGACCTCTCCGACCCGGAGCGGGTGGCGCAGGGCCGGGCGGACTTCGCGGGCGCGGTTCTGGCGGTGGACGAGGCCTCGATGATCGACACCGTTCGCATGGAGGCGCTGCTGCGCATCGCGCGCGACCTGGGTGTGGCGCGCGTAGCGCTGGTGGGCGACACCGCGCAGTTGGAGGCGGTGGATGCGGGCCAGCCCTTCCGGCTGCTGCAAAAGGCGGGCATGGCGACAGCGACGATGGACGAGGTGCTGCGCCAGCGCGACCCGGAGCTGCTCGCGGCGGTGGGTCTTGCGCGGGAAGGCGCGCCGGGCGCGGCAATCGCGGAGCTGGGCGAGCGGGTGCGCGAGGCGCCTCGGGAGGAGCTCGGCATTGAGACGGGGCGGCGTTGGCTCGCGCTGGCGCCGGAGCATCGGGCGGACACCCTGATCCTCGCCCCCACGCACGCGATCTGCCGGCAGGCGAACGAGGCCGTGCGCGAGGGGCTCGCGGAGGAAGGCGTGCTGAGCGGCCGCGCACTCGCCGTCGACCGCCTGGTCAACCGGCGGCTCACCCGGGCGCAGGCCTCCGATATCTGGAGCTACGAGCCCGGCGATACCCTGGTGTTCCACCGCGACGTCTACGGCTGCCGCGTGAACGACGTCTGCACCGTAATGGGCCACGAGGACGGCAGGGTCGCGCTGGCCCACCCGGACGGCGAACGCCGGTTCCGGCCCTCGGGCAATGCGGCGAGCTATCTGGGCCTCTACGACACCGAGCCGATCGAGTTGCGCGCCGGCGACCGGATCCGCTGGACGCGCAACCGCAAGGCGCCCACCCCGCGCTTCGGCCATCCCCCGACGCCGGACCTGGTCAATGGCGGAGGGGCGGAGATCCTGGAGATCGGATACAGGCGGGTACGGTTCCGCGACGGGGACCGGGAGTTCGGGCTCGCGCTCACCGACCCGCAACTCCGCCATCTGGATCATGCCTATTGTTCGACCGTGCATGCTGCGCAGGGCCGGATGGCGCGGGCAGCGATCGCCGTGCTGGACGCCGGGAGCAAGGCCGACCGCGAGCTGTTCCATGTGGAGCTCAGCCGGGTCTCGGAGGCGTTCCTGCTGCTGACCGACGACCGGGAGGCGCTGGTCGCGCTCCTGGAGGCGCACGACGGGAGCGAGGACGGGGCGTTGGAGGCTCTGGGCATGGACCCTGCCGAGCCTCCTCCCGTCGTGGACCCCGAAGCATTCGCGGCGCTGGCCGAGGACTGGCGGGCACTTCTGCAGGAGGGCGAGAAGACGAACACCGTTCCGTTCTTCCTCCCGGGTTACCGGGAAGTCATGGCGCGGGCGGCGGTGCTCACGCAGATCGAGGACCTCGCGCAGGACATGCGCCGCTTCACCGACACCATGCTGGCGGAACATGAGGGGCATCTGGCCCGCGACCGCGAGGTGCGCGGCCTCGTCGAGCGCATCCGGGACCATTGGCGGCGCTGGCCGGAGCTCGGCTGGGCGGCCTCCTCGCAAGGACGGCCGGTGGAGAAGCTTCCCGAATACGATGCCTGGCGCGAGGAAGGGGTGGCGCTTCTGGAGGCGGGCCAGGCCCGGCTCGGGGCGGACGGCGCGGCGGCGCGCCATCTCCATGCCATGCCGGGAGGGCGCGCCGGTCTAGAGGGCGCTGTCGAGACGCTCGAACGCACGCGGCTCCTCGACGATGCCGGACGGTTCGAGCGAGCGTGGCACAAGCTTCGCGAACGGGCCGCGGAGAACGGCGTCCCGGAGCTGTATGCGCCGAGCTACCGGCGGGTGGCGGAGCTGGGCGGAAGGCTTGTGGCTGCCGAGGGGCTCGATGGGCGCGCGCGGCGCGTGGTGGCGGAATGGCGGGAGGTCGATGCGGCGCAAGCGACGCTGGCGGAAGAGGTGCGCACCCTGCCCGACCGCGTCGTGGCGTGGCAGGAGCGCCGGGCGGCGGATCTGCCGCAAGACAAGCCTGGCGGGCTCGATCCGGACCGTCCCGCACGCAACGTTTGGCGCGAGGAAGGTGGCAAACTGGAGGCCGGGGCCGAGGACATGCTGCGCCGGGAAGATGCCCACGCGCCGTATCTGGATGCCGTGCCAGGCGCGAGGGAGGGCGTCCGGCAGGCGGCGGCGGAGGTCCGGGACGCGCTGCGGCACGACCGCTGCCTGGCATTCGGGTGGCTGACGGCGGAGGTAGTCCGGCAAGCGCGTGAGACCCGGACCGAAGCGTTCCATGTGCCGCGCTATGGCGAGACGATCGCGCGGGCGGAGGCGCTCTCCGGGCGGGCGGAGCTGCCGCCGCGCACGCAGGAGCTTGTCGCTTCGTGGCTCGAATATCATGCCAGGTGCGAACCGATCTGCCAGCAGATCCGGGACTGGCCCGCGCGGGTGGACGCGCTGACGGCAGACCACCCCGAACCTCCCGCGAGGCTCGACTCCCTGAGGCACTGGCGGCAGCGGGCGGAGTCCCTGCTTGCCGAGGCCCGCGCGATGCTGGTGAAGGACGGCCCTCATGCGCGCCATCTGGACGCCATGCCGGGCGAACGCGAGGCGCTGGCGGAGGGAACAAGCCGGCTCGACTGGGCGCTGCTTGCGGTCGAGGCGAGGGAGATGGAGCTGCTGTCTGCGGTCGTGCAACGGTCGGCGGAGGAGACGGGCGGGATCGCCTTCGACGCGAGCGGCTATGCCGGGCTGATGGACCGGGCGCGCTCGCTCGATGCCAGGACCCATCTGCCGGAGGGTCCGCGCAACACGATCCACGACCTTCTTGCCAGGGACGCACGCTGGGCGCGGGACCGGGACCGGGTCGGCGCATTCCTCGAGCGGGCCGCGGAGGTCGAGAGTGCGCGGAATGTTCTGACGGAGACGGACGGCATGGTGTCGACGCCGGCGGAGCACCTGCGGGCCTGGCCCGACTGGCGGCGCAAGGGGGGGCAGGTTCTCGACGAAGCGGCGGCGCTCAGAAAGGACATTCCGAAACACGAGCTCGCCGCCCATCTGGGCGCCGCCGGCTTCGGGCCGGACGCGGTCAGTGAGAGGGAAGAGAAGATCCGGAACAGGATCGCCCGCGACGAGGAAACGCGCACCGCCGCCGAACGAGTGCGCCAAGACCGGGGATTGTCGATGTAGGCGCCGACCACCCGGCGTCGATGCACGCCGCCGGGTCTTACTACCGGCTGTCGCCCCGGGCCGCGCCGCATTGTGCCACCGGCGGCCCATGCCCTGCCGGCGAGCCAGCGCTGCATCGGGCTTTTGAACGGCGAGGCCTCCTACCCGGGCAAGGGCTGCGCCTCCGATATCACGTACTACTACATGGCCTTCGTGATGGCCGACGGCACCGTCCGCATGGCGGGAACCAACAACAACAACGAACTCGCCATGGCGGGCAATGCCTACAACCCCCAGCATCTGCATTATCTCGTCTGGGATAACCGCACCAATGCCGACCACCCGGTCGCCGGGCGGCCCCGCTATGTGGTCGGCTCCTACAGCGCCGTCGCCCTGCTGACCGATGACGGCGACGTCGTCGCCTGGGGCCATAACGGCCACGGCCAGCAGGGGCGCGGGCATGCCACCGGCAACGGCATCGCGCGCTCGATCGATGCGAGCGATATCGGCCGCGCCTCCGGGATCTCGGGCCGTGACGTCATCAAGCTCGACCTGGTGCGGGGCTCTCCGGCCAACTCGTCGTCCCTCCATGCGCTCTGCCGGGACGGCGGCCTGTGGGCCTGGGGCTATGGCTCTTACGGCAATCTCGGCCAGGGCGACACGAGCCACAGTTACAAGCCGGTGCGCTGCAAGAAGACCGGCGATGTGCCGCTCACCGACGTGATCGACTTCTGGCCCGGCCACGGCAATCGCAACGCCTGCTTCGCGCTGACCCGGGACGGCACGCTGTGGGCCGCCGGCGACAACAGCTGGGGCAAGCTCGGCGTCGACGACGGCACCACCGACAAGCACTTCTTCACCGAAGTGGGGGGCCTGCCGGCCGGGACGCGGATTCGGAAAGTCGCGCCCTGCGGCTCATCGCGCGGCGCGGCCACGGCCGTGCTGCTCAAGGACAGCGCCATCTGGACCGCCGGCTACGGCGGCCAAGGGTTCCACGGCAACGGCGCCACCGATCATCGCCATCTCTTCGAGCAACTGCCGCTGCCGGCCGGTGTCGGCGCCGCCACGGGTCTCTGGGCTGGCGGCGAATACGCCCAACTCTGGTTCAACGGCGACGACGGCAACACGTATGCCTGCGGCTACAACGGCCAGGGCCAGCTCGGCATCGGCAACACCACCGGGGATATCACCGCGCCGACGAGGGTCGCCCTGCCCGAGGGCGTGACGGCGCGCATGATCTCCACCGGCGGCGCCTATGACGGCGCCCACCGTCATTCCACGGTCATGCTGGGCTCCGACGGCCGGGTCTACACCTGCGGCCATTACGGCCAATACGGCGCCTGGGGTACGGGTCAGACGTCGACGCCCCTGCAATGGCCGCTGCCGGTCTCGCCGGACCAATGGGACGCGGTCGAGGTGGTGGCCCACGGCTACACCTCCGAGGTGGGCTTCTTCGTCCGCTGCGCCGACGGCACCGTCTGGGCCGCGGGGCGCAATAGCAACAACAAGCTCGGCGTCGAGGGCGGCGCTCATTACCCGACGGTGATGGCCCGGGTCGAGCTCTACTAGGGAGACGCACATGCATCTCATCAGCTATGTGGAATCCGAGACCGGCGCGCACTTCCTGCCGCCAACGAGCTGGGTGAACGACGAGTTCACCTGGCTCTGCGAGTGCGACGGCCGCCACTACGCCCGTATCGCCGAGCTCGATTATGGCGAGCAGGATCCGGGCATCGATCTCACGACCCACGATCTCGCGGCCGAGACCGATCTCGCCGGCAGGCTCGACGCGCTCGCCGTCGACCGCGCCGAGGCGCGCCGCCTGCGGGCCGAGCGCTACGCCCGCGAGATGCCGATCGGCGATCAGCTCGACGCCGTCCTCAAGACCCTCGACAGTCTGCGCGAGGGCGGCGCCGCGCTGCCGGCCGAAACGGAGGCGCTGATCGAACGCTGGCTCGCCATCAAGACCGACCATCCCAAGCCTGAGCTGCTGCCCGCGCCGGCGGTGTCGGAGTAAGCCAAGGATGCCCGATCCGGCGCTCGAGCAGGCGATCCGCGAGGCCTACGCCTCGGCGCCCGCCGACACCGTCATCCTGCACACCCTCGAGCTGCGCCACCCGGCCTTCGTCGACGACGACGGTAGACCCACCGCCGTCCGCGTGGTGCGCGATCACGTCGATCTGACCGCCCGTCTCGAGGCCGGCGCGCCGCTCGATGCGGGCGAGACGGTGCGGTTCGTGGCACTGGCTTTCGATCTCGAGCTGCCGCCCGTCGACTCTGCGCCGGTGCCCGAGATCTCCGTGACCCTGGACAATGTGAGCCGCGAGATCGCCCGCCACCTGGATGCCGCGGCGACCAGCCTCGAGCGCATCGAGGTGACCTACCGGCCCTATCTCTCGACCGACCTCGAGGGCCCGCAGATGGACCCGCCGATTACGTTGACACTGACCGAGATCGAGGTCGACGTGTTCCGCGCCACCGGCCGGGCGCGGATGCTCGACATCGGCAACAAGGCGTTCCCGGCCGAGACCTATACCGCGAAGCGGTTCCCCGGGCTCACCCGCTAGATGCACTGGGCCGAAGACCTGATCGGCCGCCCGTGGGTCGCGGGCGGGCGCGGACCGCATGCGTTCGACTGCTGGGGCCTTGTGCGCTGGTGCTGCCGCGAGCGTTTCGCCATCGAGGTGCCGGAGATCCCGGTCGACGCCGCGAACCTGCGCGCCGTGCTCGCCGGCTTCCGCGACCACCCCGAACGGCAACGCTGGCGGCGGGTCGAGCGCGCTCGCGAGCGGCCGCGCGAGGGGGATGCCGTGCTGATGCGCCAGTCCCGCCATCCGGTCCATGTCGGGATCTGGCTGGCCGTCGACGGCGGCGGCGTGCTTCACGCCGCGCGCGATATCGGCGTCGTGTTCCAGGGCCCGGCCGATCTCGCGGGCCACGGCTGGCGGATCGAGGGTACTTACCGCTTCACCGGAGATGCCTGATGCCCGGCACCGTGGTCATGCTGCACAACCCGTTCCGCCCGGAGCGGGACCGCGAAGTGATCACCGTCGCCGAGCCGCTCTTGATCCGCGAATGGCTTGGCGAACGGGGCATCGACGAGTTCGAGTGCCCGACGATCTGTCTGCGCAACGGTTCGCCGCTGCTGCGTGGCCGCTGGGACGACACGGAGATTGGCGAGAACGACCTGGTCGTGTTCGTGCCGCTGCCCCAGGGCGACGGCGGGGGCGGCAAAAATCCGCTCCGCACCATCCTCATGCTCGCCGTCATGGTCGCCGCGATTTATTTCGCACCCATACTCGCTCCCTCCTTCGTCAGCGCCTTGGGCGTCTCCTTGACCGTCGCCACCGGGTTTGCCGGCCTCGCCATCTCGGTTGTTGGCATCGTGCTCGTCAACGTCCTGATCCCGCCGCCCAAGCCCTCCGCCCTCACCGCCAACTTCGGCAGCGCGCCGGCGCCGAGCCCGACCTATTCGCTGCAGGCCCAGGGCAACCACGCCCGGCTCGCCCAGCCGATCCCGGTGGTCTATGGCCGTCACCGGGTCTTTCCCGACCTTGCCGCCACGCCCTGGGCCGAATACAGCGACAATGACCAGTACCTGCATCAGCTGCATTGCATCGGCCAGGGCGAATACGACCTCGAACAGATCCGCATCGAGGACACGCCGATCGCCTCGTTCGAGGAGATCGAGACCGAGCTGGTGCCGCCCGGCGCCGCCGTCACCCTGTTCGAGACCGACGTGGTCAACGCACCGGAGGTCGCCGGTCAGGAACTCATCGGCGCCAACGACCGGGAGACCGCCGTCACGACGAACGAGGTCGGCGAGGAAGTGACCACAGTGGTCGGCGACGGCTGGATCGGTCCCTTCACGGCCAACCCGGCCGGCACCGTTGCCATCGGGATCGGCATCGATGTGATCATGCCGCGCGGGCTCTATTACGCCAATGACGATGGTAGCTTCAGCGCCCGCACCGTCGAATGGGAGGTCGAGGCCCGCGCCGTCGACGACGAAGGGGCGGCGACGGGCGACTGGATTGCGCTCGCTTCCGAGTCCGTAACCGCGGCCGAGAACACGCCGCAGCGCAAGAGCTATCGCTACACGGTTACCGCCGGGCGCTACGAGGTCCGCGCCCGGCGCACCAACGACAAGAGCGGCGATGTCCGCGCCGGCCATGAGATCCGCTGGGGCGGTCTCAAGACGTTTCTCGAAGAGACACCGGAGTTCGGCGCCGTCACGCTGCTCGCCGTCAGGATGCGCGCCACCGACAACCTCTCGCAGCGCTCGGCGCGCCTGGTCAACGTCATCGTTACCCGCAGGCTGCCGGTGTGGGACCCGGATACTGGCTGGTCGGAGCCGAAACCCACCCGCTCCCTCGCCTGGGCCTTCGCCGATGCCGCCCGGGCCACATACGGCGCCGGGCTCGCCGACGCCCGCATCGATCTCGCCGCCCTCCATGCCCTGGATCAAGTCTGGCAATCACGCGGAGACCGCTTCGATGCCGTGTTCGATCAGGGCCTCACGGTCTGGGAGGCGCTTACCCGGATCGCCCGCTGCGGCCGGGCGCTGCCGTTCCTCCAGGGCGGGATATTGCGGATCGCCCGCGATGCGCCGCGCATCTTGCCGGTAGCGTTGTTCGGACCCCGCAACATCGTCAAGGGCAGCTTCCGAGTCCAGTACGTCATGCCGGGCGAGGACACCGCCGATGCGGTGACGGTTACCTACTTCTCGGAGCGCACCTGGGCGCCCGGCGAGATCACCGCAAGCCTGCCGGACAGCGCCGGCGACGCCGCCGACAAACCCGCCACGGTCGAGCTGTTCGGCTGCACCGGCGCCGCGCAGGCTGAGCGCGAGGGTCTCTACATGGCCGCTGCCAATCGCTACCGGCGGCGCATCGTGTCCTTCCGCACCGAGCTCGAAGGGCTGATCCCGACCTACGGCGATCTCATCGCCATCACCCACGACCTGCCGCGCTGGGGCCAGGGCGGCGAGGTAACGGCCGTCGACGGCCGGACGCTCACTCTGAGCGAGCCGCTGGAGTGGGAGACGGCGGACGAAACCGGGCCGCCGGTCCACTACCTCGCGCTCCGCCGCCGTGACGGCAGCCTGAGCGGCCCCTGGTCGGTGACGCCGGGGGGCGATGCGCGGACCGTCGTGCTGGACGACGATCTCGACCTCGAGCCCTACACCGGAGCGGACGAGGAACGCACCCACTTCGCCTTTGGCGCGGGCGAGGCATGGGGCCTCCGCGCCCGGGTACTGGCCGTGAGGCCGCGCGGCGAGCAGGTCGAGATCACCGCCGTCGGCGAGGACGACAGAGTCCACCAGGCGGTCGCCGTGCACGAGGCCGATCAAGCCGCCTGAGCCGCTACTCAACCTGGAACGAAGCTCCCCTATGACGGCCCGTCCACCGAGTCGGATGGCCGTCGTTACCCTCGTAGCATCGGAGAGACGCCCGTGAATGAGACCCATCTGATCGAGATCGAGCGGGTGCGCGCGGAGGCGGCACGGCACCTTGCCGACCACGAGATCGCCTGCGAGCGCCGCTACGGCGAGCTTCAGGCCCAGCTCACCAAGATCGAGGCGCTGCACAACCGCAATACGCGGCTGCTCTATGTCGTGCTCGGCGGCATGCTCACCGTAGCTACCCGCGCGTTCTGGCCGGCGCTGTTCGGCGGCTAGCCCATCTCTGCGGACGCTTCGCGCCGCGCCATCCCCCCATACCGAGCCGAGGCCGCCGCCATTCGCGCGGCGACGACCGGGCTCGTCCACAAATCAATCGGAGGTTCGAAATGCTGACCCTTCTCGGCAGCCTGCTGGGATTCGCCACCAGCGCCATTCCCGACATCATGTCCCTGTTCCGCGAGCGCGCTGACCGCAAGCACGAGCTCGCCGTGCTCGATCGCCAGATGGAGCAGATGCGGCTCGGCCACAACCAGCGCCTCGAGGAGATCGAGGTCCAGGCCGACATCGCCGAGTCGAAGGCTCTCTACAAGCACGATGCGGCACTGGGCGGCAGCAGTCGATGGGTAGACGGACTGCGAGCCTCGGTGCGCCCGCTCATCACCTACGCATTCTTCATCCTGTTCGCGGCCGTCAAGGGCTCGGGGCTCTATCTGCTGGTCGCCGTCGAGGGCCTGCTGATTGCTGAGGCCCTGCCGCGCATCTGGGATCCTGAGACGCAGGCCCTGTTCGCCGCCGTCATGAGCTTCTGGTTCGGCAACCGGACCCTCTCCAGGCTCCGCGAGCGGCGCTGAGGCCATGCGTCACGTCACCGACGACGGTCTCGCGCTTATCAAGCGCTTCGAAGGCTTCGCGCCCGATGTCTATATCTGCCCCGGCGGCTGGCCGACCATCGGCTACGGCCATGTACTAAGGGACGACGAGCGCGCCCGGTTCGGGGACGGCATCGATGAGGCGACGGCCGAGGACCTGCTGCGGTGCGACGTCGAGACCGCCGAGCAGGCTGTGCTGCGGTTGATCGGGGTGCCGCTCGAGGACGGGCAATTCGACGCGCTCGGCTCGTTCACGTTCAACCTTGGCGCCGGCGCGCTGCAGCGTTCGACGCTACGGCGGAAAGTGAACGGCGGGGAACATGACGCGGTGCCGCGGGAGTTCCGGCGCTGGGTCTGGGCCGGTGGACGGAAGCTGAAAGGGTTGATGCGGCGGCGGGAGGCGGAGGCTGAACTATACGCCAGCCAGCCAGTCGGACGCCGCCCAGACCGCCCGCAGATCAGTTCAAGAAGTTCAAGACACCGTCTCACTTCCTGATGCGTTGCAGAATAGAAGCGCTGAGTTCTTGTGCCTCCGCGATTTGAGCGGCGGTCATGCGCGGCCGGTAAATGCCTTTGCCTTTTTTGGCAATCTCATTTCCTTGCGCAGCTGCAAGATTGAACCAGGCAAAGGCCCGGACATAATCCTCCGGCACGCCCTCGCCGTTGGCATACATGTTACCGAGGTTGAACTGGGCATTGGCGTGCCCCTGCTCGGCGGCCTTGCGAAACCACTTCACGGCCTCGGCATCGTCCTCCGGCACGCCCTCGCCGTCGTCATACATGACACCGAGGTTGAACTGGGCATTGGCCTGCCCCTGCTCGGCGGCCTTGCGAAACCATTTCACGGCCGCGGCATCGTCCTCCGGCACGCCCTCGCCGTTGGCATACCTGTTACCGAGGTTGAACTGGGCATTGGCGTGCCCCTGCTCGGCGGCCTTGCGAAACCACTTCACGGCCGCGGCATCGTCCTCCGGCACGCCCTCGCCGTTGGCATACCTGTTACCGAGGTTGAACTGGGCATTGGCGTGCCCCTGCTCGGCGGCCTTGCGAAACCACTTCACGGCCGCGGCATCGTCCTCCGGCACGCCCTCGCCGTTGGCATACATGGCACCGAGATTGTTTTGGGCATCGGCCTGCCCCTGCTCGGCGGCCTTGCGGTACCACTTCACGGCCTCGGCATCGTCCTCCGGCACGCCCTCGCCGTCGTCATACATGACACCGAGGATGAATTGGGCATCAGCCTGCCCCTGCTCGGCAAGCGGCAACCACTCTTTGTAAGCAGTTGCGTAGTCGCCCCTATCATAAGCTTCCGCACCCGCCCGAAAGTCCGCCGCGGCTACCGGCGGCCAGAGCAAGATCGGCACGATTAACAGCAGCTTGACGATTGGTTTCATTGCGTTGGCCATCCCAAAAAAGTGGCCTGCCCAACGTTGGACATTACAGTTTTCTGGTACCGGTGGTCGATACCCGAGTGAGATGTGCGGTCGGAGGGATTGATCCGCCGGCGAGGCGGCTGAGGCGACACTTTACGCTACCTAACACACAGGTGAACGGAATGTTGACCGCTCCCTTTGGTTTGATGGCCGCCGTTCTGGCGGCTTTTTTGTTAGCGGCTGCCGTGTGGTCCGCGCCCGCCGTCGGACAGGTGTGCGGGCCACGAGACGGGCTCGATGACCTATTGAAGCAGCGGTTCGGCGCAACACAGCAGGCGGTGGGGGTGTCGGCCGATGCGCGGCGGATCGTCGAGTTGTTCGTGGCGCCCGATGGGTCCTGGACCATCGTCATCACCGACACTCAAGGCCGGTCCTGCATCGTTCTCAGCGGCGAGGACTGGACCCAGGCACCCAAAATGCAAGGACGGCGTTGCGTTGCAACCATTTTTCCAACAAGCTCATCGCGTGCATGCTGTCCTCTCTGATCTTCGATGGACGTTTCACAACCACCATTAGATAGATGACAGCATGCACGTCGATCCCCTAACTGACTGTATTTCCAATATTTCCCATATAAATTCGTGGAGATACTTCAAGCTTGGTTGTTAGCGCGATGATTGTCTGCAAACTCACGGGAAAGTCTGGATGCGCGGTCAAGGCCCACATTGTGCCGAAGGCGTTCTATGAGCTACGACCTCAGTCTGAAGGACCCATCCGACTACTGACCAATACGCTGGGCCAGTTTCCGAAAAGAATGCCAGTCGGCATATATGACGACGCAATTGTCACGAGTGAAGGGGAATCGCTGTTTCGTCCTTGGGACGACTACGCCTGTGAGGTTCTACTGAACCGATTTAAAGAGTTCACTCCGCTCTACAAGAGCCATCAATTGGTGGGTTGGCAGCTCGAAGACGTCGATTATGCGCTGTTGAAACTCTTCGGGTTATCTGTGTTATGGAGGGCACACGCATCGACTCAGCCAGCGTTTCAAAGGGTTAATCTGAGAGTGCACGAATCAAAAATACGAGACTTATTGCTTCGCGCGGAGCCCGCAAAAGCGGAAGATTATTCGGTTTGTTTCATGCGCTGGATCGACGACGACTTCGGTCCCGTTCCTATGGATCCGTTTCAGGAACGCGATGATGGTGTAAACTTCTATCGCGTATACTGTGGGCGATACGTCGTCTGTGTGAAGGTTGACCGTCGAGATACGGGTCCAACACTTCGCGAACTCCAAGTTGCCCCGACGCGACCCCTTCTCGTAGGCGCCCGGAACCTTCGCAAAAGCAAAGAGTGGGCGGTCATGGCGAAGATCGCTCAGAGCAATCCCCCGCCTTGAGCGGCTGGTTAGCGCGCACCATGCGGTCCGCTGGCCGTTCAGCTGGCCTGTTAGCGAGATCCCACGTGTCGATTCGAACGCTGATCGATGACGCCTCCTAGGCGGATCAGATCGCGACTTCTCCCTCCAGCGCCGCCTCAATGCTCGCCGAAACATCATCTGCCGCCTGCTTGACCGGATCGGTTGCGAGGTGGGCGTAGCGCGCCGTGGTCTGTACTTGGGTGTGCCCGAGCAGCTTGCCGATCATGGGTAGGCCCTGGCCGCCCGAGACGGCGACCGACGCGAAGGTGTGGCGTAGATCGTGGATGCGCACGTCGTCGAGGTCGGCGCGGGCCCGGATGCGCCGCCATGAGCGTTGTGGACTTTGTAAATGCGTATTCGCAAATGTGCCGTTGATCACCCAGGGGTTGTCGTCGAGCCTCTCGATCTTTCCGAGCACTCCTACGGCGGCCCCGCCGATATGGACGATCTTGGCGCCGGTCTTGGAATCGGGCAGGCGAAAAACCCCGTTGTCGAGATCCACGTAGTCCCATTTGAGCGTCAGGATTTCATTGAGACGGCAGCCCGTGAGCATCAACAGGCGAATGAGGTTGATCACCGACTGGTCCTCGTTACCTTCCCGCTCGCATTTGCGCAGGACCTCGCCCAACCGAGCCAGCTCGTCGGTGCTCAGGTAGCGCTCGCGCTTCTCCTCTTTGTACCTCTTGACGTGTCGGCATGGATTGGAGCCGTCCGGCCGCAGGCCCCACAGCTCAGCAAGGTTGAACATCTTCGAGACGATCGCGAGGTTCCGGTTCGATTGATAAGGGTTCTGTTGGAATTCAAGGTGGAAGCGGGCGACATCGGCGCGCGTTACCTCGGCTACTTTGAACCGGCCCAGCGCCGGCACGATGAAGAGCCGAAGGTTGCTGCGGTATCCTTCCGCCGACTTCGGCTTGAGACGGACCGCAATGTGTTCCTCGTCGAAGCGCTTGGTTAGATCGGCGACGGTGGTTACATGGCTGCCGCTCTGTCGGCTGGCTGCCGGGTCCTCGCCATTTCTGACGCGCGCCAAAATGTTGATTGCGCTCGTTCGGGCCTGCTCAGGCGTAGTGACACCGTGGCGACCGAGAACCATGCGCCGGCGGCGACCTCCGGCGCGGTACATCACGACGTAAGTCCGCGTGCCTCCACGCATGATGCGGATGCCGAAGCCTGGGATTTGGCTATCAGTGATGGTATAAGTCTTCTCTCGAATTTGGGCGGCTTCGACGAGATGTTTGGTGATCCTCGGCATGATGAACCCCCTCGCTATTGCGGAAACCGAAATGACCGTGGCTCCAATTTGGCTCCATGCGGGCGGGAAATCAAGGGCATTGTCAGTGCAATAGCGTGAAGCAACCAGCTAAAAAATGTCAAAGATAACAGTCCTTTAGTGAAGTATAGGGTAATTGCGTGAAGCATCGAGAGTGGCGCTGACTTCAACTTTTAATCAGAGGGTCCCAGGTTCGAATCCTGGCGCGCCCACCATTTAGGTAACGAAAACATGACGTTATGGAGGGTGTGGTTGGGGCTGTCGTGGATAGAGAGATCGTGTCAGCGTCATGGTGGCGAGTCGGTGTTCCATCGGAATCCTCCTTGCCGGGAAGCCTAGCTGCGATCGACTGAAGAAATCCACGTGCCGTCGATGCTGCCGAATGTCTCCTGTTGGGCCAAAACCCGTCATCTCGGCGATGTCTGCCGGACGGCGGCTTCACCCCCGGGAGCGGACTTCCGTCGGCTCTCAGATCTGACCCTCCGTCACGCGGTGCGTGCTTCGTCATCCACTCTTCGACGGTCTGACATGGCTCTGGCAGGACTGCGACGAAGGGCCCGATTTTCCCTCGCGTTGGCTCCGCTCGATGGCTTCTTCGGCCGTTTCGTTTTCTCGCCGACGCACAACCCAGGCCGGCCGCGGGTCTGGCTGACGTAACCGCTCCAGCTTCGACACTCGATTGTGGAATCGGTTCATGCTTGGACCTCCTCGAGTTGGCCACACGGCGTGCGATGTCGTCTGTTTCCACTGTACGCCGGTAGGTTTCGATGATTGCGCTGAGTGACTGCGCCTCGGTCGGCTTAAGCTCTCCGGCGGCCAGTGCTCGCGCGATCTCACTGATCGCGCTAACCTCATCAGGAAGGCCCGCGCGGACCAACACCGCGACGGACAGCACGATCACGAATATGTCGACGAGGATTGGGGTCGCGATTCGCGGTTCGGATTGGTGCACGACCATGCCGGCATTCCCGCTGCGGACACCCGGCAATATGGTCCGCTTTTCGCCGCCGGATAACCGAGCGCCGGCTGGACGAATGTCGTGTCGTTCTGGCAAATTGCTCGCCCACCATGACCGATGACGGCACGTCCGGACCCGAGGAGGTCCAATTCCCGATCTCGCTAGCGCGGCGCGCGGGCGATATCGTGTACACCTCGGCCGTGGGCGACCACTTCTTCCACCTCGAAGACGTGCGCTACGATGCGAACGGCAACGTTCTCAGCGACGGCAGCCCGCACGCGGGCAAGAGCGTCGAGCAACAAACGCGCGGCGCCTTTCAGACCCTCGAGGCAGCGCTGAAGTCCGAGGGTTGCACCCTGGAGGACGTCGTGCTGGTCAACGCGTGGCTTGCCGACCCGCGCGATTTCGCGGCGTTCAACGCCGTATACGCCGAGGTCATGGGGGAGAACAAGCCGGTACGCTCGGTGTTCGGCATACGCTTCATGTTCGACTGCAAGGTCGAGATCCAGGCGATCGCACACAAGCCGTTGCCCTGAGCGGGCCGGACGGCGACAGCGCGTGTGGGATCTGATCGTGTCGAAAGACGGCTCGCGGCGATCCTGAGCGCCGATGTTGTCGGTTACAGCCGCCTGATGGCTGCCGATGAGGCGGGCACCGTCACTCGCCTAGAAAACTGCCGACGAGAACTGATCGATCCCGCGATCGCTGACAACGGTCGCATCGTCAAGCTGATGGGCGATGGCGTGCTGGTGGAGTGGCGTGCGGCAACCTGAACGATGGCGTCAGGTCAACCGCGTGATGGCGGGCGTCGCCACAAACGCTATCCACCGGCTACCCAAGCAGTGCGGTGCCAGTACGCCTCTGCCAAAAAATCGGTAGAAGATAAAGTGATTTCTACCCGCCGTTGACACTCCTCGCCACACCACCCAGAGGGCGGATGTAACGACATCAACCCCGTCCCGAAACCGTCCTCTTCGCACCAACCGCGCTACACCCGCGAGTTCTGCAACACAATCCCCCCAACAGCGGACCCTAAAGCT
The DNA here is from genome assembly GCA_965248765.1 of Alphaproteobacteria bacterium. Classification (GTDB taxonomy): domain Bacteria; phylum Pseudomonadota; class Alphaproteobacteria; order VGEJ01; family VGEJ01; genus CBDFKF01. The sequence goes on from CBDFKF010000002.1 coordinate 207,268, forward strand.
CTGGAGGTCCGCTTTTCCAGACAGCGGGAGTAGCATGCCCACTCTGCTAACATGCCCGCATTAGGCGGGTCCGTGCCGCGGGGGAGTTCGAGATGACCACAGCGCGCAAGGTGATCATTACCTGTGCTGTCACGGGCTCGGCCCACACGCCGACAATGTCTCCATATCTGCCGTACACCCCGGACGAGATCGCTGCCCAATCAGTAGCGGCGGCGGAAGCCGGGGCGGCGATCATCCATGTCCATGCGCGCGATCCGGCCGATGGCAGGCCGACAAGCGATGTTGGAGTGTTCTTCGACTTCCTGCCGCGCATCAAGCAGGGTTGCGATGCCGTGGTCAGCATATCGAGCGGCGGCGGCACCGGCATGAGTATCGAGGAGCGCCTGGAGGTGGTATTCCGGGCAGAGCCCGAGCTCGCCACGCTCAACCTTGGCACCATGAACTTCGGCTACTTCCCGATGATCGAGCGATACCGCGGCAAGTGGAAGCACGACTGGGAGGAGCCGTATCTGGAGAGCTCACGCAGCGAACCCTTCATCAGCACCTTCGGCGACATCGAGTACATGATGGAGAAGGCAGGGGACATCGGCACCCGGTTTGAGTGCGAGGCATACGACGTCGGACACCTGTACACGCTTGCGCATTTTCTCGACCGTGGGTTAGTCAAGCCGCCGGTGTTCGTGCAGACGATCTTTGGCAACCTCGGCGGCATCGGCACCGAGATCGACAATCTCGTGTTCATGAAGCGCACCGCCGATAGACTGCTCGGCGACGACTACGTCTGGTCAGTCCTCGGCTCGGGTCGCCATCAGTTCGGGCTCATCACCACCGGCGCCATCATGGGCTCGAACGTGCGCGCCGGTCTCGAAGACAACCTCTATCTTGCCAAGGGACGGCTCGCTAAATCGAATGCCGAGGCGGTGGCCAAGATTCGTCATATTCTTGAGGAGCTTTCCTTGGAGATCGCAACGCCGAGCGAGGCCAGGCAAACGCTTGCCCTCAAAGGGGGCGATCAGGTCGCGTTCTGACGGCGGTCAGCCGCATGGTGAAGCGAGCAACACCTTCGCAAGTCGAGCGCGTCGGGATCGCCGGCGCCGGCGTCATCGGCGCCGGATGGGCCGCGCACTTTCTGCGCCGTGGGATGGACGTGGTCGCCTATGACCCGGCGCCCGACATGGAGCGCGGGTTGCGCGACACGGTGGCCGATCTATGGCCGACCATGGAGAGGCTCGGACTTGCGGCGGGCGCGAGCCCGGACCGGCTCACCATCGCGGATTCGCCAGCCCACCTCGCTCGCGGCGTCCAGGTAATCCAAGAGAACGCGCCCGAGCGCCTGGACGCCAAGATCGCGCTCTTCGCTGAGCTGGACGCGGCTGCGCCGCCCGAGGTGGTGCTGCTCTCCAGCACGTCCGGGTTCGCCATGACCGAGATCCAGAGCGGCTGTGCGCATCCTGAGCGCACGGCGGTCGGCCACCCCTTCAATCCCCCTTATCTGATCCCGCTGGTCGAGGTGGTGGGCGGCGCCCGAAGCGATCCTGAGGTGGTCGACTGGGCCGCCGCGTTCTACACCGCCACAGACAAATACGTCGTCCAGATGAGCCGGGAGCTGCCGGGCTTCATCGCCAACCGATTGCAAGAGGCGCTTTGGCGCGAGGCCCTGCACATGGTGGCGGCGGGCGAGGCTAGCGTTGCCGAGATCGACGCCGCGATCGCCTATGGCCCGGGCCTGCGCTGGGCGATCATGGGCCCCTGTCTCACGTTTCACCTTGCGGGAGGCCAAGGTGGCATGGCGCACATGCTCGATCACTTCGGCCCGGCGCTTGAGGAGCCGTGGACACGACTACCGGCGCCGGAACTCACGCCCGCGCTTCGTCAGGCCATGGTCGAAGGGTGCTTGGACGAGGCTGGCGAGCGAACCGTCGCCGATCTCGTGCGCGAGCGCGACGATGGTCTGATCCGAATTATCGAGGCCTTGAAACACGCGCGTTAGCCATCGCGTGTCGCACCCGGTCCCGCGACCCCGGCGGGGCTGCTCGCGCGAGTACATCAGCGGTCCGTTAGCGCCCGTGCCAGACTGGTTGGCGCTTCTCAGTGAAGGCCCGCGGGCCCTCTTTGAAGTCGTCCGAGCCGAGCATCGTCTGGTAGGCCGCGAGTCGCCCGCTTCGCAAACTCGCGAACGCCTCTTCTATGCTCAACAGCTCAGTGGCCTGCACTACCTCCTTGACCGCGGCGAGCGCGAGGGGCGCAGCGGCAGCGAGCTGCTCCGACAGCCGCCGCGCCGCAGCCTTGAGCTCGGTGCGAGGAACGGCGAGGTTGATCAGCCCCCGCTTGGCCGCCTCGGCGGCGCCCATACGACGCCCGGTCAGCAACATCTCCATCGCGATCGCGCTCGGCAGCCGCCGCGGCAGGCGCAACACACCGCCAGCATCGGGAATTAGACCGATCTTCACCTCGGGCAGAAAGAACTCGGCCTCATCACAGGCGACGATCAAATCACAGGCGAGCGCCAGCTCGAAACCGCCGCCGGCGGCGATGCCGTTGACAGCGGCGATCACCGGCTTGTGGAGATCGAACAACTCGGTCAGCCCGGCAAAACCGCCAACGCCGAAGTCGGCGCCCTCCTCCCCGCCGGCCGCCGCGGCCTTGAGGTCCCAACCGGCCGAGAAGAAACGATCGCCCCCGCCGGTGACGATGGCCACTCGAAGTGCCGGGTCGTCTCGGAACGAGACGAAGGCCTCGCCAAGTGCGCGGCTCGTGGCGGCATCGATGGCGTTAGCTTTGGGGCGATCGAGGGTGACTTCGAGAACCGCGCCCACGACGACGCTCCGCACTGCATCGCTCGTCATTCGTTCCTCCGTCGTTGATCGACCGCTCTCACCGCTCATGCGGACGCAAGAGAGCACGCGAGATGATATGGCGTTGGATCTCGCTGGTGCCGTCCCAGATCCGCTCGATCCGCGAATCGCGCCAGAAACGCTCGATCGGCAACTCGTCCATCAGCCCCATGCCACCGAAGATCTGTACCGCCTGGTCGGTCACGCGCCCGACCATCTCGGAGGCATAGAGCTTGGCGATGGCCGCATCCTCGCTGGTCATCGTGCCCTGATCGAGCTTCCAGGCCGCTTTCATGGTCAAAAGCTCGGCGGCGGCGACCTCCGTTGCCATATCGGCGAACTTGAATGACGTTCCCTGGAAGCGCCCGATCGGTTGTCCGAACTGGCGCCGGGTAGCGGCCCACTCGAGCGCCATTTCGAGCACCCGCTGGGCACGGCCGACGCACATCGTGGCAACGGTGATGCGGCTCGCCGCGAGCCACGTATCGGCGAGCTCGAGGCCGTGACCCTCTTCGCCTAATACCTGCCGAGCCGGTACACGACAGTCGGTGAAGACGAGCTCGCAATTGTGGTAGCCGCGATGCGAGACGGCGGTGGGCCCGCGGCGAACCGTGAACCCCGCCGTTCCTTTGTCGACGAGCAGGCAGGTAATGCGCTTGCGCGGCCCGCGCTCGCCCTCGTCAACACCCGTCACGGCAAAGAGAATGACAAAGTCGGCCACGTCCGCGTGGCTGATGAAGTGCTTGCTGCCGTTAATGACGTAGTCGTCGCCATCGCGCGCGGCACGGGTGGTCATGGCGCGCAGATCCGAACCCGCGCTGGGCTCCGTGAGCGCGAGGCAGTCCACGCGTTCTCCGCGCACACAAGGCCTGAGATAAGTCTCCACCTGATCGCCGATGCAGGCACCCAAGATGTTGCTGGGGCGGCCGATGAACGCCTGGAGTGCATAAGAGGGCCGGCCGAGCTCGCGCTCCATCAGCGCAAAGCTGAGATGGTCGAGACCGCCACCACCGTGCTCGGTGGGCATGTTGGCGGCGTAGAGGCCTTGGTCGATTGCCCTGTCTTTGATGGCAGCAGCGAGGTCCGGCGGGACCTCACCAGTGCGCTCGACGACATCCTCATGGGGATACAGCTCGCGCGTCACGAACGCGCGTACACTATCGATGAGAAGCCGTTGCTCGACCGTCGGCTCGAAGTTCATGCTCGCTACTGCCCCGCTCTTACCTTCAGTCTGTTTGCATACAGATCATGGCATCGACGGCGACTGCACCGGCGCCCGGCGACAGCATCAACGGATTAACATCGAGCGCCACCAAGCGGTCGCGGTGGCGATCGGCAAAGCTCGCTACGGCGACGATGGCATCTATGGCGGCATCGCGATCACCCGCCGGCGCACCGCGAAACCCGGCGATCAGCGGCGCCACGTTAAGCGAGTCCAAGGCCTCTGCAATCGCGTGGCGATCGGTGGGCAACAACAGGGTACGACTCTCTTCGACCAGGTTGACCAGCACGCCACCACAGCCGAGCACCAGCGCAAGGCCGAAGTGGTCATCCCGATGGATGCCGATGATCAGTTCGACGATCGCGTTGTCGACCATACGCTCGATTAGGAAACGGTCGCCCGCGTCTGGAAGGACAGCGAGGGCAGCGATCGCCTGTTGGACCGCCGCCTCGTCATCGAGGCCCAGAGCGACAGCACCGGCTTCGGTCTTGTGCACGAAGCCCAGGACCTTTGCCGCGACCGGAAATCCGATCTCAGCCGCCGCGGCGGGCGCGTCCGCCGCCGAGGCTAAGCGCGCCTCGGGGACGCGCAGTCCGAATACCGCGAGCTCGCGCTTGCTCGTCCATTCATCGAGGACGCGAGGCTTCGAGGGCGCTGGCCCGGGCGCCGGCAGATGCAGTTGCTCGCTGGTTCCTGAATCGGTGAGCCGGGTGCGCCGCGCGTGGTGCCAGGCGCCGCCGCTGAGCGCCTCCACCGCCTCTTCGATGCCCTGAAGGGGTGCTATCCCACTGTCGATCAGGCGCTGCCGGACCCGTTTCGGCAGCGCCTCGGGCAGGGTGCTCACCACAGCCACATCACGGCCGGTCTGGTGGTGCGCGGCGATGAGCGCTTCAATCGTTATATCCCAGTCCTCCGCCGCGCACCTCGCGAGGGGATAGTCGATCACGAGGACGCAGGTATCGACGCCGTCGCCCATGACGGTTTCAAAACAGCGCGTTAACCCATCGGCATCGCCCCACAGCGGGTTGTTGTAGTCCAAGGGATTGGTGATCGCGGCATAGGACACGAGCTGGCGGCGCAGGCTGGCGGCCTGCTCATCGGAGAACGGCGGCAGACGCAGACCGGCCGGCGCGGCGCGATCCGCAAGCAGCGCCCCATCGCCGCCAGAGGCAGTCAACACCGCAAGTCGCGCCCCGGCCGGTGGACCCGAGACCGCCAACATCTTGACTGTCTCCAACAGTGCCGGCAGCGACCCCACGCGGATGACAGCCAACCTCTGGAAGAGGGCGTTGAAGAGTTGCTGCGGTCCGGACAGCGAGCTTGTGTGGCTCAGCGTCATCTTTTCACCGACCTCGGAGCTGCCCGCCTTCAGCACCACGAGAGGGATACCGCGCTCGATCGCCTTTGCCGCCGCCTGGCTGAACCCGGCGATGTCCTTGATCCCCTCGAGGTAAAGCCCGATGGCCGTTATTCGTCGATCGTCGAGAATGGCGTCGATGTAGTCGCCCGCGCCGAGTACGGCCTGGTTGCCGATGCTGATGACCATGGCGATCGGGACCGAGCGCTCATGCATTGTGGCGTTAAGACTGACATTGCCGCTTTGCGAGACGATGGCCACGCCGCGCTCTATCGGTGCGCCGCCGTGTGGCGGCGGGAACAGGCTCACGCCGTCGAGGTAGTTGAGCAAGCCGTAGCAGTTGGGGCCGACGAGGGCGAGGTCGCCCGCCGCAGTAACGAGCTCGGCCTCAAGGGCCTGACCCTCCGCGCCGGCTTCGGCGAATCCCGCAGCGTGGCAGACACAGCCGCCGCCGCCGCGCTCAGCGAGCGCGCGTACGACCGGAACTGTTACCTCACGCCGGACGGCGATGAAAGCGGCATCGGGCGCCGTCGGCAGGTCCTCGATGCTGCGATAGCAGGGCCGGCCGGCGATCGTTTCGTGGCTCGGATTGACGACCCACAAATCGCCGCCGAAACCCAGCGCCTCGCATTGCGCGACCGCGCCAGCCATGTTGCGCCCACCCACGAAGGCGATGTGCCGCGGGTAAAGAAGTCGCTTCAGGTTCGCAAGCCGGCTCATCGACGAGGGCCCGTCCCACACTCAGTCCCTTCTAGCAGAACGCTCGGTGAGAATCTCGATCGCCGCCGCCGATCGCCAGGGCAGTCACGTCGTCTGACGGACGGCGCGCCTGTCGAGAACAAACTGAATTGACCGCTTCAGTTGTGGTTGTTGGGCCAGTGGATAAGGGGTCGGGCGCGGAGCGGCCGTCCCCTTATCCACTGGCCGGTCGCGTCGAAGCGGATCACGCGGCCTGTCTGTGGCTTGTGTTGATGGGCGATCCGTCGGCCTGGTATCGGGCCAGGCAGCGCGGCCCATGGAAGACGGCGAGGGTGCGGTCGGGGTATTCGTGGACCCGGACCCTTGCCTTGACGTAGTGGCGGCGATGGCGGTCGGGCGGGATCGCCAGCACCAGGCATTTGTAGCGCACGGTATTGTCGTTGGAGACGGTGCGCTCCTGCTGCACGCAGAGGATGTCGTCGAGGGTACCGGCGAAGGGCACGAAGGCGGTGCCCTCGGCTTCCGGCGGCACCGCGAAGCGGGCGTTGTGGCCTGGCAGGTAGAGCTCCTTGAGGAAGCGGTTGGCCTGGGCCATGTCGGTGATGCCGGCGAGCCTGAGCTCCTGGGGCAGGCGCTTCTGCAGGGTGGCGAACATGCGTTCCGAGCGCCCCCTTGCCTCGGGCGAGTAGGCCGGGATCAGCTCGATGCCGAGCTGGGCCAGGGCGCGGCCGAACTGGGTCGGATTGTCCTTGTCGACCGTGCCGCCGTCAGCCCGAACAACAATGCCTACACCGCGATGCACGTCGGCTGCCATACCGACCTCGTCAACTGGTCGGCGCCGGCCGGTTATCAACTCCTGCACTGTCTGGTTAACCGGGCCGAGGGCGGCCAATCGATCTTCGTCGATGGCTTCAGCGTCGCCGAGACATTGCGCCAAACCGACCCCGACACTTTTGACCTGCTGGCGAGCCGGCCGCTGCCGTTCCGCTTTCACGACGAGCAATCGGACATCCGCATTCGGGCCCCGTTGATCGCGGCGGACGAGCGGGGCAATCTCGTCGGCGTACGCTTCAATCTCTCGCTGCTCGATATTCTAGACCTGCCGGCGGATACGATGGACGGCGTTTACCAGGCCTATCACAAGCTGGCCGGTCTCATGCGCGATCCGCGCTTCGAGTTGCGGCTTCGTCTGGCGCCGGGCGATCTCGTCGCCTTCGACAATCATCGCGTGCTGCACGGCCGCACCGCCTTCGATGCAGACAGCGGCCGGCGCCACCTCCAGGGCTGCTATGTCGATCGCGACGAGCTGCGAAGCCGGCTGCGCGTGCTCGAGCACGCGGACGCCGAACGCGCCGCGTAGGGGCGCTGTCGCACGTCCGGGTGTTGCGCCGGGCTTAGCGGTTGGCCAGCACGCCGTCGAGCCAATCTGGGTCCATTTCCGGCACCGACGACAGCAGCAGCTCCGTGTACTCATGGTGTGGCGGGGTGAGGACATCCTGCTTGCCGCCCTGGACCACGATCTTGCCTTGCAGCATGACGACGATCTCGTCGGCGATCGCCCGTACGGTGGCGAGATCGTGGGTGATGAACATGTAGGTGACGTGGAGTTCGTCCTGCAGACGCTGCAGCAGCTTGAGTATCTCCTCGGCGACCAGCTGGTCGAGTGCCGAGGTCACCTCGTCGCACAGGATCAGCTCCGGCTCGGCGGCCAACGCTCGCGCGATGCAGATGCGCTGCTTCTGGCCACCGGATAGCTCTCCGGGGTAACGGTCGATGAAGTCTTCGGGCTTGAGCTCGATCATCGTCAACAGCTCTCGCAGCCGCCGCTCGCGCGCTTCCCCTTTGAGCCCGAGATAGAATTCGAGCGGCCGGCCGATGATCTCGCGAATCCGTTGGCGCGGGTTCAGCGCGGTATCGGGCATCTGGTAGATCATCTGCATCCGGCGCAGCTGCTCGCGGCTGCGCTGGGCAAGTGCCGGCGGCATCACCTGCTTGCCGTACAGGACGCGGCCCTTGCTCGGCGGCAACAGGCCGGTAATGGCCCGGGCGAGCGTGCTTTTGCCGCTGCCCGATTCACCGACGATCGCCACCGTTCGCGCCTTTTGGATTTCCAGGCTGATATCGTCGAGCACTAAGGCGCCGCCGGTCCCGCTGTAGCTTGCGGAGACGTGGTCCACCGTCAACAGGGGGCGATCTTCGTCGGCCTCGTCCGATTCCTCCTTGCTGAAGCTGCGCACGGCAATCAGCCGGCGCGTATAGTCCTCCTTGGGGTTGGCGAGCAGCTCGCGGCCGCTGCCCTCCTCTACTAGGTGTCCGTACCTGAGCACCATGATGCGATCGGCCATCTGCGCGACGACGGCGAGGTCGTGAGTGATGTAGATGGCCGCCGTCTCGTAGCGCTGCACGACGTCTCGGATGGCGGCCAGGACCTCGATCTGGGTGGTCACGTCGAGTGCGGTCGTTGGCTCATCGAAGATAATGAGGTCGGGCCGGCACGACATCGCCATGGCGGTCATCGCGCGCTGTAATTGCCCGCCCGAGACCTGGTGGGGATAGCGGAAGCCGATGTTGTCCGGGTCCGGCAGCCGCAGCCGGCGGTACAGCTCGACGGCATCTTCCTCGGCTTCCGACCGCCCTTTGACGCCGTGCTGCACGGGCGTTTCGGTGTACTGGTCGATCAGCTTGTGCGCCGGATTGAAGGCGGCGGCGGCGCTTTGCGCCACATAGGCGATACGCGAGCCGCGCAGCTTGCGCTTCTCCTCCTCGGAAGCCGCCATCAGGTCGATGCCGTCGAACAGGATCGTCCCGCTCGAGATCCGACACCCGGGCCGCGCGAAACCCATGCTGGCGATGCCGATCGTCGACTTGCCGGCACCGGATTCGCCGATCAGCCCCAGCACCTCACCACGCCGCAGCTCAAGATCGACGCCGTGAACGATCTCCTGCCACTGATCGTCCGCCTGGCCCTCGATCTTGAGGTCCCGCATCTCCAAGAGGAGTTCGTCGTCGCTGCCCTTCTCGCTCTCATCTGTCATCGCGCAACCCACTGGTTATGCTGAGGAACCAATCGACCACGAAGTTGACGCCGACCGTGAGAAGCGCGATCGCCGCCGCCGGCAGCAACGGCGTTATGTCGCCATAGGTGATCAGCGTCGCGTTGGCTTTCACCATGCTGCCCCAGTCGGCGGTCGGTGGCTGAACGCCAAGCCCGAGAAAGCTGAGGGCGCTCAAGAACAAAAAGACGAAACAGAAGCGCAGCCCGAATTCCGCCACCAGCGGCGCCATCGAATTGGGCAGTACTTCGCGACGTATGATCCACCACAGGCCCTCGCCGCGGAGACGCGCCACCTCGACATAATCCATGACCACGACGTTCATGGCGACGGCGCGGGCCAAGCGGAAGACCCGCGTCGAATCCAGGATACCGATGACCAGGATCAGCGCCAGGATCGACGGACCGAAGACGGTGTTGACGATGGTAAGGATCAGTAGTGCGAAGATCAGCGACGGGATTGCCATCAGCACGTCGACGCCGCGCCCCAATGCCTGATCGGTCCAGCCGCCTACGGCCGCCGCCAGGAACCCGCCGAGCGCGCCGACAACGAAGGCGAGGCAGGTGGTAATGAAGGCGATGCCGATCGTATTGCGTGCGCCGTAGATCAGACGCGTGAAGATGTCACGCCCTAAATTGTCGGTGCCGAGCAGGAACTCCGCGGTCCACACCTCAAAGGGCGCGCCGACCACCTCGGTCTCGCCGTACGGGGCGATGATCGGCGCCGTCGCCGCGATGGTGACATACAGCAGAATCACCACCAGGCCGAACCAGGCCGTCGGCGGCGCCTTGCTCAACCCCCGCCAAAACTGGACGGCCGAGAAGGCGCAGATCTGAACCAGGACGAGACCGAAGAAGGTGGACCACGGCCAGGCGCTGAAGGTGTCCCAGAACAGGACCGCAATCAGCACGTACTCCAACGTCAGTGCGACGATCACCGTATCGCCCGCGGTCGATCGTTTCAGGCTGCTCCAGTAGCGCAGCACGATCACCGTGTAGGCGTGGATCAACAGGAACCCGAGAACGGCTCCCCACGTAGCCTCCTGCACGTTCTCCAGGAACAGCACGAGCACGAAGAAGTGCACGGCGGTCACAGCGAGCCGGCTGGCCCATGGCGATGGCGCCGCAGGGAGCGGGGTGTCGATCGTTGATGCCGTCATTTCGGTCCCTGCCCCATCAGCGCGGATGCATCAGCCGCGGATTGGTCATGATCGACAGAACATCGGCGGTGAGGTTCAGCAGGATATAGGCCGCGGCGAAAATCAAGGCGCTCGCCTGGACCACCGGAATGTCTCGTGCGGATACCGAATCCACCAGCAGTTGCCCGAGGCCGGGATAGACGAACACCACCTCGACGATGACGACCCCCACCACCAGGTAGGCGAGGTTGATGGCGATGACGTTGATGATCGGCGCCAGCGCGTTGGGCAGCGCGTGGCGTACGATGATGTGTGAACGCCGCAAGCCCTTGAGGTTGGCCATTTCGATATAGGCGCTGGCCAATAGATTGATGATCGCCGCCCGTGTCATGCGCATCATGTGGGCGATGACCACGAGGGTGAGCGTCAGGGCCGGCAGCGAGCTGCGGTACACGACGTCCCAGAAGCCCAACTCGTCGCTGATGTTCGAGATGCTGGGGAACAGACCCGCCTCGACGGCGAGGAACAGGATCAGAATGTAGGCGATGAAGAACTCCGGGAAGGAGATCGAACTCAGCGTCACGATGTTGACGGCACGATCGAAGATGCTGTTGCGGTAGAGCGCTGCGAGAATGCCCAGCGTCACGGCCAGGGGCACCGAGATGATGGCGGCGAGCAGCGCCAGCGACAACGTGTTGGCCAACCGCCCGCCGATGAGCTCGGAGACTTCCCGCTGGTTGGCGAGCGACTTCCCCATGTCGCCCTGCAGCATGCCGAATATCCACTCGACGTAGCGCTCGATCAGCGGCAGGTCGAGCCCGAGCTCGCGCCGCAGGGCCTCGACCGTCTCGGGCGTCGCGGCTTGACCCAGTCTCGCCTCGGCGAAGTCACCCGGCAACAGCGCGAGGGCCAAGAAGATGATAACCGAGACAACGAAAAGGGTGAGGAGGCCCAGCCCCAAGCGCTGGGCCACCATGATAGCTATTTTGTCCACCCGGCTCCCCCCTTTGGCCGCTGGACCTACGATTCGTCGCTATCGGCGTAGCGACTTAAGCGAACCACCAGCGCTCCATGCCCTTGTTGCCGTCAAGGTCCATGTTCGCCGCCATCTCGTCGTGCTCGACGCCCATGGACATGGCGAAGACGTAGTTGGCGAACATCGGAACCACGACGCCGCCGTCGTCGCTGACGATGCCCTGCATCTCGACGTACATCTCACGCCGTTTCGCCTGGTCGAGTTCAGCGCGTGCAGCCCGCAAAAGTTGGTTGAACCGATCATGCGACCAGAAGGTGTCGTTCCACGGCGCACCGTCGGAATAGGCGGTCGAGAACATCCAGTCTTCGGTGGGTCGCCCGCCCCAGTACACAGCGCACCACGGCTTTTGCATCCAAACATTGCTCCAATAGCCGTCGTTCGGCTCGCGGACCACGTTGATGTTGATGCCGGCCTTGGCCGCATGCTCCTTGTAGAGAACCGCCGCATCGACGGCACCGGCATAAGCAGCATCGGCAGCGCTCAGGTCCACCGCCAAATTGCTCATGCCCGCTTTCTCGAGGTGGAACTTGGCCTTGTCCGGATCATAGGCGCGCTGGGGCAAGTCGCCGGCGTGGAAGAGATTGGAGCGGCCGATCGGGTGATCGTTGCCGAGCACTCCGTGACCGAGCAGGATGGTCTTGATCAACGCCTCCCGGTCTAGTCCGTATTTGAGCGCAAGGCGCACGTTGTTGTTGTCGAAGGGGGCGGTATCGGTCCGCATTGCAAACGTGTAGTGCTGGGTCCCGCTCGTTTCCTCGATCCGGATTTTCTTGTTGCGCTTGAGGAGGTGTACGGTCTTAAGGTCGGCGCGGTCCATCCCGTCAATCTCGCCGGTCGTGAGCGCATTGGTGCGAGCGGTCACGTCGAGGATGGCAAGCAATTCGACTTCGTCGAAATGGGCGCGCCCTTCTTTCCAATAATTCGGATTCCGTTTGGCCTTTGCCCGCACGCCCGGCTCGAAACTCTCGATCGCGTACGCGCCGGTGCCAACCCCCGACGCATCGACCACCCCGCCAGCCGCTGGCATGATCCCGATATGGTAGTCGCTGACGATGAACGGGAAGTCGGCGTTGCCTTCCTTCATCTGGAAAACGACGGTATTGGCGCCATCTGCCCTAACCTCGGCAATCGGATCAAGAATGGCCTTGGCCGCGGAGGTCGAGTCCTCACCAAGGTGATGATTGATGGAGGCGACGACGTCGTCGGCGTCCAAGGTCTTGCCATTATGGAATTCGACGCCCTTGCGCAGCTTGAACGTCCACTTCGCGGCATCGGCGGAGGCCTCCCAGCCCTCCGCTAGCTCTGGGATCAGCTCGCCTGTATTGCTCACCTCGGTCAGGTTGTTGCGCAGACCGAAGCCCAGGAATTGCGTGAAATTCTGCAGGTAGGTTGCCGGATCGAGGGTGTCGGTGGTAGCCCCGGCCCCGATTCCCATGCGCAGACGGCCACCGCTTTTGGGAGCCGCCTTGAGTGCCTTGCTGGCCATGGTGCTTGCCGCCATTGCCGTGGCGCCAAGTGCAACAGCGCGTCCGATGAACTGCCGGCGGTCGATCTTGCCTCGCTGCAAGAGCTTCGCGTAGTGGTCCAATTCCTTCATCTTCAGAACTCCCTGGCTAGGTCCCCGCACACGAACGGCACGCCGGGCAGACGACCAGCGTCCTCGCGGAGGCATATGATGCGGCGACACGACCGCGGAGCTTTCGCGCGCTGGCCGGCCGTGCTGGCGGTCACAGGACCGCAGAAAGGGCCAACAGATGGCGGCGTCGTGTGCTTTTTCTTCAGCCACCAAAACACAAGCGGCGGGAGCACTGACAACCGGCCCGTGATGGCAGGGTTGCTCTTGGTGTCCCTTCGCTTCGTCGAGCCCGAGGATCACGTGTGGTGTGTCGAGCCCCCCCCCTTAAGGCGATGGTACGGGGGCACCACGCCCGTTGCAAGGCGTTTGGACCGAGTGTGTCACTAACACACGATATGTCCGGTTTATGTACCAGACGATCTGTCCGGATTTAGAAGCTCTCCAGGCTATGGAGGGTTTGGATGCGCCGGACAGAGCAGTTGCAGGGACTGAGATTGATGAAGTTCGAGGAGGTTTACGGCCGCACCCATCGGGGTTGCTTGAGCCAAGCCGAGGCGGCGGAGGTTCTCGGCGTTTCAGAGCGCACCTTCCGGCGCTGGCGCGACCGCTATGAGGCGGACGGCGCGGAAGGGCTCTACGATCGCCGTCTGGGCCGGGTCTCGGCGCGGCGCGCGGCGGTCGACGAGGTGACGGCGCTGTTGGCGCTGTTCGACACCCGCTACTGGGACTTCACCGCCAAGCACTTCCACGAGAAGCTGGTCGCGGACTATGCCTTCAAGCGCAGCTACAACTGGGTGCGGCTGAGCTTGCAGGCCCATGGGCGAAGACGGGCGGCGCCCAGGCGCGGGGCGCACCGGCGCAAGCGGCCGCGCCGCGTGCTGCCCGGCATGATGCTGCATCAAGACGGCTCAAGCCACGCGTGGGTCCCCGATCAGTGGTGGGACCTGATCGTCACCATGGACGACACCACCAGTGAGATCTACTCGGCCTTCTTCGTCGCCGAAGAGGGCACGATGTCGAGCTTTCAGGGGGTGTCCGAGGCGATCCGGGCCAAGGGGCTGTTCTGCTCGCTCTATGCCGACCGCGCCGGCCACTACTGGCACACCCCTGAGGCCGGCGGCACGGTCGACAAGGACAATCCGACCCAGTTCGGCCGCGCCCTGGCCCAGCTCGGCATCGAGCTGATCCCGGCCTACTCGCCCGAGGCAAGGGGGCGCTCGGAACGCATGTTCGCCACCCTGCAGAAGCGCCTGCCCCAGGAGCTCAGGCTCGCCGGCATCACCGACATGGCCCAGGCCAACCGCTTCCTCAAGGAGCTCTACCTGCCAGGCCACAACGCCCGCTTCGCGGTGCCGCCGGAAGCCGAGGGCACCGCCTTCGTGCCCTTCGCCGGTACCCTCGACGACATCCTCTGCGTGCAGCAGGAGCGCACCGTCTCCAACGACAATACCGTGCGCTACAAACGCCTGGTGCTGGCGATCCCGCCCGACCGCCATCGCCGCCACTACGTCAAGGCAAGGGTCCGGGTCCACGAATACCCCGACCGCACCCTCGCCGTCTTCCATGGGCCGCGCTGCCTGGCCCGATACCAGGCCGACGGATCGCCCATCAACACAAGCCACAGACAGGCCGCGTGATCCGCTTCGACGCGACCGGCCAGTGGATAAGGGGACGGCCGCTCCGCGCCCGACCCCTTATCCACTGGCCCAACAACCACAACTGAAGCGGTCAATTCAGTTTGTTCTCGACAGGCGTTTGGACCGCAGCCACGGCCGGCGAGCGACGCGCCGGGTAGCGGCCTGCTTTTTCTGGCTTCCTTCGGCGACCGGTCTGACGCGCTATGAGTCATGTCCGCGACCCGAGCCGCGGTCCACCAGCCGGCCGCCAGCGGCGCAGCCCCGGAGCATGCCGCCGGCGATGCAATCAGCATCGTCAAGCTTGTCAATCGCCGGACCCATGTCGCCGTCACGTGGGGCGATGGGCACCTGAGTCGCTTCCACGCCGTGTGGCTGCGCGATAATTGTCACTGCGCGGCCTGCCGCGATCCCCAAACCGGCCAGCGGCTGATCGATATTGCCACATTGCCGGACGATATCCTGATAGACAGCTCCGCTGCCGGCGCCGAGCTTTCGCTTACTTTCACACCCGAGGCACACCGCGGCCGCATCCCCAGCGCTTGGCTGCGCGCCCATTGCTACGCGACTGAAAGCCGCCATGCTCGCCTCGCACAGCCTCGACTGTGGGACAGCCAGATTAGCAACACCCTACCCGAGGCGGACCATGCCGAGGTGATAGCGATCCGGGCGTCACTTGGCCTCTGGCTCGCCCTCATCCAGACCTACGGCTTCGCATTGCTCCGCGGCGTGCCGCTTGAGGACGGTCAAGTGGTCAGCATCGCGGCGCTGTTCGGCTTCGTGCGCGAGACCAACTACGGCCGATTCTTCGATGTGCGCACGAAGCCGACGGCGAACAATCTCGCCTTCACCGGCCATGCGCTCGGCGCTCACACCGACAATCCGTATCGCGACCCAGTGCCTGGTCTGCAGTTGCTGCATTGTCTGGAGGCTGGCGCCGAGGGAGGTGAGTCCGTCCTCGTTGACGGCTTCCACGCCGCCGAATTATTGCGTCGGCGTGCGCCCGAGCAGTTCGCATTGCTCAGCCGCTACGAGGTGCCGTTTCGCTTCAGCGATGCCGAGTGCGACCTGCGGGCCAGGGGGCCGCTGATCGAGTTCGATCACGACGGGGTGGTGAGCGCCGTCCGTTACAACAACCGATCGGCCGATGCCCTCGACCTGCCGACAGACATCGTGCCCGACTTCTACGAGGCATACCGGCACTTCGGGGATCGGGCCATGACGCGATCAACAGCGAGCGTGGCCGACGACCCGACGGGCTGGCCGCCTCGTCAGGAGCGCCGGAGCCTCTGGTTGTCGCGGCGTTGTTGCACGACATCGGCCATCTCGTTGAAGCCGAAGCGTCCGAGTCCGATTGGCACCGCCGGCACGACGCGGTCGGCGGCGCGTATCTCGTACGCTGGTTCGGACCTGCGGTGTCCGCGCCGGCGCGCCTTCATGTCGAGGCCAAGCGCTACCTCTGCGCCGTCGAGCCAGACTATGGAAGGAATCCCTCGCCGGCCTCGCTGCACACCCTTGCGCTTCAGGGCGGACCGATGGACACGACACAGATCCGGGAGTTCGAATCCCAGCCGCAAGCGAGCGACGCGGTAATGTTACGGCGCTGGGACGACGCAGCCAAGGTGCCGGACCGCAGCGCGGCGGAATTTGGCGATTATCGCCGGCTGATCGAGTCCCTCGCAGTCGTCTAGACATAAGTCGGGCACACGGCTCCGCAGAATACAGGTTCGATCTCAGGGTCAGATCGATGAAGCTCTTGACGACGACTGTCGGCGCTTATCCGAAACCAAGCTATGTCCCCATCAGCGATTGGTTCACGAATCCGCCCGATGCCGTAATCGCACCCACCGCGCGCCGCCTCGCCGAGCTGGCGGCGGCAGGTGATTGCGCCGAGGCTCTGTTCGTGCGGGCGATTGGCGAAGCCGTCCGCGATCAAGTCGAGGCGGGGATCGATGTTCCGACCGATGGCGAGATCCGCCGCGAGAATTACATCCACTACCATTGCCGGCACCTCACGGGTATCGACTTCGAACAGCTTGCCGAGCACCGCATGCGCCGCGCCGTCCGAGCGCAATTGCCGACGATCACCGGTGCCATCGCGCCCAAGGCGCGGTCTTTTCTTGTGCACGATTGGCGTATCGCGCAGGCGGCCACCGACCATCCCGTCAAGATGACGCTGCCGGGACCGATGACGATCTCCGACAGCCTCGTCGATGGGTACTACGGCGATCGGACGCGCCTCGGGGCGGACCTGGCGACAGCGTTGAACGCCGAAATGCAGGCATTGGCCGATGCCGGCTGTACCCATATTCAGGTCGATGAGCCAGTCCTTGCCCGCGATACCGCGGCCGCTCTCGACCACGGCCTCCATAACTTGGTCCGCTGTTTCGACGGATTGCCGGGCAGCGTTGCGCGCATCGTTCACATCTGCTGCGGCTACCCCGATCGCCTCGACAGCCCGGACTACCCAAAAGCGCCCAACGACGCCTATCTTGAGCTCGCCGAGGGGCTCGATGCGGCGCCCATTGACCAGGTCAGCATCGAGGATGCACATCGCCACAACGATTTGGCGCAACTGCTGCCACGGCTCCGCGACACCACCGTAATTCTGGGAGTCTTGACTATCGCCAGCAGCCGTCCGGAAGGTGTGGACGAGATCCGGACGAGATCCGCGACCGGGTTGGCGAGGCGCTTGGCCATATCGAGGCCGAGCGTTTGGTCATCGCCCCTGACTGCGGCCTCGGTTTCCTCGGGCGCGACCTCTCTTTGCGTAAGCTCCGCACGATGACCGCCGCGGCGCAGCTAGTCCCGTAGGAGCGCGCCGCACCCGCCCTAGTAGGTGTAGTCGCGGCCTTGGGACTTGGCGAGCTCGCGCGCGCTCGGGTTGACCGAGGGCCGGAACGGGATCTCGACCACCTCGGCGGCCACCGGCTGGCCGGGCGTTTCGGCGTAAGGCTCGGGCAGGTCCACCGTGAGCGTGGTGCCGATCGCCGATTGCGCGATCGGCACGAACCCCATCGCGATGTTGGTCTCAAGCTCGGGCGAGTACCACGGCGAGGTGATATAGCCGAGCGGCGCCCCGCCCGCATCACCGATCAGCCAGAAGTCCGGCGCGTAGTCGTCGATCGGCTTGCCGCCCAGACGCAGCCCGACGAGGGTCTGCGCGAACGGTGGATTGCCGGCCTCGACCTGGTCGCGCATGCGCTCAAGCGCCACCTTGCCGACGTAGTCGGCGGTCTTCTTGCGCGGCACCTGGTAGCCGAGATTGACCTGGAACGGCACGTGCTCCCAGTCCATGTCCTGGCCCCACGACAGGATGCCGGCGGCAATGCGGCGGTGATGCGCTGGCGCGATCACCATCAGCTGGTGCTTTTTGCCGGCCTCCAGCACCGCATTCCACATGTCCTCGGCATAGAGCGTCGCATCGCGCAGATAGATCTCGTAGCCCTTCTCACCGGAAAAGCCGCTCTGGGAGATCAGGCACTCGCGACCGCCGACCGTGGCCGCCAGCATCCCGTAGGGCGGCACGTCGTGGAGGCCGGAGCCAACGAGGTCGGCCATCAACGCTTCTGACTTCGGGCCTTGGATCTGCACCGGCGAGACGTCGATCTCGGCAATCTCGACGTCGAACTTCATGCCGACGTTGACCCCCTGCAGCCACAGCATCATGTCGGAGTCGGCAAGGCTGAACCAGAACTCGTCCGCTGCCGGGCGCAGCAGCACCGGATCATTGAGGATGCCGCCGCGCTCGTTGCAGAGGATCACGTAGCGCCCGGTCATCGGCTTGATGCGGGTGGCATCGCGGGTGACGACATAGTTGACGAAGGCCTCGGCATCGGCGCCCTTGACCTGAATCTGGCGCTCGACCGCGACGTTCCACATGGTGACGTGGTTGACGATCGCCTCGTACTCGACCATCGCGCCGCCGTCTTCACGCTTCACGTAGCCGCGGGGGTGGTACATGCGGTTGTAGATGGTCGCCCGCCAACACCCCTCTTGCATCGAGAGGTGCCAGTAGGGTGATTTGCGCACCCGCGTCGAGATCAGCAGCTCGACCGGTGTCGGCCCGCTCTGGCGCAGGTTGTAGGGCACCTTGCGATCGCTCTGATCGACCGATGCTGGCGCGCCCCTCGTGGCGGCGCGGAGCCCGCTTACTATGTCAGGTCTTGATCCGCCGATGAACCGCCTCGCCGATCGCTGCGCGGTCCGAACCTCACGCCGGTGCGCGTGCGGTTTTCGGCGGGGCGTAGACCGGAACATCCGTCGGCGGCAGTGGGGATTTGCCTAGCACCGCATCGGCGAGTTTCTCTGCCATCATGATGGTGGGGGCATTGAGGTTGCCACTGACAATGCTCGGCATGATCGATGCGTCGATGACGCGCAGCGCCTCGGTCCCGTGTACCCGGCCCGCAGTGTCGACGACCGCCATCGGATCGCTGCCCATGCGGCAACTGCAGGCCGCGTGATAGGCGCTTTCGGCCTTCGCCCGCACAAACGCGTCGATCTCCCCATCGCTCTCGACATCTACGCCGGGTTGCAGCTCCTTGCCCCGATAGGGATCAAAGGCACGTTGCGCGAAGATGTGCCGGGTCAGCCGCACGGCCGCCCGCATCTCGCGACGGTCTTGTTCGCTTCCCATGTAGTTGAACCGGATCGTTGGCGGGGCGAACGGATCGGCTGAGCGGAGCCGCACCGCGCCGGAGCTGGTCGGGCGCATAGGACCGACATGGGCCTGGAAGCCGTGTTGATCGTGTGCACTACGACCGTCGTAGGAGATCGCGAGCGGCAGGAAGTGATACTGGAGGTCGGGATGGGCAGCGCCCGGATGACTGCGAATGAAGGCGCCCGCCTCGAAGTGGTTGGTCGCCCCATGGCCGCGATGGAACAGGAGCCATTCGAGCCCCACGTGGAGCCGGCCGAATGGCCGCGTCGCAGCATGCAGCGACACCGGTTGCGTACATGCGTACTGGACGTAGATCTCAAGGTGATCCTGCAAGCTCTCGCCGACCCCTGGCAAATTGGCGACGAGGGCGACACCGAGCTCGCGCAGCGGATCTGCCGGTCCAACTCCCGATAGCATCAGAAGCTGCGGCGAGTTGATGGCGCCGCCGGCCAGGATCACTTCGCATTTGACGCGGACCTCATGCACCTCACCGGCCCGCCTGTAGGCCACGCCCACCGCGCGGGTATCCTCGAACAGGATTCGCATCGCCCGCGCGCCGGCGATGACACGCAGATTGGGCCGCACCTGCGCCGCGCGCAGATAGGCCGTGGCAGCACTCCAGCGCCGGCCGCGATGGACCGTCATGTCCATAAGGCCGAAGCCCTCCTGCTGATAACCGTTCATATCCTCGGTCGCTGGGTAGCTGGCCTCGATGCCCGCCGCGATAAAGGCGCGCGCGAGTGGGTTTGTGGCAGCGCCGGTCGTCACCCGCAGGGGGCCATCGCCGCCGCGGTAGTCGTCGCCACCGGACTCGCGGCTCTCGGCGCGTTTGAAGTAAGGCAGCACCTCGGCATACGACCACCCCAGCGCGCCCAGCTCGGCCCAGCGGTCGTAGTCGAGCGCGTGGCCGCGCACATAGACCATGCCGTTGATCGAGGACGAGCCGCCGATTACCCGGCCGCGCGGGCAATCCATGGACCGCCCGTCCAAATCCGGTTCGGCCTCGGTCCGATAGGCCCAATTGAAGCGCTCGCTCTGAAGCGGATAGGCGAATGCCGCGGGCATGTGGATGACAAGACTGCTATCGTACGGCCCGGCCTCAAGCACCAGCACCTCGCAATCGGGCGCGGCCGAGAGCCGGTTGGCGAGCACGCAGCCGGCCGATCCCGCGCCGATGATGACGTAGTCTGGTTCGCCTCGCATCGCATCACCGAAAGACCTAGCTTCCGTCAATCAGGATGTCCTTGCAACGCGCCAATTGCGTTGGCAGTAACTCGTGGGTTGATGGTCGGGCTGACAGCGGACGCTGTCGATCGAAAAGCGGACGCTGCGACGGAGAGTCCGCTTGGCGCTCGGCTAAAGCGGACTGAAACAGGATGAAAGCAGGTCTATTTTTTTGTTTTCCGCGCACCGTTGGTTCCGTAGGATTCTCAAGAGGTCTCCAAACCGGCGGGGATTCGACTTTTAATCAGAGGGTCCCAGGTTCGAATCCTGGCGCGCCCACCAATGTTTTCAAGGATTTATGCAACGGCCGGCGCTCGGTACGAACGGTGACGCCAACGTGTTTCAGCGGCTTATCTGCAAACGCTGACGCTGCAGGTGCTCACAACAGTCGGCGCCGCCAGGCCAACGCTGACGATCGTGGCGTTAGCCGTTCGCGTCGCGGAAGCGGTCGCCGAAAACCTGCGCGCCGACATCATCTAACCGGACCGGGCCGCGGCGGTCAGTCTGGCAGCCGTAAGTAATAGGCATCCCGCGAGAGGAGTCGTCATGAGTAACAGATCGCGTCAGGGCCTGACCGTGCTGCCCTATTTGCTCCTTGTCTTGACGATGTGTTTCTGGGCGCTCAACAACATCATCTCGAAGATCGCAGTGGGAGATATGCCGCCGGCGGCGCTCGCCTTCTGGTCGTGGGCAATTGGCCTTGCAGTGCTAACGCCCTTTGCGTTACCGCGGGTGCTCGCGCGGCGTGACCTCGTCAAGCAGCACTGGCTCAAGATCGTGCTTATCGGCACGCTTGGCATTAACGTCTTTTACCACCTCTTCCTCAATGGCCTTTCGTACACCACCGCGATAAACGCGACCCTGGTATTGGGCACCATGCCGGTCGCCATTGTCGGCTTGTCGTGGCTTCTCTACCGCGATGTCGTCTCGTGGCGGCGGGCCGCCGGAACCGCCATCGCGCTGCTAGGCGTCGTTCTCGTCGTCGTCCGCGGCGATCTTGGCGTTCTGATCGGGCTCGACGTCAACATCGGCGACGTTCTGACGATCGGCGCGGTCGTGACGTGGGCGTTCTACACATTGTTCCTGCGATACATGCCCGAAGGCCTCGACCCGCTCGCCTTCTTGTGGATCTTCGCGCTGGGCGGCACTGTCGTGAACGGCGTGATCTATGTCTCGGAGGTGTTCGCACCGATGGGCTTCGCGCTCACCTGGGAGGCCGCGGCGATGATCGGGTATGTCTCGATCTTTCCGACCGTCCTCGCCTTTGTGTTCTACAACGCCGGCGTCCGCGCCCTTGGCCCCGCTGTCGCTGGCCAGTTCAATTATCTGTTGCCCATTCTCAGTGCGATCTTGGCGGTCGCACTTCTCGGTGAGGAACTCGAGCCATATCACCTGGTTGGCCTCGGTGTGATTCTGGCCGGCCTCTACTTTGCCACCGCGCCCGAGCGAGCACGAAGTCACACCGCTGCGCGAAGCGGTTGAGCGGACGACAGACCGATTGCGCCGTTAGGCTAACGCTCGACGCGTCGTTGGGCGTGAGAGCAGGTAGATGCTGAGACCGATGGGCGCGACAAGGTTGAGGTACATCAGCGATATGAGCGCCGGCCTCTCGGCGGCCATCGAGGCGAAGGCAAGCCCTAGCGCCTGAACAATGAGTGCTCCCACGACCGCCGCACCGATACGGCGCCATTGGCCGCGTCGGTCGAACTCGCCCGACAGGACCGCCGCCAACCCGATTAAGACGAAAGCGATGGATTGCAATGGCGTGATGATTCGGCTGTGCACCTCGGGTGCGAACTCCCGGCCGTACAGGCGCACTGCCTCTGCGGGTCCCTCAGGAAATAGGAGCTCGTGCATGTATCGTTCGCCGGCCTCTAGCCAGCGGTCCTCCGGTGCGACGACGTCCTGCTCGAGATCCATTATATATCGATCGAAATAGAGCATCGACAGTTGGCCGCTCTCGGCTGCTACTTCCTGGCGGTTGCCTTTGACCAATACGAAACGGGGCCCGCCCTCGGCGCGCGCCAAGACGCCCCGTTCCGCCATCATAGTCACCAACCGGTCCGGCGCTCGGCTGTCATGCACGAGAATCCCCAGCAGCTCGCCGCCGACGCCCCGCTCGCGGACATAGACGGTCACCCCGTCGGCGAGATTGTTGAAGACGCCCTCGCGCAGTATCACCGAGGCAAAATCGTACCGCATTGCGAATTGTAGGCCTTTGAACGTCCGCATGCTCGCCGGCTTGAGATAAAGCGTGATGCCGTAGAGGACGAGCGTGACGATCAATGCAAGGATCAGCGCCGGGGCGGCCAGTGTCCGCGTGTTCAGCCCGGCGGCGCGCATGACGACCAGCTCCCCGTCACCGTTGAGCCGGTTGTAGCCAAACAGGACTGCGAAGAACAAAGAGATCGGCAGGATGTAGACCAGAGCGGTCGGCAGGAGCAGCAGCGAGAGATAGAGGAACATACCCGCCGAGAGGCCCATGTTGACGATCATGTCAAAGAAGCGGAGACCTTGCGTCAGCCAGGCAACGCCGGCGAATGTGAACGCAAGGATGAGCAACGGCCCGGCGAGGTTCTGCATGACGTAGCGCGTGATAACGTTCATCGTTCCATCATAGACGGCGGAAATACTATTTCGACCGCGTTAGGTCAGTGCGGGGGGCCTCCTGCTGCGCACTCGCGGGGGTCATCCCGCGTTGCCGCGAGCGCCCTCGCTCTCATGTAGGATTCGCCGAGTCCGCACGCGTCGGCGCGCGATGATCCACCAAATAACGATGGATCCCGCTGCTGCGAGGGTGGGGAGCGTGGGGATATTGAAGCGTGGAAGATTCAGCGTAACGAGGGCATGGACGCCGAAGTTGTAGAGGCCCGGCAGTGCGAACCAGTAGAACGCCGGCACCCGGCGTGCCGCCGCGATAGAGAGAACGATGAGCGCGGGGACCGTGAGGATGGCAAATGCGTCGACGGATAATCCGCGATATGCGATCGGAAGCGTGGTCAGGATGTTTTTCGGAGCGTGCTCTAGGATCTCGCCGATCATTCGGCCGGTGGCACGTCGCTCGGCCACCCGATCATCGGCGCCGCCCGCCCTTTCTTCTTGGAGAAGAGCTTCCCATTTCGCCTGCGCGGCGTTGTAAAAGCCGTCCGCTCTGTGCAGCTCGAACCGTCGATACGCCTCCTCGGGAAGCCAACGCCGCGCAAGATTGTCCCCGAAACCCCTAGTCCACCACACGAAAGCGGTTCCGTATTCCTGCGCAGTCATCGTGTTTAACTCGACGCGGTGCGCCAGT
This sequence comes from Alphaproteobacteria bacterium, assembly GCA_965248765.1. Classification (GTDB taxonomy): domain Bacteria; phylum Pseudomonadota; class Alphaproteobacteria; order VGEJ01; family VGEJ01; genus CBDFKF01. The sequence continues at coordinate 230,996 of CBDFKF010000002.1, forward strand.
ACGTGGCCGCCGCGCTGTATGAGCACGGCGTGGCCCAGCGCGATCTCGTTGCGTGCGATCCAAGCGCCGACAACGGCACCATGGACAAGCACGAACACCGCAAAACACAACCAGTGCTGGCGCGCCTCGGCCTTGTTTCGCCAAAGGCGCAGCAAGAGGGCGGCGCCGATGGGAAGCGCCAGGAGCATGAAGGCGCCCTTTGTGAGGACAAGGAGTCCGAGCACCAGACCCGCAGCCGCGGCCGCAAGTGGTCGCCCGGTATCGTAACCTACCACCAACATCAGACTGAGAAATGCGCTCATGAAAAGGGCGAGCGGATCCGAGATCAGAAACGTGTTGAACTCGTGCAGCTCAACATTTCCAATCAAAAGAAACAGTGCGACGTGGGCAACGATGGGCTGCCGAACGAGCCGCCACACGGCTCCCCACACCAACAGCGCCGAAGCGACCATCAAAAGGGTGTTGGCTTGTCTTGCAACCATGAAGACACCCTCGCACTCCTTAGTTTTATGCGTGACACATTTTGCGCCCAGGGACGCAAATCCCGCATCGAAGACCATCAAAGCTGCGAGGAATACCGGGTACCCGGGTTCGCGGTACGCGCTCGGTTCCGGAGGGGCTACGTCCGGCGGTGTGAGCGATATGGTGCCCCGGTGGAACGCATTGTGCGCCATGACGAGGTATTGAACTTCGTCCGCGAATGGCGTGCGATCCTCGATCTTCTGTTGCGCAAGAACCCAGCCCGCTGCGCACAGCACGAGAACCGTGAGTACATGTAGCCACGGACCGCGACGGTGCACCAAGCTGATCACCCCCCCTGCGTCCCGAGGGCCCGATCCACCCGTTTGAGCGTCCGCACAACGCTGACTCCGAGCTCGAGGCTCCGCATGCCAGCGCTTTCGTTGCGAATGCAGGAGGCAAATTGTTGGACGACCTTCGCCAAGGGGCGCTCGTTTGAATAGGGGACTGGTTGGCCGTTCAACGTCGCCTTGTGTTCTGCAAGGTCGTCATAGAGAAGAATTCCCAGGTGCCCGTGAATAGCAAGTTCGCGCTGTTTGACGTCGTGGGCGTTTCCACACAACAGGGTGGCGGTCGGCCCGTCGTCCCATTCAAGCACCAATTCGACCAGCTCGCCGGATTCGCGGCAGACCACATTACGGGCAGCCACACGGCTCGGCTCGGCGCCGACGATGTCAATGCATGCGGCGAGCGCGTGGGCGCCATAATCCCACCGGCCTGAGGTGTCCTGGCGAAAGGGGCCCCAGTTCGACCAAGCGCCGGACATAGAGCGGATCGGCCCGATTTTGTCGAGGTGCTGGCGGACAGCCTGCCACGCCGGATTGAGGAGATCGGTGTGATCCACCATGGCGATGGCGCCTTGCTGGCGGACGCGATCGCTCAGCCGTTCGGCCTGGGCAAGGTCGAGCGTCAACGGCTTCTCGATGAGGACCGCCAGATCTCGATCCAGCGCGGCAATGGCGATGTGCGCGTGCGTGGGCGGTGGAGTAGCGACGATAACTCCGTCTAGGCCAGGGGCCTCGAGCATTTCGGGCCACGTTGTGTACACCGCGCAGCGGCGATCGACCTGCGTACGGCTCGCTGGATTACTGCTCGCCAACCGGCAGAGATGGACATCATCTAGACCCTGTATGGTGCGAATAAGGCTGCGCCCCCACATCCCCCCGCCCACCAGCCCCAGCCGGATTGGCGGGCGGTTCAAGATCCTGGACCTGCCGCAACCGCCCCGAGGCCATAGGCCCTCTCAGTCCAGGAGAAGAATCGCCGCAGACCTTCGTCGAGGTCCACAACGGGCTTGAAGTCCAGTTGAAGTTGCGCTTTCCGAATGTCGGGACACCGGCGACGGGGCTCATCCGCCGGGTAAGTATCGGGGTACTCAATTGTCTCTTGTGCGATGGGCCGGGACAGCACGCCAGCGATGCGCTCGACCAGATCGTTGACGCTGATCTCGGGGTGGGGATTGCCAATGTTGTACGCTTCGCCAGGGATGCCGTTGGCAATAACCCGGAAAAACCCATTCATCGCGTCGGTAACGTAGCAGAAGGTTCGGGTCTGGGCCCCGGAGCCGTACACCTTCAGCGGACGGCCCGCTTTGATATTGCTCGCGAAGTTGGGGAGGACCCGGTAGTCGGCCTCCGACATTCCTGGGCCATACACGTTGAACGGTCGGATTGTGTTCGTCGCGACACCCCGGTGGTCGTGGTAGACGTAACACAGGGTCTCGCCGAGGCGTTTACTTTCGTCGTAGCAAGCCCGCGGGCCCATGCACGCGACATTGCCCCGGTAGCTCTCGGGGGTGGGGACATGCGTCGCATCGGGATCGCCATAGATTTCGCTGGAGCTGAAAAACGTGAATCGTGCGCGGTTAGTGGCGGCGGCTTCAAGGAAATGACGGTTGCCGTTGATGGCTGCGTCGAGCGTCTCGAGCGGATGGGCGCGATAGTAGTATGGGCTGGCGATCCCGGCAGCATTCACGACGAAATCGAGCTTCTCGTCGATGACGAGAGGCTCCGAGACATCGCGCTCGAGGAACGTATAGTGCTGAGAACGCGGTGCCTGTTCGGCCCCCTCGGCGTGCGTCGTGATCAAATTGTCGACAACGATCAGCCTGAGCGGTTTCGTCAGCCGCTCGCGGTTGATGTAGTCGATTACCGCCTGGAAGTACCGGCCAAGAAACCCCCGCCCTCCGCCGAGCAGCATCGTCGCACCGGCGAACACATCGACAATGTCGTCGATGCCTTCAGCGATCGCCCGGACATCGCTTTCAAAATACGGCTTCATGGCCCCGGGTCTCGTCTCAGTGAACGCTAACTTGCGGAAGCGGGACGATGAACCGCCCGCCCGCCTCGCGGAACGCCGTATGTTTGTCCATGATCGATTCGCCGAAGTTCCAGGCCAATATGAGGAGATAATCCGGATGGCGCTCAATGATCGCTTCGGGACCTAGGACAGGGATGTGCAGTCCTGGAGAAAAGAGCCCTTGCTTGAGCGGACTGTCGTCGGCGATGAATTCGATGACGTCTTCGCCCAGTCCGAAGTGATACATGAGTGTCGTTGCTTTGGCCGGCGCGCCGAATGCGGCAATTCGTTTTCCGTCGCGTTTGAGCTTGTGTAGCAGGGCGTTGAGCTCCTCACCAATCTGCGCGATATCGTCGGCGTAGCGGCGCAGAGTAATCGCACGGTTGAGGCCAAGGCTGCGCTCCAACGAGATCAGCCGGGACACGTTGGGATGCGAGGCTCGCTGAACACCGTGGGGTTGGGCATACACGCGCAGACTGCCGCCGTGAGTAGGGGTTCTCTGAGCATTGACAATATGCATTTGGTGGCGTTCGAAGAAGCCGATCAGAGGCGCGAGGGAATGGTAGTCGAGGTGCTCGTGGTAGATGGTGTCGAACAGAGTCTTCTCGTAAACGTCGACGAGGTACGATACCTCGAACACGAGCACACCGTCCGGTGCGAGCAGCGCGCGTACCCCATCCAAGACCTCCCCCAGATCGTCGATATGAGCAAGAACGTTGTTGGCGGCGATGCACCGGGCTGCGCCCCGTTCCGCACGGATCGCCCGGGCTTGAGGAAGGTCGAAAAATACAGCGAGCGTCTCGATCCCAGCCGCATTGGCTGTGCCGGCGATTTGCGTTGCTGGTTCAATGCCCAGCGTGCGCATTCCGGCGGTCTGGAACGCGCGCAGCAAGGTACCGTCGTTCGAGCCGATATCGACGACGAGATCGCCTGGTACCAGCGCAAAATCGGCGATGACGGAGGCCGCGTAGGTCTCGAAGTGCCGGACGAACACTGGTGAGGTGCCACTGACATAAACATAGTCCTCGAATAGCGCTCGCGGGTCGACTACATCCAAGAGCTGCACGTGCGAACAATCTTCACAGAACCACACATCCAGCGGATACACGGGTTGTGGCTCGTCCAGCCGATCCGCGGGAACGAACGCGTTTGCCGGCGGCGTCGGCGCCAGCGACAAGACCGTGACGAGCCGGCTTCCGTTGCACAATCGACAGGTATCGCGATGCCGGCAAGTCATTCAGAGGCGGTCTCGCCGCGCACGCGTCGAGCATCCAATGTGATCAACAGCGAATCAGTTATGGTACATCCGAGTGGTGGCAACATGCCCTGGCTCGCGGGTGTCGCGTGGTCCGCCTACGGTGCGACCATATCGATGCGTTCGACGTCGTCCTCGTAAAGCTCCTGTGAGCGGGAATTGCGGCTGAGCGCCAGAAAAATGGTGTCGTCAAGGAACACCATCGCATGGTCCACCATGGGTGGCGTGAAGAAGACCTGTCCCTTCTCGATGACCACAACCGTAGGTGTCATTGCGTCGCCATGAGGACGGTGGTGGTATTCGATGCGCCCCTCAATGACGTAGCAATAGTGCCAGTCTGTCTTGTGGTAGTGATTCGCCCGCACCGTGCCCTTCTTGGAAGTGATCAACACCGCGCTTTCCATGGTGCGGTCGACGAGCGGCTGGATCTCGCCGCGCGCGTCGACGAATGGTGTCTCCAGCGAAACGATGACCCCTTCCGGATCCAAGTCAGGTCCTTCGGCGGTCAAGTGCGGGTAGTCGCTTCGAGCGCTCGTTGGCGGTCCTTCTGGTATTCGCTCGCGCCGAACCCAACCCGGAGAACCGACTCTTTATGATCGTCCCCACCACCGGCAATACATGATGCGCCCGGATCTTCTTGCCTTCGTCATACGTGCGGCCGTTGTAGCTAACCGGTACTTCGAAGAAGCGAATCCCACGAGAGACGATCCGGCAAAGGATCTCGGCGTGCTGCTCCCAGCCGATACTGCGGAGTGCACTTGGGTCGATTAGATCGCGTCGGTACAGGACGTAACAGCTGTAAATGTCTGTGAAGGTCGTGTTGTAAAGGACATTGAAAAGAAACGTCAGGAACTGATTGCCGCGCTTGTGCCAGAAATAACCGACGCGCGTGTAGGTGGGCGCGAGCATTCTGCTGCCGATCACGACATCCGCATCAAAGCGGAACACTGGAGCCATCAGATTGGCGTAGTCGGTTGGGTCGTATTCGAGATCCGCATCCTGGAACAGAATGTAGTCGCCGGTGGCGCGAGCGAGACCGGCCTTCACGGCCGCGCCCTTGCCGCTGTTAGACTCCAAGCTAATCAACTCCGTGTACAGTTCCGGCCGTGCCTCGAGCAGAGGGCGGGTTCGGTCGGTCGAGCCGTCATCGATAACGACGACCTCGAACTCGACCTCGTCGATGTGCTGCTCGTTCACCCGCTCGAGCACGTCGAGGATGGTCGCCTCCTCGTTGTGGGCGGGTACGATGATACTGAGTTTCGGCATTTGTCGAGTTGGTGAGGTGCGGAAGGCACCGTCCGCCGGGACAGCGCGGCAGTATGCACCAACCTCTTCAGTGGTGGAAGTCTGGGCTCAATGCGGCTTCATGCCGACGACAAATAGGGACAGGCCGAGGCCGAACCGGGCGACGAAGTCCAGTTTTTTCGCGAGCGGTAGAAGTGCCTCAAAGACAGTGATCTGCGCAGATGGCGGTGCTGCCCGCCCGAGGAGTCGGCCGTTGAGCCACCAGCCTACTGTGCTCGCGGCGTTGAAGTGCCAACATCGGACCTCCGCGAAACCGACCGTTCGCATCATTCGGTCAAGGCCCGGTGCGGTATACCGGCGATAGTGGCCGACCGCGCGATCCTGGGCGCCGTACAAGGATGGCATGGCGGGGACCTTGGCGACGAACCTTCCCCCAGGCAGAAGCGCGTCGCCCATGCGTGCCAAGATTGCCATGTCATCTTCGATGTGTTCGAGTACATCGAGCATGACGATCGCGTCGAAGCGTTCTTTCCAAATCGTGCGTGTAATGTCCGCCTGCTCGACTTGGACATTAGGTACATCGACTGTGCGCCGCACCGCAGCGACGGATGCTGCGTCGATGTCGATCGCATGCACCTTCAAGCCACGGGCCGCCAGCAGCGCCGTGAACGTGCCATGGCCGCAGCCAACTTCGAGCACCTCCGGCCCGAGGTGCTCCGCGAATTGAGAAAAAACCCAGCGATTGTATGCATCGGCATTCTTTAGCCGTGCCAGCCATTGATCTTGGATGCGGTCCGCCGGCCCGTTCGTCATGCGCGCTGCGTCTCCTCCAAGCGCCGCCGATCGATCTGCAGCGCATCGCCTGTTCGATCAGCGCATGCTATGCGACGGCAGGCGCTTTCCCAAGCCGCCGCGGCTTGCGCTGCTAGCGGCGGCGGACGCACGCCTTCGTGGGTGCTGTGGAGACGCTGCTGCCGCGGCTCGTTGACCTACACGGCTTCGCCGCGGTGTTCGTCGTCTGCGGTATTTTTGTGCTCGCCGGGCGGGTCCTGTGCAATGGCCGCGGCGGACCCGAGATCAACGTCTTGGTCGGCTGGGGTGTCGCCGCCGTTGTATTCACCTTATGGGGCGTTGCGAGCCCGCTGTCGATGAAGATACCCGCCACCGGGATATTTGCGCTCGCCATCCTTGCACTCGCCTTTCGTCGTTTTCGACCGACCAGAACCGATCTTGTGGAGCTCGGTCGCGTTTTGGTCGTTGCCGGGCCGCTGCTCTTGGTGCTTGCCGGCAAACAAGTATCCCAAGTTGATGCCTTTACGCACTGGCTCGCCAACGCGGTCTACCTGATGGATCACGACATGTTTCCGGGCGAGGGAAGACCGTCTGGGCTTGGTAGCGGGCTAGAGGCATTTCCCTACAATCTGCAGTTCCCCGCCTACATGGCCAGTCTCCTGAGTCAGGACGTTCCGACTGCAGCGTTAACGCACACCAACATATTCCTCCAACTCGCGTTCTCGCTCGTCGCCGCGCGGGTTGTCGCGGGCACCTGGCTCGACGTCAATCCGGAGGGCGACTCGCAGGGCCCGGTGCCGTGGTGGGCGTGTGCACTCGGCGTTTTGATGGCGACTGCGCTTAATCCGGCGTTTGTGCCCAACATCGCCTTCACCAGCTACGGCGATCCCAGCACCGCGGTGACACTCGCGCTCGCACTAGCGCTGGGCTGGCGCCTGCTGGAACGATTGCGTATTGGGCGATCGATGGTCTACGACGGAATCTCCTTGGCGGCGATGCTGGTCGTATTGGTCAACCTTAAGCAGGCCAACCTCTCGCTTCTTGCGATCGTGATCCTTGCTTTGTTGGTTGTTGCGGCGTGGGACCGATCGGTCCCGCTGACGGCCGCTATCAAGATGATCGCGGTAGTCGCCGGACCCGCGGTCATCATCTATGCATCGTGGCGCGGATACGTTGCGGCCAATCTCGGTGGGCAGGAGCTCGGGTTCCTTCCGCTCAGCGATTGGGACTTCGGATCGGTCCCGGCGATACTCGCGAAAATGCTCCACATAGCCAGTCATAAAGGCGGGTACTTCGGCATGATGGCGCTATTGATCATCGCGGCGGCATGGGGAGCACGCCATCGGAAGCTCGATCCGGCGACGCGCCTCGTGGCGCTCGTGGCGTTATCATTCGTTGGCTATGTGCTTGCGCTGACGCTGGTTTACGTCACAGCGTTCAAGGGGCTGCCACGCCTCGGCGCGCAGTCGTTTTGGCGCTACCAAACCCAGCTAGGTCCAGCGGGCGTGCTGGCGACGGCGGTCGCCGTTCGGCATTGGGGTGGTCCTTGGCTCGCTGCCGCTCGTCCGCTGATCGCGCGGCGTTTGCCAGTGGCCCCCGTGGTGCTCGTTCTGGTACTGCCGGTCGTCTTCGTGGATTGGCTCCGGCGTGATCTCGATCCGCCCAAGCCGTTCGTTCGTGAGGCGATGGCGGCATTGGCGCGTGATTTGCCGCGCGACGCCCGACTCGCGATCATTCACCACGGTGACAACGGCAACCTGACATGGCTCGCCCGTGGCGTGTTGCTACTGATGCCGCCGCGACGGCCGGATCTCCACATCGACCTGCTCCGCGAGATGGATTCCGGCGCACTAGATGCGGCTGCAGCGCGCGATTTCGATCATGTTTGGATCTACTGCGTCCCTTCCGAGGTTGCGAGAATGCTGGAGCCTCAGATCGACGATAGCAGCGCTCATCTTTTGCACCACGATGGTGATGAGTGGCGGCCGGTGGCCAGCTGGCCCTATCCACCACCATGGGCCGCGTTTCTCGGCGGGAGTACCAAGTTCCGCGGGTATGGATGTAATTAGCGATCCGCAGTGCGTTGATGACTCGGGTCATGTCGCCTGATGAATGTCGCCGTCTTTGGCGCAACCAGCAAAACCGGCCGCCCGCTGGTCCGCGCGTTGTGTGATTGCGGCCACCGGGTCGTCGCCTTAAGCCGCGCGATCGATAATGCAGCCGCGATCGACGGACGCGCGCTGCCGCGTAGCGCCAACCTAACTGAGCAGGATACCGTGCGAGAGGGGATACATGATGCGGATTGGGTGGTGAGCCTGGCGCATGCGCGCTTTACTGACTGTATTCTTAGCGCCGTGCCGGCACGCTGTGAGCGGCTCGTGCTGACCGGCTCGGTTCGCAAATACACCACGCTCGCCGATCCCGCGGCGGCCGATGTGCGGGCTGCAGAGGTAGCCTTCCTGGCGTCAGGGCGCAAAGGTGTCATGCTCCACGCCTCGATGATCTATGGAGCTGCCGACGACCGCAATGTCGGGCGAATCCTGGACTTTCTTCGCAGTTGGCCGGAGGCCGTACCACTGGTGGTGCCGTTGCCGGACGGCGGTCGGAGGACGGTGCAGCCGATTTTCGTTGACGATATGGTGGCGGCGATCGTGGGCGCTCTCACGCGCGCCGAGGCGGTAGGACCCACGATCGATGTGGTTGGTCCCGAGCCGATAACCTACGCCGAGATGGTCCGAGTTTGCGCAGCCGCGGTCGGCAAACGGGTTATCGTTCTGCCGTTCCCCGTCGGTGTGGCCGCCTCGCTCGCTTCGCTCGCCACCAGGTTTGGTGTCCCGCTGCCATTCGATGCTGCGTCCATCCGACGCGCCGGAGAGAGTAAGCGGTTTTCAACCCGCGCTATGTGCAGCCAGCTGGGCGTCATGCCGCGCCCGTTTGAGGAAGGCGTGCGACAAAAGATTGCGCGCGAGGAGATCGCGGGTACGCACTAGTCGGGAGTGTCGGTTCGAAAGAAGACTCCGTCGATCTGCAGTTGACGGGCCAGTGCCCGGCTGAAAAACCGCTCATCACAAGGTGGGGCGCGAAGCCAAGCGCGTGAATTCGTTTCAGCAGGGTCAGGTAATCGAGCTCGCCCTGATAAAGCGGGATCAAAGACATCTCGACCTGCAAACCCGCGATCCGACCTAGGACGCCTTCCGCACCTGCAAGGACGTGCTTTTCGTACCCTTGGGTGTCGATCTTGAGGAAGACGTTGTCCGCAGCAGCCGGCGCGACGAGGTCGTGGAAGACCGCGTCGAGCCGGACCACCTGGACAGCTTCCTCGTCACTAATCTCGAGCTTGGGGAAGGCGCGTTGCGTCGCGTCGGTCGCCGGCAGCAGGGAGTTCATGTCGGAGCGGTTGCCGGTCCTCAAGTGTCCGGGCCCTGCTTCAGAACCCAGCGCCACCCGCTGTACGACGTCCCAGCGAGGGTCGGCGCGCGCGCGATCGGAGAGCGTCTCGTGAGCCTTGGCGCCCGGCTCGAAAGACACGATCCGATCCGCATATCCGTGACGACGCAGCCGTTCGCCGTATTGGCCCTCGTTGGCGCCGACGTCGACAATCAGCGTGATCGCATGGTGAGCTAACAGCTGCGCCAGCCGATCCCACTCCGAGTCGGCGCGGGCAAGCTTGCCGCGGCGATGCCGGCGAAACGGCACCCTCATAGACCGCAATGCTCAGCCTCGGTGAGCCTCACGCAGAACTCAGCCGTTGATCATTTTCGCGACCGCCTTGAAGCGGCGCTGGGCCCTCCACGTGTCGCCGATCAATGCGTTATCACAGCTTGAGCACGGACTCTCTTTCTCGCCGAAGCTAGCAAGCGAGCGCCGCCATTCCACCAACCTCATATGAGCATAGGCGTGAAAGATAGTAGGCATGTCGTGCAGGTCGCAGATGACGTAGTCCTTGTGGTCGGCAGCGTCGGACCGGATTCGGCAGCACGGCACGACTTGGCCATTGTAGTTGACGGTGAAGTGGGTGAACGGTTCCAGGCACGGGCTCAGGCGGTGGAAATCCTGGTCCACGTCCGCGATCAGCTCACCCATGTTCGATCCCAGCGTTCGCATGTTGGGCTCATACATTTGGATGTGCATCCCGGGATATTTGACAGTGGCCTTGTACTGCTCGCCAGGCTTGTATTTGGTGAACCGGATCTTCGCCCCGATCTTGCGAGAGAGCGTCTCAATACGCCTGACGACCTTGGCGTCATTGAGGTCTTCTCTATCGCCGGTATGGATTGACAGAAATATTTCGTTCAGACCGGCGTCGCGGAGAGATGCCAGGTACTCGGCAGTCACGTAGTCACCATTGGAGAACAACGAGATGTTGGCGCGCGGGGCAGCGCTGCGAACTCGTTCTACGTGATCGACGATCGAGCGATCAGCCAACGGTTCGTTGTAGTTGCTGAGGTTACTGTTCCGGAGTAATCGATCGAGCCGAGATCTCGAACAATTTTTTCTAATACATCATCGCTCATGTAAATGTTCGAACTCTTGCGGTCTATGAAAGAATTCGCGCAGAACCAGCACTTTCTATTACAAAAAGAGAAGGTCTCAAACTCAACGAAATGAACCGACTTCTTGAACAACCGCCGCGCCTCGTCCAGCGCGGTCTCACGCCGGAAGTGCTGTGGCTCAATGAACTCTCGCATTACCATCTTTCAACGCGTGCGACCCGGAGCCGCCCGGGGCCGGATACATCGGCAGTGCTGACGATCTCGTCCTGCTAGCCGCGCCAACGAATGGAGCGGATTGTGACATCACGGAGCTATTACCGTCAAAGTGCAGGGGCGATGAGGCGCGGCGCAGGTATAATATAATGGGTCGCGAAAGCGAGTCGAGGTGGGGCCGGCACGGCAGCGGTAATCGGCTGCCTTGTGTTAACTGCACCCGAATTGGGTCACAGACAGGCTTGTAGAGATTTGGTACGTCGCCGATGGACCTAGCAAGTTTGAGCACTCGGCTGATCAAGCGCTGGCGGGCTGTGTCGGCCCGTAACAGGTCCTCGAACGACCCAAAGAACGTCGTATTCGTGGGCGGTGTCCAGCGGTCTGGCACCAACATGCTGATGGCTTTTTTTACCGCAACGTGGAGACCGAGGTGTTCCACGAGACTAACGAACGGCTCTATGAGAGCTATCACCTCAAAGGACCAGATGTTGCACGAGTACTAGTCAGCGCGTCGCCCTTCGCGTCGTGGTGATCAAGGTGCTTCTGGAGGCACATCGGCTAGCAGCCCTTCTCGATGACTTCCCTTCGTCAAAGGTCATCTGGATGTTTCGCAACTACGACGATGTCGTCAACTCCCACGCCAGGAGCTGGCCCGAGGGCAGGAACAAGATCGACGACATCGTGGTCGATCCGGACAGAGGCGGGTGGCGTGCCCAAGGGATGACGGAAACTTGGGTTGGTGCGTGAGCTTTATAATCCTGAAATGACGAAGGAGAACGCGGCGGCGGTGTTTTGGATCTATCGTAACCAGCTTTTGTTCGACCAGGATCTGCACAACAACGCCCGGTGCAAGGTGGTCTTCTATGACGACATGGCCCAGTCACCAGGTCACACAGGTGCCGAGATCGCGCGCTTTGCCGGGATCAGGCCGAAGCCGGCCATGTGGCGCCAGATCTCAGCGTCATCTGTTCGTCGCGACCCACGACCGCAGGTCGACGAACCGATTCGTGTCGTGGCGGACGACATGCTCTCACGCTTAACCGATGCCTATGAGCGCGGTAGGAAGTCGGCGGAGCCGGCTTCCATGGTGACTGCCAGCGGGGCCGCCACCGCAGGAGTGTTTCAACGGGATAGCTAGACCCAAGTTGGCTGCCGAGCACGATGCTTTGCTCGCGCTTGGATCATCGGCTCCCCATATCTGCCTGGAGTCGGCCGAATCGATGATTCCGCTGCACGACGACAATCCGACCACGATCAAGCCGCTCGCAACTATCGGCCTGATCGCCGCATGCGTTCTCGTGTTTGTTTGGCAGTTCTCCCTGTCGAGCCAAGCCGCGCAGCAGTTTGTCTACGGGCTCGGCTTTATTCCGGCCGTCCTATTCGGCGATCGCGCGCTCCCGCCCGAGATCGCGCTGGTGCCGGCAATCGCAACGCCGTTCACGTCAATGTTCCTACACTCGGGCGCTGCACATCTCGGCGGCAACATGCTCTATCTGTGGATCTTCGGCAACAACGTCGAGGACGCGATGGGCCATGGCCGGTTCATCGCTTTCTATGTCCTCTGCGGGTTGGCGGCAGCACTCGCCCAGGCGCTTTACGCCCCGTCTTCCACTGTCCCGATGGTCGGCGCGAGCGGGGCGATCGGCGGCGTGCTGGGGGCCTATCTGTTGCTCCACCCCAAGGCCCGGGTGCTGGTGTTTATTTTCATCTACCTCGTGCGGATACCGGCGGCGATCGTGCTTGGGCTGTGGTTTGTTCTCCAGCTCGTGAACTCAGCGATGATCCCAGCCGAAGCAGGCGGTGGCGGGGTTGCCTATTGGGCGCATATCGGCGGATTCGTCGCCGGCGCACTCTTGATCCTCGTTTTTCGGAAGAAGGGCGTGGAGTTGTTCGATCGCAGTAGGCCCGGCGCTATCGACGGCGGTCAGGTGCCCCGTCTGCCTTGGGTGGAGCGGCGCTACCGCATGCGTCACCGGCCAGAAGCCGGCTCGTCTGAATCGGGGCCGTGGGGACGTCGGCGGTCCGGCCCCCGGGGCTGAGAGCGCTCAAATGACGAGCGATCGCAGCGCCACCCCGCCGTTACGATCCGCAATCAGCAGTTGGCCGGCCGCGATCGGGTGCCATTCCGCCGGCTCGAGCTGCAATGGCTCAGAGGCAATGAGGACGCCCGCGTCGAACCGGGACCAATAGAGGCTGGGCGGTACCTCGTCAGTAGAGAACCGCACGGCGAACATGCGCTCGCCATCGCTTAGGGCTGCGGTCAGCCGAAACGGCTCGGCGATGCCGGCCCTTGCCATCATCTGGACAATGATACTAACGGTACGTGCCAGAGCACCGGCGGGATCGTCGGTGAGCTGGTTGCCGAACAGCAAGTAGAAAATCACTTCACTATCTGTGGTGCCTCGACGTTGGTCGTAGAACTCGTCGGGGATCATCCGCTCTAGTTCGCGCCGCAACTGCCGATAGCCGCCGATCTGGCCGTTGTGCATGAACATCCAGCGGTCGTGAACGAAGGGATGGCAATTGGTGCAAATAACTTCAGTGCCGGTCGACGCACGGACGTGGGCGAAGAACAACGGCGCGCGGATCTGATGCGCGATGTTGCGCAGATTCGAATCGTTCCAGGCCGGTAGCACCTCGCGGTAAAGGCCGAGATCGGCCCGCGCCCCGTACCAGCCGACACCGAATCCGTCTCCGTTCGTCGTGGTGGTTGCCTCGCGTGCGCGGAGGCTCTGCTCAATCAGCGAGTTCTCTGGCTCGATCAAAAGTGTTTCGAGGTAGACCGGTGCGCCGCCGTAGGCCAACCATCGACACATGTGGCGCTCGTTCGAAGCTCGTTGCTGACGTGTACACTATAGGCGAGCGCTGGCATCGAGGCACGGACCAGTGGGAGCGTGCATTGGGAGGTGAAGCTATGCTGGATGTCGCGTTAGGGGCACTCCTCGCCGCCGGAGCGGGCCAGATGGTCGTGTTGATACCCGGTAATCTCGGGTTGTGGACCGTGGTCGCGGCCAGTGGTGTAGTACTCATCCTTGCGCCGACCCTCGCGTTCGCTGGTCTCGCGGTCGCGCTGCGGCTGATCTTCGTGTTGTCGCAACGGCTGGCGGCTATTGAGATCGTCGGAATTTCGCTGCTCCTCGCGCTGGCTGCCGCGTTGATCTGAGTCGTTGCACCAACCCATGGGAAGTGAATATGACAGAACCAGACACGATCGCGATTCTGGGCCTTGGCGAAGCCGGCACGGCGATTGCCTCTGGCCTGCGTGGCGAATCGCGTTGGGACGGCGATGTTTTCGCGATCGACACCGCCCGTGACCTGGGTGAAAAGGGACGCGGCATTCGCGAGCGCGGCGCCGCAGTGGGCATTGAGGTATTCGAGGACTACGGGCAGTTCCTCGCCGGCGTTGATCTCGTCTTTTCTGTCGTGACCGGAGAGGAGGCTCTCAACGCCGCCACCGCGGCGCGACCGCATCTGAAGACTAATGCGGTCTACCTCGACCTTTGCACGATCACACGCGATATGGCGATCACCAACGCCGCGGCACTGGATGGATCCGGAGCGCGTTACGTCGATGTCGCCGTGATGGGGATGTTTCACAACTTCGGCCATCGCGCACCGATGCTGCTAGCGGGGCGCGATGCCGCAGAAGTGGCCACGTGGATGCGGTCGGCTGGCCTAGAGCCGACGGTGTTGAGCAGCAGAGTAGGCGATGCTTCGGCCGTAAAGCTGCTTCGTAGCGTCGTGATGAAAGGACTGGAGGCGCTCGGCGTTGAGTGCTTGGTGGCGGCTGAACGCCAGTGTCTTCGGCCGGAGGTCTTGGATTGCTTCGCCGATCTCGACAGCGTGTCGTTTGCCGACTATCTCGGCAAGCTCGTCACCACGCATTTGGTTCATGCCGAGCGGCGCCTGGGCGAAATGGAACTGGTCGCCCAGATGCTGCGCGAGACCCGTATGGAGCCTGTGATGACCGAGGCCATCTGCCGGAGCCACCGGCGGACCCTTGCCGCCGGTAACTCAGCCGCAGACGGCGTCGTGCCGGAGCTGGAAGCTGCCCTCAAGATCTTAAGCGAGCGCGTGATGGAGAATGCCTAGTCTAAAGAAGCTGCCGGCCCGTGGTCTTGGCTACGGCGCAAACTGGTAGGTTTTTCGGGCGCGGTGTGATGACTGTCATACCCGGATGCTTGGGCAGCATCCTACGTTGCGCTCACCCCCTCTGGGTATTCCTCCCTGACCTCACTCTCCCCTGTCATACCGGCGGCGGGGGTTCTTTTTTGGCCATTAGACAATGCGTTCCAGCACCGCGAAGAGGCGATCGACGTCGGCCTCGTTGTTCCATAAATGCGGAGTGATCCGGAGCGCGTCGCCGCCACGGAGGCTGATCTCCACGTTGCTTTCGGCGAGGCGCTCAACGATCCGCTCCGGCAGCCCGTCCGGCGCACGCAGACCGAGGAAGTGGCCGGCGCGCAGATGGTGCGGTACATACCGGAAGCCAACCTCGCTCGCGCGCTCGGCGATCTCGCGATTACGAACCGTCAGAGTCTCGGCGATCTCGGCGACCCCCCATTCGAGAATCTGCTGGATAGCGGCCATAGCCATCGGCATCAGCGCGAAATTCGCTCTTTCGCCCATATCGAAACGACGGGCGCCCGGCCTGAATTCCTCAGGGTAGACCACCGGCCCACCGAAGCGCTCGCCGAGTTGACGCTGGAACATCGAATGCTCTAGCGGGACACCACTGTGATGTTGAGGCGCGACGTAGAGGAAGCCAAGTGTGTAAGGCCCAAGAAGCCACTTGTAAGTGGCAGCGACGAGAAAGTCGGGCTGGATCTCCCTCACATCGAGCGGCATGGCGCCAGCCGCTTGGGTGGCATCGAGCACGTAAGCGGCGCCAACCTCGCGGCAACGGCCGCCTATCGCCACCAGGTCGATCAGTCCGCCATCGGTCCAGTGGCAGGGAGGCAGGGCCACCACCGCCGCGCGCTCATCGATAGTCTCGAGCAGCGCGCTGGTCCAATCGTCGTCATCGGGCCGCGGCACCGCGAAGAGCTCAGCGCCGCCATGGCGCGCTCTCTCTCGCCAGCCGAGCACGTTGGAAGGGTGCTGATCGGCGAGGACGATAATACGGCTTCCCGGTGATACCTCGAGATTGGCTGCCGCGACCGCGACGCCATAGCTTGCCGCGGGAATGATCGCGATCTCATCAGCCGTAGCGCCGATAAGCCGGCCGAACAACGTGCGCGCCTCGTCCGCCTGGTTAAAGAAATCCTCAGTGTGGATGGTCCACGGCCGCACCTTACGATCGATCCCGCGCACGCCTGCCTCGCGCACACTGTGCATCAACGGCGAGAGATAAGCGCAGTTGAGGTAGGCGAGATCATCGGGGATATCGAACAGGTGACGCTGGCAACCAATCATGCGGCCTCTCCCCACAGTTTCGGCTCGGTAAGCGCTGCCGCAATCGCCTCGCCGGCGGCGTCCAGCAGCCGCTCGCCTTTGGCGGCGGTCGCGGTCGCCGCCTCGCCCATGACCCCGGTTTCAGTAAGCTCGGCGAACGATCGCCAGCGGTAGATTCGGGTCGGGTCGAGCAATTCCGGCGCGAACTTGCCGCTTGCCTCGCCCAGGCGCTCGGTATCGACGAGCTCCGGCTTGAGGGCGAGAACCATCGAAGTCTCGACCTCGCCCGCGTGCATCACGTTGCTCTGGCGCTCGAGGATATCGCCGAAGGCCTGCGAGGCGACGTGCCAATAGCTGCAAGTGACGATTATCGCGTCAAATTCGCGGGTGAGCTCGCCGACGACGACATTGAGCGCTGTGATGTTGCCGCCGTGGCCGTTTAAGAGAAGGAGCCGGCGGAACCCGTGGCGCACCATGGACCCGCAGATGCATCGCAACAACGCGAAGAAGGTCTGAAAATCAAGGGTGATGGTCCCGCCGAGAGCCATGTGATGCTCGGCCAAGCCGTTCCACACCGTCGGTGCCACGACCACTAGCTGCCGTTCGGTCAGGAGCCGAGCGGCGCGACGTGCGACCTCGCCGGCGAGCAGTGCATCCACCTGCACCGGCAAATGCGGTCCGTGCTGTTCTATTGAGCCTATCGGCACGATGACGATCGCGCCCCGTCCTTGCAGCTGCTCCAGCTCGTGGGCCTTCAGGTTCGACCATTCCACCTCGAGCATGTGCCGCCCCTTCGTCGTCCCATCCCTGCGGTCACTCTAAACGAGGCGGGCGGCCGTGGCGATTGGCGGCCTCCAGTGGCGCACGTGTTGCCGTAGCTGGTACCTTGGACGTCTAAAAGCGCATGCTAGGGAGGGTCCGCTAAATGCCTAAGAAGCACGAGGTGATCGAGAAGTCGCTGCCGGTGCCGCTGTCACAGGCGATCCGTGCTGGCGATTTCGTCTTCGTTTCCGGGACGGTGCCGTTCGATGACAAGGGTGACGTGGTCGAGGGCGGCGTCGAGGAGCAGACGCGAGTCGTGCTCCGCAATATCGAGACGCTTCTCAAGAAGGCCGGGTCTGGTCTCGATGAGGTGGTTAAGACCACGGTATGGCTCCAGGATCCCCGCGACTTCGGCCGGTTCAACAAGACCTATGCTGAGTTCTTTCCAGCAAACGAGCCGCCAACGCGCTCGACAACAAGGGCCGAGCTGATGATTGACGTACGTGTCGAGATCGAAGCTGTCGCCTATAGCCCCCAAGTCTGAGCCGGCACGTGAGATCGCCGCCCGAGGTTATGGGATGACACCCGCTGCTGGGATTTTGGCGCGGCATGCGACTCCCGCGGATGCGCGCGCGATCGCCGAGATTCACGTCGAGACTTGGCGCGATGCATATGCCGCGATCCTGCCGCACAAGCGGCTGCTCAGCATGTCGGTCAGGTCACACACCGCGATGTGGGCCGAGGTTCTCCACCGTCGTGGCGATCCGCTGTTGGTCGCCGAGGATGCCACTGGGCAGCCGATCGGATTCGGCACCTGTGGCCCGGCGCGCGGCACCCGGCTGGAGTTCCGTGGCGAGATCTACATGTTGTATGTGCTGCCCGAGCTGCAGGGGAGTGGAGCGGGACGAGAGCTGCTCACCGGCCTGGGGCGGTGTCTCATTCGCCGGGGTATGGCCTCGGCCCTGGTTTGGGTGTTAGCGGACAATCCCGCCCGCTTCTTTTACGAGGGGCTTGGCGGACGTTTGGTGGCGGAGCGCACCGAGCTCTTCTGGGGTGCCGATGTCCGCGAGCGTGCCTACGGCTGGTCGGACCTCAACACCGTCGTCCGCGCGACCGGCTCGCGCGCGGCTCCTTAGCCTCGCCATATTGCAAAGCAACCTCCATGCCGCGCCCAGAGGCCGGAATAAGACGACGGACAGACGGGTAAAAACCCGCGGACTAGAAGTACGTCGTGACGGCGGAGACCACGTCATAACCGTCGTTGACAACGTACATCAACCGCCATTTGTCGAACGTGGTACAGGGATGCGATATCCCGCACGCGACCATATCGCCCACCCTCAGCGGTGAGCCGGCCGGTGGCTTGAGGTAGGCGTGCTGGTCGTTAAGTTGGATGATTTCGTGACCCGGACCGATCATATGCGGCATGTTGGATTCCTCGGGGCGGTACCAATGCAGCGGAAACGGCATATCAACGTCATAAGAGATGTCACGCTTCCCCAGCGTCAAAATCGCGAGCTCCCCCTCTGGGCGAGATTGTACATAGGCCCACACCTCAAGCGCGGCGTCAGCCCCTCACCGAGTTCCCGTGCAGTGTCGGAGCGCTGGAGTATCTCAGCGAATATGCTTCGGTACATTCCGGAATCATGACTGACGTAGCAACCACCCCGGCTCACGATCTCGACCTCGCGCCCTAGTCCGGCACGCGAGAACTCAGCAGCAACATAGTCGTAATAGACCGAGCCGCCCGCGCTCAGGATGACTGGACCGGGAGCGAATAAGTCGCGCTTGTCGCACTGGCGAGCGAGTTCGATCAGGTAGCGCAGGAAAGCGCGCACCTCACGCTCGGCGCTGTCCGGATCGGGAAGTCGGATGACGTCCTCGTAGCCCTCGATACCCCCAAGCGTAAGGTGAGGTTCGGCCGCCTTGACCGCCTCGGCTATGGCAATCGCCTCGTCGAAATCACGACAGCCGGTACGGCCGCCCGCCAAGCCTCCCTCGAGCAAAACAGTAAGCGGTCGGTCGATGGGGTGGGCGCGCGCTGCGTCGGCCAAGAGCTCCACGCCGTTGTGCGAGTCGACCAGACACGTGAAGAAGAACTCCGGATCAGCTGCGAGTTCGTCAAGCACGTAGCGTATGGCCTGCTTGCCCACGAGCTGGTTGGCCATCAAAACCCGTTTAATACCAAAGCGGCGCGCCACCTGAAGCTGTCCGACGGTCGCCAGCGTGAGGCCCCATGCGCCGTCATCGAGGCCCAGCTTGAATAGCTCGGGCGACATTGTGGTCTTGCCGTGCGGCGCGATATGGGCGCCCGAGGCCTCCACAAATCGCTGCATCCAGCGGCTGTTGTGATGAACGGCGGCGTCCTTGAGGAGAGCAATCGGCAATGGCAGATCTTCGCGCAACACGTTCCAGCCTTGCGCCGCGATCTCGGTAACGGGGAAGGGCGCCGTGCCGCCAGGGATGCCCTTGATGCGGTCATCGAGGATGAGTGGTTCCATTGGTTCAATGCTCCTGTTGCCCTGATAGGGACGGGCCGGAACGTCAGGCAATCACGTCAATGTGGGCGATCGCATAGGCACCGAGTGTCAATCGCGTGCGGTCCTCCAGCGGCACTGCGCCGTCGCCGAACGCATTGACGTGGGTCGTGGCAGCTTCGAACGAATGTTCATCGAGCACGTGAACATGCGCTCGGCCGTTGCTGGGCAGCCCGCCGATCTTGATCTCGCGCTCGGCATCGGTGAGATTGGCCATCCACAACGCGGTGCCGTCGTCACGATGAAACGCAACGCACGCGACCTCACTGCCGCGCGAACTTGTCGCGGGTAGGAGCGGCTTGCCGGCCGCGCGCGCCAATCCTCTCACGGCGTGAAAAACTGGATAGATCGCCGCCTCGGCGCACTGGTCGAACCAGGGTTGGTCATGGGCCCCTTTGCGATAGAGGAGTCCGAGCTCGCCGACCGGTTCGCACAGGCTGACCACCTCAACGCCGCCGCGCGCCATTTCGGCGACATACCCTACCGCCCAGGCAGCGGCGAACAGCCCACGCTGCCGCGGATCGTGTTTCGCCAGCGTCAGCCGTGCCCCACCAGGGTTGGGCGTGACGCTCGCCCCGTAGGGGTTATGGCGCATACCGAGCTTGCTCGGACCGACACGATAGGGTGTATCGCCCATGAACGAGCGCGTCGTGCTGATGATGTGGGGAAGAGCGCCCAGCGTTTCCATGACCGAGCGGTCATCTGCAGCATGGATGATGTTGCATGTCGCATGCGTCACGTAGTCGAACAGACCCTGGGGCGGACGCGAGCGGTTGAGCTCGGTGAAGAAGGAGTGCATGCCGCCGTCGACAACAGCTCCCGGAAATGCCGCTCGCGAGGCCGCCGCAAGCCCCTCGAAGCTCGGCATTGCCGGCCGGTCGCTGCCGGGGAGGAGCGACATGAGGTGCGGTCGCGGCGTGAAGACCACCGCATCGGGTTCGAACCCAGCCGCCGCAGCATCAGCGGCGATTGCCTCGGCCTCGCGCGTGGCATCGTCCTCGTTCGGCAATACCGCATGCAATACCGCTTCTGCCTCGATGGCAGCCACCAAATCGCGGTAGTGCTCGAGCACCGCCGGCGCATCGCCGAGACAGGGCGCGTACTCGCACACCCACACTTGAGGCGCCGCGCGTGTCAGATAGTCGAAGACCTCGAGGCTGGCGGCCGCGTACTCTGCGGGTACCCCAATGCCGATGCGGGGTGCAGCGCCGCGCGGCTCGGACGCGACGTCGATCCGTATCGGCGCCGGCCCCTCGGCGCCTATGGGCGCCGGCATCGTGCCCGAGAACGTCAACGACACGCTCTGGCGTACCGTCTCGCCGTCAACGATGGTGTAGGGCCAGGGCTCGGTCAGCGGCCGCGAATAGGTCTTGAAGTTGGCGTCCGTCCAGTTGCGGTGGTCCTCGGTCTCCCAGGTCTCGCCCTCCATGGTGCAGGTGGCGTCGACGCCTGCTACCACTTCGTGCTTGATGGCGCGGATACTCGCGATCGGCTGAACCGGATCGACGAGCGCTGGGAACTCCGTCGCCTCCGTCGACCCATTGACGTGAGTCACCTCGGCGACCTGCCCGGCGACGCCGTCGAGCGGGTGCAGCACCACGAAGCCGGTACGAGCAGTGAGAACGTCACCATCGGCCGTGGCGCTCGCGTCAAATCGGATATTCCCGTTGTGTTCGCCCTGGATTTCACCACGCCACGTCAGCGTGCCGCCGTCGAGCAGGCAATTGGCGGTAATGCGGACCGCGAAGCCGGGACCCGCATCGTCGATCTCGATCTCGCGGATCGTCGGAGTGATAGTCCCCCATGCTTTGTCGCGGATGGTGAAAGCGATTGAGCGCAGGACTTCGATGTCGTTCAGTTTGATCCAGCGCAGGGCTCCAGATTGCAGCACGGCACTGACCGGGCCGGCCCGCAGGCGCACCGCCTCCGGTTCGGCCTCTTCGGTGCCGAGCAGCTTGGTGGCGCGGCTCACCATCTCAAACGTGCTTTCGTCGCTGCCAGCCGGATCCGGCGTTCATCCCTTGATCGCGCCCATTGAGATGCCCCGCACCAGGTAGCGCTGCAGAGTGGCGACTGCGAAGAAGACGGGCAGCGTGCCGAGCACCGCCATCGCCGAGATCTTGGCCCAGAACGTCGATTGCGGCCCAAAGTACTGGGTAACCTGCACCGGATAGGTGATGACTTCAGTTCGAGTCAGCACCAGTGCGAAAATGAACTCATTCCAGGCGAAGATGAAGGCGAACACGGTAGTGGCGAACAGACCCGTTCGGGCCATCGGCAGCACTACCTTGAAGACGACCTGCCAACGCGTACAGCCATCGACGAGCGCGCTTTCCTCAAGCTCGACCGGGATATCCTCGATGTAGCCGCGCATCATCCAGATGACGTAGGGCAGGTTGAACGCGATGTAGAGCAGGATCAGGCCGTGATAGGTGTCGGCCCATTTGATGAGGGCGAACACCAGGAACACCGGAAACACGATGGCGGCCGGCGGCAGCATCCGCTGCGAGATGATCCAGATCGCGAGATTGTCGCCGCCCGTCTTGAAGCGGACGATCGAGTAGGCGCAGAGGGTGCCGAGGATCATCGTGATCACGGTGCTGATGCCGGCGATCACCAGGCTGTTGAGCACCGAGAGCGCGTCGCCCTCCTTGAACAGTACGGCGAAGTTGCCGAACTGGAGATCGTGCGGGTACCAGATCGGCGGAGAGGCAAAGATTTCTTCGGGCGTCTTCAGCGACACCGCGAACATCCAGTAAACGGGAAACAGAAAGATGATGGTGATGATGACGGCGACGGCGAGGCGCCACACCACGCGCACCGTCGAGCGATGCCGCAAGCCCTGTCGCGCCATGCTGGACGCTGCCGTGAGCGATACTTGCGTCATCGCGTTATCTCCACCCGGCGCAAGACATAGACCACGATCGCCGAAAGAATGAGGATGATCAGGAACACCATGGCGCCGGTGTAGCTCGTCTCGAACTGCTGAAAGCCCTTTTGATATATGTAGATTGAGATGGTCTCGGTGATGTTGCCCGGACCGCCCCTCGTGAGCTGCCAGACGATGTCGAAGAGCCGCGCGAGATCGAGCGCGCGGATGATGAGGGCGATCATCATCACCGGCCAGATCGCGGGCAGCGAGATCCTGAAGAAGATGGTCCAGAACGACGCGCCATCAATCTCGGCCGCCTCGACCTGATCGCGATTCACGTTCGAGAGTCCGGCGAGCAGAATCAGGAACATGAACGGAGTCCATTCCCACACCTCGCAGAAGATGATCGCGGGGTAGACCCACTCGGGCTTGACGGTCCACAGGATCAAGATTTCCTCGCCGGCAAAGAATTCGATGATCTCGTTGATCGGGCCGTACTGGTGGTCGAGCATCAGCCGCCACATCGAGCCGGCGACGATGGGTGAGATCACGGTCGGGATGATTAGGAGGGCGACAAAGACGGGCTTGCCCGGCAGCTTGTCGAGGAACAGCTGCGCCATCAGCAGCCCAAGAATCAGTTCTAGCGGTAGGGCGATGGCGGTGATTAAGCCGGTGTGCCACAGCGAATCCCACAGGCGGGCGTCCTTGAACAGGCGCCCGTAGTGGATGAACCCGGCCCACGATTCGTCCTGGGTCAGCATCGTGATGTTCTGGAAGCTAACGACCAGCGAGTACACGAACGGAAACAGGCCGATCAGAAGTAGGATGAAGACCGCCGGCGCGATCAGCCAGTACTTGATGCTGCGATCGCCGATCGGCGCCCGCAGCGAGCCGTATGTCCCCGCCGTGGTCACGCCGCCAAGCCTCTATGCTCGCTCATGCGGATGGATCTGATAAGTGCGGGCCGATCGCGAACTGTACACTGCACCGCGACACCACCCAACACTTGCACCGCGACACCACCCAACACTGATCTAGAGTTCGGGCGCGCGCGGCTCGCCAACCTGGACTGGCTGTCGGCTTCTTGATAGCGTGCCAGCAGGCGCCAAAGCGAACACCAGCAACGTCCGGTGTCGCGGCGCAAGAAGGAGGAACGTATGACGATTTTCCGCATGGTCACCCCTGTGGTGCTCGGCGCCGCGCTCGCGTGGGGCGCCGCACAGACCGCCCTTGCCGAAAGCGCCGGCGAACGCGCCGCCAACGCGGCAAAACAGTATTCGGGCTCGTCACTTGCGCTGCATTTCTCGGCTGGCTTGATGGCGATGGAGCCGAAGGAATTCTCTGGGCCCTTGTGGGAGGAGCTCACCGGCATCAACGTCGAGGTCATCGAAACATCTAACGAAGACTTGTTCGCCAAGACGATGGCCGAGCACCGCGCTGGCACCGGCGCTTTCGACATCATCGACGTCATCCCCATGTGGCTCGGCGATTTCGTCGAGGCCGGCGTGCTCGAGCAGCTCGACCCATGGATCGAGAAGTACGACTACGCCGAGGATCTGGCGGACGTCGCCCCGACCTATCGGCGGCTAGGTGACTACAACAACGGCACCTTCTGCTTTCCAGACGATGGCGATCAGACGATCCTCTTCTACCGCACGGATCTGTTCGGCGATGCGGCCAACCAGCAGGCGTTCAAAGCCAAGTACGGCTACGATCTGGGCCCGCCGGCAACCTGGCAGCAGTTCGATGAGATCGCTGAGTTCCTGACCGAGAAGTACGCTCCCGAGATTTACGGCTCAGGCGAGATTCGCAACAAGGGCCTGATCGACATCTACTATCAGGAGCGCTTCCGCACCGCCGGCGGCAAGTTCTTCGATGCCGATACGATGAAGGCCACGATCAACAGCGACGCCGGCGTGCGTTCGCTTGAGCACCTCGTGGAAATGCGCCGCTACATGCCACCTGGAGTAGACAACTGGGGCTACATGGAGCAGATCAGCGCGTGGCTCGCGGGCGACGTGGCCATGACCATTTCTTGGCCCGGGCTCGGCCGCGCTTCGGCGGGGTACGGCTCCGACCACGAGGCGATGGGCTGGCTACCCAAATCCGCCATCGCCGGCAACGTCGGGTATGCGCTGCCTCCAGGCGGCGCCCCACAGCAGGGCGGCAGCTTCTGCCTCGGCGTCGCGAGCGGCAGCCAGAACAAGGAGGCCGCCTATCTGATGGCCCAGTGGATGAACAGCTCGGACATCCATCCGAAACGTTCGATGCTGCCGTTCGGCCTCCGCGATCCGATCCGCTACTCCGAGTTCGCGGATCCTGAGTACAACGGTCTGTGGCCCAATGCGCCAGCGTATCTGGCCACCCTGAAGGAGGGCTCGGAGACGGCGCTCATGGACCTTTCCGTACGCAGCGCAAATCAGTACTGGGATGCGCTGGCCCGCGGCGTGCAGGCCGCCATCGCCGGAACCCCGGCCCAAGAGGCCCTCGACGACATCGCCGCGGATTGGGACGAGATCACTGAGCGGATTGGCGTCGACAAGCAGAAAAAGGCGTATACGACCTGGGCCAACAAGCCCAACGCCTATCCAAGCCAATAGGCTAGGTGCGGGGGCGCCCTCGGCGTCCCCGCCCACATCTTTCAGCGGCTCCGTCTCGCGCCGGGCGCGCGAACGCGCGGGTTGGATGACGACATGACCGTCCGCACTGCATCGGTCGCCCTCAGAAACCCCTACACCGATCGCAATTTCAAATACCTCCTGATAGCGCCAGCCATCTTCGTACTGCTGATGGTGGGCCTGTTTCCGTTCCTCTACACGATTCTTGTCAGCTTTCAGAACATCACCCTGATCGAACAGGACCAGGCCTTCGCCGGATTCATCCACTATGAGCGGATGTTCGGGGATGAGCGGTTGTGGGAGGCGATCCTGCACACCGCCATCTTCACCGTCGTCGCCCTGCCGCTGGAGCTGATCCTCGGGCTGATGATGGCGCGTTTGTTCTTGAATGATCTGCCATTCAAGTCGCTGTTCCTTGGTCTGTTGATCATTCCCGCGGTGATCTCGCCGATCGTCGCCGGTTCGATGTGGAAGATCATGTTCGACGACCGCTACGGCCCGATCAACGAGATCATCAGCTGGTTCGCGAGCGAACACGTCACGATCTTGTGGACGGTCAAGCCACAGTGGGTCTACCCGGCGATCATCATCTGCGAGGTCTGGGAATGGACCCCGTTCATGTTCCTGATACTGCTCGCTGCGCTGTCGAACGTCGATCGCTCGCTGATCGAGGCTGCCGAGATCGACGGCGCCTCGTTGTGGAAGGTCTTCGTCCACATCTCGTTGCCCGTGATCTGGCCGGTGATGGTGGTGGCGCTGATTATTCGCGCTCTCGATCTGGTGCGGGTGTTCGAGATCGTGTTCCAGCTCACCCGGGGCGGACCGGGCAATCTGACCGAGACCATCTCCATCTACATGTACATCACCGGCTTCCAGCAGTTCGAGACCAGCTACATGGGGGCGCTGGTGTTTCTCGTGATCGTCCTGTTGAGCGCGATCGTGATCTTCGCGCTGCGGCGCGTCGAGGTCACCCGATGAGCGTCGCCGCAGTTGCCGCGCCTCCGCGCCTCCGGCGCAAGCACGTGCTCAAGGGAGCGCGGCTGATTGGCGCGATCGCAATCTCGGTTCTGTTCGTTTTCCCGGTCTACTGGATGTTCGCGGTCTCGCTCAAACCGGCGGAGGAGATCTTCCACTCGCCGCCGCTTTGGTATCCGCACACCCCGAGCCTCCGCCATTTCGTGATCCTGTTCAAAGACGGCGATGTGCTGTCAATCTGGAACAGCCTCGTCACTGCGTCCATCAGCACGGTGCTGGCGATGTTTGTGGGCACGATCTGCGCCTATTCGATCGTGCGCTTCAAGACCGGCGGCGAGGGCCTGGCGAACTGGTTCCTGTCATGGCGCATGCTGCCGCCCGTGGCGATGGTGTTTCCGGTGTTCCTGATCTTTGCGTTCCTGCGCTGGTCCGACACCTATCACGGGCTCATCATTCTCTACACCGCGTTCAACTTGCCCTACGTGATCTGGATGATGCGCGGCTACATCGAGGACATCCCGTTGGAGCTCGAAGAGAGCGCCCTGGTGGACGGCTGTACCCGCTGGCAGGTCCTGGTCAAGGTCGTGATGCCGATGTGCCGGGGCGGCCTGTTCGCCACCGCCGTCTTCGCCTTCATCTTTGCGTGGAACGAGTTCATTTTCGCCTTCATCGTCACACGAAAGGAGATCGTCACCTTCCCGGTCCAGGTCACCCACTACTTCGGACCGCAGTTCCAGCACTGGTCGAAGATTTCGGCCATGGCCGTGCTCGGCACCCTGCCGGTGTTCTTCGCCGTGGCGATACTGCAGAAATACCTCGTGCGCGGGATCAGCATGGGGGCGCTCAAGGGCTGATCCAGCGCCGCCCGTGCCACAGCTTGTGTGAGTCCGTCGCAAGCCGCGCGGCAACCAACGCTCTCGCGGCGGCGATGAATTCTCATGGCCGTTCCCCGTGATTTGCGTTCTACTAACCGAGAATGCGCGTGTTCATTTGGATGTCCGCCTCAGGCGGCAAGGCGCGATGATTAAGGCGTTTCGCGATTCGACGGAGCACTGTCGCGAGCCCGTCGCTCTCGCGGCGCACCTCGCCGAGGACGGCTACCTGTTCGTGCGCGGCCTGTTGCCGCGCGATGTGGTGCTGAACGCGCGGCGCCGTTGCCTCGAGGTGTGCCGTGCCGGCGGATGGCTGCGCATGGGCACCCCGCTGATGGAGGCGATCGCCGAACCCTCCTCGGCCTGCGTCGATCCTGAGCCGGCCTTCCTCGATGTCTACAAGCGCATGTACGTGCTCGAAGAACTCCACGCCTTGCAACTGCGGCCCGAGGTAATTGAGCTGTTCGAACGGCTCTTTGGTGAGTCCGTGCTTGCTCATCCCCGGCTCATCCTGCGCAGTATTTTCCCAGGTCACGCCACCTACAAGACACCGCCGCATCAAGACTTCCCACATATCCAGGGCACTACAGAGACCTTCAGCGTGTGGTTGCCGTTGAGCGACTGCCCGATCGAGATGGGCGGGCTGACGGTGGCCGAGGGCTCGCACCGTGCAGGCGTGCGGCCCTTCAAGTTGACGAACGGCGCCGGCGGTATGGAGGTCACCGACCCATTGACCAGGTGCTGGCGTGCGAGCGACGTAGCGGCCGGCGATGCACTCATCTTCCACAGCATGACCGTGCACAAAGCGTTGCTTAATCGCTCGGCGCGGATTCGCCAGTCGATCGACGGGCGCTACCAACGAGCGAGCGAGCCGATCGTCGCCGACAGCCTGGGACCGTATGCGGGTATGGGCACCTGGGAGGACATCTACGGGGGCTGGCGCTCGTCGACTCACCAGTACTACTGGCGGGCGCTGGGGCCGCGCGTCGTCGACTACGACACCAGATATTACGATGAGCGCGACGCCATGGCGTTCGACCTCGCGGAGCGCGGCGATCCGACGGCGAGGGCGACGCTGCTCAGGATCATTCAACGCGATGCGCATGCCGGCAAACGAGACCGGGCGAGCGCACTGCTCGCGCGGCTCGAGTCAGCGGAGACCAACCCGACGGCACTGGGCCCGGCCGTCTAGGATCGCGGTGAGCGGTGCAGAAAAAAGGGCGCCCGTGGGCGCCCTTCGCTTCAGTGCTGAGAGAACCGCCTACGGCTCGAGGCGCCCCTTCGGATAGGCCTGCGCCTTCGCGGCCCAGGTCTCGTAGGCCGCGCGCTGCTTGTCGACCCCGATGGTCTCGGTATACCCGTCCCACTCGGCGTCGAGGTCATCGAGTGCCTCCTTGGGATCCTTGCCGCTGATCGCCGCGGCTACCGCCTGGGCGAGCGCGAGCTCGTACTGGGCGGTGTTGAGGATCGTCAGGTCGAGGAGACCCTTGGCGGCGCCTTCGCGGGCCGCGTCGAGGTACTGGCCCGCGCCCGCCCATAGACCGCGGAACCCGGGATCCTCATAGTGCGAGATCCGGTAGGGATCACGCAGACCCACCGGCAACTGCACCCGCTCGAGGCTGACGGCCTTGCTGGCCGCCCACTGCATGAACAGATAGCCGATGTCTTTGTTGCTGCTGGCGGTGGCCAGGGCAAAGGCCTGGCCTGCCGCGAGCTGCGGGGCATCATTGGGCGGCACTGCGTAGCCGATCTTGTCCGCCACCTTGGTCTTGGGCAGCCACGACAACGCCTCGATATCGGTGTTGACGCCCTGGGCCCAGCGCGCCACCGGCGGCCACGATACCCACATGGCAATGTCACCTGACAGCGTCGCATTCAGGCCCTCGCCGAAGCCCCAGGCCTCGACACCCGGCGGCATCGACTTCATCTGCGCGACCATTGTGGTCAACGCCTCGACACCCGCCGGACTCGCGACCGCGGACTTCATGGTCGCGGCATCGAAGAACTTGCCGCCGTAGTGGCGGAAGCGATCCTGGAAGAAGTAGTGCACATGCGGCACGCCGTGCATGGCCGCCGAACCGTACGTCGTCGGAGCCATTTTGTCGGTGATCATCTGGCTGGTCTTGGCGAACTCAGCCCAGGTCTTCGGCGGCGTCAGCCCCATCTCGTCGAAGATGTCGGTGCGATAGTAGAGAATGAAGACGTCGCCGTCGTCCGGCAGACCGTAGGTCGTCCCCTTGTAGCAACACTGGGACCTGAACACCGGGTTGATGTCGTCGAACTCAGCCCGAACGCCGTACTTGTCGATGAAGGGATCCAGATCCGCGATGACCCCAGCCTCGGCCATGTCGGGTATCCACGCCGGCGCCAAGTTCAGGACGTCATAGGCGCCGGTCCCGGCCCGATGCTCGATCATCGGCTTCGTGAAAAGCTCATCGAGCGGGAGCTCCACGGTGTTGGCATCGACGCCGGTGAGGTCCTTGAACTTCGGTTGGTTGTACTGCAGACCGCCGAGCGCCTGCAGGCCGGCCTCGTAGGTCACCTGGATCGTCGTGCCGGCGTACTTTTTGGCCTCCTCGATGGCTTGCGAGGCGGCATCGGCGTAGGCCATCTGAACGATGCCCACCGTCAGCGCCGCGGCACCGGCGAGCGCCGTCATTGCTTGAGATTTTCTCATTCATGCCTCCCTAAACGACGAGCGCGCACATGACGGCCACGCTCTGACCTTGCTTATAGCACCGCACCGCCGACGGTCCAACGATGCGCACGAGCGAACGTTTCATTCGACGTGAATGCGGAGTTCACCGAGCGGCGGGTCGTAAGTGCAAAGATATTCGGTGCCCGGTCCGTCCGGCCAATGAGTCTGGACCACCGAGCCTGTCAACACGATCTCGCCCTTCTGAAGGGTTACTCCTGCCTCGGCGAGAACGTTGGTTAGCAGCGACAGCGCGTTGTAAGGGTGGCCCATGACATCGCCGCCGATGCCGCGCCCGAACTCTTCGCCGTTGACGACGGTGCGCCCCGCCATGCCAGCGAGGTCGACAGAGCTCGCCAGCACGGGATCGCCGAGTACGCAGCCTGCGTTGAAAAAATCGTCCGTGATCAGGGCCTCGACCGGCCACGACCGATAATCCTCATAGCGCTCATCAACGATCTCGACCGCCGCCATCACCTCACTGACGTACGGGGTGATGTTCTCGCGGTCGTAGGGGGCGCCGGCCAGCGGCGGCGGCTCGCCGATCCGCACAGCCAATTCCGTCTCGATGCCGAGCCGGTAATAGTCGGCGAACCGGAGGTGTGCCTCGTGCCGATGGACCAGACTGTTGAGGACGCCGCCCCCGAGCGGGCGGTCGATGCCGACATGAGCTTGCTGAACCGCGGTCGTACAGCCGATCTTGTAACCAACAGTCTCGCCCAGGCCGTGGTCAATAAACCACCGGTGCAGGCTCTTCATCAAGGCATAGGCCCCGGGCTGGCCTTGCGGCACGAGCTCTGGCGGTGGCTTGGTCACAACTCGGTGCTCGAGCCGGGCACGTCCGAAATGCTCTACCGCGCGCGCGGTTGCCGCCGCATCCATGGCGTTCCTCCCATGTCTCTTGTCCGCGCGCATCCTAGACGAGGTGCAGCGGCGTTGGACCCCTCTAATTCGTGAGATATCCTAGGCGAAGTATGCGCCCGTGGGCATGCAGCCGACGGGCCGACACTGGGAGATGAGCATGGCTAGCGACGGCTTCCACGATGACGACGTAGCGGCGGTGACCTTCGATCAGGACGATGATTCCGTTGTTGTCATCATCGGATCGGGTGCGAGCGGCGGCACGCTTGCCTATGAGCTCGCCAAACAGGGCATCGATGTCGTCTGCCTCGAGGCCGGCCCGCGGCTGAAGCTTACGGACTTCGTCAACGACGAGTACACCGCCTATGACATGTTCACCTGGACCGACAAGCGCACGGTCACCGGCGAAGCCGCCGTCGCCAAGGCCTATCCCAACGCGCCGACCTGGGTGTGCAAGCTGGTCGGGGGCTCGACCGTCCACTGGGGCGGCTTCGCCATGCGTTGGCAGGAGCACGAGTTTCGCGCACGCACCCTTTATGGCGATGTGCCCGGAACTAATCTGATCGACTGGCCGATCACGCTCTCCGATCTCGATCCCTACTATGCGCGGGCCGAAGCGAACATGGGCGTGAGCGGCACCAACGGCCTGCCCGAATCACCCAAGAACAACAACTACAAGGTGATTGCCCACAGCGCTCGCCGCGCTGGTTACTCCAATTTTTCCAACAATTACTGGGCGATCAACCCGGTGCCCTACGACGGGCGCAACGCCTGCGATCAGATCGGTTTCTGCTTCCAGGGCTGTCGCTCGGGCGCTAAATGGTCGACGCTCTATGGCGAGGTCCCCAAGGCGGAGGCCACTGGGCACTTCGAGCTCAGGGCCGAGAGCATGGCGCTACAGGTACAGCACGATCCGTCAGGCAAGGTGAGCGGGGTGCTGTATGCCGACAAGGGTGGCAACCAGCATTTTCAAAAGGCCCGCGTCGTCTGCGTCGCCGGCAATGCCGTCGAGAGCGCGCGGCTGATGCTGAATTCAACCTCGAACACATTCCCAGACGGGCTCGCCAACTCCTCCGGCCAGCTCGGCAAGAACTACGTCCGGCATGTGACCGCCTTCGTCTACGGGGTCTTTGACAAGCCGATCAGTTGGCACCGCGGCACGGTCGGACAGACGGTGCTGCTCGATGAATGGGGGCACGACGAGAAGCGCGGTTTCGCCGGCGGCTATGTCATGATCGGTTTTTCGCTGGGGCTACCGTATTACGCGGCGTTCATGGACCCCGGCGCGTGGGGCCGTGCCTTCACCAACAAGGTGGAGACCTACAACCACGTCTCCGGCATTGCCGTGACGGGGGAGGACATGCCGCTCGAAACCAACGCGGTGACCCTGCACCCGAGCGAGCGGGACCAGTACGGCCTGCCGATCCCGAACCTTCACATGGACGACCACGAGAACGACATCAAGCTACGCAATCACGGCATCAAGGCCTGCACGGCGATGTACCAAGCGGGCGGTGCTGTGGCGACGATCGACACCCCGCCGATGCCGGGCTCGCACAACATGGGGACGGCGCGTATGGCCGCGAACCCCCGCGACGGCGTCGTCAACGGTTTCGGCCAGTCCCACGATATCGCCAACCTGTTCGTCTCGGACGGCTCGATCTTCGCAACGGCCGGCGGGGTCAACCCGACCGAGACCATCGTCGCACTGGCCATCCGCCAGGCCGATTACATCGCCGAGACCATGCGCAAGGGCGAGCTGTAGCGGCCCACCGCGCGCCGGAAAGAAAGAGCCCCGCCGAAGCGGGGCAGTCGAAATTTAGGCTGTTCTCTTGTCCGTGGCGTCGGCCTACTTCGCCAAGCCGTACAGCGCGATCGTACCGGACGAGATGTTCCTCCCTCCGCTGAAGAAGAACTGAACACCATCAATTGCGTTGGTCGACCCGTTGTAAGTCGCGAACACACGCGACCCCTTGAGCACCGCCGGACTTGCATTGTCGAGACATACAACGTGTCCAGTGAAAAGATGGCTCACCGAAGCCGCCGGGGTATAAGAATTGATGTACCCCGAGAGGCCCTCGCCCGACGCATTACCAACGCTATCGCTCAACCGGATGTTGGCATCTCCCTGTGAGCGATGCGCCGCGTAGTTGGCGTTGGTCGATGGGATCATGCTCGAGTGCCACTCATAGTCTGCTGATCCGTTCTTCCAAGTGGTGCCCCCATCTTCGCTAACTCGCAGACGGAGGTTTGCGCCACCGGTCGCCGGAACGACGATGGAAAGAACGAACATGTACAGATCGTGATCGCTGTCGATACCGGTGGTGAAGTCGAGGCTCGATGAGTTGCTGGCCGTCTGCGACTCGATCAGTTGCCAGCCCACGGCTTTTCCGGCCAGCTTGTACTCCCCGCTCTTAAGATCGAAACCGGTGCTGTCGAGCACCGCGCGCTCCGTGCCGCCGGTATCGAAGCGGATCTTGTCCTCATCGGCGAAACCCTCGTCGGTATCGACCTTGGTATCGCGGTCGCGATCGAGGAGGCGGGTGGCGCGGATCGCGAAGGGGGGGCAACAATCGCACCCGCTTGGCGCGCGAACTGAAGTTGACAGCGGCGTTGTTGTTGCTCGAAGCAATCACCGCGCTCCGCGCAAGCGTATCCGGCGTTGCGTCGATCACCGTGCCGACGCCGACCTCCCATTCTGAATCGGAGTAGATGCCGTAGATACAGTCGCTACCGTTCCCGATGCCGCTCACCACGGTTTGCGCACCCGCATCCGCGCCGTCGAGGTCGATCGTGCCGGTTCCGGTGGTAGTCGTGGATTCCGCTACGTTATCTGCCCATTTGACTGCCATGCGTGTTCCTCTCAAGTTCACGTTGACACAAACATGAGATAACAATAACATACCCGTTATATTGCAAGCTCGATTCGTGCCGGCGTGCTGGTAGGAATCGCACAAACCAAGCGACAGCGCCGTGACTAAGTCGCCCCTTAGGTCGGAGCAGGCTCTGCCGTCGAATGAAGTCGTTGCCGCCATGGCGGTCGCTTCCGCGCAGCAGGAAGATCGGGCGGTTGGCGAGATCGACACGGTAGCCGGGCACCGGCGTGCGCGGTGGCTCGGCCAGGCTGCGATCGTACAATGATGTCGCCGGCATGTAGCGGATCGCGACTCCCATGCGCGGCCGCTCCGAGCGGTTGGCGTGCGAGCCGTGCGGCATGAAGACATCGTGGAAGGAGAGCTGGCCGGCCTTCAGCACAATGTCGGTGGCATCGGCCTCGTCGTATGCGCCCGGGTCGAGTTCCTGATTGAGACCGACGCCTTCCCGTTCGCAGGCACGGTGGGGCAGGAGCTCGCGCGCTCGGTGATAGCCCGGCAGCACACGCAGACAGCCGTTCTCTGGCTTCGAATCGTCGAGCGCGACCCAGGCCGTGCAGGTGGCCAACGGACGGATCGGCCAATAGGCGCCGTCCTGGTGCCAGGGAATCTCGAGCCCGTCCTTCGCGCGCTTGCCGAAGATCTGGCACGCCCACAGCACGATGTCCGGACCGATGAGCTGTTCGACCATGTCGACGATCCCGGTATCGCTACAGAGATCGAAGAAGGCGCGGTGCCCGCGAATACCCTCGTTCCCGGGATCCTCAGTATGGACGCTGATCAAGAACTCCGGGCGCACGTCCGGGTTGCGGCCATCACGTCATCGAGCGCCGTCCGCAGTTCCTCGAGACGCCTGGGCGATAGCCGATGGTCCGGGACCAGGTAGCCCTGGTCCCGGTAGCGGGCGATCTCTGAGGCGCTAAGCACCCGGCCTAGAGCCGGTAAACACGCTCGGCGGTGTCGTGGAAGAGCTGGCGCTGCTCGGCCTCGGAGAAGTCCTTGACGACCTCCTTGTAGGCGTTGAACAGGTCGTCGTAGGTCGCGAACAATTTGTCCACCGGGAAGTTCGACGTGAACATGCAACGGCTGGGACCGAAGCAGTCGATCGTGTGCAGAATCATCGGCCGCAGGCTGTCGACCGTCCAGTTGTTGTCGAACATGGCGAAGCCCGAGAGCTTGACCGTGGTGTTCGGCACCTTGGCGAACGTCGCAAGCTCGGTGCGCCAGCGAGCAAGCTCCGCCTCGTCGCGCTTGATCGGGAAACCGATGTGATTGAGGACAACGGTGGTATCGGGAATCGTTGCCATCGCATCAGCGGCCTCGGCGAGCTGGTTGTACATGACGCCAAGGTCGAAGACGAAGTTGTGCTTGCGGAGGGCCTTCAGGCCGGCACGCCACGCGCTGTCGGTGAGATAGTCGCCGCGGTCGGTGAACCGGTTGCCCTCATCGGTATCGTGCCAATTGACCATGTGACGCACGCCGCGGACGTTGGCATACTCGGAGTGGCCGTCGAGTTGAGCTTCGAGGTCCGGGTCATGCATCTGCGCGCCGGCCATGATGCCGTGCGGAAACCCGTGTTTGTCGGCGACACCCTGCAGCCAGCGGCTCTCCGCCACAGGGTCGGCATCCCAGTTGGCCTGGAGGTGTACCGACTTCACGACGTTCTGGTTCTTGATGTCGTCGAGAAGGTCTTCGATCAAGTAGCTCTTGCACATCGGACCGTAGTCGCCCAGCAAGGCCATATAGTGCTCATCGCCGGTAAGCCACGAGTACGGGTTGTTCTCGAGATCCCACAGGTGATGGTGGCCATCAATGATCGCCAAGTCAGCCATGGCGGTGTCTCCTCCCAATCGCCAGTTTGATTGCGCCGCATTATAGCGGCTGCGCGAGAGCAGCGCCCTATCGAACGATCAGGTCGAGCGGCGCTTTGGACAACGGTTCGGCACCAGCTTCGGTGATCAGGCTCGTACGGCCGAGGGTCATCGCAAGCCCGGACTCGCTATTGGCGATGATGATGTGGACGAAGAAAACCATGCCGGGCGCCGCCGCGATGGGATTGCCGTGGTACAGCATGGGCCAGTCCATCCAGGTCGGTGCGAAAGTGGTGCCGAGTGAGTAGCCGCAGGCGTTGAGCCGGTGAGCCCGATAGCCCGCCTCATCGAGTGCTGCCGCGTGGGCGTCGAAGGCTTCACCGATGGGCCGGCCAGGCGTGAGCGCGGCCTCGACCGCGAGCAGGGCATCCCGGGCCACTGCATGCATTTCCACCTGCGCCGCGGGCGGCGTGCCGATGCAGAGGGTGCGCATCATCGCCGCGTGGTAGTGGCGGAAGCTTGCCGCCCACTCCAAGGTGAGCTGGTCTTGCTCAGTGAGGCGCCGCCGGCCGGCCTGGTAGCGGCAGAGCAGCGCCGTGGGCCCTGAGCCGATGATGAAGTCGTTGCCGGGGTAGTCGCCATCACCCTTGAAGACCACGCTCTGCATGGCCGCGAGAATGTCGCCCTCGAACGCGTCTGGTCCTGCGAGCGCCTGGGCCTCGTCGAGGCCGGCGTCGGCGAGTTCGGCGGCCTGGCGCACGTACGCAATCTCGGCCGGGCTCTTGATCACCCGGAGTCGGCTGACGAGATCGGAGGCGTCTTCGAGCGTGCAGAAGCCGTCGAGCGCTGCCTCGAGGCGCTTGCCACTCCGGGCCGTCAGGCCGTGGGCCTCATACTCAACGCCGAGCCGGGTCCTCGCCAAGCCGAACCCCCGGAGCAGTTCGTGGAGATCGCCCGCCGGGTCGGCGTCGGGTCCGTCGACCCAAGCGTGGATGTCCTCGATCACGGAGGTCTGCTGCGCCTGCCGCAGATCCGGCAAGCGCGTGAGCAGCGCTAAACGTCCGTCTGCTCCGAGGTAAAGGCACTGGAAAAACACGTAGCCGAAACTGTCGTAACCGGTGAGGTAGTACATGCTCCCCTGCCGGAACATGAGAAGGCCATCGAGACCCTCACCGGCCATCGCGGCGCAAACAGCTGCACGCCGCGCGGCAAATTCCTCACGCGAGAAGTGCAGCGCCATCAGGTCTCGGCGAGCCGCGTGTCGATCCAATCGGCCGCCGCCAGCAATTCCTCATCGCGGCCATAGGCGCCGATGAGCTGGACGCCGATCGGCAGGCCATTGGCGCCGCGGAAGCGGGGCAGGCTTACGCACGGTACACCCAGGAGCGTCCAAATGCGGTTGAAGAGCGGATCTCCCGTGGTCTCGATTCCATGCGGCGCGGTGCCGACGGCGCTCGGCGCGAGCAGCACATCGTGCGACACGAAGAGCGCATCCACGGCCCGTCGGCATTCGGTCGCGAGCCGCTGCGCTTCGTAGTAGACCGCATGGTGTACCGCCCGTCCGTCCTCGATGATCTTGGCCATGCGATCGCTGAGCTGCCCTCTGTGCTCCATGTATTCGAACTGGAACGAACGCGCGGCCTCGAACGTCATCACCGCCAGTTGAGCTTGGACGAGGTCGGCGAAAGGCCGTGGTAGCTCGACCTCGGCGACCGTCGCACCGGCTTGGGCGATGGAGCGGGCCGACTCCTCGACAGCGTCCTGCATATCCGCGTCGGCTGCCGACCACTCCGCGGTGCGGCACAAGCCGACGCGCGGCGGGGCGGTCGACGGCGCGTGCTCGCACGGGATACCCAGCAACGCGCTGTGCATGAGAGCGGCATCGGCCACGCCGCGGGCGAAGACGCCCAAAGTGTCCAGCGACTGCGCGAACGGCTTGATGCCAGCCATGCTGAAAAGGCCGTAGGTACCCTTGTAACCCACCACGCCACAGAAAGAGGCAGGACGAACCACCGAGCCGGCCGTCTGGCTGCCGAAGGCCAACGGCACCATGCCATCGGCGACCGCAGCGGCAGAGCCGCTCGAAGAACCGCCGGGCGTGTGTTCCGGGTTGTGAGGATTGCGGGCCTTGCCGGGGTGAAAGTAGGCAAACTCGGTGGTGACGGTCTTGCCGACGATCACGGCGCCGGCAACGCGACAAGCGGCGACACAGGCTGCATCCCAGGCCGGGTGGTGACCGGCATAGACGGGCGAGCCGTAGCATGTCGGCATATCGACGGTGTCGATGATGTCTTTGACCGCGATCGGCACCCCGTGCAGGGGCCCGCGCGGCGGCTCGGAATCGCGCGCTCGCGCCTGGGCGCGGGCGTACTCGGCGTCGAGGTGTTGCCAGGCGCCGATGGTCGCCTCGCGCTCGGCGATGCGGGCAAGGCAAGCCTCTGTCAACTCTTCGCTGGTGAGTGTGCCCATCACCATCGCTTCCGTCGCCGCCATCGCACCAAGCTCGTTGGGCACCGTCATTGTCACTCCTCTTAGCGGCAGCCCGGACGGCGCCAGCGCTCGCCGCAAGTGCCTACACTAATCTCACCGCTTCTCTGCGGCCGGGTCCGTGCTGCGCCGGTAGACGCGCGGGAACGGAGCGAGGACCTGACCACGCCGCCCGCCGTCACGGGTAGTAGCAAAACTCGACGGAGAGGAACCCGACATCGGTGCGGAACGGCCCATGCGGTACGCCGACAGGTCGGCAGACATAGCTGTTCCGCGGAAAACGCTCGACGACCGCACCGTTCTCGTCGATCTGCAGGAGTTCGCCGTCGAGTACTAGCACTTCCTCGACATAGTCGTGCGCCAGTACCTTGTCGAACTGGGTCCCGGGCTCCCAGCGGGTGAGCGAGGTCTGACGGCCGGTTTTGTTGTCCTCGTCAAGATTGCCGGCGAGTACCTTTAACCCGACTCCCTCAGGGTAGTCGCCGGGCCGCACCCAACCGCCTTCGAGATCTAGCACCGTGAATTCGCCGTAGTCATTGGCCATGGCTGCCTCCTGCTTTGCCAGTCAGGAAAGGATGAAGTCCCGTAACACCTGCTCGGTTCGGTCGGGATCATCGCGGTACACGCCGTGGCCGCAGTCCGCGAATCGTTCGAAGCGGACGCACGCGCCCGGCAGAGCCGCGACCAGGTTCTCCGCATCGGCTACCGGCGTGATAGGATCGCGATCGCCGGCCAGCACAAGCGTCGGGCAGGAGATCTGGTTCAAATCGCCAAGGAAGTCGAAATGGCGGATCTCCCCGTCGCGCGCGAAGAAGTGATGCAAGACGTCAAGGTTGAGAACGGGACGTTTCACGATCTCTGGATCAGGTTCGCGCGTATAGAGTGGCATGCAGACGTCGCGATACGGTTCCCAGTTCTCGGGTGCAGGTTCGTCGAAATAGGCGGCCGCTTTGGCACGGGCCTCCGCGCCGCCGGGGCGCTCGAACATCTCAAGAGCACGGTCGAACCGCATCCGCCCGGCGGTGCTCGATAGGATCAGTTTGGCGAGGCCATCGGGGTGGCGCAGGGCAAAGGCCTGCGCCACCATCCCGCCGAAGGACTGGCCAAACACGATCGGCCGATCGATCTCGAGCGTACGGCAAAGAGCCGCGAAGTCGTCGGCCCACTGGGTGAGGGTCCATTTGCCAGGCTCACTACGGTCGCTACGTCCGTTGCCGCGATGATCGTAGTAGATCACTTGCGCGATATCGCTCAGCCGCGAAAAGAACGGCTTTAACGTAGCGTGGTCAAAGCCCGGGCCGCCGTGCATCAGACAGAGCGTCGGCTTCTTCCGCATCTCCGGGCCGTCGGGCACGAACTCTGCACCCTCGACATCGAAGAAAAGGCGCACATCACCTATGCCAATTCTCATTAGAGCATTCCGTTAACGCGAAAACCTCTCTTTGAAACCCGCAAGTTTCGCCCGCCAAGTCGGGTCGCCGACGATCTCCTCGTTGACAATTGTCTTCGGCACCTCGCCGCGCATTACTGCCTTGACCGCAGTGATATCGGCGCCAGTGATGCCGGAGACGAGCTGGTCCGTCCAACACAGCGCATGCGGGTTGAGAATCACATTGTCGAGCTTGAGGATCGGATCGTCGGGGTCCGGGGGCTCTTGTTCGAGAACATCGAGGCCGGCGCCGGCAATGCGACCATCGGCTAACGCCGCCGCAAGCGCGGCCTGATCGACCATCGGGCCGCGCGCCGTGTTGATCAGATACGCGCTTCGCTTCATCAACGCGAGGCGTTCCACATTTACGATGTGTCGCGTCTCCTCGTTGAGGGGACAGTGAACGCACAGCACATCCGATTCGCGGAACAATGTCTCGAGGTCGACCAAGGTCACTCCGACGCTCATCGCATGCGCTTCGCTGACGTAAGGATCGCAGGCGATGAAACGCATGCCGAAGGGCACCGCAAGGCGGAACATCTCGGTGCCGATATTGCCGATCCCGATCGAGCCCAATGTGCGGCCCACCAGGCCGGTTCCGTTGTAGTCGGTCTTCTCGGCCCACCGGTTTTCCCGTGTCAGCCGGTCTTTGATCAATAGCTTGCCAGTGCAGGCAAGTATCAGGGCCAGCGCCGCAACGGCCACGGGACGCCGCACGCCGTCGGGCGCGATCGTGAGCGCGACGTTGTTCTTGCCGCAGGCCGGCACGTCGACCGTGTCGTAGCCAACGCCCCAGCGTGCGACCAACGCGAGCCTGCCGTTCGGGTGAAAGCTCTCAGGAGCCATGCGCCGGCCAAGGAGAATCAGCGCATCCAGGTCTTCGACGTCTTCTGGAGCCATGGTGCCGGCGCCGAGCTCACCGACGAACCGCCATTCGATGTTCGGATCATCGAGTGCGGCGAGCTCCATGTCCGCGAACTCGAGCTGGTTATCGGAACGCCGGAAATCGCCACTCAAACCCACTTGGAATTTGCTCATCTTGTCTCCCAGCGTTCCGTCATCCCATTGACGCCTGTCGATTTCAGCGCCGGCTGCGGCATTGTCGCCTAAGGGCGTCGATTCCAGTTTCAAGGCCCTTGAAGTACAACCAGATATCGCCCGAGAGCGCTACAAGGTCAAAGCCCATGCGGTGATAGACGGAGCCAGTAGTAACGTCGGGCACCATGCGACCCAGGACCTTTCCGTGCCGCCGCCCCGCAGCCACCACTTTCGCGACCGCGTCGCGAAATAGGGGATGATCGAACTGCCCAGGGACGCCTAGCGAGGTACTGAGGTCAAACTGGCCCACCCACAGGCAGTCGACGCCGGGCACGGCTGCGATCTCCTCGACGTTCTCGATACCCCCGACAGTCTCGATCTGCGCCAACAACGTGGTTCGGCGGTTGGCGGTACGGAGTTTGGGCATCACAGGGCCCGGTCGGTAGCGATCGTGCGCCACCTGCAACGCCACGCCACGGCTGCCGTGCGGCGCGTACTTCATGCAGTCGAGAACGTGCCGCACCTCGTCCGCCGAGCCCACCATTGGGATGAGGAGACCCTCTGCGCCGACGTCGAGCGCCCGGGCGATGTGATCGTAGCGGCTCGAGGGCACTCGGACGAACGACGCGAGTTCGGCCGACTGCAGGTAGCGAAGCGTACGCTTGAGGCTCTCGTATTCGAACCCGGAATGCTCCATATCGATGAAGGCGAAATCAATGCCGGCCGCCTTCATGATTTGGCCGATGCCGGGCGTATCGAACTCCACCAGCATCGTGCCAACCTGCAACCGACCGGAGGTTGCTATCTCCTTCATCGCCATGGCCGGCTGTCCCAGACGTTAGGCCGCGGTCCGGCTACGGCTTCGACACCTGCGACGCAGCTCGTCCACCCCTGCCTGCATCGCTGCCTGAAGCACCCAGATATCGCCCGAATATGCGATGAAGTCGAAGCCCTGCTTGTTGAGGGCGACGCCGGTCTTGACGTCGGGCACCATCCGAGCGAGCGATTTGTCATGCTTCTTCGCCGCATCGACCACCTTCTTGACGGCTCGCTTGAACCGGGGATTCGCGAAGTCGCCGGGAATGCCCAGCGAACAGGTGAGGTCAAAATGGCCGATCCACAGGCAGTCGACCCCCTTGATCGCGGCGATGGCCTCGGCGTTCTCCACCCCCTCGGCGGTCTCGATCAGAGCAAAGAATGTGGTTGCCCGGTTAGCGGCGCGGAGCTTGCGCATGACCGGCCCCGGTGCGTAGCGGTCATGGGCGACTTGTAGCGCTACGCCCCGGTTGCCCTGCGGTGCGTACTTCATGCAATCCAGGATGTGGCGGCACTCGTCGGCCGAGCCGACCATTGGAATCATGATGCCTTCCGCACCAATATCGAGAGCGCGGGCTATGTGGTCGTAGCGGCTTGAAGGCACGCGCACCAACGCCGGCAGATCAGCAGCCTGCATATAGCGGAGTGTGCGCTTGAGGCTCTCGTACCCGAATCCGGAGTGTTCCATATCGACGAAGACGAACTCACAGCCGGCGGCCTTCATGATCTGCCCAATGCCCGGGCTATCGAACTCGACTAGCATGGTCCCGATCTTGGTGCGCCGGTTCTGGGTCATTTCTTTTAGTGTCTGAGCCAATGGAGCCTCCCGAATTCGGTGGTTGTGGCCCGAGGTCTTAACGCAGCGCGGTCCCAAGTTCCAGACGCGGCGCGAGATGCGCACTCGTCTGTTACGATTGCGTGCGGCTCAGGAGGGCGTGTCATGGCGAGTGAGAGCAAGTTCGTGCAGGGCGTGATCGAGGGGCTCGCGCCGCGCGGCGCGGTTCGAGCGCGGCGGATGTTCGGCGGTTACGGCCTGTTTATGGAAGACCAAATGTTTGCGCTTGTTACCCGCGCCGAGGTTCTCCACCTCAAGGCCGACGACGAGAACCGCAGCGCGTTCGAAGCGGTGGGCGCGAAACCGCAAGGCAAGTAAGTACCGGGCGTCCAGACTCCAACCTTTAAGGCCCGGACCTTGGACCCGCTGCGTAGCTTTCATAGACTGTTGAGCGGCGGTTGGCTTAGCGGCAGATGACCGGGGCAAGCGAAGCTCCGGAGCGCAGACTGGCGGTAATTCTCGCCGCGGACGCGGTCGGCTACAGCCGGCTCATGGGAGCCGACGATGAGGGCACGCTCAAGGCTCTCAACGAGCGGCGGCAGATTTTTCGCGGAACTCGTCGCCAGGGGGCGCGGGCGTATCGTCGACACGGCCGGCGACA
The DNA here is from genome assembly GCA_965248765.1 of Alphaproteobacteria bacterium. Taxonomy (GTDB): domain Bacteria; phylum Pseudomonadota; class Alphaproteobacteria; order VGEJ01; family VGEJ01; genus CBDFKF01. Next base: position 273,287 of record CBDFKF010000002.1, read on the forward strand.
GCGTGTTCGCGGAGTTCACCAGCGCTGTCGAGGCCGTACGATGTGCGACGGAGGTGCAACGGCGAATCGCGAAGCGCAACGCGGACCTCGATGCTGATCGTCAGATGGCCTTTCGCATCGGCGTCAGCCTTGGCGACGTGCTTGCAGAGGGCGGCGCGCTCTACGGGGACGGCGTTAACGTTGCCGCACGGCTCCAGGCGATGGCGGCGCCAGGTGGCATTTGCGTATCGCGTCCGGTCTTCGAGCAAGTCGAGGGCAAGCTCGAGATCGAGTTCGAGGACCTGGGGCCGCAGTCGGTGAAAAACATCGCCCGGCCTGTCCAGGTCTACCAGGTCATCCGTGGTGCCAGCCATGGCCGGAGTGCGGTGTCCGAGGCCAGAGCAGAGAGCCTGGACGACCCGCTGTCATCGCGGCCGTCCATCGCCGTGCTTCCCTTCAACAATCTGAGCGGTGATCCCGAACAGGAGTTCTTCGCCGATGGCATCACCGAGGACATCATTACCGAGCTGTCGCGTTTTCGCTCGCTGTTCGTCATCGCCCGTAACTCCTCGTTTGCGTACAAGGGCCGTGCGCTGAACGTGACAGAAGTTGCGCAGAAGCTCGGCGTCCGCTACGTGGCCGAGGGCAGCGTTCGCAAGGCCGGAAACCGCGTGCGGGTGACTGTGCAGCTGATAGAGGCGGCGACCGGCAGCCATGTTTGGGCGGAGCGTTACGATCGCGAGCTCGAGGATATTTTCGCCGTCCAGGATGAGGTCACGCAGGCGATGGTGGCGACTTTACCGGGACGACTGGAGGCGGCCGACCTCGATCGGGCCGAGCGCAAGCCGCCGGAGAACCTCGCGGCGTATGAGTGCGTCCTGACCGGCAAGATCCTCCGCCACCGCAGTATCAAAAAAGATAATGCGGAGGCGCTGCGGCTGCTGGACAAGGCGATCGAACTGGACCCGCAGTATGCCCATGCCTACGCCTGGAAGGCCTGTGTGTTAGGCCAGGCCTTCAGTCAGGGCTTCGCCGACGATCGCAAGATGGCTTGGGCGAAGGCTTCCGAGGCGCTGCAAACCGCCTACGCGCTCGACGACAGCGACGCCGAGTGCCAGCGTCTTCTCGCGGCCGTGAACCTCGTGGGCCGACAGTACGACAAGGTCGCCTATCACCAGGAGCGCGGCCTAGCCCTCAATCCGAACAACGACCTCATCGTCGTTCAGCAGGGAGAGTTTCTGACCTGGACGGGTCAGCCGGATGAAGGCGTAGAGTGGATACGCAAGGCGATGCGCCTAAATCCTTACCATCCGGAGCGGTTCTGGAATCACTTGGGACGCGCCCTGTTCGTGGCGCGTCGGTACGACGAGGCAATCGAAGCATTCCGGCACATCACGGTACCGGACCACACCCATCATGCTTTTCTCGCGGCGTGTCACGCCGAGAGTGGCAACAGCGCGGAGGCTGAACTTCACACGGCCGAGGTGCTCGCGCTCCGTGCCGACTTCTCGGCCGAGGACTATCTAGCGACGCTGCCGTACCAGCGCGAAGCCGATGTCAATCACCATCGAGACGCGCTGGCGAAGGCCAGGTTACGGGACTGATCAGCTACGGCGCGAGCGAGTGGACAGGACCCGGGCATCGAACGCCGCGTCGCGCAAGGCATCGATGATCTCATGAACGTGCTCGGCGCTACGTGTCTCAACCGTAATATCGATCTCGCCGCGTCGCGTCGGGACGTCGAAAAACATACGCTGGTGCACGACCTCGATCACGTTGCCGCCGTGGCCGCCGATCGCGGCGAGCACCTGCGCAAGCATGGCCGGCTGATCGGCGATGCCAACGCGCATACGCACAAGCCGGCCGTCACGCATGAGGCCGCGGTTCAGTACGGCGGCGAGAAGCCGCATGTCGATGTTGCCGCCGGTTGTTACGAGCCCAACACGGCGTCCGACGAACAACTCGGCGTTGGCCAGCACTGCAGCGAGCGGGGCGGCCCCTGCGCCTTCGGCGACCATGCCAAGGTCTTCGGCCAGTCGCTGAACAACGGTCTCGAGAACGGGCTCGTCCACGACCAGCATGTCATCGACTAGTCGCTCGATGATGGGCCGCGTGATTTCGCCGGGTGACTTGACGGCAATGCCGTCTGCAATGCTCTAGCCGCCTGAGCTCGGTGAAAGGCCGTGTACCGCCTCGTACATCGAAGGGAATAGCTTAGCTTCGACGGCGACGATTCGGATAGTCGGGTTGATCGCTTTGACAGCGGTCGCGATGCCCGAGGTCGAGCTGGGGATCATCCGCCAACATCTCCAAGCCGATGGTTCCCTGGCCGGCGATGATCTTCGGGATCGTCGTAGGGGTGGACGAGGGTCAGCTTGCGCTCGGCGGCGATCGCCCGCGCGGCGATTGCCGCCGCATCAATCGTATCGCCGCTTAGCACGATCTCGGCACCGAAACTGCGCGTGCGTTCGATTTTGGCGAACGGTGTGCCCTCGGGCATGACGATCACGGCGGGGATACCGAGGGCTTGGGCGCGATAGGCAACCCCTTGCGCGTGATTTCCTGCCGACATTGCAATCACTCCTGCGGCGGCTTCTGCCGGCGTCAGACTTGCTAATTTCACCAGGGCGCCACGGTCCTTGAACGATCCGGTGTATTGAAGATTCTCGGCTTTGAGGCGAAGCGTGCAGCCGAGCTGCGCTGACAGCCGTACCGCGTCAAGGAGAGGGGTGCATACGATGTGGCCTGCAACAACGTCTGCAGCGGCCCGAACGTGATCGATCGTGACCGCCGCACCGCGGGCGCGGCTGCGCTTTGTGGTAGAGGGGGGGCCTTGGTCGTGCATCTTCTTTGGGCTGTGGCGCTAGACCCGGGTATAGGGAACGCTGGCAACGCTACACAAACATAGCGCGCCCCCCGCGCCGCCGCTGTGACGGACGTTACGACTCAAGAGTTACGTTGAGGTGGGATGATCAGGCGGGCGCCAGCGTTCCAAGGCGGCCGTTCGTCCGCCGAATGAGCCCGCCAATGATCACAAGATTAACTACGTTCGCGCCAACGCCGATGTAGAAGGCGGGCTCATATGAACCGGTGAGGTCGAAAACGAAGCCGCCGAGCCAGCCGCCGATTGCCATGCCGATCGTGCCGGAGAAGATCACGATGCCGGTCTGACGCCCCGCTTGCTCGGCCGGCATGTACTCACGGATGACGACCGGATAGCACGGCGTCAGACCGCCGTACCCGAGGCCGTACAGAGCAGCCACCACGTAAAGCCCGGCGAGGCTATCGACCATACCAAGCGCCGCCAGCATCACTGCCTGCACGATCGAAAAGGCGAACATGGCGCGGAGGCCACCGAACCGGTCGGCAAGCAAGCCGACGCCGAACATGCGACTGACGAAGCTCGCCAACAGCATCAACGACAACATCTCGGCGGCGCGGGCGGTCGAGAAGCCAAGATCGCTGCCGTAGGCGACGAGGTGGGCCAGCGGCAGCGACATGGCGATACAGCAGCCTATGATGCCCGCGGACAAGAGCACCTGCAGCATGGCCGGAGAGAGGCCGAGGTCACGTGTCGCTGATGGCGCCGGTCGCGGTGTCCCTTCAACCCGTCCGCCAGCGGTTCCCGCCCTGGACTCTGGCGGCGAGCGGCCCGGGGCGCGATGGAGTAGCAAGCTCAGTGGCAGCATCGTGCAGACGGCGAAGATGCCGTACCAGAAGAACATGTCGCGCCAGCCGATCGATTCGTTGAGATAGCGAAACAGTGGAGGCCACAGAACGCCGGCCAGGCTTTGGCCGCTGGCAACGAAGCCGACCGCCGCGCCCCGGCGCACGTCGAACCAGCGCATGACATTGGCGATAAGCGGCGTAAAAAGGGTCGACTGCCCCAACAGGCCCATCAACACGCCCCAGACGAGGTAGAACTGCCACTCGCTCGTGACGAAGGTCGTGGCTATGGCGCCAAGGCCTATCATCACGCCCGCGATCGTTGCCGGTCCGGCCATGCCGTGCCGGTCCAGCCAGTAGCCCATCGCCATACCGCCGACCCCGCCGCCAATAAACTGGAGCGAGTAGCCGAGCGAAGGGACGGCCCGCGGCCACTCGAACTCCGCGGCGATGGACTTCAGCGCAACGACCAAGGCGAACATGCCGCCAGCTCCGATCACGAGGATCAGTAGTGAGGCGACAAGGACCACGAACCGGTAGTTCTGGTTCCACTTGTCGGTCAGGGACTCGTGCAAGGACCAAGCTCTCTGTGTCGCCGTCGCGACACGGGCGCGGTCGGGCGGGCTTCTCAGGGGGTTCTCGACGTTAACGCCTCGGTGTCGTGGGCTCAACCACGAGGGCGGAACAGCCCGCTCGCGCTGTCCTCGCACGCAGGATGGCGCGCCACCGCCATCCACACCGTGCGCCTGCTAGCTCGGAGCAAGCGCCGAGGCAGGGGCTCCCCAAGCGGCGAACGGGGGTGCTCTGCGCATGACGAGCGGGAAGCCACCAATCTCGCGAATGAGTTTGGTGCGGATGGAGCGAGCGAAGTCTTGGTAGTCAACGGCCGACAGGACGAACGCGTCCGGCCCGGCAATCATGCTCTCCAGGTAATAGCGATCGACGTCACTCTCCTCATTGAGGATGGCGAGGCCGTTGATGGTGATGCCGAGGGCTGCAATCTGATCGCGCGCGGCCGTCGTCTTGAGGCCCTGGTTGCTACGGCCATCGCCGGAGACATCGATCGCTCGGCGCGCACCGTCAAAGGCGTTGTCTTTAAATAACGTCGCGGCAAAGACGAGGGCGGCGCCGATAGCCGTTCCCCCGCCGAGCACGAATCGCGGCAGTGCGGCCAGGCGGTCAGCGAAGGCGGCTGCTTGGGCTTCATCGGCAACGACGGTCCACGCCAACACTACGCGTTGCACCTCGGCCGATGACCATTGGACGACAGAGACGGCGACTCCGGCTGGTGCGTGACTCTCGATCGCTGCAACCACGCCCGGACTTCGAAAAGCCTCGGCCAAGCCCTCTGTTTGCAAAAAGAACTCCTCGAAACTCACGCTCGAGGACGCGTCGATAGCAAGTACCAGCTCAAGGGCTACCGGCTCGGCTTGTGCGGGCGTCGTCGCAACCGTCAGTACGCCGGCAGTCATGCCAGCAAGCAATAGCATGGACCCGGCGAACATCATGGTGCCATCGTGCCCGCTCGGTTCTCTCGCCCACAAGCGCGCTCGCGAACGAGCCGGGGAGTGGCTAAGATCATCGTCCGTCTATTCAGCGTCAAGGGAAGTCCCATGAACAAGAAACATGTGCCCGACACGATCGCGCCCCCGGTCGCCGCCTATAGCCACGGCATCGAGATCCCGCCGAACTCGCGAGTCCTACACACCGCGGGGCAGGTGGGCATATTGCCCGATGGCACGACAGCTGAGGGAATCGAGGCGCAGACAGATGCAGTCTGGACCAACCTGATGGCGATCCTGGCGTCAGCCGGTATGGGGATGGATGATGTCGTCAAGGTCGTCACCTACGTGACGAGCGAAGAGGACTTCTGGCCGATGGCGCAGACCCGCGCCAAGTTTTGGGGTGATGCGCGGCCAGCCTCGACCGGCGTTATCGTCAAGGCGTTGGCTAAACCGGAATGGGTGGTCGAGGTCGAACTCGTCGCTGCCAAGGCCTAAGCTCGAACCTTCCTACGCGCTGCCGGGCGTGCACTTGCCCGCCCTAAGTCGCGTGTTATCCGCGGATGGCCTATCGACGTTTGCTCAGAACTCGTTCTTCCTGAGCTGATCGGCGACGTATTCGGCTTGGCGGATGGCAAGGCTCACGATCGTCAGCGTCGGGTTGCACGAGGCGCCGGTCGTGAACTGACTGCCGTCGGAGATGAACAGGTTCGGAACATCGTGGCTTTGTCCCCACTTGTTCACCACCCCACCGCGGGGGTCGTCGCTCATTCGGTTGGTGCCGAGGTTGTGGGTTGAGGGCGGCATCTTGGCTTCGTATACGCGCTTGGCCCCGATCGAGTCCCAGAGCGCCGAACCCTGCCTGTAGAAGTGATTCTTCATGGCCAGGTTGTTGGGGTGCTCGTCGAAGTGGCAGTGCGGTACCGGCAGGCCGTACTGGTCCTTGACGTCCGTATTCAATGTCACGCGGTTGCTGGCGAGCGGCATGTCCTCGCCGATCGCGTAGACGCCGGCGATGGAATTGTAGTCCTCCATGAACGAGCTGAAGTCGCGGCCCCAGGCGCCAACGCCCATGAACTCGGGCATCCCGGCCAGCCCAACGCCGCCCATCGACAGCATGACATAGCCGCCGACGAAGCCACGCGAGGGATCGAATCGGGTCTCGTCCTCGATACTGCCGGCTCCGGTCCGGCCGCGCTGCGCGTTCACCTGCTGGTCGAAGCTGGCGTATACCTGGGCGTTGGTGTGGACCATGTGGTATTTGCCGACGCAGCCCGATGAATTGGCGAGGCCGTCCGGGAATCGGTTTGTCGCCGAGTTCAACAACAGCCGCGGGCTCTCGATCGAGTTGCAGGCAACCGCGATCATGCGGCCTTTCTGCACGTGTTGATCGCCGTTCTTGTCGACATATAGGACGCCCGTCACGCGCCCCTGGTCGTTGTGCTGGACCTGCAGGACCATGCAGTTGGGCCGCACCTCGAGCCGGCCGGTTTCCTCGGCCTTGGGGATTTCCGTGTAGAGCGACGACCACTTCGCGCCCGACTTGCATCCCGACATGCAAAAGCCGATCTCATCGCAGGCATTGCGGCCATCTCGCGGGAACTGATTAATCGCCACCCGGCCGCTGTGGTAATCCGTGTAACCCATGGTCCTGGCCGCATGGAACAGGATCTTGGTCATATTGGTCGGGCGCATCGGCGCGAGGCCGTGGGTGGTGGCGACCCCCATCCTGTCCTCGGCGCGGACGTAGTAGGGCTCGATGTCCTCGAAGCTGATGGGCCAATCGGCGAGGTCGGCGTCCTCGACGGCGCCATACGTCGACAGCGCCTTGAACTCATGGGCTTTGATGCGCGGGCAGTTGCCGACCCAGTGGATCGAGCAGCCGCCTACCGCTTTAACGTGAATCGCAGGATGGCCAGGCCAATCCTGGGATAGGGGATGATCGCCCGAGGTGGTGCGGGGATCGCTCCAGGCGAGCAGATCGCCCATGTAACGCTCGTCGTTCTCGAAGTCGGTGAGCTTGAAGCGCGGGCCGGCGTCGAACATGACGACGCTGATGCCCTTCTGGCAGAGCTCGTTGGCTAGCGTCGCGCCGCCGGGGCCCGAGCCGACGATGACGACCACCGATTCATCATCATGGTCGTAGGTGACGGCGGCGACCTCGTCGTCGAGGAAATCGTCGGACATGTTCATCCTCCTTGTCGCGCCGCCGCGCGTCCGGTTGGGCCGTTAAGCTGCCGGCCGCGCACGCGGCTATCGTGGTTTGGCCTTCAGGACGCGAAGGCGCTGAACGTCGAAGTACGATTCAATGCTGAGGAGCTGGCGAAACCTCTCGAAGTGCCGTGGCGCCGGCGTCGGGCTCGCGCCTTGCGGGCTTACTCGTCGGGGATCCAGGAGATGTCGTCGAACCCACGGTTGATGTAGCCGCCGAGGTGCGCTGATGGCCCCTCGTAACCGAAGTACCGCCACACCAGCGGGTTGTTGTAGAGGTGGCGCACGGTCGCGCCCCGCACGTCTTCAAAGAAGTCGGAACCCTCGATCGACTTCAGCGCCTCAAGCTTGTAGCCGTTGGAAAGATCGACAAAGGGAATGTTGAAGACACCGTCGAGGCCCTTCACACCCTCGGTCAACAAGCCGACCCGGTTATCGTCCGCTTCTTCGTCGACGACCTCGACGACTTTGGCGTAATAGACATCGCCCAGGAAATCGTGCGGATACAGCTGGCGCGCCATTTGCACCAGCGTCTTGGTGGTGTGCTCGTCCAACTTTGCCATGTCGAGGCACTCTCCTCCCCTAGTTTCGGTTCCTCGCCGCAGCCTTGTGGCTCCTTAACCTCTAGCCCATCGGCGCGCGCCCGTCCAGCGGCTGAGCCGCCTTCGCGACCATGGAAATGACCGTATGATCACCGCCGCCGACAGCAAGCCTGGCGAAGCGGATTGGGGCTACGCAGGACGCAGTGTGGTTCGACACCGGCGAGGAGGGGAGCGAGTTCCTCTTGCACGCTCGCGGCCGTTGGAACGTGTCGAGCCTCGGCGCGGTCGATGGCAGGTTGCGTGCTTGGCATCCACATCCCACGCGGAGCGTACGAATCGATCTGAGTGAGCTTGATTCCCTCGACACTGCTGGCGCCTGGGTTCTGTACAGGACGGTCCAACAGTGGCGCGAAGCTGGGCTTACCGCCGAGATCGCGGGCGTCAAAGCAGATCACGCGGTTCTCCTGCGCGAGGTCGAGGCCAACGACCATCCGTGCGAGATAGCTCCGCCGTCGGGCAGCGCCGTGCTGAACGTGATTCGGCACGTCGGCGAAGGCACCTACGAGAGCTACGCCGAGGTACGAGACCTACTCGGCTTCCTCGGGCTGGTGGTAACAGCGCTCGGGCGCACGCTCGCGAACCCGAGGCGGCTGCGCCTCACCTCGCTTGTGCACCACATCGAGCAAGTCGGTCTGAATGCTCTCCCGATCGTCGGATTGCTGTCGTTTCTGATCGGCGTCGTGCTCGCGTACCAGGGCGCCGATCAGTTGCAGCGTTTTGGCGCACAGATTTTCGTTGTGAACCTCATCGGCATCGCGGTTGTTCGCGAGATGGGAATCCTGCTCGCCGCGATCATCGTCGCGGGACGGTCGGGAAGCGCCTTCACCGCTGAGATCGGGTCGATGAAGTTGCGCGAAGAGATCGATGCCATGCGTACGCTTGGGCTCGATCCCGTCGATCTACTCGTGATACCGCGTTTGCTCGCGCTCATTATCGTCATGCCGTTGCTTGCCTTCTACGCAGATCTCATGGGGCTGTTGGGTAGCGCCATGATGGCCTGGGTCGCCCTCGACATTTCACCCGGTCTATTCATCGAACGTCTCAATGGCGCCATCACTATGTGGGCGTTCTGGATCGGCATCGTCAAAGCGCCGATATTCGGCTTCCTGATCGCCTTGATCGGCTGTAACGAGGGGCTCAGGGTAAGTGGTAACGCCGAAAGCGTAGGCCGTCGAACGACCCGCTCGGTCGTGATCTCGATCTTCCTCGTAATCGTTGTCGACGCAGTGTTCTCCATTTTCTTCGCCGTGCTGGGCATCTAAGCGCGATGGTTGACGGGCCGGACGCCGCCATCACGATCAGAGATCTGCGCACGCAGTTCGGGCCGGTCGTCATTCATGACGCCCTCGATCTAGACGTGCAACGCGGCGAGATCGTGGGCATTGTCGGCGGCTCCGGCACCGGCAAGTCGGTCCTGCTGCGCACCATCATCGGCCTGATGCGCCCGAGCCGCGGCACGATCGACGTACTAGGCCACGACGTGACGCGGGCCGAGCCGGCTGCAATGCGTGCACTGGAGCAGCGCTGGGGCGTTCTGTTTCAGGATGGCGCGTTGTTCAGCTCGCTGACCGTGGCCCAGAACATCGAGGTCCCGTTGAAAGAACACACGGACCTGCCGCCCGAACTGATCGACGAGACCGCGGCGCTTAAGGTCTCAATGGTCGGGCTGCCGGGGGCGGCCGGTTCACAGTATCCCTCGGAACTCTCAGGTGGCATGCGGAAACGCGCCGGCTTGGCCCGAGCCCTCGCGCTCGATCCCGAGATCCTGTTCCTCGACGAGCCGACCGCCGGGCTCGACCCGATTGGCGCGGCGGCATTCGATAACCTCATCATCGCCCTCAAGGACGCACTCGGGCTCACGGTGTTCATGGTCACCCACGACCTGGACAGCCTTCATACGATTTGCGACCGTGTTGCGGTCCTCGCTGATCGGCGGGTGGTCGTCGTGGGGCCGATGACCGCAATGCTAGAGAGCGCCCATCCCTGGGTGCGGGAGTACTTCCATGGACCGCGCGCCCGGGCGGCGTTGGCCGGGTGGCCGCTTGTGCCCGGGCGTTGGGTGAGGAGGAGATCGGACCGCTGTGGAAACCAGGGCCAACCACCTACTGATCGGGACGTTCGTTCTGGTCGTCACCGCGGGCGCGTTCGGGTTCGTGTTGTGGCTCGCCAAGCTCGACATCGACCGCGAGTTCCAGTCCTATCACATCTACTTCGAGGGCTCGGTCTCTGGGCTGAGCCTGGGCAGTGATGTCCTCTATCGCGGCATTCCCGTGGGTACGGTGACGGAGATTCTCATCGATCCCGAAGATCCAGCCCGTGTTCTGGTCGCCGTTGATCTCGCGAGCACGACGCCGATCCGCCAAGACTCGATCGCAACGTTAGAGGTCCAGGGCATCACGGGAGTGAGCTTGATCCAAATCGGCGGCGGCGGTCACGACAGCCCGGTGCTCCAGGCCGAGCCAGGCGCGGCATTTCCGGTCATTCCTTCGGCGCCCGGGAGCTTTGCTCAACTCCGCGAAGGGGCGCCCGAACTGGTCATGCAGCTTCAAATGTTGACCAGTGAGGCCGTTGACCTCCTGAACGAGGACAACCGTAGAGCCGTCGGCAACATACTTGCCAACGCCGAGACCATCAGCGCCGAGCTTGCTGTCAACAGCGACAAGGTCGGACGTATCCTCGACAATATGGAGGCGACGAGTAGCGAACTGCGGCAGACGGCGGCAGCGATGAGCCAGGTAGCCGCGTCGCTCGAGGGACGAGTGGCGCAACTCGCGGACAGCGCCGACGCGACGATGGCCGTCGCGCGCGGCACGATGGCGGGCATCGATCAGGTGGTCGCCGACGTTTTGGGGGCGACGCTTGCCGATGCTCGCACGACCGCGCAGTCAATCTCCAGCACCGGCGATCAGCTCACCGCGCTCGTTGGCGAGAACCGCGAGCCGCTCAGCGACTTCACCGGCGACGGCCTCCAGAAGTTCTCTGGCCTGATCGCTGACATGCGGGTACTGATGACGAGCCTTTCGCGACTCTCGGAGCGGATCGAGGCTGACCCCCAGCAGTTCTTCTTCGGCAGCGCAAATCGCGAGTTCAGAGCCGAATGAGTGCACGGACAAGGCGGCCACGGGCAAACACGGCGGTTTCGATCGCATGTTTTCTTGTGGCCGCAGTTATCCTCGGCGGCTGCGGTAGCCTGCTGCCTTCGCCCGGTCCTGCGCCCCACCTTTACACGCTCACGCCGAAGAGCACCTTCCGCGACGATCTGCCGGCGGCAGCATGGCAGTTGGTGGTGGAAGAGCCGACGGCGGCGGGCGGACTGGCGACGCACAGCATCGCCCTTCGTACAAATCCCATCGAAATGCAGTACTTCGCGTCGGCCCGCTGGAGTGAGCGCGCCCCGCGCATGGTTCAAACGCTGATTGTCGAGTCGTTCGAGAATACCGGACGCATTGTCGCCGTGGGTCGCGAGACCATTGGTCTGCGCTCGGACTACAACCTCAAAACAGAGATGCGGGAGTTCCAGGCCGAGTACGATACGCGCGAGCAGGCACCGCGCGTCCGCGTTCGTATTAATGCGAAAATCATCGCTCAGCCCCGCCGCGAGATCATCGCCTCGCGTACGTTCGAGCAGGTGGTGACTGCCGCTTCCACCGACATAGAAGCCGTGATCTATGCTTTCGACGAGGCGCTCGGTCAGGTATTGAAGGGCATCGTCGAGTGGACTTTGATCAGCCCGGGGCCGGGCTGACACAGCCGTCCTGCCCCACAACTTGAGAGTCTGTGCCGTTGCCAGTCGCCAGCATGACCGGTTTCGCCCACGCCGACGGTCAGGTGGGCGACACACGCTGGACGTGGGAGATCAAGAGCGTCAATGGGCGCAATCTCGACGTTCGTTTCCGTGTTCCCACAGGTTGCGAGACTGTTGAAGTAGCGGCGCGTGAGGTGATCATGGGGCGCTGCCGACGCGGTCATGTAACGGCGAACTTGCAGGTGACACGCTCGGCCGAGGCCGTCGAGGTATCGGTCAACCACGAACTCTTGGACCGGCTTCTTGCCCTTGCTGATGAACTATGCGCTGAAGGGAGGATCGCCCCTCCGCGGCTCGATGGTCTCCTCGCCATGCGCGGCGTGGTCGAAATCGTGGAGCCCGAAGAGGGGCAAGAGGCGCGCGCCTCGCGAGAGAGCGCCATGATGGAGACGTTCCAACAAGCCCTGGAATCGTTCGTCACGGCACGTGGTCGCGAGGGATTCCGGCTCACCGAACTGCTCGCTGCTCACGTCAACCAGATAGAGATGCTCACCCAACGCGCCTCGGATTGCGCCGCGACGCAGCCCGCCGCGCTGCGCCAGCGCCTTACGACGCTGCTTGCTGAGCTGGCGGGTGCCGTGCCTCCATTGCCGGAAGAGCGCGTGGCCCAGGAAGTCGCTCTGCTGCTCATCAAGGCAGATGTGCGCGAGGAGCTCGATCGCCTCCGTGCTCACGTTGCAGAGGCGCGGGAGTCGATCGATCGCGGCGAAGCGATCGGGCGCAAGCTTGACTTCCTAGCACAGGAGTTCAACCGCGAGGCCAATACTTTGTGCGCCAAATCATCGGATGCGGAGCTCACCCGCGTCGGCCTCGAGCTCAAGGCGGTGATCGATCGCTTTCGAGAGCAGGCGCAAAACGTCGAATGAGCGGGCGCCCATGAGTCTGGAGATCGCTCGCCGCGGCCTGATGTTGGTGCTCTCGTCACCCTCCGGCGCCGGCAAGACCACTGTCTCGCGCCGGCTGCTCGCGAGCGAGGGGAACCTAACGATGTCAGTCTCGGCGACGACACGGCCCAAGCGGCCGAGTGAAGTCGATGGGGTAGACTACGTCTTTGTCGACAACGTTGAATTCAATCTCATGCTTAATCGCGGCGAGTTCCTTGAGCATGCCACGGTTTTCGATCACTACTACGGGACGCCAACCGCACCGGTCGAGGCCGCTATGGCAGCGGGCCGCAATGTTTTGTTCGACATCGATTGGCAGGGTACGCAGCAGCTTGCACAGAATGCGCGCGGAGATCTTGCCAGTATTTTCGTTCTGCCGCCATCGACGAGCGAACTTGAGCGCCGGCTGCATGGTCGCGCTCAGGACAGCGCCGCGGTCGTCGCCCGACGCATGGCAAAAGCGGCCGACGAAATGAGCCACTGGCGCGAGTACGACTACATCGTGGTCAACGACGATATTGATGACGCCGTATCCAAGGTGCGCGCGATCCTCTGCGCCGAGCGCCAGCGACGCGATCGGCAACCGGGTCTTGTAGACTTCGTTAGCCGACTACGCGAGGGTCGATGACGACACCCGATCGCGCGGAGCCCGCGTAGGCACGCGCGAGCGCGCAGAACTCCTCGATGGTCAGTTCCTCTGCACGGACCGTCGGCGTGATGCCCGCGGCCTCGAGAAGGGGCAGCGGCTCAAGTCCAAGGCTGCGAAGGCTCGATCGCAGCATTTTGCGCCGCTGACCGAATGCCGCTGCCACCACGGCCTGGAGCGCCGCGGCATCAGCGTGCGCGACTGGGACTGGGCGCGGTGTGAGCACGACGACCGTCGAGACTACCTTGGGTGGAGGCATGAAGGCACCAGGGCGTATGTCGAACGCGCGCCGAGCATCGCAATACCATTGGCCCATTACCGAGAGTCGGCCATAGGACTGGGTGCCCGACTTGGCTAACAGGCGCGCGGCGACCTCCTTCTGGAACATCAGCGTTAGGCTCTCGAAGCGGTGCAAGATGGGGAGCCATTTGAATAGAAGAGGTGTAGCAACATTGTAGGGGAGGTTCGCGACGATACGCGCATGTGGCTGCAGCAACGCGGCCTCGTCAATCTCCTGTGCATCGGCCTTGACGATCGTAACGCGGCCCGGAAACGCCTCCTCGAGCTCAACAAGCGCGGGCACAAAACGAGCATCGCGCTCAACGCAAACGACTCGCCGGGCGCCTGCGCCGAGCAACGCGCGGGTGAGGCCACCCGGACCGGGCCCGACCTCGAGCACTTCGACGCCCGTCAGATCACCGGCGGCAACGGCGATGCGCGCAGTAATCGCCGGGTCCAACAGGTAGTGCTGGCCGAGCCGGTGTCGAGGGCTCAGGCCATGGCGTGCGATTACCGCTGATAGCGGCGGCAGCCTGGGAGTGCGGGTCGTGGCCTCAACCATTGACCGCCGCAGCGAGCGATGCGGTGCGCCGCCGGTCGGCCATCTCCGCGCCAAGCTTGATGGCGGCAATTAGGCTCGCGGGGTTCGCGCGAGCGGTGCCGGCAATGTCCAACGCGGTGCCATGGTCGGGGGATGTCCGCACTATCGGCAGGCCGAGCGTGACGTTGACGCCCCGATCAAAGTCGATGGTCTTGAGCGGAATCAGCGCTTGGTCATGGTACATACAGATGACGGCATCATACTGTGCGCGCGCGTTCACGTGGAACAGCGTGTCCGCCGGGCTTGGTCCGCTGACGGCGAGGCCTCGTTGGCGGAGCGCATCGATCGCCGGCGCGATCACATCGATTTCCTCGCTTCCCATGAGACCGCCCTCGCCGGCGTGGGGGTTGAGCGCCGCCACCGCGAGACGCGGTGTAGCAATCCTGAAGTCGTCTCGTAACGCCGCCGCCGCGATCGTCGCTGTGTTGATGATCACTTCGGTGGTCAGGGCTTTGATGGCACCGCTCAAGCTGAGATGCACCGTGACCGGGACGACACGCAGGTCGGAGCCAACCAGCATCATCACCGGAGTTGTCGCGGTGCCCATAAGCGCGGCGAGGAACTCCGTATGACCGGGGTAATCGAACCCCGCCTGGCGCAGGCTGTATTTGTGGATCGGGTTGGTAACCACCGCGCCGACATCTGCGCCGACGGCGAGCGCGACTGCACGCTCTATTGATTCGAGGATCGCTGGACCATGAGCCGGGTTTGGCTTGCCAGCTACGACGGCCGGCGCTAATGGGCTCGTCCGCATGACTGGCAACGCGTCCTCGAACACCGCGCGCGCTGCGTTGGCTTCCTCGACCATTGATACGGGGACCGCAAGATCCATTGCGTCCGCGAGCGCCCTGATGCGTACCGGGTCATCCAGCAAAAAAAAGGGAGGCAGCGCGTTCTCGCGCCGCACAAGCCACGCCCGCAACGCGATCTCCCCGCCGATGCCGGCCGGCTCGCCCATCGTCACGACGACCGGCTGAGGTGATGTCGCCAGTGTCACAAGCGGCTGTCGTCGAGAAATGCTTCTCGGCGAAGATCGCGGAGGTAGCGCCGTGCCATCATCGTCAGCCGATCGCGTCCGATCGCATCAAGGATCAGGGTGCGATTGGGGCCTTGAGGTTCGGGCTCTATTCGCTCGCAAACAACGAAGACATGCAACGCATCGCCGACCTGAACCGGTTCGCTGGGGGCGCCAACATCTAGCGACCCAACCACCTGCGCGATCTGCGGCGGCATGTCCTTTAACGCCACAGTACCGAGATCGCCCGAGGCGGGCGCGCCTACTTCCGTAGCGACGTCGACGGCGTTCGCACAGCCGTCGATGCGCTGTGCGACCGTCTCCGCTTGTCGTTGTATCCGGCGTACCTCGGTGGTCGCGGCATCGGCCGGCAAAGTGAACACGACCTGTGCGAGATGCAGCTGCACGCCGTCGCCTTCGTCACCAGTCGACGATCGCCGCTCGACAACTTTCATGATGTAAACGCCACCCGCGTAAAGAATGGGATCAGACACCTCGCCAACCGCTAGCGCCGCCACGGCTTTGCCCAGGTCCGGAGTAAGCTGGCCCTGCTGGATCCATCCGAGTTCCCCGCCCTGGCCGGCGGTCGAGCCTTGCGAGAACTCTCGGGCTATGACCTCGAACTGAGCACCGCCTCGCAGCTGTTCGACGAGGCGCCGCGCGGTCTGCGAGATCTCCTGCTTTTTGTCCGAGGTATCGACCGACAGGAATATCTCTAATACCCGGCTCTGCGGCTGCCCCTCGTTCTCCCGCATACGCTCGATGACGGCGTCGACCTCATCTTCTCCGACGACAACATTCGGCAACAAACGCGTGGTGATTATCTTGTTCCACGCGAGCTGGGCGCGAATCTGGATGGTGATCGCCGACCGCTCGAGACCCAGCGTCCGCAAGAACCTTTCCATGCCACCTCGACCGAGCCCGAACTGGTCTTCGATCTGGACGATTCGAGTATCGATGTCTTGTTCCGCCACGCGGATGCCAAGCCGGGCCGCCTCCTGTAGCTGCAGGCGTTCGTTGATAAGATCGTCCAGCACTTGGCCACGGAAGCGGCGTCGCACCTCGGCACGGTCGGGGAGGTTGGCGGTGGCCAGCAACAACGTCAGCCGTTGCTCGAGATCAAGCGCCGAGATCGCCTCGTCGTTGACGACGGCGGCGATTCGCAAGACCTCTTGCGCTGTCGCCACCGGCGACAGGATGAACACGACCAGGACCAGTAGGACCAACCGCTTCATCGCATCGTTGCGGTCATGTCTTGCTCCGACCTGGAGGGTTCTTTCGCACCGCCACTGTCGCCTCCAGAACGCTTAGAGAATACCACACGTGGTTAGCCGAGGTGTTTGAGTTTCACCTTGAAGATCAGCGACGTCGATGGCTGAACGTCGCGATCGGACGTGAAATCACGTTCGAAGCGCGAGGTGAAGATGAAGCATTCGTCCTCGTATCTCAGTCCCAATCCATACTCAAGGGTATCGCCGTCGCCGGAGAGGTCGCGACGGGTGTTCCCCGTCGTCGACCAATACCGCGATACTTGGAGTCTGCCCTTGAAGGTGATCTCCTCGCGACTAGTCAGCTCGTCGCCCGTCAGTTCGCGCGCCAGCGAGACATAGCCGATGTCGACCCGCAGGATATTGGGCCCTGCCGACAGCTTGATCTCGTTGCGCCTGATCGAAAAGGTATCGCGATCTAGGCGAAAGCGGTTGTACAGGTCAACGAACTCCGACGGAAACAGGATCACGCGCCCGACGAAATCCGACCGCCGATCCTCGAGCCCGGTCTTGTCAGCGAACGTCGTGTCGGCTCGGTTGCGGATGCTCTGACCCGCCAGTGCAGTGATGTATCCGCCCCTGCCGTAAACGCCAACACGCACGCCATAGTTGATCCGCGGGCCGCCTTCTACTCGATCGAGACCAGTGAAGCGGTTGTGCTTGAACAGGTTGGTGTCGTCAAACTCGAACGAGATGCTGTCCTCGTTGGGAACGTCGTCGGGGTTACCGCCATAAGGGCTAAGGACGACGGAAGCGATGGGCTCAATCAGTTGTCGTACCATGCCGTCCGTGCGCGCGAAGGGGTAGCGCCAATCGAGCGCGAGCTGGGGATAGAGACGGCCGGTGACAACGTCTCGACGCGCGAGCGTCGGGTCGAACGGATCGAGCACATCATCCACAGAATAGAGATCTCCCCGCACGGACGCGCTGAGCATGTAGATGTCGCCCCGCGGCGCCGTGTATGGCAGGCGCCAGGCGCCAGCCAACGACAATCGCCGGCTGTCCGTCCCGTCGGTCCGCTCCAAAAGCAGCGTGTTGGCATCGATCGTGTAGAAACCGCCACGCGGAGATGGCTCACCGACAAAATTGTAGTCGATCTCGGGCAAGATGAAGGGAGTATCGCCTGGGTCATCCTCCTCGCGGAGGCCCTGGAACGTGTAAGCATTGGCGACCGCGTATGTGCGACCACGGAATCCCTCGATGAAAGCGTTGCTGGTTAGCGTGTCGGCGCTCGAGATGTCGAAGCGGCGAAGATAGGTATCGTCGGTCGTCCGCGCGGCGTCGACGCCCCAGCGCCAGGTACGATCGAGATCGAATCTGGCGGCGGTCTCAATATGTCCCTCCAACTCGCGTCCCCCCAATTCGGCATTCTTGTCATTGCGCCGCTTGATTCGCGTCACGCTCCCGCGAGTCTCCAGCCTGCCGTTCCGAAAGCGCTGGCGGTATTCGCCGGCCAAGACAACCCCCTTTTTTGCGGTGAACAGCGGACTGAGCGTGGCATCTCGATCAGGCGCGATGGCGAAGTAATACGGAGTATCGATCCTGAGCCCGAGCTGGGTGGAGCTACCGTAGCTCGGGGCAAGAAGGCCCGACTTGCGTTTGACCGTTGGATCGGGGTGCGAGAAGTAAGGGGTGTAGGCGATCGGCACCCCGAAAAACTCGAGAAACGCATCCTCGTACTCGATGCGCCGGCTGCGCGTGTCCTGAATAACTCGGACCGCCTTGATCTGCCAAAGCGGTGGCCTCTCGGGGTGCTCGGGGCACAACGAGCACGAGGAGAATACTGCTTTGCTCATAACCGTGCGCCCATCTGCCGTTCGGCGCGCTCCGTTGGCGGCGAGGCGTGAGTCGTCAGCCATGAGAACGCCAATGCCGGTGATAAAGCCCTGCCGCAGCTCATCGCTCAGCTCCGCGCGATCCGCGAAGACCACATCTCCGTTTGGGTCGAGGAGGCTCAGGTTGCCCGAAGCGACAACTGTATCTGTTCCGATGTCGTAGCTGATTTCGTCAGCGCGAAGAATGCGCTCGCCGTGGAGGATCTCGACGTTCCCGGCCGCGGTCACCACTCCGCGCTCGTAGTCGTAGACGACGCTGTCGGCTTGGAGTTGAAGGGGGGCTTCATCCTGGGCGGGCACGCGATCTTGAGACAGCCCTGCCCCCATAGTGCCGAACAGAGCGGCAAACGCGACGGCCGCTACGAGCGCCCGCATCGCCGCTCAGCCGTCCTCCAGGTGGAATAGCATGGCAAGGCCCAGGAGAGTGCTGACCCCGGCGGGGGTCCAGGCGGCGAGGATTGCCGGAACGCTCCCCGATAGGCCAAGCGCGAACACGACATCCGACAGGAAATAAAGGACGAAGCCTGCCAGAATGCCGCCCGTTATCAACAGGGTGTTGCGGCGGTACCCCGTTAGTCGCAGCGCAAAAGTCGCCGCGATCAGTACCATAGAGAAAAGCAGCAGTGGCCCGGACATGATGGCATGCCAGTGCAAGCGGTGGCGCAGAGCCGAGAAGCCGGCTTCTTGCAGCATGGCGATGAACTGGGGCAGAGCCCAGAACGACATCGTCTCAGGCGGCGCGAAACTGTCCTGTATCTGGCCAACCGTGAGCGATGTCCCGAGGCGATAGCTTTCGTGAAGCTGCGCGGGCTGATCGGGGCCGGTGACGATCGCGTCTGATAAGTTCCAGTACCCCTCCATTAGCGTGGCGCTGCGGGCATCGATTCGCTGAACGAATCTGTCGGTACCCTCGAAAAGGAAGATGATCACTTGCTCGAGTTCCATCCCCTGACGTGACACGCCCTCAGCGTGGATGACCGATTGCCCGCCGGCGTCGGCTTGACGCAGCCACAGACCCGACCGTGAGACGGCTAAAAGGCTTGGCCGTCCACGCAGGTACTTGGCCTCCATTTGCTCGTAGCGCGATACCATCGTCGAGGCCAAGGGGTTGAACGTTGTCACGACAAACGCACCGATCACGAGCGCAATCACCAGCGCCGGTGTCAAGAACTGCCAGACCGAGACGCCCGCCGCACGAGCCACCACGAGTTCGTTGGCTCGTGTCAACCGCGCGAAGCAATACATGCCACCGAACAACGCCGCGAACGGAAGCACTTTTTGCGCTATGAGCGGTATCTTGAGGAGCGCCATTTGCAGCAGGATCCCAAAGCTGGCCTCCTCGCGGTCGGATGCGCGCCGCAGCAACTCCACCAATTCGAAGAAGAGAACGAGACACACCAATATGAACAGGACACTGGCGATCGCACCGAGGAATCGCCGGCCGAGATAGTACGAGAGCGTTGGCGACAGCGGCACCTACGCCGAGCCCCTGTCCAATCCGGCGCTTCGTCGAAGCGGGACGGGTCGGCGAGACGACATCGCGATGCCGGGCCGACAACCCGCGCGGGCGTCAAGGTGCGTCACAGCCGCTGGCGACTTTCACGCGGCACCGGCGCAAACGAGCCCCGGCACAGCCAATTGAGCGTAGCGCCGACCGGCACAAGATGTGGCGTTCCGCACTCACCATGGTCCGATTATAGACGGGCCGCGACTCGCGTGGATAGGCGAAGGCCGCACGGCCTTCCTTTTGCGCCCGACGCCGCTAAGATGGCGCGTGTCGCCTCAGCAAGAGGCCCATCCGTTAGCACCGAGGCCCATCATGAAGACCGTCTTCTCCGAGATGGCCCTGCCGCGCCGTGGGACGATCATCGTCACCGCGCTCGCGGATTGTGAGCTCCTGCGCACTGCGAAGGCCGTGGACAAGCGAACCGGCGGCGCACTAGGCCGAGCAATGCGGGCAGGACGGTTCAAGGGAGGCGACGGGGACTTCCTGGAACTCCTTCAGCCCACCGGCCTCGGTGCGGGCCGTGTGTTGTTGGTGGGTCTCGGTAAAGCGGAGGAGGTGGACGCGGTGCGCCTCCAGAATCTCGGCGGTCGGATCGTGTCTCGTTTGGCCACAAGCGGAGAGGGCGCCGCGGCGGTCTGTATCGATGCAATCAAGGGAGGCAAGGTAAAGTCGGTTGAAGCCGCCGCCCATGTCGCCTTTGGCGCGCGACTCGGTAGCTATCGCTTCGACCGCTACCGGACCAAGGAGAAGCCCGAAAACAAACCCTCGCTTAAGACCTTGACCGTCATGGTATCCGGCGCTGCTGCGGCCCGGGCCGCTTGCAGGCCTTTCGACAAGGTAGCAGACGGTATTCAGTTGACACGCGATCTCGTTTCAGAGCCCGCCAACGTCATCAACCCCGTAACGTTTTCCCAGCAGGCGCGCCGGCTCTCCCGGCTAGGCGTCAAGGTGGAGGTCCTAAACCGCGCACGCATGCAGAAGCTTGGCATGGGCGCGCTCCTCGGCGTCGCTCAGGGCAGCGTGAATGAGCCGCGCTTGGTCGTGATGCGGTGGAGCGGGGCAGGCGTACGGCGCAAACCGATCGCCTTTGTTGGCAAGGGAGTGACGTTCGATACCGGCGGTATCTCGATCAAGCCATCAGGCGGTATGGAGGACATGAAGTGGGATATGGGGGGCGCCGGTGTGGTCGTCGGTCTCATGGCGGCGCTGGCCGGCCGCAAGGCCAAGGTGAATGCCGTCGGCGTCGTCGGGTTGGTGGAGAACATGCCGTCCGGTGCGGCGCAGCGCCCGGGCGACGTCGTCCGCACCATGTCGGGTCAGACGATTGAGGTGATCAACACCGACGCTGAGGGACGGCTCGTCTTGGCCGATGTGCTTTGGTACACCCAGGATCGGTTCAAGCCCGAGGCCATCGTCGACCTCGCCACGCTCACCGGCGCGATCATCGTCGCTCTCGGCGACCAGCATGCCGGTTTGTTTTCGAACGATGACGAGTTGGCCGGGGCGATTACGGCGGCTGGCAAAGCGGTCGGCGAGCGGGTGTGGCGGATGCCGGTGGACTCGTCCTACGACGACGACATCAAGTCCGATATCGCTGATATGCACAACGTCGGCAAGGGGCGGAGCGCCGGCAGCATCGCCGGTGCCAAACTGTTGGAGCAGTTCGTCGCCAAGCGGCCATGGGCCCATCTCGATATCGCCGGGGTGACCTGGTCGAAGAAAGGCAAGCCGACGGTGCCCAAGGGTGGCACGGCCTTTGGCGTGCGCCTGCTCGATCGGCTGGTGGCGGACCGCTACGAGCGCTAGCTGTCGTGGCCGACTTCGCCTTTTACCATCTGCAAAAAGCGTCGCTCGAAGAGGCCCTGCCGAAGCTCTTGGAAAAGGTCCTCGAACGCGGCCTGCGGGCGGTGGTCCGCGCCGACAACGAGGCGCGCATCGACGACCTCAACCGACTTCTGTGGACTTACGAGGAGCGGTCGTTCCTCGCCCACGGTGCGGCCTCTGACGGCTTTGCCGCGGAGCAGCCGATCTATCTCGCGACCGCAGCCGAGAACCCGAACCAAGCGAGCGTATTGGTACTTGTCGGCGGCGCCGAGCCGTTCGACCTCGATCGCTTCGAGCGCTGCGTCGATATCTTCGATGGCAACGATGCTTCAGCCTTGGCAGGGGCGCGCGAGCGGTGGCGGGCGCAGCAGGCGGCGGGCAATACGGTGACCTACTGGCAGCAATCGGAGGGCGGGCGATGGGAGCAGCATGCTTAACAAACGTGACACGGCGGGCCGGCGGTTGCGGGGTCAGACCAAAGCTTCTATAAGGCGCCCGCCGCGCTGGCCGTCACACCCGTGGAACGAGAACGCATGGCTGTCGAACGCACGTTGTCGATCATCAAGCCCGATGCGACCGAGCGCAACTTCACGGGTCGTATCAACGACCGCTTCGAGCAGGCGGGCCTGCGCATCGTCGCGCAGAAGCGGCTACAACTTACGAGAGAACAAGCCGAGGTATTTTACGCGGTTCACGAGAAGCGGCCGTTCTATCCAGACCTTTGTTCGTTCATGAGTTCGGGTCCGGTCGTCGCCCAGGTGCTCGAAGGCGAGGATGCCATTGTTCGCAACCGCGAGATCATGGGTGCCACCAACCCGGCCGAGGCCGCACCGGGCACGATCCGCAAGGACTTAGCGACCTCGGTGCAGGAGAACTGCGTGCACGGCTCGGATGCACCCGAGACCGCCGCAGCAGAGATCAGCTTCTTCTTCAGCGAGATCGAGATCATCGGCTGAGGCTCAGTCGACGGCCGGATTGATCATTGTCCCGGCGGCGAGGCCGCCACCCTCGATGAGCACGCGTTCGTTGCGCACGCGCACGCGTCCCTCGGCGATCATTCGCACCGACAAGGGGTAGCACTGGTGCTCCGTGGTCAGAACCTTGGCGGCCAGTATCTCCGCTGTATCATCCGGGGCGACCGGGATGACCGATTGGACGATGATGGGGCCGTCATCCATCTCGGCGCGCACGAAATGGACGGTGCAGCCGGTGAAGCGAGCGCCGGCCGCGATAACCCGCTCGTGGACATTAAGGCCCTTGAAGGCCGGCAGGAGCGACGGGTGGACGTTAATAATGCGGTCACGCCAACGGTTCACGAAGCCATCGGACAGAAGGCGCATGAAGCCGGCCAGGCAGATCAGCTCGGTTCCCGCCTCATTCAGCGCTGCATCGAGAGCGGCATCGAACTCCTCGCGTTGGTCGAAGCCGCGGTGATCGATGACTTTGCTCGGGACATGAGCGCCCGCCGCGTGTCGGAGACCGTCCGCGGCCGCGTTGTTCGACAACACGAGTGCGATCTCAGCCGGAAAGTCGGGTTTGGCACAGGCGTCAATAAGCGCCCGCAGATTGGTGCCCCGTCCCGAGATCAGCACGGCGACCTTCAGCGCCACGGCCGTTCTCCCCACGCCGCTGCGCGGACCGCGCTTCCCTCACGACGCTGGTTGATGGAAAGCTTGGCGCCGCTAGCCGACACCCGCCCGGCACCAATACCAACCGCCGATCCGCAATGGGGCTGGCGGTTGATGCTATCCCGATGGATCGGATATGCTCGCCCGCTCAAACCTTACTCCATCGCGGGCGGTTTGCAATGGCAGCAGCCAAAGGGCGCGCCCGGCTACTCGCCATCGCTCCAGCGAACATGATCGGACGGTCGCAGCTCCGCCCGTTGCTGGCTGCTGGGTGGCTGTTGTGCGGTTGGGGCGCGACGGCGATCGCCGCCACGGTTGACGATGTCTTCACGGTCTCCGGCGTGACGGTAGACGTAACGACCGATGCGGCGGCAACCGCGCGTACCGCGGCGATTGCTGAAGGACAGCGCGAGGCGTTCGACAGATTGTTACGACGAATCACTTTGCGCGCAGATCACGAGCGCCATCCGGATCTGGATGACACAGCCGTCACCGCTTTGGTTCAGGATTTTCGAATTGCGGAAGAGAAAGTATCTACAGTACGTTACATCGCAACTCTAACAGTTAGATTTAAGGCGGATGCGGTGCGGCGCCTGTTGCGCCAGGCCGGTATCGCGCATACTGAGACGCCGAGCAAGCCACTGCTCGTGCTACCGGTGTACGAGGCCGCGGGGGCGTACTTCCTGTGGGACGAACCGAACCCCTGGCGCCAGGCGTGGTCCAATCATCAGGCCAACCCCGACAGCCTCGTACTGCTGGTACTGCCACTCGGCGACCTCGCGGACTTGGTAGCGATCGGTGCCAGTCAGGCGCTGGCCGGCGACCCTGCGCGCCTGGCCGCGATTGCGCAAAGATACGGCGTAGAGGATACGTTGGTGGCTCACGCGGCGGTGGTGGTCGATCTTGCCAATGATGTGCCAAGGCTTCACATCGGGCTGCAGCGGTTCGGGCCTTCCGGCGAGGCAACTGTCATCGAGAGCATGGTCGGCGAGCGTCGCGATCAGGTCGACGCGCTGTTGGTAGCAGGCGTGCGCCAGGTGAGCGAAAGAATCGAAGAGGGTTGGAAGCGGGATACCCTTCTGCACTATGACGCCGAACATCGCCTGCGTGCCCATGTCCCGCTCGGCGGCCTTGCCGATTGGTTGGCGGTGCGACAGCGCCTGCGCACTACCGCCAATATTCGCGAGATCGAGCTCGCCGCCTTGTCGGCTAAGAATGCATTGGTAGTCCTCCATTATCTGGGCGCGCCCGGACAGTTGGTCTTGTCGCTGGCGCAGCAGGATCTCGACCTCGTCGAAGAGGATGGCTTCTGGACCCTGCGGCTACGCAGACGCGGATCGGCGGACAGCCCGTGAGTCTGCCCAACATCATCAGCCTGGGGCGCCTGCTGGCGGTTCCCATCATGGTGTGGCTCTTGCTCTCCGATCGGCTCGATGCGGCGTTTTGGCTATTCGTGATCGCCGGCGCCTCGGACGCGGTCGACGGCTTTATCGCCAAGCGCTACCGGATGGCCACGCGTCTCGGCCGGTATCTCGATCCGATCGCGGACAAGGCGCTGCTCGTAAGCACCTATATTGCGCTGGGCCGGATCGGGCTGTTGCCCGATTGGTTGGTGATCCTGGTGGTCTCTCGCGATGTGCTGATCGTCATCGGTGTCATGCTGACCTTCACCCTCTCGCATCGCCTAAGCTACGAGCCAGCGATGATCAGCAAGGTCAACACGGCTCTCCAGATCTTGCTTGCAGCGCTGGTCCTCGGTCAGATCGCGTTCGACGTACCGCTCGGCCAGGTGCCGACGGTGATGATCGTCGCGGTGGCCACCACCACCGTCGCGTCCGGCGCAAGCTATCTCGTCCAATGGATGCGTGGCGCCGCGCGTGAGGAGAGCGCTGGATGAGCCTGCGCCGTCAAGTAATCTTCTGGCTGGCCGCGCTCGCCGCCTTCGTGGCGATCGTATTTTTCCTGCGCAGCGTTCTCTTACCCTTCGTGGCCGCCATGCTCGTCGGTTACTTCCTCGATCCAGTGGTTGACAGGCTCGAGGCGATGGGCACGACGCGCACGGTCGCGACGTCCATCGTCACCTGCCTCTTCTTTGCCGTTGCGATCGCGCTCATCGTTTTGCTGTTCCCGACCCTGCAGCGGCAGCTCCTGGGTCTGATCGGCCAATTGCCAGAACTCGCTCGGGAGATCGAGCGATCGATCGACCCAGAGCTTGTTCGCAAGGTGCTCGGCGGATTGGTCGGTGAGGAGGACGGCGACGTCCGCGCTGCCGCCCAGAGCTTCGCGGGCGGCGCGATAGCGTGGGTCGGTGGGGTTCTCGCGAGTGTTTGGAGCGGCGGCCTCGCCTTGTTCAATGTGTTGTCGCTGGTCTTCATCACGCCCGTGATCGCGTTCTATCTCTTGCGCGACTACGACCGCATGGTGAGCAAGGTCGATGGCTGGCTGCCGCGCGATCACGCCGAGGTCATACGAGAGCAGGTCCGGCTGATCGACGACGCCGTTGCCGGATTCGTGCGTGGCCAAGCGACGGTCTGCCTGATCCTCGGCGCGTTCTATGCCATCGCGCTGTCGATTGCCGGTCTCAACTTCGGCTTCGTTATCGGGCTGATCGGCGGCGCGCTCGCGTTCATCCCTTACGTCGGCATGATCCTGACGCTGGCGCTCTCTGTCGGGGTTGCGGTCGTCCAATTCTGGCCTGAGCCCACGCCGATCCTGATCGTCGTCGCCATCTTCCTTGCCGGACAGCTGATTGAAGGCATGTTCCTCACCCCTAAGCTGGTCGGCGATCGGATCGGCTTACATCCGGTCTGGGTGATCTTCGCGCTGTTCGCGGGTGGTGCCCTCGCGGGCTTTTTGGGCATCCTGATCGCGGTGCCGGTGGCCGCTGTCACCGGCGTACTGATCCGCTTTGCGATCTCGCGTTACAGCACCAGCCGTTATTTCCTAGGCGCGGGTGGCGGGTGAGCGGCCGCCAGCTCGCGCTTGGGCTAGAGCTGCGACCGGCACTCGGCCGCGAAGACCTGCTGGTAACCGCCGGTAACGCCGACGCCGTTGCGTGGATCGATCGATGGCCTGACTGGCCGGGTATCGGCCTGGTCATCCACGGTGCAGAGGGGTGCGGAAAGACCCATCTGGCAGAGGTGTGGCGAGCGAAATCGGCGGCGAAACGGACGAGCCTTTCCGATCTCCCCCGCTTGGTCCGGTGCCTACAGACAGAGCCGGAAACGGGCGCCGCCTTCGTCGTCGAGGACATCGACGCAGCCGCGGATGAGCGGTCATTCCTTCACTTCATCAATACACTGCACGAAGGCGGCGGAAGCCTGCTTTTGACCGCCCGCCGCCCAGCCGCTCGCTGGTCGGTGGCGCTCGCCGATCTTCGCTCGCGACTGCGCTCACTCCCGGCCGTTGCCGTGCGCGCACCCGATGAGGCGACGCTGCGCGCGGTGTTGGCCAAGCTGTTCGCCGATCGGCAGCTGCAAGTCGACGAGCCGCTCGTCGCCTTTCTCTGCCTGCGCATTGAGCGTACCTTTCAGGC
This sequence comes from Alphaproteobacteria bacterium, assembly GCA_965248765.1. Taxonomy (GTDB): domain Bacteria; phylum Pseudomonadota; class Alphaproteobacteria; order VGEJ01; family VGEJ01; genus CBDFKF01. The sequence continues at coordinate 300,074 of CBDFKF010000002.1, forward strand.
CGCCCGCGAGACAGTGGCCGCGCTGGACGCGGCTGCGTTGGCGACGCGGCGCAAGGTGAACGTGGCCCTCGCGCGCGAGGTTTTAGGTACCAGTGGTAGGGAGGGGTAAGGACATGGACCTCGGTTTGAACGGGAAGAACGCGATTGTCTGCGCGGCCAGCAAGGGCCTGGGCCGCGGCTGTGCGGCAGCGCTGGCGCGTGAGGGGGTTAGCCTCTTCATCAACGCACGCGACAGCGAGACGCTCGAGCGCACGGCAGACGAGATTCGGCGCACCACCAACGCGTCGGTGACCACGGTGGCCGGTGATATCGCTGCCGAACAAACACAAAAGGATATCCTGCAGGCCTGTCCCGCGCCCGACATTCTGGTCAACAACGCGGGTGGGCCACCGGCCGGCGATTTCCGGAACTGGAACCGCGAGGATTGGATTCGCGCGCTCGAGAACAACATGCTGACCCCCATCGACCTGATCAAGGCGGTTCTCGACGGGATGATCGATCGGCGCTTCGGGCGCATTGTCAACATCACGTCGAGCGCGGTGAAAGCGCCGATCGAGGTGCTTGGTCTATCCAACGGCGCGCGCACCGGCCTCACCGGCTTCGTCGCTGGATTGTCCCGCTCGGTGGCGCGTCACAACGTGACGATCAATAACCTTCTGCCCGGTGCCTTTGCGACGGATCGCATGACCGGCGTGACGCGTGCGATGGCGGAGGCAAATGGCCTGGACCCCGATGCCGAGTTGGAGCGCCGGCGCCTCGGGATCCCCGCCGAGCGCTGGGGCATCCCAGACGAATTCGGGCATGCCTGCGCGTTCTTGTGTAGTGCCCATGCCGGCTACATCGTCGGCCACAACCTGCTGATCGACGGCGGCGGTTACTTGGGGACACTGTAGCCATGGATGACGTGCTGCGCCGCGGCGGCATGCGGAGGCGGGGCGGTGCCGTGATCCCCACAGTCTTCGTGTGCTTATCTCTGCTCCTCGCGGTTCCGGCGGCAGCCGAATCGAACTTGATCGGTGTTTGGGAGACCGAGGACGCCAAATCGAACGTTGAGATCTACCCCTGCGAGGATGCCTTTTGTGGTCGCATCATCTCGCTCAAAGAGCCTCTCGACGAGGAGGGCAACGAAAAGCGCGACCGTCGTAACGAGGACGAATCTCTCCACGGTCGACTGATCGTCGGTATCGAGCTCTTAACCGGCTTCGAGCCCGACGGCGAAGGGGTGTGGAGCGGCGGTCGCATCTATAACCCTGAAGACGGCAAGACGTACAAGTGTAAGCTCACGCTGCAGGACGAAAACACGCTCAAGGTGCGTGGCTATGTGGGGTTGTCGATTCTCGGGAAGAACCAGTATTGGCAGCGTCCGCGCTGACCGATTAATCGCCGGTCGAGAAACGTCCGCTGGCGGCGGAGGTGAGGCGGACATGGGCCATGCGTACCGTCGACATTCGGGCTGTGGTTCTGGGTCTTGAGCATGGGCGGCGGCGCGACGCTGTTGAGCTAGCGAGGACCCTGTCTTGTTGGTCGGCCAGCTCGCTGGCCTGTTGATCTACCTCCGGACCTGCACCTCGTCGTGCGGAAGCGCCGCATCGCCCCTGCCGACGGATAGAGCGGCGGGCTTTCGCGCAGCCCAAAGTCTGCTCTTGGGGGCAAAGCAGCCGTTAGTCATCGACCACCGGAACGGCGGGGTTTAGCTGAGGCTGTTGAAGAACTCAGTTTGTTGAGGTTTCGATGTCCGCTTGTAGTAGCGGCGGACATCGCGGTTCCGCCGCGGAGTGATGCCGGGGCGGTTTGGTGGTTCTGGCGGCGTTTTACGTGTTGATCGGCGTGGAATATTGCCCCCCTATCGGTGGTAATCGGCGTCCAAAATTGACCCCCCCCCCCATGGTTTGTTCCCATGAACGCGCCTTGTCATTGGACGGACGAGGTGAGGGGGAGATGCTGGTAGTGGAAACGATCGCACGGATCCGTCGGGATCATCTGGTGAGGGGCGTTCCGATCAAGACGATCGCCCGGGATTTGAGGGTTTCGAAGAACACGGTGCGCAAGGTGGTGCGGGGCGATGAGACCTCGTACAGCTACGAGCGCAAGATCCAGCCGATGCCGAAGCTTGGACCGTGGGTGGATGAGCTCGAGCGCCAGCTGAAGGCCAACGAGAAGAAGGCGCGCCGGGATCGGCTGTCTCTGCTGCGGATTCATGAAGACCTTGCGTCTCTGGGCTATGAGGGCGGCTACGACGCGGTGCGCCGCTATGCCAGGGTCTGGCGGCGCCGGCACCGGCTGTTGTCGTCGTCCGAGGCCTATGTGCCGCTGATCTTCGATCCGGGCGAGGCCTACCAGTTCGACTGGAGCCACGAATACGCGGTGTTGTCGGGCACGACGACCAGGGTGAAGGCGGCGCACATGCGGCTGTGACACAGCCGCATGCAGCTGGTCCAGATCTTCCCGCGCGAGAGCCAGGAGATGGTGTTCGAGGCGCACGAGCGCGCGTTCCGCTTCTTCGGCGGGGTCTGCCGGCGCGGCATCTACGACAACATGAAGACGGCGGTGAGCACGGTGTTCGTGGGCAAGAAGCGGGACTACAACCGCCGCTTCCAGGAGATGTGTACCCACCATCTGGTGGAGCCTGTGGCGTGCACGCCCGGGGCTGGCTGAGAGAAGGGGCAGGTCGAGAGACAGGTGGGTGAGGTTCGCGGCCGCCTGTTCGTGCCCAGCCCGCGGGGCCGCTCCTACGCCGAGATCAACGAGTGGCTCATGGATCGGTGCATCGAGGACGCCAGGAAGCATCCGCATCCGACGATCCCGGGCAAGACGGTGTAGGCTAACAGTAAAAGTCGAAGGAGTGAGTCAACGATTTGGGGCGGGTGCGGATTGGCGCAAGTCGATTGTGGTGGTGGTGTGCTGATGTAAGAGACGGAGGCATGAGGGGGCTCAGTTGCGATCTGGGAAGTAAAGCGTATGTCTGAGATCATGGAACTGTCTTGGCGGAGGGGTTGCGGTGGATATGCGTTTGGATAGAGGCCATAAGGTGGTGAGTTGGATCGACGTATCCGGATGGGGCGGTGTTACCTATATTATATGGACTCTTGCAGGTGATAAGGGCCAGAATGCGGTTCCGCCGGGGGGTGTCAGGCCGGGCTGCAAGGTCCCCGGGGCGCCCTCATGAGCCGCCGGCCGGCGGAGCGCCGCACCCAGCACGCGGTGATGGCGACTGCGAGCGAATGGGCGCGCATTCGCGAACTGGCGGCGGACGCGGGGACGGCGAGCGCGAGGGCCAGCAGCAGCGCCGGCAGGACGAGGAGCAGCAGCGCCGGCAGGACGAGGAGCAGGAGCGCCGGCAGGACGAGGAGCAGGAGGCGCCTTGCCGCGCGGGTCACGAGGCCTCCGCGCCGGCCGCGCCGGCCGCTCCGGCGAGCATTTGGCGACATCGCCTCACTCCGCCTGGCTCGGAGCCAGGCGGGCGGCGAGGCGTTCGCGCTCGGCGACCGCCAGCCCTCGTCGGTATCTTCCGCACCGGCCTTGAAGGCCGCGTGGCCGCCCTCGGTCACGGCTGTTAACGGCGGAGGAATAATTCACCACGCGGAGCGGCTGGGCGGTCCGGTCGCGGCGGCGCAAAATTGCGCCACCTATAGCCCCTTGTCGGTTGTGGTGAGGGGCAGGAGATGTACGGCGTGGAGCTCTATGCGGCAGTTCGTCTGGCGGTTGTCGACGAGGGTCTGAGCCATCACGAGGCGGGCCGTCGGTTCGGCATCGACCGCCGGACGGTGAAGAAGATGCTGAGCTATTCGGCGCCGCCGGGCTACCGGCGGACCAAGCCGGTCCGGCGGCCCAAGCTGGATGGGTTCACCGGCATCGTCGACGCGATCCTGGAGGCGGACACGGATCCGGACGTGCCGCGCAAGCAGCGCCACACGGCGCACCGGATCGGGCCGCACGGCAAGCGCGAATACATCCAGGTGCTGCGCCTGCACGAAGACTTCCCGGAACCGCAGGTGGCGGCCGCGGTGCGCGACGCGGTGAAGCGCCGCCTGATCGGCTTCGACGCCGTCAAGCACCTGCTGCTGGCCCGCATCGAGAGGCGGCCCGTGCATCTCGACCTGTCGCGCTATCCGCACCTGCCCCAGCCCTTCGTCGCCGCCACGCGGAGCGCCGACTACGCCACCCCGCTGGCCGGTGGGGCCGGCCATGGTTGAGGCCCCCCGCATCCTGCTCGAACATCACCTGAAGAGGCTGAAGCTGCCGACCTTCCTGCGGGAATACGAGAAACTGGCGCGCCGGTGCGCGGCCGAGGGCCTGGATCATGTGCGGTTCCTGGCCCGGCTGGTGGAGATGGAGCTGATCGACCGCGAGCGCCGCCTCGTCGAGCGGCTTATCAAGCAGGCCGGGTTCCCTGTCGTCAAACAGCTTGAGAGCTTCGATTTCAAGGCGATCCCGGCGCTCAACAAGATGCTGGTGCTGGATCTCGCGCGCGGCGAGTATATCGCGCGCCGCGAGAACCTAATCCTGCTCGGCCCGAGCGGCGTCGGCAAGACCCATGTCGCTCTCGCCCTCGGCCTCGCCGCCTGCCACAAGGGCCTCGGCGTGCGCTTCGCCACAGCCTCCCATCTGGTCCACGAGCTGATCGAGGCGCGCGACGAGAAGAGGCTGCTCCGCCTCCAGGCCCAGCTCGCCAGGGTCAATCTCCTGATCGTCGACGAGCTCGGCTACGGGCCCCTGTCGCAGACCAGAAGCGAGCTGCTGTTCGACGTCTTCAGCCGGCACTACGAGAACGGCGCCACCATCGTGACCTCAAACCTGCCCTTCCAGGAATGGACGACGGTGTTCGCCAGCGAGCGCCTCACCGGCGCGCTGCTCGACCGCATCACCCACCATGGCCATATCCTGGAGATCAACGGCGAGAGCTACCGCCTCAAGCAGAGCCGGTCACGACGCCGGCAACCGTCCGAATAACCCCCCGCTTGTCCCCGTCGGCCCACAGCCCCCTCCCGTGGACTACGGGGACAAGCTACCACCCAGCCCGCAGTACATTTTTACGACGCCGTTGACACCGGGGGGATGCCAATGACACCAGAACAGCTCCGCGACATCTTGAAAGGCCACATGCGTTTCGTAAGGCGCGTGCAAGGGGGAAAGCGTGCTGATTTGCGAGGTCAAGACCTGTCCGGGCTCAAGCTTCCCGGCATCAACCTCGAACACGCGATACTAGCCGGGATCAACCTGAGCCAATGTGTGCTCACCGGGGCGAACTTCGGCTTTACGGATTTGTTCGGCGCCAATTTCGAGGGTGCCGACATCTCGGAAGCTAATTTTCTACGCGCGGACCTGAGGGGCGCGAAATTCCTCGGGGCGAACATGAAGCAAGCGGTCTTGGAAGATGCCGACTTGCGGCCCGGATCTCTGATTGCGGCTGAGACACACAAAAACAGGGCAGACCTGGCCGACGACGCTGACCGGCGCCGACCTCACCGATGTCGATACCACCAACGTCGACCTGCGCGAAGTGGTGATGACGGACCAGGCCGGCACGTGATCGCAAGAGGGCATGCGGCAAACAGGTCGGTGATGCCAGCGATGTTCGGGTTGGGTCTTGAACTGCCGTCAATAGTCTACTGAGCAAGGTCCGCTTGCGGAGTGGAGCGGACCAAAGTCGGGCCAAAGCGGACACCAGAAACGGCGTTTGAGAATTCTCGTGTAGAGCGCACGTCGCTGCGATCTTGCCACCGCACGTCATGTCGGCGGGGGCTCGGACAAAGTGGCTGACGCGTTGATGCAGGTTCTTTTTGTTGAGGAGAGACGCCGAGCGCTGGCGGCGGACCGGCCGTGACCATCAAGTCCGGAAATCCCCGAAGGACGGCCAGTCTTTCTCTTTTTGGCACCCCAATGGTCACCGAACAGCGTGCGATCGAACCGTTTAGTGACTGGGACTGGCTCTAGCTCACGACAGCGGCCGTACAATCGTATATGTAGTGTATCGGCGTACATGTAGTGTATCGGCGTTCATGTAGTGTATCGGCGTATATGTAGTGTAGCGGCGCCTGCCGAAAGTGAGCGCAAGAGCGGAGACCGCCGTTGAGTGATACCGCCGAGACTCGGCCCGTTCAGGACGACGAGCCATCGATCTCGACCTCGCCGGCGCGTTTCATCAACCGCGAGCTGAGTTGGCTTCGCTTCGATGAGCGCGTAATCGGGGAGGCCAACAACGACGCCTATCCCCTGCTCGAGCGGTTGCGATTCCTATCGATCGCGGCTGGCAACCTCGAGCGGTTTTTCATGGTGCGCGTCGCCGGACTGGTCGGTCAGGTGCGGGCCCGCGTGGACGATCCGAGCGAGGATGGGATGTCACCGCGCGAGCAGCTCGCGGAGATCCATGCGGTGACCGAACAGCTGATGGCGTCGCAGCAGACGTGCTGGCGCGAGCTGCGAAAGGAACTCGGCCGGGACGGTGTCAGCGTCGTCCGGCGCGACGATCTCAGCGACGACGAAGTCTCTTGGCTCGAAAGCCGGTTCGAATCCGACTATCTGCCGGTTCTGACCCCGCTCGCCATCGACCCAGCGCACCCGTTCCCCTTCATCCCCAATTTTGGCTTTGGGATCGTGTTGCAGCTCGAGCGGCGCTCGGACTCGAAGCTTGTGAGCGCTGTCGTTCTCCTGTCGCACAAGATCAAACGCTTCATCAGGCTGCCCGGACCCGAGATGCGCTACATCTCGCTCGAGAACATGGTGCAGCTGTTCCTCGACACACTGTTCCCGGGCTACGAGATCCATGGCCAGGGTCTGTTCCGGTTGCTCCGCGATAGCGACGTCGAAATCGAGGAGGAGGCGGAGGATCTCGTCCGCGTGTTCGAGACCGTGCTGAAACGCCGCCGGCGCGGTGACGTCATTCGATTGCAGATCGACGCCGAGATGCCCGACGAGCTGCGCCGATTCCTGGCCGAGAAACTCGAGTACAGCTATCAGGAGCTGACGCTTGTCGACGGTCTTTTGGGCTTGGTCGACACGGGCGAATTGATCGTCGATGAGCGGCCTGATTTGCAGTTTTCACCCCACCGCGGACGTTTCCCAGGCCGTATCGGCGATCATGGCAATAACTCCTTTGCGGCCATCCGCGAGAAGGACATCATCGTTCACCATCCGTTCGAGACATTCGATGTGGTGGTGCAATTCATCCGCCAGGCGGCCGAGGACCCCGATGTTCTGGCCATCAAGCTGACGCTCTATCGGACTAGCGATGATTCGCCCATCGTCAGGGCGTTGGTCGAGGCGGCCGAGGCGGGCAAGCCGGTAACGGCGCTGGTCGAGCTCAAGGCGCGTTTCGATGAAGAAGCCAACATCCGCTGGGCGCGCCAGCTCGAACGGGCCGGCGTTCAGGTCGTCTACGGCGTGATCGGCCTCAAAACCCACGCCAAGGTTCTGCTGGTGGTGCGCCGCGAGCACAGCGGCATCCGCACCTACGTACACTTCGCAACCGGCAACTATCATCCGGTGACCGCGAAGACATACACCGATCTCTCGTTTTTCACGTGCAATCCAGCGCTGTGCCGCGATGCCACCTACGTTTTCAACTACATGACCGGCTATTGCGAACGCGAGAGCTTCGAAAAGCTCGCGGTCTCGCCGCTCAATCTACGCGATGGCGTCCTCGGCCTCATCCACGAGGAGACCGCGCACGCGCAGGCGGGCCGGCCCGCCGCCATCTGGGCAAAGCTCAACGCATTGGTCGATCCCGCTACCATCGATGCCCTGTACGAGGCCTCGCAGGCCGGTGTGTCGATCGAGCTGGTCGTGCGCGGCATCTGTTGTTTGCGGCCGGGCGTTCCCGGTCTCTCTGAGAACATCCGCGTCAAGAGCATCATCGGTCGGTTCCTCGAACATGCCCGAATCATCTGCTTTGGCGCCGGCCACGGTCTGCCCTCTCCACAGGCCAAGGTGTTCATCAGCTCAGCAGATTGGATGCCGCGCAACTTCGATTGGCGGGTGGAGATGCTGGTGCCAATCGAGAACCCGACCGTGCATGAGCAGGTTCTCGACCAGATCATGGTCGCCAATCTCAAGGACAATCAGCAATCCTGGAGCCTCCTTGCGGACGGCGGCTACGAGCGCCTTCGGACCGATGAGCCGCCGTTCAGCGCGCACACCTATTTTCTGACCAACCCGAGTCTCTCCGGACGCGGCAAAGAGCTGCCAGGGCCGGATCATGCGCCGCGGCTCGTCCTCAAGACCGTCTGAGCCCGACCCAAAAGCCTCGAGCGTGCCGGTTTCGCACGCGGTGGGCGCGCCGCTTGCGGTCATCGACGTCGGCTCAAACACGGTTCGATTGGTTGTATTCGATGAGTTGCGCCGCGCACCGCATCGGCTGATCAACGAGAAGGTATCGTGCCGGCTCGGCCGTGACATCGGCTCGACCGGGCGTCTCTATCGGCCCGCCGTTGACAAGGCCATCGCCGCGGTTGTTCGGTTCGTCGAGCGAGCCCGCGGTATCGGCGCGTCATCGCTGCAAATCGTCGCCACGGCGGCAATCCGGGACGCGGCCGATGGTCCAGACTTCGTCGCCGCAATGGAGGGGCGCGTCGGACACCCTGTCGCCGTCGTCGACGGCGCCCGGGAAGCGACACTCTGCGCCGCGGGTCTTCTTTTCGGGATACCCGGCGCTGACGGGCTGGTAGCGGACCTCGGCGGCGGGAGCTTAGAGCTCGTGCGCCTTCGGCGCGGCGCCATCGCCGAGTCGGCGACCCTACCGCTCGGCTCGCTCAGGCTTGCCGGTGTAGCGCCCAGCGACCTGCGGCCTCGGATAAACGCGGTGCTGGATACGGTCCCGTGGCTCACGGCGTGCGGCGATTGCGTTCTCTACGCCGTCGGGGGCGGCCTGCGATCGCTGGCCCGCGGCCACATGGAAGAGACGGGCTATCCGCTGCGCATCGTGGATCGCTACACCATGTCGGTTGCGGACATGAGCGCGATGTTGCGCCTCGTCGGCGACAAGGTCGCGGAGCCTAAGCGCCTGGCCGGCGTCCCTAAGGACCGGCGCGCCGCGGTGCCGCTGGTGGCCGCGGTGGTCGAAGCGATCCTCGCTCGGTTCAGCCCGCGCGCCATCACGTTCTCCGCCCACGGCCTGCGTGAAGGCCTGCTCTATGAGCAGCTGCCGAGGCACCTGCGGCATCGGGATCCGTTGCTTGAATCCTGCGAGAAACTGGCCCGTCGCGAAGCCCCGCGCGCTGCCGTCGACACCGATTTGTTCGATTGGATGGCGCCGTTATTTCCTGAGGAAGACGAGGCCGCACGGCGGCTGAGGCGCGCCGCGTGCGTGGTGAGCGAGATCGGCTGGTCGCTGCACCCCACGTATCGGCCGGCTGCCGCCATGTCGGCGGTACTCTACGCCCCGCTCGTCGGCATCGATCACCCCGGCCGCGCATTCCTCGGTCAGGTTCTGTTGGCGCGCTACGGCGGCGAAGAGAGCGATCCGGCGGAGGACGGCGCACGTTCGCTATTGGCGAGGGAGGGTGCGCAACGTGCCGCCGTCGTCGGTACCGCGTTGCGCCTGGGTTGGGAGTTGATAGGTGGCGCGGCAGGGCCTGCCGCCGCCACTCGGCTCGTGGTGGATGACCGCTCTCTGACCTTGTCACTCACCGATGGCGCGCGCGACCTCGGCGGCGAGGCCGTGGAGGCGCGACTTGCGGAACTCGCCGCTCGTGCGAACCGGGCACCGCGGCTTGTCGTGGCGGCCTAACCGGGCGGATCAGTCGGCCGCGACACCGCCATCAACATCGATCAGCCGTACGCCGCGGCGACCGACGGCGAGTGCGACCCGTCCGGCCTTTAGCGCGAGTGCGTCGTTGCCGAAGATTTCGCGGCGCCAGCCGTTGAGCGCTGGAATATCGGCATCCTCGCTGACGGCAATGCGCTCAAGGTCGCGGGTGTTGGCCAACAGACGCTGCGCCACATGCTGTTGCTCTGATCGCAGCTTGAGCAGCACCTTGAGCAACTCTATAAGGGGTGCTGCACCGGCCGGCAGCCTTGTCGGCTTGGCGATTTGCGGCAGCTCCGCCTCCGGCGCATCGAGCCCCGCGGCGACAGCAGCGAGCAGGGCACCGCCGAACTCGCCCGCGGCGAAGCTCTTGTTGAGGCCACGGACCCGCGCGAGTTCCGCTGGAGTCCCCGGCCGGTGCGCGGCGATCTCGAGCAGCGCTTCGTCGCGGATGACACGGTTTCGCGGAACATCCCGGGCCTGCGCTTCACGCTCTCGCCAGGCGGCGACCTCGCGTAGCACGGCCAGCAGGCGCCGGGTTGTCGAGCGCACTTTGATGCGCTGCCAGGCTTCGCGCGGATCAAAGCGATAAAGAGCGGGGTCACACAACGCCGCCACCTCCTCGTCCAGCCAACGCTGCCTCCCCGTTTCGTCGAGGCGAGCCGCGAGCTTTTCGTAGACGGTGCAGAGGTGGACGACATCGTCGAGCGCGTAGCGGATTTGCCGGTCGGTTAGCGGCCGGCGCGCCCAATCGGTGAAGCGCGAGACCTTGTCAACCGGCGCTCGCGCGAGCTTTGAGGCCAGCGTCTCGTACGAGGCAGCCTCGCCGAAGCCGCACACCATCGCGGCGATCTGGGTATCGAACAACGGCGCCGGCACGTGGCCGCTGAGGCGGACAAAGATCTCGATGTCCTGGCGGGCCGCGTGAAAGACCTTGAGGACACTGGTATCCGCCAACAGCTCGAGTAGCGGCTGGAAATCGATCGTCGGCTCCAGCGCATCGATGGCGATGGCTTCACCGTCGCCGGCTATTTGCACTAAGCACGGCTGGGGCCAGTATGTCCGTTCGCGGATGAACTCGGTGTCGATGGCCACGTAGGGCAGGCGGCGGAAGCGGCTACAGGCCTCGGCGAGGGCCTCGTTCGAGGTGATGACGGTCATGGCCGCGGTGCTATACACGATCCTGGCACCGCCGTCTTGCCGGCTGGCGGCCGGCGTTTGGCGGCGCGTGGGGTAGGCCAGCCCGACGCGGTTCCCGGCGCCGGGGCACGATCTTGACATGACCGCGCTTCCATGGCCTTTCTCCGCCGGCCATGCACGTTTATCGCACCCACACCTGCGGGGCGCTGCGCGACGCCGATGTGGGGGAAACGGTGCGTTTGTCCGGCTGGGTGCATCGCAAACGCGATCACGGCCACCTCTTGTTTCTCGACCTGCGCGATGACGACGGCCTCACGCAATGCGTGGTAGAGCCGGACTCCGAGCACTTCACCACGGTCGAGGGGATAGCGCCCGAGAGCGTCGTGACGGTGACCGGCGCGGTGGTGGCGCGAACGGCCGATACCGTCAATCCGAACATTCCGACCGGCACGGTCGAGGTGCGTATCCGCGACTTCGGGGTGCAGTCGGAGGCCGCGGAGCTGCCGCTGCCGGTCTTCGGCGAGCAGGAATACCCGGAAGAGATTCGCCTCAAGCACCGCTTCATCGACCTGCGGCGCGAACGGCTGCATCGCAACATCAAGCTGCGCTCGGCGATCATCGATAGCATCCGCCGGCGCATGATCGCGCAGGGGTTCACCGAGTTTCAAACGCCGATCCTGACAGCGAGCTCGCCCGAGGGCGCCCGCGACTTTCTGGTGCCGAGCCGCCTCCATCCTGGCAAGTTCTATGCCCTGCCGCAGGCGCCGCAGCAGTTCAAGCAGCTCTACATGGTGGCGGGCTTCGATCGCTATTTCCAGATCGCGCCGTGTTTTCGCGATGAGGATGCGCGCGCCGATCGCTCGCCGGGCGAGTTCTACCAGCTCGACGTCGAGATGTCGTTCGTCCAGCAAGACGACGTGCTCGGCGCCATCGAGCCGGTGATACACGGCGTGTTCGACGAGTTCGCCGGCGAACGGACGGTGACCGCGGCGCCGTTCCCGCTGTTGGCCTACGCCCAGGCCCTGCTGCGCTACGGCACCGACAAGCCCGACCTCAGGAATCCGTTGGTGATCGCCGATGTCACCGAAGCGTTTCGCGACTCGGGGTTCGCGATATTCGCCCGGGTGATCGGCGAGGGCGGCATCGTGCGGGCGATCCCGGCGCCCGGCGCCGCGAGCCGGCCGCGGAGCTTCTTCGACAAGGCCAACGACTGGGCGCGCGAGGCCGGCTGGGCGGGCCTTGGCTATATCGTCTTTGCCGAGGGCGAGGCCAAGGGGCCGATCGCCCGCAATCTCGAGCCTGAGCGCACGGCGATGATCGGCGAGGCGGCCGGCGTCGGTGACGGCGATGCGGTCTTCTTCGCCTGCGGTCAGCCGGCCGAGGCCGCAGGCTTGGCCGGCGCGGCCCGCGACAAGCTCGGCGCTGATCTTGGCCTGATCGAGCAGGACGCCTTCCGCTTCTGCTGGATCGTCGATTTTCCGATGTATGAGTTCGACGCTGCTGAGCGCAAGATCGAGTTCAGCCACAACCCGTTCTCGATGCCGCAAGGGGGCCTCGATGCACTGGAGGGTCAGGACCCGCTGGCAGTGCTGGGCTATCAGTACGACATCGTCTGCAACGGCATCGAGCTCGCCACCGGGGCCATCCGCAACCACCGCCCCGACATTATGTACAAATCCTTCGAGATCGCCGGCTATAGCCGCCCCGAGGTGGAGGCACGCTTTGGCGGCATGCTGCGGGCGTTGAGCTATGGCGCGCCGCCGCACGGCGGCATCGCCCCGGGGCTCGACCGCATCGTCATGCTACTCGCCGATGAGCCGAACATCCGCGAGGTGGTCGCCTTCCCGATGACCCAACAGGCCGAGGACCTGCTTTTGGGGGCGCCGGCACCGGCCACCGATCGCCACCTCCGCGAGCTACACATCAAGCTCGCAAGCTCGCCGGCGAAACGGCGCGCCGGCTAGGTCGTGTACTCATTAATTGGTGCTGTGAGTGGCGATGTCCGCTCACAGGCCACTTCGGTCAATCGGTAGCCGACTCCGAACCGGCGAACTACCGATCCTGACCCTGTAAGAACGCTTGCCTGATATGATTCTTCGGTGGTCTGAGCGGGGAGATCGTATGGGGCGTTTCGTTGAAGGGACCGATCGCGGGCAGCGCACTTTGTTCCCGGAGTGCTTGGACGACTGGATTGGCGAGGACAATGCGGTTCGGGTGATCGATGTCTTTGTCGAGGAGCTGGATCTAGCCGAGCTTGGCTTCAGCCGTGTCGCGCCGAAGGATACCGGCCGGCCTGCGTATCATCCGTCGGTTCTGCTGAAGCTGTACATCTACGGCTATCTCAATCGGGTCCAATCGAGCCGCCGGCTTGAGCGGGAAGCCGGGCGCAACGTGGAAGTGATGTGGCTAACCGGCCGCCTGGCTCCCGATCACAAGACGATCGCCGACTTCCGCAACAAGGACAATGGTCGCGCCATCCGTCAGGTCTGTGCCCGGTTCGTCGCTCTGTGCCGCACGCTCGGTCTGTTTGCCGAAGCCCGCGTTGCGATCGATGGCAGCAAGTTCAAGGCAGTGAACAACCGAGACAGGAACTTCACGCGAGCCAAGATGACGCGGCGCCTGGATCAGCGTGTCGCGCTACCTGCACCAGCTGGACAGCGCCGACCGGCAAGAGCCGTCTCTGGCACGCACGACCAAGACGGTCCGTCTGCACGAGAAGATTGCCAGGCTCAGGCAAGAGATGCAGCGCCTCAAGGGGCTCGAGGCGCGGATGCGCGAGAGGCCGGACCAGCAGATCTCTCTAACCGATCCCGACGCTCGCTCGATGGCGACCAGCGGTCGGGCGTCGTCGGCTACAACGTGCAAGCCGCCGTCGACACCAAGCATCATCTGATCGTTGCCCACGAGGTGACCAACGTCGGCACCGACCGGTCCCAGCTCGCCCGCATGGCCAAGCAGACGAAAGCGACGCTGGGGGCGGACACCTTGGATGTCGTCGCCGACCGGGGCTACTTCAACAGTGCGGAGATCCTGGCGTGCGAAGACGCCGCCATCACGGTCACGCTTCCCAAGCCGCAGACCTCCGGCCGCTATGTGGCGCAAAAGGACATCTACATCTGCCCGGCCAACGAAAGGCTGAGGTATCGATACACGACTGAGGAAAAGGGCCTGGCCTTACGCCGCTACTGGACCAACGCGTGTCTGAGCTGCGCCATCAAGCACCGCTGCACCACGGGCAGAGAGCGCCGGATCACGAGTACGAGCATGTTCTCGAGGCTGTTCAGAGGCGGCTCGACGAGCATCCGGAGAAGATGCGCCAGCGCCGCGAGACGGTCGAGCATCCCTTCGGCACGATCAAAGCCCCGATGGGCGCGCAACCCACTTCCTGATGAAGACGCTCACAACGCGTCAGCACCGAGATGGCGCTGCACGTACTCGCCTATAACCTCACCCGTGTCATGAACATCCTCGGCACCGGGCTGCTGATCGCGGCCATCAGGGCATAGGAAACGCAACTTCCTGGCTCCAACGCCCACGAAACGCCAGACCGCCCGACCCGAGCTTCTCTTAGATGACTCAGGTTGACCACTGAGCTAGATGGAACGGCTCGCTCACATCAGCCTCGGGCCGCTACGTCCGACCGCCAACGCCGCCGCGTTCCTACACAACCAAGACCCATGGCGGCCATCACGGGATTCAGACGGCGACCCCGTTCGCACGCAAAGACATCCGTGCACCATCCACGCTCACGCCAACGCGACGCTCGTACCAACCGCCAGAGTGCCCGCGAGCGTCGAACAGCCGGGCATCGCCGCAGCGGATCAGGCACGAAGCGGTCAGTTGTCTCTATTTCGTACCGATCCCGCGAATTTGGCTTTCACGTTTGGAAATCGCACCAACGAGATACCGGACACATACCCGAACCCGTTCGGTGGTAACTAAGTCGGGATGAGTAACGACCCACGCGGTGATTGTTTTATCGGTGGCTGCATCAGGAAGGCGAAAAAGCCCCGGCTCTGTGTCCGCAAGAAAGCAGAAGAGATAGGCAAATCCCATACCTGCCTTCACGGCGTTGAGATGAACCAACATGTCCGAAACGATGTGGTGCACCTTGCAACCGGAATACGGCGAATCCTGCCGCCAGTTTGCCAAAACCTCTTTGCTCCCTAAAGCGATCCAGCGACCGGTCGGGTTGGGCCCTGAAAATTGTGCGTAGCGATGTAATCGGCGGTCGCATAAATCGAACTGGCAAAGTCTGGCAATCGGTGCGCAACGAGGCTGTCGCCCGGTAAAACCTGAAAACGGATCGCGATATCCGCGTCCCGCCGCCGCAGGTCTGCCACATCGAACGTCGCATTCATTTCGATTTCAATTTCCGGGTAAAGCTCAGCAAATTCGGCGAGGAGCGGCATCAACAGATGTTGCGCCAACAAGGGTGGTGCGGATATGCGCACTGGACCCGACAGCATAGCGTCGCGGCCGAACACCTCCCTTTCCAGGCTCAGGATTTCGCTTTCAACACGCTCGGCCCGTTCCACCATCGCCTCGCCGACTTCTGTCAGAACGAAACCCTCGGGCTGGCGCACAAAGAGTTTGATGCCCAGTTGTTCTTCCATTGCATGCAGCCGACGCGACACGGTTGAATGGCTGACATTCAGTAATTTGGATGCCGCGGTCGTGTCCCTTTGAGTGGTGTAGGAGCTGTGGGTAACCGGCTTGCCGTAGCGACCGCCAAGAGTCTGGCCTAGGCAAGCCGGTTATCCACAGCGGGCGGTCATCGCGGTTTCCGGTTTAGGGTTGGGTTGTGGCAACGCAACCTGGAACCAATGGAGACCACGATGACCGACGACATGATGACGCTTCGTAGTTTGCTGGAAAAGAGTTCTGACGCCGATCTGCTGCGCGAGATGATCGGCTTCACCGCCCAGCGTTTGATGGAACTGGAGGTCCGGGGCCTGACCGGCGCCGGCCACGGCGAGCGTTCGCCGGCGCGCATCAACCACCGCAACGGCTATCGCGACCGGGTGTGGGAGAGCCGCGCCGGCAGCGTCGCGCTGAACATTCCCAAGCTGCGGAAGGGCTCCTACTTCCCCGGCTTCCTGGAGCCCCGGCGGATGGCCGAGAAGGCGCTCACGGCGGTGATCCAGGAGGCCTACATCCAGGGCGTCTCGACCCGATCGGTCGATGACCTGGTCCAGGCCATGGGTATGACCGGCATCTCCAAGAGCCAGGTCTCGCGGCTCTGCGGAGAGATCGACGACAAGGTCCGGACCTTCCTCGAGCGGCCCCTGGAAGGCGACTGGCCCTACCTCTGGCTGGATGCAACCTATGTGAAGGTGCGCCAGTCCGGGCGCATCGTCTCGGTCGCGGTGATCGTCGCCGTCGCCGTCAACACCCAGGGCCGGCGCGAGGTCCTCGGCATGGCGGTCGGCGCCTCGGAGGCCGAGACCTTCTGGACCGAGTTCCTCCGATGCCTGGCCAGACGGGGTTTGCGCGGCGTCACGCTGGTGATCTCCGATGACCACAAGGGCCTCAAGGCCGCCGCCGCTCGTGTCCTCAACGCCACTTGGCAGCGCTGCCGGGTGCACTTCATGCGCAACCTCCTGGGCCATGCCGGCAAGCAGGGCCGGCGCGTGGTCTCCGCCTTCGTCGCCACCGCCTTCGCCCAGGAGGACGCCGCGGCCGCCAAGACCCAGTGGCGCCAGGTGGCCGACCAGCTCCGCCCCAAGGCGCCCAAGCTGGCAAACCTCATGGACCAAGCCGAGCCCGACGTGCTGGCCTATATGAGCTTCCCCAAGGAGCACCGCACCAAGCTCCACTCGACCAATCCCCTGGAGCGCCTCAACGGCGAGATCAAGCGCCGCACCAACGTCGTCGGCATCTTCCCCAACGAGGCCGCCATCACCCGACTGATCGGCGCTATCCTCATGGAGCAGAACGACGAATGGGCGGTGCAGAGGGCGCGCTACATGACCCTGGAAACCATCGCGCCGGTGAGCGACAATGCCCTCATCAAGATGCCTCCCGAGGCCGCTCGAGCGATCCGGCTCAGCCCGCCGGACACCGCGACCCGCTCGCGGCTCTTACACCACGTCCCAGGACACGATCGATGCCGCGCGCACCGACCGCCCGCGCAGTATCGCAAGGAATATCCCTAGGTCGTCCCACTCGAATACCTTCATGCCCTCCCCTTGCCGCGAACTGCCCGGTTGTCCTGTCACCGGGACCGTGGTGCAAAAATGGAACAAGACTTCGCACCTATAGCCAGTTCCGGATCTATTGTGAATGTCATATCTCAGCTCCAGGAGAAACAGGGTCCCATCACACCGGAACAACGGAGACCGGAAATGAAAAGAGAGACACTCATTATCGGCGGCATGGGCAACATCGGCTCCCCCCTTGTTGATCTGCTGAAAGACGGCGCTGAAAGCTATCGTGTGATGGTGCGAAACGCGCAAAGCAACGCGAATCTAGCGTCGCAAGGCATCCCCACCGTGCAGAGCGCTCTTGGTGATTGGCCGGGCGTTGAGGCGGCGTTGGAGCCTGTCGATACGGTCTTTCTCCTCAGCAGTCCGGCGCCCGAGATGCTGGACCTGCACAAAGGGCTGATTGATCGAGCTGTTTCCGCTGGTGTACACAAGATCGTGCGTCTTTCAGCCGAACCCGCCCGCGAAAGTCACGGCATGGCGCTCTATGAGCAGCATGCCGAAGCAGACAATTACTTGATCGTAAGTAGCCTCAACTACGTCATCCTACGCCCGCATTACTTCATGCAGAACATTCCACAAATGCATGCCGCGTTCATGAAGGAGGAGCAGATGTTTGCCCAATATCTGGGTGATACACGCATTCCGATGGTCGATGCGCGGGACATCGCCAAAGCCGCGTATCTCTGCCTGACGTCTGACGAATTCAACAACAAGATCTACTACATCACCGGCCCGCGCCCGATCAGTTTTCACGACGTCGCGGCTGCGTTTTCAACGTCATTGCGCCAAGACATCCGGTACGTGGGCCTGTCTTATGACGACCAAAAAGCAGGGTTTACTGCCGCTGGGCTTCCGGATTGGACAATTGATACCGTCATGACTCTGTTCAAACGCTGGGTGGATGCGGGCGAGCAACAGGCAAGCCGCGATTTCGAACAGATCGCCAAGGTGAAAGCGACGGACATCGACACATTTGCCGCCGATGTTGCACCCACGATCTAAAGCAGCCGGTTCACGAACCTCCGCCAACGTTTCTTTTTAGCCATCCCGGCCGGTCGACGATAACCTCTTTCATCGAGTGGGCGAGGAGGAGTAGGCAAGTGCGCTACGAACTCTACTATTGGCCGCCTATCCAGGGTCGCGGCGAATTCGTGCGCCTGGCCCTGGAAGAGGCCGGTGCCGACTACATAGATGCCGAGCGGGAGCCGGAACGGGGCAACGAGGGGCTGTTGCACCTCCTTGACGGCGAGACGTTGCCGCGCCCGCCGTTCGCACCGCCGTTCCTCAGGGCAGGGAAACTCGTTATCGCTCAAACCGCCAACATCCTCCTATTCCTCGGGGCATGCCATCGCTTGGCGCCCGCGAGCGAGGCCGGAAGGCTCTGGGCCCACCAGCTGCAGCTGACGATTGCTGACCTCGTGAAGGAGGCCCACGATACCCATCACCCCATTTCGAGCCGCCTCTACTATGAGGATCAGCGTCGGGAAGCCCGGCAGCGCGCGGCCGACTTTCTAGAGTCCCGAGCACCGAAGTACATCGGCTATTTCGAGCGAGTGCTGGTCCGCAACCCGGCCGGCGACCGGTATTTGATCGGGAAGACGCTCACCTATCCCGATCTTTCGCTGTTTCAGGTCGTTGCGGGGTTGCGTTACGCGTTCCCGCGCGCAATGGCTCGCCTGGAGAAGAAGTGTCCGCGGATCGTCGCCCTGTACGACAGGGTCGCGGTGCGTCCCCGGATCGCCGCCTACCTGGCCTCGGCGCGCCGGATCCCGTTCAACGAGATGGGGATCTTCCGTCACTACGAAGAGCTCGACGCCAAGGCCTAGCCGCTTGGCGCGTTCTTCCTTCGGGTGGCTTCGGCACAGCGATGGACTCACACTGCCCTAACGCGAGAGGGACCTCGACAACCCGGGAGCCAATCATGCAGACGGAAGAGAGCCGGAAGCTAGTACTCGACTACCTGGCCGCACAGGGCAGCGGCGATCGCGAGAAGATGATGGCGCTGCTCAACCCGGACGCCGAATTTTTCGTCCCGGTGTCGGTCGGCCTGATCCCGCCCAAGGGGGCCGCAGGTCTCGTGAAGTTCATGATGGAGGAAGGACCAAAGTTCTTCGACATGTCCACGTTAAGGGTCGACATCCTGAAGATCGTCGCCGACGGTGACACAGTCGTCATCCGGCTACGCACCGAGGTCAAAGCGCTCAACGGGCGCGATTACAGCAACGAGTTGGTCTACGTCTACACGTGCGAGAACGAAAAGATCGTTGAGCACATGGATTCGCTGCGCTTCAAGGAGATCGTCTTGGACGGCTGACGATGTGGGATCAGCCCGAACGTCGGGCGTTGTAATTCGATTTCCGCTGGAGAACATATGGCACAACCAAAACGTATTGCCGTGATCGGTGCCGGAGCCATGGCGCGAATGCGGGGCAAAGCATTACTGGAATCGGGCGCTGAAATCGTCGGCGTCGCGGCACGTAGCGAGGAATCCGCCGCCAAGATGGCGAGCCAACTGGGCGGCAAAGCATTCAGCGATTACACCAAACTCGAAAGTCTCGACCCGGACGGTGTTCTGATTGAAGTGCCTCACGATGTGCAAGACGCCATTACTTTGGCGGCGATCTCATGGGGTTGCGGGGTACTGGTGGGAGCCCCGCTGGCTTATTCGTCGGCATCTGCCGAGAATATTTATCAGAAAGCTGCCGCGGCTAACGTGCCGGTAGAAGCGGGTTTCCATGCGCGTTACAGCTCGGAGTGGATCGATGCTCGAAAGGTGATACGGGAAGGAATACTGGGGGACATAATTGGCGTGCAGTCTATCGCCATTTATCCGAGAAACCCGGAGCGCTGGAACTATCGCCAGGCCGAGGGCGGCGGCATGCCGCTATCACTCATGACCTTTTATTACGTGAATCCCCTCCGCTGGTTACTAGGCGAGCCCCTGCAAGTTAGCGCTATTGCCAACCGGAAGAAGCACATGGCTGATGGCCTGGTTGAGGAGGAGACATGTGCCGCGATGCTTATGTTTGATAACCACGTAATCTGCACCATGCTGTGTGGATACGTTAGCCATGAAGCACGGCCGCGCGCCTCGGTGTACGTGCTTGGTACCGAGGGCGCGATGGAATTGTCGCCGTGCGGGCTCGGCCAGGGAACGATTACGATTCATCGGGAAGGGGTGTCTGATATCAGCGAATACGGCGATACGTTGCCAGCCTTCGCAGCCCAGGCGAAGGCGTTTCTGGAAACACTGGACGGAACGGCGACGCTGCGAAACCCTGCAAAAGACGCCCGCCACGACATCCGTGTGGCCAATGCGATTGCTGAGGCGGCGAGGACGGGTGCGACGGTACCCCTTGCGTGACCGATCCGGACTTCGTCGCCTGGTCTCTCCGGTTGGGAGGCTGCGCTCCTCCAAGAGCCGCTAGCGCCACCGCTCGGCGCAGAACCGTGTTGTTGTGTCGACGGCTGCTACATCGTAGGCGCTCATTTCACGAGCCTCCGCCGATGTCTCCTAATGGGCTACAGGCGGAAGTGGCCAAATGCACCGATTTACGGCCGGCGTTGGCTCTGCAGCCGACATTGGCATTCCGCCACTGACCCAAACGTCGTTTATGAGTGCACGACTTAGCCGCCGCCTGACCCGCCGTCAGCAACTGAAAGAAATGGGGGGCGCCGTTGCGCCCCCCAAGTCACTAGGAGGATACCCATGAGAAAAAAATGGGTGCTCCGCGTACTATGAGAAGCGGCCTTTATTCCCCCTAAGGGGCCTACACCCGGCGCCGGACCGCTCAGCGACGGGATCCCTCTGTTGGCGAAAGCACGCGACGCAAAGCGGCGATCTAGCTGCAGCCAGTGGTGCCGCCACAGGTCTCGCACTTGAGGCAGGTTCCGTTGCGCACCAGAGTGAAGTTGCCGCATTCGCCACAAGCATCACCTTCGTAGCCCTTCATGCGTGCCTGTCGCGCGAGCACGCCGGCGGTCGCGACGGTTTCGATCGCGGCGGTGCCGAGGCCGGTGGCCGTTTCGGCGAGGCCGGTCGAGGTTGTGAGCGCGGCCTGCGGCGCAACCGTGCTGCCGCCGTGCACGACATAAAGGTTCGAGCGCATGTAGCCCGAGCCCGCTGAGGCCATCGCGACGGCGGGCAGGTCGTCCTCGCCGTTGCCGTTGCCGCCTTCGACGGCGCCGCCGCCGAGCGAATCGGGCCTGAGGTCATCGGGCTCGACGTGGGCAAGGTCGTTGCGGCCGAGATAGGAGACCGCGAGCTCGCGGAATACGTAGTCCAGAAGCGAGGTCGACATCTTGATGGCATCGTTGCCCGTGACCATCCCTGAGGGCTCGAACCGGGTGAAGGTGAACGCATCGACGAACTCGTCCAGTGGTACGCCGTACTGGAGACCGATCGATATGGCGATCGCGAAGTTGTTCATCAAGCTGCGGAAGGCGGCGCCCTCTTTGTGCATGTCGATGAAGATTTCGCCGAGCCGGCCGTCGTCGTATTCGCCGGTCCGCAGGTAGACCTTGTGGCCACCGACGGTGGCTTTTTGGGTGTAGCCCTTGCGGCGCTCGGGCAAGCGCAGCCGCTCGTGGCGCGCCATGATTGCCTGTTGCACCATGCGTTCGGCCACCACCTGAGGCCGGGCAGCAACGACCTCGCTCTCGTCGGCCTCGTCATCGTCGGAGACGAAACCTGAGAGCGGCTGTGAGAGCTTGGAGCCGTCGCGGTAGAGTGCATTGGCCTTGAGGCCGAGGCGCCAGGACTGCATGTAGGCGTCCATACAGTCCTGGACCGTCGCCTGGTTCGGCATGTTGATGGTCTTGGATATGGCGCCCGAGATGAACGGCTGGGCGGCCGCCATCATGCGGATGTGGCTATCGGCGGAAAGGTAGCGCTGGCCGAGCCTGCCGCACGGCGAGGCGCAGTCGAACACCGGCAAGTGTTCCGGCCGGACATGCGGGGCTCCCTCGAGCGTCATGGCGCCGCAGCAGTAGAGATTTGCCGCGTCGATCTCCGCCGGACCAAAGCCGAGCGCCGCCAGCATGTCGAAGGAGAGTTCGTCGAGCGCCGTGGCTTCGAGTCCGAGCGTGTCGACGCAGAACGCCTCGCCGAGCGTCCATTTGTTGAACGCGAATTTAATGTCGAAGGCCGTCGCCAGTGTCTCCTCGAGCTTGGCGATCACCTCTTCGGTGAAGCCGCGGGCGCTGAGGCTCGCGTGGTTCACGCCGGGCGCCTCGCGCAAGGTTCCGCGACCAACCGCGTAGTGGATGATCTCGTCTATCTCGTCTTGGTCGTAGCCGAGCCGTGCCAAGGCCTCGGGCACCGTGCGATTGATGATTTTGAAATAGCCGCCGCCGGCGAGCTTCTTGAACTTCACCATCGCAAAGTCGGGCTCGATCCCGGTGCAATCGCAATCCATCACCAAGCCAATGGTGCCGGTCGGCGCGATCACCGTCGCCTGCGCGTTGCGGTAACCGTGTGTCTCGCCGAGGGCGAGCGCGCGCTCCCAAGCTTCGACCGCGGCGCGCGCCAGCGCCGGATCGGGGCAGTGCGCGGCATCGAGCGGCACCGGCGCCATGCTCAGGCCGTCATACCCGTCGGCCTGGCCCGAGGCGGCTCGTGCGTGATTGGCCATCACCCGCAGCATTGCCTCGCGGTTCTCGGCGAAGCCGGGGAAGGCCCCCAGCTCCTTTGCCATCTCGGCCGAGGTGGCGTAGGCGATACCGGTCATCAGCGCCGTGATGGCGCTGCAAAGAGCGCGGCCTTCATCGCTGTCGTAGGACAGCCCCATGCTCATCAGGAGGCCGCCGAGGTTGGCGTAGCCGAGGCCGAGCGTCCGGTAGCGATAGGAAAGCTCGGCGATACGGGCCGCGGGGAACTGCGCCATCAGCACCGATATCTCGAGCGTTACCGTCCACAGCTGTACCGCATGGGCGAACCGTTGTGCGTCGAAACTACCGTCGGGCCGCTGGAAGCCCTTGAGGTTGAGCGAGGCGAGGTTGCAGGCGGTATCGTCGAGGAACATGTACTCGGAACATGGGTTCGAAGCCCGGATCGGTCCCGCCGCCGGGCAGGTATGCCACTCATTGATCGTGGTGTGGTACTGGAGGCCCGGGTCTGCCGAGGCCCAGGCCGCGTGACCGATCCGCTCCCACAGCTCGCGGGCGCCGACGGTCTTAGCGACCTCGCCGGTCGTGCGCTTGGTCAGATCCCATTTGGAATCGTCGGTAACGGCACGCAGGAACTCGTTGGTGACACGCACCGAGTTGTTCGAGTTCTGGCCCGAGACCGTGCCGTAGGCGCCGCCGTCCCAATCGGTGTCGTACGTCTTGATGTCGATCTCGGTGAAACCTTGCTCGGCGAACTGAATGGCGCGGCGGATGTAATTTTCCGGGATCATCGCGCCGCGCGCTTTACGGATCGCCTTCTTGAGCGTCGGGTTGTCGCTTGGCGTGAAACGGCCAGACCCCTGCATGGCATGGCAGGCACGCATGATGGCGTTGAGGTGCTTGTCTATTGATTTCGAGCCGGCCACCAGGGCCGCTACCTTCTGCTCCTCGACGACCTTCCAGTCGATGAAGCCCTCGACGTCGGGGTGATCGACGTCGACGATCACCATCTTCGCGGCACGGCGGGTGGTGCCGCCGGACTTAATGGCGCCGGCGGCGCGGTCGCCGATCCTGAGGAAGCTCAGCAGGCCGGAGGACTTGCCGCCACCTGCCAACACCTCGTCCTCGGCGCGCAGCGAGGAAAAATTGGTGCCGGTGCCCGAGCCGTACTTGAAGAGCCGCGCCTCGCGCACCCATAAGTCCATGATCCCGCCCTCGTTGACGAGGTCGTCGGCGATGCTCTGGATGAAGCAGGCATGCGGCTGCGGGTGCTCGTAGGCGCTTTCCGAGGCCGTGAGCGCGCCGGTGCGGTAGTCGACGTAGTGGTGGCCTTGAGCGGGTCCGTCGATGCCATAGGCCCAGTGCAGGCCGGTATTGAACCACTGCGGCGAGTTGGGGGCACCGAGCTGGCGCGCGAGCATGTGGCGCATTTCGTCGAAATAGGCGCGGGCGTCCTCCTCACCATCGAAGTAGCCGCCCTTCCAACCCCAGTAGGTCCACGTTCCGGCCAGGCGATCGAAGACCTCGCACGCGGAGTTCTCATGCCGGGCCCGCTCGGCCTCCGGCAGCTCGGCGAGCGCATCCTCGTCGGGCACGTGGCGCCATAGCCACTCCGGCACATCGTCCTCGGCGAAGACCTTGAGGCGGGCCGGGACGCCGGCTTTACGGAAATACTTCTGGGCAATGACATCGCAGGCGACCTGCGACCACGTCGCCGGCACCTCGATGTCTTTCATTTGAAAGATCAGCGAGCCATCGGGATTGCGGATTTCGCTGGTCGTGGTTCGGAACTCGATGTCCGCGTAGGCCGACCGCCCTTCGTCCGTGTAGACCCGCTCAATCCGCATACCAACGCCCCCCGACGTCCTTTACCCTACCTCAGCCACCCTGCGCCGCTAGCACATGTTGCGTGTCCAGCAGGAGGGGGCACAACATATGCAAAGCGGCCGGTCCGTGCAACAAGGTAATGGGGGTCAGCCGCGATTCTCCACAATATATTGATCCAAATATTGATCCAAGGGGGCCGTCAGGGAGCGCCCGCCGGGGTGGTTGATCCTCGCGTCAACCGCGAGGACGAGGATGACGAGTCGGGTCAAGTCCAAGGCCCGGAGCTGATCGACTACGTTTTCTGGAGCCGCTGGGAGTTGCGTACGGCGCGATCTCGGTGCTGGCCGTCCCGCTTGTTAACGGCGGAGGAATAATGCAGCACGCGGAGCGGCTGGGCGGTCCGGTCGCGGCGGCGCAAAATTGCGCCACCTATAGCCCCTTGTCGGTTGTGGTGAGGGGCATGAGATGTACGGCGTGGAGCTCTATGCGGCGGTTCGTCTGGCGGTTGTCGACGAGGGTCTGAGCCATCACGATGCGGGCCGTCGGTTCGGCATCGACCGCCGGACGGTGAAGAAGATGCTGAGCTATTCGGCGCCGCCGGGCTACCGGCGGACCAAGCCGGTCCGGCGGCCCAAGCTGGATGGGTTCACCGGCATCGTCGACGCGATCCTGGAGGCGGACACGGATCCGGACGTGCCGCGCAAGCAGCGCCACACGGCGCACCGGATCTTCGAGCGGCTGCGGGACGAGCACGGGTTCGCCGGCGGCTATACCATGCAGACCGTGTGGAAACTCTGGGTGGCGGGGGATTTCCGTCCGTCTCATGGCGATGTTAGGGTCCGCCATGAGACACATTCCTGGCGTTGACCGCTCTCAGGTTCTGCTTCTGCCGGAAGCAGTGGACGATTACGTGGGCCGGGATAACCCGGTCCGTTTCATCGATGCCTTCGTGGATGGTTTGGACCTAGCGGCCGCTGGTTTCGAGCGCGCCGCGGCGAAGGCGATAGGTCGTCCCGGCTACGATCCGGCGGACCTGCTGAAGCTCTACATATACGGCTATCTCAATCGGGTACGTTCGAGCCGCCGGCTGGAGGCAGAGAGCAAGCGTAATCTCGAAGTGATCTGGCTGTTGCGGCGTTTGTCGCCAGACTTCAAGACGATCGCCGATTTCCGGCGGATCAATCGGGCGGCCTTCCGACAGGTGTTTCGGGAGTTCGTGAGGCTATGCCGCGAACTGGAGCTGTTCGGACGCGAGCTGGTGGCGGTTGACGGTACACGGATCAAGGCAGTGAACAGCCGGAAGCGGAACTTCACCAAAGCGAAGCTGGCGAAGGCGTTGGCCGAGAGCGACGAGAGGTTGTCGCGTTATCTCGACCGGCTCGACGAGGCCGACGAGCAAGACGAGGGCGGCACCGGCGGCGGCGAGGTGGAGCATATCCAGGAGAAGATCGCTGCGATCCAAGGGCGGCGTGAGCGGTTTGAGGAACATCGAGACGCGCTGGCTGCGAGTGGCGAGGACCAGCTCTCTTTGACGGATCCGGACAGCCGGGCGATGTACGCCGAGACCCGGGTCGGTGTCGGCTACAACATTCAGATCGCCGTGGACGCCAAGCACAAACTGATCGCCGAGCAGCAGGTCCATAACAAGGTCAGCGATCTCGGTCTATTGGCCGAGACGGCGGTGGTGGCCCGTCGGAACCTGGCCGTCGATCGGATCGACGCGGTCGCCGACGCGGGCTACTTCAAGATCGAGGATATCGAGGCCTGCGAGAATGCCGGCGTCGTGCCGCATGTGCCCAAGCCCCAGCGCGGATCCACGGTGAGCCAGGGGCTCTTTCCCAAGGAACGCTTCCGCTATGACGGCGGCGAGGACATTTACATCTGCCCCGACGGCCAACGCCTGGCGCTACACAGCAAGCGCAAGCGCCGAAGCGATCCTGGAGCGCATGGCAGAACGATTGGCGGCCCGCCCGGAGCTGCTCGATGCGCGCCGTGAAAGCGTCGAGCATCCCTTCGGCTCAATCAAACAATGGATGGGCCAGGGTGCCTTCCTGACCCGGCGGCTGGAGAACGTGCGCGGCGAGTTCAGCATCACGGCGCTGGCTTACAACATCCGCCGCGCGATCTCGCTGGTAGGTGTTCCCGCCTTGATCGCCGCCGCGAGGGCATGAGACGGGAATCAGGCCAAAATCGAGCGCCGCACATCGATCCACGGAGGCCTGGAGCCCCTTCCACAGGGCTACCGGCGCCAAACCGCCAGATTACGTGGGATCGCCGCAAATCATGGTTACCTAAACCTCCATCCCCGCCACCCAGAGTTTCCACACGGTCTGCATGGTGAAGGACTATGTGCGTTCCCGGCGGCAGTCGACGCGCGAGGCTTTCGTTCCACTGCATCACCCGCCGGGCCACGCCCAGGTCGACTTCGGCGAGGCGGTGGTGGAGCTGCCGGGCCGGCGCGAGAAGGTTGCCTTCTTCTGCCTGATCCTGCCCCATTCCAATGTCTGGTTCGTGAAGGCCTCCCCCCGGGAGACGACGGAGGCATTCCTGGACGGCCATGTCAGCGCCTTCGCCTTCCTCGGCGGGGTTCCGCGCTCGATCCTCTACGACAACACGACCCTGGCGGTGGCGCGGATCCTGGGCGACGGCACGCGCCTCAGGACGCAGGCGTTCTCACATCTTCAGTCGCACTATCTGTTCCGCGACCGCTTCGGCAGGGGAGCAGGCGGCGGCGCTGCTCGCCGATCTCGAGGCCCTGCGTGATCTGCCGGCGGTTCCCTTCGAGGCCTGCGAGCATGTGCCGGGCCAGGTCTCGTCGACGGCCCTGGTGCGCTACCGGCTGGTGGACTACTCGGCACCGGCGGTGCACGCCCACAAGAAGGTGACGGTCAAGGGCTATGTCGACCGGGTCGAGATCGCGCTCGGCGCCGAGATCGTCGCCCGCCATCGGCGCAGCTATGTCCGCGGCGACGTCGTCTACGACCCGCTGCACTATCTGTCGCTGCTGGAGAAGAAG
This sequence comes from Alphaproteobacteria bacterium, assembly GCA_965248765.1. GTDB lineage: Bacteria > Pseudomonadota > Alphaproteobacteria > VGEJ01 > VGEJ01 > CBDFKF01. Next base: position 327,615 of record CBDFKF010000002.1, read on the forward strand.
CCGGGCGCCCTGGACCAGGCGGCGCCGCTGAGAGGGTGGAAGCTCGATCCGGCCTTCGACACGTTGCGCCGCCTCCTCGAGGCGCGCTTCGGGCCGCGCGGCAAGCGCGAATACATCCAGGTGCCGCGCCTGCACGAAGACTTCCCGGAACCGCAGGTGGCGGCCGCGGTGCGCGACGCGGTGAAGCGCCGCCTGATCGGCTTCGACGCCGTCAAGCACCTGCTGCTGGCCCGCATCGAGAGGCGGCCCGTGCATCTCGACCTGTCGCGCTATCCGCACCTGCCCCAGCCCTTCGTCGCCGCCACGCGGAGCGCCGACTACGCCACCCCGCTGGCCGGTGGGGCCGGCCATGGTTGAGGCCCCCCGCATCCTGCTCGAACATCACCTGAAGAGGCTGAAGCTGCCGACCTTCCTGCGGGAATACGAGAAACTGGCGCGCCGGTGCGCGGCCGAGGGCCTGGATCATGTGCGGTTCCTGGCCCGGCTGGTGGAGATGGAGCTGATCGACCGCGAGCGCCGCCTCGTCGAGCGGCTTATCAAGCAGGCCGGGTTCCCTGTCGTCAAACAGCTTGAGAGCTTCGATTTCAAGGCGATCCCGGCGCTCAACAAGATGCTGGTGCTGGATCTCGCGCGCGGCGAGTATATCGCGCGCCGCGAGAACCTAATCCTGCTCGGCCCGAGCGGCGTCGGCAAGACCCATGTCGCTCTCGCCCTCGGCCTCGCCGCCTGCCACAAGGGCCTCGGCGTGCGCTTCGCCACAGCCTCCCATCTGGTCCACGAGCTGATCGAGGCGCGCGACGAGAAGAGGCTGCTCCGCCTCCAGGCCCAGCTCGCCAGGGTCAATCTCCTGATCGTCGACGAGCTCGGCTACGGGCCCCTGTCGCAGACCAGAAGCGAGCTGCTGTTCGACGTCTTCAGCCGGCACTACGAGAACGGCGCCACCATCGTGACCTCAAACCTGCCCTTCCAGGAATGGACAACGGTGTTCGCCAGCGAGCGCCTCACCGGCGCGCTGCTCGACCGCATCACCCACCATGGCCATATCCTGGAGATCAACGGCGAGAGCTACCGGCTTGTTGATCGGCGTGGAATATTGCCCCCCTATCGGTGGTAATCGGCGTCCAAAATTGACCCCCCCCCATGGTTTGTTCCCATGAACGCGCCTTGTCATTGGACGGACGAGGTGAGGGGGAGATGCTGGTAGTGGAAACGATCGCACGGATCCGTCGGGATCATCTGGTGAGGGGCGTTCCGATCAAGACGATCGCCCGGGATTTGAGGGTTTCGAAGAACACGGTGCGCAAGGTGGTGCGGGGCGATGAGACCTCGTACAGCTACGAGCGCAAGATCCAGCCGATGCCGAAGCTTGGACCGTGGGTGGATGAGCTCGAGCGCCAGCTGAAGGCCAACGAGAAGAAGGCGCGCCGGGATCGGCTGTCTCTGCTGCGGATTCATGAAGACCTTGCGTCTCTGGGCTATGAGGGCGGCTACGACGCGGTGCGCCGCTATGCCAGGGTCTGGCGGCGCCGGCACCGGCTGTTGTCGTCGTCCGAGGCCTATGTGCCGCTGATCTTCGATCCGGGCGAGGCCTACCAGTTCGACTGGAGCCACGAATACGCGGTGTTGTCGGGCACGACGACCAGGGTGAAGGCGGCGCACATGCGGCTGTGACACAGCCGCATGCAGCTGGTCCAGATCTTCCCGCGCGAGAGCCAGGAGATGGTGTTCGAGGCGCACGAGCGCGCGTTCCGCTTCTTCGGCGGGGTCTGCCGGCGCGGCATCTACGACAACATGAAGACGGCGGTGAGCACGGTGTTCGTGGGCAAGAAGCGGGACTACAACCGCCGCTTCCAGGAGATGTGTACCCACCATCTGGTGGAGCCTGTGGCGTGCACGCCCGGGGCTGGCTGAGAGAAGGGGCAGGTCGAGAGACAGGTGGGTGAGGTTCGCGGCCGCCTGTTCGTGCCCAGCCCGCGGGGCCGCTCCTACGCCGAGATCAACGAGTGGCTCATGGATCGGTGCATCGAGGACGCCAGGAAGCATCCGCATCCGACGATCCCGGGCAAGACGGTGTAGGCTAACAGTACATGGGCCTTGCTGAGCGTTGGCACGGCCGCGAAGTCGAAGCTTTCGAGCGTCTTGCCCATGGGCAGGCGTGCCTCCCTGAGATGGCGCTGGATGCGGCGGCGATCACGCTCGGCCAGCTCCAACTCGGCCAGAGCGCCAGGAACCGGGCGGCCGGCCACCCTTCACGATCGGCCCTGTCCGCGAACGCCGGCCACAGGTTCGCAAAGGTCGGCAGACGCAGCGCGGTCAGCATCAGCGGGCAACTTGGCGGTATCGGCGGTAATCTTGGTCGGGGCACTCATGCGGCGAGCTCCCGCGCGGCGAAGAGCGCGTCGTAGCTGTCAGCGCCGGGGATATCGACCGTGACCACCGGCACGTCGTTGAGGTGAGCGACGAAGCGCTGCTCCAGCAGCTTGAGATCGGGAAGCCGGTCCGCTGCGAGAAGCTCGTCGAGCTGCTGGGCCATCTCGGCTTCGCAGGCTCTGTCATGAGCCAGCCAGAGGAGACCGACCATGATCCTGCAAGCGCTCCGCTGATCGAGGGCCGCACTCAGCGCGTTCCAGCATCGCCGGTAGGCGATACGGGGAAAGAGCTGATCGCGATAGCGCAGCCCGGCCAGGGCCTGGGGCTTGGTGCGCAGGCTATGGATGACGTGGTGGTAGTTCACCACATGGGCGTGACCGCCACGCCCACGCGCGGGAGGGCGGCCGCGTGGCAGGGTCAGGATCGGGCTGGCGCCGAGCCAGAGCTCGAGGCGATCGTCGTAGATGCGCCCCTTGAGCCGATGCCCGATCAGGGTGGAGGGCACGGTGTAGAAGACCTTGCGCAGGACGAAGCCACTCGATGAGGTCACGGTGACCGTAACCTGCCACCCGATCACGGGCTTCTCTGGATCGGCGTATCCAGCACCGTCCGCCGGAGCAGTCGAAACGGCGCCGGGTCCCGGCTCGACCGCGGGGTGTTGTTCGGCGCGTGGGTTGCGCGCCGATCGGCGTGATAAGCTATTGAAGTGGCTTGATACTGGGGGGTCAAAATTGCACGCCGAACAACATACATGAGTGAACCTGACGCCCTGCCAAGGCATCCCGTCGAGCCAAGAATGTGCTTGCATCACCGGGGGCGTCCATACGTGCGCGGGGGGTGCGCAGCAATGCGCATTCCTACCGCAACTGGGGGGAGGAGCTCGGCAACGACCCCTCCTACCCTGCCATGGCCATGATGGCTGCGACCGATCGCCCGATCCGTTCGGCGGCAGCCTCGATTTCCCGGTCGCCGAGATGGGCGTAACGCAGCGTCATGCGGACGTTGGAGTGACCGAGCATCCGTGAGACGACCGGCACCGGAACGCCATTCATGACCGCGTGGCTCGCATGGGTATGACGGAGGTCGTGAAGGCGGACATCCTCGATACCGGCCTTGCGGCGAACCCGGTACCACAGTGCGAGATTATCGCTGTACGGCCGATCCGGATTGCGCGGCGACGGGAACACGAAGGGACTTGCGTCTCGCGGTTGCCGTTCAAGGATGCTCTGGGCCTGGCTGTTGAGGGGAACCTTTCTCGCGCCCGTCTTGCTGTCTGCGAGGAAGAGCGCGTCGCGATGGACCTCGGGCCAGCGGAGGCGCAAGATCTCACCCTTTCGGCATCCGGTGAGCAGAAGAAGGCGAATGATATCCGCCTGCTGCCGATTGTTCTCTCCGGTCTGTGCGTCCAGAACCCGGTGCAGACGACCGATCTCCTCACGCGACAGGAAGCGGGTAAGCCTGGGCCGGCGGTTGGACCTGATACCCTGGGTCGGGTTCTTCTCGATGTAGCCGCAAGCGACCGCGAAGTTCATGATCTGCCGAAGCAGCGCCAGGGCATGATTGGCGTTGCCGGGAGCTGTGCGGCTGAAGGCATCGAACCAGCGCGAGAGTTGTGCACCGGTCATACGGTCGAGCTTCTTCGATCCGAATTCTGGCTTGATGCGGCTTGAGAGCAGGTAGTGGACGCTCTTTCTCGTCGACGGCTTGTACCGGTCGAAGTGGGCCTCCTTCCACTCGCCCTCGACGAATTCCCGCAATAGCGGAACTGCGCGCTTCGGCGCTGCCTTGCTGTCCGGCTCGGGGATGGCCTGTCGCGCGAGGCATTCTCTGCGGGCCTCGGCGATCCCCTTCGTCGCGACCGAGCCGAGCGAGACGCGCTTTGATCCGCCTCCGGCATCGAGCAACATGACAAAGGTCCGTGCTCCGGTTGGCCGTACCCGGACCCCGAGACCCGGGACGCGGCTGTCCCAGACGGTATATTCCCGCTCGCGCGGACGCAGGCGGGCGATGGCGGCGTCGGTGAGGCGCATGCGTTTCCTACCCGCCATGGCTCAGCGCTCCAGAATGGCGCCGACGGTCTCGGCTGCGTCCACCACCATGGCGTCGTCGGGATGGGTGTATTTGAGCGTGGTTTCCGCATTGCGGTGCCCGAGCAGCCGGCCGATGACAAGGACGGTCTCGCCCTCCCTCAAGGCGATGCTGGCATGGGTATGGCGAAGATCGTGAAGACGGACGTCGTTGAGGTCTGCCTCGGCGCGGATCGCAGACCAGAAAGGGTCCAGCCAACTTCTACCCGACGGCCCTCCGGTCCGGGGCGCCGGGAAGACCCACCGGTCGGTTCGCTCGATCCCGTCGAGGACCTTCCGTGCCGGGCCGGATAGCCAGACGGTTCGGGGACCTGTCTTGCTGTCGCGCAGGAAGAGACGGCCTTCCCGGTAGTCGGACCAGCGCAGCGTCAGGATCTCGCTCTTGCGGCAGCCCGTGAGGAGGAGAAGACGGACGGCTGCGATTTGAAGCGGCTTTCGTTCGGCGTGTGCAGACAGTGCTGAGGACAGGCGCCGGAGCTCGTCGTCGGACAGGAAGCGCTCCCTCCCTTTCCGGCGATAGCGCCGGATGGCGCGGCAGGGGTTGGAGCCCTCGGGACGAAGGCCCATCGCTTCCGCCTCCCTCATGATGACGGAGAGCACCGGCATGGAGCGATCGGCCGCGACCGGGGTAGCGCGGAGCGAGGCGAACCAGTTGCGGACCTCCCGGCTGTCGATGTCGGCAACCGGGCGTCCCGAGAAGCAAGGCAGGATCTGGTTGCGCAGGTAGCCCCGGTTCACCTCGAGCGTTCGCGCCTTCCAGATCCGCTGGTGGCGTTCGAACACGGTCTCGGCGACGGCCACGAAGAGGGTTTCGCCGGAGTCACGAGGCGCATCCTCTCCCTGCCGGATCGCTGTCAACATCGTGCCGGCGCGGCGCCGCGCCTCACCGACGCTCATGGAGTTGGCATCCCCGACGATCTTCCAGACGCGCTCGCCGCGATGCTGGCAGTGGATGAAGAAGCGCTTGCTGCCCGAGGGCAGGACGCGGATGCCGAAGCCGGTGAGCTTGCTGTCGCGGGTGTCGTATGCGGACTTGCGGGGCCGGAGCGCCCTGACGCGGGCGTCGGTGAGGGTGGTTCTGGACATTCATCTTCTCCCGGTTGCGGTTGCAGCCGGGGAACGGAGGGTTGCGGAATCCGTTCCCCTGCAACAAGAATGAGGAGAAAAAACGACCCTGTTTCAGGGGGTTAGAACCGAAGGTGCGCAAGACGGTGTGGCAGGTGTTCGAGGAGGAGCGGCCCTTCCTGACAGCGTATCGCGGCCCCTTCGACGGCTTCCACGCCACTGAGGTAGCGGTCTCCAAGCTTCGACAACAACCAGTACAGCGTGGCGGCCCGCGCGGTCGGGCGACCGGTGGACGTGCGGGCCTATGCCGATCGGATCGTCATCCGCCAGGACGGCGAGATCGTAGCCGAGCATCCCCGCAGCTTCGGGCGCGGCCGGATCGTCTACGATCCGTGGCACTACGTGCCGATTCTGACGAAGAAGCCCGGCGCGCTGCGCAATGGCGCGCCCTTCAAGGGCTGGCAGTTGCCTAACGCGCTCGGGCGCCTGCGGACCCGGCTTTCCGCCCGCGACGACGGCGACCGGCAGTTCGTCAAGGTTCTCGCGGCGGTGCTGGAGGCGGTCGAGGCGGCCTGTGCCGAGGCGCTCGACAGCGGCGCCTGCAGCGCCGACGTCGTGCTCAACATCCTGGCCCGGCGGTGCCAGCCGGCGCCGCCGGCGACCATCCCGACGCCCGAGGGCCTGCGGCTTCGCCACCGGCCGGTGGCCGACTGTCGGCGCTACGACCGCCTGAGGGGGGCCGGCCATGGAGCGTCATGAGGTGCTGGCGATGATGACAACGCTGAAGCTCGCGGGGATGCGCGCCGCCTATGACGACATCCTCGCCGACGGGCTCAAGCGCCGTCATCCGGTGCAACAGATCTTCGGCGCTCTGCTGAGGGCCGAGATCGCCGACAAGACGGCACGCTCGATCAAGTACCAGATGGCGTCCGCCAGGCTGCCGGCGGCCAAGGAGCTGGCCGAGTTCGACTTCGCCGCCTCGCCGGTCAACGAGCCCCTGATCCGCGACCTCGCAATGGGCGGCCTCCTCGAAGCCAAGCGCAACATCGTGCTGGTCGGCGGCACCGGCACCGGCAAGACCCATCTCGCCGTCGCCATCGCGCGGTCCTGCATCCGCAAGGGCGCGCGCGGCCGCTTCTACAACGTCGTCGACCTGGTCAATCTCCTCGAGGCCGAGATCCGCTCCGGACGCCAGGGCCGCACCGCGGACCAGCTCACCCGGCGCGACTTCGTCATCCTCGACGAACTCGGCTACCTGCCCTTCGCCCAGGCCGGCGGGCAGCTGCTCTTCCACCTCATGAGCCGGCTCTACGAGCGCACCTCGATCGTCATCACCACCAACCTCGCCGTCGGCGAATGGCCGTCCGTCTTCGGCGACCCCAAGATGACCACAGCCCTGCTCGACCGCCTGACCCATCATTGCGAGGTCATCGAGACCGGAAACGAGAGCTGGCGCTTCAAGAACCGTTCATAGTCCGGCGCCGGCCGTCCCCGCGGCCCGGTTGCCACTCAGGGGGGGCAATATTGCACGCCGATCGGGGGGCAAACTTCAAAGCCGATTGACAGTTCCAGGACCTCCTGTACCAGAACCTGCGGCGGGTCGGGGCAAACTCGACCGACTCCGGAACGATCATCCCCACCGGCGTCCAGATCGGCGTCGGCGTTCGCAACAGCGCGGCTTATCGGATCATCGAGCAGGGCAACCTGACGTTGACCGAGAACAAGCTCGACCTGGCTATTCAAGGCCGCGGCTTCTTCCGCATCGAACAAGCCGACGGCGAGGACTCGTTCACGCGCGCAGGCTCTTTCCAGCTTAGTCCCGAAGGTGAGATCGTCACCCCGAACGGGCTTAAGGTGGCACCGGGCATCTCCATCCCCGAAGACGCTATAGACATCACCGTGAACGAGAACGGCGAGGTGGCCGTCAAGCTCGACAATCAGGTGAACCCGCAAATCGTAGGCCAGCTCGAGCTTGTGATCTTCTTCAACGAAGCGGGTTTGAAAGCGATCGGCGACAACCTGTTCCTCGAGACTCCGGCTTCGGGCCAGGCCACCGTGAGCACCCCGGGCAGTGAGGGCGTGGGGACTATCCTGCAGGGTTTCCTCGAAACATCGAACGTCGATCCGGTCTCGGAGATCACCGCGCTGATCACCGCGCAGCGCGCCTATGAGATGAACTCGAAGGTGATCACGACCTCCGATGAGATGCTGCGGACTACGGCCAACCTGCGCTAGGGAGATGATGATGCCGCGCGTTCTACTCGTTCTCGCCTGTCTACTGGGCCTTGTCCTCGAGGCCAACGCCGAGACCCGGCTGCGCAGCGATCTTCGGGTCGATGCGGAGATCATCACGCTCGGCGATATGTTCGAGGACGCCGGCGAGGCGGCCGATGTGCGGGTCGCCAATGCCCTACCAGCCGGCGAGCGGCTTGCCATCAACGCGGCGCGCCTTGCCCAATTCGCCCGCCGCCACGGCATCACGTGGCGCCGCGGCGTGCGCGCGAAATGGGTCTGGGTCACCCGAGCGAGCCAGGTTGTCCCCAAGGAAGAGATCGTCATGCAAATCGAGCTCGCCCTGTTGGATCAGGGTGTGGCCGACCCGCTGCAGATCGTGCTCCGCGAGACGCGCCAACAGCTTCACGTCGCCATGGACGCCGAGCCGACCGTAGTGGTGGAACGGCTCGACTACGATCCGCAGCGCCGCACCTTCAGCGCCGTGCTCCTCGCGCCGGCCGACTCGCCGACACCGGTGCGCCGACGGGTGAGCGGGCGCGTCCATTCCGTCGTCGAGCTTCCCGTGCTGCGCAACCCCGTCGGCGTGGGCGAGATCATCAAAGAGGCCGATGTGCGGATCACTCGCATGCGCGCCAATCACCTCGATGCCGACATGATCAGCGACGCAGCCGGCCTCATCGGACTGTCGCCGAAGCGTCCGATACGACCGGGCCGGCCGGTACGCGCGAGCTATGTCCAAGAGCCGGTCATCGTCACCAAGGGTGATGTCGTCACCATGATCCTGCGAACCGACTACATGCTGCTGACGATGGCGGGCCGGGCGCGCCAGAACGGCAGCCTGGGCGCGACCATCGATGTCCTCAATCCCAAGAGCAAACGCGTCGTCCAAGGCATCGTCGAGAGTCCGTCACGGGTGCGGATCGTCGCCACCTCGCAGCTGATCATCGCCGCCGAGTAATGCGTCGGTTCAACAAAAGGAAGCATCGCATGTTGCCAACCTGGCGTGATACGTGGGGCAGAGCCAACCTCATCAGATGGGCCGTCGTCGCGGGTCTGGCGGTCGCTCTCGGGGCCTGCAACCTCGGGCGCCGGCTGACGGAGGTCGGAACCGAGCCGGCGCTAGCCACCCATTGTCAATCCCAACGGTCAGCCCGGTTACAAGGCGGTCTGCCTGCCCATGCCGGCGGCCGAGCCGCAATTGCGGCTCGCCAACTCGCTCTGGCGCCCCGGCACGCGGGCCTTTTTCCGCGACCAGCGGGCGTCCAGAGTCGGCGATCTTTTGACGGTCAGCGTCACGATCGAGGAGGAGGCAGCACTCAGCAACTCAACCTCGCGCACCCGCACCAATGCCGAGGATGCCGATATCACCAACCTGCTCGGCTACGAGGGGGCGCTCGATGCAATTCTGCCCGAGGCCACCGACCCCGCCAGCATCGTGTCGCTGGGGAGCACTAGCAACTCGGCCGGCACCGGAACCGTGGCACGCGAAGAGACCGTCACCTTCGAGGTCGCCGCCATCGTCACGCAAGTGCTGCCGAACGGGAACTTCGTCATCCACGGCCACCAGGAGGTGCGCGTGAACTTCGAGGTCCGCGAGATCCTCGTGGCCGGCGTGGTCCGGCCCGAGGACATCAGCTCGCTCAACACCGTCGTCCACACGCAGATCGCCGAGGCGCGCATCTCCTATGGCGGACGCGGCCAGCTGAGCGATGTGCAGCAGCCGCGCTACGGCCAGCAGGTGCTCGACATCCTCCTGCCGTTCTAGGGGCGAGGCCGCGCCGCTATCCGACGCGGTCGTCGCCGCACGCGAACGGGCGCCCTACCAGCCGAGGGCGTAGGTGGCCCGGCGCGGATCGGCAGCGGCCGAGAACCGCCCGGTCTCAATGTCTTTGCGGATCAAGCACATGGCGCCCGCCTGCCACACCCAGTCAGGCCACATCTCGACATCGTGACCGCGGCCCTTAAGGTCCTCGCCGACGTCCTCGCACAGCCGCCGCTCGATTTGCAGCTTGGCCGGGAAGTAGGCATGGGGCTCGAAGGAATTCGGGAAGTTCTGGGTAGCGAAACGCGGCTCTTCGACACCGCGCTGCACGTTCATCCCGAACACTTCGATGTTCAACACGGCCTGCAGCATGGCCTGGGACTGCACATCGCCCCCAGGGGTGCCGAACGGCATCTGCATTTTCCCTTGGCGGATCGCGAGGCCCGGATTGGGCGTGAGTCGCGGGCGTTTGCCGGGCGCAACCGCGGACGCGTGCCCGGTTTGCGCCCAGGACTGCGCACCACGGGAGGAGACGGTCAACCCGGTACCCGGTATCACCGGGGTGTCGTTGGCGACGTCACTGGGGGTCGCCGAGAAGACATTGCCCTTGTCGTCGACCGCGCACACGTACGAGGTATCGAGCGGCGCGCGCGCGGCGCTGCCGGTGGCGCGCACGCCAGAGGACGGCACACCACCGCCGACGAGCTCGCCGGCCGGCGGCATCTCGGGCCAGGCCTCACCGTTCCGGATCATCGCACGCCGCTCGGCCGCGTAATCGTCCGAGAGGAGCGCATCGAGCGGCACGTCCACGAACTTGGGATCCCCGTAATACCGCTCGCGATCGGAATAAGTGAGCTTCAGTGCCTCGGCGATGGTGTGAATGTAGTCCGCGCTGTTATGGCCGAGCGCCTTGAGGTCGTATCCCTTGAGAAGCTGCAGCGTCTGGAGCAGCACCGGTCCCTGGCACCATGGGCCGCAGGTGTAGACATCGAGGTCGCCATACGCGATGTGTGCCGGGGGCTCGAGGGTGACGCTGTAGGCGGCCATGTCCTCCATTGTCAGGAGGCCGCCGTTGGCGCCGTGATAGTCGCAGAAGGTCTTGGCGAGATCACCTTTGTAAAAAGCATCGCGGGCTGCCTTGAAGCCCGCCTCACGCCCCCTGCTCGCCGCCGCCTTGTCCTCGTCGGCCATGTACTGCAGTGACCGGCCGAGATCGCCCTGGATGAACCGTTCTCCGGGTTGCTGCACCCGGCCGCCCGGCTGGTAGATGGCCGCGGTACTGTCCCAACGCGCCATCGCCTCCTTGTTTAGCTCCAAGGTCTCGGTCATCAGCGGATACATGGCGATGCCGTCGCGGGCGAAGCGGATCGCGGGCTCGGCGACCTCGGCAAAGCTCATTGTGCCGTAGCGCTCGAGCGCCGTGATCCAGGCATCGGGCGCGCCAGGCACGACGGTACGCAGGACGCCGACCGGAATCGTGCCGCCGTGGTCCTTCTCGAACAACTCGAGGTGGGCGGCCTTCGGCCATACGCCGAGGCCATCGATGCTGATCAGCTCATCGTGCTCGGCCGAATAGATGATGATCGGCGCGACCCCGGCAAAGCTCACGAAATTGCTTTGCACCACCCCGAGAGCGATGCCACCGGCAACGCCCGCATCGATCGCGTTGCCGCCTGCCTGAAACATGGAGAAGCCCGCGTGCGCTGCCAGATAGTGACCGGCGGAAACGGCGTGCCGATAGCCCTCGATCGGCGGTCGGTAGGCGGGGACGGACGGCGGAAATAGCGGCGATGCGGCCATGGGCTTGCTCCTGGTGGTTGGGCACCGCCGACGGTGGGGCGGCGCCGGTCTGCTCGAGCGGCGTCTAGAGAACGGCCGCGCCGGTCAGGCGACTTCCTGCTCCGCGGCCGCCATGATCGCGCGGTACTCGGGCTTGTCACGCGCGATACCGGCCCGCAGGAACGTCTCGCGCATCGAATGCCCGTTGCCAGGCCGCGCGGTCATCCGCTCAGGCGGCGTCGGGTTGGTCACCTCAGGCCATACGCCCGGGCTCGGACCGGCGCCTTCGTCGACCACCGGCAGCGGATCATCCTCGTCCATCGCCGGCGTCTTGATGAGCTCCATACAATCCCAGCTGAGCTCAAGCGGGATGTTGTTGGGATCGAAAAAGTAGATCGACCAGATCGTGCCGTGGTCAATCGCCCCCGTGACCTCGAAGCCGGCCGCCTCAAGCTTGTCCTTGAAGTGGAATAGCGCGTCGCGCGATTCGACCGTTAGCGAGACGTGATCGAAGCCGAGCGGCTTGGTCGTCTTGGTGCCGTGGAACTTCTGCTCCATCGGCCTCGCCCCTTCGTACTCGAAAAAGGCGATGTGGTTGTCGCCGAAACGGAAGAAATAATGGCGGTAGCCGTCGTGGCCAATTCCGGCCGTGAGCTCCATCCCTAGGAGGTCGCGATAGAAGCGGATCGTCTTCTCCATGTCATCGGTAATGAAGGCGAGATGGTTGACGCCGTTTATCTGCATCGGTGTGTCTCCGGGCATCGCTGTGGTTGTCGGTATCATAGCAGGTAGCCGCGTCATAACGGATGGCGGTGTAGGCCACTTGTTCTTCACCAGCCAGTGTTCCCCTCGTCCGTTAGCCGGCCCATCGGCGAGTCGTCGGTATACTCGCCGCGCCATGGCCCGCCTTCCCGATTACAGCGGCCCGACGATCTGGTTCACGGTCAGCCAGACGCTCACCGCGTTGAGCTTTATGGCGCCGCCGGTCTTTGCCGTGGTGGCATTGCCAGAGCTCGGCTTGGAGTCGAGCTGGATCGGCATCTATCCGAGCTTCGTGTTCACCGCGGCTATGGTCTCGGCCGCCCTCGGTGGTGGCCTGGTGGCGCGCTATGGAGCCGTCCGGGTGAGCCAGTGCGGCCTGTTGCTGTGCGCGCTGGGTCTCGCGATGATAGCGACCGCGATCCTGCCACTCGGGGTACTTGGTGCCATCGTGATCGGGCTCGGCTACGGCCCGGGGACCCCAGCGAGCTCACATGTACTCTCGCGGATTACGCCGCCCCGCAACCAACCACTGGTCTTCTCGATCAAGCAGACCGGTGTCCCTGCGGGGGGCGCGCTGGCCGGCCTGGTGGTCCCTCCGCTGGTGCTCGGCCTGGGCTGGCGTAGCGCCGCGCTCGCGGTCGCCTGCATCGCCTTGTGCCTCGCCCTTCTGCTTCAGTTGATCCGCCGCGAGCTCGACGCCGACCGCGATCGCTCGGCCGGTGCCGGCCTCGAGATCCTGCCGGCGTTGCGCCTGATCGCCCGCGAACGCGCGCTCAGAATGCTGGCGCTCGCCTGCCTGCCGCTGATGGCCGCCCAGTTTTGTCTGGGCACCTATTTCGTGCCGTTCTTCGTCGAGGAGATCGGCTTCGGCCTCATCGCAGCCGGCCAAGTGCTGTTCTTCGCGCAGACCGCAGGAATCGCCGGGCGCGTTTTCTGGGGGGCGGTGGCCGGCCGCCTCCTCCCGAGCCGGCACACCCTCGCCCTGCTCGGCCTCTTGGTGGCTGCCGCGGCGTTTGCGATGGCGCTCAGCGACGCCGACTGGCCCTTCGCCGCGTTGGTGTTGGTTGGCGTTCTCTTCGGCGCGACGGCAGTTGGCTGGAACGGCGTGTTCATCGCCGAGGTGGCGCGGGTGGCTCCACGCGGCGAGGTCAGCCGGGCCACGGGCGCGACCGCGGTGGTGGCATTCGCCGGGGCCGTGGGCGGCCCGCCCCTGTTCGGCGCCGTGATAGCGGTTCTCGGCGGCTATGCCGCTGGATTCGCGGTGCTCGGCGCGGTGGCGGGCCTCAGCGGCCTCGGTTTTCTGCGGACCCCAGCACCGGCTGCTGAACGCGCGTCTTGATGCCGCGGACACCGCGGCAGCTCAGAGATTTCGCGATGTCAGCTCTGGCCGGGCTCATTCGCCCAACCGGCCCATCGTTAACATTGTTTACACCCCGCGCGGGCAAACGATCCGAGGACAGTGCCCAGAAGGCCTGCACGCGGCCGCCACGTCACCCATCTCCTACCGCGTCACCTTTGGGCTGAGCGCGCCGCCAACGGAACGATTATTTTTCGCTAGGAGAGGTACGCCGAAACGAACCTAGTCACCTGGCACTGAAGTAAGTTTCAGTTATAGTGGCCATCGGGGTGTGACAACGGAGGTCATTGCGATGGCACGCGGTATGGGCCGGCCGCTGGCGGCGCTGGTTTTGAGCGATGAGGAGCGGTCCTTTCTGGAGGCACAGGTTCGTCGGCACCGGGTCGCGTGCTCGATGTCGGATCGCTGCCGCATGATCCTGCGCTGCGCGGACGGTCTGAGCAACAAGGCAGTGGCGGCTGAGCTCGGCGTAAGCGCGCATACCGTGGGCAAGTGGCGCCGGCGCTTTGTCAGAGAGCGCATCGACGGATTGTCGGACGACCCCCGGCCGGGGCGCCCGCGGACCATCGAGGACAGCAAGGTGGCCGAGGTGATCGAGCGGACGCTCGCCACGAGACCGGCAGACGCGACCCATTGGTCGCTGCGCTCGATGGCCGGCGAGACCGGACTTTCCCACACGACGATCTGGCGCATCTGGGGCGCATTCGGCTTGCAGCCTCATCGGGTGGAGACGTTCAAGCTGTCCAGCGATCCGCACTTCGTGGACAAGGTGCGCGACATCGTAGGCCTGTATCTGTCGCCGCCGGACCGCGCGCTGGTGCTCTGTGTCGACGAGAAAAGCCAGATCCAGGCGCTCGACCGCAGCCAGCCGGTCCTGCCGATGCTGCCGGGCGCGCCCGAGCGGCGCACCCACGATTACAAGCGCAACGGCACCACCTCGCTGTTCGCCGCCCTCGATGTCGCCACCGGCTCCGTCATCGGCAAGTGCTACCGGCGCCACCGGGCCAGGGAGTTCCTCGACTTCCTGAAGCTGATCGATGCCCGCGTGCCTGACGATCTGGACATCCACATCGTCATGGACAACTACGCCACCCACAAGACGGCGGCGGTCAAGGCCTGGCTGGCCCGGCGGCCGCACTGGCATGTCCACTTCACGCCGACCTCTGCGTCGTGGATCAATCAGGTCGAACGCTGGTTCGCCGAGTTGACGCGCAAGCAGTTGCAGCGTGGCGTGCACACCTCGACCCGCCAACTCGAAGCCGACATCCGGGCCTTCATCGAAAAGCACAACGAAGACCCCAAGCCCTTCAAGTGGGCCAAGTCCGCTGACTACATCCTCGCCGCCGTCAAGCGCTTCTGCCTCAGGGTCGAACAAAACTTATGCCACGAACTTTAGATTCACGTGACTAGTACCCGGAGCCGGCCTCGGCCGTGAGCCCGACGCGAGCGGCGTGCGGCTCACCGGTTACAGGCGAACCGCTCTGATGTCGCAGGGGCGCTTTGTTGTCGATGCCGCTGCAGCACCATCCGCCGGTGCAGGTCCTCAATGATCGAGCTGCCTGTACGGACGAAGACAAACGGCAGAAGAGTGTGGATCAGACAAGCTGGCGCACCGATGAGCATCCCGCCCGCAAAGCCCGCCGCCGACCGAAGGTGCTGCCAATAGGTCTCGCCAACCGAGGCGGGGTGTTCGGTGAATGAGAGGCTCATGGGCATTCTCCCGCCGTTCCATTCTCGGTCTCGGCGACGGCCTCGAAGAGGGTCTCGGCGGGATCGCGGGGCGGGCCCTCTCCCCGCCGGATCGCGGCGAGCGTTCGGACCGCGCAGGACCGCGCCTGGCCCACACCCATGGCCGTGGCGTCGCCGACGATCTTCCAAACGCGTTCTCCCCGGTGCTGGCAATGGACGAAGAAGCGTTTGCGGCCGGAGGGCAGCACCCGGACACCGAAGCCCCTGAGCTTGCCGTCGCGGATATCGTAGGCGGTCCTGCGCGGCCGCAGCACCTTGACGCGGGCGTCGGTCAGCATGACCTTGGGCATGAACCTTCTCCCGATTGCGGTTGCAGCCGGGGAAGCGGGAGTTGCGCAATCCGTTCCGCTGCAACAATTGCCAGGAGAAAAAACGACCCTGTTTCAGAGAGTTAGCACCGAAGGTGCGTTGAGTGGTGTAGGAGCTGTGGGTAACCGGCTTGCCGTAGCGACCGCCAAGAGTCTGGCCTAGGCAAGCCGGTTATCCACAGCGGGCGGTCATCGCGGTTTCCGGTTTAGGGTTGGGTTGTGGCAACGCAACCTGGAACCAATGGAGACCACGATGACCGACGACATGATGGCGCTTCGTAGTTTGCTGGAAAAGAGTTCTGACGCCGATCTGCTGCGCGAGATGATCGGCTTCACCGCCCAGCGTTTGATGGAACTGGAGGTCCGGGGCCTGACCGGCGCCGGCCACGGCGAGCGTTCGCCGGCGCGCATCAACCACCGCAACGGCTATCGCGACCGGGTGTGGGAGAGCCGCGCCGGCAGCGTCGCGCTGAACATTCCCAAGCTGCGGAAGGGCTCCTACTTCCCCGGCTTCCTGGAGCCCCGGCGGATGGCCGAGAAGGCGCTCACGGCGGTGATCCAGGAGGCCTACATCCAGGGCGTCTCGACCCGATCGGTCGATGACCTGGTCCAGGCCATGGGTATGACCGGCATCTCCAAGAGCCAGGTCTCGCGGCTCTGCGGAGAGATCGACGACAAGGTCCGGACCTTCCTCGAGCGGCCCCTGGAAGGCGACTGGCCCTACCTCTGGCTGGATGCAACCTATGTGAAGGTGCGCCAGTCCGGGCGCATCGTCTCGGTCGCGGTGATCGTCGCCGTCGCCGTCAACACCCAGGGCCGGCGCGAGGTCCTCGGCATGGCGGTCGGCGCCTCGGAGGCCGAGACCTTCTGGACCGAGTTCCTCCGATGCCTGGCCAGACGGGGTTTGCGCGGCGTCACGCTGGTGATCTCCGATGACCACAAGGGCCTCAAGGCCGCCGCCGCTCGTGTCCTCAACGCCACTTGGCAGCGCTGCCGGGTGCACTTCATGCGCAACCTCCTGGGCCATGCCGGCAAGCAGGGCCGGCGCGTGGTCTCCGCCTTCGTCGCCACCGCCTTCGCCCAGGAGGACGCCGCGGCCGCCAAGACCCAGTGGCGCCAGGTGGCCGACCAGCTCCGCCCCAAGGCGCCCAAGCTGGCAAACCTCATGGACCAAGCCGAGCCCGACGTGCTGGCCTATATGAGCTTCCCCAAGGAGCACCGCACCAAGCTCCACTCGACCAATCCCCTGGAGCGCCTCAACGGCGAGATCAAGCGCCGCACCAACGTCGTCGGCATCTTCCCCAACGAGGCCGCCATCACCCGACTGAGCGGCGCTATCCTCATGGAGCAGAACGACGAATGGGCGGTGCAGAGGGCGCGCTACATGACCCTGGAAACCATCGCGCCGGTGAGCGACAATGCCCTCATCAAGATGCCTCCCGAGGCCGCTTGAGCGATCCGGCTCAGCCCGCCGGACACCGCGACCCGCTCGCGGCTCTTACACCACGTCACGGGACACGATCCGGCTTCCAATTCCGCAGAAATGCTTGGACTAGCGTGGTGATCGCATGATCAGCCAGCCTCGTTTCGGCCAGGCCCGGTTGAAGTGTCAGGTTTCTTTACACCCGGGAAACGGCCGGAGACCCGCAGAATAGATAGAGTCTGCCGCCTCCGCCATCGTCACCTCGTTCCCAGGGGTGTCATGAAACTTTACAGCTTTGGCCCCTTCGGGGCACCGACGCATTCGTAATGCCCTGAAAACACTACTGAAACTTATTGAGCACGATTCTTGCGTCAATTCATGGGACGAGGAGTGCGCGCCAACCGCGACACTCGGAGGAGAAGCGATGCGGGAGGGCTTTCTAATGCGGTTCGTCAAACCTGTCCTGGTTGTTGCTGCGATAGTGCTGTTCGCCACATCAGCGCACGCGGCGCCTCTTGTGACCTTCAGCTTCCATGGCACGATCTTCATCGGCAGCGGCTCGCCGTCAGTGAAAGGGGCATTTACGAACGGCGACGAGGTCAGCGGGACTTACGAGTTCGACCCCACTGATCTCGGCATTTTCATCAACGGTCAGAAACGGCAATACTTCGCGATCGAGGATTTCACCTTCGACTATGGTGCCTTCAGCGCGGTGCACACTGGCACTAACGATTCCTCTATCACCGTCGGCAACAACCAGTTCAGCGTCGACACGTATCGCGTTGATCTGGACCAAGGCGTGTCGTCGGCTCCGTTCACGGTGGGTTCTGGAGTTCCCCCGGTTTTGTGGACAGTTACGGGCTTACAGACTCCAGCTGCTCACGGGCTTGTCTCTCGTAGTTGACGGGCGACTTGTATCCGAGCGCGGAATGCCGCCGCCCCGGATTGTACCAGCCCTCGATGAACTGGAAGACGGCCATGCGGGCCTCCGCCTTGGTCCGGAACTTCCGCCGGTCGAGCAACTCGCATTCGAGGGTGGCGAAGAAACTCTCGCACATTGCATTGTCGTAGGCATCGCCAACCGAGCCCATTGATGGCCGCACACCGGCTTCCTTGCAACGCAGGCCGAAGGCGATCGAGGTGTACTGCGACCCCTGGTCGGAGTGATGGATCACGCCGACGGGACGCCGCTGCGTCAGCGCCATGTTGAGGGCATCGAGCACGAGCTGGGTTTTCAGATCGTGGCCCATCGCCCAGCCGACGATCCGCCGTGAGAAGGCATCCAGTACCACGGCGAGGTACAGGAACCCGGCCCAAGTCGGCACGTAGGTGATGTCGGCGACCCAGAGCCAGTTCGGTTCATCGGCATGGAAGTTCCGGTCAACCAGGTCGCTGGCGGGACGAACCCGCTCGTCTCGGAAGGTCGTGCGGGCGGCTAACACCGACAATACCGGCCGCTTTCATCAACCGCTCCACGCGCTTGCGGCCCAGCCGGATCCCTTCATCGAGGAGTTCGGCGTGGATGCGCGGAGCCCCATAGGTCTCTTTCGAAGCCTTGTGGATCGCCTTGATGCGAACGCTCAACTCCACATCGGCGCGGCAACGGGCGCTCGGCTCACGCCGGAGCCACGCATAATATCCGGCGCGGGAGACGCCGAACGATTTGCACATCGTTGCCAGCGGGAACATGGCCTGGTTCGCCGTCATGAACTCGAAGACCGAGACGACGTCACGTCGCTCTGAGCGAATCAGGCTGCGGCCTTTGCCAGGATATCTCTCTCCTGACGAAGCTGGCGGTTCTCCCGGCGAAGCCGACGTAGCTCTTCGCGCTCGTCGCTGCTAAGACCGTCGATGCGGCCGCCGCCATCGCGTTCAGCCTGCTTGATCCAGCCATGGATCGTCGCCGCGCACGGCTCGAACTCCCTGGCCATCTTCCACGCTACCTCCGGTCCGGGACAACGCTACGATCTGATCCCTGAATTCCGCGGGGTACCGGTTCCTCGTTCTCGGCATCGGGACACTCTCCTCTCTCAGTCAAAAGGTGTCCATCAAACCGGGGGAACTCCATTTCTTCGAACTCGTGGACATTAATGAGAGCGTCTTTAACAGCCCCGCGCTGCCGTCCGAGCCGCCTGATATTGGATCATTTTTTTCAAAGAACGGCAGCCTGGTGTTTCAGGTCAGCACCGGTGGCTTCCAATCGCTCAGCTGGGTCGTCGACTCGCTCCAGAAGGTTGCTGAACCCGCCACCCTTGCCCTCTTCGCCTTCGGCCTCGCCGGGCTTGGACTGATGGCGCGGAAGCGCGTCAGGACCTAGACGATCGCTTGGGCCGATATAGCCAACCGGACCGCCGCGCCACTAGCGGTCCTTGTGGTGATGGCCGCTCCGCTTGCCGCGCTTGTGTTGCTCGTGGTGGTGATGGAGTGAGGCGGAAACCCGCTTGATAGGCACCGGCACTTAGCGAACGCCCACCTCTCAAAAAGCGCGCACGCGCACGCCAGTGGCCTTCCCGCTCATCCGGGCACCGTAAACCACCGACTAGACTGCTTGCGCGGTTGCGGGCCGTTTGTGGGCCATGGAGAGGGACCGCACGAAGACTGGCTATTTTCTGCCGAAAATATCGGAAAAGTGGCGGAGGGAACGATACCGGGTTCGAACCTTCTCCGATTGGTCGGCTGCTCAAGCGGAGATGGTTTGCGACCACCGGCGCATGGCGACCGAAACCCGGACCAAACTACCGATTGCTCGAAGGATGCACCCGTCGGCATCGATGACCATGACATCTGGATAGTCCCCCGTCCGAGTGACGGGCGTCAGCTCGGCGTGGATGCCTCAGGCATGGTGTTGCGCCCGTAGCACGGCCATGGTCTTGGCCGGATGGGCGGCGATGAAGCCGCTTTGGCGACGATGTCGACCTCCGGGAGCACGTCCTAGCTAGCAGTCTGTCGGACTTTGGTTCATCGATTAAGTATGGATTTGTCGCCGGTGGTTTTGCCGGCGGGCTGAGTTGGCGCTGGTTTTTCCCGATAGAGGCCGTCTGCCGGTTCGGCGGCGGTTCGCGGCGTGGACGCCCTTGCTCGGTCACGACATGCTCCACCGGGGCGCTTCACGTCGCCAAGCTCAGCTTGTGTAAGCGCTTGCAGTTGTAAGCGAGAGCCACCAGGGTCCACTCGCCCTCGATCTTCTTGAGGCCGCGCAGCGAGAACCCGGTGAAGCCGAGCACCGCCTTGATGACACCGAAGACCGGCTCGACGGTCTGCCGGCGCAGTTTGTAGAGGGCACGACCCTCTTCGCTCGCGAGCTTCTCCGTCATCGCCTTCAACCATTCGGCCTTGGGCTCCTTTGCCGCCGGGAGAGGCTTCACCGGGCGGTAGTCGTGGCTCCGCCGACGGCCTTCCGCCGAGGTCGACACCAAGGCTTCGATGCCGCTCGCCTCGAGCGCCGCCACCTCTGCCCCGTTGGCATAGCCGTTGTCCGCAAGCATCGTCTCTGGCCGGCCCAGCGCCGCCGGGATCGCTCCGATGTCCGCCACCAGTTCGTTGCGATCGCTGGCGCATTGGCTGATCCGCGCACTCACGATCAACTGACTGCCGCCGGCATCCACTACCGCCTGCGCGTTGTAGGCTTGGCAATACTCGTGCTGCTTGCTCTTGCGCATCAGCCGGCTGTCCGGATCGCTCAAATTGCTCTGCTCGTCCGCACCCGGTGTCTCGTCCGGCGGCTTGGGATGCTTGCCCTTGGCTCGACCCCGGCGCTTCTCCCGTGCCGCCACCTTGGCCGCCCAGGCCCCGCGCTCCGCTTGCGCCCGCGCCTTGGCTTGTGACTCCAGACGACGACGGGCCGCATCAAGCTTGTCGCGCAAGGCCTCGCGCCGGGCGATCTCTTGCGGCAATGCCTGGGGATCCTCCTCGCCATCCTCGTCCGCCGCCTCCGCCCGGCCCAGCAGCGCCGCGATCTCGCCTTCCAACTGCGCGATCAACGCGCCCGCCCGCTCATAGCTCACCGAACGGTGCTTGCTCGCGTTGGCCTTGAACTTGGAGCCGTCAACGCTGACCAAACCCACCCGCAACAGCTTCAACTCCTTGGCAAGCAGCAGAACCTGCAGGAAGCTTTCCGAAACCGCATCAAAGTTCTCCCGTCGGAAGCGCGCGATCGTGTCGTGATCCGGGTGCAGGTTCGCCGCAACAAAGCGAACCCCGATATCGCGGTGCGTCGCCCGCTCGATCCGACGGCTGGAGAAGAGCCCGTTGGCGTAGCAGTAGATCAGCAGCGCAAGCATCATCCGGGGGTGATACTGCGCCGAGCCCGTGCCTCGATGGTTCACCTTGAAGGCGCCCAGATCGACGCGCTCCACCGCCTCGATCACGAAGTGCGCCAAATCATCCGCCGGGAGGCCGAAGCTGTTGCGGCAGCTGCCGAGGCCGGTCCCAAGACGTCTGAATAGGCTCGCGCCGCCCGCCGCATTTCCTCGACGACAGCGGTTCGACATTCGTCCGCTTTCGGGAGCTATTTTTTCGACCGCCAATTTGAGCGATTCGTCAGTTAACGCGAGGCCCCCGGAGGGTCACCCCTTCGGGGCTTCGTCGCATGTGGCGCTTTTCCAAGGGGTTTGCGCCCCTCCCTACATGATCCTCGATTCTCCGGTTCGTAAATTCAACTTGGGGTATTCCCTTTTCGCGGTTTGCGGCTGGCGGGCTCGGGGCGAGCCTCAGAACCGCACGCTCAGGCCCGCCCGAGCCGACAACTCCTCCTCGCGCCCAGAGGCGCGGCGGTATTCCAATTGGCCGGCCAAGGAAACCCTGTCCGCCAGGTCAAACCGCACCGTGCCGCCGACGTGACCGCCAAGGACAAACTCATCGCCCGGCACGCGCCAGGAGCCGGGAACGCCGCCATCCAACCTTGCCGTCACCCGGTCGCGGCCATAGCGCACGGCATCCGCTCCGGTCAGCAGCTCGACCTCGCCGCGGCCGTCGGCAAAGGCATGGGCCAGGCCGAGTCGCAGCCCGCCCTCCGCGAGGTGTACGCTGCGGGAATCGATGCGCAGATTGGCGTATCGCGCGCCGGTCTCGCTGTAGCCGCCAATTCGGCCCCAGATGCACGCCACCCGGGCGAGGAGCCGCAGATCGAGCCCGGCGGTCAGACCAAACCTCCCGGCAAGGCCCAGTGAGGGGCTGACATGAGAACTGGTATAATCCCCGCTAGCGACGGCCAACCCCTGGACATTGGTGCGCACGACCCGCTTCCCGTCATGACGTCCGTACCGGTACAGCAACGAGCCGTTGAAGGCCCATCTCCCCACGGCATATGTCCCGTAGGCCCCCAGAAAAAAACCATTGGTGTCGAGCGTGACTGATTTGGCCTTCGTCTCGACACGTCCTCTTCTGAACGCGGCAAACGCCCCGACGCGCCAACGGTCCGATACAGCAACTTCATACCCCCCGACAGCGCCATGGAGGCGTCGCTCCCAGGCCCGCGCTGCCCCGTCAGCCTCCCGCTCGGCGTGCTCGGTGAAGACGCGCGCCCAATTCCGGTGTCCGCCCGACGCCGCCGCTCGCGTCGCCTGTCTAAGCACGACCCCGTGCACTTGGCGGCTCGCCGCCGCCAAGGCCCCCCGCTCGGCCGCAGCGCCCGTCGGGTCGACGAGTTGCACCGTGTGGTTGTTCCTCACCACCGGCAGGCGCACTATCGTTCGGGGCGCGGGCACGGGCTCGCCCGCTGCGTTCTCGAACACTATGTTTTCGGCGTGCTCGAAGGTGGTCGCCAGCGAGCTATCGGGCCTGCGCAACACGGAGTCCGCGTCGTTCCCCAATCTGATCACGACCCTGTCATCGCCGGCGCCGAGATCGATCTCGTCCAGCCCGGCATGAACGATGTGCTCCAATGTCAGGTGCATCTCGTCGTTGCCATAGCCCAATGCGATCGCGCCTTCGATCCTCGCGCCAGATAGAAGGCGCACGGTCTGATCGCGCCCGTTCCGCCCCGTGTCCTCGAACAGGCCGACATCTCCGCGAATCGCTCTGGCGCCGTCTCCGGTCGACAAAACCTGCCCGCTGACCGTAATGTCCGCACCGTCGCCGTCCGCGATAATGCCGTGCGCGCCCCGGCCTGTCGTCTCTATCCTTCCGTCAATGATGATGTTCGCGTCGGCGCTTTGGTGAGCGAAAACGCCATGCGCACGCGCTCCCGTGGTTGCAATCGTGCCGTCGCCCTCAACCGTGACGCTGCTGCGGGCGCCGTTGGCGAAAATGCCGTACGCGGCGACTCCGGAGTCCGCATCCCCTTCGCCGTCGGTGGTAATCACTCCCCGATGGGTTATTCGTGCATCGGCACCCAGCGAGTAGATGCCGCTCGCGCTGTTTCCCGTGGTCGCGATGCCACCCTCGCTCGTGATCGTCACGTTGGCGCCAGCCGAGTAAATGCCATGCGCGCGATCGCCCTCCGTCGTAATCGCCCCGGCCTGGGTCATGGTCGTGTCGATGCCTGCCGAGATTATGCCGAAGGCAAGTCCACCCTTCGTGACAATGGCCCCGTGATTGGTGAGGTACGTGTTGGCGCCGGCCGCGACAATGCCGTGCGCGCTCCGGCCTGTCGTCTCTATCCTTCCGTCAATGATGATGTTCGCGTCGGCGCTTTGGTAAGCGAAAACGCCATGCGCACGCGCCCCCGTGGTGGCAATCGTGCCGTCGCCCTCAACCGTGACGCTGCTGCGGGCGCCTCGGGCGAAAATGCCGTACGCGGCGACTCCGGAGTCCGCATCCCCTTCGCCGTCGGTGGTAATCACTCCCCGATGGGTTATTCGTGCATCGGCACCCAGCGAGTAGATGCCGCTCGCGCTGTTTCCCGTGGTCGCGATGCCGCCCTCGCTCGTGATCGTCACGTTGGCGCCATCCGAATAAATGCCATGCGCGCGATCACTCCCGGTGGCTACTCGGCCGGTGCCCGTGATGGTAATGGTGCTGTCGGCGCCGCCCGACGCAATCCCGTGTTCGCCATCCCCGATGGTCGCAATCGTTCCGCCGTTGGTGAGAGTGGCGCCGGTCATCCTGACCGCCGTGCCGGATGTTTCGAGCCGGCCCTCTGCTTCGATAACTCCGGTCTCACCGGCATCGAGCGTTTGTGGGCTGGTTTCCGTCACTCCACCGGATATCGTGAAGCTGGCTGCCGTGGCGGTACCGGAGAACGAACATCCCACGATGGCAAGGACAAGAATCCTGAGACTGTAGAGGTCGGCGCGGTTCAAAAGGCGATCCTGATTACGCATGTTCGTCAGCCGCCGCGGCCGCGCATGCAAATTTGCCGCTCGCGCAGAGGGAGACGCCGTTCTCGCTCGTGCGCGGCTCGAAGATGCCGGTGTCGTCCGCTAGAGTCTGGTTCATCTACGTAGCAGTCTGTCGGACTTTGGTTCATCGCATAAGTATGGATTTGTCGCCGGGCTGGATTCACATTTCAAGTGCAACGCCGAGGCCTTCCTCATAAACCTCGGCGTTGCACTTGGTTTGTGAGTTTAGGGCGTCCCGGTACACGCTAGGATCCGATGCCTCGAGGGCCAGCTTGAGCGTGTCGGTCACGTCTTCAGCCCGCATGGTGGTGCACAGCTTCCAGGCAATGATGTAGCGCGAGAAGTCGTCGAGGATGGTCGACAGATGGAACCAGCCCCAGCCGATGACTTTGAGGTAGGTGAAGTGGGTCTGCCATAGCTGGTTCGGGGACTGTGGTCTTGTCCCGGAACTCATTGGCGGCCTTCATGACCACGAAGGCGGGGCTGGTGATCAGGTCGTGGGCCTTGAGCAAGCGATAGACCGAGGCTTCCGAGACGAAGTAGCTTTCGGTATCGGTGAAGCGCACCGCCAGCTCCCGGGGCGAAAGCTCTGGCTCCTCCAAGGCAAGCTGTAGGATCCGCTCTCGCACGTCGTCAGGAATACGGTTCCACACCCGGTTGAGCTTCGGCGAGCGGTCCTCCAGCGCCTCCAGTCCACCTGTTCGATACAGATCGTACCAGCGATAGAACGTGGCCCGCGGGATGCCGATCTGATCGAGTGTCCGACGGACCGAGAGATGAGATTGCTCAACCAGCTGGATGATCTCCAGCTTCTCAGACGCGGCATATCTCATAGGTCGTCGCCCCCATCCCCGGTCATGCTTTTATTGAGCAGCCGGTTCTCCAGCGTCAGCTCGGCAACGACTTCCTTCAGCGCTCCGGCTTCGCGCCGCAGGGTTTTGACCTCATCCGACGTCGCCTCGCGCGCCGTGTCACCTGCCAAGCGCTTCTTGCCGGCCTCGAGAAACTCCTTCGACCAGCGGTGGTAGAGGTTCTGGTTGATCCCTTCTCGACGACAGAGCTCAGCGACGCTGTCCTCGCCGCGGAGGCCTTCCAGGATAATCCGGATCTTCTCTTCTGCCGAAAAATGACGCCGCGTGGCGCGCCGTATATCCCTAAGTGTCCGTCCGAAAAGTTATTGAATCATATGAGTCGGATGTGATTCAAGGTTGGCCTTGGCAAATTGAGGACGAGGCCGATGTGGACAGTAGAAAACCGAGGTTCTTATGATCGCGGCGGGCTTCGTTACCCGAGTGATGTGACGGATGATGAATGGGCTCATATTGCGCTACTGATCCCGCCGGCCAAACGCGGCGGCCGCAAGCGGAACGTCGATGTCCGAGACGTGGTGAACGGTCTGATGTACATCCTGAGCACCGGCTGCCAATGGCGGGCGATCCCCAAGGATCTGCCACCACGCAGCACGCTGTTCGGCTATTTTGAGCTTTGGTACTATGACGGAACGCTGGATCGCATCCATCATAGTCTATACGTCAAATGTCGTGAATCGATCGGGCGCGAGGCCAGTCCCACGGCCTGCGTTATCGACTCTCAGAGTGTAAAAGGCGCGGAAAAAGGGGGGCCTGCATCGATCCGTCGGGCTACGATGCGGGTAAGAAGATCAAAGGTAAGAAGCGCCACATCCTTGTCGACACGGTAGGCCTGTTGCTGCACGCCATCGTGCATCCAGCCAATATCCAGGACCGCGATGGCGGCGTTCTGGTCCTCGGAACCTTGTTCGGCAGGTTTCCGTTTCTGAAGAAACTCTTTGCCGACGGCGGATACCAGGGGCCGGTATTCGACCACGCGCGGAAGAAAATCTTGCCCCACTTGGAAACTGAAATCGTCAAACGATCCGACACCGCGGTTGGCTTCGAGGTCATACCCAGACGGTGGGTCGTGGAGAGAACATTCGCCTGGCTCGGAAGATGCCGCCGGCTCGCCAAGGATTTTGAGAACCGCACCAGAACAGCCCGAGCCTTCCTACTCTTGGCGTCAATTCGCCTTATGCTGAGAAAGCTATGTTTAAACACATAAACTTCTCGGACGGACTCTAACAGTCTTCTCGGCGCCGTCGCAGCCGACATCCCGTTTCTGTCTCATCTTCGCTCCTTGGTGGGCTGCGATGAGACAGAAACTCTCTTAGTCAATCACACCATTCTGTCCAATGGGCGCTGACGCCGGACAGGCCGTAGATCTGGCCGAGTTCCGCGACGATCCGAGGCTCGACGGATTGCGGATAGCGGTAGTCGCGATGATCGTAAGGCGAGCATCGGTGCTCGGGTGCGACGTCGAGACCCCGCCATGTGTCCTCGGCCGACGAATCAGAGCCCTGCGTAAGCGATGCCACGAAGCCGATCGCGATCATCGTCAGGAACCGGATACCGAGCTCAGGTAGCGAGGACGTACGCAATGAATGTTGATCCCGCCTTCCAGACTTGGTCCAATGCGGCGCCGCGGCTTTGAGCTTGAGCTCGACCGCTCGACGGTGGTTAATGCCGATGAACCCGCCGGGCTTAGTGGGGTTCAAGCGCCGAGAGAACCCGGATGCGGCGTCGCGCGCAACGCGCATCGTACTTCACAAGGCCCTCGGATACCGCGGCGAATCGGCCTTTTGCATTCGACCGTATCGGAACCAATACTTCGGCCCGGACACCGACCAGTCATCTTTATGGAGGCACCATGCCGTACACAGCCGCGATTTCCAGGACCTCGCCGTCCTGCTTTCTCTTCGTGATCGACCAATCCGCTTCAATGGACGAAGCGATCGAGGGTGGATCGACCAAATCGCGGTTTCTCGCGGACGTGCTCAACAAGACGCTCTACCAGCTGGTGATCCGTTGTACGAAGGCCGATGGTGTCCGGAACTATTTCGATGTCGGGGTCATCGCCTATGGCGGGAGTAACGTGGGAACGGGTTTCAGAGCCGGTCTGGGGTCCTCGATCGTGCATCCACTCAGCGCAATCGAGGCCACACCGCTTCGAATAGAGGAGCGCTCCAAGAAAGTCAGTGACGACGCCGGTGGGTTCGTCGATCAGTCGGTCAAGTTCCCGGTGTGGTTCGAGCCCGTGAACAGCGGCGGGACCCCGATGTGTGAGGCGCTCCGGCGGACCGCCGAAGTCCTGGTCGACTGGTGCGACAGCCATCCCCACTCATATCCACCCACCGTCATCCACGTCACCGACGGTCAGTCGACGGACGGTGATCCGGAGGAGATCGCCGACAACCTCAAGCTCATCTCGACCGACGACGGGAAATGCCTTCTCTTCAACCTCCACATCTCGGCCGGCTCCGGCGAGCGAATTCTCTTTCCGGCTACCGAGGCGGGCCTCCCAGACAGCTACTCCAAGGCGTTGTTCCGAATGTCGAGCAATGTCCCCGCGGGTCTGGCCGCCGTGGCAACCGAACGAGGGTATCCCTGCAGCGGCGAGTCTCGCTTCTTTGGGTACAAGGCGGATGTCGAGGCAATCGTCGAGTTTTTCGACATCGGCACTCGGGCCAGCAACCTGATGCTGGAGGACATGCGAGGCGCCGATCGATAGCCAATGAAGCCCACGTTTTCCGCGACGTATCCCAAGGACGATAGCGCCCCAGAAACGAACGAGGACTACCTGTTCTGCGATCGACTGAGGGACGTCTACTGTATGAGTGACGGCGCTTCGGAATCGTATGATTCGAAGAGCTGGGCGCGGGTCTTGGTCGAGAAATACATTAGGTCAACCAGGGTGAACCCGTCTTGGCTCCTGAAGGCGATTGAGACCTACCGCGCCTCTGTGAGTTACGACGAACTCAGCTGGAGCCAACAGGCTGCCTTCGAACGCGGCAGCTTCGCGACACTGTTGGGCGTGCAGCTTATCGGCCGCGGTCGATACATTAGAGTGACTTCGGTCGGAGATTCCCTGTGCGTTCTTTGCGACGGTGATCGATTCAATCGCTCGTACCGCTACAGCCGACCCGACGAGTTCGCCGCTCGGCCGCAGCTGTTCGCGTCGGACATCCGGCTAAACCAAACCACGCTCTCTTCCTTGAAGGCCAATCAGCTCCAGAGGACATGGTCCACCGTGGACCTCACCCGCCCGGCCCTGCTGCTCATGACCGACGCATTGGGGGAATGGGTGTTGAGGGACCGAAACCATCGTTGCAGGAGGCTGCTTGGCCTTCGTCGCGAGTTTCAATTCGTCAATCTCGTTCGTTCCGAGCGATCAGCCAACAGGCTTCGTACCGACGACACGACCCTGCTCGTTCTCAATTGAAGTGCTCCAAGGATGGCCGCCTATCCACGCCTCGACCAATACAACGACGCGGTACAGCACCCGAAGACCGCCTTCACTGACCCGCTACTGAAATCCGGCACGGTCGATGTCGGGGGGCTAGAGTTGCCACTGGCGCTAGGCGGCGGTTTCGCCTTGACCTATGGCGTGACCGCCGGGGGACGAAAGTACGCCGTCAGGTGCTTTCACAAGGACGCTGCGCACCTCGAGCGCAGGTACGAACAGATGAGCGCTGCGGTCGCAAATGACGGCTCAGGAACGTTTGTCGGCTTCGAATATCAAACAAGAGGAATCCTGGTAAATAACTCACACTTTCCCATCGTGCGGATGGAGTGGGCGGCGGGGAACACCCTGGGTTCCTATCTTGAAAAGAATTACACCGACGCTGCGAAGATCCGGGCCCTCCGCGACCGATTCCGCGCTTTGAACCGATATTTAAGCTCCAAGGGCCTGGCACACGGTGACATCCAGAACGGCAATTTGATTGTCAATGGGTCGCTGAGGCTAATTGATTATGACGGGATGTTCGTGCCGGGCATGACCGTCGGTGACGGCACGGAAATCGGCCATCGGCATTTTCAACATCCAAAGAGAAGTAAGAAGTCCTTCGGTCCGGACATGGACCGGTTTTCCTTCATTCTTGTCGATCTGAGCCTGAGACTGATCGAAGCCAGGGCATCCCTGTTCAAGAAGCACTCAAACGGCGAGAACATCATTTTTTCCGCTTCTGATCTGAATGACCCCCTCCAGTCGGCTGTGTTCGGAGACGCCATCAAGATCAGCAGCTGCACGCAGGATGTCGAGAACTTCATCAAGACCTGCAGGGCTCCCCTCGAGGAGATCCCGACGCTCGAGGATTTTCTGGCGGGCCGGAATATTCCGGTCGCGAGGATCGATGAGAGGCCACTGCGGCCTGGAGCGCCTCGATCCCAGCCCGTCTACGTGGGTGCGTTTGATGTCGTCGATGCCACGGACTACGCGCTCGTAGAGAAGTATGTCGGGGAACGTGTGGAGATGATCGGCCAGATCACGGACGTCAGGGAGGATCGGACCCGTCGGGGGAAGCCCTACCTCTTCATCAACTTCGGGCACTGGCGAGGACGGATTGCGAAGATCAACATCTGGTCCGATGGCCTCGCGAAGTTGAACACGAAGCCGGATGCCTCGTGGAAGCACAAGTGGGTCAGCGTCACCGGTCTGGTCGATCCGCCATTTCAGAATCCGCGCTTCGGGTACACCCACCTGAGTATCACGATCACCGAGCCCAACCAGCTGCATATCATCGGCGCGGGGGAGGCAAGACGCCGTCTTGGGGGCACCAATTCTGGCGCATCGACAGCGACGGGTGTCGTGTCGCCTTCGAAACCCACCAATCAAGCCATATTGGATGCCGTTGGGAATCAGCGCGGGGGCGGTAGACCGGTGCGCAGGGGAGGCAGTCCGCCGCGCCGCGTTCCGCCGCGCACCCGTCAATCCACATCAACCGATTCAACCAATAAAGAGATCCTCAAGAGGATCAGGGGCTCTTCCACCCACAGCCCTCACCCACGCTCGAGCAGGACTGCAACGCCTACGCCAATTCACCAGCAACGGAAATCCTCTGGCCTCGGTCGTTGGCTGTTGTGGATGATCGGAGGCCTGATCGTGCTCGGGCTCTTGTTCTTCAGATAGGTTCATCGGTTGGGCGGCGGATTCGGCGCCTTCGATCGGACTTGCGGATCGACTTCCGCCATCTCAGCATTGACCTGGATGGCTCGTACCGTTTAACCCTCGGCTTTCGGTGGCGTCATGGTTTTTCTTTTCAAGGCCTTGTTCGGGAAGCAGCTCAGGCGGAGGATTTCGAAGAAGGCACGCGGCGCCACGATCGGACTATGTCTACAGTGATGCCCTCTACGTGTTCACCACCGACCGCTGGGACCACTTTGCGGTGGTCCAGTCCACCCTCCACGAGGTTTGGGCCCGCAAGTACAGCGGCTCCCTGAAGCAAGATCTTCGCTACTCGCCATCAAAGTGCTTCAACACCTTCGCCTTACCCGCCGGTCTTTAGTAGACCACCGATCTTGACCTCGCGGAACTCGGCAAGCGCTACCACGCGCATCTGCTCAAGCGCCCCGTCGGCCGGCCGCCCAAGGACGTGCGCCGGTATCAGGGCAGCTTCAGTTATCAGGCCAGAACCTGGGACAAGCCCCGCCGCGTCGTCGCCAAGGTCGCGTGGCATCCGGGTGAGTTGTACCCGCGCGTCGGGTTCATCGTCACCAACCTGGGCCGCCCCGCCGTGGGAGTGGTCGCGTTCTACAATCAGCGCGGCACGGCTGAGCAATGGATCAAGGAGGGCAAGAACGTGATCCAATGGACACGCCTATCGTGCCGCAGGTTCGACCACAATGCCGTTCGCCTCCAGCTTCACGCGCTGGCCTACAACCTCGGCAACTTCATGCGAACTCTGGCATTACCCGAGGCGGTCGAGCAATGGTCGCTGACGACGCCGCGGGAGAAGCTCATCAAGATCGGTGCGAAGATCGTCCGCCACGGCCGCTACGTCGTGTTCCAGATGGCCGAGGTCGCGATCCCGCGTGAGCTGTTCGCTGACATCCTGCGCCGTATCGACCGGCTCAGACCCAAGCCAGCTCCGGCATGAGCGACGGCACCCCGTTCCTTCGCGTCGCCGCCGACAGGATCGGTGCGCCCGGATCGCCGGCAA
The DNA here is from genome assembly GCA_965248765.1 of Alphaproteobacteria bacterium. Classification (GTDB taxonomy): domain Bacteria; phylum Pseudomonadota; class Alphaproteobacteria; order VGEJ01; family VGEJ01; genus CBDFKF01. The sequence continues at coordinate 358,804 of CBDFKF010000002.1, forward strand.
AAAAGCCATTCCGCGCCACCAACGCCGCCAATTTGTCCTCAATCATCCGGATCGGTGCGAAGATGGCCGTCATTCGAAGCCGAGTTGCACGTCGAGCGGTTTCGAGTCAGCTCAACGGGCTGGGAAGGTTCCATATGGGGAATTCCGGTTTAACCTCTGGGGGTCTAATAGGGGTCAGATACGGGTCAAATGGGGTCAGGCCTGTCGCTCGATCCACTCGATCCAATAGCCACACACAGGGAAAGGACGCGGAACTCGTGGTGCTAACCCCATCTCAGACGCGCGCGCTCTATCGTCGACGCGCCCCCCACTATGACCGGCTCGGCGTGCTTTTTCGCCTCGCGGGCGCTCGAGTGAGCACGTACCGTCGCAGTGCGGTCGAGGCACTGAATGTTTTCCCGGGCGACACCGTGGTGGACCTCGGATGCGGCACCGGAGGGAACTTTCCCTGGCTGGAACGCGCCGTCACCGCCTCAGGGCGCATCATCGGCGTCGACCTTACCGACGCCATGCTGCGCGAAGCCCGGCATCGCGTGGAGAGAACGGGATGGGGAAATGTCGAGCTGGTGGAATCCGACGCGGCAGACTATGCGTTTCCGGGCAACATGGGAGGCGTGCTGTCCACCTTCGCAATGACGATGGTCGATGACTACGACGGTGTCATCCGGAGGGCGGCGGAGGCGCTGCGTCCCGGGGGACGCCTTGCCATCTTGGAGATGAAGCGACCGGAAGGACTGCCGGAGTGGATGGTTCGTTTCGGAGCTTGGCCCCTCCGGCCCTTTGGAGTGAGCCCTGCCTACGCCGAGCGAACGCCCTGGGAGTCAGTTAGGCGGCACCTGGACGAGGTCCTGTACAAGGAGTTCTACGCCGGTGCCATCTACCTCTGTGTCGGGCAGAGGCGTTTGTGACCGCGGCCTTTGAAACTACATGCTGCATCGTCGGCGGCGGGCCCGCCGGCATGATGTTGGGAGTGCTGCTCTCTCGCGATGGTGTTCGAACCGTCGTGCTCGAGGAGCATGCTGACTTCCTGCGCGATTTCCGAGTTTAAAATAAGGAGCGATGATACTTTTTTCCTTAGGCGAAAGAGCGGCGATCTATTCTCGAATCGGATGTGTTTCCTGCTGACAGCCCTTTCCTGGTATTTCGCCATTTCGTGGATCGTCGAGGGCATCGTTCGACTGACAGGTCGCGGAGAACCAACCGGGAAAACGCTTAACCCGCGTTGCGTTCCACTGCCTATGCAGGCGCTGTCGTTGGCCTGAGTTCCGCAACATCGTATGGTGGCATCAGGCTTTCTTGGGACGGCCAACGCAATGAAACCAATCGTCAAGCTGCTGTTAATCGTGCCGATCTTGCTCTGGTCGTCGGTGGCCGCGGCCGACTTTCGGGCGGGTGTGGAAGCTTATGAGAGGGGCGACTACGCAACCGCTTACAAAGAGTGGTTGCCGCTTGCCGAGCAGGGGCTCGCGGGCGCCCAATTCTTCCTCGGTAACATGTATGCCGATGGCGAGGGTGTGCCGGAGGACGATGCCGAGGCCGTGAAGTGGTACCGAAAGGCCGCCGAGCAGGGGCACGCCCGCGCCCAGTTCAACCTCGGTGTCATGTATGCCGACGGCGAGGGCGTGCCGGAGGATTATGTCCGGGCCTTTGCCTGGTTCAATCTTGCAGCTGCGCAAGGAGTTGAGCAGGCCAAAAAAGCCAAAGGCTTTGTCCGGCAGCGCATGACCGCCGCGCAAGTTGCGGAGGCACAAGAACTCAGCGTTTCTATTCTGCAACGCATCAGGAAGTGAGACGTTGTCTTGAACTCCTTGAGCCGATCTGCGTGCGGTCTGGGCGGCGTCCGACTGGTTGGCTGGCGTATAGTTCAGCCTCGGCCTCCCGCCGCCGGATCAATCCCTTGAGCTTGCGCCCGCCAGCCCGGACCCAGCGCCGGAACTCGCCCGGCACCGCGCAGTGATCTTCGCGATTCACCTTCCGCCGGAGCGTCGAGCGCTGCAGCGCGCCGGCGCCAAGATTGAAGGCGAAGGAGGCGAGCGCGTCGAACTGCCCGTCCTCGAGCGGCACCCGGATCAGGCGGAGCACAGCGTGCGCAGCAGTTTCGATATCGCGGCGCAGCAGCTCCTCGGCCGCGGCTTCGTCGATGCCGTCCGCGAACCGCTTCCGCTCGTGATCCCGAACCACATGGCCGTAGCCGATGGTGGGCCAGCCGCCCGGACAGATATAGATCTCGGGCTCGAAGCCCTCGAAGCGCTTGATCAGATCGAGGCCCTCATCGGTGACGTGACGCATCAGCGCCACTCCCTGAGCTTCGAGAGCGTGCGATTGCCGAACCAGAAGCTCATCACCGCGGCGAACAGCGCCTGGGTCTCAGCGTCCCAGATGCGCGGCAGGGCCTCGGCGATAAGCAGGCCCTCGACCACGATCAGGAGATAGAGGCCGGAGCCTTTGACGCACGCGAACAGGATGAAGAAGGCATAGGTGATCAGCGGGCGGACCGACGCTCTGAGAGAGTCCACCCAACCAACGCCGACCGGCGCGTCGTGCTTATAGAGGGCCTTGCTCTCGGCGATATCGGCCTTGGCCTCGATCTCCTCGAGGCGCTGGAGGTGTCCGAGTTTTTGGACCTCCATCTGGCGATCGAGGATGGCCAATTCATGCTTGCGGTCCTGCCAGTCCTTGAACAGACCGAGCAGGTCGGGAAGAGCGCTGCTAGCGAATCCCAGCAAGCTACCGATCAGGGTCAGCATCGTGGTGTCTCCAATGGTTGGGGATGAGGGGGGTCGGAGGGTGGCGCGACCCGGTTGAGGTCAGCCGCCGAATAGAGCCGGCCAGAACGCTTTCGCGGCCACGGCGAGCATGCCGCCGAGCACGACGTAGAGCAGGCGCGTATTGCGGTTGTGCAGCGCCCTGATCGTCGAGAGCTCCGTTTTCAGCTGACCGTAGCGGCGCTCGCAGGCGATCTCGTGTTTGGCGAGCGCGGCGGCTGCTTCCGCGCGCACCCGCTCGATCTCAAGGAGATTGGTGTCAGTCACAATGTCTCCTCCGCCCCGATCACCGATACACAGCGCGACGCTCGGCAGCCACCTCGAGGGCGGCTTGATTCATCACAAGGGGGTTGTTGAAGAGGGAGCCGTTCAGGCGGCCTGCTCAGCCTCGTGCACGCGGGCGTCCTCACCGACGGCGGTGATCTCGACCTGCTCGCCGCGCGGCCGGACGGCCAGCACCCGGGCCCGCAGGCTCCATCCCTCGCCCGGGCCGAAGGCGACGTGGGTGCGCTCCTCGTCGGCGCCGGTATAGGGGGTGAACGCGAGGTCTTCGTTCAGCACCACGGTTCTCGCGTCGGCGCCGGGCGTCACCGGCCAGGGGCCGCTCACCGTGCCGTCGCGCCTACGGAGCGCGATGTAATGGGCACGCTCGGAGGCCTCCTCGGCCGTGTCCCAGTCGAGCGGCTCGCTCAGGATCAGCGTCCGGCCCTCGACGGCGACCACCTCGCCGCCCTGTCCCCAGCGCGGCATGTCATGAGCGACGGCGATCAGATCGCCGAATGTCGGAATCAGCCCCTCGAGCTCGGTGCGGACTGTGACGATGCGCCGGCGATAGCGGTTGGCGGCGGCCATATAGAGCCCTTCCCTCATCGCCTGGTCCCGGTCGGTGCAGCCGAACAGCTCGACCGTGGCCGGCGCATCGGCACCGGTACCCGCGATGCCGTCCGGCAGGCTCGCCGTGATCTCGTCGGGGGCCCAGGTCCGGTCCGAGATGTAGGTCACAGTCACGGCATCGGCGGTGTCCTCGCCGGGCATGACGTACTGGACCCGGAAGCTGCCCTTGACGATGTTGCGGGGCCCGAACAGGGCGACGGGCAAGGTGCGGGGCGCGTCCCGGACGATACGCAAGACCCCGCCCTGCAGGATGGGAACGGCGCGGCCGCAGCGGGCGATTCGGGTGAGCGCCTCCCAGACGGTGAGGCTCTGGTCGAACACGCCATCGAAGCGATCGCCCCTCGCCCGCCACACGGCATCGAGTCCGCGCAGCGCCGCCAGATCGATGCGGGCATCGGCGAGTCCGGCGCCGTACTGCGCCCGGGCGGCATCGGCGAAGGCCCAGGCGATGGAGCGGGTGGCCCGCGGCCCCGACCAGCCGGTCTTCGGATGCCAGACCGGCAGCTTGCGGGTGACGATGCAGTTGACCAGCCGCGCCGAGCGCTGGGAGAGATTGTCGGTGGCGCGCATCTTGACCGCGAGAAGGGTCACGTCGCCGAACTCCGGCGTGTCATCGAGAAATGACTTGAGGCCTTGCCAGCGGATTTCATGGCCGGCACGGGCGTCGGTTTCCTTGTCATTGGTGCGGCGCGCGCGCACCTCGTACCGTCCGCTCGTGACCGTATAGCGGTAACTCTTGCGCTGCGCCGTGTTGGTGGCGGCGGTCATCGTCTCCGATCCCAGCGCTCTCCACGCGCCCGTGGCCGCGCCCTCGTCGTCGTCGGCGCGGGCCTCGACCTTCCATTCGATGGTGCGCTCGTCGAGACCGCCGTCGTCATTGGCGTAATAGAGGCCGCGCGGCATCACGACATCGATGCCGATCTCGGTTGCCTTGGTGTCGGCCGGGTTGGCGATGAACGGGCCGACCCAGCCGTCTTCACCCTCTTCCCGTTCGTTGACGCCGATGAGCTCCTGGCCCGCGACCTCGGGCGCCGTCACGACCTCGACCTCGAACAGGGTGGCGCTGCCGCCGGGCGCAATGAACTCGGTCTCGACCTCCTCGAACGACCCTATGGGCGTGTCCTCGATGCGGACCTGCTCGAGGTCGTAATGGCCCTGACCGATGCAGTGCAGCTGGTGCAGGTACTGGTCGTTGTCGTCGAAAGCGGTCCAAGGCGTGGCGGCGAGGTCCGGAAAAACCCGGTGGCGGCCGTAGATCACGGGGATGGGCTGGGTGAGCCGCGCCTGATTGCCCTGAGCCTGCAGCGAATAGGTCGGGCTCGGCGCGGGCGTATTGCCAAACGACGGCTTGGGCGGCGGGATCAGGACATTGACCAGAGCCGCACCCAAGAGCCCGACAGCCGCCGTGATCAGCTGGACACCGATGGTCGAGGTGACGCCCAGCGCGCCTGCGATGACACCACCGAGATAGGGTGCGACGACCATGACGGCGAGCATGAGGAGGATCCGAAGCGGGTTCTTCCCGTCGCCGCCTTGCGGCAAGGTCACGAACGCCACGACGTCGCCATCGGCGATGATCGTGTCGTACCAGTCGGCCCGGAGGACCGGCTCGCCGTTGCGGAGACAGATCGTCGGGCGATCGAACCAGTCTGATTCGATCCCTGTCCGGGCTTCGCCCGTCCCCGCCTCTTGAATGCCCCGTCCGTCAAGCCAGGCACGAATGGTGAGCGGCTCGGCGACGGTGAGCACCTCCCGGTCCCGATCGGGGCGGAACGGGTTCTGCAGCATGACCACGGTGGCGGGCATCAACGCTCTCCCGTGAACCGGTAAGTCCCCTCGATGCGCCAACCATGAGTCGCGAGATCGGCCGGGATCTGGAACACCACGCCGCTATCGCGCACGGCGTGCAGCACGCCACCGCCGTCGACTGCGAGCCAGAGCCCCACATGGACCGGATAGCGGGACTGGCGCATCAGCACGCCATCGCCCTCGCGAGCCCGCTCGCGAGCGCGCTCGCGAGCGGGCTCGACCCGGCACCAGCGGCGGCGCTCCGGGTGGTCTCGGAAGCCCGCGAGCACTGCGCGCAGATCCGCAGCGTCGACCGAGATCTCCGGAACCTCGATCCCAAAACGCTCGCGCCAGCAGAAACGCACCAGGCCCCAGCAGTCGAACGCATCCGGCCCGCGTCCGCCCGCAATCCACGGGCGGCCGATCAGCTCCTCGGCCCAGTGCATGGCTCTATCGCGTGAGCCCGGGGAACCGCTTCGCGGTGTAGGTCTCGGCCGGGAACGACTTGTTGCCGATGTCGAGCATGCGGGCACGGCCGGTGACGCGGAACACATCGGCCTCGACCTCGGTCAGCACCAGGGTGATCGGCGGGTCCATCTGCGGCCCCTCGAGGTCGGTCGAGAGATAGGGCCGATAGGTGACCTCGATTTTTTGCAGGCTGGTCGCCGCGTCATCGAGATGGCGGACGATCTCGCGGCTGACATTGTCCAGCGTCACCGCGATCTCGGGCACCGGCGCGGTGTCGACTGGCGGCAGCTCGAGCTCGAAGCCGAGCGCCACGAAACGCACTTTCTTGCCCGCATCGAGCGGGGCGTCGGTCTCGAGGCGGGCGTTGAGATCAACGTGGTCACGTACCACCCGAATGGCTGTAGGCTCGCCGTCATCGTCCACGAAGGCGGGATGCCTCAGCTCCAGCGTGTGGAGAATCACCACGTCCGACGGCGCCGAGGCGTAGGCTTCGCGGATCGCCTGCTCGAGAGCCGGATCGGGCATGGCTCAGGCCGCCTGCCCGAGGTCCGCCGGACGGTTGCGGATCGGGGTATCGTCGCGGCTCTTGATCTCCCTCAGGACGCCGCCCCGAGTCAGGTGATAGAGCGCGCCGGCGAGGAGAGCTGCAAAATAGGTGAAGCTGTTGTCGCAGGCTTGCGCGAACTTCTCGTCCTCCAGGAACATACACGCCCCATGGCACAATTGGAGCACGGGGCAGGCCCGGCATTCGGGACGCAGGGAGTGGTGGCGAGAGGTCGTGAGGCGAATGTCGTCGATTGCGGAGACATCACCAAGACGGTGATCGGGAGTCATCGCGTTCTGGCAGGTGTACACGTTGCCGGTGAGATCGACCGCGATGTGATCGTCCCGATCCATCCCACAAATCTGATCGAGTGCCGTCGCGGGGCGCCTCTGCGCCAGGCTTGCCGCAAACGCGCGCACGTCCCTCGCCGGTGCGCGTCTCGATGAAGTCGAGGAAGATGTCGCGCGGCTCGAACACCCCGGTGTCGTCGGCGAACATGCAGAACACGACCCGCACGAGGAAGCGTTCCAGATCGTACCCCCCGGTGCCCCGCATCCGCGAGCGCGTCGTGCAGTCGCCCGACCAGCTCGGCGGCTTTGATGTTCGCCGGGTCCTGATCCCGGAAGGTCCGTCGCTGCACGCCGAGGATGAACCCGAACGCCTCGACATGCGCGGGCAGGTCCGCGAGCGGGAAGGCGACGACTTCGCGCTCGTCGAGATCGTGAAGCTCGAAGGTCTGGAAGTCGCTCACCAGGATGGAGCGCGGGCGGTCGCGCTCGGGCAGCGCGTCGAAATACTCCCCGGCCTGTTCGTAGGCCGCTTCCAGGTCGCGCCCGGCGCTCTTCTGCTCGACGATGAGAACGCCCGGCCAGAACAAGTCAATGAACCCGGAGCGATTGTCGAGCTTGGAGACGTGTTGCTCGTAGCGGGCAACCTCACGACGGCGTTTCCCAAAGACCTCAAAGAACTCGTTGTAGAAGCTCTGCGTCTCGCCCTTCTCGTACGCGGCGTCCTTCCAGTCTTCGGCAAAGACGGCGGCGCGGTCGCGCACCTCGTTCCACGACAGGCGCATCAGGCCGCGCCGCCCGCATTGCGCCGCGTGCCGGACAGCCTGCCGCAGTCCGGGAGCGGATGAAGGGCAGCAGGCGGGACAGTTCCCTGTTCGGTAGCGCGAACGCGAGGCCCGATCATGCGTGCAGAGCGCCCGCGCGCCGTTCGGCGGCGACCCTCTCCCGGCGCGCCTGCGCAAGCTCGTAGCTCGCCTGCATCCGCATCCAGTGCTCGGCAGTGCCCCAGCCGATATCCTCCAGCGCCAGCGCCATGTTCGCCGACACGCCCGCCTTGCCATTCAGCAGGCGAGACAACGTTCCCCGCTCGCACCCGAGACGCTCCGCCGTCTCGGTCACGTTCCAGCCCACATCATTCATGCTCTCGCGGATGAGTTCGCCCAGGTGCGGCGGGTTCGGCATCGGGCCGACGCGATCGTTCGCAATATCGTTCATGGTCAGCGCTCCCCTTCGGTCAGTGGTAGTCGATCAGGTCCACGTCCACGGCCTCTCCGTCCTCGAAGCGGAATACCACGCGCCAGTTGCCCGAGACGCGGACGCCCCACCGGCCCGCACGGTCGCCCTTCAGGGGATGCAGCCGGAAGCCCGGCGCGTCGGCGCTGCCCGGATGCGTTGCCTCTTGCAGCCGGAACAGGATACGCGGGAGCCGTGGCACATGATCGGCAGGCAACCGCGCCGCGTCGTCGCGTTCGTGCAGCGCCCGCAGTCCCTTGTGCCTGATCTTCACGATTCACTGTAGCGCGCCACGCTACACGCCGCAAGCGTCCGCCGTGCCGTCACGTCCGGCGACGACTCTGCGGAGCGGTAACGTGTGCACGTCCCGGCTCTGCGCTGCGGGAACATGTGCGATGGCTGCCCGACGGTGCGGTCCGAGTGAATGACGCTGCCGGAGCGCACACCTTCGTACATTGATCTGTTACCTCGTGCTTCCTATAGTGCCGCTTGGAAGCCGCGCGGCGGTTCGGGGACTGTCTCGGCAAGTGCGCGGCGGGCGCTGCCACTCAAACGCCGCCCGGGCTAAATGCCGGTTGCACAACGGCTTTCATCGCCCGACGGTTTGAGCGGTCAGGAAGCGCGATTGGGATGCCCTTCGGCGCGTGGTTCTCACACCCGACGCACTTCAGCCGGTTCTTGTAGGCGTACCGAGAAATCGAAAAACGTTAATGTTATCAATGCCTGTATTGGAACCGGGTGACGTTTGCCCGAGCGAACGAACTTCGAACTTTCGAAATCTGAAATCCCGCTAACCCCTTGAAACTTCTACGGTCTGAAATCCCGTACTGAATCGGCGCGGTCAACAGTCGCGGAGAATATCGGCAGAGAGAGAGCGGATTCGGGCCGAATCGCGGGACCGGCGGTCAACGGTCGTAGGCCGAAACCCGCGCGAATACTGGGCTTTCCGGCCCCACCCGGCGCGGCAGGAGAATGTTGGGGCGTGAGGTTTGGCGGAGAGAGAGGGATTCGAACCCTCGAAACGGAGTTACCCGTTTAACGGTTTAGCAAACCGATGAGAATTTCCCATCATAGCCCGAAAAACCATTCAGTTACAGGAGGTTGCGCCCTGGCAATGGCGGTAAATGTGGGCCTGTACGGAGAACATTCCGGCCTCAAATTTGGGAACAGTCGATGCAAGACCTGATCGCCCGGCTTGAGGCCGCGACGGAGGGAAGCCGGTTGCTCGACACCGACATTTGGAATTGGCGATGTCAGCAGCGGGGCAAGCCTGAGGCAATGGTGCTGATGCTGCCTGACGGACACTTCCCCGTCACCACCAGGATCGACGCGATGGTGACGCTGTTCCCCAAAGACTGGTTGTGGATCATCTACGGGAACCACGGCGACGGGATGGTTGAGCTATTCCCCTCTGGGGATCGCAACAGCTTCCGCAAGACACATGGCGCAACGGTCCCGCTCGCCGGCTGCATCGCCGCACTCAAGGCCTCGCACACCTGATCACAGAAGCACTCGTGCCAGGGCCTCATCGGTCACGTGGCCCACTTGGCGATCAACAAGCAGAGAAAACAGAAAGCAATAAAGAGGGGGTAGACCCAGGATTGGACAACAAAACGGTCCAGGACGAACCATCGGACTTCGTCGATCCGGGTAACGTCATCCTCCGTTAGGCCGCGGTCGGCCAGATTCTCCGCCTGGGTGCGGAGAGCACGCCCTTTGACAATCAAGGCGTCGTCGTAGTAAAGGCAACGGCCGCCGCACTGATCCGCGCCGCTCGGGCGCCGGCCATTGAGGTGCGGCCCCGCCGACGCCTGCACCGTCCATATAGCGTGACGACGTGTCCCGAAGCAACACCAGCAGGCGGCGATATACGGTTGGCAAGGACCCCATCGAGCTCAAAACGCGATACCGGAAATGGCGGCAAAAAACGGGCGGATTCTGCCGGCGATTCAGCCCCCCCCCCTGAAACGGCCGGAAAATCGAGATTTAGAGCCCTTTCACGCCTCTTGATCGGCGGATTCGCAAAGACTTTTGGTTTTCGCTCACCTGAGGGCGGCCGCCCCGCAAACCGTTGATAACCCTGGTCTCATCCGGCCTCTTCCGGCATCTTCCGGATTCACAAAGACTTTTGTCCCCTTACCCCGCATTTCCCAGGTAGCTCATCTATCTGATGCCGTTTCCGCTTGATTCTGTTATAAGAATCATAGGTTTAGGCTAGATAGAGGGTGGAGCATGAACGAGTTCTAGGCCGCCCCACAGCAATTGCGCCCTCGCTCAGTTGGTTGCCGAGAGAAGCTAGCGAGGGGCAGCCCTCTTGGCGCCGTTTATTCCACAGATACTCGCGACCGTTGAGCCGGCGGTCGGCCAATACTGTTGACTTGGTCGGTCAACTGATGAAAAGTCTCGTTGAGGCTGTCTCGAACGAGACGCGGCGCGGATATAACCGGCCGGTTCCGGGGCCGCCGCGCCTCGCATGGAGGGGAAACTCATGACGAAACGCAGCAGCAAGACTGGTGTGACGCGTCGCCGCGCGCTTAAGACTGGCGCGGCGGGTTTGGCGCTGACGTCGGCGGCCGGGATCGGTCCAAGGTTCCTGACGCGCCGCGCAAGCGCGGCCGGGCTGGCCCCCGGCATGACCGGCGGGCCCACCGGCTTCCCGGGCGCGGAGCGCTATCAGTACAACGAGACCATGGCCGCCGGCCGCGCCATCGAGGGCATCAAGAAGCTCAAGGCCGAAGGCAAGGCGCCCGACAAGCTGGCCGTGGCCATGTTCGACGGCGCCGTCGGCCACTTCACGACCAGCCATCCCGAGGGCGCGCCGACCCCGCTCGAGGTGTGGGAGAAGGAGACCGGCGTCAAGATCGACATGATCGGCATCGCGGGCGATGACCTCTATGTCAAGATGATACAGGACGTGACGACCCAGGCCGGCCTCTACGACGTCTATTGCATCTTCGTCAACCACTACGGCGACCTTACGGACGCCGGCGGCCTCGTCGTTCTCGACGACTTCGTCGCGAAGCATAAGCCCGACTGGGACGATCCAGAGCGCGGCGTGCCGCCCTCGGTGTACGCGCTCTTGTACAAATACAAGGGCAACGTGGTGGGCATGTCGTACGATGGCGATTTCTGGACCTGGTACTATCGCAAGGACCTGTTCGGCGATCCGACGCACCAGAATGCCTTCGCCGACAAGTACGGCTATGCGCTGAGGACGCCGGCGACGTGGGATCAGATCGACGATGTGGCGGCCTACTTCCACAGCACCGGGATCGACGGGCACAGCAACTACATGGGCAAGGTCTGGGGGCTTGGAACCTGGGTCAGCCGATACGTCTCCCGCGCCCAACCGAACATGTACCTGTTCGATCTAGATGGCAACCCGACCATCGATTCCGACGCGGGCATCGAGAACACCGAGAAGCACATGCAGTACGCCAAATACGCGGGCAACGGCGCCTCCTATACCTGGAGCTGGTTCGAGTCTTACGGCAGCATGGCCGCGGGCACCTCGGCGATGGCCGGCGTCAATACCAACCTGGCCAAGTTCCTCGACCGCCCCGCGGACGATTCGGTTGAGTGGCTCGCCACCACGGTCGGCGGCAAGTTGGGTGCGTTCCTGCCGCCCGGCACTCAGTTCGGCGACGATCTCGTGCGTCGCACCGTCTTCTACGGCAATGTGAGCACCGCGATTTCGTCGCAGAGCAAATATCCGGAGGCGGCCTTCCTGTTCAATCAGTGGGCCAGTTCGACCACCATCTACCCGTGGCTGAGCGCCAACCCGACCGGCGTCATGGATCCTTTCCAGACGTCGAACTTCACGGATCCGCTGATCATCGAGGCCTACCACCCCTACGCCATGGACATCATCCAGGAGACCGTCAAGTACGGGGCGCCGATGCTGAGCATGCCGGGCGCGCAGGCAATGCATGAGGCGCTGGACGAGAACATCCAGGCGGCGCACGCGGGCAGCGTCACCGCCAAAGAGGCGATGCAGAACACGGCCAAGAAGTGGCGGCGGATACTGCAAAAGAAGGGCGAAACCCGCATGATCGAGGCGATCATCGAGGACCGCAAGGCTTGGCCGACCGTCATCGACAAGATGCCGACCTGAGGCAACGAGCGCGGTCGTTCATGCGAATGGAGAGCGGGCGGTGTGAGTTTCACACCGCCCGTCTCCTTCTTTACCGTGGGTCTATTGCGGTGGCCGTCGTCGCAAACGCGCGGCGGCGGTGTTTGAGCACGATCGGCAAGGCCGCGACCGTCCGAACGAGGGAGAAACCTCGAAAATGACGCCACGTCTTCTACCCGAGCTCGGGCGCTACCTCCTCATCCTGCTGGCGGTCGCCTTTGCGCTGCTGCCGATCTTTTGGATGACCACGATGGCGTTCAAGCCGGTCTTCGAGTGGAACGTCGCGACCGCCGTCGATCTCGAGTGGTTGCCGAGGCAACCCACGTTGGTCAATTTCGAGTTCATTTTCACCGCCGAGTATCCGGGGCTGAATGTCCACCTGCCCAAAACCGCGGTCCGCCCGATCTTCGCCAGCCTGCTGACCGCCTCGCTCGGCACGCTTTTCGCACTCGTCGTCGGCACCTTCGCGGCCTACGCGGTCTCGCGGTTCAAGCTCATCGAGCCGATCGGTCTGACGGTCCTTCAGCTCCGCCTGTTCCCCCCGCTAGCGGTCATGGTTCCGCTGATGGTCTTTTGGACCTACCTCGATCTGATCGACACGTGGTTCGGGCTGGCGTTGATCTACGGCATCATGAACATCCCGTTCTCCTACTGGCTAATGAAGACATTCTTCGATGAGGTGCCCATCGAGATCGAAGAAGCGGCCATGGTCGAGGGCTGCAGCCACTGGCGCGTGTTCTACCATGTGACCTTGCCGATGGTGCGCGCCCCGCTCGCCACAACCGCGTTGTTCGTGTTCATCCTGTGCTGGAGCGACTACGCCGTCGCGCTGTTCCTGACGAGCAAGGACTGGGTCACCATTCCCGTCTACATGAACAGTCTGTCATCGGCGGTGACCGGCCACATGTACGGCGCCAAGGCGGCTTTGGGGCTCATTGCGGCGGTGCCGCCGATCATCTTCGGATTGATTATCCAACGCGATCTGGTCCGCGGCCTCACCTTCGGTGCGCTCAAGCAATGAGCTCGGCTCGCTGCGCGCGGCGTTCGCGATATTTCGAAACCGGGTGCGATGAGCAAGCGTAAGGAGTCCATGCGTATTGGGCTGCTCGAGTTTCGCAAGCATCTCGGCGCCGCCCAAAACCAGTATCCGACACACCCCGAGGTTCGGGCGAAACTGCCGCGGAGCGAGTATCGCAGCGTCGGCATACTGGGGGCGGGCACCGCCGGCCACCTGACCGCGCTGGCGATGCGCAAGTTTCGGCCGGACCTCGATGTGACGATCATCTCGTCGAGCAAAATTCCCGTGATCGGAGTCGGCGAATCGACGACATCCGAGATGCCGCCTTTCCTTCACGGCCTCCTCGGGCTCGATATTCACGAGTTCTACAAGCAGGTGAAGCCGACCTGGAAATTCGGCATCCGCAAACCAGTACTTGAGGACTTGAGCGATGGCGACACACGACCTGGCAGCTAACGGCAGCGCCGCGGAGCCCGCTGAGGGCAAAACCTGGCAGGAACGGGGGCGGCGGCTGGGCGTGTATCTGATCAGCCCGCTCGTTCTTACCCTGGTGTTCATCTTTTCGTTCCCCACTGTCATGATTTTCTACTTGGCGTTCAGCTTCTGGGGGCCGCTCGACGGGGTGAGTTGGCTCATGGCGCACCAGTCACTGAACTGGTTCGTGAACTTCGGCGATATCTTCCGCGACGCCGCTCTGTGGGGTTCGATCTGGCGGACACTTCTGATCATGTTGGTGGTTGTGCCGACCGAGTTCATGATCGGCCTGGGCCTCGCCATGCTGTTCGTCCGCTCGTTCCCCGGCAAGCCGCTGTTCTATTCGATCCTGTTGCTGCCGATGATGGTCGTGCCAGCGGTCACCGGTTACATGTTCTTCATGCTGTTCCAAGCGGCCGGCCCGATCAACCAGATGGTCAGATACTTCACAGGACTTGACGCGGAATGGATCTGGCTCGGCGATCCGGTGCTGTCGATGATCGCGGTCATGCTGGCCGACATCTGGCAGTGGACGCCGCTGATGTTCCTGATCCTCCTCGCCGGCATGCTCGGCGTGCCGGTGGATCAAATGAGGGCCGCGACCCTGCTGGGCGCGAACTGGGGTCAGCTGTTCTTGCGCATCGTGCTGCCGAAGATGAAGATCGTGATGGCCATCGCGATCGTTATCCGCGCCGTTGAGGCCTTCAAGCTGTTCGACGTGATGTGGATCATGACCCGCGGCGGCCCCGGCGTCTCCACCGAGACCATTTCCGTCTTTATCTACAAGATGACTTTCTTTGAGCTGGAATGGTCCTATGTCGCGGCGATCGGGCTGATCATACTGTTCCTCCTCACGGTCCTGGCCTTGTTAGGTATGAACGCGATGACGCGCGCGGTGAGAAAACGCGCCGAGAGACTCACCGGCGACTAGCCTCGCCGCGGCCGATCACGAGGACCACATGGGCTGTTTACGAGGAGGCTCGCCGGGCTGAAGAAACGTCCCGGCGGAGGTGCAAGACGGGATGCGCGACCTACTCGCCCGCAGCTACGGCTGGTTCACCGAGGGCTTCGACACCCCTGATCTCAGGGAAGGGAAGGCGCTGCTCAATGAGCTGAGCTGACAGCGGCTTTGGCTACGACGGGCCGTCGTGGTGCGTGTTTATCCGCGCTTGATGCACCTGAACGTCCTGCATCCGCCCAAGTCCCCGCGCCATTGCTTCCGTAAATGCGACTTCAAACCTGCCCTTCCAGGAATGGACGACGGTGTTCGCCAGCGAGCGCCTCACCGGCGCGCTGCTCGACCGCATCACCCACCATGTCCATATCCTGGAGATGAACGGCGAGAGCTACCGGCTCAAGCAGAGCCGGTCACGACGCCGGCAACCGTCCGAATAACCCCTTACACTGGCGATGTTCTACTACCGCTTGCGCGACCTGCTCTAAGGCGGTTGCGATCCTTCGAGACGCAGCCCGCCGGGCTGCTCCTCGGCATGAGGATCAGATGTCCAAAAGGCCCCTCACCCCAGCTCTCTCCCGCCCTGAGGGGTGTAGAGATTTGGCGCGGAATCAGTGCCTTGCCCCAAGGTGCGGGGAAGCAAGCGCCCATTGAAACCAAAAGGCTCTTCAAACGCCGCCCCGCACCTTCTCAGTCACTTAGCCTTGCCTCCGAATTTTTCGGCGGTGCGCATGGCGCCGAGGCCCAAGAGCGATACGCGCGTCATTCATCCGACCCCTTATTCTTTACGTCCCTTCTGCGCAACCAGAGATCGGCGACCGGCCTAAGAATACGCTCGTAATCACGAGTCAGAGCTTGAATCAAGCAGAACCCAAAAACCGGGATCAGGATCTCGTTTGCCCAGGACTCAAATCCAGAAACCAAGAGCACCAACCAAAGCGTGAGAGAAAAAGCCGCGCCCCACCCGAACAGTGCAGTGACTTTCCCCCATCGAAGCGAACCTGGCTTCCCCGAGAACAGATTGCCAATGAGAATGACTGTGCCTGCGATGATGTATTCCACTAGCCGACTCCCTTTGCCATGCGTTCGATGGCGTCGGTCTTCTGCTTCGAACCGGCCGACGAGCCGAAGTAGTAGGCGCCGATCTGCGTCACCAGGGTGCCCAGCGCGCCGAGCATGACCAGAAGCGGCTGCATCGCGGCCTGCGGGATGGCGTGGAAGATCATGGCGGTTAGGATGCCGAAGAAGCCGGCCAGCGCGGCGAAGGCGATGAAGCCGGGCATCCGGTCGCGCGTGGTCGCTTGGCGTCGTCGAGCGCTATCCCGGTCGCGCGCGTGAATCTCGACCTCGTGCAGATCGAGTTCCCGCATCCGTGCGGCGAACGCCTGATCGGCTCGCTTGATGGCGGCGATCTGCTCCGGTGTCGCTGTGACAAGTGCCGCCGAGACCGCCTTTGGATCGTCGGTGTCGAGCCCGAGCGCTTCGCCGATCGCGCTCACGGCCGTGCGTGCCAAGGCACCGCCCACGGGTCCGCCGACCGCCGTTCCCAGCGCGCCCGCCAGCGACGGCGCGATCCCTGCGAGCGCCTTGCCGAGTGTGTCAAACATTCGTTCCACTCCTGATCATGTCGGCGATTCGCACCGCCCGAACGCCGACCTGGCGCGCCCATTTGGAATCGAGCATCTCGTCAGCCGCCGTTTCATAGTCGGTGCGCTCAAGGGCGGCGAGCATCCGCTTGAAGCCCGACAGGCGCGGCCAGCCGAGGTTGAGGCACATATCGACCAGGGCCATCTGGCGGACGGCGCTCAGCTCCCGCCACCACGGGACATTGCGGTCGAGGTCGCGTTCGGCGCCGTCGATGTCGTTGCGGCAGAGCACCGCCGCTTCCTGCTCCGATATCCCCCGATCGTCGAGGTTGCGTCCGATGCCGATGGTGAGCTTGCCGGCCGGGCAGCGGTAGGGCTTCAGGCGCAGCCCCTCGTGCTCGATCAGCTGGGCGGTCATGGCCTCGATGTCGTATGCCCGCACGATCATTGACCCCCACTTCCTACTTGATGGGCGGGATGTGGCCGGTGAGCGCGGCGATCATTGCCCCGATCGCGACCGCGATGCCGCCGAGTTTGAGCACCGCCCACAGCGCGCCCTTGCCGACGTTGGCGACCTTGGAAAGCTCGTCGACCCGCTCGACCAGCTTGTCCTGCCGCTTGTGCAGCGCGTCCACTTTGGACTCGAGCACCGCGAGCTTCGCGATCACCTCAGTCGCTGTCGGTTCCTTGCTCATGTGCTGCTCCGTTCCGTCGTCCGCTATGCAAGCCTTACTGGTTGGTGCGCCAACAGCTGGCCCGTTCCGGTTTCTGGTTACGAATCGATTCCTCCATCACATGGCTCCTTTCAGGACGACCCCCACGGCGACACCCGCCGCGAACATGACCACCGCCGCCCACGTCTTCCACGCGACGATGAACTTGAGATTGCCCCACAGGCCTTTGAACGATGTCGCTCTGCTCATTGCCATCTCCTCGTTGTGGTCATCGATGTCGCGCCGATGCGGATGAGCCGCCCGCGGCACGGTGCACGCCGCCCATCAAAAAAGCCGCCCAGAGGGCGGCTGCGAGCAGGAACAGTCGGGCAGGTCTCACGGTCGCTTGGCATCGTCGTAGCGCGCCTTCAGGCCGGCCGGCAGATCCGCATCCACGATGACGCCCTTGGTCTTGAGCGCATCGATCAGCTCGGTCGTGTCGGTACCGGTCGCCGGCGGTGAGACCACGGGCGCCGCATCGATCTTCGCGCGCAGCCCTGGCGCATCAGCGTGATCGCTGGGCACGAAGTCGTGCGTGCCCTCGAGCTGTGACTTGTCCATGCGTGTGCCGAAATAGACCGGCGTCCGCGCCGTATCGCGCGTTACGAAAAACCCCTTGGTCATGGGTTGCTCCTTGTGAACATCATGAACCCAAACGTGTGAATAACGACCGCTGCCGCGCCGCTTACCTCTTCGGCCGCGTACTCGATCTGCCGGGACCCGTTCACCAGCACCATCCCTTCCCTGGCCGCCTGGTCGAAGTTCGCGTCGACCCCAACCTGCAGCCATGCCTCTTGGTTGATCGCCGCGTCCGCTGCGTCTTTCGTCCTGATCCATAGGCTCTCGCGGCTCGACGTGCTCGTTGTGTTGAGCACCAGTCCGTAGATGTGGGCGAGAGCATTTGGCGGCACCGAGAGCGTGCCGGGCGTGAAGGTCGCGGGAGTGATCGCCGAATCGTTGACGTCCGTGATCACGTCCCCGGTGAAGCGGAAGTAATCGCCACTCTGTACGAAGCCGATGATATTGGCCGACGAGTTGGTGACGACGGCGCCGATCAGCCGCTTGATGGTGTAATTGGTAGGCATCAGCGGCGTCGCGAACGAGAGCGTGTAGATAGCATCGACGACGCCGGTATCCGGCCGCTCAATCAGCCATATGGCATAGATCGAATCCGCCGCCACCGCCCCGGTATCGAGCCCGCCGGCGTTGTGGCCGACCGCCCACGCCGCATCGATCTGTTTTGTGAGGATCGTTGCGACCGAGATGTTGAGGCTGTCCGCATCGTCGCGGCACTCGCCCACCGCAATATCGGTGTCGTGGTCGGTATCGGTGCCGTTCGAGAGCGTCAGCCCGGCGATGTGGTTCTTCGGGAAGGCGCGCCGGGTCAGCCCGGCGATGAGCCAATTCGTGCCGTCGCAGTAGAGGATCGCCGACTCGTCGGGCCCGAGCACGAGCGTCGCATCCCTGTTGATCGTCTCCGCCGCGTTCGGGTCGATCGTGATCAGGTTCGTCCCAATGTTCGCGATCGCCAGCGTGAAGTCAGCCCCGGCCGTGGCGGCGGAGAGCAGCGTCAGCGTGAAGTTGCCCGAGCATGTGATCAGCCTGCCGTTGTCGGCCGCGACCACTGTGTAGGCGGTCGTCTTGGCTAGCAGATCGTTGAGCGGGATGGCGAGCGTTTGCCGCGCAGCGCCGGCCGTCGCATCGTCCAGCAAGGTCTCCATGAACGATGTCACAGTGGTCGTGCTGGGCGTCACCGATGAGACGTTGGTGATGCCGTTCGCGGTCGCGTTCCATTGCAGATACGTCGAGGCCTCGGGCGTGAGCGTGAGCCCGCTCAGCGTCGATTCGACCACCAGCAACAGCGCCCGGTCGAACTGTTCTTGCAACTGTTGGGTAAGCATCACCAGCCGATCGAGCTGGTTCTCGACCGAGGTGGTGCTGAGCGGGCCCTGGGTCGGCAGGTCGGTGGGCTGGGTCAGCGGTAGCTTGCGCAGAAGCGTGACCTTGACCCCGCTCGCCGGCGCCGTCGTGAACGTGACGTTGCCACCGGCATCGTTGCCGACGCCCGAGACGGTATAGCCCGAGGCCTGCAGCACGCCGTCCAGGTAGACCTCGAGCTCGGTCGAGGCGAAGACCTTGAACTGGTAGGGGAAGATCGTGTTCGACCCGTTGCCCGTGTAGTCGTTCCGTTTGATCGTCGAAGAGACCGTCATCGCTTCACTCCCAACGCCTCGTTGGCTCCTTCCTCGGCGATGTCGAACAGCCGCCGGGCATAGAACAAGTTCTGATAAGGCACGAGCCGACGCGCAGCGCGGGTATCCGACTGCCGCCAGTCGCCGACTGCGCCGGCACCGACCAGGCGAACAAGATCCTCCGAGAAGCCGATGCTCGGGCCGAACACCGCGCCGGTAATCGAGCGCGAGGCGTAGCGGCTCATCGTCGGCCCGCCCGTCAACGCGCTGACCCCGACGGTGCCGCGGGAGCCCTTCTCGACGATGTTGTTGATGTCGTAGAGGAAGCCCGTGATGCCCGAGCGATCGACGCCTTCGGTCACCCACACGGCCGGATCGTCGCTCACCTCGCGCCCGGCGAGCCACGTCTTGCTGGCATAGACCATCATGCCGAGACCGACCGCGAGGAGCGCGCCGTTCAGCGCCGCCGCATCGCGTTGTTGCAGCCGAGCGATAAACACCCGCTGCGTCGAGGCGAAGGCGAAAGAGCGGAACTGCCCGATGACCTTGCCGAGCTCCGCGCTCATCCACAGCGGCCGATCACCGATGCCGGGGGTTACGATCGTCGCGTCCACGTCCTTCTGAACGGCGGCCCGGAACGCCAGCATCGCGTCGCGATCGGTCCAGCGCTCGGTATGGGCGATGCGCACGCCATCGAGGGTCTCACCATGCGCCGTGAACTCCGCGGCGATCCGCTCCGCCATCTGGCGGTCGATTCCCATCTGCGCGAGTTTTCGGGAATCGCCCCGCCGCACCTTGCCGCGGCTCCAGGCCGCCGAGGTCTCGAGGATGCGGTTCGAGGTCACCACGCCCGTGAATTGTTTCATCGCGGCGTTCCATGGGCTAATCAGGGTAAGAACGCCGAAATTGTTGGTCGCCGCGGTCAGCGCGCGCTCAGCCCGGCTCAACCGCCCGTAGTCATCGCCGAGATCAGCCAGATTGAGGGCCCGCGAATCGAGCACCATATCCCAGGCAGTGCCGGTCAGCTTCACCTCGTTGGTGGCCAGGCGGAAGGCTCGGAAGTTCCGCACCAGCGGCACGATGCCGTCGCCAGCAACCCGGAGAATGCCGTTGGCCATCACCATGTTGGCGAGGTCGACTGTCGCGCTCAACATCATCCCCCCCAACAGGCGCAGGTAGTTGAGCTGGCGCGCGATGCGCGAGGTGCGCACGATCGGGCTGTTCGGATCCGCCGGCGCCCCATAGGTGCCGCGCAGCCGATCGCGCATGGCGGCGATATCGCGGATGTCATGCTCTCGCCGACGCGCCAGCGCCGTTCGTTTCTTCTCGCTCTTTGCCCGATCGCTCAGCCGCTGGTAGTCATCGGCGATTTTGCCAAGCTGATCGTCCATGTCGGCGCGGCCGAAGCGCTCGGCGAGCTCGACGTCCGGCGCCATCGTCCGCGTGTAGAACCGCGCCACGGTCTCGATGTCGCTCTCCAGGAAGTCCTCGATCAGCTTGTCAGGGATCGCGAACGACCGCTCCTTCAGCGGCCCGCGGCACTGTCTCGTACGCGATGCGTCCGCCCGGCACGGCCAGCAGCCGGTCGATGATCTGTTCGGCGATGTCGTCGGCATCGAGCTTGTCGAGCTCGGGATGCGCGATGCGCAGCCAACGCGAGGTGATGCCGCGGAGCGCCGGCCGTTGGGCGTTGATACGCTCGATGTTCCAGACCCGGGTCAGGTAGCTGACCGCCGTCGTCACGTCGACATCTTTGGGCAGCAGCCCACCCGCTATCGCCCGCTCCTTCAACGGATCGAACAGCTTGCGGCGGAACACCCGCGCCGCCTCGGCGACCTCGGGAATCGCGTGCTCATCGCCCCGCCGCATGGCCCGGCCGACCTCCTCCTTGAAGCGGTGATAGCGGAGCTTGTCGGATGGCAACCCGCGCAGCCGGTCGCCGACGCGAATGCCGACGGTGGCGGTGCCAGCTTTGCCGGTCCGGTGTTTGACGAACAGCCGATCCATTTCCTCGATCGATTCGCCAAGCGGCGCGGTCCACATCTTCACCCGCGTCTCGGCGGCGATCTCGCTTGCCGTTCCGAGCGCGTTCTTCTCGTAGAAGTAAGGCGTCTCGACCAAGTCCTGCATGGCCCGTCTCGTCTCGATCGAGGGCGAATTCGCCGTCCGCAGCATCGGTGCGGAGAACGCTATGCCTTTCTCGATGCCGGCAACGCCCACCAGCTTCTCCTCGGCGAGCGTTGTCGAGCGCGCGGCCGCCGCCCCGGCACCGGCCGCCTGGCCCGGCACATCGCCGGTCTCAACATCAACCTCCGCCAACGATTGCGCCAGATCCGCCTCGAGCTCATGTTCGCTCATCTTGACGAAGCCGGGCTCGACCGGATCGGGCTGGGCGTCCGGCGGCACGTTGAGATCGCGCTGCACCCGCTCATCGAGGTTGCCGAACAGCCGCCGCGCTTGCGGCACGGCGGTGCCGAGCACCCCGGCCAGGAACGTTGCCGTCGCCACGTTGGCGGCACTCTCACCGAGCGTCCGCGTCTCCTGGCTGGCGTGCAGCAGGGCTTCGGCGGCCGTCGAGCCGAGGAAGCCGGCCCGTGCCGTCGCGAGTCCCCCGCGCAGGATGTTCACCGCGCCATCGGCCGTGCGATAGAGGCGGTAGGCGGCGCCGCCCACCGGCAGCAGGTTCACCGGGTCAAGCGCCGCCCCGAGGATGCTGGCACCGATTCCAACCCAGCCGGCATCCGCAATGATCCGGCGGTCCTCCAGCTCGCGATCGATGCGCATCTTGATCTCGGCAACGTCCGTCGGGCTGTTGGCGTTGACGAAGGCGAAGGGATAGGCCTCGTAACCCTCGATGTGCTCGTAGGGATCGAACAGCGGATCGATCGGCGCTGCGCTGGGCCGCGCCCCGAACGCGGAGATGACCGTGTTCTCAAGGCGAAATGCAGCCGGCAACGTCTCGTCAAGGAAGTCCGGCATCGGCGGCTCGACCGGCTCCTGCGCTTCGGGCAGACGCAACAGCGCGCCAGGAAGCGCCTCGCGCTCTTGTGCGAACAGCGGCATTACTCCTCCAAGTCCTGCAAACGCTCGCGGCGCATTCGTTCGATATCGGCACGCGCCTCGGCCTCTTGTTCGTGCCTCTCAACCGCTGCCTCAAACGCCGCGTTTCGCTCCACGCGAAACTGCCTCGCAGCATCGATGTCGGTTTGAACCTGTTCTTCCGCTGCCGCCTTGGCCGGGCTCGTGTTCCAGTCGGGCCGCCAGCGGAGCGGCCGCCCTTGATCGTCGATCAACGGCTGAAACACCCCGTCATCGTCCTGGAGCATCACCGCATACGTCGGCGCCTCGTTCCGCGGCGGCCGCGCCGTCTCCTCTGTGGCGGCAATGCGGACGCGATCGTCGATCGTCCGCCGATTGTCGACCAGCCCCGACGCCTTGATGTCAGCGAACAGCTGCTCACGCATCCACGTGTGGTCATCGCCAAAGCCGTAGAGCGCCTCCGGCGCATATCGCATCCAGCGGTTCGAGCCATCGACGTTGGTCACGGCCCACGTTTTCGCCAGCTTGCCAAGTGTGGCCGTGCGCAGCGTGTCGACATCGGCATCCGAGCTGAGGAAGCGCAGAGCGAACAGCGCGTTGAAGTCCGCCACCATGCTGTCCGGTATCTCCGCCCGTCTCAGCGAATCGCCTGCGAACGCGCGCAGCAGGAACGTCGGTCCGGGCACGTGGCTCGTGAGCCATTCCCGGTTGGTGTTCGTTTCCTCACGCAAGACCTCGCGGCGCACCTCGCGCAGCTTGGGGTCGGCCTGATAGATGGCCGTTTCAGCCAGTGCTACGGCTTGCTCTGGATCCTCGCCAGCGCGCACCGCGCGGGCCACCATCACACCGACCTCGATATCTTCGTCCGCCATGTCGTTGAGCACCGCCGGGTTCTCGGTGTTGAACCGGTCGATGATGTCGGCCGCCTGCACCTTCTGATCGACCGTGCCTGAGCGCAGCGAGCCGCGCAGGCCGGCGCGTAGAGACTCCGGCATGATCCCGAAATCCGCGACGTAGCGCACGACCTTCGCCACGACATCGGGCGATTCGGCGACCGTCGGGAACCACCGCGCATAGTCCTCGTTCACGGCCTGTCGCGCGGTCTCATCGCGTGGGTCGAGGCGCAAGCCGCCATCGCGCGCCCCATCCATCATGGCCGCCCGGGCCGCCACTGCCTGCGCTTCTGCCCGTGCTTTGTCGGCCTGTTTGATCAGGCTGGTGCGGTCGTTGGGCTTCAGCCAGCCTGCGCCATCTTGATAGGCAGCCTCGATCTGCGCCTCGCCAACCTCGCCGCGAGCAACCGCGATCTCGAGATCCGACAACCGCCGTTGGTACTCGGTGGTCGCCGCCTGGGCGATGTTGCGTTGCCGCTGCTCCAGCGCCCGCTGCGCTTCTCCCCGCCAGTCGACTTTCTCCGCCTCCGAGAGCAGCGTGTCGTAGGCGTCCGTCTCCAGAGCGGCGATAACGGCAGCCGGGTCTGCGGCGATGTCGGTCCGCAGCGTCGCGCTGGCGACCGTCGCGCGGAAGGCGAGGAAGCTCTTGCGCGACTCCTCGATCGTCCACACGCCCTGAGCCGCCAGCTCCTCGCCCTGGCGCTTCGCCTCCTGCAGGATCAGCACCTGATCGAGCCCACGTGCAAGTACGGCATCGTTGCTCAGATCGACAAGGCGCTGCTTGTACTGATCGAGGTGGCTGGCGTCCTCGCGTCTGTCGCCCTCGACAAGCGCATCGGCCAACCGCGATGTGGTAAGCGCGGTGAACCGGTTATTGAGTGCGATGCGCAGCTCTTCGTCTTCGATCCCGGACAGTGCCTCATCGGCACGTTTCCGCGCCGCTTCCTCAAACCCGCGCGAGAAGTCGGTGCCGGTGGCATCGCTCGCGCGCAGCGTGACCAGATCCTCGGTCAGGCCGCGCAGGTACGCCGCCTCGGCATTGGCCGCCTCGGTCGATCGCCGCAACGCCGTCTCGCGCTCTTCGCGCTCCTGCGCTGCCGCCGTGAACAGCCGGCCGATTTCGGATGTTGTGGAGCCGAGCGCCTCAACCGCCCGACTTTGGCTCACTAGGGCTGCGGTCTGATCGGCCCGCGCCTCGGCGATCCGGGCGAAGTTGCGTTCCTGGGCCTGGCGCAGCCGGGCGGTGGCGAACCGGCCGCCGGTCTCGCCGGTGGTAAGTGTGTCGAAGACACGCGGACCCTCGCGCCGCAGGCCGATCGAGCTGAGCGGGACGCGCGCCATCAGTTCTCGAACAGCGAGTCGAAGCCGCCGGAGCTGAGCAGGCTGGCGCCGGTCTCGACCAGGCTGCCGAAGCTGCGGGTGCGTGCCGCCGACGCCCGGGTTGACGAGGCCCGCGAGGCGATCGCTCCTGTCGTACGCGCCGTCTCGGCCTCGATCTCGCCGGCTCGGCGGACCGCTGCGGCCTCCATCCCGCCAATGCCGGTGATCTGGGCACCGCGCTTGGCGAACAGCTCGGCCTGGGTCTCGGCGCGCCGCACGGCGTTCTGGGTCGAGAGCTCGATGTTGCTCAAGTCTTTCAGCATCTCCACCGTCGCCGCGCTCACGACCTCGCCGCTCGATCCCTCGAGCGCCACGTTGCCGGCGGCGAACATCGTGCGCAGGCCCGAGATGTCCTGCGCCCAGCGATCCTCGGCTTGGGCAATGGCCACCTCGCCGGCCCGCCGCTCCCACTCAGCGTTTTCCAGGGCCACCGCCGCGTTGAACGTGGCGATCTCGACTTCGGCCGCGGCCTCGCGCTCGAGGATCGCCGCCTCGGTGTTCGCCATCTCCAGTGCGAAGCCGGCCTGCTGCTCGGCGATCTGCTGATCGAAGCGGGCTTGCGCCTCGAAGGCGTCGGCCTGATTGGATGACGCGCTGAAGCCGAGGAGCCCGCCGCCGATCTCGAACCCGATCCCGAGAATGTCTCCGAACAGGCTCATGGTGCGCCCACCTCGGCGTGGGCGATGATCGCGTGCACCGTGCACGGCCGCGGCACATCCTGGGTGATGGTCAGCCGCCCAGCATCGTTCCAGTCGACCGGCGAGAGGATGTGCTTGTAGCCGGTGAACGGCGGGATGGCCATGTCGGTGTTATCGGCGACCGTGCGGAACACCACCTCCTGACCGTTGACCTTGATGCCGACCGTGTCTTGCAACAACAGCGACGTCTTCCATAGGTTCTTGGGCCGGCCGAGCGCGGTGCCCTCGGGCGCCCCCCGGTCGAAGTCGAGCGTCTCGACCTTCGAGGTGTACGGCAGCCCCGCCTCGATCGCGCTCACCGCGTCAGTGAGGGTGATCGCCCCGCCGCTCACGACGAACTGTCCGACCGGCGCGGAATCGCCGACCACCTCGACCGTCTGCCCTTCGAGATGATCGAGCCCCGTCCAGCTCGTGGTTGGGCTACCCGATGTGCCCGTGAGCGCCGAATCGGTGTTGCGCAACGGATCCAACAGCTCGACATAGCGCTTGGTCGCGCCGTTGATCGTGCGCTTGACGATGCCCCACACCTCGTCGCGATCGGCGCCGGGAATCGCGGCGATGCCTTCGACGGTACCGTTGGTCAACACATGTCGCGCCCACGCCACCACCAGCTCCGTCGGGTTGTAGGTGAAGCTCAGCAGTGCTCCATCGGCGCGGGCCAGCCACAGCACGCGATCGGGATCGGACTGCCAGTCATGATCGACAAGGCCGCCGCCGGTGATGTGCTCGGACAGCAGCGTCAGATCCGGCGTGATGAAGTCGTTGTCCTCGAACCGGAACCGCACTTCGCGCAGCTTCTTGCCGTCGTTCGTCGGCACGCCGCGGCGCTGGACGTAGAGCACCCGGTTGTCGATGTCGATCGCAACGCGGCGGGTGACCCCGTCGCTCGAAATCGGCTCATAGGCGAAGTTGGACGGCGTGACGGGTCCGGTCTGCGGCGGCTTGACGTGCCACACGCCACCGGTGGTGCCGACGAACAGCCGCGTCGCCCCGACCAGCCAGCGTATGACGTTGACCCGGCTCGCGGCGATGCGCGCGGTGATCGGATCGTCGTCGTTGGTGCCCGGCGTGAAGTTCTCGAAATCGGCGGACTTCGACAGCCACACGGTCTGCGGGTCGTTGGAGCTGCCGGCGAAGCACAGCCGCTGCTCGAAGAAGGTCACCGCAGACGGGAAGCCGGTGGTCGATGACCATGCGCCGAGCCGCCATTCGGTCACCGCTGCGGTGTCGCCGAGCGTGACCTGGACCGCCGCCGTCACCACCGTCGCGCTGGTGAAGCCAGTGATCGTTGCATGGCCGGTGGTGCCGCCGTGGGTGATGCGCACCAGTCGGTCGTAATCGCCGGTGCCGCCCGTGCCAGTCGTATCAGTCGCCGCGAAGATCGCCGTCGAAGCCGTGAGCGTGATCGTGCCGGTGGTGGCGCTCGGGGTGATGGTCGTCGCGGTCGTGTGCTGGGCGAGATAGGGCCCGTCAATGAAGGCGACGGTGGTCAGCGTCCACGCGGTGTGCGAGGTGCGGGTGAGCTTGCGCGGCGCGTGGCTGCCGTGCACCAAGTACATCACGTCGGCGTCCTGGGCGAACATCAGGTCGTAGAGCTCGGCCTCGAGGTAGGGCGTGACGATCTCGACCGGCGTGCCCGGCGGGCTCTCGATCCGACCCTGATCGCAATAGAAGCGCATGTAGATGTCGCCGGCCTCGATGATGTAGGCCTGCGTCACGTTGAACTGGAACGGAATCGGCCGCGAGGTCTTGGTGTGGGTCTTGGTGTCATTGATGTAGAGGAGCCCCGGGCGTCGGGTGATCCCGCCGTGCGGCAGCGCCAGGAAGTTTTCCAAGGTCGCTGCGCCCTGGCGGTACTGATCGAGATCGGTGCGGCCATGTAGCCGCGGGCTCAGCTCGCCGGCGGTGAACTGGTTTTGGACAGGAGAGACGCGGGCCATGTCAGGGTTGCTTGTTGACGCTGTAGAAGCCGCCGCCGCCCTGGCGCTCGGCGATGAACGGGCTCGGCGCGGCATCGTCTTGGTAGTCCTCGGAGCCGTCGATCAGCCGCGCCCGCCGCAGCATCCGCTCGTACTCATCGCGCGCGGCGGCCGATCGGGCCGAGCTGCCGGTGAGCGGATAAGCCATCTGCGCCGCCAGATAGCCGGCGAGCGTCTGGACGAACCGCGGGCTGAACCCCAGCACGTCGGTGATGCGCGCGATATAGAGGAGGTTCGCGGTCGATTCCTCGCACAACAGCGAGCGCCCCTCGACCTTGAAGAAGTCGCCGTCGGCGCGGAAGGTGTCCGAGCCGTTGAGCTTGAGGGTGCGAATGCAGTAGGGATCGGTCGGCAGGGTGAAGCTGTAGGTGAAGCCGAACGCGGGCGCTGTCGCCTCCTGATTGAGCTTCTGTCGTCGCACCGCGAAGTTCCACGGATGCGCGTCGAGCACGAAGTCGCGGGCATCGGCGAACAGCTCCTTGGCCAGCCGCGCCTCGTCCGAATCGTCATCGAGGCTGGCGATCGGGCTCGCCCGCAGCTGCCTGAGCGCAATGTTCGCGATCTTCGCTTCCGAATCAGCCATCGGCTCGCCTCCGCATCACCGCCTGTCCCGGGACAACTAGGTTTGGCGATGAGGGGAGGGGCAACCCCCCCCTCCCCTTACCGCTGTCAAGCCCTCGAGATCAGTCGTGTCACTAACACACGATATGTCCGGTTTATGTACCAGACGATCTGTCCGGATTTAGAAGCTCTCCAGGCTATGGAGGGTTTGGATGCGCCGGACAGAGCAGTTGCAGGGACTGAGATTGATGAAGTTCGAGGAGGTTTACGGCCGCACCCATCGGGGTTGCTTGAGCCAAGCCGAGGCGGCGGAGGTTCTCGGCGTTTCAGAGCGCACCTTCCGGCGCTGGCGCGACCGCTATGAGGCGGACGGCGCGGAAGGGCTCTACGATCGCCGTCTGGGCCGGGTCTCGGCGCGGCGCGCGGCGGTCGACGAGGTGACGGCGCTGTTGGCGCTGTTCGACACCCGCTACTGGGACTTCACCGCCAAGCACTTCCACGAGAAGCTGGTCGCGGACTATGCCTTCAAGCGCAGCTACAACTGGGTGCGGCTGAGCTTGCAGGCCCATGGGCGAAGACGGGCGGCGCCCAGGCGCGGGGCGCACCGGCGCAAGCGGCCGCGCCGCGCGCTGCCCGGCATGATGCTGCATCAAGACGGCTCAAGCCACGCGTGGGTCCCCGATCAGTGGTGGGACCTGATCGTCACCATGGACGACACCACCAGTGAGATCTACTCGGCCTTCTTCGTCGCCGAAGAGGGCACGATGTCGAGCTTTCAGGGGGTGTCCGAGGCGATCCGGGCCAAGGGGCTGTTCTGCTCGCTCTATGCCGACCGCGCCGGCCACTACTGGCACACCCCTGAGGCCGGCGGCACGGTCGACAAGGACAATCCGACCCAGTTCGGCCGCGCCCTGGCCCAGCTCGGCATCGAGCTGATCCCGGCCTACTCGCCCGAGGCAAGGGGGCGCTCGGAACGCATGTTCGCCACCCTGCAGAAGCGCCTGCCCCAGGAGCTCAGGCTCGCCGGCATCACCGACATGGCCCAGGCCAACCGCTTCCTCAAGGAGCTCTACCTGCCAGGCCACAACGCCCGCTTCGCGGTGCCGCCGGAAGCCGAGGGCACCGCCTTCGTGCCCTTCGCCGGTACCCTCGACGACATCCTCTGCGTGCAGCAGGAGCGCACCGTCTCCAACGACAACACCGTGCGCTACAAACGCCTGGTGCTGGCGATCCCGCCCGACCGCCATCGCCGCCACTACGTCAAGGCAAGGGTCCGGGTCCACGAATACCCCGACCGCACCCTCGCCGTCTTCCATGGGCCGCGCTGCCTGGCCCGATACCAGGCCGACGGATCGCCCATCAACACAAGCCACAGACAGGCCGCGTGATCCGCTTCGACGCGACCGGCCAGTGGATAAGGGGACGGCCGCTCCGCGCCCGACCCCTTATCCACTGGCCCAACAACCACAACTGAAGCGGTCAATTCATATGGTACATAAACCGGTCAATTCAGTTTGTTCTCGACAGCCCTCGAGATCAGTCAATCGCGTAGAGGACGATCAAGATGATGGAGCCGGTCGCCGCAGCACCGCCGGTTGTGATCGTGATATCGCGATCATTTGTGCCGGTGAGCTTGTAGCCGACACCGCCGATCGCGCCGTCGGCACCCTGGGTGAGCTGCCCCGCCGCGTTGGCGGCAGCCGCCACCAGATAGCGATCGACATCCGCCACATCGCCGAGCGCGAGCGTCACGCTGGCGCCGAGCGCATCGTGGTGGATCTCCCAGCCGTAGATCCGGGCCCCGATGGGCAGCTCGACGCCCATCGTGATGTCCGAGCCCGAGGCCGGTTCTCCTTTACCCTGGCTTGTTCCTCGTCGTAGTCCTTAGCTCGAGGTCCGGCTTAGGACTCCAGGCAGGCGATCTCGACGGCCTGCACCTCCTCCATGCGCACCGCGCCCAAGGCCATGCAGTAGTAGACCTGCACCGAGTAGGACTTATCCGCCCGCTCGCTGATCTTGGCCTGCGGCTCCTTGCCCATGGCCAGCTTCATCGCGGTCTTGCGGTAGGCGTAGCAGAGCCGATTGCTGCCCGAGGCCTTCAGCCGCGCCGAGCGCACGAACTTGAAGCCGAGCCAGGTGTCGATATCGCCACGGACCAGCGCTCGTACGGTGTTGAAGTCCGAGCTCTGAACCTCCGTGGTGTTCAACAGATCGCTGTACTGCTTAGCCGAGCCAACGAAGTGCCGATCGTCGTCCGCCACCTCTGCGGCGTCCAACTTCTCCTTGGCGCTGATCAGTTTGGCGCTCGTCAGGCCAGCGCCACCCGCCGCTATCTTTTGCGCCGCCGGCAGGGCTTGCGAGCCCGAGCCGTCCTTGCCGGTGAGCGCGGTGCCGCCGATGGCAGCGATGATCACATCGTCCATCGACCGCCCCATGGCGTTGGCGCCGACCATGACGTAATCGCTCTGCGGATCGTTGAGCATCCGCACCTTGTCGACTTGGTCGATCAGGTCGGCCCACTCGTAGTCGGCGAGGTTGACCTTGCGCCGGCTGTGCGGGGTCTCGATCAACGGCGTATCGGCATGCCGGCTCGTGCGCTTCTGCGCCGAGGCCACGCCGATGCGGTCGAAGAACGCCGACTCGCCGGTGACTGTCTCGAGCATGATGGTGTTGCGCAGCCTCGATCCCTTCTGCGGGGCGAGGTGCATTACCCTGTCCCGGTACTGCTGGACAAAGTGGGTGGTGACTTGGAACGACATTGATTCCTCCTACGTTCCGGTCAAAGAAAAACCGCCCCCGCCAGAAGCACTGACAAGAGAGCGGCCGAATCGCAGAAGGGTTATCCCCGTGGCGGGGGCCCTCGCGCCTGTGACGTCGGCGCGTACGGGGCTTAGGCGCCCATCTCTGCCGGGCCGGTGACGGGTGGGGTTAGCCGCACTTGGCGGGCCCCTGCCATCCGGTTAGCCAGCGACGTTACGCAGCGATCGTGGTGATCACCTCTTCGGTGCCGTGCACGATCTTGTAGAGCTTGTCCACTTCCTCGACCGCCCGAGTGTGCTCGGGGCTCGGTTCGGTCGCGTTGTAGGGGTGTTTCGGATCGGCGTTGATCGCATCGATCTTGCGCTGCGCCTCTGCCTTGTCGGTCTTGAGCACGTCGGTATCGCCGCGGATCAGCCGATCCTCGCCGAGCTTCACGCCGATCGCGTGCAGCGCCTGCCACGCAAGGTGCGAATCGCCGATCGCGTTCTCAAGCGCCCGCGCCTGATCGTCCGGCAGGCCCAGCGCCTTGCCGGCGCGCTTCGCGACCTCGGTGTGAGCCTCGAACTTATCGCCCCAGGTCTCCTTGAGCTTCGCTATGCCTTCATCGTGCGCCTTCTTGCCGGCGGCCTCCTCCTCCGAGGCGACCACGGCGCTGTGGTAGAGCATCGCCTGCCCCTGCCGGTCCGTGAGGCCGGCCTTGTGGAACAGCGTCTGCGCCCCCTTTAGCTCGTCGTCGTTGAACTTGAACCCGTCGGGCAGCTTGCTCGGCATGCCGTAGGCCTCCGCGCTCTCGGGCCGACCCATCCTGCCATGGAACGCATCCCAGTCCGCATCACTCGCTCCCTCACCCGGCAGCGCCACGGACGGGCCGCGATAGGTCTCCATCTCCAGGTAACCTTTGGCGAGCGCGCCGACATCGGCGAACTTGCCAAGGGCCTCGTTGCCGCGCATGTCTTCGGGCAATCCGGCAGTCCAGCTCTCGCCGCCGCCTTCGCCCTCGCCGCCTTCGCCGCCGGTTCCGTCTTCAGCCATGTCTCACCATCCTTTCGGGGGGTTGATTGCCAATTCGATCATCGTGCGGAGGTCCAACAGGATCGATCGCCGCCCGCACAGGTAGGCGGTGCGGTGTGGATCGGCATCGAAGGTATCGCCGCCGGCTGCCTTCTCGAAATACTCGAGCACCAGCGCCGCATTGTTGCCCACCGCGAAGCCGTCCCGCGCGGCGTCGCACAGCTTGCGGAAGTTCTCATCGCCCCGATATTGCTTGACCGCCTCATCGCGCCTGCTCACGCGGGGTTCTCCTGGAACTTGGCCGCCCGGTCGGCGACCTGCAGCCCGGCCTCGAGCCCGACCTGCGCGGCTTGCGCCTGGGCCCGAGCCTCGCGTGCCGCCGCCACGTCATCCTTCGAGCGCAGATACTTCGACGGCACGCCCATGTCATCGGCGGTGCCGCGCGTCACCGCGTCCCAGTCGATGATGTCGAGTATCTCCGGCCGCGCCTCAGCGATCGGCCCGAGCATGCCGACGGTATCCATGGTCGCGCGCACATCGTGCAGTCGCTGGGCGCGGGCCAGCGGACTCACGTAGTCCACCGACAGCGAGCCCGGTGCGGCTTGGCTGAGCGCCGCCGGCGGCTCGCCGAACTCGCCGGCCTCCGCCATCATCTTCCACGGCGTCTCGACGATCGGATCCAACATCTCGCCTTCGAGCCGGCCGACCGTCGGGCCGAGCACCCGCTGCAGCTGCTCGCGCCGCTCGAACACCTCCGTCGCCGTCATCTGCGGGCTGTCCTTCAGCCGCAGGTCATCGACGTGGTAGTGCCCGTTGATCTTCTCCTCGTAGTACTTGCGCACCGCGTCCTCGACCCCGAACTGGCCCCTGAAGCCGAGCGATTCGGGCCGTTCGCCCTCGCGGCCGTCGAAGACATTGATCGCCCCCGGCGTCAGCCGCAGCCGGTTGCCGATGGTCGTGCCTTCCTGCAGCAGCCACGGCGGATAGAGGTGCAGCGGCAGCGCCTCGAGCCCGTAGCGGTTGATCAGGTTCAAGGTCTTGATGTCGGGCAGCGCCTCCATCGTCGGGCTCTGCCCGTACTCCTCGCCCGATTCGACCTCCCACCGCGCCACCGCATAGGGGAACCGGCGGAAGCCGCCCTCGCGCACGAGCCGCTTGTCGTCCTTGGCGATGGTGATGCTCGCGAACTTGAGCGACGG
The DNA here is from genome assembly GCA_965248765.1 of Alphaproteobacteria bacterium. GTDB lineage: Bacteria > Pseudomonadota > Alphaproteobacteria > VGEJ01 > VGEJ01 > CBDFKF01. Next base: position 391,373 of record CBDFKF010000002.1, read on the forward strand.
CGGGGCCGCGCGATCCTTCAACATCGGGTCATCGCGCGGCTGCACCGCGTGGATGAACTCGAAGCGCTCGTCCGGTTTTTCCTCGTTCGCGGCGCGGCGGATCTTCTCGCCGGCCTCGTCGCCGAATAGTTGGATTGCCTGGCGCGCGGTCAGCTTGAAGCGGCGATACACCGTGTCGACGCGCCCTTGCGCGTTCTCGGCGATAGCGAACTCACGAATCGGCAAGGTGCGGAAGTTGAGGCCGTTGAAGCCTGGCCGCTCGATCGGCTTCTCCTCGATCCACACGGCGGCTGTGCCCACCAGCACGAGATCCCGATAGGCCTGATGGATCTGGGTGTAGAAGTTGGAGCGACGATAGGCCGCGTTCTGCACCTCGACCGTCTCGCCGAGCCAGTCGGTGACCTCCTTGTTCTCCTCAAGACCTTCGGCAGCGAGCCCGAACCACGCCAGCGACGGCATCGTCATCGAGCCCATGAGGTTGGCGGCCAACAGCCGCACCGCCTTGGGCGCCGTGCCGTCGAACTTGCGGACGGTCCGCTGCGGGCCCCTGACCGGCTCGTTGTGGACATCAGCGTTGCGCGGGCTCGCAAGCTCCAGCGTATCGGCCCATTCGCGCTCCCAGTTCGAGCGCTCGGACCACAGCCGCTCGGCCCGCTTGATGATGGTCTCGGCGAGGCCGCTCAACGCACCGCGCCTCTCAGCCGCCCAACAGCCGCTTGCGCCGTACCGGCGCGGGCCCGGTCAGGCCCAAGGGCGAGGTCGCGATGCTCGAGCCCGTGCGCCTGCGGGCTTCCACCCTGCGTCGCGCTTCGTCCAGTATGCGCTGCTCGCGCTCGGCCTCGCTCGGGCCGGGGTCCGGCCCCCGGACGGGGTCGTTGAAGCCCTTCGGATCACCAAGCGTATTAAACAGGCCGCGGCTCTCTTCGGGCGCCATCTCCGCGAACACCGACGGCCGCGCCTGCGGCCGCCGCAGCAACAGCGGCGTCGTCGAGCGGCCCGTACTTAGCGGGGCCGGGTCGGTGCTGCCTGTGGCGCTGAAGTCGAATACGTTCTTGGGCAGCACCCCGCGGTCGATCCCTGCCTGCAGAACGCGCGGTACGGTGGTGAGAAACCCTGGCATCTTCGTGAGTGCCGTGAACGCCTTGTGTTCCATCTGTGCCTTGCGCGTTGGGAATCCACCGAACACATTGCCAACACTGCCTCTCGGGGTCCCAGACCGCGAGAAACCGCCACCGAGAAGCTGGCCCTTCGAAAACGTCCCTGGCGCTATCGTCAACGTCGCCATCTCACCCTCGTGCTAGAGTTTCGTCCCATGCGTGCGCTTCTCATCGTCCTGCTGCTCGCGGCCTGCGTGACCACCGACCCGACCGCAGTCACGCCCGCCATGCTCACCACCAAGTTCATGGTGCTGGCTTTCGGCAGCGAGGGGCCGCGAAGACCCGAGAGCCGCGGCCGGCTCGTGAAGTGGGTAACGCCGCTCCATGCTGCGGCCGTTCACGGCTCCGAACGTCAACTCGACGCTGCCAACCTCCATCTGCTTACGCTTGCCGAGCTCACCGACCTCAAGGTCGTGCCGAGTGGCGATGACCTCGCTAGCTTTGTGATCGTGTTCGCGCCGCGCAGAGAGTTCTTCGCCATCTATGACGGTTACTTCCCCGGTCAGATCACCAAGCGATGGCTCGCGCGCCAGAGGTGCGCAACAGTCGCGCCGTTCAACGAGCGGTTCGAGTACACGTCAGCCGTAATCACCGTCGGCACCGATAACTCCGCCGGGGTTGCCGACAGCTGCCTGCCCGAGGAGATCTTTCAGGCGGTCGGCCTGTTTGAGGACACCGACTTGCCGCCCCGCCCCAGCGTGTTCAGCACTGATCACGACCTCACCGAACTCACGGTCTACGACCGGATGATGGTCCGCGCCTTGTACGATCCGCGGCTCCAACCCGGCATGACCCGCGCCGAGGTCGAGCCGATCGCGCGCCGCATCTTCGCCGAGTACCTGGCCGAGTAACAAAAAGGGCGGCCCGAAGACCGCCCTTTCGGTGAGGCTAACGAAGGGCAGCGTTACTCGACTGGGGCTGGCCCTTCAACCGAGGTTTGGCGCGGTGTCAGCCAGTAGTAGACCTGGAAACCCTCTGCTGAAAGTCGATCGTTGAGCACTAGGGTGTCTTCGACGAGTGCCGGCGGCACCTCACCCCACGTCGTGTTCATCTCCACCCACGATTCAAATGGCGGCCAATGGCCTACAAACGACTGAATCTTGGCCGTCGCTTCGGTGGAAGCCCGGATCGCCGTCGCGGTTTCCTGCACCCCGATGACCAATCGCTTCACCTCAGCCATCTCATCGCGCAGATGTCCCACCTCAGCCCTGAGAACCGCGGTATCGGTCTTCGCCTCGGCCACCACGCCGCTCAATACCTTGATGTCGTCATCCAGGCGGTCGTTCTGGTAGACGCCATACCCCGCCATGAACATGACGATGGCCGCCGCCAAAGCGATCGCAACACCCAAGACGGTCGTGGAGACCGTCTGCGAATGACGAAGGCCGTTTATGTCGCTCTGCGTCGCTTGCACCATTTCTCAATAGTCGGGCAAAAGGGCGCTGCCATCAAGATATCCATGCGCCCCTAGAACCCCATCTCGACTCGACTCCCCCGCGCGATCCGCCCACCATTGACTCGCGTGGTCCGCAACGGGCCCGGCAGGGCAGCCGGATAACCCCAGCGGGGTGCCGCGAAGCCCCTGCCCGCCGCCCTGAAGGGCTAACCGTGAAAGCCCAAAGAGCGGCGGAGCCAGCAGGGGCCACCGGCGGCGGTACGTAACGCCAACGGTGGGCCGATTGCCCCCAACGGCGGTTAAACCGTTGGACTGGACGCGTCGTGAAGCCTTTTTGGATTCACGGCCGTGAATCTGAAAGGTTGTCGAAAGATGACGTTTCAGGTTCGCGTCACAGTGAGGCTGGATGTCGCGAAGATCCTTTGGCTCTCGCGGCCATCCAGTACCTCACCTAGACGCACGGGGGAGGTGGCGTGAGCCACCTTCCCTGGCCCCGGTTGCCGCCGGGGCCATCGGCGGCGGTACGTAACGCCAATGGTGGGCCGCGGGAACATCGCCGTCAACATCAGACTGGGCGCCTCATCCAATAGGCCGCCTAGAGCCCCATCTCGAACTCGGTCACCGCATCGACCTGTTGCCGCGATCGCGCCCGTTCGGGCCGCTTGATCAGCGCCTTGCCCTCGCCGGCGCCGAGCATCGCGTACTCACCCGCCTCGACCACATGGCTGAACCGGTTCTTGTCCGGCTTGTCGTGATGGCGCTCCGCGCCCGCGACTTGCAGCCGCTTGTAGCAATAGCCACCGCCCAGGCCCTTGCGCGCAACAACGCACTTCGGGCTGATCCGAAAGCCGGGCTCGCCGTCGACGAGCCGCATCATAGGCACTGCCACCGCCTCGCGCCGGATCACCGGATCGTTGGTCTTTGCCGGCACCGCCGGGATCTCGGCCGCGCGCAGGATGTCGAACACCGTCCGCTCGTCGGTCTGGGCCCGTTCATCGCCCGCCGGATCGCCGGTGATATTGACCTCGAAGTCGGCATACTCGCCACGTAGTCTCTCGCCCAACAGCTCGCCGAACCGCACCGCGCCCATGTCCTCGGTCACCAGTTCATCGATCCACCGCCACTGCCCCACCGGCGATTTCTGCGCGAACAGCGCCGCCGGCGTCAGCCCGAAGTCGAGGCCCACATGAAGCACCCACGCCCTAACCGCGGGGATGGGCTCGGCCGCTGCGTGGATCTCGTCGCGGTACTCGGGGAAGACCGGCTTGCCCTCCTTCACGAAGCCGTAGCGGTTGCAGTAGTAGACCCGGACGTGGTCGAGGCCCTTGCCCTCCATCCGCGTCGCATAGAACGCGGCCGTTAGGTGCTGGAGGTTCTCCGCCTCGAGGTTCGGCTCGAACTTCGCGGTCTTGACCTCGATTAAGCCGCCTGGCTGGTTGAAGAACTCCCAGCCCGTGGGCTGCTCCTCCTCTGCCAGCCGATACCACCAGTGCGCCTCGTCGGGCGCGTTGGTGTCCATGATGATGCCCTGCCAGGTGCAGCCGCCGTCCTTCACCGCCGGGTAGCGGACGACCCGATCGTCGAGCGCCTCGATGATTCCGAACGGGATCTCGCGCGCCTCGTTGACCCAGCCGCCGGTCAGCTCAAGCGAGAGCAGCTTCTTGGCATCGTCGGGTCGGTCGAGGGCCCGGAACATCACCTCCATGTCCACATCGCCATCCCGAATGTGGTGCACCAGATCGCCGGTCAACAGCCCGAACCACTCGGGTCGGAACCAGTCGGTCCAGGTCTTGATCGTCGTGTCCTTGAGCTCGCGGTAGGTGTTGCGCACCACCGCGAACCGGGTCCGTCGAATGCCGTCCGGGCCCGGCGCCTGCTCGCGCGCCCGGCGCATCAGCTCCATGCACATCGCCGTCGACTTGCCCGAGCCGACCGGACCACGCACCCCCCGCCGCCGCGCATCCGATTGGTGGAAGCAGCCGAGCACTGGGCTCGCCTTGTAGTGGACGGTGTGTTTCACGATCCGCCGATCTCCATCACGAAGGTCACCGGCCCACCGCCCTTGCCGGTGACCTCGGTGCGCTCGCGGTACTTGTCCGGTTTCTTGCCCTTCAGAAGGAAGATCAACAACGTGTCTGAGCCGTCGAACGCGCGCCTGCACGCCTCGTCCTCAAGCGCCTCGACTCCGAGCTCTTCGGCCTCCGCCCACGCCTCGGCGAACGCCTCGTCGTTCTTGCGCAGCCGGTACAGGTTGGCCCGGTCGAGCTTGGCGGCCTTCGCGGCCTGCGTCACGCTGCCCGTCTCAGACAGCACGGACAAGAACGTCTCTCGCTTTTTTTTGGCCGTTGCTTTCGTCGTCAACCCCGACCTCCGGGCAAAGAAAAACCCGCGCGGCGGATGGCCGGCGGGCGCACTACTGGAACGTCAAAACCACGTTTACCCGACATCGCGACCTCGTGTCAAGCGACCGAAGGCCAGAACATCAAGCCCATCCCGCAGCCGATCCAGCCGATAATCGGGCACCATTCGCTCGTAGACACACACGGTGTCCACGACTGTCTTGCAGCTCGCCTGTCGCAACAGCGTTGCCGCACGACACCACCGACGTTCAATCGTTTGCTGGTCCTCGTCCTCTAGCGGATCGTGATAGCCGCCTGTGCCACGCCGTGTTTCGCCCGTTCCGCCAGTGCTGGCGCTGGTGGCAGACAACGAGGGGAGGCCCGCGATGGCTCTGAGCGCTGAACAGCTTGAGGCCCGCAAGGGCAAGCTGACGGCCAGCCGCGTCGGCGTGCTGATGAACGGCGACGATGCCGCGCTCCACGACCTGTGGCGCGAGTGTACGGGCGATCCGTCCTACGAGCCGCCGGATTTGTCCGGCGTGTGGCCGGTGCAGCTCGGCAGCCACACGGAGGTGCTGAACCTGCGCTGGTACACGCGCAAGGTGGGGCGCGCTGTGACGCGACAGGGAGAAGTGGTCGTGTCACAAGAACGCGATTGGGCGGCGGCTACACTCGACGGCTGGGACGCTGCCTATCCCCTGGCAAAGCCTGGCGAGGCTGGGCTAGGCGAGGCCGGGCAAGGCACGGCGGGGCCGGGCGAGGCCGGGCAAGGCATGGAACCAGCCGTCATTGAAGCCAAGCATGTCGGCGGCTTCGAGCCGCGCGAGACAGTGGTCGCCCGCTACATGCCGCAGGTGCATTGGCAGATGTACTGCACCGACTCGCGCTTGGCCGTGTTGTCGATCATCGAGGGCGCGCGGGAACCGGTGCTCGAGGAAATCCCGCGCGATGATGAATACGTGGCCGAGCTCCTGCGTCGGGCTGATGAGTTCTGGCGTTGCGTCGAGACGCTGACGCCGCCAGTGGCGCTGCCACCGGCCGATCCTCCCCGGCCGGTGGCAGCGCGTGTGGTCGATATGGGCCAGTCCAATTCCTGGGCGAACTTCGCCGCCGATTGGCTTGAGAACCGGGGCGCGGCCAAGACGTTCAATGCCGCCGTCAAGGAACTCAAGACACTCGTCGAGCCCGACGTGAAGCGGGCCTTTGCCCACGGCATCCAGGCAACCCGCGCACGCAACGGCGCGATCACGATCAAGGAGATGACAAATGTCTGACACCGCAGTCGCAACCACGCCGCAGAACGTCGCGGAGATCATGGAGCAGGTCATCGTCAAGGGCGACCTGTCGAAGCTCACGCCCGCCGAACGCAGCAATTACTACATGACGGTCTGCAAGTCGGTCGGGCTGAACCCGCTGACCAAGCCGTTCGAGTACATCACGCTCAACAGCAAGCTGACGCTCTATGCGCTGCGGGGCTGCACCGATCAATTGCGGAGCATTCACGGCGTGTCGGTGGAGGAAGTATCCGAGCGCACGCACAACGGCGTGTTCATCGTCACCGCCAAGGTCAGGGACAAGCATGAGCGGACGGATGTATCCACGGGCGCCGTCACCATCGGCAATCTCAAGGGTGACGCGCTATGCAACGCCATGATGAAGGCCGAGACCAAGGCCAAGCGGCGGGCCACGCTCTCGATCTGCGGGCTGGGGTTCCTGGACGAATCGGAAATAGAGACGATCCCGCGCAACGCGAGGTCCGAGCCCCGCGACGTGACGCCGAAGCGCGAGCCGCCCAAGGCCGTCGAGGCCCAGCCGCCGATCGATCCTGAGACGGGTGAAGTCCTGCCGCCTTCGGCGATCAAGGTCGGCATCACCGAGGACAACCAGCCGGACTGGCAGGCGTGGACCGTGACGTTCGCCGCCGCTTTGAACGCGGCACAAACGGTTGACGAGATCGACGCTTGGATGAACGAAAACAAAGGCCCGCTTAACAATCTAAAGGCTGGCAGCGGCTACGAGAACAGCGAGGCGAACGTGAAACGATGCCAGGATCGGCACGCCCGCTTGTTAGCGCTGGCCGACGATCATCGCGCCACGCTGGCCGACACGCCCACCGATCTCCCCGCCGAGGTCGCCCAGGGCGAGCCCGACCCCGACGTGCTGGCGGCGGGGTGACAGCGCGCGTGTCTGAATGCCTCATGCGCGCCGAGAAGGGCAAGCTCGCGCCAGTGGACATGATCGGTGTCGAGGCGCTGGACGGCGTGCCCAACGGCGCGACGCTACGGGTGAAATGGACGCGGCCGCGCAATGTCGGTCATCACCGCCTTTTCTTCGCGTTGATCGACGTGGTGTTCCAGGCGCAGGACCGCTTCGCCACGAAGGACGATTTGCTTGACGCGCTCAAGATCGCGTTGGGGCACTACAGCGTGTGGCGGATCGGCGAGCGCGAGGTTCTGCGGCCCAAGTCCATCAGCTTCGCGGCGATGGACCAAGCCGCGTTCTCCGCCTTCTACGATCGCGCCGTACAGCTAATCGTCGTGAATCTGCTGCCCGGCACCGACCGCGCCGACCTAGACGCGCGGGTGCACGAGATCCTGGACGGGCGGTCCGAGCAGGGAGAGGCGGCGTGACTCAGGCTTTTCCGCTCCACTGGCCGGAGGGCTGGCCGCGCACCGAGCCGAACTGCCGGGCGTGGTCGCTGGCGGGCGGGCGGCAGAGCCAGAGCTGGGATCGCGTGGTTGATCGGCTGCGCGACGAGCTCATGCGGCTTGGGGCCCGCAGCGTTGTTCTCTCGACCAACCAACCGCTCCGGCGCGATGGCGAGCCTTACGCAACGCGCCGCCATATCGATGATCCCCGGCGCTGCTGTCTACTTCACGCTCAGTAAGCGACAGTTGGCGATGGCGCAGGATCGCTACGAGCTCTTGCTGGACAACCTGCGTTCACTCGCGCTCGCGATCGAGGGCATGCGCCAGCTCGAGCGCCACGGCGGTGGCCATATGATGGAGCGCGCCTTCACCGGCTTCGCCGCGATCGCGCCACCGGACGCTTGGTACGACGTCTTGTGCCTCAAGCCCGACGCGCCGCTCGAGGCCGCCGAATCGGCGTTCCGCTTGCTCGCGCAACGCCATCACCCCGACAAGCCGGGCGGCTCGACCGAGAAGATGCAGGCGCTGAACCGCGCCCTCGCCGAGGCCCGCCAAGCCCATGGCTGAGCGCTGCCCGTGGTGCGAGGGTGAGATGCCGGCAATGCGGCGCGGCCAGCGCAAGCGGTTCTGCGGCGATGCGTGTCGGCTCGCGTTTCACACGATCGCCCGCCAGTACACCGAGGCGCAGATCGCGGCGGGCTTTCTTACGCCGGCCGACCTCCGGGCATGGAGCACTGCTGAAAAGCCGAGTACGGCTTCCTCGGTACCGAAGCCGCGTTCGTGCGCCCGGTTGCACCTGAGACCACTGCCGGACGCCCAGGAGGCCGCGTGATGGTCTCCTGCGCCCGCATCGCCCAGGAAACGGGCTTTACCCGGCGCTGGGTACGCGGCAAAGCATCTGCTGGTGAGATACCCGGTGCGTACCGCTTGACGGAAGGTGGCGCTTGGCGGTTCGATCTCGACGAAGTGCGCCGATGGATCCAGGCACACAGGCGGGAGGCTGAGGAATGGCGAGCATCTTCAAGCGGGGAAACGTCTGGTGGGGCCGCATCTGGTTTGGCGGAAAGGACCGGAAGGAAACACTACGAACGCGCAATCGGGCTACGGCGCTAAAGCGGCTTAGGGAGTGGCAGGCCCGCCTTGACGCAGAGCGGTGGACCGGGAGATCCAGACACACCTATGAGGACGCTGTGACGTCCTTCTTCGCGGAGTACACGGCCATCAAGCCGTCGACCAAGAAACGCTACCAGGTCTCCGCAAGGCAGCTTGACGCCCTTCTGACCGACACGCATCTGGACGAGCTCGACAAGGCCCGCATCGCCAAGCTGGTTTCCACAAGGAAGAAGGCCGGCGCCAAGAACGCCACCATCCGCCGCGACCTGACCTTCCTGTCTCGAGTGTGCGCCCTGGCGGCCTCCAAGGACTGGATAGAGCTAAACCCGGTGCTGTTGTACGACAAGAGCGTCATTCGGGAGCGCCGCCCACCCATCCGCTACCCAACCGATGCCGAAGTGGCCGCGGTGGTTGCCGCCCCGCGAAACTCGATGACATCTCGCATCGTCCTCTTTCTGGCTCTGACAGGGCTCCGCCAGGAGGAAGGCGTCTCGCTCACATGGCCGCAAGTCGATATCGACCGGAGCGAGGTGACCCTGCGCGAAACCAAGAGCGGTTTGACGCGCACCATCAAACTTTCGCTCCAGGCTTTGGCCACAATATTGGGAACACCCAGGCGGCTCCGCAGGCCAGGAGAAACCGACTGGGTATTCTGGCGAGCAGACGGCCAACGCTTTGCCGGCTTCTCAACCCTGTTTGCCCGCTACACCAAGCGTGTAGGCGTTGATATGCGCTGCCATGACCTGCGTCACAAGTTTGCTCGGGACTGGCTTCAAGCCGGTGGAGACATCTACGACCTGAGCCGCCACCTAGGCCATGCGAGCGTCAAAACCACCGAGATATACCTGGGTGGCGTGACTCGGAGTGGCCACAAAATTGGGAACATGTTTGACGGTTTGGCCACAGAGAACGGCTCTAAAGAAGGAGCTAAGTAATTGAAGTGGCGGAGAGAGAGGGATTCGAACCCTCGAAACGGAGTTACCCGTTTAACGGTTTAGCAAACCGCCGCCTTCGACCACTCGGCCATCTCTCCCCTGGCGGTCGCAACCGCCCTCGCCCGTTCTAGTAACGCCCTTGCGGCCTGTCAACGGCGGGCAAGAACGGTTGAGACGCCCAATCAGGGTACGAACATCTCCGTTTCTCGCCTCGATGTGACGGCTTTACCTCGCAAACCTCGACTTCGTGATGTCGGTACACGTGGCTCCGAACCGGCGATCCTATGTTTGAAGCGCAACGGCAGCGTTGCATGACCACACGATGAGGGAAGAAGCGTAGAGAACGAAACGAGGAATGGAACAGCTGGCGAAGGCACGCGAAACGCCACGGCCAGCAGGAAGGAGACAGGCCATGCTGAGGAAGATAGTGATGCTAGCGTCGGTGTTATCCGTGCTCTCCATCCCGGCCATGGCTCAGGTCGTTTGCAGCGAACGCGGCAAGTTTCTGGAGCGCCTGGCCAAGGGTTACGAGGAGGCCCCGATCGCCATGGGACTTGCGGCCAACGGTAGCGTCGTCGAGGTACTTGCCTCGAACGGCGACTCGTGGACCATCATCGTCACCAATCCCGCCGGCAAGTCCTGCGTTGTCGCCTCGGGCGAGGCGTGGGAGAGCGTGCCGATCACGGCCGCCGGCCTCGGCACCTAAGCGAGCCGACGAGGACGGGGCGGCCAATCCCGCCCCCACACATACCGATCAGACCCAATGCGTGTGCGCGGCCCCAGGTGGGCCGCGTTCTCGATCGTGCGTTCTGGAGCTCGGCTACGCTACCCCGATCGCATCGTCGACAGCGCCCCCGGTAATGCGCGCGAGCTCAGCGAGGGTCGAAGGAAAGACGCAGTTGGGGTGGCCGGCGGCAGCGTAGACCCGCTCAAACCGGCCGAGGCTCGCATCGATCACACACGGCATCGGCTGCGCAACGCCGATCGGCGCGACACCACCGATCGAGAAGCCGGTGACTTCGCGGACCAGGTCAGCATCAGCGCGGCGTACCTTGCCGGCTATGCCGGTTACCGCCGGCAGCGCTTTCTGATCGCAGCGCCGGTCGCCCGCGATAAGCGCCATCACGGGGTTACCGTCGACCGTGAAGACCAGCGATTTGACGATGGCGCCAAGTGCGGTACCGAGGCTGTTCGCCGCATCCTCAGCGGTACGCGCGGTCTCACTCAGCTCGATCACCGCGTCCTCGGCGCCGGCGGCCGCCAGTGCCTCGCGCACGCGCCGGACCGGGCCGCGCTCGAGCAGCGACATCAGGGCACCTCAAGGCCCCGCTGCACGGCCGGGCGAGCGGCGATGGCGTCGAACCAACGCTTGACGTTGGCGTAGTCCTCGATGTCGACGCCCTGCCAGTCCGGGGTTCGCGACCAGGTCCAGCAGGCGATGTCGGCGATCGAATAGCCCCCCGCCAGGAACTCGACCTCGGCCAAGCGGTGATCCATCACGCCATAGAGCCGGTTGGCCTCCTTGGTGTAGCGCTCTATCGCGTACGGCACCTTCTCGGACGCGAACTTCACGAAGTGATGCGCCTGGCCGAGCATCGGACCGGTGCCGCCCATCTGGAACATCAGCCATTGGATCACGCGGTAACGGGCGGCGGTCTCTTGCGGCATCAGCTTGCCGGTCTTCTCGGCGAGATACATCAGGACCGCTCCTGACTCGAAGACCGGGTAGGGCGCGCCGTTCGGACCGTCGTGATCGACGATCGCCGGGATCTTGTTGTTAGGGCTGATCTTGAGGAACTCGGGCTTGAACTGATCGCCCTCGCCGATGTGGATGCGATGAACTTGGTAGGGCAGCCCCACCTCCTCGAGCATGATGGAGGCCTTCAGGCCGTTAGGCGTACCGAATGTATAAAGATCGATCATGGGCCGACCCAGCTCCGCAGCCGTTTTTTGGAGGACGGACGTTACAGTCCACGTGCGGCCAAGCCAAGCCCGCCGCGATAGCGTTTGCGTGTTGTTGGATCAGCCGGCGCTGGCGAGCGCCTGGTCGAGGTCGGCGATGAGATCGTCGGTGTGCTCGATACCGACTGACAGTCGCAGGAGATCGGCCGGGACCGGACTATCCGCACCTTCGATGCTGGCACGGTGCTCGATCAAGCTCTCCACGCCCCCAAGCGAGGTCGCGCGTTTGAACAGCTCGGTGCGCGCGGCCACGGCGATAGCAGCGGCCTCACCACAGCACATTCGCAGCGAGAGCATGCCGCCAAAGCCACCCTCCATCTGCCGGGCGGCGATGGCGTGGCCTAGATGGCCGCTCAGTCCAGGATAGAGCACCTGGGCCACCGCCGGGTGGTCCTCGAAACGCTCGGCAATCGCCATTGCGCTATGGCAGGCAGCGGCGATCCGCAGCGGCAGCGTCCGCATGCCGCGCAGCAACAGCCACGCTTCGAACGGCCCGAGGACGGCGCCACCGTCGTGGCGCTGCACGCACACGCGCTGCCACAGCGCATCATCGCGGGCGGTGACGAGCGCGCCCGCGACCACATCGCCATGGCCGTTGAGGTACTTGGTGGCCGAATGCATGACGAGATCGGCGCCGAGCGCCAACGGCCGGGTCAGCACCGGCGTCGGCACCGTGTTGTCGACCGCGACGAGGGCACCACCATCATGGGCAACACCGGCCACTGCCTTGATGTCGGTGATCTGCCAGGTCGGGTTGGCCGGGGTCTCGAGCCACACCAGGCGCGTCCGGTCGGGCTTGAGCGCCCGGCCGAGCGCCTCAGGACCGAGGTCGTCGAGGAACTCGACATCGAGGCCCCAGGCCGTGGCGTGCTCGCGCAGCCAGCGCTTCAGACCCCAGTACATGACGGATGGCGCGATCACGTGGTCACCGGGCGCGAGCGCGTGGAACACCGCGGTCGCCGCCGCCATGCCAGAGGCGAACAGGAGGCAGCCAGCGCCGCCCTCGAGCTCGTTCAGCAGCGCCTCAGCCTGGTCGTAGGTCGGGTTGTCGTCGCGCGAATAGATGCGGCCCGAGCGATACTCGTTGTCGGGATCGCGCAAGAACGTGGTCGCGGGGTGGATCGGCGGGGCGAGCGACCGCGTCTTCTCATCGATCCAGCCGAGCGCCTGCGCGGCCTTGGTCGCGGGCCGCCAGGCGCTCATCGGCCGGCCGGCTCAGCGCTGCGCATACTGCTTGTCGCCGAACAGGTTCTCCAGGGCCTCCTTCGACGGCGGGCCCTGGCGGCGGCGCTCGGCCAGCACCTCGACCGCGCGCTCGACCGCCGGCCGCGCCGCGATCGTGTCGAACCACGCCTTGACGTTGGGATAGGCAGCCCAGTCGACGCCCTGGTTCTCGGCCGAGCGCAGCCATGGGAAGATCGCCATGTCGGCGATGGTGTACTGATCAGCGGCGACCCAGTCGTGGCCCTCGAGCTGGCGCTCAAGGACGCCGTAGAGGCGGTTGGCCTCTCGGGTATAGCGCTCGGTGGCGTAGGGCGCCTTGTCCTCGGCGTAGATGCGGAAATGGTGTGCCTGGCCGAGCATCGGGCCGATGCCTCCCATCTGGAACATCAACCACTGCAAGGTATCGAACCGCGCGCGGGCCTCGGTGGGCATGAACCGCCCGCTTTTCTCGGCGAGATAGAGCAGCATGGCGCCGGATTCGAAGATCGAGATCGGCTTACCGTCGGGTCCGTCGGGATCGACCAGGGCCGGCATCTTGTTGTTGGGGCTGATCTTGAGGAAGTCGGGCTCGAACTGATCGCCCGCCCCGATGTCGACGGGGATGACATTGTAGGGGATGCCGGTTTCCTCGAGCATGATGTGGATCTTGTGCCCATTGGGGGTCGGCCAGGTGTAGAGATCGATCATCGGGTACTCCTCACGGATCCAGTTTTCTGTGCAACAGCTCGTTGACGAGCTTTGGGTTGGCCTTGCCCTCGGTGGCCTTCATGACCTGGCCGACGAAAAAGCCGAATAGCTTCTGCTTGCCGCCACGGTACTCCGCGGCCTTGCCCGCCTCGCGTCCCAGCACCTCGGCGATCGCCGCCTCGATGGCGCCGGTATCGGTGATCTGGCGCAGGCCACGCTCCTCGACGATGGCGGCGGCGGCCTTGCCGGTCTCGAACATGGCCTCGAACACGTCCTTGGCCATGCGTCCCGAAATGGTCTCATCCGCGATCAAGTCAAGGAGGCCGCCTAGCTGCGTGGTCGAGACCGGCGATTCGCCGATGCCGCGTCCCGCCTTGTTCAACGCACCGAACAGGTCGCCGATCACCCAGTTGGCGGCGACCTTGGCGTCACGACCTTGGGCGACCGCCTCATAGAATTCCGCGGTCTCCTTCTCGGCGACGAGCACCTCGGCATCGTAGGCGGAAAGTCCGTAGTCAGCGACGAAGCGCGTTTTCCTAGCATCGGGCAGCTCCGGCAGGCTTGCCTTCACCTCCTCGACCCAATCCATGTCGAGCTCGAGCGGCAATAAGTCGGGATCGGGGAAGTAACGGTAGTCGTGCGCTTCCTCCTTGGTGCGCATCTCGCGGGTGATACCGGCCGCAGGATCGAACAGGCGCGTCGCCTGATTAACGATACCGCCGCCCTCCAAGACCTCGACCTGGCGGGCCGCCTCGTAGTCGATCGCCTGTTGGATGAACCGGATCGAGTTCACGTTCTTTATCTCGCAGCGGATGCCCAAGGCATCGCCCGGGTGGCGCACCGAGACGTTGACATCGGCCCGCAGCGATCCCTCCTGCATGTTGCCATCGCAGGTGCCGAGGTAGCGCAGGATGGCGCGAACCTTGCGGATGTATGCCCCCGCCTCCTCCGCCGAGCGCAGATCAGGCTCGGAGACGATCTCCATCAGCGCGACGCCGGCGCGGTTGAGATCGACATAGGACTGGTTCGGGTGCTGGTCGTGCAGGCTCTTGCCGGCATCTTGCTCGAGATGAAGCCGCGTGATGCCGATCTCGCGGGTGCCACCGTCCGCGAGGTCAAGCACCACCGTGCCTTCGCCGACGATCGGCTGGGTGTACTGCGAGATCTGATAGCCGGCGGGGAGGTCCGGGTAGAAGTAGTTCTTGCGGTCGAACACCGAGGTCAGGTTGATCGCGGCCTTCAGGCCCAGGCCGGTGCGGATCGCCTGCTCGACGCAATGGCGGTTGATGACCGGCAGCATGCCCGGCATCGCCGCATCGATCAGGCTGACCTGGGTGTTGGGCTCAGCGCCAAAAGCCGTGGCGGGACCGGAGAAGAGCTTGGCCTGGGAGATCACCTGGGCATGGATCTCGAGCCCAATCACGACCTCCCACGGCCCACTCGCCCCCTCGATCATCGGCGCTTCAGCCACTTAGTTTAGCCACCATGGCTCGGGCTTGTGGTCGAAGTTGGCGGCAGTCTCGAGCACGTCGGCGACGCGCAGCATGGTCTCCTCATCGAACGGCTTGCCGAGGAGCTGGAGGCCGAGCGGCAGGCAATCGCGCGCGAGGCCCGCGGGCACGGATATCCCGGGTAGGCCGGCCAGGCTCGACGGCACCGTGAACACGTCGTTGATGTACATGGCGATCGGATCGTCCGACTTCTCGCCAAAGCCAAAGGCCGCGAACGGCGCGGTCGGAGTCAGGATCACATCGACCGCGTGATAGGCATCGGCGAAGTCCCGTGCAATCAGGTTCCGCACCTTTTGCGCCTTGATGTAGTAGGCATCGTAGTAGCCAGCCGAGAGCACGTAGGTGCCGATCAGCAACCGCCGCTTGACCTCGGCGCCGAAGCCCTCGCCGCGCGTATTCTCGTACATCTCCTCAAGCGTCTCGCCTTCGACCCGCAGGCCGTAACGGACGCCGTCGTAGCGCGCGAGGTTCGACGACGCCTCGGCCGGCGCGACGATGTAGTACGTCGGCAGCGCATAGCGCGTGTGGGGAAGGCTCACGGGCACCGCTTCGGCACCGGCGTGCTCGAGCCATGCGACGCCCCGTTGCCACAGGCGCTCGATCTCTTCGGGCATGCCGTCGAGCCGATACTCCTCGGGCACACCGACCCGCAGCCCCTTGATGTCGCCGCTCAGTGCCGCCGCGTAGTCCGGCACCGGCACATCGACCGAGGTCGAATCGCGGGGATCGTGGCCGGCCATGGCGCGCAGCATGATGGCGGCATCGCGCACCGTGCGGGTGATCGGCCCGGCCTGATCGAGCGACGAGGCGAAGGCGACGATGCCCCACCGTGAGCAACGGCCGTAGGTCGGCTTGAGGCCGACGACACCACAGAAGGCGGCTGGCTGCCGGATCGAGCCGCCCGTGTCGGTGCCGGTCGCCCCCATGGCGATGCCGGCGGCTACAGCCGCGGCCGAGCCACCACTCGAGCCACCCGGCACGAGCGGGCGGTTGTCGCCGGGCCGCCGCCACGGGCTCTCGACGCTACCGTAGTAGCTCGTCTCGTTCGATGAGCCCATGGCGAACTCATCCATGTTGGTCTTGCCGAGCATGCCGGCACCGGCTCGCCACAGATGGGACGTAACGGTCGATTCGTAGGGCGGAGTGAACCCGTCGAGGATATGGGAGCCGGCAGTGGTGAGCACGTTCTCGGTCGCAAACAGATCCTTGATCGCGACCGGTATGCCGTCCATGACGCCGGCATCGCCACCGCGGCGGCGCGCATCGGAGGCATCGGCCGCTTCGAGCGCCTGCTCGGCCGTCTCGGTGATGAAGGCATTGAGGGGCCGTGCCGCTTCCACGGCGCGCACGTGCGCTTCGGTGAGCTCGCGAGCCGAGAACTGGCGCGCCGCGAGCCCGTCGAGCGCTTCGGCAATGGTGAGATCGGTAAGCGCCATCACTCGAGGACCTTGGGGACGGTGAAGAAGTCCTCCGTCCGTTCCGGCGCGTTGGCGAGGATCTTGTCGCGGTAGCCGCCGTCGGTGACGGTATCCTCGCGCATCGGCAGGGTGACCTCGACGATGCTGGTCATCGCCGGCACAGCGTCGGTGTCGAGCTCGTTGAGTTGCTCGATCCAGCCAAGGATGTTGCTGAGCTCGGCGGCCATCGGCTCGAGATCTTCGTCCGCGACCTTGATGCGGCTCAGCTTGGCAATGCGCGCCACCGTGGCCTTATCAAGCGCCATGTGCCACCTTGTCGCGCCTGTCCGAAAACATGGGAAGCCGCGCAGCGGGCCGAGCTAGTCGCCCCGACGCGCGGGCGCGGACGGTATCACCGGCCATGTTGCACCGCAACCCTACCGAGCTGGCAGCCACGCTGCGAAACGGTCAGCGCCTACTCGGCCTCGACGTCGGCACCAAAACGATCGGACTCGCGCTTTCCGACCCGAGCCGCACGGTGGGAAGCCCCCTCGAGACAATCCGGCGCACCAAGTTCGCGACGGACGTCGCGACTCTGGGCGAGATCGTCGCACGCGAAGGCGTCGGCGGTCTGATTATCGGTCTGCCGCTCAACATGAACGGATCGGAGGGCCCGCGCTGCCAATCGGTGCGGCAGTTCGTGCGCAACATCGCCGAGCGCATCGACCTGCCGATGGCGTTGTGGGACGAGCGGCTCTCGACCGCGGCGGTGGAACGTGCCCTGATCGAGGCCGATGCCTCGCGCCGCCGGCGCAGCCAGGTCATCGACAAGCTCGCCGCCGCCTACATCCTTCAAGGTGCACTCGATTCGCTGCCGTGATGGCCGTATGGCCGGTCGGCTCCCCGGAAAGCGGCCGCTTTGATCCTTCGAGACGGAGCCCTCGGGCTGCTCCTCAGGATGAGTTAGCCTTCCAGTCAATGGTCACCTCATGCTGAGGAGGCGCGACGCGCCGTCTCGAAGCAGGTTGTCATGGACAGTCGCCCGGTTGCGCCGCATAGTAAATGTTTGATGACGGCTGCGGCCTCCAACGTCTTTCCCCATCGCCATCTGCTGACTATCGAAGGCTTGTCGGCCTCCGATATCACCATGCTGCTGGACCTCGGCGAGAGCTACGTCGCCAAGAACCGGCTCGCCGACAAGAAGCAGACGCTGCTGCGGGGCCGCACCCAGATCAACCTGTTCTTCGAGAGCTCGACGCGCACCCGCACATCGTTCGAGCTGGCCGGCAAAAGGCTTGGAGCCGACACCATCAACATGTCGGCCGAGGGCTCGGCCATCAAGAAGGGCGAGACGCTGATCGACACGGCGATGACGCTCAACGCCATGCAGCCAGACGCGCTGGTGGTCCGCCATCCCGAAAGCGGCGCGGTCGCGCTGCTGGCCCAAAAGGTCGACTGCGCGGTGATCAACGCCGGCGACGGCAGCCACGCGCACCCCACTCAGGCCCTGCTGGATGCGCTGACCATCCGCCGCCGCAAAGGGCAGCTGACCGGCCTGATCGTCGCCATCTGCGGCGATATCCTCTACAGCCGCGTCGCCCGCTCCAACATCCAGTTGATGACGACGATGGGCGCACGGGTGCGCGTTATCGCCCCGCCGACGCTGATGCCGCCGGCGGCCGAGCGTCTCGGCGTCGAGGTTCACTACGACATGTGCGATGGCTTACGCGATTGCGACATCGTGATGATGCTCCGGCTTCAGACCGAGCGCATGCGCGGCACCTTCGTCCCATCGGTCCGCGAGTACTATCACTTCTATGGCCTGGACCGCGCCAAGCTCGCGGTCGCCAAGGACGACGCGCTCATCATGCATCCGGGCCCGATGAACCGCGGCGTCGAGATCGACACCGTGCTGGCCGACGACATCGACCGCAGCGTCATTCGCGAACAAGTCGAGATGGGGGTCGCGGTGCGCATGGCGTGCCTCGATGTTCTGAGCCGGAGCGCCGAGCGCTGATGGCCGAAGCCGAGCGCCGCGCATACACCAACGCGCGTTTGCTCGATCCCGCAAGCGGTCTCGACGAGACCGGCGCGCTGCTAATCGAGGACGGCCGCATCGCTGACGTCGGTCCGGGCCTGTTCAGTGACGGCGTACCGCCGGATGTGGAGGCGATCGACTGCGGCGGCCATTGCTTGTGCCCCGGCCTCATCGACATGCGGGCCTTTCTCGGCGAGCCCGGCGCCGGGCACAAGGAAACGCTAGCAACCGGCAGCCAGGCCGCGGCAGCGGGCGGGATCACGACGCTGATCGCACTACCCGATACCGATCCGGTGATCGACGATGTGGCGCTGGTGGAACTCATCAAGCGGCTCGCGCACGACGACGCGATCGTGCACGTCCGCCCGATGGCCGCTATCACCAAAGGCCTCGGCGGCACCGAAATGACCGAGATGGGTCTGCTGGCCGAGGCCGGTGCCGTCGCCTTTACCGACGGCACCCGGACAATCGCCAACGCCGAGGTGATGCGCCGCGTGCTTTCCTACGCCTCGACCTTCGACCTGCTGATCGACCACCTGCCCCTGGATGCCGACCTCGGCGCCGAGACCGGCCTCAACGAGGGCGAGGTAGCGACCAGGCTCGGCCTAATCGGCACGCCGAACGCCGCCGAGACCATTATCCTCGACCGCGACCTCCGGCTCGCCGAACTGACCGGCGGGCGGCTGCACGCGAGCCACCTGACGACGGCCGCCTCGCTTGAGGCCATGCGCGCGGCAAAGGCGCGCGGGCTGAAGGTCTCGTGCTCGGTCTCACCGCATCATTTCGCTCTCAACGAGACCGCCGTTGGAGAGTTCCGCACCTTCGCCAAGACAGTGCCGCCGCTGCGGGCCGAAGCCGACCGGCGCGCGTTGGTGGAGGGGTTGGCCGATGGCACGGTCGATGTGATCGCGAGCGGCCATGCGCCCCAAGATCAGGAGAGCAAGCGCCTGCCCTTTTTTCAGGCGGCCGACGGCGTCTCGGGCCTCGAGACCATGCTGCCGCTAGCCCTCGAGCTTCACCACGGCGGCCACGTGCCGCTCTTGCGGTTGCTGGAGGCCCTGACGGCCACGCCGGCGCGGCTGCTCGGCCTCGAATCCGGCGTCCTGGCGCGCGGGGCGCCCGCAGATCTCCTGGTCTTCGACCTCCACACCCCGTGGCTGATCGACCCCGATCGCTTCCTCAGCAAGTCGAAGAACTCCCCGTTCGAGAACCACCCAGTGCAGGGGCGCGTGCTGCGCACCATCGTGGGCGGGCGCGAGGTCTACATCCACGGACAGAGCCACTGAGAATTGCCTGATCCGCTCGGCTCGTTCGAATTCACCTGGCGGCTGTGGCTGGCCGCCCCGCTGATCGGCTACGCGATCGGCTCGATTCCCTTCGGCCTCGTGCTGACGCGCTTGGCCGGCTATGGCGATGTGCGCCGTATAGGCTCGGGCAACATCGGCGCGACCAACGTCCTGCGGACCGGCAATAAGCTGTTGGCTCTGCTGACGCTGCTGTTCGATGCCGGCAAGGGCGGCGTCCCGCTGGCGTTGGCCGGCGCAGCTTATGGGCAAGACTTCGCGATGATGACCGGGTGCGGCGCCATCCTCGGCCACCTGTACCCAATCTGGCTCCTGCGAGGTCCGCCGAGGAAGGTGTGGATCGGAATCACCGCTCTGTTGGCGCTCGTCGTTGCCTTCGGCCTTGTCAGCATCGGCGGCTACAATGCGCGCACCGGGATCGGTGTTTTGCTGATCATCGCCGTTACGCCCTTGGCCTGGGGTGGCAAAGGCGTCGCCACTGCGCTCGGCTGCCTGATCGCAATCGCCTGGCCGGTCGGGGCGCTGGTCTGCCTCAGCTGGCTCGTGGTCGCAGCGCTCTTTCGGTATTCCTCGCTGGCGGCTCTGATCAGCCTGGCCCTCGGCGCTCTCTACGCTCACTTCCTTGCCGATCTGCAGACCACCGAGTTCGCTGGACTGATCGCGGTGCTCGTAATCATGCGCCATGCCCCGAACATCGGCCGGCTGTTGCGCGGCGAGGAGTCCCGGATCACGTTCGGGCGGTCGCGCCCTTGACAGAGGCGCCACGCGCACTCGATACGGCCGAGCGCCTCGATTGGCTGCGGTTGAGCCGGTGCGAGAACATCGGACCGATCACTTTTCTCGCGCTGCTGGAGCGCTATGGAACGGCCGCCGGAGCGCTCGCCGCATTGCCCGAACTCGCCCGACAGGGCAGCCGACGCGGACGGATCCGCATCCCCACGAAGAGCGATGCCGAGCACGAGCTCGAGGCCACACTGGCAGCAGATGCACGCTTGGTCGCACTGATCGAGCCCGATTATCCCGTCGCGCTGGCGGCCATCGCCGATCCGCCGCCGCTGATCGTCCTGAAGGGGCACGGACATATCTTACACAAGACCGTGATCGCCATAGTCGGGGCGCGCAACGCCTCGGCCAACGGCGCGCGGATAGCCAAGCGAATCGCTAGCGATCTCGGCCGCAGCGGCATCGTCATCGCCTCGGGACTGGCCCGGGGTATCGACACCGCGGCGCATGAAGGGGCCATTGCAACAGGAACGGTGGCTGTCGTGGCGGGCGGAATCGATGTGGTCTATCCGCCGGAAAACGAGGCGCTGCAAGCCCAGATCGCCGAAGCGGGCGCCGTCATCACCGAGAACCCGGTCGGCACTCGGCCGCTGGCGCGCCAGTTTCCGCGCCGCAACCGCCTCATCTCCGGCTTATCACGCGGCGTTCTTCTCGTCGAAGCCGCGCAACGCTCAGGCTCCCTCATCACGGCGCGCATGGCGCTGGAACAGGGGCGCGAGGTGTTCGCCGTGCCCGGCTCGCCGCTCGATCCCCGTGCGCGCGGCACCAACGACCTCCTGCGCCAAGGGGCGATTCTCACCGAAACCGCGGACGACGTCATGCGCGTCATGCGCGAGGCAGAGGCGCCGAGATTCGAGGAGCGCTGCATCGCCGGTCCGGCCGCACCAGCAGTCGCGCCGCCCGAAGATGAGCTCGCCGCAGCCCGCGATCTCGTGGTCGAGAAGCTCAGTCCGAGCCCAGTGGAGGTTGACGAACTCCTACGCCAGTGCCATTTGTCACCCGCTGTCGTGTTGACAATATTGCTCGAACTTGAGCTGGCTGGGCGGCTTGAACGGCACCCGGGCAACCGGGTTTCGTCGATATAGGCGGTGATCGAGCCCCCTTGGGGTCGATGGGTAATAATGGTGTACGCGTAGGGTCAATGGACGTCGTTGTCGTCGAATCCCCCGCCAAAGCGAGAACCATCAACCGGTATCTCGGTGACAACTTCCGGGTGTTGGCGAGCTATGGCCATGTCCGCGATCTGCCGTCCAAGGACGGATCGGTGCGTCCGGACGAGAACTTCGCGATGACCTACGTGCCGGACCCGCGGGCCAGCAAGCACCTGAGCGAGATCGCCAAGGCGCTGAAAGGCGCCGAACACCTCTATCTGGCCACCGATCCCGATCGCGAGGGCGAGGCCATCTCGTGGCATGTCCTGTCGGTGCTCCAGGACCGCAATGCCGTCGACGGCATTGCGGTGAAGCGCGTCGCGTTCAACGAGGTCACCAAACGCGCGGTGCTCGATGCCCTGAAGCACCCACGCGACCTCGACATGGATCTCGTCAATGCCCAACAGGCGCGGCGGGCGCTCGACTATCTGGTCGGCTTCACGCTGTCCCCAGTGCTGTGGCGCAAGCTGCCCGGCGCGCGATCGGCGGGACGGGTGCAGTCGGTGGCGCTGCGCCTCATCTGCGAGCGTGAGCTCGAGATTGAGGCGTTCACCCCGCGCGAATATTGGTCGATCGTGGCCGAGTTCACGACGACGGAGGGAGTCGGGCTCAGCGCGCGGCTCACCCACCTCGGCGACGAAAAACTCACGAAGTTCAGCCTCGGTGACGAGGCGGCGGCGAGAGCGGCCGTGGAACGCGCGATGTCGGCGCCGGGGTTCGCGGTCGCGAACGTCGAGGCCAAGCAAAACCAGCGTCACCCGCCGCCACCGTTCACCACCTCAACGCTGCAACAGGAAGCATCACGCAAGCTTCGCTTCGCGGCGAGCCACACCATGCGCATCGCGCAGCGCCTGTATGAGGGCGTCGACATCGGCGGCGAGACCGTCGGCTTGATCTCCTACATGCGCACCGACGGCGTCCAAATTGCCGGCGAGGCGATCGCCGACTGTCGCGGCGTCATCGGCCGCGAGTACGGACCCGACTACGTGCCTGAACAGCCGCGCGCCTACCGCACCAAGGCCAAGAATGCCCAAGAGGCGCACGAGGCCGTACGCCCCACCGACGCCGCGCGCCTGCCGAAGGACATGGCGCGGTTCCTCGATAACGATCAAGCGCGTCTGTATGAGCTGGTCTGGAAGCGGACCATGGCGAGCCAGATGCAGAGCGCAAGGATCGAGAACACCGCCGTGGACATCGCCCCGGCCGACGGCGGCACGACGTTTCGCGCCAACGGCTCGGTGCTGCTGTTCGACGGATTCCTCCGCCTCTATCAGGAGGGCCGCGATGACCAGGCCGACGAAAAAGACGACGAGCAGCGATTGCCCAAGCTAGTCGCCGGCGAGACCCTCGCCCGTGGCACCGTCACGCCATCGCAGCACTTCACCGAGCCGCCGCCCCGGTTCACCGAGGCGACGCTGGTCAAACGTCTCGAAGAGCTCGGCATCGGCCGTCCCTCCACCTACGCCAGCATCATCGACGTGTTGCGCGACCGCGCCTACGTCCAGCTCGACAAGGGGCGGTTCGTGCCGGAGGACCGCGGCCGGCTCGTCACCGCCTTCCTCACCTGCTTCTTCCGTCACTACGTCGAATACGGGTTCACTGCCGATCTCGAGACCAAGCTCGACGACATCTCCGCCGGCAAGGTCGCGTGGACCGCAGTCATGCACGAGTTCTGGGGCGCATTCAGCGGCGCCGTCGCCGAGATCAGCGAGCTGCGGGTCCGCGATGTGCTCGATGCCTTGAATGAGGCGCTGGGGCCCTACATCTTCCACAGCGACGATCCCAATGCCGACGCGCGCGCCTGCCCTTCGTGCGAGGCCGGCCGCCTGAGCGTCAAGACCGGGCGCTACGGCGCTTTCGTCGGCTGCTCGAACTATCCTGAGTGCCGCTTCACCCGGGCGCTCGCCGATGCTAACGGCGGCGAGGGATCCGCGGTGGACGACGGACCGCGCGAACTCGGCACCGATACCGACTCTGGCCTGCCGGTCAGCCTTCGACGCGGCCCCTACGGCCCCTATGTCCAGCTCGGCGACAGCGAAGGGGACGTCAAGCCGAAGCGTGTGTCGCTACCGAAGGAGCTGGGCCCCGACGATATCACGCTGGCAGTCGCGCTCGGGCTGCTGTCGCTGCCGCGGGCGATCGGGCAACACCCTGAAACGGCGAAAGAAATCAGTGCCGGAATAGGCCGTTACGGCCCCTATATCCGGCACGAACGAGACTACCGCTCGCTCGCCGCAGACGACGACGTCCTGACGATCGGCATCAACCGAGCGGTGGCCCTGTTGGCCGAGCCCAAGAGCGGTCGCCGTTCGGGCCCGAAGGAGCTTCGCGATCTCGGCGCCCATCCCGAAGACGGCAAGCCGGTGCGGGTCATGGACGGCCGCTATGGACCGTACGTCACCCACGGTCGCGTCAACGCGACGCTGCCCAACGGTCTGGCCCCGGACGAGATCGACATCACCCGAGCGGTCGATCTGCTACGCGAGCGCGCAAGCCGCAAGAAGTCGAGCGGGCGGGGCTCACGGGCCGCCAAGAAGACTACTCGCCGCAGCTCGCGCGCGGCCTCTGCCGACTAGGCCGGCGTGGCCGCCCGACGGCGTCCGGCGCCACTCCCCATTAGAACGGCGATTCTTCGTTTCATCGAGGAGAGCCCCGGGCGCGTCGGAAAGCGCGAGATCGCGCGGGCCTTCGGCATCGGCAGCGATCAGCGCATCGCCCTAAAGGAACTGCTGGCCGACATGGCGGCCGCCGGCGAGATCGGCCGGCGGCGACGCACGGTCGAGCCGGCAGGCCGGCTGCCAAAGGTGACGGTGATCGAGATCACCGAGAGCGATGTCGACGGCGAGGTATCCGCGCGGCCGGTCAGTTGGCGCGACGATTCGCCGCCACCGCGCATCGTGCTAGCGCCGGGGCGGGGTGCGACACGTGCCCCGGGGCCCGGAGATCGCGTGCTCGCCCGCCTCACCCAAAAAGAGGGGTTCTACGAGGCGAAGGCTATGCGGCTCGTCGGCAGCGCGCCCAGCGAGGTGCTGGGCGTATATCAGGTCATTGGCGGGAATGGGCGACTTGTCCCCACCGATCGTCGGATGCGCAGCGAGTTCTCGGTCGCCGCCAGCGACCGCGGTGGGGCGCAGCCCGGCGAGCTGGTCGCCGCCGAAATCCTGCCCGGTCGCCGCCTTGGCCTGCCCGAGGCGCGGGTGCGCCGGCGGCTAGGTGATGTCGTCGCATTCGGCGCCTATAGCACGATCGCGATTCACAGCCACGGCATCCCCACCCGCTTCGATTCGGAGGCGCTGACCGAGGCGGCGGGCGCCACGGTCCCGCGCCTCGGCGCGCGCAGCGACCTCCGCGGACTGGAGCTCGTCACGATCGATCCCGAGGAGGCGCGCGACCACGACGATGCGGTGTGGGCCGAGCCCGATGCCGACAGTTCCGGCGGCTGGCACATCGTCATCGCCATCGCCGACGTCGCGCACTATGTGCGGCCCGCCGGCGCGCTCGACCAGGCAGCGCAGGAGCGCGGGTTCTCGGTCTATTTTCCCGACCGGGTGGTGCCGATGCTGCCGGAGGCGCTGTCGGCGGATGTCTGCTCGCTCATGCGCGACGAAGATCGCGGCTGTCTCGCCGTCCACATCACGATCGATGCAGAGGGCAACAAGAAGCGCCACGAATTCGTCCGCGGGCTGATGCGGGTGCGGGCCAACCTGACGTATGAGCAGGTTCAAGCCGCCCGTGACGGAGGCGCGGAACTACCCGCCGGCGACGGCAGCGCCATTCCAGCCCTTTACGGCGCCTATGCGGCGCTGCAACGCGCCCGCGCCCGGCGTGGCCCCCTGGAGCTCGAGCTGCCCGAGCGCCGTGTTCGCATCGGCGAGGACGGCAAGGTCGTCGCCATCGATACCCCGCCGCGCCTCGACAGCCACCGGCTGATCGAGGAGTACATGATCGCCGCCAATGTTTGTGCCGCCGAGACCCTCGAGCGACGGCGCACCCCGTGCATGTACCGTGTGCACGATGTGCCCGCGCCGGAGAAGGTCGACGCCCTGCGCGATTTCCTCGCCACCCTTGGTCATCGCCTCGCGAAGGGCCAAGTGCTGCAGCCGGCGCTGTTCAACCGAATCCTCAACAAGGCCGCCGGCCAGCCACACGCCCACCTCATCAACGAGGTGATCCTCCGCTCTCAGGCCCAAGCCGCCTACAGCCCCGATAACTATGGCCACTTCGGACTGGCCCTGTCGCGATATGCGCACTTCACATCGCCCATTCGTCGCTACGCGGACGTCCTCGTCCATCGCGGCTTGATCAGCGCACTGGGGCTCGGCGATGACGGGCTCGCGGCTGATGCGGCGGACACATTCCCGCGGGCCGCCGAGCAAATCTCGGCCGCTGAGCGCCGCGCCGTGGCCGCCGAGCGCGACGCGCTGGGCCGGTTCGTGACGGCTTTCATGGAGGACAGGGTCGGCGCGAGTTTTGCCGGCCGCATCTCGGGCGTCACCGGGTTCGGGCTGTTCGTCGCGCTCGATGAGAGCGGCGCCGACGGCCTGATACCGATCGCCTCGTTGGCCGACGACTACTACGACCACGACGAGCCCCGCCACTCCCTGATCGGGCGCCACAGTGGGCGCGCGTATCGTCTGGGCGATGCCGTGGTGGTGCGACTGGTCGAAGCCGTGCCGCTGACCGGCGGCCTGCGGCTGGAACTGCTGGAAGATGGGGGGATCGAGCCGCCAAAACCGACGCGAACACCGCGCAGCGCCAAGGGCGCCCGGCGGGCGCGGCGGCGCTAAGACGGCGGACCGCGCCGCTGTAGATTGCCTTCGGCCGGCCGCGATTACGCCTCGCGGCCTCGACCTCTGGAGATCGGTTGCCGCTCAGCAGGCGGCGGGAACAGCGCTCAGCTCGACGAGCTTCCCTTCCAACACCGTCTCGCCGTAGTCGAGAACGAAGGAAGAGGCGATCCCATTGGCATATAGGCGGTAGTCGAGCTCAAGAGCCGGCGTCTCTATCTCTTCATCAAGCGAGTAGTAGGCAACTCGAATACGCCAGGAGATGACATTCTGGAACAGCTCGCGTTGCTCTGCCTCGCTCGCCGGAATGACCTCTCCGATGAAGGCGACGGCGTGAAAATGGCCATCCGGTCCGCTCCCGTCATAGATGTTCCGCGTGACCTGTTGCGTGCCCGACAGCGCGCTCGAAATCAGCTGCGTGACATGGGCGCTCGGAAACATCGTGCCGGACGCCAACGGTTGCTCTGGAATGTCGAGTTGTTTGTAGACGACCGCTCCGGCCTGGCCGGCCGCCTCGAGCTCCGCTCTGCCGCGATAGTGCTCCTCCAGGGTGCCGTTGACACGGGAGGTCGAATCGAAACGGAAGGCAGTTCCCGTCTTCGCCTCCCACGAGGCCAGCACGTCATCTTGGAGGACGTCTTCACCCTCCGAATACTCCCACCGCACCACGAAACGCTGGTTGAAAATATAGGCATCGCAGGCATCGGACAGCTCCAGCACAAACCGCCCTTCAGCCGATTCGAGGGCCGTGGCGCCGCTCGTCGTCGACAAGCTGATGTCGTAGATCGCGCGGTGCGATGCCAGAACCACTTGGGCCCACGCCACGTCGACCGCAGCCGCCACCAGGGTCCCAGCGGCAGCGAATGCCAGGAGGATTGCTTTCACTTAGGTAACGTCCGTGGCGGAGCTTCGCGAGGCTACATCATACCGGAACTGGCGGAAGGGTCCGGCCGCCATTATGGTTCGCGGGCGGAGTACCGCACAAGGAGAGACCGGTGGCTGACAAGCGTACGCTCCTCGTCACACGCCGACTGCCGGCGGCCGTCGAATCCCGGGCACAGCAAGCCTACGATTCCCGTCTCAACGCCACCGATGCGAGCTACGACACGACGGCTCTACTCGAAGGCAGCGCGGGTGCCGATGCGCTGCTCGCCTGCCCAGGCGACGACCTCTCGGCAGAGGTGATCGCGCAATTACCGCAATCAATTCGGATCATCGCCAATTTCTCGGTGGGGTATGACCACGTCGATGTTGCGGCGGCGCGCGCGCGCGGCATCGTCGTCACCAATACGCCGGAGGTTCTCACCGACGCGACCGCCGACCTGACGATGCTGTTGCTGCTGGGTGCGGCGCGACGGGCGAGCGAGGGGGCGGCGCTCATCCGCGAGGGACGGTGGACCGGCTGGCGGCCGACCCATATGCCGGGCGTTCACGTCACCGGCAAACCCCTCGGCATCCTCGGGATGGGGCGAATCGGCCGCGCCGTCGCCAAGCGCGCCCGCGGCTTCGACATGGAGGTTCATTACCACGACCAGGTACGCCAGCCCGCAGAGGAAGCAGCGGGTGCGGTGTATCACGAAGAGCTCGAGGAGTTGCTCAGCGTCAGCGCATTCCTCACCCTGCACTGCCCCTCGACACCCGAGACCCGACACCTGCTGGACGAGGCGCGAATCGCCCAGCTCCCCGACCAGGCCATCGTGGTCAATGCAGCGCGCGGCGACATCGTCGACGACGATGCCCTGATCGCGGCGGTCGAGAGCGGCAAGCTGGCGGCGATCGGCCTGGACGTCTACGAGAACGAGCCGAACCTCAATCCCCGATACCGGACCCTCAAGAACAGCTTCCTACTGCCTCACCTCGGCAGCGCGACGGTCGAGACCCGGGATGCCATGGGCTTCACCGCACTCGACAATCTCGATGCTTTCTTCGCCGGCCAGACCCCACCCAACGCCGTAGCCCCAGCCACCGCCGTTCGCTAGCGAGAGGGTTGGCGTGGCGGCGGCAGAATATGCCGGGTTCGGCAATTGCTGCTGTGCTTCTGTCGAGTAGGTTGGTCATGCAGTAGCCGCGATTCCCGCCCTTCCACCCGCCAAGGTTTGGCACGACATTTGCTGCGACCAAACCGGGACTGACTGTATCCGGAGTATCGGCGGGCATGAGCAGCGTAGCAGTCGCAGACACAGACGTGGGGCTGGCGAACCGAGCCAACGGACTTGCCGGCGAGATGTGGGACCTGCTTCAGGGAAGTCGCACCGCCGGCGCGGATCCCTGGGATGCGGTCGCCCTGCTGACCGTGGTGGAGGGTCGCTTGGCGCTCCAGCGCGAACGCCTGTCTCACTACGAAGCGCTCGCCACCACCGACCCTCTCACCGGTGTTTTGAACCGGCGTGGCTTCGATCAGCAGATGCAGCGCGCCCTGGCGGCCGCACGCCGCCATGATGAGAGCGGCGTCCTCTTGTTCGTCGATCTCAACGGATTCAAGGGTAACAACGATCGGCTCGGCCACGCCGCCGGCGATGCGACCCTCTGCCACGTCGCGCGCATCCTCGCCGAGAACGTTCGCGAGAACGACCTTGTTGCGCGCCTCGGCGGTGATGAGTTCATCGTCGTCCTCACGAAGACCAGCGCCGCTGAGGCACGGAGCCGAACGCGTCGGCTGTCGGTCCTCCTCAACAACGCGATGGTTCCCTTCGGCGACGGTCAGATCGCCATCCGCTCGAGCCTGGGTTCGGCTCCCTACGGCCCCGACGACACCGCGACGGGCATTCTGTGCCGCGCCGATGCGGCGATGTACGCTAACAAGCCGCCCGGACCGAGCCGCAGCGAGGCCGCGGCAAGCTGAGGGACGACGGGCCCGGTCAGTCCGTTAGAGTTCCATGGGTGCAGCCCGCCCGGCTGCTGCGGGGCGATGCAGTGCCCACGGCCGCGTTCGACTCCCTTCCTCCGGGCTCGTCTGTCGAGAACAAACTGAATTGACCGGTTTATGTACCATATGAATTGACCGCTTCAGTTGTGGTTGTTGGGCCAGTGGATAAGGGGTCGGGCGCGGAGCGGCCGTCCCCTTATCCACTGGCCGGTCGCGTCGAAGCGGATCACGCGGCCTGTCTGTGGCTTGTGTTGATGGGCGATCCGTCGGCCTGGTATCGGGCCAGGCAGCGCGGCCCATGGAAGACGGCGAGGGTGCGGTCGGGGTATTCGTGGACCCGGACCCTTGCCTTGACGTAGTGGCGGCGATGGCGGTCGGGCGGGATCGCCAGCACCAGGCGTTTGTAGCGCACGGTGTTGTCGTTGGAGACGGTGCGCTCCTGCTGCACGCAGAGGATGTCGTCGAGGGTACCGGCGAAGGGCACGAAGGCGGTGCCCTCGGCTTCCGGCGGCACCGCGAAGCGGGCGTTGTGGCCTGGCAGGTAGAGCTCCTTGAGGAAGCGGTTGGCCTAGGCCATGTCGGTGATGCCGGCGAGCCTGAGCTCCTGGGGCAGGCGCTTCTGCAGGGTGGCGAACATGCGTTCCGAGCGCCCCCTTGCCTCGGGCGAGTAGGCCGGGATCAGCTCGATGCCGAGCTGGGCCAGGGCGCGGCCGAACTGGGTCGGATTGTCCTTGTCGACCGTGCCGCCGGCCTCAGGGGTGTGCCAGTAGTGGCCGGCGCGGTCGGCATAGAGCGAGCAGAACAGCCCCTTGGCCCGGATCGCCTCGGACACCCCCTGAAAGCTCGACATCGTGCCCTCTTCGGCGACGAAGAAGGCCGAGTAGATCTCACTGGTGGTGTCGTCCATGGTGACGATCAGGTCCCACCACTGATCGGGGACCCACGCGTGGCTTGAGCCGTCTTGATGCAGCATCATGCCGGGCAGCGCGCGGCGCGGCCGCTTGCGCCGGTGCGCCCCGCGCCTGGGCGCCGCCCGTCTTCGCCCATGGGCCTGCAAGCTCAGCCGCACCCAGTTGTAGCTGCGCTTGAAGGCATAGTCCGCGACCAGCTTCTCGTGGAAGTGCTTGGCGGTGAAGTCCCAGTAGCGGGTGTCGAACAGCGCCAACAGCGCCGTCACCTCGTCGACCGCCGCGCGCCGCGCCGAGACCCGGCCCAGACGGCGATCGTAGAGCCCTTCCGCGCCGTCCGCCTCATAGCGGTCGCGCCAGCGCCGGAAGGTGCGCTCTGAAACGCCGAGAACCTCCGCCGCCTCGGCTTGGCTCAAGCAACCCCGATGGGTGCGGCCGTAAACCTCCTCGAACTTCATCAATCTCAGTCCCTGCAACTGCTCTGTCCGGCGCATCCAAACCCTCCATAGCCTGGAGAGCTTCTAAATCCGGACAGATCGTCTGGTACATAAACCGGACATATCGTGTGTTAGTGACACCGGCTGGTCGATGCCTTGGCGCGACTCAGGCGGCGGTCTATGATCGCCGCGCCTTGCCATACGAAGGGCGAGCGCCGAGCGAGAGAGGAGCCGGTATGGCGGGAGCGATCGAGGGACGGTTGCGCGAGTTCGGGATCGAGCTGCCGGAAGGCCCGGCGCCGGTCGCGAACTACGTGCCTTACGTACGGAGCGGCAGCCTCGTCTTCATCGCCGGTCAGATCCCGCTATTGGGCGGCGAACTCCAACACCACGGCATCCTCGGGCAAGACCTGGATATCGAGCAAGGGGCGGCGGCGGCCCGGCTGTGCGCTCTCAACGTCCTGGCGCAGGTCAAGGCAGCCTGCGATGGCGATCTCGATCGCATCGTCCGGTGCGTGCGCCTCGGCGGCTATGTCAGCTCAACGCCCGAGTTCGGCGACCACCCCAAGGTCATCAACGGCGCCTCGGATCTCATCGTCGAGGTCCTGGGCAACAAGGGCCGCCACGCGCGCTTCGCCGTCGGCGCCGGCAGCTTGCCGCTCGGTGCGCCGGTCGAGGTCGATGCCGTGTTCGAAGTTTCGTAGACCGGCGATGACCGGCACGATCGACGCGCGCCTGGCCGAGCTCGGCATCAGCCTGCCCGAGCCAGCAAAGCCAATAGCGAACTACGTCCCGTTCGCCGTTTTCGGCCACCTCGTCCAGATCGCCGGCCAGGGTCCGCGCCGCCCGGACGGCACCGTGATCACGGGCCGGCTTGGCGAGGGCCTCGACGTCGAGACCGGCATGGCGGCCGCCCGCCGAGTCGGCGTCCAGCTCTTGGCCGCGTTGCGCGCGGCCTGTGATGGCGATCTCGACCGCGTCAGCCGCTGCGTCCGCCTGTTCGGCTTGATCCGGTGCACGCCGGAGTTCGAGGCGCATGCCGCGGTGATGAACGGCGCCTCGGACCTGATGGTCGAGGTGTTCGGCGAGGCCGGCCGGCACGCGCGAACGACGATCGGCGCGCGCGCCCTGCCGTCCGGCATCGCGGTGGAGATCGAGGCGCTCTTCGAACTTCGCTGATTGTGCCCGGGGTGCCGCCGTCGTGGCTTGTCGAAATGCCGTTTGCGCATCGAGGCCTGCATGACCGCGATGTGCCGGAGAACACGCACGCGGCTTTCGAGCAAGCAATCGAGGCCGGATACGGAATCGAGCTCGATGTCCGTTTGAGCAAGGATGGCGAGGCCGTGGTCTTCCACGACCAACGGCTCGAACGGCTGACCGATGTGCGCGGTCCGATCGCCGATCAACCGATGGCCGTCCTGTCGCGAACGCAGATCGCCGGCAGCGGCGAAACGATACCAAGCCTCGCCGCGGTGCTCGCCCTGATCGCCGGTCGAGCGCCATTACTCGTCGAGATCAAGAACGAGCAACAGCGTACCGGCGCCCTCGAGAGGCGGGTCTATGAGGTGGTTCAGAGCTACGACGGCCCGTACGCCGTGCAGTCGTTCAATCCGCTGAGCACCCGCTGGTTCGCGCGATCCGCACCGGCGATGCAGCGCGGTCACCTCGTGACGGCCCGCACCGACCGCGGACGGCGGCGCCAGGCGGCGCCGAGCCCTTCGGCGCGCGTTGCCGCGCGGATGGCCCGCGCAACGTACGTTGGCTACGATGTCAGGCCGCTGCCGTGCCGTCAGGCGGCGGGCCTGCGGGCGGCCGGCTTCCCGGTTCTCGCCTGGACGATTCGCACGGCGGCCGAGCGGCGCGCGGTGGCTGCGTTCGCCGACAACATCATCTTCGAGGCGTTCATGCCTGAGCTAGGCACGCCAACGGGGGACCATGGGTGATCAGGAACAGGCGGTGATCGCCGTCAAGGCGATCAGCAGCATCGGCGAGGTCGATGCGGCGGCCTGGGATGCCTGCGCAGGTGGCGATCACCCGTTTGTCAGGCACGCCTTCCTCGATGCCCTCGAGCGGAGCGGCTCGGTGTCCGGGCGCACCGGCTGGGCGCCCTATCACCTCGTGATCGAGGGCGAGCGCCAAGAGCTGATCGGCGCGGTGCCGATGTACCTCAAGAGCCACTCGTACGGCGAGTTCGTCTTCGACCACGGGTGGGCGGCGGCTTACGAGCGCGCCGGCGGAGACTATTATCCGAAGCTCCTGGTGGCGGTGCCGTTCACGCCGGTGACCGGTCCGCGCCTGCTGATCCGACCCGGGCCTGAATCGGCCGAGGTCGAGCGTTATCTGTTGGCCGGGTGCATCGAGGTGGGGAGCCGCCACGAGGTTTCCTCGCTGCACATCAATTTCCTCGATGAGGATTTATGGCAGAGGCTGGGCGAGGCCGGGCTCTTGCGGCGGACCGGCGAGCAGTTCCACTGGGTGAACGAGGGCTACGAGTCATTCGACGACTTCCTCGCCGCGCTCTCCTCACGCAAACGCAAGACGATCCGACGCGAGCGCCGCGATGCCCTCGCCGAGAACGGAATCAGTATCGAGGTGCTGAGGGGCAGCGATCTGACCGAGGCGCACTGGGATGCGTTCTTTGCCTTTTATTTGGACACCGGCAGTCGCAAGTGGGGCAGCCCTTATCTCAATCGCGAATTCTTCAGCCTGCTCAGCGAATCGATGGGAGACCACGTCGCGTTGTTCATGGCCAAGCGCGGCGGTCGTTATATCGCCGGCGCCCTCAACCTCATCGGCGCCGATGCGCTGTACGGGCGTTACTGGGGCTGTAATGAGGAACACCGCTTCCTGCATTTCGAGCTCTGCTACTACCAGGCCATCGATTACGCTATCCACCATCGGCTGGGGCGGGTCGAGGCTGGCGCCCAGGGGCCGCACAAGCTGCAGCGGGGCTATGCACCGGTGCGCACCTATTCAGCGCACTGGATTCGCGATCGCGGCTTTCACGAGGCGGTCGCCCGCTACCTGGAGCAGGAGCGCCAGGAGGTCGATCTCGAAATCGATTGGCTGAGTGAGCGGACGCCGTTCCGCAAGAGCGACCCGGCCGCCGAGCCGCCGCGCGGTGGGCGCCCGGAGGACGAGCCGCCCGAGTAGTGCGGTCAGCCGGTCTGGACGACGCTATTCGACGAGCTCGGGGACCTTGTCCGAGCCGGCGCTGCCTCGCCGGCGTTTGCTGGGCGTATCGGACGCGTCCTCGTAGTCGAAGACCGGCTTATCGTTTTCGATCCGCACCAAAACGCGGCCGCCTTTGGCCAGCTTCCCGAACAACAGCTCCTCGGCGAGCGGCCGTTTGATGTGCTCCTGTATCGTGCGCGCGAGCGGGCGGGCGCCGTAGGTGGAGTCATAGCCCTTGGTCGAGAGCCACGTCCGGGCCTCGTCCGTCAGGACGATGCGAGCGTTGCGATCGCGCAGCTGGACCTCCAGCTCCTTCACGAACTTATCGACCACCCGCGCCACGATCGCCGGGCCGAGGCCGGCGAACGGAACCACTGCGTCGAGTCGGTTGCGGAACTCCGGCGTGAACAGCCGTTTGACGGCCTCTTCGTCCTCGCCCTCCTTAAGGCCGCGGCCAAATCCGATCGCCTGCTTGCTCATCTCCTGGGCGCCGGCATTGGTGGTCATGATCAGGACGACGTTGCGGAAGTCGACCGCCTTGCCGTTGTGGTCGGTGAGCTTGCCGTGGTCCATCACCTGCAACAGCACGTTGAACAGGTCGGGATGGGCTTTCTCGATCTCGTCGAGCAACAGCACCGAGTGCGGATGCTGATCGATCGCATCGGTCAGCAGGCCGCCTTGGTCGAAGCCGACGTAGCCTGGCGGTGCGCCCAACAGGCGCGAGACAGTGTGCCGCTCGATGTACTCCGACATATCGAAGCGGGTGAGCTCGACGCCCATAATACGCGCGAGCTGGCGCGCCACCTCGGTCTTGCCGACGCCTGTTGGCCCCATGAACAGGTAGCAGCCGATCGGCTTCTCGGGCTCGCGGAGGCCGGCGCGGGCGAGCTTGATCGCGCTGGCCAACGCCTCGATCGCCTTTTCCTGACCGAACACCACGCGTCGCAGCTCGCTATCAAGGTCGCGCAACGATTCGAGATCGTCCCGTGAGACCGACTTCGGTGGAATGCGCGCAATCTTCGCCACGACCGCCTCTATCTCCTTCACGCCGATCGTGCGCCGCCGGCGGCGCGCCGGCAGCAGCATCTGCGAGGCCCCGACCTCGTCGATCACGTCGATCGCCTTGTCCGGCAACTTGCGGTCGTGGATGTAACGGGCAGCGAGATCGACGGCAGCGCGGATCGCACCGTTGGTGTAGCGGACCTTGTGGAACCGCTCGTAATAGGGCTTTAGGCCCTTCAGGATCTTGATCGCGTCCTCGACCGTCGGCTCGGTTATGTCGATCTTCTGGAACCGCCGCAAAAGCGCGCGGTCCTTCTCAAAGTAGTTGCGGAATTCCTTGTACGTGCTCGAGCCCATACAGCGCAGTGTACCGCTCGCCAGCGCCGGCTTGAGCAGGTTAGACGCATCCATCGCGCCGCCGCTGGTGGCGCCGGCGCCGATGACGGTGTGGATCTCGTCGATGAAGAGGATGGCGCCCTCGTGCTCCTCAAGCTCGGCGAGCACCATTTTCACCCGTTCCTCAAAATCGCCGCGGTAGCGCGTGCCGGCGAGGAGGCTGCCCATGTCGAGCGCGAAGATGGTCGCATCGCGCAGCACCTCTGGGACCTCGTCCATAACGATGCGGCGCGCAAGCCCCTCGGCGATGGCGGTCTTGCCGACTCCGGGGTCGCCGACAAACAGCGGGTTGTTCTTGGCGCGTCGGCAGAGAATCTGAATCGTCCGTTCGATCTCTGATTCGCGCCCGATCAGCGGATCGATCTTACCCTCGAGCGCCTTGTCGTTGAGATTGACGCAATAGGCACTCAGCGCCTCCCCTTCGGGGCGGCTCCCCCGCTCATCACTGTCATCATCGGCGCCGCGCACGCGACGTTGCTCAGTGCGGCCGGTCGCCTTGGCGATGCCGTGGCTGATGTAGTTGACGGCATCGAGGCGCGACATCTCCTGCTCTTGCAGGAAGTACACCGAGCGCGATTCGCGCTCAGAGAACATGGCAACGAGGATGTTGGCCCCGGTGACGTCCTCGCGACCCGAGGATTGGACGTGGATGAGCGCACGCTGCACTACGCGCTGGAAGCCGGCCGTCGGCTTGGCGTCGGTCTCGGCCTCGACGACCAGGTTTGTCAGCTCCTCGTCGAGGCAGTGGGCGAGTTGCTGGCGCAACCGATCGACATCGAGGCCGCAGGCGCGCATGACCGCGACCGCGTCGCGATCCTCGGTCAGCGACAGCAGCAAATGCTCGAGCGTGACGAACTCATGGCGGCGCTCATTCGCCAGCGCCAGCGCCCTGTGCAACGTCTTTTCAAGATCGCGGGAAAAACCCGGCACCTAACGTCCTCCCGAAACTACTCTTTCTCCATCGTACACTGGAGCGGATGCTGATTCTGGCGCGCGAAGTCGACAACCTGGCTCACCTTCGTCTCTGCCACCTCGTACGTATAGACCCCGCAGATCCCGACCCCGCGCTGGTGAACGTGCAGCATGATCCGAGTCGCCTCCTCGCGAGTCTTGTGGAAGAAGCGCTCCAACACATAGACGACGAACTCCATCGGCGTGTAGTCATCGTTGAGGAGGAGCACCTTATAGAGAGAGGGCTTCTTGGTCTTGGCCTCCTCTCTGGTAATTACGCCGGTGCTCGGTCCGCCCTCCGCATCCCGTTCAGAGTCGCGATCACTCATCGATCCTTGCGTAACATCCTGCGGTCGCCCGCTTAGCCGAATATTAATATCGGAACCCGTGGTGGGTATGGAAGTGCAGTGGTCGCAGATTCCAACGTATTCACCGTCGACATGCAAGCAAAGAACATGTCATGGGCGCTACGGCGAACTTTGATAAATGATCCCTAACTCGCTGACTTTAAACGAAAACCGGGGGCCGCCATTGGCTGCAGATTCGGCCTGGGGCCGCCCCGGCCTATCCATCCCGCGCACCGGCCGATCGCGCACCGGGTTGACGGCGATGCCGGTGTTGTC
Organism: Alphaproteobacteria bacterium; assembly: GCA_965248765.1. Classification (GTDB taxonomy): domain Bacteria; phylum Pseudomonadota; class Alphaproteobacteria; order VGEJ01; family VGEJ01; genus CBDFKF01. The sequence continues at coordinate 428,162 of CBDFKF010000002.1, forward strand.
GTGTGCAAGCAAGGGTTCTAAGAAGCGGATCTGTTCGAACTGATCGCTAGGCGGCGCGTAAGCGTTGAAGTGAAACCGGCCGCCGCGGCAGGCCAACACGATCCAGTAGAAGTTGCCTGAGTCGAGACGCGTGCCGACCGGCGGCGGATCGTCAAAGCCGCTCTCTTGGAGCGCCGTGACGATCGTTGCAACATCCCAGGGACCGAGCGTGGCGCGGCTGGTCTCACCGAACCAGCTTGGTAGCGAATTGTTCAGTAAGACGCGCGCGAGTTCGATCCGCCCGAATACGTTCGTCTCAAGCTCACCGCCGTCGCCGAAGTCCACCAGGTCGTAGCTTCGCACCTGCTCGGTGTAGATCGCGTTGTAGACGAACCGATAGCGATCCGGCCCGTCAAGCCCACATGCGCGGCGGATGTCATCCCCAGCGAGGTAGCCGAACCACGTCAGCTCCCGCGTCAGCGGATCGTGCGGCGGCCCCGCGACGGTGCAAGCACCGAGGATGCCCAACAGGGCCGCGACGGTCCACCGCCGGAAGCCGGTTGCAGATAGAAAGAGTTCGTGCGCTGCCACGGCCCTTTAGAGTTAGTGCTCCATGCGGAGCACGTCAATGAGCGCTCTTCCGCGGCGCGCTTCTCGGCTCGATCACGACACTTGGGGGACGGATGGACACGGATTCCCGATTTTCCTAGTATCCTGGTGCGTACGAAAGTGAGCCAAAGGGCTCGCGTCGGGGTGGGAGTGCTCGAGACGGGTTCTGGCGAGTCTGGCTGGGTGTTCGCTAGGATGAGTGTCTCGCTGCGTAGTTTGCTTGTCTCGGTCGCTCTCGTGGCGGCCTGCATCAGTATGAGCGCGCCGGCTCTTGCCGCCAAATACGCTGCCATCGTCATCGATACCGAAACGGGCGAAGTGCTGTTTGCGCGACAACCCGATGAGCCGCGCTATCCGGCCTCGCTCACCAAGATGATGACGCTCTACCTCACATTCTCGGCACTCGAGCAGGGAGAGCTGCGACTCGATACCAAGATCCCGGTGTCGCAGCGGGCGGCACGACAATCACCCTCGCGATTAGGCCTCAACGCCGGCGAGCGCATCTCGGTCGAGAACGTGATACTCGCGCTAGTCACCAAGTCGGCCAACGACGCGGCCGCGGCGCTCGGCGAGGCGATGGCCGGAACCGAACAAGCGTTCGCGGTACAGATGACGCGGACGGCGCAGCGGCTGGGGATGCTGGCAACGACTTTCCGCAACTCCTCAGGCCTGCCGCACCGCCAGCAACGCAGTACGGCACGGGACCTGGCGATCCTGGCACAGGCGCTGATGGCGGACTTCCCGCGCTATTACCACTACTTCTCGATCCAGCGCTTCACCTATAAGAAACGCACCTTCCGCAATCACAATCGGCTGTTGCGCAGCTATGACGGGGTCGATGGAATCAAAACCGGGTACATCCGTGCCTCGGGCTTCAATGTCGCGGTCTCGGCGGAACGCGATGGCAAGCGACTGGTCGCGGTGGTGCTAGGTGGAAAGACGTCGCGCTCGCGCGATGCTCATACCCGGCAGCTGCTGGATCAAGCATTCGCCCGGATCGAGGCACCCTGGCCCGCCACCAAACCAACACCGGCCGAGTTGGCCCGCACCGAGACCGAGCGGACGGAGCCGCCTGAGGTCTCGCCGACCACGATTGAGGTCGCCGAATTGACGAAGGGAAGTGGTGACGATTGGGCGGTCCAGGTCGGGGCGTTCAGCACCATCGCGCAGGCCCAGCGTCAGGTCGACGCGGCCTCGCGCGCTGCACCACAGCTCCTCGCCGATACACGCATCGCCATCGTCGATGCTCCGCGCGCCCTCTATCGCGCCCGCCTCGTCGGCTTGAGCGAAGGGGAGGCGCGGCAGGCCTGCGAGACGTTGCGTGGGCACGACATAGACTGCCTGCCGGTGCCGCCGTCAGGCCCGCTCAGTCAGGGCGATCGATAGAATCGCTGCTTCGTCTAGGCAGGGGCGGTCGGTGGGCGTCCGATGCTTATGTAGTTAAAGCCGGCCGCGGCCATCGCCAACGGCTCGTAGACGTTGCGCAAATCGACCATGATCGGCGCCTTTAGCAGCCCACGGACGCGGTCGAGATCAAGCGCGCGGAACTCGTTCCATTCGGTGATGATCACAACCGCATCGGCCCCGCCGATCGCGTCGTAGGCACTTTCGCACCAAACAACATCGTCGAGGAGTCTCCTCGCCTCCTTCATGCCTTCGGGATCGTACGCATGGATGCGGGCGCCGGCGGCCTGTAGGGCGGGCAGTATCTCGAGGCTCGGCGCATCGCGCATATCGTCGGTGTTGGGCTTGAACGTCAACCCGAGCGCCGCGATGGTCTTGCCCTCGACGCTGCCGCCGCAGGCCGCGATCACCTTGTCGGCCATCCGTTTCTTGCGGGTATCGTTGACGCTCACCACCGCCTCGGCGATCCGCGAGGGCGCTTCCCAGCGCGCGGCGATCCGCGTTAACGCAAGTGTGTCCTTGGGAAAGCAGCTGCCGCCAAAGCCGGGGCCAGGATGGAGGAACTTGCGGCCGATGCGGCCGTCGAGGCCCATGCCCCGAGCGACATCGTGAACGTCTGCGCCGACTCTCTCGCAGAGATCGGCTATCTCGTTAATGAAAGTGATCTTGGTCGCGAGAAAGGTGTTGGCGGCATACTTGGTGAGTTCTGCTGTCTCCAGCCCGGTGAAGAGCACTGGTGTTTCAATGAGGAACAACGGCCGGTAAAGGTCGCGCATGACGGCACGCGCCTGATCGGTCTCGGCCCCGACGACGACCCTGTCGGGGCGCATGAAGTCGGCAATAGCCGAGCCTTCGCGCAGGAACTCAGGATTGGAGGCGATGTCGAACTCAGCTTCCGGCCGGCGCGTCCGGATCAGCTTCTCGACTTGGCGGCCGGTACCGACGGGAACCGTCGATTTCGAGACCACGACCGTGTAGCCGTCCAACGCATCGGCGATCTCCTCCGCCGCAGCCAGCACGTAGGAGACATCCGCCTCGCCGTCGCCGCGTCGACTGGGCGTGCCGACCGCGATGAAGACTGCATCGGCCGCGCTCACGGCAGGGCCGAGTTCGGTGGAGAAGGACAAGCGACCCGACTTTAAGCTCGACTCGACGAGCAGTTCCAAGCCCGGCTCATAGATCGGAATTTCGCCGCGCTTCAGGGACGCGATCTTATCGGCATCCTTGTCAACACAGATGACTTCGTGCCCGAACTCGGAAAAACACGCGCCGGACACCAGCCCGACGTAGCCCGACCCAATCATCGCAACGCGCATTACGAACCCTCTCTGGCGCCGGCGCCCCGCCACGACCGAGCGACACAGCGCGGGCTATATCGGAGCGCCGATGCCCAAACGGTGCGATCAACCGCCGACGTGGATGCCCTAGCAGGTAGCGCGGTGATCGGAAAAGCGAGCACCGTCACAGCGTCTTAGCTTTGGCCGCGATGAAAGGCGCCAGCTCGGCACGGATGTCGTCGCGCTCAAGCGCGTAACTGATGTTGGCCTCGAGGAATCCCACCTTGTCGCCGCAATCGAAACGCTCCCCCTCGAACAAATAACCGTGGAACGGCGTCTCACCGATCGTGTGCGCCAGCGCATCGGTGATTTGGATCTCGCCGCCCGCACCACGCTCTCGCCGGTCGAGGTGGCGGAACACCTCAGGCGCTAAGATGTAGCGGCCGATGACAGCGTAGTTTGACGGGGCGACGGCCGGATCGGGCTTCTCGACGAGCCCCCGCACCTCAATCAGTCGGTCTTCCTGCCGCCCCGGATCGATAACGCCATAGCGCGCAGTGTGCTCCCGCGCGACCTCCATAATAGCCACCAGATTGCCGCCGACACCGGCGTAGGCATCGGCCATCTGCTTAAGGCACGGGCGCTCAGCATCGATTAGATCGTCCGGCAGCATCACCGCAAACGGCTCCTCACCCACAAGGTGCCGGGCGCACCACACCGCGTGACCAAGACCCAAGGCCTCGGGCTGGCGGGTGTAGCTGACCTCACCGGCCCCCGGCAGCCAGCTGTTGATGGCGTCCACCTCGGCGGTCTTGCCGCGCGCGGCCAGCGTCTCCTGCAACTCGTAGGCGAGATCGAAATGGTCCTCGATCGCGCCCTTGCCCCGCCCTGTGACAAAAATAAAATGCTCGATGCCGGCCGCACGAGCCTCCTCCAGCGCATACTGGATGAGCGGCTTGTCCACAACCGGCAGCATTTCCTTCGGGACCGATTTCGTGGCCGGCAGAAACCGGGTGCCCAGTCCACCGACCGGGAACACCGCTTTGCGGGGAGTGCGGGGCATCGTCGAATCCTAGCGGGGCCTCGCGCCGGCGACCGTGGTCCCCGGCCCGTGGCGGGCGGATTGTTGGGCCGGATTATTGCCACGGCCCTCCAGCCCTGACAAGGCTGCGCTCAAGAGCCGAGCAAGAACTCCTTCGCCTGATTGATCTTGGCGGCGAGATAGTTCGACCCGCCCTGGTCGGGGTGAATCTTGAGCATCAAGCGCCGGTGAGCTTCCTTGACGTCCTCGGTAGAGGCTCCCGGCGCGAGGCCGAGCACCTCATACGCCTCCTCGCGTGTCATCGTCGTCTTGCCGGGACGTGCGGCGCGCTGCTGTTGACCAGTGTCTCCCTGCGCCGTTCGCGCACGCCAGTCGGCTCCTTCCACCCGATCGAGGTATGCCTCAATAAGCTGGGCCGACTGCTGGTCGTTCTGTCGGCACTCGTCGAGCAGCTCAAGCACCTCGTCGAATGACAGCGCGGCGAGCTCGCGGCCGGTGAAGCGTCCACGGCAGACCTCGCCCGATATCGTGCCGCTGTCGTGATCGAGCGACATCCGGAGATACGGAGTCTCGACATCGGATGACTGGCCCGACGAAGGTGCACGGCGCATTCCGGCGAGGCCGCCTGCGAACCATCCCGACGAGGCGCGGCCGCGGAGCCGCCGCCACATCAGGAATCCGACCGCCAGAAGGGGCGGCACCAGCACAAACCGGCCGGTAAAAGTAAGGAACACGATGACCGCCGCGAACAGGCCGAGGCCACCCCGCATGACGACTTTGGCCAGTAACTTGGGCTCGGCGTTCATGAACCAGCGCGCCGCCAACAACACGCCGAATAGCAGACAGACGCCGAGGATGAGCCACGACACCAGACGGCCCTATCGCACTTGGTGGGCGATCAGCAGAACATCCTTGCCGGCGCGCTGGCCGTAGCGCTCCAGCGCCTTTCGGCCCCCTGCCGCGTATACCGCCACCGCACTTAGGAGATCGCGCAGCTGCTTAGCACTCGATGAATCGAAGTGGCAGAAGGCCCCATTGGTCAACTTGGCTATCTGCTTGAAGGCATGCATGGCCACTGGTTCCCTGCCCTCTTGGAAGACGAACACGGGCACCCCCACGACGCCAAGTTCCCCGGCCGCATGGCAGACGCGGTCGATGTCTTCTTCGACGCAGTCGCCGACGAAAACGACCGCGTCGACCTTCTTCTGTTTGGACTCGCGTATGGAATGACGCAACACTTTCTCGATCTGGGTGTGACCGCCGAGGCAGAAGACGGCCGTCATGTGGCGCACGAGGTCCTCGGAGCTGCTGAGCCATGGTGCCGCCCGGAACTGACCGAACCCCCGGTAATACACCATCTGGATCTCGAGTCCGCCGAGCGCCGCCGTCTCGGTGAACATCTCACCCTGGATCTGACACGCCCGGTCCCAGGTCGGCTCGCGACTGGCCGTCGCATCCAACGCGAAGATGAGCCGGCCACGTTCGCCCGCGGCCTTAACGACCGGTGTCGTCGCCACCTTGTCGAGAAACGCCGTGACGGACGAGTCGGTGCCCTGCGAGTCTGTGACGCTACCGGACTTCTTGCCCATCCTGGTGACCAACCACCGCCAGCGGGTGAATCCCGCAAGGCATACATGGTCGGTCATTACAGCGCATTGAAGCCCCGGGAATCCAGCACCATCCGCCGCGGCGGGACACGGCTACTCGATATGGATCGGCGCATCGGGGTAAAACGCGCGAAATGCGAACGCGAAATCGACGCGGTACGGGACATCTATCAAGCCATCCGCTGTCTGCCGTTGGACGAGGACGTTACCAACATCGTGAGCATCGGCAATGATCGCGCCGCCCAGGGCCGAGTTCTGCCCCGGCTCCCACGCGATGATGACGTCGTCGAGCACGCGCATGGTGCCGTGATTGCGGACAAGATCGAGGCTCCACGCCTCCTCCTGCTCTTCGATCATCACCACGCGCGCGAGCGGCGCGATGTTGGCCGGCAGCTCACCAAGGAAGAACGGATACGGCCGCTTTCGCGTATCGTAGCCGGCGTAGGGATTGTAGCCGTAGCGCCGCATTTCGCGGTCGTTGGGCACCAGGACCTCGCCCTCAGGTGCTCTCCCGCGAAAGCGGGCAAACGACTCAATCCTGGCCAGCAGCACATCGAGCTTGACGCCGGTCATCTCACCGACGATGCCCTCGCCGAGAAACTGCTGCCACCAGCTTTCGGTCTGACGGTCGTACATGATGAGGTCCGAGTTGCGGAGCTTCCCGGTGGTGCCGAAGTCGAGCACCCGTCCGTCAACCCGCCTGTCGAAGACGACCGCCGTGTTGCATAGCGGGCAAAACGTCACCGAAATAGGCGTGCCACCGACGGTGTCGTTGACGATCTCGTGCCACATCAAGATCTGCAACGGATAGGCGCGCGCCTCGCCATTCACGCGGACGCCGATGACCGGTTCGGTGTCGGCCAAGTTCTGGACGCTGGCGACCGGCTCGAAGACCGGATTGTCTATAGGGGGAATACCGTCCCTGGGCGGGCCACCCGACAAGATCGACCTGAACCGCACCGAGTGCTTCGTGAAGTCCGTGTTCGGCCAGGCGTATTTCCATGCATCCGGATCGGCGGCAACCGGCCCCGCCGTCAGCGCTAGAACGATCGCGGCCAAAAGCGTGACCTTCGAGAACGGCACCATGGTCACCTCCCATATCCGTTGCCCAAGGATGGTCCGGCGCGACAGCATCTTTGGCAAGGGCGCGCGACATAACTTTTTGGTGACGGCAGTGCCGATGTCATCTGGTCTGGCATTGCTTGACGCCATCTGGTCGGTGCTCGACATTGCCGCCCGACGGTACGGCACCGCAGCGCATGGTGGAGCGGGTTCAGAGCATTGTCATCGGCGCCGGCGTCATCGGCCTTGCCGTGGCGCGTGAACTCGCGCTTTCGGGGCGCGAGGTCCTGGTGCTCGAGGCGACCGAGACAATCGGCTCCGAGATCAGCTCGCGCAACAGTGAGGTCATCCACGCCGGTATCTATTACCCAACCAACAGCCTTAAGGCGCGGTTGTGCGTGGCCGGGCGCGAGGCCCTTTATGACTATTGCGCCGAGCACGGCATTCCGCACCGTCGGCTCGGCAAGCTGATCGTCGCGACCGACGAGGATGAGATCGATGCGCTCCGAGCCCTTCAGAACAAGGGGGTTGAGAACGGCGTCGACGATCTCATGTGGCTCTCTGGCAGCGATGCGCGCGCCATAGAGCCCTCGCTTGCCTGCTGCGCAGCCCTGCACTCACCGTCGACCGGCATCATCGACAGCCACGCACTCATGCTCTCCTTCCAAGGCGAGGCCGAGGCCCGTGGAGCGGTGGTCGCGTTCCGCAGCCGGCTACGATCGGGCTCTCTGCTAGACGACGGCATTCGCCTCGGCATCGACAGCGGCGGCGAGTGGATGGACCTCGATTGCCGCGAGCTCATCAACGCTGCCGGTCTCGATGCCCAAGATGTCGCGATGCGCCTGGATGGATTGCCGCATGATTTGATCCCGCAGCGGCACCTCTCGAAGGGCACGTACTTCACCGCCGTGAGCGGCTCGCCGTTTCGCCGCCTCATCTACCCGCTGCCCGGCAACGCTGGGCTGGGCATCCATCTCACGCTCGACCTCGCCGGGCAGATGCGTTTCGGCCCCGATCAAGAATGGGTGAACGAGATCGACTACGACGTCGATGCCGGCCGTGTCGCGCGGTTCTATACCGCGGTCCGGCGCTACTATCCCGATCTCGCCGAGGGGAGCCTGCAACCCGGCTACGTCGGTATCCGGCCAAAGCTCCAGGCGCCAGGCGAGCCGGTCGCCGACTTCGTGATCCAGGGCCCCAAGACCCACGCCGTTCCCGGCCTCGTCAACCTTTTCGGCATCGAGTCACCGGGCCTCACAGCGGCGCTTCCGATCGCACGGCACGTACGCGCCGTACTTGATTCATGAGCCTCATCCCACCGCTTGCACCACCCCTGGCGAGTGGATACCGTGCGCCGAGGACGACCAAACCCCGATCATGACCCGTTTCTTTGCCCTCCTCCTCCTCGGGACGATGCTGGTCCGGCCAGCCGCCGCCGCCGACGTCGAATGGTGGGAATCCTACCTCGCCGGCGCGACCGCAATTCTCGGTGGACCGTCGGAATCGCCGTGGCGCTTCAACGTCGGCACCGGCATCGCCATGGCGCCTGATTACCCGGGGAGCACCGAGTACGAGGCCGTGCCGCTGCCCCTGGTCGATATCGAGTACAGGGGCTCGTACTTTCTCAGCACCCAACGAGGGCTCGGCGTCGTTCTTTTTCGCACCGGTCTGTTCCGCGCCGGCACCCGGCTGACCTACGATCGTGGCCGGGAGGAAAGCCAGAACGTGAGGCTGCGGGGGCTGGGCAACATCGACCCTGGCATCGAAGCCGGGGGCTTTTTCGAGTACTACCGTAAGAACTGGCGGTTCGCCGGCGATGTGCGCAAGGGCTTGACGGCCGGCCATGAAGGGATTATCGCCTCGGCGAGCGCCGCGCTCGGCGGGCGCTTCAGCGAGCGAGCTAACCTGATCATCGGCGGCGAGACCCATATCGCCGACTCCACCTACCTGAACAACTATTTCCGGAGCGAGGCTTTCACCGCCGGATCGGGTTTTCGCGACGTCGGCGCTTTCATGCACTTCGTGTTCATGTTTTCGGAGCGTGTCTACGGCACCTTGGATACGCGCGTGAGCCTGCTCTTAGGCGATGCTGCACAGAGTCCGCTGACGGTGGATGATCTCCAGTACTTCCTTGGCAGCGTAGTCGGCTACCGCTTCTGACGCGCCGTGTGTAGCGCTTGGGCGTGTGACGGTATTCGACTCCGCAAGTTTCACGCTGCACCGCGAGGTGGTGTTCTGCAACGACCCCTCCGTAGGGTTGCGCGCCATCATCGCCATCCACGACCTGACATTCGGACCTGCGCTCGGCGGCCTTCGCATCTTCCCTTATCCCACCGAGGACGAAGCGATCGAGGATGTGCTGCGACTTGCGCGGGGCATGACCTACAAGACGGCCCTCGCCAGGCTCGCTCTCGGCGGCGGCAAGGCCGTCATCATCGCCGATCCCAAAACCGACAAGAGCGAGCCGCTTCTGCGCAGCTTCGGGTGCTTCGTCGACAGCTTGCGTGGGCGTTACATCACCGCCGAGGACGTCGGCTCCTCGGTTACCGACATGCAGGTCATCCGCAAGGAAACGCACCATGTCCGCGGCATACCGGAGACCGGTGGCGGCGATCCCTCGCCGGTAACCGCCTTCGGCGTATACCAGGGCATTCGTGCCGCGGCGAAGCACAAGCTCCATCTGGACAGCCTCGCCGGGCTCCGTATCGCGGTTCAAGGCCTCGGTCATGTCGGTCTAGCGCTGTGCCGGCGCCTCACCGACGACGGCGCCCGCATCACCGCGACCGATATTGACGGTGCCGTCCTGGACGCAGCGGCGAACGAGCTCGGCCTCGCCCCCGTGGCACCGGACGAGATCGTGCGGATCGAAGCAGACGTGTTCGCGCCCTGCGCGCTGGGCGCGGTGCTGAACGATGAGACCATACCAGAGCTGCGCGTCTCCATCGTCGCCGGCGCCGCCAACAACCAGCTCGAAGCCGACCGTCACGGCGCCATGCTGCACGGGCGCGGTATCCTCTATGTCCCCGACTACGCCATCAATGCCGGCGGGATCATCAATGCCTTCTACGAGGGCCCCGACTACGACCGCCAGCGCGCGCTCGCCCATGCCGCGCGCATATACGAGACGCTGCTCGAGCTGTTCGCACGCGCCGAAGCGCAGGCGATCCCGACCAATGAGATGGCCGATCGCATCGCCGAGGAACGCGTGCTCAGCCAATGGGACTGGCGGCCCGGCGATCCGATCGTAACTGAGGTCACCTGAACCGCTCAGTCGTCGCTCGCCAGCGAGAGCAAGGCGACATTGCCGCCGGTCGCGGCGGTGTTGACCGCCCGCGCCCGCTCGGTCCCAAAGCGCAGCAGATAATGCGGCCCGCCGGCCTTGGGACCCGTCCCCGACAAACCCACCCCGCCGAATGGCTGTACGCCGACCACCGCCCCGATCATGTTGCGATTGACGTAGGCATTGCCGACCCGGACGCGCTCGCCTACGGCCTGTGCCGTCGCGTCGATCCGGCTGTGTACGCCCAGGGTGAGGCCATAGCCGGTGGCGTTGATGGCATCGCACACCGCCTGGAGCTCCTCGCCGCGGTAGCGGATCACGTGCAGGATCGGCCCGAACACCTCGCGCTCTAGAAGGTCCAGACTCGCGATCTCGAAGGCGCGCGGGGCGAAGAAGGTGCCGTGCTTGCAGCCTTCGGATAGAGGCGTCTCGTGGAGAAGCTGGCCCTCGCGCGCCATGCGGTCCGCGTGGGCATCGAGCGTGGCGCGGGCCTCATCGTCGATGACCGGGCCCACGTCGGTGGCAAGCAGCGCCGGATCGCCGATCACCAGCTCAGCCATCGCACCGGTGAGCATGGCGAGGACTTTGTCGGCAACGTCGTCCTGCAGGAACAGAACCCGCAACGCCGAGCAGCGCTGGCCGGCACTGTTGAACGCCGATTGCAGAACATCGCCTACCACCTGTTCGGGCAGCGCTGTGGAATCGACGATCATTGCGTTCTGACCGCCGGTCTCGGCGATGATTGGGACCAACGGCCCTTCGCGCGCGGCGAGCGCTTGATTGATCAAGCGCGCGGTCTCGGTCGAGCCGGTGAACGAGACACCGGCGATGCGCCGATCCGATACCAGCGCGGCGCCGACGACCTCGCCTGTGCCCGGAAGCAAATGCAGCGCATCCGCGGGCACGCCGACCCGGTGCAAGAGCCGCACTGCCGCGGCCGCCATCAGCGGCGTCTGTTCGGCGGGCTTGGCGATCACCGCATTGCCAGCGGCGAGCGCGGCGCTGACCTGGCCGGTGAAGATGGCAAGCGGGAAGTTCCACGGACTGATGCAAGCGAACACGCCGCGGCCGTGCAAGGCGAGCTGGTTGCTCTCGCCGGTAGGCCCCGCCAGCTCGCGAGCCTCCCCGAAATGCTCGCGCGCGCGCGCCGCGTAATAACGGCAGAAGTCCGCTGCCTCCCGCACCTCAGCCTGGGCATCAGTAAGGGTCTTGCCGGCCTCGCGGACCGCGATGGCCATCAGTGGTGCGCGCTCGGCCTCGAGCAGATCGGCCGCCCGTTCCAGGATCGCCGCCCGCTCGTCCGCTGGCGTACGATCCCAAGCCAGAGCGGCGGCGCTTGCACGCTCAAGCGCTTCGTCGACGGCATCGGCCTCGGCCTCGACCACCTCACCGATCTCGCGCCGATGATCCGCCGGATCGCGCACGGTCCGACCGCCGCCCGAGCGTTCGGCCCCGCCGATGATCGGTTGTGCCATCCACCGCTCCGCCGCTACTTTCTCCATGGCGCGCGCGAGTGGCACCAAGGCGGCCGGATCGCTGAGCTCTATCCCCGTGGAGTTGCGGCGGTCCTCGCCAAAGAGGTCGTGTGGCAGGGGAATGCGGGGATGCGGCCGCGACGTGAGTCGTTTCAGGCGCTCCGCCGGATCGGCGATCAGCTCATCGACCGGCGCCGCCTCGTCGACGATGCGATTGACGAACGAGGTGTTGGCGCCGTTCTCCAACAGCCGGCGCACGAGATATGGGAGCAGGTCCTCGTGACTGCCGACAGGAGCATAGACTCGGCATGGCCGATTCAACCGGGCCGGATCGACGACCTCGCCGTACAAAGCCTCGCCCATGCCATGCAGGCGTTGGAACTCGTAGTCTGTCCTGGTTCCGGCCAGCGTGATGATGGCGGCGACGTTGTGGGCGTTGTGGGTCGCGAACTGCGGATAGACCAGCGCGCCGGCGTCGAGCAACGCGCGAGCGCACGCGAGGTACGAGACATCGGTCGCGACCTTTCGCGTGAATACCGGGTAGCCTACGAGGCCTCGCTCTTGCGCCCGCTTGATCTCGGTGTCCCAGTACGCGCCCTTGACCAGCCGTACCGGGATGCGCCGGCCGCCGCGGCGGGCGCGGGCGCAGATCCACTCGATTACCGCCGGGCCGCGCTTTTGGTAAGCCTGCACGACCACACCGAAACCGTCCCAGCCGGCCATGGCCGGATCGCCAAGGACGAGATCGAAGAGATCGAGGGTGAGGTCCAAGCGATCAGCCTCCTCGGCATCGATCGCGACGGCGATGTCTTGCTCGCGTGCATGGAGCGCTAGGCGTCGTAGCCGTGGGCCGAGCTCATCGATCACCCGCCCGGCCTGGGCGAATTCGAAGCGCGGGTGGAGCGCCGAGAGTTTTATCGAGATGCCTGGCCGCGCGAACACCTCGCCGCTCTCGGCCGCGTGGGCCCCGATCACGGTAATCGCATCGAAATATGCGCCATCGTAGCGATCGGCATCGGCCTGGGTATGGGCGGCCTCGCCCAACATGTCGAAGGAATAGCGATAGCGCCGTTGCTCATCCCCCTGGGTCCGCTCCAGCGCCTCTTCCACGGTCCGCCCCATCACGAACTGATTGGCCATGATGCGCATCGCCGCATTGAGCGCCGTGCGGATAACCGGCTCGCCGCTGCGGGTAATCAGATGGCGAACAAACCCGCCAACATCCGAGATCGCCTCGGAATCGAGGTTGATGACCCGCCCGGTGAGCAGCAACCCCCAGGTCGAGGCGTTCACGAAAAGCGATTCGCTGCGGCCAAGATGCGTGTCCCAGTCGGCCTCGCCGAGCTTGTCCCGGATCAACCGGTTGGCGGTGGCAGCATCGGGAATACGGAGCAGCGCCTCCGCCAGGCACATGAGGACCACCCCCTCGGGCGTCGAGAGCCCGTACTCGTGGAGGAAAGCATCGAGGCCGCCGGCGCGCTCGCGCGAGGCCCGGACGGTGTGGACAAAGCGCCGCGCGAGTCGGCCGACCTCGCGCTGCTGGGCATCGTTCAGGCGTGCGGCCGGCAAGAGGGCGTCGATGCACGAGGCCTCGTCGGCCAGGTAGAGAGCGCTGATCGCGGCTCGCTCAGGAACCGGCGTGCTTCGTTCCTCGGCCCAGATCATGGCTAGATCAGCCCCAGCACCCGGAGCTCGTTGGCCAGCGCGAGGGGCAAATCGCCGGCCCCGGCCGCACCGACCGCATCGGCCGGCGCATGGCCCGGATCGAGATAACGCCACCCCTGGTGCGGCCGACGCGGCTGCCATTCGGTGAGCACGAGCCCAGGGTCGAGCACGAAAGCACAGCGCTTGCCGGTACGCCCGCCGCTCGCATCCTCGATCGCGGCGATCCTTTGGCGGACGCGGACGGACCCTTTGATCACCCAATAGAGCGAGCCGTTGTCGAGGATTTCATCCGCGCGGCGCGGCCGGTGCCGGGTGTAGTGGCGCAAGAGGGGCGCATCGCCCGCAGCGCGGAGACGCTCAAGACGCATGGCTTGGGCGCGCCGCAGCGCCTCCACCTCGTCGATGCCTACGCAGAGCTTGAGAATATGAAGAGGCACGGGCTCGTCAGCGCCAAACGCCTGAGACACCAGGCAGGCCCACTAAGAATAGTCGATCGAGGCGCCGACGTCAGGCAGCGGCCGGCGCGAAGTCGATGAGGTCGGCGCCGTCCTCCACCAGATCGCCCGGTCGGTAGCGAACGCGCTCGATACAGCCGTCCACCGGGGCGCGCACTGTATGCTCCATCTTCATCGCCTCGACGATCAGCAGCGGCTCGCCCTCCGCCACGGTTTGGCCGGCCTCAACCAGCACCGCGACCACGCGACCCGGCATCGGCGCGCGCACATCGCCGGCAACGGTTTCATCGAGGGCGGTGGCCGCGAGCGGGTCGATCACCTCGATCTCGTGGATTGCGCCGTCAACCGCGACCGTGACGGTGGTCCCGCTGCGCACCACATCGGCCCGCATCCGCCGGCCGTCCAGGTCGGCATCGAGGCGACCATCCGCAGTGATACTACCGGTGATCTCCATCACACGCCCGTTGACAACCAGTCGGTATACGGCGCCTCTCGCCTCGGCCGTCACGATCGTCTCGGTATCGCCGTGGCGCAGCGTCACCGGCTCGCCGGAAGCCCCGTTGAGGCGCCAGCCGTCCGTTCGGTTCCACGGCGAGAACCCATCGCCCGGCGTGGCCGCGGCCTCCACCTGCCGCCAGAGCAGGAGCGCCAGGCAAACGATGGCAAACACTGCTTCGCCGGGCGCCGGCGCCGCCAACGTCCGCTGGTGGCGGTCCACGAAGTCGGTGGCGTAGCGCCCGGACGCGAACGCCTTGTGCCGGGCGATCGCCCCGAGGAAGGTTAGGTTGGTCCGCAACCCGATGAGCATCGTGGCATCGAGCGCCCGGCGCAGCCGCGAGATCGCGCGCGCACGGTCCGCATCCCACACGATCAGCTTGGCGATAAGGGGATCGTAGTGCACCGGGATGTCGTCCCCTTGCCCATACCCTGTATCAGCGCGCACATGGGCGCTCGGCGCCGGCAGCCGCGCGCGCTCGAGACGGCCGCTGGTCGGCAGAAACGCGTTCTCGGGGTCCTCGGCATAGAGCCGCGCCTCGATGGCATGGCCGGACAGACGAATGGCATCCTGGGCGAGCGGCAGCGGCTCGCCCGCGGCGATCCGAAGCTGCCATTCGACGAGGTCGAGGCCGGTGATCATCTCGGTGACCGGATGCTCGACCTGCAGCCGGGTGTTCATCTCCATGAAGTAGAAGCGGTCTGGCGCCACCGCCTCGGTGATGAACTCGACCGTGCCGGCCCCGACATAGCCGATCGTCTTGGCCGCTGCGACGGCGGCCTCGCCCATCCGTGCTCGCAGCGCGGCGGTGATGCCCGGCGCCGGCGCCTCCTCGATGATCTTCTGATGGCGGCGCTGGATCGAGCAGTCGCGCTCGAACAAATCGATCGTGTCGCCGCTGTGGTCGGCGAAGACCTGGACCTCGATGTGGCGCGGCCGCTCGATGAAGCGCTCGATCAACAGCCGGCCGTCGCCGAAGGCGCCCTTGGCCTCCCGCCGGGCGGCCCGCACGGCCGCCTCGAAGCCCGTCGCCGAATCGAGCCTGCGCATGCCTTTGCCGCCGCCGCCGGCGACCGGCTTGATCAGCACCGGATAGCCGATCTCGGCCGCAGCGCGTTTGAGCCGTGCGGCGCTCTGATCGCGGCCATGATATCCGGGAACAACCGCCACGCCGGCGGCCTCCATCAGCCGCTTGGCGTTGTCCTTCTCACCCATGGCGCGAATCGCGGCCGGTGGCGGACCGACAAAAACCAGGCCACTCGCTGCGCAGGCATCGGCAAAGTCGGCGTTCTCGGCGAGGAAGCCGTAGCCGGGATGGATGGCCTCGGCACCGATTTCCCGCGCCGCTGCAACGATCGCGTCGCCTCTGAGGTAGCTTTCTGCAGCCGCCGGCCCGCCGATGCAACATGCCCGATCGGCCAAGGTGACGTGGCGGGCCGCGCGGTCGGCCTCGGAGTAAACGGCGATGGTTTCGAGACCCATTCGATGGGCCGTAGCGATAATGCGGCAGGCGATCTCGCCGCGGTTGGCGATCAGGAGGCTTTGGAACATGGAGGCGAGGTCACTCCACCCAGTTCGGGTGGCGTTTCTCTAGGAAAGCGTTGGTTCCTTCGCGCGCTTCCTGGCTTTGGCGGCGGGCGGCGATGCGGCGCGCCGTCTCGTCCCTTACCGCGGCATCGATAGGGCGCGCGGCCACGGCGGCGATGAGCGATTTGGCATCGGCGATCGCCTCCGGCCCACCCCGTCCCAGCGCTTGGATCAGCTGCTCGCGCGCCGCGGCCAGACCGGCCTCATCGTCGCACGGGACGTGGACGAGGCCGAGGCGATGGGCCTCTGCCGCGTCGATCGTCTCCGCGCTAATGAAGTACCGGCGCGCCTGGCGGGCACCGATGGCGGCGATTACGTAGGGCGAGATGACCGCCGGCACCAGCCCGAGCTTTACCTCGCTGAGCTGGAAGCGCGCGGCCGGCGTGGCCACCACGATGTCGCAGCAAGCGGCCAGGCCGACACCCCCGCCGTAGGCGGCCCCGTGCACCAGCGCGATGGTCGGCTTAGGCAGGTCATTGAGGGTGGACATGAGGCGGCTGAGTGCCTGTGCGTCGGCGCGGTTCTGGGCCTCTGTGAAGTCCGCCGCGCGGCGCATCCAGCCGATGTCGGCACCTGCGCAGAAGCTCTTGCCGCGGCCCGTAAGAACTACGCAACGAACACCGTCGTCGGATCGAAGGGCCTCGAAGCGCTCCGTCAGCTCAACGACCATGGCTTCGTCGAAGGCATTGTGCGCTTTGGGCCGATTGAGGATTACGGTGGCGGTCCGGTCCGTACCGGTCTCGACGAGAACCGTTGCCTCGGCCATCCGCCTACATCCTGAAGACGCCGAAGCGGCTTTCGGCGATTGGGGCGTTGAGTGCCGCCGACAGCGAGAGGGCGAGAACATTCCGGGTCTCGGCCGGGTCGATCACGCCGTCGTCCCATAGCCGCGCGGTGGCATAGTACGGATGCCCCTGGGTCTCGTATTGGGCGAGGATCGGCGCCTTGAACGCGGCATCCTTGGCCTTGGACCAACGCTTGCCCTGCTTTTTGAGGTTGTCGCGCCGGACTTGGGCCAGCACGTTGGCGGCCTGCTCGCCCCCCATCACCGAAATCCGCGCGTTCGGCCACATCCAAACGAAGCGCGGCGCGAACGCGCGGCCACACATGCCGTAGTTGCCGGCGCCGAAGGAGCCACCGATGATCACGGTGATCTTCGGTACCTGTGCGCAGCTCACGGCCATCACCATCTTAGCGCCATCCTTGGCGATGCCGCCGGCCTCGTATTTGCGGCCGACCATGAAGCCGGTGATGTTTTGCAGGAAGATCAGCGGGATCCGCCGCTGGCTGCAGAGCTCAATGAAATGGGCTCCCTTGAGCGCGGATTCCGAGAACAGGATGCCGTTGTTGGCGATGATGCCGACCGGATAGCCGTGAAGGTGGGCGAAACCGGTGACCAGGGTTTCGCCATAGAGGCGCTTGAACTCGTCGAACTCGCTGCCGTCGACCAGACGGGCGATCACCTCGCGCACGTCGAAGGGGGTGCGCACATCCCGCGGCACGAGACCGTACAGCTCTGCGGCGTCGTGCAAGGGCTCGGCCACCGCTCGACAGGCGACATCGACGGTCTTGGTCCGGTTGAGGTTGGCGACCGCACGTCGCGCCAGGGCCAGCGCATGGAGATCGTCACGCGCCATGTGGTCGGTGACGCCCGAGATCCGCGAGTGGACCTCGGCCCCGCCGAGCTCTTCAGCGCTCACCTCCTCACCGGTCGCCGCCTTCACTAGTGGCGGCCCGGCGAGGAAGACCGTGCCCTGATCCTGGACGATGATGCTCTCATCCGACATCGCCGGCACGTAGGCGCCGCCCGCGGTGCACGATCCCATCACTGCGGCGATCTGCGGAATGCCGGCCGCCGACATCGTCGCCTGGTTGTAAAAGATGCGGCCGAAGTGGTCGCGGTCGGGGAACACGCGGTCCTGCTCGGGTAGATAGGCACCGCCCGAGTCCACGAGGTAGACGCAAGGCAGCCGGTTCTCGGCGGCGATCTCCTGGGCGCGAAGATGCTTCTTCACCGTCATCGGGAAGTACGTCCCGCCCTTGACGGTGGCATCGTTGGCTACCACCACACACTCCTGGCCCATGATGCGGCCGATGCCGGTGATCAAGCCCGCCGCCGGGACCTCATCGTCGTACATGCCGAAGGCGGCGAGCTGCGAAAGCTCAAGGAAGGGTGCCCCGGGATCGAGCAGAACCCGAACCCGCTCTCGCGGCATGAGCTTGCCGCGCGCGGCGTGGCGTTCCCGTACCGGCGCGCTGCCGCCTTCAGCCGCCTTTGCTACCTGACCGCGCAGGTCGGCGACCAGGTCCTCCATGTGGGAGGCATTCTCGGCGAAGGTGGAAGAAGCCCGCTCCGCGGTCGTCGCGAGCACGCTCATGCGGACTTAGAACGCCTTGCTAAAGGAACTTCGGAACGATCCATAATGCGTTGTTTTACCCACAAAATACACGGTTCCTAAGACTTTAGATCAACCGACCTTTTCGCGCTGTCTACCAGCCGCCCGTCTCAAGCCATCGCTCGACCTGATCGAGACGATCGCAGCCCCAAAACGGCTCGCCGTCGACGATGAAGAAGGGCGAGCCGAAGATACCGCGCGCGATGGCGCCGTCGGTCTCCGCCTTGAGCCGGGCCTTGATAGCGGGGTCCTGAATCGCCGCGAGCAAGGCCGCCTCGTCGAGACCAAGATCCGCTGCGATGGCACCGGTGACGGCAGGATCGCCGGTGTTGCGACCCTCGCCGAAGTAGGCGTGGTAGGGCCCGGGCGAAGCGCCTGGCCGTCTCCTCGTCGCTATCGGCCAGCCAGTAGAAGGCGCGCGCCGGCGCGAGCGTCGCGTGCGGGAAGCCCTCGGGGAACGCGAAAGGAAGGCCGTGTAGGCGCGCCATACGCTCCATGCCGCGACCCGAATACTCGCCCTTGAGCGGATACTCCTTCAGCGGGCCAGTGCCCGCGATCTTGAACACCGCGCCCATCATGTAGGGCTTCCACGCGACCGTCCGACCGTGGCGAGCCGCCGCATCGTCGATCAGGTGGCTCGCCACATAGCCATAGGGCGAGGCGAAATCGAAGAAGAACTCGATCGGTGCCGCCATCATGCGGTCTCCTCAAACAGCTCGCGGCCGATCAGCATGCGCCGAATCTCCGAGGTGCCGGCGCCGATTTCATACAGTTTCGCGTCGCGCAGCAATCGGCCGGTGGGGTACTCGTTGATGTAGCCATTGCCGCCGAGACACTGGATTGCCTCGAGCGCCATCCACGTCGCCTTCTCGGCCGAAAAAAGGATCGCCCCGGCGGCATCCTTGCGCGTGGTCTGGCCGCGGTCACACGCCTGGGCCACCGCATAAACGTACGCCTTGCAGACATTCATCGTCGTGTACATGTCAGCGAGCTTGCCCTGCATGAGCTGGAATTCGCCGATAGCGCGCCCGAACTGCTTGCGCTCATGGACGTAGGGCGCAACGACGTCCATGCAGGCCTGCATGATGCCGAGCGGCCCGCCGGCAAGCACCGCCCGTTCGTAGTCGAGCCCGCTCATCAGCACCTTGACGCCCTCGCCTTCGCCCCCGAGCACGTTCTCGGCCGGCACCTCGCAATCCTCGAACACCAGCTCGCACGTGTTGGAGCCCCGCATGCCGAGCTTGTCGAGCTTCTGCGCGGTGGAGAAGCCGGCCATGCTGCGCTCGACGACAAAGGCGGTGATACCGCGGCTGCCGGCGGCCGCATCGGTCTTGGCGTAGACGACGATCACATCGGCATCCGGCCCGTTGGTAATCCACATCTTGGTGCCATTGAGGACATACGCATCGCCCCGTCGCTCGGCTTTGAGGCGCATGCCGACCACATCAGAGCCGGCGCCGGTCTCGCTCATCGCCAGAGCGCCGACGTCTTCGCCCGAGATCAGCTTCGGCAGGTAACGCTGCCGTTGCGCTGCCGATCCGTTGCGACGGATCTGATTGACGCAAAGGTTGGAGTGCGCCCCGTAGCTTAGGCCGACCGAGGCCGACGCGCGGCTGATCTCCTCCATGGCGACGACATGTTCCAGGTAGCCCATGCCGGCGCCGCCCTCCTCCTCCTCGACCGTGATGCCGAGAACGCCGAGATCCCCGAACTTGCGCCAGAGGTCCTGCGGGAACTCGTTGGTGCGATCGACCTCGGCGGCGCGCGGCGCGATCTCGTCGGCGGCGAACGCCATCACGGAATCGCGCAGCATCGCGGCAGTCTCACCGAGTCCGAAGTCAAAGGCGGGCGGGCGGTTCGGGATCATCGCGGCCTCGGTCCTGGCGACCAGTCTAGCCGCATCGCGATGGCCCGGCGAGGCGCCGCACCCTCACAGGAGCACCCACGCGGCCAGCCCCAGAAAGGCGCAAAAGCCGACCACATCCGTCACCGTTGTGACGAACACCGTGGCAGCCAGCGCGGGATCCACGCCGATTCGGTCGAGCCCGAGCGGGATCAGCATGCCCGAGAACCCGGCGACCACCATATTGACGATCATTGCTGCGCCGAGGACCAGCCCGAGCTCGCCGTTGCCGAACCAGAGCGCAGCGACGATGCCGATAACAAGCGCGAGCAGTACGCCGTTCGCGAGGGAGACGAGCACCTCCTTGCTGAGGAGGCGCCCGGCATTGGTTGAAGTAAGCTCGCGGGTGGCGAGCGCACGGACTGTCACGGTGAGTGACTGGGTCGCGGCGTTGCCGCCCATTGAAGCGACAATCGGCATCAGTACCGCGAGCGCCACTATCTGCTCGATGGTCGCGTCGAACAGGCTGATGACGATCGAGGCGAGGATCGCGGTTCCAAGGTTGATCAGCAGCCAGGGAAAGCGGTTGCGGGTGCTGCGCAGCACTGGCTCGTAAAGCTGATCGGCCGTCAGCCCGCCGAGGCGCATCAGGTCCTCTTCGGCTTCCTCGTGGATGACGTCGACCACGTCATCCACGGTGATGACACCGACCAGCCGCGAATCGGTGTCGACGACCGCGCCCGAGACGAGGTCGTATTGCTGGAACAGGAACGCGACATCCTCCTGGTCCATCGTTGCCGGAATGAGGCGCGGCGCGCTGTCCATGATATCGCCGACAACCACCGGGCGCTTTGACCGCATGGCGCGGTTGAGCGGCAGATTGCCGATCGGGTGATGAGTCGGGTCGATCACGAAGATCTCGTGGAACTCATCGGGCAGATCATCGCTCTCGCGCAGGTGATCGATGGTCTGGCCAATTGTCCAGAACGCCGGCACCGCGACGTAGTCGCTTTGCATGAGGCGCCCGGCACTATCCTCGGGATAGGCCAAGCCCGCCTCGAGTGCCAAGCGCTCTTCCGGCGCGACGGCCTCCAGCACCTCGCGCTGCTTGACCTGATCGAGGTCCTCGATCAGGTGGACCGCGTCATCGCTGTCGAGTGCGCCGACAGCGGCAGCCAGCTCACCCGGACTCAAGAGCCGAACGACCTCATCGCGGACCGCGTCGTCCAGGTCCGTCAGCACCTCGGGATCAAGATCGGTGCCGACGATCTCGATCAGCAGCCGTCGGTCGTCGGGGGTGAGGAGGCCGATCAGGTCGGCAATATCAGCGGCATGCAGGCTCTCGATGCGCGCCCGCACCTCGCTGCCGCGCCCGCCGCGGAGCGCCTCGATGCAGGCTTCGGCGGTTCCCTGATCAAGCTCGTAGCCGGCATCGGTCTGGGGCCCTGGGGCCGCGATCTCCTCGGACTGCGGACCGTTCATGAAGAGCGCCTCGGCGCGCCGACGTGGGTTCGCAACACTACACCCGGCGCCGGCCTAGATAGCGGGCAGCGCGCCCATCTCGCCGCGCGCGTGCGCTTGGGCGTCAGTGGCTGCGAGCACACTCATGTTGACAAGGCCGCGCACGGTCGCCGACTGCCCGACGATGTGGGCAGGCTTGGCCATGCCCAGCAGAATCGGCCCGACCGACATGCCGTCGCCGATGCCCTTGGCGAGGTTGAACGCGATGTTGGCGGCATCGAGGCTCGGCATCACCAGAACGTTGGCCGAGCCTTTGAGCCGCGAGTTCGGGAAGAACCGCTCCCGCGCCGACTCGGAGATCGCGGCATGGGCACTCATCTCGCCCTCGATCTCGAGGTCAGCTGCCGCTCCCTCGACGAGCGCAAGGACACGACGCATCTTGCGGGCCGACTCGCTTTCGCCACTGCCGAAAGTCGAATGCGAGACCAACGCCACCCTCGGCGTCAGCCCGAATCGGCGCGCAAGCTCGGCCGCCAGTAGCGTTTTCTCGGCAGCCTCCTCCGCGGTCGGCTCATAGGCGACGTTGGTATCGGTGATGAACACGGTCGCCTTGGGCATGATCAAGAGTTCGGCGGCCGAGGCATCGCTCGCGCCCTCGCGCAGCCCGATGACGTCGCGCAAGTGATCGAGATGGCGACCGAACCAGCCGACACGGCCGCAGACCACCGCATCGGCATCGTCAAGCTCGACCATGAGCGCGGCGATTACCGTGGTGCTGGTACGAACGATCGTGCGCGCCGCGTCAGGCGTGACGCCGCGACGCTCGGTCAGCTTGTGGTAGTGCTGCCAGTAGTCACCGTAGCGAGAGTCGTCCTGCGGATCGACGATGTCGAAATCGGTGTCGGGCCGCATGCGCAAACCCAGGCTGTCGAGGCGCATTTCGATCACGCGGCGGCGGCCGACCAGGATTGGCTTGGTCAAGTGGTCGTCGACGACGATCTGAACCGCCCTCAAGACCTGTTCGTCCTCACCCTCGGCGTACGCCAGCCGTTTCACCTCGCTGCGTGCCGAATCGAACAAAGGCTTCATGACCAGTCCGGAGCGGTACACGAACTGGTTGAGCGTATCGCGGTAGACATCGAAGTCGGCAATCGGCCGCGTCGCGACACCGCTGTCCATCGCCGCCTTTGCGACGGCGGGAGCGACCTCCACCACAATCCGCGGATCGAACGGCTTGGGAATCAGATACTCGGGGCCAAACGACAACGATTGACCGCTATAGGCGCTGGCAACGACGTCCGATGCCTCGGCCATGGCGAGATCGGCAAGGGCCTGGACGCAGGCGATCTTCATCTCCTCGTTGATCGTCGTCGCGCCAACGTCCAGGGCACCACGGAAGATGAACGGGAAGCACAGGACATTGTTGACCTGGTTGAGATAGTCCGACCGCCCGGTCGCGATGATAGCATCTGGACGGGCCGCGTGAGCGTCCTCGGGCGTGATCTCGGGCACGGGATTCGCAAGCGCCATGATCAGCGGTTTGTCCGCCATCTCTTTGACCATGTCGCCGGTGAGCAGCTTCGGCCCCGAGACGCCGAGGAAGATATCCGCACCGTTGAGACCGTCTTGCAGCGTCCGGGCTTTGGTCTTGCGCGACCACTTGCCCTTGTACTCGTCTATTTTGTCCTCTCGCTCGGTGTGCACGATGCCCTTACGATCGGCGATCAGTACCTTCTCGGGATCGAGACCCATGCTTACCAGGAGGTCGAGGCACGCGAGCGCGGCGGCGCCAGCGCCGGAGCAGACCAAGCGGACATCGCCGATCGTCTTGTCGACGACACGCAGGCCGTTGTAGATCGCAGCCGCAACGACGATCGCCGTGCCGTGCTGGTCATCGTGGAACACCGGGATCTTCATGCGCTTGCGCAGCTCGCGTTCGATAACGAAGCACTCCGGCGCGCCAATGTCCTCGAGGTTAATGGCCCCGAAGGTCGGCTCGAGCGCGGCAACGACCTCGATGAACCGCTCAGCATTCGTCTCGGCCACCTCGATGTCGAAGACGTCGATGCCGGCGAACTTCTTGAACAGGACACCCTTGCCTGCCATCACCGGCTTGGATGCCAACGGGCCGATCGCCCCCAAGCCGAGAACGGCAGTCCCATTGGTGATGACGGCAACGAGATTGCCGCGCACCGTCAAGTTGGCGGCCTCGGCCTCGTTTTCAGCGATCAGCATGCAGGCGTCGGCCACTCCGGGGGAGTAGGCAAGCGAGAGGTCACGCTGGTTAGCCAGGTTGGTGGTCGGTGTGACACTGATCTTGCCGGGCGTTGGTCAGCGGTGGTACTCGAGCGCCATTTCGTTCAGGTCGTCCGACATGAGTCCTCCGGTACGTGGATGGGCTGATGAAACAGATCGCGCTCCCCTGCGGCGGCAGTGCAGTGGGCCCTGCTGCCGCGCATCCGCCGATCAACAGCGGCTCGGTCGATGGTGCGTGAAGCCCGCAGGATCGCCTGCGGGCTTCACAATTGGTGCGGTCGAGAAGACTCGAACTTCCACGGGATGTTATCCCACAGCGACCTCAACGCTGCGCGTCTACCACTTCCGCCACGACCGCGAGATAACCGTTGTGCGAATAGCAAATCCGACCCCCGCCCGCAAGCGTGATGCAGGTCTCGGTAGACGCGCGCCTAGCGCTCCGCCGCGGCGACGGTGTCGGTTATGGAGACGGCGATGTGCTCGCCGACGATCACCACCTCGCCGCGGGCGATCAGTCGGTTGTTGGCGTAGATCCAGGCATCGTCTTCGACCGGCGCCTCTAGCTCGATGACCGCGCCGCGCCCCATCTTCAGCAATTGATGGATCGGCATCGAGGCTTTCCCCAGCACCACCGAGACCTCGACCGAGACGTCGTGAACCGCCGCTTTGTTTTCTTGCTCCATTTCAGATTTAGTATAGCGGTTGCCGAAAAAATCAGTGAACGAACGTTGGACGGCGCCAAGAGCCGATGGCGGGAGAGCCGATGGTCCATGGCTAGCATCGACTGGGCGGTCAGCGAGGGGCTCACCGGCTATGAGGACGCCGTTGCGCGGATGGAAGAACGCGTGGCGGCGATCCGCGCCGGGCGCGCTCGCGAAGGCGTCTGGCTTGTGCAACACCCGCCGCTCTATACGGCGGGCACGAGCGCCGATCTCGCTGACCTCCTCGAGCCCGACCGCCTGCCAGTCCATCGGACGGGGCGCGGTGGCCAGTTTACCTACCACGGCCCCGGGCAGAGAGTTGCCTATGTCATGCTCGACCTACGCCGGCGCGGCGAAGATGTCAGGGCCTACGTCCACGATCTCGAAGAGTTGCTGATCGCGACGCTCGGCCGGTTCGGCGTGCGAGGTGAACGCCGCTGTGATCGCGTCGGCATCTGGGTCGCACGTGGCGCCGGCGCTGAGGACAAGATCGCCGCCATCGGCGTTCGCATCCGCCGCTGGATCACCTACCACGGCATCGCGCTCAATGTGGACCCCGACCTCGCCCATTTCGCCGGCATTGTTCCCTGTGGCGTTCGCGGGCACGGCGTCACCTCGCTCGCGGCGCTCGGGATTCGCGCATCGATGGCCGAGGTCGACGCCGCGCTCAAGGAGTCCTTCGTGGAGGTGTTTGAATCCGATTTTGCCAAAGCCGCGGTAGTCGGGCTAGCAGTTGGCAGCGGATAGCCCTATAGGTCGAGCTGGGGCTGGTTGCGATCCGCCACCGCCGTGGTGCACCGGGCATCGCAGTGTGCGCCGAGCAGATCCGCAAGCCGTCTCGTCGCGGCTTCCGCCGAGGTCGCGTTGTAGAGATCGACGAGGCCGTTGACCCGGGCGATGCCGGCGCCCCGCTGCACCGCTTTGACCAAACGTTCGACCGAGGAGCGATAGCTGGTCTTCTTGACCCCGAACGCCTTGTACGCCTCGCGCCAGCAGCGGAGCTCGGGCACCTCACCCAGAGCCATCTCGCCAAGCCGGTCCAGTGCCGCCGCCTCGGCCCCTTGAACCAAGGCTTCGACAGCAGCCGAGCGGACGGCCGGGACGGTGACGCCGTCGCAGACCACGAGACCAACGCGAAAATCCGGAAAAGCGGAGGTCACATCGGCAATGCTGAAATCGATCATGGCTATGCCGATGGCCGCTGCACGAATCTGGGACCGAGGTCATGGTCGGCGGCAAGGTTCTCGACCTGGACATCGGTCACGCGCGCAGCCCGGGGCCCGCGCCAACAGGCGGCAATCATCCGCGCCACTGCCTCGCCTGGCCCCGTCATTCTCAGCTCGACGCTGCCGTCGCGGCGATTGCGTACCCATCCTGATAGCCCGAGCGCGTGCGCCTCCTCGACTGCCCAACCGCGGAACCACACGCCCTGGACGCGGCCTCGGACGCTTACCCGCACCGTTCTCTCGTCGGCCGCCGGCACATTCGCGCTCACTCGAACTCGAGGATGACCTCGTCCACCGCCACACTCGCACCACGATCGGCGCAGATTCTGGCGATGGTCCCGTCGTGCTCGGCGCGCAGCACGTTCTCCATCTTCATCGCATCCACGACCGCCAGCGGCTGTCCGGCCTTGACCTCATCGCCTTCATCGACGGCCAAGGCAACGACCAGGCCCGGCATGGGCGAGAGCAGGAACTTGCTGGTATCGGGCGGCGCCTTGTGCGGCATCAGTTGGGCGAGCTCCGCCGTCCGTGGATGATGAACCGCCACGTCGATGGCGAAGCCGCCGTTGCTGAGCCGGTAGCCGACGGCCAGGCGGTGGATCTGGACCGTCAAATCGACACCATCCACCGTTCCCGTGAAGAGCGGCGCGCCCGGGGCCCAGTCGCTCTCGATCGCCATCTCCGTGCCATCCACGCTAATGGCACCGCCGGCCCCGTTCGGACGGGTCGCCACCGGGTACGCACGGTCTTGCGCCATCGCGACCCACTCCGCCGCGCAGGCCGGGCGGCCCAGGGCGCGCGCAGCATCGCGCCCATGTATGAACGCGGCGATCGCAATCAGCTTGGCCGCCGCGGCATCATCCCGGACCCCGCCGGCCACCGTTGTGCCATCGGGCAGGTTGTGGGCGATAAAGTCGGTGTTCGTGCGCCCTTCGCCAAAACGTGGATGGCCGAGCACCAGGTTCAAAAACCGGATGTTGTGATCGATGCCGCGAATGTAGAACCGGTCGAGGCCCGCGCGCAGCCGGGCGATCGCCTCGTCGCGATCGGCGCCATGGGCGCACAGCTTGGCGATCATCGGATCGTAGAAGACCGTGATCTCATCGCCCTCGGCGACCCCCGAGTCGAGCCGCAACCCCTCGCCAGTCGGTGGGCGGTAGCGGCGCAGCCGGCCCGTCGAGGGCAGGAATCCGCGATCCGGATCCTCGGCGTACACCCGGGCCTCAACGGCCCAGCCGCGCGCCGCCACATCCTCCTGGCGCAAACCGAGGGGCTCGCCGGCGGCGATCCGAATCATCTCGGCGACCAGATCGACGCCAGTGGTGAGCTCGGTCACCGGGTGCTCGACCTGAAGTCGGGTATTCATCTCAAGGAAGTAGAAATTGCGCGCGGCATCGACGATGAACTCGACCGTCCCGGCCGAGCGGTAGCTCACCGCGCGGACGAGTGCGAGCGCCTGGGCGCCCATCGCCGCCCGCGTCTCGGCATCGAGGAGCGGGCTCGGCGCCTCCTCGATGATCTTCTGGTGGCGACGCTGGATCGAGCACTCGCGTTCGCCGAGGTGGATCGCGTTGCCGTGACCGTCGGCGAGGACCTGGATCTCGATGTGGCGGGGCTCCGGCACGTAGCGCTCGATGAAAATGCGCCCATCGCCAAAGCTCGCCCGCGCCTCGCTCTCGGCCCGCGCAAACCCTTCATGAACGGCCTCGTCATCGCCAGCAAGCCGCATGCCCTTGCCGCCGCCCCCTGCGGCCGCCTTCAGCATCACCGGATAGCCGACCTCCTGCGCGATCCGTACCGCCCCGTCCGCATCGTTGATGGGCTCGGCATGACCGGGGATCACGTTGACCCCGGCATCCGTCGCGATCCGCTTGGCTTTGAGCTTGTCGCCCATGGCCGCGATGGCCTCGGCCCCGGGGCCGATGAACGTGACGCTCACCTCTTCGAGGGCTTGGACAAAGTTCGCATTCTCGGCGAGGAAGCCGTAGCCGGGGTGCACCGCAGCCGCCCCGGTCGCGACCGCCGCGCCCACGATGTTGTCAATGGCGAGGTAGCTCTCGGCCGCCGGCGCGGGCCCTATCGCCACTGCTTCGTCGGCGAGCTCTACGTGGCGGGCGCGCGCATCGGCCTCGGAGTAAACGGCAACCGTGCCGATGCCCATCGCCTTCGCGGTGCGGATGATGCGGCACGCGATCTCACCGCGATTGGCGATCAGGATCTTTGCGAACATGTGCCGCTACGCTAGCCGAACGCTGGCCCGCGACCAACCGAAATCAATCGCACCGCGCGCCGATTTCCGGTTAAATATCAGTCAGATAGGGGGCGCCGTGGCGATTTTCGCGCCTGCCGTTCATCCGTCGAGGCACTAGCTGCGCTCGCCCTCAAGATGAGGCGTCACATAGGTCGAAGCTGCCAAAGCTATCACAAAGGGATGTTGGCGTGCTTTTTCCAGGGGTTCTCGAGGCGCTTGTTCTTGAGCATCGCGAGCGCCCGGGCGACGCGCAACCTGGTGCTCTGCGGCATTATCACGTCATCGATGTAGCCGCGGTGCCCAGCGACGAAGGGGCTTGCGAACCGAGCGCGGTAGTCCTCGGTTCGGCCTTCGATCTTGGCCGGATCATCGAGCTCGCTGCGGAAGATAATCTCGACCGCGCCCTTTGGCCCCATTACCGCGATCTCCGCACTTGGCCACGCGTAGTTAACGTCGCCTCGCAGGTGCTTTGAGCTCATCACGTCGTAGGCGCCGCCGTAGGCCTTGCGCATTATGACGGTGACCTTAGGCACCGTCGCTTCGGCAAAAGCGAACAGTAGCTTGGCGCCGTGCTTGATGATGCCGCCGTGCTCCTGGGCGGCGCCGGGCAGAAAGCCCGGAACGTCGACGAACGTCACGATCGGGATGTTGAAGCAATCGCAATACCGCACGAACCGCGCCGCCTTGCGCGAGGAATCGATATCGAGACAGCCGGCGAGCACCATCGGCTGGTTGGCGACGATGCCGACGGTGGCGCCCTCGATGCGGCCAAAGCCGATGATGATGTTGCGGGCAAACGCGGGCTGCAGCTCAAAGAAGTCCTCCTCATCGACCACCTTCTCGATCAGCTCCACCATATCGTAGGGCTTGTTGGGGCTGTCCGGGATCAGGCCGTCGAGCGAGAGCTCCGATCGGTCCGCCGCGTCGGCGGTCTCCCGCACCGGGACCGTTGCGCGATTGGATGCGGGTAGGAAGTCCACGAACCGGCGCACCTGAACCAGCGCCTCGATGTCATTCTCGAAGGCGAGGTCGGCGACCGAGGAGCGGGTGGTGTGGGTGATGGCACCGCCGAGGTCTTCGTGAGTCACCGCTTCCTGGGTCACCGTTTTTACCACGTCGGGGCCGGTGACGAACATGTACGAGGAGTCCTTGACCATGAAGATGAAGTCGGTCATCGCCGGCGAGTAGACCGCGCCGCCGGCGCACGGGCCCATGATCACCGAGATCTGGGGAACGACGCCTGAAGCAAGCACGTTGCGCTGGAACACATCGGCATAGCCGGCAAGCGAGGCGACACCTTCTTGAATGCGCGCCCCGCCCGAATCGTTGAGGCCGATGACGGGGGCGCCCACCTTCATGGCGTGGTCCATGACCTTGCAGATCTTCTCTGCGTGCGCCTCGGAAAGGCTGCCGCCAAAGACCGTGAAGTCCTGGCTGAAGACGAACACCAGCCGGCCGTTGATGGTGCCGTGACCGGTGACGACGCCATCGCCCGGAATACGCTGCTCCGCCATCCCGAAGTCGGTGCAGCGGTGCTCGACGAACATGTCGTACTCCTCGAAGGAGCCGGGATCGAGCAGCGCGTCGAGCCGCTCGCGGGCCGTGAGCTTGCCCTTTTTATGCTGCGCATCGATGCGCCGTTGGCCGCCGCCTGCGCGCGCCTGCGCCCGCTTCTCCTCGAGTTCGCGGATGATGTCCTGCATGGCGGTGCCCCCGAGATCCTGGCGATTCCGGGGCATCATAGACCGCCGCCAAGCGGTCGCAACGCGCTCAGCCGCGGCTCAGGACAATGAAACGCGCCGCCGCCGAGAGATCGCGCCGCAGCGCATCAGTACGCTCGGCGGCCTCGGCATCGAGGCCCCACCGTTCGCTCTGATAGGTCTCATCGACCGTGCTCGCCCGCCACGAGGTCTCGACGTCGACCTCACCCTCAGCCAGCGCCAGCCCGATCACTACCGATCCGGCGATCGTCGTAGCGGCGTGCAGACCGGCCAAGGTCATGTCGTCACAGGCACGCACCGCCGCTTCGACCGCGCGCAGGGTTGCTTGGTGCTGCCTTACCGGGGTGATGCCCGAGCCAACGCGCAGGCTGGCGTCGTAGCGGCGGTCAAACCAGGCGCGGAGCGGCTGCCACGCTGCGTCCTGCCGCTCCTTTAACGGTGATGGCGTCGCCGCGCAGTAGCACACGAGGTCGGTCTCCGCATAGACAACGATCTCCGAGATCAGGTGCTCACGATGCTCCGCCACGAGGTCGAGGGCGATGCTTGCAAGCCGCATTAGGGGCATGCTGCTCGGTCGAATGCGTTCTTCCTGCGCTTGCCATTCCTCAGCGATGGCCTCGGCCAGCGGGCAGCTCGGCAGGACCAGTGGCGTACGCTTGGGTGTCAGAACCGGCCGCTCGTCGAGCATCACCGCAAAGCCGCCGTCGGAGGCGCGGACGCCCGCTCGCTGGTACACGCGTCGTGCTTCGGCGGGGATAACCGTGCCCTACCGCGCCGCGCGATCGTCGGCAGCGCCGTCAGCCCAATCGGCCAGCAACGGCGCCAACTCGTCGAAGCGGTCAAGCGTGTGGGCCGCGCCCGCGGCAGCGAGGTGGTCGCGCGGGTGGTAGCCCCACGAGACGCCGATGCCGATTGCGCCAGCGGTGCGGGCCATCTCCATATCAAAGGTGGTATCGCCGACCATGACGGTCTCAGCGGGGGCGGTGCCGGTCTCCGCCATCGCGCGTTCGAGCATGCCGGGATGCGGCTTGCTCGGCCCATCATCGGCGGTTTGCAGCGTGCCGAAGCGGCCGCGCAGGCCGTGCTTGTCGAGCACACCGTGGAGGCCGCGGCGCGATTTTCCGGTAGCGATGCCGAGCACATAGCCGGCGCTTTCGAGGGCGGCGAGCGCATCGCGCGCGCCGGGAAACAGGGCATCGCGATAGTCGGGTCGAGAGATAGCCTCCGCAAAAGCGTGTTTGTAGCTCGCGACCACCGCCTCGATGGGGATGCCCGCCGCCCCGTCCATCAGGCTCGCCACCGCCTGGTCCAGCGATAGGCCAATGATGCGACGTACTGCTTCTCCATCGGGGGCGCCAAGCCCGTTATCCACGAACGCCGTGGTCATGGCGGCAACGATGGTGTGGGCGCTGTCAACCAGGGTCCCGTCGCAGTCGAAGACAACCAGCTTCATGACCGTGGCCCGTCATCCGGGTCGAGGCCGAAACGCTCCCACACCCGCCGCAACGGCGGCGACAGCGGCGCAACGACCTCAAACCAACCGCCGTCGGGGTGGGGCAGTTCGATCGATCGCGCGTGGAGACACAGCGTCGTCACGCCCGGCATGCCGCCAGCACCCTGGGCCCCAGCGCCCTGGGGCGCACCGTACTTGCGATCGCCAAGGATCGGCGTACCGAGGGCAACGCAGTGAGCACGGAGCTGGTGGGTCCGACCGGTCTTCGGAGCCAAAGCAAGCCACGCAATCCGACGGCCGACGGCTTCGATGGTCCGGTAGTCGGTGACGGCACTCCGCCCAGCCGCGGTGGCCGTCACCAGCTCGCCGCGGGGTCCGGGGCTCTTGTCGAGGGATAACCGGATCGTACCGGCGCGTGGCCGCGGCGCTCCCTTGACCAGCGTCCAGTAGACCTTACGTGCGTCCCGCCGCCGGAACGCCGCGGTACAGAACGCGGTGGCGCGTGCGCTGCGCCCAAGCACCAGTGCGCCACCGGTGTCCTTGTCCAGCCGATGCACCAAACGCGGCCGCTCGTGCCCATCGAGACGAAGCGCATCCAGCATCGCATCGAGGTGACGATGGAGGCCCGTGCCGCCCTGAACGGCCAAGCCCGGTGGTTTGTTGATAACGATGATGGATTGATCGAGGTGGAGGATGGCTGCGCGTAGGCGCGCGGCGTCGACCGGATCGACTTCGGCGCGTGGCGCCGCGGCGGGGGTGGGCGATTCGCCAAGCGGCGGGATGCGCACCCGCTGGCCCGCCTCGAGACGGTCACCGGATCGGGAGCGCGCACCATCGACCCGGATCTGCCCGGTCCGCAACAGGCGCGAAAGCCAAGCGTGGCTTACGCCGGCGTGGTGGCGCTTGAACCACCGATCGAGCCTGAGGCCCGCCTCGTCGTCCCGCACCGTGACCAGGCGCACCCCGCTCATGCAAGCAGCATGCGAAAAAGATTCATACCGCCAAACAGGGCGCCGACCGAAAACACCACACTGACGACGGCATAGGTGAGCGCCAGACTGAGCTCGCCACGCTGGGTCAGCACCGCAAAGTCGAGCGAGAACGTCGAGAAGGTGGTGAAAGCGCCGAGAATACCGACGGTGAGGAACGCGCGCAGCTCCGGCCCAATGCTCCAGCGCAACGCCATAAACTCGATCAGCGCGCCCATTACGAACGAGCCGACGACGTTCACGAACAGGGTACCGAACGGGAAGCCCGTGCCCAGCAGACGCATGATCTGGCCGGACGCAAAGTGCCGAGCCACGGCGCCGATCGCACCGCCCACGGCGATCGCCATCACCAGCTTCATCGCCCACTCCCCTCAGCCGACACCGAAGATCCACCCCTCGCAGCGTCGAGCCGTAGCGCTCCAGCGGGGCCGCCAGCAATCGCGCTCACCCGCCAGCCGGCGGATCGCCGCCGCGGAAACCAGCGCGTCGGTCTGGTCATCGAGGCCTCGCGCGCCCTCGAGCAGTGGCGCGCGATAGGGCCGGCTGTCGTAGCGCGCGAGCATCTCGTTCAGGGTGGCGCGGTCTCGTACCTTCCGCCCCACGTGGCCCACTCGACCGAGGAAAGCACCAGGATAGATCTCGATCACCTGTGAGCCGCCAGCACGCCACCCATCCTTGGGCCATATGCCTACCGCGGGGGCCGCCGACCTCAACCAATGGAGAAAGCGCATGCCGGCGAGCGATCCCTTGGCTACCTGTGCGGCGCCAACCGCCTTGAACACGCTCTCGGGGCGGCCGAGGTTGGCTTCACGGCACCGCCGGTCGATATCCCGCATACGCGCCGAGAAGCGGCGGCCGCGGTGGCGGCCTGGGCCCAAGAAGAAATCCGCAAACGGTGGCTCGGCGACGAAGCGACCGGCATAGAACTCAGGATCACTAGCGCAAAACCGATCAACGAACCGCCACAGCGCCAGCATGCTCCGCGGCTGGCGGCCGATTCCCGGGAAGTAGTTGCCGGTGTCGCGATAGGGCAGGCCGAAGGCGAAGTCGATACCGCAGAGCACGCCTCGTCGTCGCATCACACGGACCAACCAGTCGCCAAACCCGACCCGCGTCCAGGCCCCGCCGGCAGGATTGGCCACCAAACGGGGTGCGCCGGCCCCTGCGGTACAGCTTGCCACCTGCAAGCCCGGCAACGCCGGTCCCCGCGCGCCGGACCAGTCAACGCCGATGTAAAGATCGTAGGGTGTCATTCGTCGGCCTCGCCGCCGCGCTCTCGCAATCGCGCCCAGTAGTCCAACCGCTTAGCAACCTCGCACTCGAAACCACGCTCGGTCGGCTCGTAGAAGCGTTGCCGATCCATCTCCTCGGGAAAGTAGTTCTGGCCGGAGAAAGCCTCGGCAGTGTTGTGATCGTAGCGGTAGCCCTGACTGTATCCGAGATCACGCATCAAGCCGGTCGGTGCGTTCAAAATGTGTTTGGGTGGCATCAGCGAACCGTGCTCGCGCGCGGCCTGCATCGCCGCGCCGAGCGCGCGATACGCTGCGTTCGACTTGGGCGCGGTCGCTAGGTAGAGCACCAGCTGGGCGAGGGCGAGTTCGCCTTCTGGCGTGCCGAGGAAAACGTAGCCATCGCGCGCCGCGATCGCGTGCACCAGCGCCTGGGGGTCGGCGAGGCCGACATCCTCCACCGCGAAGCGCACCAGCCGTCGGGCGATATAGAGCGGATCCTCACCGGCGACGAGCATACGAGCCAGCCAGTAGAGCCCGGCATCCGCATCGGAGCCGCGAAGCGATTTGTGCAGCGCACTGATGAGGTTGTAGTGCCCGTCCTGGGCTTTGTCGTAGACCGGCACGCGCTGGCGCACCGTCTCAGCCAGAGCCGCAGGATCAAGAAGGGGCTGGGCGGGGAGCGTGAACAGCTCTTCGGCGAGGTTGAGGAGATAGCGCCCGTCACCGTCGGCGAGCTCGCGCAGCGCGGCACGTGCTTCCGGGGTGAGCGGCAACGCTTGGTCCTCCGCCGTCTCGGCGCGCCCAAGCAATGTTTCGAGCGCCGCGCCATCGAGCCGGCCAAGGACCAGCACCTGGCACCGCGAGAGCAAGGCGGCGTTGAGCTCAAAGGACGGGTTCTCGGTCGTGGCGCCGACGAGGATGACGGTGCCGTCTTCCACTACCGGCAGAAAACCGTCCTGCTGGGCGCGGTTGAAGCGATGGATCTCGTCGACGAAAAGGAGCGTCCCTTGCCCGTCAGCACGTCGCTTGCGCGCCGCATCGAAGGTCCGTCGCAAATCGGCAACGCCGGAGAAGACGGCCGACAGCTGCTCGAAGTGGAGCTCACTCTCGTGTGCAAGCAGACGCGCGATGGTAGTCTTGCCGCTGCCCGGCGGCCCCCACAGGATCAACGAGGCGAGCCGCCCGTGCCCCACCATTCGGCCGAGCGGCGCATCGGCGGCAAGCAGGTGATCCTGGCCGATCACCTCATCCAGCGTGGTCGGACGCAGGCGGTCGGCGAGCGGTCGCGGCGCGTGTTCATCGGCGACCCCGGCCGCCTCGAACAGGGTCGTCATCCGTCGATCACCACCTTCAGCGTGTGGTCACCACGCCGGAGCGAGATCGCCCACGAATCGCGCGCCGCCTGAACCGCCGCTATCAAATCCGAGACCAGGTCGATCTTGCGGCCATTGACGCGCAACATGATGTCTCCTCGGCGCAGCCGCAGACGCCGCGCCGGACTGTTGCCCAAGGTGTTGAGCACGATGACGCCCGGCGCGGTCAGGTCGAGCCCGAGCTCATCGGCGAGCGCCGGCGAGAGGTTGGCAACAACGGCGCCCGCGAGCGGTTGCTGGCCCTGAAGCGTGGTGACCCGGCGCGGCGGGTTCTCAGGTGGCGCTTCCACTGCGACCGCTTGCACCAGCTTTTCGCCGTCTCGGATAGTGGTCAGCGTCGTGGTGCTGCCCAACATTTCGGTGGCGATGCGAAACTGCATGCTCTCGGGATCGACGACTTCGCGGCCGTTGACGGCGAGGACTACATCGCCGACCTGCAGACCGGCGCGGTCGGCAGGGCCGCCAGCGTAGACGGCGTTGATGAGCACACCGCCTGGCCGGTCGAGACCCAAGCCCTCAGCCATGTCGGCGGTGACGATCTGTCCCGAGGCGCCAAGCCAGGGACGGACGAAGCGGCCGCTGGCGGCGCTCGC
Source organism: Alphaproteobacteria bacterium (assembly GCA_965248765.1). Classification (GTDB taxonomy): domain Bacteria; phylum Pseudomonadota; class Alphaproteobacteria; order VGEJ01; family VGEJ01; genus CBDFKF01. Next base: position 463,595 of record CBDFKF010000002.1, read on the forward strand.
GATCACCACGCGCACCAAGTTGGACGGCGTTGCGAAGCCGATACCGATCGAGCCGCCGCTCTTTGAGTAGATCGCCGTATTGATCCCCGCGAGCTTGCCATCGAGCGTCACCAGCGCCCCGCCCGAGTTTCCCGGATTGATCGAGGCGTCGGTCTGGATGTACGAACGGAAGTCGGTGCCGCCGATCTGCGTCCGTGCCAACGCCGAGACGATGCCACTTGTTACAGTCTGACCGACGCCGAACGGATTGCCGATGGCCAGGACGAGATCGCCAACCTCAAGATCATCGGAGTCCATCAGCTCGAGATAGGGCAGCGCGAGATCCTGACGCTTAAGCCTCAGGACGGCGAGGTCTGTACGGGGGTCGGCGACGACGATGGTGGCGGCGAACTCGCGGCGGTCGGGCAGGGCGACGATCACCTCCTCGGCATTCTCGACAACGTGGTTGTTGGTCACGATCAACCCCTCGGGGGCAACGATGACGCCCGAACCCAACGAGTTCTCGATGCGCTCGCGCGGCGTACCGAACGGAAACTCATCGCCGAAGAAACGCTTGAAGAACGGATCGTCGAACAACAACGACTGTCGCCGCTTGACCAGCTTGCGCGCGTAGATGTTGACGACCGCTGGCGCGACCCGCTTGACGACCGGCGCGAAGCTGAGGTGTACCTCAGCCGCCGATCGGGGGACGGCCGTTGTCTCCTCGGCAACCGCGAGGCCGACCGGCGGCGCGAGCGGAAGCGCTACGAGAAGCGCGACCAGCCACCACGCTTGACGCAAGGCGTTGAAGCTCTTCGCCACTACTTTGTTGGGGAGCGCCACCATCCGGATCATGCGCCGCCTGGCGCGCCTCTTGGTGCCGCGACTATGGCGTCAGCCGGCTTCCGCCTCGGCCACCTCGTCGGCGTCGATGACCGGACCGGAGTCGAGCCCTTTAGCCTCTGGATCACGGTCGACGAGCTCGATCACGGCCATCTCCGCCGCATCGCCGTACCGGAAACCCGACCTGAGCACACGCGTGTAACCGCCACCGCGCTCGGCATAACGCGGACCGAGAGTCTCGAACAGCTTGGCGACTTGGGTGCGGTCGCGCATAAAGGCGATGGCCCGGCGACGGGCATGCAGATCGCCGCGCTTGCCGAGCGTGATCAAGCGATCGACGATCCGCCGCAGCTCCTTGGCCTTGGGCAGCGTCGTGCTGATTTGCTCATGCTTGACCAGCGCCGCCGCCATGTTCGCGAACATCGCCCGGCGATGCGCACTCGCGCGGTTCAGCTTCCGCCCGTGAACTCGATGACGCATGACCCGATCGATCCTCTTGCGCGCCGCCCGTTAGAACGGCTCCTCGGCGCGTTTGGCCATCTCTTCAATGTTCTCCGGCGGCCATTCGTGGACCTCCATGCCGAGGTGGAGTCCCATCTGTGCCAGCACCTCTTTGATCTCGTTGAGCGACTTGCGGCCAAAATTCGGCGTGCGCAACATCTCGGCTTCGGTCTTCTGGATGAGATCGCCGATGTAGACGATATTGTCGTTCTTGAGGCAGTTGGCCGAGCGCACCGAGAGCTCGAGCTCGTCGACCTTGCGCAGCAGGTGCTTGTTGAACAGAGGCGTCTGCTCGGCCTCCTCGCGCACCTCAACTTGCGGCTCGTGGAAGTTGATGAAGAGCTGCAGCTGATCCTGAAGAATGCGGGCGGCGAAGGCGACGGCATTCTCTGGGCGGACGGTACCGTTGGTTTCGAGGTGCAGCGTCAGTTTGTCGTAATCGAGCTTCTGGCCCTCGCGCGTGTTCTCAACGCGGTAGGTGACCTTCTTCACCGGTCCGTACAGCGCATCGACCGGAATAAGGCCGATCGGCGCGTCCTCCGGGCGATTCTGATCGGCCGGCACATAGCCCTTACCCGTGTGTACCATCATTTCCAGCCGGATCTTGGCGCCGTCGTCAAGGGTACAAATGACGAGCTCAGGGTTCAGTATCTCGATGCCGTGGCCGGTATCAATCTGGCTCGCCGTAAGCTCGCCGGCTCCGTCGGAATGTAGCGTCATCCGCTTCGGTCCATCGCCGTGCATGCGCACGCTCAGGGCCTTGAGATTGAGGATGATGTCGGTGACGTCCTCGCGGACGCCAGGGATCGACGAGAACTCATGCAGCACGCCATCGATCTGGACCGAGGTCACCGCTGCGCCTTGCAACGACGACAAGAGAACGCGGCGCAGCGCATTGCCGAGCGTCAAACCAAAGCCGCGCTCGAGCGGCTCGGCGACGACTGTGGCATAGCGACTCGCATCGTCGCCTGCCTCCACCAACAGCTTGTTGGGCTTGATGAGTTCCTGCCAGTTCTTTTGGATCACATCGACCTCGTGAATTGTGCGGCCCGCGGCCCGCGGCGCCATTGAAATGAGGAGTCCCCTAGCTTGCGGATGGCCGGCGCCTGGTGGCCCATCCGGAGTAAAGCTAGACGCGCCGCCGCTTGGGAGGCCGACAGCCGTTGTGGGGAATTGGGGTTACGTCGCGGATGGAAGTAACGGTGAAGCCTACCGCCTGCAAGGCCCGAAGCGCCGATTCGCGCCCCGATCCCGGTCCATTGACCTCAACCTCGATCGTCTTCACACCATGCTCCTGGGCCTTGCGCCCGGCCGACTCCGCCGCCATTTGTGCGGCGTATGGGGTCGATTTGCGCGAGCCGCGGAAACCCTGGGCACCAGCCGAAGACCAGGCGATCACGTTGCCCTGGACATCGGAGATGGTGATCTTGGTGTTGTTGAAGGTGGCGCTAACGTGAGCCACGCCTGAGGTGATATTTTTGCGCTCGCGGCGGCGCACCCGCGCGGTCGCTTCTCGTGCCATGGTGGCTCCTACTTCTTCTTGCCGGCGATCGGCCGGGCAGGTCCCTTGCGCGTCCGTGCATTCGTATGCGTGCGCTGACCGCGCACCGGCAAGCCGCGGCGGTGCCTGAGACCACGATAGCTGCCGAGGTCCATCAGCCGTTTGATATTCATCGCCGTCTCGCGACGGAGGTCACCTTCGACCACAAAGTCCTTGTCGATCAGCTCGCGGATCTGCATGACTTCAGCCTCGGTGAGGTCATTGACCCGCCGCTCCGGCGGTAAGCCCAGCCGCTCTCGAACTTGGCGCGCGCGCGTGCGACCAACCCCGTGGATGTAGGTCAGTGCGATCTCGACGCGCTTGTTCGTCGGTATGTTGACGCCCGCTATTCGCGCCACCGCTCACATCTCCGTGTTATGCCACAGGAAGAACGGGCCAGTCCGCTCGCCACAGCCGGCAAGTTGGCGATTATTGAGAAAAACTCTGTTGCGGTCAATCATTTACACCATCAACCACAGCACCGATCTCGCGTGTCACCTGCTCGATGCGCGCCATCCCGTCGACGCCGTGAACGATTGCCCGGTGGTTGTAGTAAGCAAGCAGAGGCGCGGTCTGCTCATGATAGGCGGCAAGGCGCGCCTTGACCGTTTCAGCATTGTCGTCTGCACGCCGAAGGAACTCGCGACCGCCGCAAGCATCGCAGACCCCGTCATCGGTCTTGAGCGGCTTGAACCTGTCGTGATAACCGGCGCCACAGGTCTCACAGGTGAACCGCCCGGTGATCCGCTCGACCATAGGCGCGTCGTCGACCCGCATTTCGATGACGGCGGAAAGCTCCCGCCCCTTGGCGGTCAGCATGGCATCCAAAGCCTCGGCCTGCGCCGTCGTGCGCGGAAATCCGTCAAGGATGAACCCGTTACGGCAGTCGGGCGCATCGATACGCTCGGAGATCATGCGCACCATGATTTCGTCGGGAACCAGCCCGCCCGCATCCATGATCGACTTAACCTCTTGGCCCACCTCGGTGCCGGCAGCAACCGCGGCACGCAACATCTCCCCAGTAGAGAGCTGAGGCAGCCCCCTCGAGACCTGCAGCAATCGCGACTGGGTACCTTTGCCGGCGCCAGGCGGCCCCAGCAAGATAAGGATCACCGCGTCCGCCCTCGCAGCCGCGCTTTCTTGATCAAGCCCTCGTACTGGTGGGCAAGAAGGTGGGATTGGACCTGAGCGATCGTATCCATCGTCACGGTTACCACGATCAGCAGCGAGGTCCCGCCGAAATAGAACGGCACCGCCCACTGCGATATCAAGATCTCAGGCAATAAGCAGACCGCTGTGAGATAGATCGCGCCAACGGTGGTGAGCCGGGTGAGCACATAGTCGAGGTACTCGGCTGTGTTCTTGCCGGGGCGCACGCCAGGCACGAAGCCGCCGTATTTCTTGAGGTTGTCCGCGGTATCGGCCGGATTGAACACAACCGCTGTGTAAAAGAAGCAGAAGAAGACGATCCCCGCCATATAGAGGGCGAGATATAGGGGCTGACCCCGCCCGAGAAGCGCTGTGATAGTGGTCAGCCAGTCCGGGCCCCCGGCCGCCCCAAAGTTCGCCACGGTCATCGGCAGCAAAAGAAGCGATGAGGCAAAGATCGGCGGGATCACGCCCGCGGTATTGAGCTTGAGCGGCAAATGCGAACTCTCGCCGCCGAACATGCGGGTGCCCATCTGCCGTTTGGGATACTGCACCACTATGCGCCGCTGGGCGCGCTCCATGAACACGATGAAGGTAATGACGCCGATGACCAGCACCATCAGGAAAAAGATGATGAAGATGGACAGTGCGCCGGTACGGCCGAGCTCAAGCGTGCTCACCATCGCCCGCGGCAGCTCAGCGACGATGCCCGCGAAGATAATCAACGAGATGCCGTTGCCAACTCCGCGCGCGGTGATCTGCTCGCCGAGCCACATCAGGAAGATGGTGCCACCGACGAGCGTGATGACCGTCGTCGCGCGGAAGAACAAACCTGGATCGATGACCACCGGCCCTGACGGCCCCGTCATTCCCTCCAGTCCGACCGCGATGCCATACCCCTGTAATGTTGCCAGCAACACCGTGCCGTAGCGGGTGTACTGGTTCATCTTCTTGCGCCCGGCTTCGCCCTCCTTCTTGAGCTGCTCGAGGTGCGGCGAGACTGTCGTCATCAGCTGCATGATGATCGATGCCGAGATGTACGGCATGATGTTGAGGGCGAAGATGGTCATCCGCCCTAGCGCACCGCCGGCGAACATGTCGAACATGCCGAGGATGCCGCCCTGGTTCTGGGTGAACACCTCGGCCAGGATTTCGGCATCGATGCCAGGAACCGGGATGTAGGTTCCAAGGCGGTAGATGATCAACGCACCGAGCGTGAACCAGATACGCCTTTTGAGCTCGGTCGCCTTGGCGAAAGCTCCGAAGTTGATATTGGCGGCAAGTTGTTCGGCGGCGGACGCCATGGCGGTCTTGCGCTAGCCCTCCTCTGGCGCCGGCTTCGATGGCGCCTTGACCCGAGCCGGCTTGGTCACCGAAACGCTGCCGCCCGCCTTTTCGACGGCAGCAACCGCGGCTGCGGACGCGCCGGCCACCTCAACTGTAAGCGCCGCCCTAAGCTCACCGTGGCCGAGCAATCTGACCCCGTCGCGGTTGCCCTTAATGACGCCGGCATCCCGTAATGTGGTGACGGTGATCGGGTTGTTCGAGTCCAATTTGCCGGCATCCAAGGCCACCTGCAAACGACCGACGTTCACAATCTCGTAGCGCTTGCGGAAGATGTTGTTAAAGCCGCGCTTCGGCAATCTCCGGTAGAGCGGCATCTGGCCGCCCTCGTAACCCTTGATGCTGACGCCGGCGCGAGATTTTTGACCATTGTGCCCACGGCCGGCGGTCTTGGCGCGGCCTGAGCCAATGCCGCGCCCTACCCGCATGGGCGTTCGCCGGGCGCCGGCGCGGTCTTTCAGTTCGTTCAGTTTCATTCACTCTACTCCGAGGCCGAGCCCGAGCCGGTCTCCTCGACCCGCACGAGATGCCGGACCTTGGCGATCATGCCGCGGATCGCCGGCGTATCTTCGAGCTCGGCCGTGCGGCGAATCTTTCGAAGGCCGAGACCGCGCAGGGTCGCGCGCTGGTCTTTCGGCCGGCCGATCGGGCTGCGGGTCTGGGTCACCCGCACCGTGGGCTTGTCACTCATCGCCAGCGTCCGCCGTCTCCGCCACGCGCTCGTGGCGCCGCCCCACCAAATCACTCACCTTTTTGCCGCGTCGTGCCGCCGTCGAGCGGGGCGACTGCACGTTGGCGAGCGCATCAAACGTGGCGCGAATCATATTGTGCGGATTGGCCGAGCCGATCGACTTGGTCACAACGTCCTGAACGCCAAGCGCCTCGAACACGGCGCGCATGGGGCCGCCGGCGATGATTCCTGTGCCCGGCGGCGCCGCCCGCAGCACGACTCGGCCAGCGCCGAAACGGCCCTCGACGTCGTGGTGCAGCGTGCGACCCTCGCGCAGCGGCACCCGGATCATGGTGCTCTTGGCGGTCTCGGTGGCCTTGCGAATCGCTTCCGGCACCTCGCGCGCCTTGCCGTTGCCGAAACCGACCCGCCCCTTCTGATCGCCGACGACGACCAGCGCGGCGAAGCCGAAGCGGCGACCGCCTTTCACGACCTTGGCGACGCGGTTGATGCCGACCAGTTTGTCGAGGAGGTCACCCTCGCCCCGATCGAAGTCCGTGGGCCTACGTGCCATTTCGTCCCTGTCCTGTGGTCAGCGTTGCTCTCATCAGAAGATGAGCCCTCCCTCTCGGGCCGCATCGGCAAGCGCCTTGATGCGGCCGTGGAACAGATAGCCCCCACGATCGAACACAACCTTACCGACGCCCGCCGCGGTAGCCCGCTTGGCCACCAGATCGCCAACCAAGCGAGCAGCGTCCGCGTCGGCATGCGACTTCACGGCCTCGCGTAGCTCCTTGTCGAGGGTCGAGGCGGCGGCCAGCGTAACCCCCTGCGAGTCATCGATCACCTGGGCATAGATGTTCTTGTTGGAACGGAAAACCGACAAACGCGGGCGGCCCCCGGCGACCTTGCGGAGCCGGGTGCGCGTGCGTTGTCTTCGCCGTTTGTACAGGTGCTCTCGTTTGTGCACGGTGGGTCCTTACTTCTTTTTGCCTTCCTTGCGCTCAACGTGCTCGTTGGCGTAGCGCACGCCCTTGCCCTTGTACGGCTCGGGCGGGCGCACCCGGCGGATCTCCGCCGCGACCTGCCCGACCTTCTGGCGATCTGCGCCCGAGACTCGGATCGCAGTCGGCCGCTCGCATGCGATATCGATACCGTCCGGGATCGGATAATTGACGGGGTGCGAGTGGCCGAGTTGCAGATTGAGCACATTGCCCTGAACCGCTGCGCGGTAGCCGACGCCGTTCACCTCGAGGTTGATCGAAAACCCTTCGGTCACGCCGACGACGAGATTACTGACGAGCGTTCGCTGCATGCCCCACATCGACATCGCCCGCTTCGACTCACCACGTGGCTTGAGCGCGACCTCCCCGTTCTCGAGCGTCGCCTCTACCTCGTCAACCAGCCGCAGGCGGAGCTCACCCTTGGGTCCCTTGGCGACGATGTCCTTACCCGAGACATCGACCTTTGCGCCATCCGGGATCGGAACCGGTTTCTGCCCAATGCGTGACATCGATAAGCCCTAGTCTAGATAACGCTGCACAGCACCTCGCCGCCAACGTTGGCGGCGCGCGCCTCCGAATCCGACATTACGCCGCGCGGCGTCGACAGGATCGAGATACCGAGTCCGTCGCGGACTCGTGGCAGGTCTCGGATCGACGAGTACACCCGCCGCCCGGGCCGCGATACTCGCCAGATCTTTTTGATGACCGCCTCGCCCTCGTAGTACTTGAGCTCGATCCGCAGCTCGGCCTTGCCGGCATCAAGCTCCTGGTGCTCGTAGCCGCGGATGAAGCCCTCGCGATGCAGTACATCAAGCACGTTGGCGCGAAAATGCGAGGCCGGACTACGGACAGCGGCGAAGCCGTTACGCTGACCGTTGCGGATCCGGGTCAGCATGTCGCTCAAAGGATCCGTCATCGTCATCGCGTTACTCCTACCAGCTCGACTTGACCATGCCGGGGACCAGCCCCAGCGAGGCAAGCTCGCGCAGCGCGATTCGCGACATCTTCAGCTTCCGGTAATAGCCCCGCGGCCGCCCCGTCACCAGGCACCGGTTCCGCACGCGGGTCGCCGAGCCATTGCGCGGCAGCGCGGCCAGCTTGAGGCGGGCGGCAAAGCGATCCTCTTGCGGCAGCGTCTCATCACGCGCCTCCGCCTTGAGCCGGTCGCGTTTCCCGGCGAACCGGGCAACCAGCTTGCGACGTCTTTCGTTCTTCTCGGTGGCGCTCTTCTTGGCCATGGTTGATTTCGGTTCCCTGATCAGCTCGTGAACGGCATGCCGAACGAGGCCAGCATCTCTTGTGCCTCCTCGTCGGTGTTAGCGGTGGTGACGATCGCGATGTCCATGCCGCGAACGCGGTCCACCTTGTCGTAGTCGATCTCCGGAAACACGATCTGTTCCTTGAGCCCGAGCGCGTAGTTGCCGCGCCCGTCGAAACTCCGGGCCGACAGACCGCGGAAATCTCGCACCCTGGGCAGAGCGATGGTGATCAGGCGATCGAGGAACTCGTACATGCGCTGGCGGCGTAGTGTGACCTTGCACCCCACGTCCATGCCCTCGCGCAGCTTGAAGTTCGAGATCGCTTGCTTGGCCTTGGTCACGATCGGCTTCTGGCCCGAGATTGCGGTCAGCTCTTCGACTGCCGCCACGATCAACTTGCTGTCGCGCGAACCCTCGCCAACGCCCATGTTGACGATGATCTTGTCCAATTTCGGCACCCGCATTGGGTTGTCGTAGGCAAAGCGCTCCTGCATCGCCGGGCGCACGACGGTTTTGTAATGATCTTGAAGACGGGTAGCCATGATCTTTCCTAAACGTCGATAACCTCGCCGGAGGCTTTGGCGAAACGCACCTTCCGGCCGTCTTCGAGGAACTTGTAGCCAATCCGCGTCGGCTCGCCGTTCTTGGGATCGACAAGCGCGACGTTCGACAGGTCGAGTGCCGCCTCCTTCTCGACGATGCCACCGGGCTCACCGCGCGCCGGGCGCGAGTGACGCTTGATCATGTTGACGCCCTGCACGAGAACGCGGTTCTTGTCCCGCTGCATCTGGATGATGCGGCCCTTGCGCCCTTTGTCGCGACCGTTGAGGACAACCACCTCGTCACCCTTCTTGAGCCGGAACTTGCCCGCCATCACAGCACCTCGGGAGCCAGCGAGACGATTCGCATGTGTTGCTTGGCCCTGAGCTCGCGGGTTACCGGTCCGAAGATCCTGGTACCGATCGGCTCTCCTTGGGGCGTGATCAGGACCGCCGCATTGCGATCGAAGCGGATGGCGCTGCCGTCGGCGCGGTGGATCTCCTTGGCCGTCCGCACGATGACGGCGCGGTGGATATCGCCTTTCTTGACGCGGCCCCGCGGGATCGCCTCTTTGACCGTCACCACGATAATATCGCCGATCGACGCGCTCTTTCGCCGGGAGCCGCCCAGTACCTTGATGCACTGCACGCGGCGGGCGCCCGAATTGTCGGCGACGTCGAGGTTGCTTTCAGCCTGGATCATGTCTCATCGCTGGCGGCCGGCGGTTCCGGAGGACCCGAGATCACTTCCCAGGCCTTCCTCTTGGATTTCGGCGGGCACTCCTGGATGCGAACGATATCGCCGACCGAAAACGCGTTCCGCTCGTCGTGGGCGGCGAGCTTCTTCGAGCGCCGCATAAACTTGCCGTACATGGGGTGCTTGACGCGGCGCTCCACCTGCACGACGACGGTCTTGTCACTTTTGTCGCTGACAACAACGCCTTGAAGGGTCCGTCCCGGCATGCTCGCTGACTCCTTTAAGCCGGCTGCGCGTCTTGGGCGCGCAGAGCGGTTTTCAGGCGGGCAATGTCGCGGCGCACCTGCCCGACGCGTGCGGTGTTCTCGAGCTGTCCGCTCGCGCGCTGGAAGCGCAGGTTGAACGCTTCTTTCTTGAGGTCCGTCAGCTGCTCGCGCAGCTCGTCCACGCTCTTGCCTTTCAACTCTTGCGCCTTCATCACGGCGCCTCTTCACCGAGGCGCGAGACGACGCGCCATCTCAGCGGCAGTTTGGCGGCGCCGCGGGCGAAGGCCTCGCGGGCGAGCGCTGCCGAGACCCCGTCCACTTCGAACATAATTCGACCCGGCTTCACGCGCGCCGCCCAAAACTCGACGGCCCCTTTGCCCTTGCCCATGCGCACTTCTGTCGGCTTCTTGCTCACCGGCACATCCGGGAAGACACGGATCCACACCCGGCCCGAGCGCTTCATATGCCGGGTGATGGCGCGGCGGCAGGCCTCTATTTGGCGCGCGGTCAGGCGTCCCGGGCTCAAGGCTTTGAGACCGTAGGCGCCAAAGTTCAGCTCAGCGCACCCCTTGGTCTTGCCGTGGATGCGCCCTTTGTGGGCCTTGCGATACTTGGTTCGCTTGGGCTGAAGCATGGTCTCCCTCGCCTAACGCGGCGGCCCGGCCTGCTCGGCCATCCGCTTCTCCTGCGCCATCGGGTCGTGCTCAAGGATCTCGCCCTTAAAGACCCACACCTTGACGCCGCAGGTGCCGTACGCCGTGTGCGCCGTTTTCTCGCCGTAGTCGATATCGGCGCGCAACGTGTGCAGCGGCACCCGCCCCTCGCGATACCACTCCGAACGTGCGATTTCGTTGCCGCCGAGCCGTCCGCCGCAGTTGATGCGGATACCCTGGGCACCGAGGCGCATCGCCGACTGCACCGCCCGCTTCATGGCACGGCGGAACGCCACCCGCCGCTCGAGCTGTTGCGCGATGTTCTCGGCGATGAGCTGCGCCTCGATCTCGGGCTTGCGGATTTCGACGATATTGAGGTGGACCTCGCTGTCCGTGATTTCCGCGAGCGAGCGCCGGAGACGCTCGATATCCGCGCCCTTCTTGCCGATCACGACACCCGGCCGCGCGGTATGGATGGTGATCCGCGCCTTCTTCGTCGGCCGCTCTATGACGACGCGGCTGACTCCCGCCTGGCTCAGCCGGCTCATCAGATAGCGGCGGATCCGCAGGTCCTCGTGGAGCAGTTCGCCGTAATCGCGACCGTCCGCATACCAGCGTGAATCCCAAGTCCGGTTGATGCCGAGGCGAAGCCCGGTCGGTTTGACCTTATGACCCATCAGTCGACTCCTCGCGCTCGCGGACAACGATCCTGAGCTTGCTGAACGGCTTCTCGATGCGGGCGACCCGGCCACGAGCGCGGGCGCGCCAGCGTTTCATCACCAACGCTTTGCCGACCGAGGCCTCCGCCACGTAGAGGCGGTCGACGTCGAGCTGGTGGTTGTTCTCGGCGTTGGCGATGGCCGACTGCAGCACCTTGCGGACCTCGCGCGCGATGCGTCGTTTGGAAAATATCAGCTCAGCCAGCGCGCCGTCGGCGCTTTTGCCGCGAATGGACTGAGCGACCAGGTTGAGCTTGCGCGCGCCGGTGCGAATAGACTGCGCCGTTGCCAACGCTTCATTGTCCGCGAGTCGCCGCTCAGCCGCCGCCTTGCCCACTCTCACACCCTCCGCGCGCGCTTGTCGCCGGAATGGCCGAAGAACGTACGGGTCGGCGAGAACTCACCGAGCTTGTGGCCGACCATCGCCTCGGTCACCAACACCGGTACAAACTTGCGCCCGTTGTGCACGCCGAACGTCAGCCCCACGAACTGCGGCAAAATGGTCGAGCGCCGCGACCAAGTGCGAATAACGGTCTTGCGACCAGACCCCGCAGCCGCCTCCGCTTTCTTGAGCAGATAGCCGTCGACGAAGGGGCCTTTCCAAACCGAACGAGCCACGCCGTGCTCCCTCTACTTCGCGTGTCGCCGCCGGAGGATGAAGCGATTAGTCGCCTTGGTCCGACGCGTCCGCTTGCCCTTGGTCGGCTTGCCCCACGGTGTGACCGGATCGCGCCCGCCCGAGCTGCGCCCTTCGCCGCCCCCGTGGGGATGATCGATCGGGTTCATGGCGACTCCGCGGACCACCGGGCGGCGACCGCGCCACCGCGAGCGGCCGGCTTTACTGAGCTTGATGTTCTTGTTATCGGCGTTCGAGACCGCACCGATCGTCGCCATGCCCTCGGCCAGCACCATACGCTGTTCGCCCGAAGTCAAGCGGAGCAGCGCATAACCGGCATCCTTGCCGACGAGCTGGGCATAGGTGCCCGCCGCCCGCGCGATCTGCCCACCCTTGCCCGGCTTCATCTCGATGTTGTGGATCACCGTGCCAACCGGGATGTTCTTCATCGGCATCGCATTGCCGGGCCTGATGTCGACACGATCGCCGGCCACCACCTCGTCGCCGACCGCGAGCCGCTGCGGCGCCAGAATGTAGGCCTGCGTCCCGTCCTGATAGCGGAGGAGGGCGATGAAGGCGGACCGGTTGGGGTCGTATTCGAGACGCTCGACCGTCGCCGGTGCGTCGAACTTGCGCCGCTTGAAATCAACCACGCGGTAGCGCCGCTTGTGCCCACCGCCGCGGTGCCAAACGGTGATCCGCCCCTGATTGTTGCGGCCGGCCCCGTCGCTGAGCCCCTCGGTCAGGGTCTTGACCGGCTTGCCCTTCCACAGCCGCGATCGATCGACCAGCACGAGCTGGCGTCGCGACGGCGTGGTCGGCTTGTAGTTTTTGAGCGCCATCCCTCAGATCCCCGTCGTCACATCCAAGGTCTCGCCCTCGGCCAGAGTCACCATCGCCTTCTTATAGGCTGGGCGCCGGCCCCAGCGGCCGCGGAAGCGTTTCCTCTTGCCCCGCATGCGCAAGGTGTTGACGGCCTCGACCTTGACGGAAAAGAGCTCCTCCACCGCGCGCTTGATCTCGGGCTTAGTGGCACCCATGGCAACGCGGAAGGTGACCTGATTGTGCTCGGACCCCAGGGTCGACTTCTCCGTGATGACCGGGCTGCGGACGATGTCGTAGAGGCGCTCGTGAGTCATTGCAGGCGTTCCTGCAGGCACTCGACCGCACCGCGCGTCAGGACGAGCGTATCGCGCCGCATGATGTCGTACACGTTGATCCCGCGCTCGGGCAGTACGTCGATCTGGGGAATGTTGGCCGCAGCACGCGAGAAGTTGGCGTCGAGCTCCGGCCCATCGATGATTAGCGCCGACTGCCAGCCGAGTGCGGCCAACTTGACGGCGAGCGCCGCGGTCTTTGCTTCCGGCAGGCGCGCCTCATCGAGAATGGCGAGCTTGCCTTCTGCCTGCTTGCCGGACAGTACGGTCTTCAGCGCGAGCCGGCGCACCTTCTTCGGCAAGCCGTGTTCGTGCGAGCGCACCACCGGACCGAAAATGATGGCGCCACCCCGCATCTGCGGTGCCCGCCGCGTGCCGGCACGCGCTCGTCCCGTCCCCTTCTGGCGATGGGGTTTGGCCGTCGAGCCGCGAATTTCGCTCACCCCTCTGGTCTTGTGGGTGCCGGCGCGCCGTTTGGCGAGCTGCCAATTGACCATGCGGTGGACGATGTCGGGCCGGCTCGGCAGACCGAATACCTTGTCATCGAGCTCGATGGAGCCCGCCTTGGCCTGATCCAGGGTGGTGACGGCAATCTTCATGGCGGATCAGTCCTCGGCCCCCGCCTCACCCTCGGACTCCGTCTCAACGGCGCCCTCCGGCACTTTCGCCTCCGCCTCGCCCGCCGCCGCGGCTTCCCCGTCGCCCGTCGCGGCCGCGCCAGCGATCCCGGCAGGGAATGGCGCATCCTCGGGCCGCGGCTTCTTGAGGGCATCACTCACCCGCACCCAAGAGCCGGCTGCGCCCGGCACCCCACCGCGCACGAGAATCAGGCCGCGTTCGGGGTCGGTGGAGACCACCGTCAGATTCTGTGTCGTGACCCGCTCGCTGCCGAGGTGGCCGGCCATCTTCTTGCCCTTCCACACCCGACCAGGCTCTTGACTGTTACCGGTCGAGCCGTGCGAGCGGTGAGAGATCGAAACACCGTGACTCGCCTCAAGGCCGGCGAAACCATGCCGCTTCATCGCTCCGGCAAAACCTTTGCCGATCGACGTGCCGGTCACGTCCACCGGCTGGCCGGGCACGTAATGGCTTGCTGAGAGCTCGGCTCCAACATCCAGCAGCGCATCGGCGGAGACGCGAAACTCCGCGAGCTTGGCCTTCGGTTCCACGTTCGCCTTGGCGAAGTGCCCGCGTCGCGCTTTAGACAAGTTCTTGACTTTAGCGCTGCCGGCGCCGAGCTGGACCGCATCGTAGCCGTTGGTCTCGCGGGTGCACTGGGCCACCACCTGACAGGAATCAAGGTGCAACACGGTGACGGGCACGTGGCTGCCGCTACCATCGAAGATCCGGGTCATACCCAGCTTGCGCGCGATGACTCCGGTCCGCACCGTCCGCTCCCTAGAGCTTGATCTCGACGTCGACGCCGGCCGCGAGGTCGAGCTTCATCAGCGCATCGACGGTCTGCGGGGTCGGATCGATGATGTCCAAGAGCCGGCGATGGGTGCGGATCTCAAACTGCTCGCGCGATTTCTTGTCGATGTGCGGCGAGCGGAGCACCGTGAACTTCTCGATCTTGGTCGGCAGCGGCACCGGCCCGCGTACGTCGGCGCCGGTGCGCTTGGCCGTGTTGACGATCTCGCCAGTCGACTGATCAAGGACGCGGTGATCAAAAGCCTTGAGGCGGATCCGGATATTTTGGCTTTCCACGACTTCTCTCCGATCCGCCCTCTCGGGTGCCTACTCTACGACCTCGGCGACGACGCCGGCGCCGACCGTGCGACCGCCCTCGCGGATCGCAAACCGCAAGCCCGGCTCCATCGCGATCGGCGCGATCAGCTCAATGTCCATCGCCACGTTGTCGCCCGGCATCACCATCTCGGTCCCCTCCGGAAGCTGCACCTGACCCGTCACGTCCGTCGTCCGGAAGTAAAACTGCGGCCGGTAGTTCGTGAAGAACGGCGTGTGACGGCCACCCTCATCCTTCGTCAGAATGTACGCTTCCGCCTTGAACCGCGTGTGCGGAAGGATCGAGCCCGGCTTCGCCAAAACCTGGCCCCGCTCAACCTCCTCACGCTTCGTTCCGCGCAACAGACACCCGACGTTGTCACCCGCCTCGCCCTCGTCCAGCAGCTTGCGGAACATCTCAACGCCCGTGCACGTCGTCTTTAGCGTCTCCTTCAAGCCGACGATCTCAACCTCCTCGCCGACCTTTACCATTCCCCGCTCAATACGGCCCGTCACCACCGTGCCGCGACCTGAGATCGAGAACACGTCCTCGATCGGCATCAGGAACGGCTGATCCTTCGGCCGGTCCGGCTGCGGAATGTAGCTGTCAACTGCCTCCATCAGCTGCAGCACGCTCGCTCGGCCACTGGCCTCGTCGTCCTTGCCATCAAGCGCGTTCAGCGCAGAGCCCGAGATCACCGGGATGTCATCGCCCGGAAACTCGTAAACCGACAACAGCTCCCGCACCTCGAGCTCA
Source organism: Alphaproteobacteria bacterium (assembly GCA_965248765.1). Classification (GTDB taxonomy): domain Bacteria; phylum Pseudomonadota; class Alphaproteobacteria; order VGEJ01; family VGEJ01; genus CBDFKF01. The sequence continues at coordinate 479,013 of CBDFKF010000002.1, forward strand.
ACCAGCTCCAACAGCTCAGGATCATCGACCTGGTCAACCTTGTTCAGATAAACCACGATCGCCGGCACCCCAACCTGGCGCGCCAGCAGGATGTGCTCGCGCGTCTGCGGCATCGGACCATCGGCGGCCGAGACCACAAGCACCGCGCCGTCCATCTGCGCCGCACCGGTGATCATGTTCTTCACGTAATCGGCATGGCCCGGGCAGTCGACGTGCGCGTAGTGCCGGTTCTCCGTCTCGTACTCCACGTGCGCCGTAGCGATCGTGATCCCCCGCGCCTTTTCCTCCGGCGCTTTGTCGATCTCGTCGTAGGCCGTGAACGTCGCACCGCCCGACTCCGCCAGGATCTTCGTGATCGCCGCCGTCAACGTTGTCTTGCCATGGTCAACATGGCCGATCGTCCCAACATTGCAGTGCGGCTTCGTCCGCTCAAATTTCGCCTTCGCCATCCCTTATGTCTCCGTCCTCGTGCTCTCGGCGGCGGCCTTAAGCAAGCTTGGCCCTGACGTCTTCCGACACCGATTGCGGCACTGGCTCATAGTGATCGAAGCGCATCGTGAACTGCGCCCGCCCCTGGCTCATCGAGCGCAAGCTGTTGACATAGCCGAACATGTTCGCGAGCGGCACGATGGCGGCGATCACGGTAGCGCTACCGCGTCGTTCGGTTCCGGAGATCTGGCCGCGCCGGCTGTTGAGGTCACCGATGACATCGCCCATGTACTCGACCGGCGTGACGATCTCGACCGCCATTACAGGCTCCAGCAGCTTGGGTCCTGCTTTGAGCGCCGCCTCGCGAAACGCCGAGCGCGCCGCGATCTCGAAGGCCAGCGCGCTCGAATCGACATCGTGGCTCGCGCCATCGGCGAGGGTCGCCTTGATGTCGATAAGCGGGAAGCCCGCCAGTACGCCGGACTCGGCGGTCGCGACGATCCCCTTCCGGACCGAGGGGATAAACTCCCGCGGCACCGCGCCGCCCACGATCGCACTCTCGAACACCAGACCTTCCCCGGCCGCCAGCGGCTCAAGCACGATTTCCACCCGGGCGAACTGACCGGCGCCGCCGGTCTGCTTCTTGTGGATGTAGTCGACCTCGGCCGTGCGCGAGATAGTCTCGCGGTAGGCAACCTGTGGAGGGCCGATATTGGCATCGACCTTGAACTCCCGGCGGAGCCGGTCGACCAGCACTTCCAGGTGCAGCTCGCCCATCCCCTTGAGCACGGTCTGGCCACTCTCGGGGTCGGAGGTAACGCGGAACGACGGATCCTCCGCGGCAAGACGCGCCAGCGCCAGCGCCATCTTGTCCTGGTCGTTCTTGGTCTTGGGCTCGACCGCTATCTCGATCACCGGATCGGGAAACGCCATCTGCTCGAGCACCACCGGCGCGGCCTGATCGCACAGCGTGTCGCCGGTGGTCGTCCACTTGAGCCCGGCGATTGCGACGATATCGCCGGCGCGCGTCTCCTTGATGTCCTCGCGGCTGTTCGCATGCATCTCCAGCATGCGCCCGATCCGCTCGCGGCGGTCCCTGCCAGGGTTGAGGATGCTCCTCCCCGTCTCCAGCACGCCGGAATACACGCGGACGAACGTCAGCGAGCCGACGTAAGGATCGTTCATGATCTTGAACGCCAGTGCGGCGAACGCCGCATCGTCCGAGCTGGCCCGTTCGATCACGTGATCGCCGCCGACCTCAAGGCCCTTGATAGAGGGAACATCGGTCGGCGCCGGCAGATAATCGACCACAGCGTCCAACAGCGGCTGGACGCCCTTGTTCTTGAATGCTGCGCCGTTGAGCACGGGGACGAAGGCGCCGTCGAGCGTGCCCTGGCGGATGCAGCGCTTGAGAGTCGCCTCGTCCGGCTCGCGCCCTCCGAGGTAGGCTTCGAGTGCCGCATCATCCTGCTCGACGGCAGCTTCAACCAGCTTGGCCCGGTAATCCTGTGCTGCATCGGCGAGCGCAGCGGGAATGCCTTCGGTGATGAACTCGGCGCCGAGTGTTTCTTCCCTCCATACGATCGCCCGCATGTCAACGAGGTCGACCACGCCGGCGTACTCGGCCTCTGCGCCGATCGGCAGCTGGAGCACCAGCGGAGCCGCCGCCAGGCGCTCGCGGATCATCTCGACACAATTGAAGAAATCGGCGCCGACTCGGTCCATCTTATTAATCAGACACAGCCGCGGCACGCCGTAGCGGTCGGCTTGGCGCCACACCGTTTCGGTCTGCGGCTCGACTCCGGCGACACTGTCGAAGACGGCCACCGCGCCATCAAGCACACGCAGGCTGCGCTCAACCTCGATGGTGAAATCGACGTGGCCGGGCGTATCGATGATGTTGATTCGGTGATCCCGCCAGCTACAGGTGGTCGCCGCCGACGTGATGGTGATCCCGCGTTCCTGCTCCTGCTCCATCCAGTCCATGGTCGCGGTGCCGTCATGAACCTCGCCCATTTTGTAGGAGCGTCCAGTGTAGAAGAGGATGCGCTCGGTGGTCGTCGTCTTGCCGGCATCGATGTGGGCCATGATGCCGATGTTGCGATAGCGCTCGAGTGGCGTGCTGCGGGACATCGGCGTGGCCTCGGCCTTACCAGCGGTAGTGCGAAAAGGCCTTGTTGGCCTCGGCCATGCGGTGCGTGTCTTCACGCTTTTTCACCGCAGTGCCGCGATTGGAAGCGGCATCTAGAAGCTCTCCCGACAGCCGGCGGGTCATCGTCGTCTCTGAGCGCCCGCGGGCCGCTGTGATCAGCCAACGGATGGCCAACGCCTGGCTGCGGTCGGGTCGCACTTCGACAGGCACCTGATAGGTTGCGCCGCCGACCCGGCGTGAGCGCACCTCGAGCGTTGGCCGCACGTTGCCGAGCGCCTCGTGGAAGACCTTGAGCGGCTCCTGTCCGCTGCGCTCCTGAATGCCGTCGAACGCCTCGTACAGGATCTTCTCGGCCACCGATTTCCTGCCCGCATACATCAACGAGTTCATGAACTTGGTGACCACTTGATCGCCATGCTTCGGGTCCTTGAGGACCTCCCGCCGCTCCGCTGCTCGTCTGCGCGACACCGCCTTTGCCCCTACTTCGGCCGCTTAGCGCCGTACTTGGAACGGCGCTGCCGGCGATCGCCCACCCCTTGGGTGTCGAGGACGCCGCGGATGACGTGATAGCGCACCCCCGGCAGGTCTTTGACGCGACCGCCGCGGATCATGACCACCGAGTGCTCTTGCAGGTTGTGGCCTTCGCCCGGGATGTAGCTTGTCACCTCGAATCCATTCGTCAGTCGCACGCGCGCAACCTTGCGCAGCGCCGAGTTCGGCTTCTTCGGGGTGGTCGTATAGACCCGTGTGCACACGCCGCGCTTTTGCGGGCACTGTTCGAGCGCGGGCACTTTGTTGCGCGTAATCGGCCGCGCGCGCGGCTTGCGAATCAACTGATTGATCGTCGGCATTCCGAATAGCCCTTCGGCGTCGCCAGCAAAGTGGCCCGGATCGCATCTACCGGCGGCAGGTCGGATGCGCGCAAGCCCTCGGCAGCGGTTGTCCGGGCCGAGCGCCGCCGATGCCCAGGTAGTGCCCCTCAAGGGGCAGATTTGACCGTCCCACAAAAAAACCTGGCGCAGCGTCTAGGTTTAGCCAACCTACCGCCTGCGCCAAAGAGGGGCGCATAGTATGGCTGCGCCCCTGGGGCGTCAAGGACAATCGGCCAGTTTTTCTGCCGATTTCAAGTGCCTAACGCGGTTTTCGCCTCGCCGCCGCGATGTGCTCGACGCCATGGCCGGGCACCCGTGCGACATTACTCTCTCAGGCCACGTTCGGCGCCTCGTCGGCGGTCAGTTCCGCCTCCGCCACCTCGCGTTCGCGCTCGGCTGCGATGGCCTCCTCGATCTCGCGATCTCGATCGGCTGCCAGCTCCCGCGACTTGTTCATCATCGCGCCCGTACCGGCGGGAATGAGCCGGCCGACGATGACGTTCTCTTTGAGCCCGACCAGCTTGTCGACCCGGCCGGAGACCGCAGCCTCGGTTAGCACCCGCGTCGTCTCTTGGAACGAGGCCGCCGAGATGAACGAGCCGGTCTGCAGTGAGGCCTTGGTGATGCCGAGCAGGACGGGTTCCGCCGTCGCCGGCTTGTGTTTTTCCTCCACGGCGCGGGCGTTGACCTCGTCGAACTCGATACGGTCGACCTGCTCGCCGATCAGGAAAGTGGTCTCGCCCGGGTTGGTAATCTCCACCTTTTGCAGCATCTGGCGTGCGATCACCTCGATGTGCTTGTCGTTGATCTTCACGCCCTGCAAACGGTAGACCTCCTGGATCTCAAACACGAGATAGCGCGCCAGCGCCTCAACGCCGAGGACGCGCAGGATATCGTGCGGCACCGGATTACCGTCGAGCAGGAGGTCGCCATTTTCGACGAAGTCGCCCTCGCGCACGCCAATGTGCTTGCCCTTGGGCACCATGTACTCGACCGGATCGCCGTCGCTGGGGCGCACCACGATACGGCGTTTGTTCTTATAGTCCTTGCCGAACTCGACTCGCCCCTCGCCCTCACTCATGACGGCGTGGTCCTTCGGCCGCCGCGCCTCGAACAGCTCCGCCACCCGTGGCAGACCGCCGGTGATATCGCGCGTCTTCGTCGATTCGCGGGGGATTCTCGCAAGTACGTCGCCAGCGCTGATGTCGTCCCCATCCTCAACCGACAGGATCGCGTCCACCGACAGGAAGTAGCGCGCCTCAAGCCCATTCGCGAGCGTCACGACCTCGCCCTTTTTGTCGCGCAGCGTGATACGCGGACGCAGCTCGGCGCCCTTGGGTTGCTGACGCCAATCGACTACCACCTTGTTGGCGATGCCCGTCGCCTCGTCGACATAACCGCGGACCGACACGCCCTCGACCAAGTCACGGTAGGTGACGACGCCCTCGCGCTCGGCGATGATGGGAATCGTATAGGGGTCCCACTCGATCAGTTTGTCGCCCTTGACGACCGGGTCGCCGTCGTCGTGCAGCAACCGCGCCCCATAGGGAACCCGGTGCCGCGCCTTTTCACGGCCCCTGGCGTCGACGACCGTCACTTCGCAGTTCCGCCCCATGACGACCAAGCGGTCAGCGCTGTCGGTGATGACGTTGCGGTTGTTGATCTTCACCGAGCCGTCGTAGGGCACTTCGACGCTTGACTGCTCCGCAAGCTGGGCAGTACCGCCAATGTGGAAGGTGCGCATCGTGAGCTGCGTTCCCGGCTCGCCGATCGACTGCGCGGCGATCACGCCAACCGCCTCGCCCATGTTGACCTCGGTGCCGCGGGCGAGATCACGCCCGTAGCAGTTCCCGCAAACGCCGACGTGACTCTCGCAGGTCAACACCGAGCGAATCACCACCGCCTCGATCCCCGCCGCCTCGACACGATCGCAGATCACCTCATCGATAGCCTCACCGGCTGCGACAATCACGTCGCCCGAAGTTGGATCGACGATCTCTGCCGCCGCGGTGCGGCCGAGAATGCGGTCAGTGAGCGGTACGATCACCTCGCCGCCCTCGAGCACTTCGCTCACGGTCAGCCCCGCAGAGGTTCCGCAATCGCGCTCGATGATGATGCAGTCCTGCGCAACATCGACAAGGCGTCGGGTGAGATACCCCGAGTTCGCGGTCTTCAAAGCGGTATCGGCCAGTCCCTTACGGGCGCCATGGGTTGAGTTGAAGTACTCGAGGACGCTCAATCCTTCTTTGAAGTTCGAGATGATCGGAGTCTCGATGATCTCGCCGGACGGCTTGGCCATCAGGCCGCGCATGCCGGCGAGCTGCTTCATCTGCGCCGCCGAGCCGCGGGCACCCGAGGTCGCCATCATGTAGATCGAGTTCTGCGGCAGCCGCCGACCGGTGGCTTCATTGATGCCGACGTCGATCGTCGAGATCGCGTTCATCATCTCGTCGGCCACGCGATCAGTGCACTGGGCCCAGGCATCGACCACTTTGTTGTAGCGTTCGCCGTGGGTGATCAGGCCGTCCTGGTACTGCTGGTCATACTCCTTCACCAGATCGCGTGTGCCGTTCACGAGCGCGTCCTTCGAGTCCGGCACCACCATGTCGTCCTTGCCGAACGAAAGACCGGCGCGGCAGGCATAGTCGAAGCCCAGCGCCATGATGCGGTCGGCGAACAGCACCGTCTCTTTCTGACCGCAATGGCGGTAAACCACGTCGATCAGCTGGCTGACTTCCTTTTTTGACAGCACTTGATTGACGAGCGCGTACGGGATCTTGTGATGGCGCGGCAGAATCTCTCCAAGGAGCAGCCGCCCCGGCGTCGTCTCGATCCGCTGCACCACCGGCTGACCGTCTTCATCGACCGTGTGATAGCGCGAGTGGACCTTGGCGTGCAGGGTGGTCGCACCCGCCGTGAGCGCCCGCTCGACCTCCGCCGCATCGGCGTAGAGGCTGTTCTCGCCGAGCTCGCCGTCGCGCTGCAGCGTCATGTAGTAGAGGCCGAGCACGATATCCTGCGATGGCACGATAATCGGCTTGCCGTTGGATGGGCTGAGGATGTTGTTGGTCGACATCATCAAAACCCGCGCCTCAAGCTGCGCCTCCAGGGAGAGCGGCACGTGGACCGCCATCTGGTCGCCGTCGAAGTCGGCGTTGAAAGCGGTGCAGACCAGCGGATGAAGCTGGATCGCCTTGCCCTCGATGAGCACCGGTTCAAACGCCTGAATGCCCAGCCGATGCAGGGTCGGCGCCCGGTTGAGCAGCACCGGATGCTCGCGGATTACCTGATCAAGGATGTCCCAAACCTCGGGCCGTTCCTTCTCAACCATCTTTTTGGCCATCTTGATGGTCGCCGCGAGGCCGAGCGCCTCAAGGCGCGAGTAGATGAACGGCTTGAACAGCTCGAGCGCCATCTTCTTGGGTAGCCCGCACTGGTGGAGCTTGAGTTCGGGCCCGACCACGATCACCGACCGGCCCGAGTAATCGACGCGTTTGCCGAGCAAGTTCTGGCGGAACCGCCCCTGCTTGCCCTTGAGCATGTCGCTCAGAGACTTGAGCGGTCGCTTGTTGGCACCAGTGATGATGCGCCCGCGACGACCATTGTCGAACAACGCATCGACCGCTTCCTGAAGCATCCGCATCTCGTTGCGCACGATGATGTCGGGCGCCCGCAGCTCCATCAACCTCTTCAGCCGGTTGTTGCGATTGATCACGCGCCGGTAGAGGTCGTTGAGGTCGGACGTGGCGAAGCGACCGCCATCGAGCGGTACCAGCGGCCGCAGATCGGGTGGAATCACGGGAATGACCGTGAGGATCATCCACTCGGATCGGTTGGCCGAGTTGATTAACGACTCGATCAGTTTGAGGCGCTTGACCAGCTTTTTCGGCTTGACCACCGACGTGGTCTCGGCGAGCTCGACGCGCAGGTCCTCACGAGCCTTTTCGAGGTCGATCGCGGTCAGCATCGAGCGGATGGCCGTAGCGCCGATGCCCGCCGTGAACGCGTCCTCGCCGTACTCCTCTTGCGCCTCGTAATACTGCTCCTCGTTCAATAGCTGGCCGAGCTTGAGCGGCGAGAGCCCCGGCTCGATCACGACGAAACTCTCGAAATAGAGCACGCGCTCGAGATCCTTGAGAGTCATGTCCAGAACCAGCCCAATGCGCGAGGGCAACGATTTCAGGAACCAGATGTGCGCAACCGGCGCCGCCAGCTCGATGTGCCCCATCCGCTCGCGGCGGACCTTGGACAAGGTCACCTCGACTCCGCATTTCTCGCACGTGATGCCGCGGTATTTCATCCGCTTGTACTTGCCGCACAGGCACTCGTAGTCCTTGACCGGGCCGAAGATGCGCGCGCAGAACAGCCCATCGCGCTCGGGTTTGAAGGTTCGGTAGTTAATCGTCTCCGGCTTCTTGATCTCGCCGTAAGACCACGAGCGGATGCGCTCGGGGCTGGCAATGGCGATCTTGATCTGGTCAAAGGTCTGCGCCGCGCCGACCTGGCCGAAGATCTTCATCAACTCGTTCATGGCTTAACTCCTTGCTATCCCGGCGAACCGGGCGCTGGCGCTCTCGCGCGCGCCCGCCACTTGCAACGCGCTAGTACGACCGCTGGGACATATCGACGTTGAGGCCGAGCGACTGCAGCTCTTTGACCAGGACGTTGAACGATTCCGGAATTCCGGCTTCGAAGGTGTCATCGCCGCGGACCACTGCCTCGTAGACCTTGGTTCGGCCAGCGACGTCGTCGGATTTCACGGTCAGCATCTCCTGCAGTGTGTAGGCGGCGCCGTAAGCCTGCAGCGCCCACACCTCCATCTCGCCGAAGCGCTGGCCGCCGAATTGGGCCTTACCACCGAGCGGCTGCTGGGTGACCAGGCTGTACGGTCCGATCGATCGAGCGTGGATTTTGTCGTCGACCAGATGGTGGAGCTTGAGCATGTAGATGTAGCCCACGGTCACCTTGCGATCGAAGATCTGGCCGGTGCGACCATCAACGAGCGTAGCCTGCCCCGAGTTATCAAGACCTGCCCGATCAAGAAGTTCGACGATGTCGCCCTCGTGCGCACCGTCAAAGACCGGAGTCGCAAAGGGAACGCCTTCACGCATATTGTCGGCCAGTTCGGCCAGGTGTTCATCTTCCAGATCGGCGATCGCCTCGTCGTAGTGGGTCTTGCCGTAGAGACCCTTGAAGTACCGCCTGAGCTCGTCGGACTTGCCGCCGCGCTGCACCCTGGCGAGCACGTCCCCGATCTGGCGACCGAGTCCGGCCGCAGCCCAGCCGAGATGGGTCTCGAGAATCTGGCCGACGTTCATCCGCGACGGCACGCCCAGCGGATTGAGTACGATATCCACCTGCGTGCCATCCTCGAGGTAGGGCATGTCCTCGATTGGCACGATCTTGGAGATCACGCCTTTGTTGCCGTGGCGGCCGGCCATCTTGTCGCCGGGCTGGAGCTTGCGCTTCACTGCCACGAACACCTTCACCATCTTCATCACGCCGGGCGGCAGCTCGTCGCCGCGCTGAAGCTTCTCGACTTTGTCCTCGAAGCGCGCCTCCAGATTCCCGCTTCCTTCATCGAACTGCCTTTTGAGCGCTTCGATGTTGTTCATGGCGCGGGCATCCTTCAGACCGATTTGCCACCATTGCCCGGTGGTGAGGTCCGCCAACGTTACCTCAGCGATCTTGCCGCCGGTCTTCATGCCCTTGGGACCGCTCACCGCAATCCGTCCCAGCAACAGCTTCTTCAGCCGATCGTAGGTATTGCGGTCGAGGATCGCCTGCTCGTCGTCGCGGTCCTTGGCGAGCCGCTCGATCTCCTCCCGCTCGATCGCCAATGCACGCTCATCCTTGTCCACCCCATGGCGCGAGAAGACGCGAACCTCGACCACGGTGCCGCTCACACCCGGTGGCAACCTGAGCGAGGTATCGCGCACATCCGAGGCCTTCTCGCCGAAGATCGCGCGCAGCAGCTTCTCTTCCGGCGTCATCGGCGATTCGCCTTTAGGCGTGATCTTGCCGACTAGGATGTCGCTGGCCGCCACTTCGGCGCCGACATAGACCATGCCAGCCTCGTCCAGGTTGCGAAGGCCTTCCTCACCAACGTTGGGGATGTCGCGTGTGATCTCCTCCTGACCGAGCTTGGTATCGCGCGCCATCACCTCGAACTCCTCGATGTGGATCGAGGTAAAGACGTCGTCGTGGACGATGCGCTCGGAAATCAGGATCGAATCTTCGAAGTTGTAGCCACCCCATGGCATGAACGCGACCAGCACATTGCGCCCGAGCGCGAGCTCGCCAAAGCGCGTCGAGGGGCCATCAGCGAGGACATCGCCCGCCTGGACGACATCGCCCACCGTCACCAGCGGACGCTGGTTGATGCACGTGTTTTGGTTCGACCGCTGGAACTTCAAGAGATTGTAGATGTCGACACCCGACGCCGAGAGATCCGTTTCCTCGGTCGCCCGAACAACAATGCGCGTGGCGTCGACCTGATCGACGGTGCCGCCACGGCGCGCAACGATCGTGACCCCGGAATCGCGGGCAACGACCTCCTCCATGCCGGTGCCCACTAGCGGCGCCTCGGCGCGGATCAACGGCACCGCCTGGCGTTGCATGTTGGAACCCATGAGGGCGCGGTTGGCGTCGTCGTTCTCAAGGAACGGGATCAAGGCGGCGGCCACCGAAACCACTTGTTTCGGCGAGACGTCGATGTATTCGATCGATTCGGCCCGCACCAATACGAAATCACCGCCTTTGCGGCAGCTCACCAGATCGGAGACGAAGCGACCACGCGCATCGAGCTCGGCGTTGGCCTGCGCGATGACGTACTTGCCCTCCTCGATCGCCGAGAGGTACTCGACTTCGTCACCGATGCGGCCTTTGGCCACCTGCCGATACGGACTCTCGATGAAGCCGTACTTGTTGACCCGCGCGTAGGTCGCGAGCGAGTTGATAAGGCCGATGTTGGGGCCCTCGGGCGTCTCGATCGGGCAAATGCGCCCATAGTGCGTCGGATGCACATCCCGCACCTCGAAGCCAGCCCGTTCTCGCGTCAGCCCGCCGGGACCGAGCGCCGAGAGGCGCCGCTTGTGGGTGATCTCGCTCAACGGATTGGTTTGGTCCATGAACTGCGAAAGCTGCGAGGAGCCGAAGAACTCGCGCACCGCCGAGGCCGCCGGTTTGGCGTTGATGAGGTCGTGCGGCATGACGGTGTCGATCTCGACCGAGCTCATGCGCTCGCGGATGGCGCGCTCCATCCGCAGCAAGCCGATGCGGTACTGGTTCTCGAGAAGCTCACCGACCGAGCGCACCCGACGATTGCCGAGATGATCGATATCGTCGATATCGCCGCGGCCGTCCTTGAGCTCGACCAGGGTCTTGATAACCGCGAGAATGTCCTCGGCGCGCAGAACGCGAACCGTGTCATCGGTCTCGAGATCGAGGCGTGCATTCATTTTTACGCGACCAACGGCCGACAGATCGTAGCGCTCGGGATCGAAGAACAAGCTGCGGAACAGGTTGTCGGCCGTCTCCTCCGTGGGGGGCTCGCCAGGCCGCATGACCCGGTAAATTTCCATCAACGCCCGTACCCGTTCGTTGTTCTTGTCGGCAACCATCGTGTTGCGCATATAGCCGCCGATCGTCACGTGATCGACCATCAGCGTGGGAATGACGTCGATCCCGCTTTCCTCCAAAGCAGCGATGCTCTCTTCAGTGATTTCATCGCCGGCCTCGGCATAGATCTCGCCTGTCTCCTCGTTGACGAGGTCGTTTGCGACGTAGTGACTCACCAGTTCCGCGGCACTGACCAGAAGCTCCTTGAGTTTGCCCGATTCGAGCTCTTTGATGAGACGCGGCGTCATCTTGGCGCCAGCCTCTGCCACAACCTTGCCGGACTTGGCGTTGACGAGATCGCTGATGAGCTTGAGACCGCGCATACGCTCGCCATCGAATGGGGTCTTCCAGCCCTTCTTGTGCCGAACGTAGTCAATTCTCCGGTAGAAGTGATGGAGGATGTCTTCACCGCTGTAGCCCAGCGCGAACAACAGCGTCGTCACCGGCAGCTTGCGGCGCCGGTCGATCCGCACGTGCACGATGTCCTTGGCATCGAACTCGAAGTCGAGCCAGGAGCCGCGGTAGGGGATCACCCGCGCTGCGAAAAGGTACTTGCCGGACGAGTGCGTCTTGCCCTTGTCATGGTCGAAGAATACGCCGGGCGAGCGATGCATCTGGCTTACGATTACTCGCTCAGTGCCGTTGACCACGAAGGTGCCGTTGTTCGTCATCAACGGCATGTCGCCCATGTAGACATCCTGCTCTTTGATATCGAGCACGGACTTCGCCTGGGTCTCCTCGTCGACCTCGAAGACGATCAGCCGTAGCGTCACTTTGAGCGGCGCCGCATAGGTCATGCCACGTTGCTGGCACTCCTCGACGTCGTACTTGGGCTCCTCCAGCTCGTACTTCACGAACTCGAGCGAGGCGGTCTCGGCGAAATCGCTGATCGGGAACACCGACTTGAAGACGCCCTGCAGACCGGTATCGTCACGATCCTCGGCGAATACGCCGAACTGCAGGAACTTGTCGTAGGAGCTTTTCTGCACCTCGATCAGGTTCGGCATCGAGGTGACCTCGGGGATCCGCCCGAAGCTGCGGCGAACGCGTTTGCGACCCATCAGGGACTGCGCCATGAACTACTCCTTGTCCAGCAAGACGGGTACCGGCCGCGAACCGCGACCGCTACTCGACAGCCGCGGCGCCAGCGCTACCGGCGCGAACGCGCCCGAGCACCACCGCATCGGCCGATGAAGCGCCGAATTTGCGAAGCGAGGAACGCCGGCGCCGCACCGGGCGCCGGCAGTCTCTAGCACGCGGCCGGCCAATGGCTATTTGATCTCAACAGTTGCGCCGGCTGATTCGAGCTGTTCTTTGATCTTATCCGCTTCGTCCTTGGCGACGCCCTCTTTGACTTCACTGGGCGCACCTTCGACCAGATCCTTGGCCTCTTTGAGGCCGAGCCCGGTGATGGCGCGGACCTCCTTGATGACGTTGATCTTCTTCTCGCCGAAGTTCGCGAGCATCACCGTGAACTCGGTCTGCTCCTCCTCGGCCGCCGCTTCCGCCGCAGCGGGCGCTGCCGCGGCGACCACCGGCGCGGCCGCGGAGACGCCCCATTTCTCCTCGAGCATCGAGGCGAGCTCCGAGGCTTCGAGCAAGGTCAACGTCGAAAGATCGTCCGCGATTTTGTTTAGATCGGCCATATGTCTCATCTCCAGACTTTGGTTCCCTACCGCCAACGCCGCGCCCCGGCGCCAGTCCTAATCTCAATCGCCATCGTCCTTTGCGCCATAGGCGCTGAAGACCCGAGCGAGTTGCCCACCCGGAGCCTGTAGCACGCGTGCCACCTTGGTGGCCGGTGCCGTGAGTGTGCCCACCAGCCGGGCCCGAAGCTCGTCGAGCGATGGCAACGCCGCCAGCGCTTTCACCCCGGCGGCATCAAGTACGGTCTCGCCCATGGCGCCGCCTAAGATGACGAGCTTCTCGTTCCTCTTGGCGTATTCGGCGGCAGCCTTGGGCGCGGCCGTAACCTCGCTCGAGAAGGCGATCGCCGTCGGCCCCGTGAACAGAGCGCTCAGCTCGACATACGGCGTTCCCTCGAGGGCTCGCCGCGTCAGTCGATTCTTGGTCACCGCGAAACGCGCGCCGGCTTTGCGCATGCCGCGGCGCAACTCCGTCATCTCGGCGACGTTGAGACCACTGTAATGAGTCACGACAATCACTGCCGCCGCCCCCAAGGTCTCGTTCAGTCCTGCGACCAGCGTCTCTTTTTCCGCCCGATCCACTTCACCTCTCCACGTACGCCGTGTTGCGGCCGCTCAGGCGCTGTTTAGGCTCGCAACGTCGAGCTTGATTCCGGGCCCCATGGTTGAGCTTAACGATGCCCGCTCGACATAGGTTCCCTTGACGCCCGAGGGCTTGGCGCGAATGACGGCATCCATGAAGGCGAGCACGTTCTCTGCGATCGCCTCCTCACTGAAGCTCGCTTTGCCGACTCCGGCATGCAAGATACCGCTTTTCTCCACCCGGAACTCGACCTGACCGCCTTTGACGTTGCCGACCGCCTCGGCGACATCCTGTGTGACGGTGCCGAGCTTGGGGTTGGGCATCAGGCCGCGAGGCCCGAGAATCCGTCCGAGCTTGCCGACGATCGCCATCATGTCCGGGGTGGCGATGCAGCGATCGAAGCCGATGTCGCCGGCCTGGACCTTCTCAGCCAGGTCCTCTGCCCCGACCAGATCGGCTCCGGCTTCGCGTGCTTCATCGGCCTTGGCGCCCTTGGCAAAAACCGCGACGCGCACCGAGTTCCCGGTGCCGTGTGGTAACGAAACCACCCCACGCACCATCTGATCGGCATGACGCGGATCGACGCCGAGATTGACGGCGATCTCTATGGTCTCGTCGAACTTAGTCCGTGCCCGCTCCGTGGCGAGCTGGACCGCCTCTTTCAGCGCATAGCGCTGCATGCGGTCCAGACCGTCAAGCTGCGCGCGCCGTCGTTTTCCGTTACCTGCCACCGTTCCTATCCTATTACTTCGATCCCCATCGACCGCGCCGAGCCCTCGATCATTCGGCACGCCCCTTGCAAGTCGTTGGCGTTGAGGTCAGCCATCTTCTTCTCGGCGATCTCGCGCACCTGGGCCGCTGTCACGCGTCCCGTCACCTCCTCGCCGCGCCCGGCCTCTGTCGCACCCTTTTCGATCCCTGCGGCGACCTTGAGGAAATACGAGACCGGCGGCGTCTTCATAATGAAGCTGAAGGACTTGTCGGTGTGGACGGTGATCGTGGTCGGCACCGGCACGCCCTGGTCCATGTTCTGGGTCTGCGCGTTGAACGCCTTGCAGAACTCCATGATGTTGACACCGCGCTGGCCCAGCGCCGGCCCGATGGGCGGCGAGGGGTTGGCCTGGCCGGCCGGAACCTGGAGCTTGATGTAGCCGTCGATCTTCTTCGCCATGGCCCGTGCTCACACCTTCTCGACCTGGGAGTACTCGAGCTCGACCGGCGTCGCCCGCCCGAAGATCGAGACCGCGACCTTGAGCCGGGCACGATCCTCGTCCACGTCCTCGACGTGGCCGTTGAACGAGGTGAAGGGACCGTCGCACACCCGCACTTGCTCGCCGACCTCGAAGGTGATCGAGGGCTTGGGCCGCTCGATGCCCTCCTGGACCTGGCGCATGATGCGATCGGCCTCGGCCGGGCTGATCGGCGTCGGCCGAGCGCCTGAGCCGAGAAAGCCGGTGATCTTCGGCGTGTTCTTGACGAGGTGATAGCCCTCGTCCGTCATCTCCATCTTCACCAGCACGTAACCCGGGAAGAACTTGCGTTCGGCACTGACCTTCTGGCCCCGGCGCATCTCCACAACTTCTTCGACCGGCACCAGGATCTCCTCGAACATCTCGCCCATGCCCTGAGCATCTGCTTTCTCACGGAGCGTCTGGGCGACCTTTCGCTCGAAGCCCGAGTAAACATGGACGATGTACCAGTGCCTGGCCGCGCTTGCCGTGTCGGCCGTCATCGCGCTCATGGGCCCACTCTCCTCACGTACCGAAGCCCAACACGCCGCGGACCGCGAGCGACAGGACCTGGTCGATGAGGAAGAAGAAGACCGCAGCAAGCGCTACCATGATGAAAACCATCAACGTCGTTACAGTCGTCTCCTTGCGCGTCGGCCACGTCACCTTCGCGACTTCCTGGCGCACTTGACGGACGTACTGGCCAGGATTGGCCCGGCCGGTCGCGCCGCGAGACTCCGCCTTAGCCATCACCCCGCCTCCATCTCGCGCCACACGGCTCGGTCCGGCCTGCGCGTTCGCGGCTCGATCCGCCACGGGCGGCCCCAATGGGCCCCGCGCCACAATTGGCCCACGGTAAATTGGCAGGAGTGGAGGGACTCGAACCCACAACCCCCGGTTTTGGAGACCGGTGCTCTGCCAATTGAGCTACACTCCTTCGCTTGCGGCTCGACGCACCGCTGGGGTGCCTACTCTACGACCTCGGCGACGACGCCGGCGCCGACCGTGCGACCGCCCTCGCGGATCGCAAACCGCAAGCCCGGCTCCATCGCGATCGGCGCGATCAGCTCAATGTCCATCGCCACGTTGTCGCCCGGCATCACCATCTCGGTCCCCTCCGGAAGCTGCACCTGACCCGTCACGTCCGTCGTCCGGAAGTAAAACTGCGGCCGGTAGTTCGTGAAGAACGGCGTGTGACGGCCACCCTCATCCTTCGTCAGAATGTACGCTTCCGCCTTGAACCGCGTGTGCGGAAGGATCGAGCCCGGCTTCGCCAAAACCTGGCCCCGCTCAACCTCCTCACGCTTCGTTCCGCGCAACAGACACCCGACGTTGTCACCCGCCTCGCCCTCGTCCAGCAGCTTGCGGAACATCTCAACGCCCGTGCACGTCGTCTTTAGCGTCTCCTTCAAGCCGACGATCTCAACCTCCTCGCCGACCTTTACCATTCCCCGCTCAATACGGCCCGTCACCACCGTGCCGCGACCTGAGATCGAGAACACGTCCTCGATCGGCATCAGGAACGGCTGATCCTTCGGCCGGTCCGGCTGCGGAATGTAGCTGTCAACTGCCTCCATCAGCTGCAGCACGCTCGCTCGGCCACTGGCCTCGTCGTCCTTGCCATCAAGCGCGTTCAGCGCAGAGCCCGAGATCACCGGGATGTCATCGCCCGGAAACTCGTAAACCGACAACAGCTCCCGCACCTCGAGCTCAACCAGCTCCAACAGCTCAGGATCATCGACCTGGTCAACCTTGTTCAGATAAACCACGATCGCCGGCACCCCAACCTGGCGCGCCAGCAGGATGTGCTCGCGCGTCTGCGGCATCGGACCATCGGCGGCCGAGACCACAAGCACCGCGCCGTCCATCTGCGCCGCACCGGTGATCATGTTCTTCACGTAATCGGCATGGCCCGGGCAGTCGACGTGCGCGTAGTGCCGGTTCTCCGTCTCGTACTCCACGTGCGCCGTAGCGATCGTGATCCCCCGCGCCTTTTCCTCCGGCGCTTTGTCGATCTCGTCGTAGGCCGTGAACGTCGCACCGCCCGACTCCGCCAGGATCTTCGTGATCGCCGCCGTCAACGTTGTCTTGCCATGGTCAACATGGCCGATCGTCCCAACATTGCAGTGCGGCTTCGTCCGCTCAAATTTCGCCTTCGCCATCCCTTATGTCTTCCCGATCGGCGCCCACGAAACGCCGCGCCCCACCAAGCCGCCTTGATATCCAAGCAGTCGCCGCCGTATTAGAGCGGGTGGCGGGAATCGAACCCGCGTAGCCAGCTTGGAAGGCTGGAGCTCTACCATTGAGCTACACCCGCAACGATCCCGCCCCGCAGCCATCACGGCGTTGGCCGCTGCGGCAGGTCCGTCGCGCGCCACGTCCGACCGTATTTTCCGTTGTCCCGACATGGCTGACCCATGGTGGAGGGGGTAGGATTCGAACCTACGTAGACGTACGTCGGCAGATTTACAGTCTGCTGCCTTTGACCGCTCGGCCACCCCTCCGCATGGATAGCCTGCGCGCGCCGCACTATCGAAATTTGCCGACCTTTGTCAACGCAATTGCAAATAAGCAAAGCTTAGCGTCGCTCGCCTGCCCCGGGCGACATGCACTTCTCTGCGATCTGTCGTAAGTGTCTAGACTATAAGCACTCCTATGGTCCAAAGCAAGCCATCCAAGCCTCGAAAACGCGACCTCGTGTGGTTGTTCGGCGTCCATTCCGTGACGGCTGCATTGGCCAACCCTGCCCGCCGACCAAGGCGCCTGCTCCTGGTGGGTTCGCGGCCCCCTGATGGTGCTGCTGCTGCCGACGTTACGCCAGAGCAGGTGGGCCGGCACGAGCTTGAGCGAAACCTACCATCCGGTGCCGTCCACCAGGGAATGGCGCTCCTCGCTCACCCCCTCGAGCCGCAACCGCTTGAAGCTGCGTGGCAGGCGCCGCGGCCCCGCCTTGCAGTGGTGCTCGATCGCATCACCGATCCCCACAATGTCGGGGCAATTGTGCGCTCGGCCGCGGCGTTCGGTGCGTGCGCCGTGATCCACACCGAGCGCCACGCGCCGCCGCTGACAGGCACGCTCGCCAAAGCCGCCGCGGGCGCCCTCGAGATCATACCGCTGATCCGCGTGGTTAACCTCGCGCGCGCCCTCGACCAGCTCAAAGACCGCGGATTCTGGATGCTTGGGCTCGATCCGGCCGCGCCGCTCACCCTCGCGGAAGCGCGCGAGGTGACCGTGGCCGCCCCGGAAGAGGACCTCGCACTCGTCCTCGGCGGCGAGGGCCAGGGCTTGAGGCGCCTCACCGCCGAGCGTTGCGATCAGCGGGTTCGGCTGCCGATTGCGCCCGCTATCGACAGCCTCAACGTCTCCAACGCCGCGGCCATCGCGCTCTATGCGCTTTCGCGCGAACGGGGAACGCGATATAGCTTGGACCAGGGCGCCGATCCTTAGCTAGAGACCGCGACGGGCGCCCGCTCACCGCCGCCATGGGCTCCTACCGGCGCCGGATTAGCTCAGCTGGAAGAGCAACTGATTTGTAATCAGTGGGTCGGGGGTTCGAGTCCCTCATCCGGCACCAATATTTTCAATGGGTTAGGGGATGACGGCATTTACCATCGGCTATTAGGTCACCACATTTACCATCGGCTATTAGGTCACCACTAAGTCACCAACCGGACCGGGCCAAGGGTGCGCCGATTACAAACCGCCCCAGGCAACATGCCCGGCGCCAGTTCCTCTGCCGCAGACCTAGACGACCAGATCGCAGCCCAGACTCGGTGAGATCGCAGCCTCCCGCAGCGCAGCCGGACCTGAACATCAAGGCTCGAAGCCGGCGCACCTTCTTGGTTTCACCCCTAAGGGTGACCCTTCGATCAGGCGGCTTCAGCGTGCTTCCGCTGGGGGTACCACCCCCCAATTGATATAAGACGACTGCGGAGTGTCAGGCCCTGAAAAAATCGCGCGCGGCTCTGAAAAAGGCCGGTCTACTCCCGGCTGCAAACCACATCCTATCTCCACATCCCATGCGCACCGCCTGAGTCGGCCGCTAACTCCGCGACTGATTGCTCGGCTGACTACCCCTGCATCCTGATAGGTAGTCTGACCCCGAGTCGCGTCCTACGCTGCGGATTCATGCGGATTCTAAATGCCGTGGCTGTGGACAGGAGACGCCCCGCCCCAATCGCGCCGGTAGTCTCGGTTCGCAGCCGAGTTCTGACTTAGTGGGGACGAGTAGCTGTGCGATGGAGCATTCGACCACGGAGTTCCCAACAGGCTGAGGCCGTCCGCGGCCGTAGCGACCAAATAACCTCTACGCCGACCGAGTGCCGCGCATAGCACGAAACCAACGGGGAGGGATTGATTTGGACATTCATGTGTCCGTTAACGCTCACGATGACCATGAACCTAGCATCGAGGGCATCGAAGCGTGTCTCGCGTCGCTGGAGCAAGAAGCCGCCCGTGCTTTGCCTATGAATTGGCTGAAGCCATCGGCGCCGCGCGCCGAATCGCCATGGTGGAGAGTTCGGAGCGTCGTCGGCTAGCGCAACTGCGCGTACGCTCGTTTTCATAACGAGATTGCCGGATTACTCGCTGTCCCGCCCTCCGAGCTGATCGGCCCGGCCACCCGCAGGATGCTCTCGAAGAAACGCAGCCGTTCGGCCTCCTTGTACGCCATGTCTAGATAACGAATGTCCTCGCGCGCGACTCGCCGGCCACGCCAGGATTCCACGAACTCGACGATGCGCGGCAGGTTGGCAACGAGGTTGCCGGGCGTATTCGGCAACTGCAGCACGAACGGCGGGTCGGCCAGATCCGGGTCGTGATAGGCCGAAACGACGGGCACGCCGTAGGCGAGGTATTCGCGAACCTTAAGCGGACACGCCTCGTCCATGTCGTTGCGATAGAGGGACACAGGCCCGAGCGCTACATCCGCCTGACGCACGATCGGCGCAAAGTGCTCCCGCGGCAGGGGACCGTGGAGATGGACGTTGCCGGGCACAGCGCCAGTCACATCGTCCAGGCGGTAGCCGACGATGTCGAAGCGCCAATCGGCAAGGCGCGCGGCCAAAGCCATGATCTCGTCGATGCCGCGCCAATAGGGCCGGGCAGCGCCCACGAAGACGGCCCGCGGCGTCGGGTTGTGTGGCGCTGGACCCAACGCGTGATCGGTCAACGTGATCCCGTTGCCCGAGACCCATACCGGTCGGCGGTAGCCTTCGCACAGCCGACCGAGCTCCGGCGTGATCACCGCAAAGCCGGCTGCGGCGCGCAGAGTCATGCCACGCGTTAGGCCTTGTACCCATAAAGGGGATTCCCCTTTACGGGGAGATATGATTCAAGTTCCCAAATTGTGGGAGCTTGAGAATGGCACGTTTCGATCTGAGCGACGCGGAGTGGGCGATCATCGCGCCGTTGCTTCCGAACAAGCCACGCGGAGTGCCGCGTGTGGACGACCGCCGTGTGGTGGACGGTATCTTCTACACCCTGCGCACGGGCTCGCCGTGGCGCGATCTGCCGAGGCGCTACGGGCCCCACACGACGGTCTACAACCGGTTCAATCGTTGGGCCAAGGCCGGCGTGTGGCTGCGTGTGTTCGAGGCTCTCGCCGAGAAATCGCCCGCCTCTCTTCACCTCATCGACTCCTCGATTGTACGCGCGCATCAACACGCCGCCGGGGGAAAAAAGGGGGTCCGGATCACGCCATCGGTCGTTCTCGTGGAGGACTGAGCACCAAGATCCACACGGTGGTGGATGCCAGGGGCCTGCCGGTGCGCTTGCTGCTCACTGCCGGCCAGGCCTCCGACAAGACCACAGCCCCGGTGCTGCTCGAAGGACTGCGCCTGGCGCGTGATGTCATCGCCGACCGCGGCTACAGTGCCCGCTGCCTCATCGAGCTGATCGAGAACACCGGCGCCACCGCCCACATCCCCTCGCAGAGCAATGTACGGATGCCACGCTACGTTGCTCCGGAGCTCTACCGCCAACGCAACCTCGTTGAGCGCTTCTTCAACAAGATCAAACACTTCAGACGCGTCGCCACGCGCTACGACAAACTCGCCAGAAATTTCCTCGCCGCCGTGGCACTTGCTTCCATACGTCTGTGGCTCAGGCATTATGAGTCCACGACCTAGTCACCTGGCACTGAAGTAAGTTTCAGTTATAGTGGCCATCGGGATGTGACAACGGAGGTCATTGCGATGGCACGCGGTATGGGCCGGCCGCTGGCGGCGCTGGTTTTGAGCGATGAGGAGCGGTCCTTTCTGGAGGCACAGGTTCGTCGGCACCGGGTCGCGTGCTCGATGTCGGATCGCTGCCGCATGATCCTGCGCTGCGCGGACGGTCTGAGCAACAAGGCAGTGGCGGCTGAGCTCGGCGTAAGCGCGCATACCGTGGGCAAGTGGCGCCGGCGCTTTGTCAGAGAGCGCATCGACGGATTGTCGGACGACCCCCGGCCGGGGCGCCCGCGGACCATCGAGGACAGCAAGGTGGCCGAGGTGATCGAGCGGACGCTCGCCACGAGACCGGCAGACGCGACCCATTGGTCGCTGCGCTCGATGGCCGGCGAGACCGGACTTTCCCACACGACGATCTGGCGCATCTGGGGCGCATTCGGCTTGCAGCCTCATCGGGTGGAGACGTTCAAGCTGTCCAGCGATCCGCACTTCGTGGACAAGGTGCGCGACATCGTAGGCCTGTATCTGTCGCCGCCGGACCGCGCGCTGGTGCTCTGTGTCGACGAGAAAAGCCAGATCCAGGCGCTCGACCGCAGCCAGCCGGTCCTGCCGATGCTGCCGGGCGCGCCCGAGCGGCGCACCCACGATTACAAGCGCAACGGCACCACCTCGCTGTTCGCCGCCCTTGATGTCGCCACCGGCTCCGTCATCGGCAAGTGCTACCGGCGCCACCGGGCCAGGGAGTTCCTCGACTTCCTGAAGCTGATCGATGCCCGCGTGCCTGACGATCTGGACATCCACATCGTCATGGACAACTACGCCACCCACAAGACGGCGGCGGTCAAGGCCTGGCTGGCCCGGCGGCCGCACTGGCATGTCCACTTCACGCCGACCTCTGCGTCGTGGATCAATCAGGTCGAACGCTGGTTCGCCGAGTTGACGCGCAAGCAGTTGCAGCGTGGCGTGCACACCTCGACCCGCCAACTCGAAGCCGACATCCGGGCCTTCGTCGAAAAGCACAACGAAGACCCCAAGCCCTTCAAGTGGGCCAAGTCCGCTGACTACATCCTCGCCGCCGTCAAGCGCTTCTGCCTCAGGGTCGAACAAAACTTATGCCACGAACTTTAGATTCACGTGACTAGCCGGTGGTACAGCCACTTCGGCGGCGAGTCCATGTGATCCGAAATTCGCAGGTCGTCACTGTTGATCTCGAGAACAGTGGGAACCGCGTTCATCAGCGACCGCATTCCCGGGTAGTAGGGAAGAGAACACGAGGTCGCTCCCCCACCCCTCGATCGCCGCGCGCAGGGGCGCGAGATCCGAGAACCGCCGCAAGCCGCGATGCTGCCGATACCGCGCGACCGGCTTCGGCTCGATGCCGGCCCATGCGGAATCATCGTCGGGCGAGAGCGCGAATAGCCCGCATCGTGACCCAGGCCCTGCCATGCGCGGCACTGCGCCAGGACCTTTTGCGCGACCCCCGAGTGGCGCTCGAGCGCCATAGGAACCGCGAGGTAGGCGATTCGCATCGCCAGGCTGCCGGCGGTCAGTCGGAGAACTCGATGACCGCGCGGATCACGTCGCCCCGCGCCACAGCCGCGAACCCTTCGTTGATCTCATCGAGCCGAATACGCCGCGTGATCAGCTCATCCAGCATCAGCTCACCATCGCGATAAAGCCGGGCGAACAAGGGGAAATCCTCGCGCGGCCGCGCCCCGCCATAGCTCGAACGCACCATTCGCTTCTCCCCCATCATCGAGCCCCAGCGAAAACGCACCTCGGCATCGACTGCGGTCTTGCCGAGGAACACGACCTGCCCACCCGGTCGCGCCGCCTCGAACGCGAGACGGAAGCCGGCTTCGTTGCCGGCCGCCTCGAACACCGCATCGGCGCCGCGGCCGCGGGTCAGCGAGCGCACCACCTCCGCCGCATCGTCGTGGGTGGCGTCGATCGCGTGGGTCGCTCCGAACAGGCGGGCTGTCTCCAGCTTTTCGGGCCGTACGTCGACGGCGATGATCGGCGCCGCCCGAGCGAGCCGCGCGCCCTGCACCGCATTCAGCCCGACGCCACCGCAACCGATCACCAGAGCACTCTCGCCGACCGCGACTTTAGCCACCCTGAGGACCCCGCCGACCCCGGTCATGACGCCGCAACCGATAAGGCAGGCACGGTCGAACGGAATGTCGTCGGGCACGACGATCGCCCCTGACTCCGGGACGATGCAGTACTCGGCGTGCGCACACACCATCATCATATGGTGCAGCCGCGCGCCGTTCAGCCGGAGGCGCGAATCGCCATCGAGCAACAGTCCGCGCGGCTGGTGTGTGGTGAACGGCTCGCACAGGATGGGCTGGTCGTGATCGCAGTAAAAACAGTGCCCGCAGTGCGGGTTCCACGAGCAGACGACGTGATCGCCGGGCTTAACCAGCCGCACCTCGGGGCCGACCGCTTCGACGATGCCGGCACCCTCGTGGCCGGGCACGATCGGCAGCGGATAGGCGAGCTGGCCCTCGATGACCTCTAGGTCGGTGTGGCACAGGCCGCTCGCGCCGAGCCGCACGAGGACATCGTTTGCCTTCAGCGCCGCGGCCTCGATGCGCTCGATCTTGAGCGGGCCGCCGACCTCATGCAGCACCGCGGCCCTGAACTCCATCCTCTGGCGCCTCGGCCCTGCCATGCCTTGCGAGCGCCGCACTCTATCACGTTCTTGTGAGCAAATTTGCGTAGCCAACCGGCGCTCCACATACCCTCTTCATGAACGGGGCAGACGGACCGCGCGCGCCTCCAGCGGCGGGCGGCGGACATGACAATCAGGGGCCATAGGAGACTCATGATGCGAGCGCTGGCTTTCCTATTCGCCACGTTGCTGGTTGCCGCCCCGGTGGCGGCCGCCACTGCACCCGATTCGTCCGATGCGGAGCCTCGGGAAGATATCGGTGACGTCGAGCGGGCTTCCGGCTCCACCGTTGCCATCTATGAGCGGCTGGTGAGGGAGTTGAGCGCAGGCCGCGATGTCTTCTATCGCGACGTCCTGGCAACCGCCGCCGACAGTCGCCTGAACATTCGTTTCGCCGATGGCTCGAACCTGACGCTCGGCGACAATTCCCAGCTTCGCATCGATGACTTCGTCTATTGGCCAACGGAGAGCTTCGGCCGCAGCCTCATGAACATCACCCGGGGCGTATTTCGCATGGTCAGCGGCGGCCTGACCAAGGTCGCGGACAACCAGGTCGAGGTGCGCACCCCGCTCGCCACGATCGGCATCCGCGGTACCGACTTCTGGGGCGAGCAGCGCGAGGATTACCTACGTGTAGCGCTGCTCGCAGAAGGGGGCCGTCTGGTGATCGAGACGAGAGCGGGAAGCGTTGTCCTCGACCAGCCCGGGTATGCCGTCGTCGTTACTTCGGCGGATGCGCCGCCCTCGGCTCCGGTCCGGCTCACCGAGGCGGAGCTCGCGGCGGCCCGCGCCACCGTTGCCTGGCCCGAGTAGCGTCGCCGCCGGCGCCGCCGCTATGATGCGGCGATGCGCGAGGCTCTCTTCGACCGGTTGAAAGCGGCATGCTCGGAAGACTGGCGAGCCTACACCGAGCACGCGTTCGTCAAGGGTCTCGCCGCAGGCACCCTGCCCGAGGCCTGCTTTCGCCACTATCTGATTCAGGACTACCTGTTTCTCATTCAGTTCGCGCGCGCCTATGCCCTCGGTGTCTACAAGGCCGATACCATCGAGGACATGCGCGGGGCGGCTCGGACGCTGCACGGCATCCTCGATACCGAGATGGGGTTGCACGTGCGTGTGTGCGCAGGCTGGGGTCTTGGCCGGAGCGATCTGGAGAACGCGCCGGAGGCGACGGCGACGCTCGCCTACACCCGTTTCGTGCTCGAACGCGGCATGGCCGGCGACGTGCTGGACCTCTACGTTGCGCTCTCGCCTTGCGTCGTCGGCTACGGCGAGATCGCGACGGCGCTGATGGCCGATCCCGCCACCAGGCTTGACGGCAATCCCTTTCGTGCCTGGCTCGAGGAGTATGCCGGCGCGTCGTATCAAGCGCTTGCCGCCGCCGCTCGCGAACAGCTCGACGCATTGGGTGTGCGCCGGCTCACGGAGGCACGTACCCCGGCGCTGATGACGACGTTCACGCGCGCGACGCGCCTCGAGACCCAGTTCTGGCAAATGGGGCTCGATCAGAGCACCTGAGCCGGGTGTACCTTCGCCGGCCCTCGGCGCTTTGAGCTCCGCCTACGCGGCGACTCATTTCGCCTGATGCCTGGCAGATTTGTGACGACCGTCACCCCGAATCGCGACGGTATGTGGCGGTCGTCACGACCGTTCAGCGAATACTCCACCCATCTCTTCTCCAGGCCCGGAAACACGTGCCCGCCACGACCGCGGGCAGTGGAGAGGATTATGACTGCCACGTTCACGCGATTGCCGGCGACGCTCCTGGCCGCACTGGCCATTGCCGGCGCCGTTAGCCCAGCCGGCGCGATTCCCGCCTCGGACGCCGCTGTAGAGGCGTTCCTTGGCCTCGGCAACGGCGCCCTCGATGTGCTCATCGGCGATAACACAACCGACGGCGCGGCCGTGAAAACCACCATCGTCGTTGGTGCACCAGACACCACCCTTGCCTTCGATTGGGTATTCGACAGCTTCGATGGCGGCAGCTCGACCTACCAAGACTTCGCGTTCTTCTCGCTGGTGGGCTCAGGCGGCGAGACGGCGGTGTTCGACCTCCTCGCGGCGAACCCAGGCGGCCCCTACAGCGAGGCGACCACCACCGCGCTCAACATCGCCGCCGCCGACACCTACTTGCTCGGCTTTGGCGTGCTCGACGAGCAAGACGCCATCTTCTCGTCGATGCTGCTGCTCGACAACGTGAGCTTGGGCGGCGCGCCGATCACCGACGGCAGCTTCGAGAACGGCTTGGGCGCGTGGTCAGCGATCGGACCGGTCTCCATCGTCGGCGACTTCAGAGGCAGCTTCGATGGCTCCGACCCGTTCTTCGACGAATTCAGCCCGACCTCCGGAGCGGCGCAGGCGCTACTCGATTCGGGTGACGGCGATTTTCCAGTCACCCCGGCGAGCTCCGGCAATGCGACGACCGCGGCCATCCCCGAGCCCGGTACGCTCCTGCCGTTCGGGCTGGGGCTGCTCAGCCTTGGCTTGATGTTTCGGCTTTTTCGGCGGACGCACAGGCCGCTGCTGGCGACTTAGCCACTCGCCCTCACCGTTCGCCGAGGGTGGCTGGGTCGCCCTCGTACCAGCGCAGGCTCAGGCGCACCTTGGCGATCTTCCAGCCCTCGGCGGTGCGTTCCATGACCATGCGATAGGCGCCGTGCACGTCGTAGTCGTGCGGTGGAGGTCCGTCGGCCCGGTGATGCGAGGCGATGGCATCGGCGAAGAGCACGGCCTCATCGCCGTCGATCGTTACGACATGGTTGGCGATCAGGTGCTGGGTGGTAACCTCTGCGGGGAGAACGCGCTGGTCGAACGCGATGAAATCCTCCGCCGGTGCGGTTCGCGCCGGGCCGGCGCCGAAATCGGAAAAGTCGGTCTCGAGCTGGTCGGTGAAGCAGGCGCGGAAGCCGGCCCAGTCCTTGCGATCGAGGTTGAACGCATACTGGGTCGCCCGGTCGATCACCGCCTGCCGATCCAATAGTGCCTGTAGTGCAGCGTCTGTCATCGCGTCTCCTCCCCGTCCCCATTCTAACGCGCCTAGGGCTCGCGTGGACCGGTGCCCTGCCCTAATCTTGGGCCGAACCGCCCCGACCGACGGCGGATGCCCCGGATCCTCGGTGAAGAAAAAGGCGCGAGTTGATGAGATTGCGACGCCGCGCCTGCGGCTGCGCCCCATCGATACGGCCGATGGTCCTTCGCTTCACCGCATGTGGACGGATCCCGACTTTCGGCGCTTTCTCTTCGACGACCAGATCATGCCACCTTCCTTCGTCGCCGACGAGATCGCCGGCAGCCAAGCGCGCTTTGTCCTCGGGCTGCCAGGTCTCTGGGCCATCGTCCGCCACACCGCGCCGGAGATTGTTGGTATGTGCGGCTTCCGCTTCTTCTACGACCCGCCCGAGCTGCAGCTGATCTACGGCATCGCACCGGCACAGTGGGGCCAGGGATTGGCGACCGAGGCGGTGCGCGCGGTGATCGAGGTCGTCTTTGCCGATTACGGCTTTGATGAGGTGATTGCGGCCGCGGATGCCCCCAACGAAGCGTCGCTCGCGGTCATGCAGCGCGCGGGTATGCGCTACCACAAGCGGGCCGTGAAGGACGGGATCGACACCGTCTACTATCGGATCGGCCGCGACGACGCCCAAGCTGCGCGCGAACCTGAGCGTGACTAACCGAATCGCCGCCACGCTACTGGTTGCCAGCGCACTCGCCGCGTTGCCGTGGCCTGCGCACGCCGCGCGCATCGCTGCCGCGTGCGAGGCGCCAGTGGGCTGGCGGTTCGAGCATGGCATCGAAATGCCGCTGGTCGACGACCGGCTGAGCGCCCGCCCGGTGATCGTCTGGGAGGAAGGTGCGAGCGAAGCGCTCGTCATCCTCGAGACCGGCATCAGCGAGGCGGCCTCGCCGTGGATCGAGACCGCGCAGGTCCTTCAGGCCACTCCTGAGCGCCTGACCCTCCTGCTCGCCTACGATCGCGCCGTCGCCATCTACTCAGTCTACCTCGGCGCTGAGACGTTGATCCTGTCCGTACACACCAGGGGTGAGGGCGATCACCAGGGCGCCGCCGCGAAGCTGCTTCGCGCCCGCTGTCGCATAATGCGCGGATAGCGCGGCGCTTGAAGTTGGGGTGGCTGTACCGCAGCATCACGCCTTCGCAGACGATCGCGATCCACCCCATGCTCGAACTCATCCTGGAACGTTGGAACAATGCCGACGGCAGCGTGGACCACTTGTGGTCGATCTGGCGGGACGGCCGCCGCGATCACATGGGCGGTCCCCACACGACGATGGCTGCAGCGGAGGCCGAAGCCATCGCCTTCTGCCGCGATCAGCTCGACGGCGCGCCCGACCGTATCACCCGGCTCTGAGCGCACCAAACAACGAAAGGCCCGAACATGAGCGACAAACCAAAGATCGGCTGGATCGGCGTCGGCCTGATGGGCCATGGCGCGGCCAAGAATATTCTGGAGGCCGGCTACCCGATGATGGTCAAGGGCAATCGCAACCGGGTGCCGGTCGAAGACCTGTGTGGCCGTGGCGCGACCGAGGCGGAAAGCCCGGCGGCGATGGCCCGCGACTGCGATGTGGTGTTCGCCTGCGTACCGTCGAGCGAGATAGTCGAGGCGGTGGTCTTCGGCGACGACGGCATCCTCTCCGCCGCCCACGACGGCCTCACGTTCGTCGATTGCACCACCTCTGAGCCGGAATCGACGCTCAAGATCGCAGCAGCGCTCGCCGAGCGCGGCACGAAAATGCTCGATGCACCGTTCAGCCGCACCCCCAACGAGGCCGAAGAGGGCCGGCTCAACTGCATGATCGGCGGCGATGCGGCGCTTGTGGAATCGCTGCGGCCGGTTTTCGAGGCCTTTTGTGAGCACATCTTCCACGTCGGGGCCCAAGGCGCCGGCAACCACATCAAGCTCTTCAACAACCTCTTGTCGATGTGCGCGACCGCGTTGGTGGCCGAGGCCACCGCGGCCGCCTCCAAGCTCGGCCTCGATCTGCAGACGTTCTACGACGTCGTCTCGGTCGGCGGCGGCGATAGCCGGGTGCTCCGGGTCATGCTGCCGTGGGCGTTGCGCGGCGATGCCAGCCTGTTCCAAGCCGCGTTGTGGATCGGCGCCCGCGACCTCGACATCTTCATTCGCACCGCCGCGAAGGGTGGCGCACCCTCATCGATGGCGCGTGCAGCGAAGGAGCTGTTTGAGCTCGCTGAGGCGCGGGGCCACGGCGAGCGCTACATGCCCTGCCTTGCCGAGGTGCTCGCCGCCGAGGCCGGCGGCCACATCCGCGACTTCTGATGGTTCGAGACGGCGCTTTGCGCCTCCTCACCAGGAGGGACGTTCTCGAATGCGAAGGCCCCTCTTCCAGAGGAGCAGCCCGAGGAGCTGCGTCTCGAAAGATGAGGTTGCAGCCAATCGGCGGCGCTACGCCTCGCTGAGGAGCGCCCGGCGAAAACGGGTCTTCAGGTGCACGCCATCGCGCGGTGGCAGCACCAGCGGCAACGGATCGGCGGCCACCTTGATGTTCAGAAACACCGGCCCCGGTGCGCCGTACCAGGACGAGAGCGCCGCCGCGAGACCAGCATCGTCATCGATGCGCCTTGCCGCCGCGAAGCCTGCCGCCGCTGCCACGCCCGCCAGGTCGACCCCAAACGCGGTGTGGGTGCGCTGCATGCCGGTTTCGCCGTAGCGCTCGTTATCGATCACCGCGATCGCCAGGTTGGACGGCGCTTGGGCGGCAACCGTTGCCAACGAGCCGAGGCCCATCAGCATCTCACCGTCGCCGGTGATCACCAGCACCCGCCGCGCCGGCTGGGCGAGCGCCAGCCCGAGTCCGATCGGCACCGCCCCGCCCATCGCCCCCCACAAGCCGAAGTTGAGCGGATCGTCGCCGGCCGCGGCCGCATCCCAGACGCAGGCACCGAGGCCCAGCACCGCCGGCGCCCCGGCCCGCTCGGCGAGCAGGGCGGCGACCACCGCGCGACGATCGAGGATGGGGCCGCTCATTTGTCGAAGCTCTTGACGCCGATCACGGCCTGGGCGACCAGGACCGCCTCGCGCTGCTCTGCCGTGAAGGCGGCACGCGCCGCTGCCGCGGCCTTCTCCGCGACCTCGGCCGTCGACTCGGCGCGATGGACATGAACGCCGGCGATCTCGAGCACGCGGGGCGTGGCGGCACCCATCGGCACCTGCCACTCGTTCAACTCGCCGGCCTCGCCGCGCATGGTCACCAGCATGAACAGCGGGAAGCAGCAGGTGCGCATCAGCGAGAGCATATTGAGAATGTTGCCGACCCCGCTACTCTGCATGAGCAGCGCCGCCTTGTGCCCGCCAAGCCACGCGCCGGCGACCAAGGCCACCCCCTCCTCCTCGCTCGTCAAAGTGATCGTCCGCATCGCCGGGTCGGCCTCGCACAGTTGGATGAGGCGGGTGAGCCCAGCGTCTGGGACGTGCGCGACTTGGGTGACCCCGAGCTCTTGCAGCGCTTGGTGGACGGCGGTGGGCCAATCGACCCCCGAAGCGGCCTCGCTCACGGCAGTTCGACCGTCATCTCGGCACCGCCGTCGCCGTGCACGCTGTCATGAGCGCGGATCGTCACGTGCGGCACCCCGGCCGGGATCGCGATGCCGCTCAGGGAACGGGTGAAGGGCTGCTCGGTTTCGTGCGGATGCAGCAAGGTGCGGGTGCCGTAAACGGTGCCGTCGGGACCGATCACGTCCCACTTGTCGGCGTAGTGATCCCAGCCCTCATCACCGTGTTGCACGGTCACGCGAAAGGAGTAGTTGCCTCCGCGTGCGTTTACCTCGACACCGACGACGTCGGCCTCGCCCGCCGTCGCGCTGGCGCCCGCCAGGACCGCGACGGCCACCACCACAACTCCCACCAACCGCATGCGCGCGACCCTAATCACATTGGCGACGGGAGCCACCCTTTTGTCGTGCCGGCCTTGGGCGCCCCATGCCATGATGGCCCTCGGGACGGCACAGGGACGACATGAGCGAAAAGACCGAGGCTGAGTGGCGCGAGAAGCTCACGCCCGAGCAGTACCGCGTCACGCGTGAGAAAGGGACCGAGCGCGCGTTCTCCGGCAAGTACTGCGACAGCAAGGACGAGGGCACCTATACCTGCATCTGCTGCGGCGAGCCGCTGTTCAGGTCCGAGGCCAAGTTCGATTCCGGCACCGGCTGGCCGAGCTTCACCGCGCCGATCGCCGAGAGCAAGGTCGCGACCGAGACCGACGCCAGCCACGGCATGGTCCGCACCGAGGCCCTGTGCGCCGGTTGCGGCGCCCACCTCGGCCACGTCTTTCCCGACGGCCCCGCGCCGACCGGCCAGCGCTATTGCATGAACTCGGCGTCACTCGACCTAGAGCGCGACAAGGACTGACTCTCTCCAGCCCGCGGGAGGGGCCGGAGAGATGGAAGCCCCTAACGCGCGATGATCTGGAAGTTCTCGACCAGCAGGTAGGCGAACAGCACCGCGCCGGCAATGCCGCCCGCGAGCGCGACACCATGGTTGATCCAGCTGCCGCGCCAGGTGAGCTGTAGGCGGAATATCCCGGTCGCCGGATCGCGCCTCGCGTGGATCGCCGGAACCCCGTTGAGAATGAGCGCGGCGAGCACACCGCCTACCACCACCGGCGGCTGCACGAGCGCCGCCAGCACATAGCCGAGCGGCGCTGTCGCGGGATCGGCGATCGCGTTGCTGAGACCGCTGAGGCCCAAAAGTGAATGGAACAGGCCGCCGACCACGATCAAAAGGGCCGGCGTCAAGGTGACGAGCCCGATCCAAGCGTACCAGCGCCGCCACGCGGGTCGGCCGGTATCGCCGAGCCCAATGGTCATCCGCTAGGGGCGATGTTCTGGTTGAGGCGGAACAGGTTTATCGGATCGTAGCGGTCCTTGAGCACCACCAAGCGCTCGTATTTGCCGGGGCCGAATGCCTGTTCGATCTTGTCGTGGCCCTCGTCGAGGTAGTTCGCATAGACCCCGCCATAGGCGTGCTTCTGCACGCCATCCCACATCGAGCGCGCCCACGAGATGTTGGCCTCGTCCTCGGCGCGATCCTCCCAGGCGGCGACCACGAGGAAGTTGAACTTGGCCTCGCGATGATCAAAGGCGGTCGCCTCGCGGGCCACCCCGTTCATTGCTCCGCCGACGCCCTCGAACAACATCTGCGCATGGCGGCTCGGCGCCCGTTCGAATGAATCGACCACCGCATCGATGGCGCCATCGGCGAGCTCTTTGAGGAACGTCGACTTCCAATAGTTCGGAATGCCCGTCGGCGCCGTGGCATCGAACAGCGTCTGGACCTGGGTGTAGGTGGTCGGACCGCACGTATCCATGAGCGGGGTGCCGAACGCGCGGAACGGCGCCACCACCCGTTCACCCTCCGCCACCGGTCCGTTGTAGACGAGGATGAAGGCGGCGAACGGACTGCCGTCCTCAGGCGAGATGCCGAGGCCCGCATCCAGACCGAGCTCCGGCGGCGCCGCGTCGTAGTGATCGCGGTAGAAGCGGAACAGGTCGCGCGCGGCCGAAAGCGGATGCACCACTACCCCGCCATACATCGGACTGACCGGATGCACGCGAAAGACGAAGTTGGTGACGATGCCGAAATTGCCGCCGCCACCGCGCAAGCCCCACAGCAGATCCGCGTTCTCCTCCTCGCTCGCGTGCACGAACTCGCCGGTGCCGGTAACGACATCGGCCGCGATGAGATTATCACAGCTGAGCCCGTGCTTGCGCATCAGCCAGCCGATGCCGCCGCCGAGCGTGAGCCCAGCGATGCCCGTGGTCGAGACCAGCCCGCCGGTGGTGGCGAGATCGAAGGCCTGGGTCTCGATATCGAAGTCGAGCCAGGTTGCCCCGCCCTCGGCGCGGGCGATGCGCTCAGCCGGATCGACCACGACCGAGCGCATGCGCGAGAGATCGATGGTGATCCCACCGTCGCACAACGCATAGCCGGCGACGGTGTGGCCACCGCCCCGGACCGAGACCAGAACCTGGTGTTCGCGGGCGAAGCGGACAGCGCGTAGGACATCGCCGACCCCGGCGCATTGGACGATCAGTGCCGGGCGACGATCTATCATGCCGTTGTAGAGCGCGCGCGCGGCCTCGTAGTCGGCATCGCCCGGTGCGAGTGCCCGGCCGCGGAGGCCCTCGATAAAGTCCTCGATCGCCCCGGCCTCGACCGCCGCCGCGCCCCCGCTCAAGCCCTTGAGCTTCATCTCCGTCATCGCGTCCCTCGCCTACTCTCGTCCGCCGCGCATCGCCGCACTCACCCGGTCTGCGTCAGGAACTCCGGCAGGATACAGCCGCCGTCGACGACCAGCGTCTGGCCGGTGACGTACTTCGCCTCATCGCTTGCGAAGAACAGCAGCACATGCGCCACATCCTCCGGATCGCCGAGTTTGCCCATGGGGACCGGCGCGGCGATCTCATCGAGCGTCTTCTGATCGAGCAAGGCAGCTACCCCGTCGGAGAGGATCGGGCCGGGCTCGACCGCATTTACGGTGATGTGGTGCTTGGCGAGCTCGACGGCCGCGGTTCGTACCAGCCCATTTATGCCGCCCTTCGAGGCGGCGTAGTGAGCCAACCCTGGGATCGCCGTCTTGGGTCCGGTGGTCGAGGAGGTCACCGCAATGCGGCCATAGCTCTGCGCAATCATGTGCCCGAGGCAAGCCTGGATCGATAGGAATACGCCTTTGAGGTTGACCGCGATGACCCGGTCCCACTCGTCCTCGGCCATGGCCTCGAGCGGACTCATCGGATAAATCCCAGCGTTCGGGCACAGGATGTCGATACGCCCGAAACGTTCGAGCGCCGTCACCACCATCGCGCGACACGCCTCCGCTGAGCGGACATCGACGCCGACGTGTGCGCTGTCGGCACCGCGCTCGCGGAGCTTCGCCGCAGTCTTGCCAGCCGCGGCCTCGTTGATATCGGCGATCACGACTTTGGCGCCCTCGCGGGCAAAGACCTCGGCGGTGGCCCGCCCGATGCCCTGGGCGGCGCCGGTAACGATTGCTACCTTGCCCTCGAGCCTACCCGCCATCGTCGCCTCCTGCCCGCGCGTCCTCCTCCCACATTGTCCCCCAACCGGCAGCCGATTACGATGCCGATTCCCCAAAAGCCCTGGAGTGAAAGCATGAAGGTCGTGATCACTGGCGGCGCCGGGTTCCTCGGGAGCCGCCTCTGCAAGGAAATTCTGGCGCGCGGCGAGCTTACGGGGCGCAGCGGTCGAGCCGAGGCTGTCGACGAGATCGCCGCGTTCGACATCGTGCCGGCGGACGATTGGGGCGATCCACGGGTCAAGCCAATCACCGGCGACATCGCCGATCCTGTGCAGGCTTATGCATTGATCGACGAAACGACCGACACCGTGTTCCACTTCGGTGCTTTGGTGAGTGGCGGTGCCGAGGCCGATTTCGACCTCGGCTACCGGTCGAATTTAGACGGCATGCGCTGCGTGCTCGAGGCCTGCCGGCACCACGCCCACACCCCGCGGGTTATCTTCACGAGCTCCGTCGCCGCCTACGGCGGTGCGCTGCCGGAGATCGTCGACGACGACACGCCGGCTTGGCCGCAAACCTCCTATGGGGTGCAGAAGGTCATCGGCGAGCTCCTGATCGACGACTACACCCGCAAAGGATACCTCGACGGCCGCTCGGCCCGCCTGCCGGCGATCGTGGTCCGCCCTGGCCGGCCCAACACCGCCGCCTCCTCGTGGTGCTCGGGCATCATCCGCGAGCCGCTCTCGGGCGTCGATACGGTCTGCCCGGTCACGCCGGAGACGCGCCTCCCCTGTCTCTCGCCGCGGCGGGTGACGGCGGCCTTCATTGCCCTGCACGAAGCCCCATCGGATGCTCTGGGGGCGCACCGCACGGTGCTCCTACCGGGCTTGACCGTGACCGCCGCTGATATGGTCGGCTCGGCCGAGCGCCACCAGGACGGCGGCTCGTTCGGCGCGATCAAGTGGGAGCAGGATGCTTTCATCCAGAACATCGTCGATGGCTGGCCAACAGGCGTGAACGCCAATGTCGCTGCTGGCCTCGGCATCGCCGCCGATGCCAACATCGACGAAATCGTTGAAGGCTTCGTCGAGGACTATCTCGAGTCCCAGATAGCGCTCGCGAAGTCCGGCTGACCGTTGATATGGGGAAAGTCGCGAATGTGGCCGCCCGTCGAGAAACACGAAACCTAATCCTTCGAGACGCTCGCTTCGCTCGCTCTCAGGATGAGGGCACTTGAGAGTCCTCGTGGTGAGGAGGCGCAAAGCGCCGTCTCGAACCATGGGCGACCGCGCCGCGTCAGAACTCTATCCCGCACCCGCGGCGTCATCGGCGGCGGCGGCCAGCAACGCGGCCGCTGTCCGATGCAGGATGGCGTGACGCGCAGCCAGCGCTGCGAGATCCTCGGCATAGCCGCCGCCGATTACCCCGGCAACCGGGATACCGGCCGCCCGGCAATGCCCCAGCACCAGATGTTCGCGCGCGGCAAGCCCAGCATCGGTCAGTGCGAGCCGTCCGATGCGGTCGTCTTCATGGGGATCGACCCCGGCGTTGTAGAAGACGATGTCCGGCCGCGCCTGGTCCACCACCTGCGTGAGCTCTCTCTCCAGCGTTGCGAGGTATTGGGCGTCGCCGGTCCCGCGTGGCAGCCCAACGTCGCGATCGCTCTGTTGTTTGCGCACCGGGAAATTGACGGCGCAGTGCATCGAGAAGGTGTAGATGCCGGTATCGCCGGCGAAGATCTCGGCGGTGCCGTCACCCTGGTGAACATCGAGATCGACGACCAGCGCCCGGTCGATCAGCCCCTCCGCCTGCAGCACGCGGACCGCCACCGCGACGTCGTTGAACACGCAGAAGCCGGAGCCGTGGGTCGAGAAAGCGTGGTGGCTGCCACCGGCGGTGCTGCACGCGAGTCCATGCTCCAAGGCCAGGCGCGCCGTTTGTACCGTGCCGCCGACCGCGGCGGTCGACCGGGCCGCCAAAGCCGGGCTCAGCGGCAGGCCGATGCGACGGACCGCCGCCGGCTCCAGGCGCTGTTCGAGGATGCCGGTTACATAG
The DNA here is from genome assembly GCA_965248765.1 of Alphaproteobacteria bacterium. Lineage (GTDB taxonomy): Bacteria > Pseudomonadota > Alphaproteobacteria > VGEJ01 > VGEJ01 > CBDFKF01. The sequence continues at coordinate 514,463 of CBDFKF010000002.1, forward strand.
GTCGGCGTGTGCGCGAGCTCGAGCCAACTGCGCGGCGCCGGCCTTGGCTCAACCACGTCCTCGAGTCTGACGACCTGCTCGGCGATGAGATGCCGATACAGCTCACCGAATTTGCCCATCGGGAAGCGGTGGTTGGCCGGCAGCGGCGCAACGAAGGCGGGATGGAAGACAACCGGCAACGCCATCGCCAACCGCCGCCGCTCACCCCGTGTCAGGCGGCCGAGGCGAGGCCGTCGTAGTAGTCCTGGAGGACCGCCAGCACCTCGGGCCGGCTGAACTCGGCCGGTACCGCCTCGCGATTAGCGAACATCTCGCGCAGCCGCGTGCCCGAGATATTGAGCCGCGCCTCGCCGTCGTGGGGGCAGGTCCGCGTGCTCGCCATACCGCCGCAGCTGAAGCAAAAGAACGTGAGGTCGAGCTTGAGCGGCTGCAGGAGCAAGCTGCCGGCCGGCAGGGTGTCGAAGATCTTGTGCGCATCGAACGGGCCGTAGTAGCTGCCGACACCGGCGTGATCGCGCCCGACAATCAAGTGCGAGCAGCCGAAGTTCTGGCGAATTACCCCGTGCAACAACGCCTCGCGCGGGCCGGCATAGCGCATCTCGATAGGATATCCAGCCTGAATACAGGTCCCCGGCACGAAGTAGTTTTGCACCAGCGCGTCGATCGCCTGGGTCCGCACTTCGGCCGGAATATCGCCGGGCTTCAGCGCGCCGAGCACCTGATGGATGAACACGCCGTCGCAGACCTCCGCCGCCACCTTGGCCAGGTATTCGTGGCTGCGGTGCATCGGATTGCGGGTCTGGAATGCGGCGATCGTCGACCAGCCGAGCTCGCCAAAACGGGCGCGTGACTCGGCCGGGCGCAGGTAGAGGTCGGGATACTGGTCGGGGTAGACGCTCTCGCTCACCACCGTGACGGGACCGGCAAGATTGACCGCCGCCTGGGCAGCGACCTTGGCGACGCCCGGGTGCTTGTCATCGCTTGTGAGAAAGACCGACTTGCACTCGAGGGCTCGGTCGATCTCGTATTTCTCCTCGACCGTCATGATCCCCATGGCCTCGCCGCTTGCACGGTCGACCAGAGCCACTTCATCGCCGGTCGCGATCTTGCCGGCGATGTCGGCCTCGGCCGAGAGCGTAATCGGGATCGGCCAGAACGTGCCGTCGGGAAGCGTCATGTCGGTGCAGACGCCGCGCCAAGCGGCCTCGCCCATGAAGCCGGCGAGCGGGGTGTAGGCGCCGATCCCGAGCATGATGAGGTCCGAGACCTCACGGCTCGTCATCGCCACCGCCGGCAGTTCCGCCGCCCGCGAGCGCGCCGCTGCGCGCGCCTCGCCCTCCAAGAGCAGCGGCCTGAGCTCACCGCCGCCGTGCGGCGCCACCAGTTCTGTCATATTCTCGTCCTTTCCGATTCTCGACGCGGCAGCCGGCCGCGGGGCCCGTCCCCTATCAGAGGGCGCCGCCCGTGAGTCCATAACCCTAAGCGGAAGCGCCCGGACGGTGCCTCGTGCCGGCCTGGCACGTGTTCCGCGGGCGCAGGGTCTCCATTAACCCAGCGCAGGCGACGAGACAACCCCCGCCGCGGCCGACTGTCACTAACACACGATATGTCCGGTTTATGTACCAGACGATCTGTCCGGATTTAGAAGCTCTCCAGGCTATGGAGGGTTTGGATGCGCCGGACAGAGCAGTTGCAGGGACTGAGATTGATGAAGTTCGAGGAGGTTTACGGCCGCACCCATCGGGGTTGCTTGAGCCAAGCCGAGGCGGCGGAGGTTCTCGGCGTTTCAGAGCGCACCTTCCGGCGCTGGCGCGACCGCTATGAGGCGGGCGGCGCGGAAGGGCTCTACGATCGCCGTCTGGGCCGGGTCTCGGCGCGGCGCGCGGCGGTCGACGAGGTGACGGCGCTGTTGGCGCTGTTCGACACCCGCTACTGGGACTTCACCGCCAAGCACTTCCACGAGAAGCTGGTCGCGGACTATGCCTTCAAGCGCAGCTACAACTGGGTGCGGCTGAGCTTGCAGGCCCATGGGCGAAGACGGGCGGCGCCCAGGCGCGGGGCGCACCGGCGCAAGCGGCCGCGCCGCGCGCTGCCCGGCATGATGCTGCATCAAGACGGCTCAAGCCACGCGTGGGTCCCCGATCAGTGGTGGGACCTGATCGTCACCATGGACGACACCACCAGTGAGATCTACTCGGCCTTCTTCGTCGCCGAAGAGGGCACGATGTCGAGCTTTCAGGGGGTGTCCGAGGCGATCCGGGCCAAGGGGCTGTTCTGCTCGCTCTATGCCGACCGCGCCGGCCACTACTGGCACACCCCTGAGGCCGGCGGCACGGTCGACAAGGACAATCCGACCCAGTTCGGCCGCGCCCTGGCCCAGCTCGGCATCGAGCTGATCCCGGCCTACTCGCCCGAGGCAAGGGGGCGCTCGGAACGCATGTTCGCCACCCTGCAGAAGCGCCTGCCCCAGGAGCTCAGGCTCGCCGGCATCACCGACATGGCCCAGGCCAACCGCTTCCTCAAGGAGCTCTACCTGCCAGGCCACAACGCCCGCTTCGCGGTGCCGCCGGAAGCCGAGGGCACCGCCTTCGTGCCCTTCGCCGGTACCCTCGACGACATCCTCTGCGTGCAGCAGGAGCGCACCGTCTCCAACGACAACACCGTGCGCTACAAACGCCTGGTGCTGGCGATCCCGCCCGACCGCCATCGCCGCCACTACGTCAAGGCAAGGGTCCGGGTCCACGAATACCCCGACCGCACCCTCGCCGTCTTCCATGGGCCGCGCTGCCTGGCCCGATACCAGGCCGACGGATCGCCCATCAACACAAGCCACAGACAGGCCGCGTGATCCGCTTCGACGCGACCGGCCAGTGGATAAGGGGACGGCCGCTCCGCGCCCGACCCCTTATCCACTGGCCCAACAACCACAACTGAAGCGGTCAATTCAGTTTGTTCTCGACACCCCCGCCGCGGCCGACGCCCGTGAAAACTCGTCTCGGTGTGGCCAGCGTCACAAAAACACCGACAGCACGCCGGTGTAGGTGTACAGCCGATCGTGAGAGATCTCACCGTTGCCGAAGAAGCCGACCAGCGGCAGATCGCCAAGGCTGTCCTGGATGGTCTTGAGCTCGGCCGAATCGGGGCCGAACATGTTGGGCCCGCGGGCGAGACAAGAAACGTAGACCGCGCCGCGCGGGTTCGGCCCGATGCGCCGCTTAAGGTCATCGAGCATGCGGACGAGGTCGGCCTTCGCCGCTGCTGGATCGCGGCGACAGAACATCAGCTTTTGCCCCACCTCAAGCTCCGCGGCGATCGAGATCAGCCCCTCGTCGGGATCGATCGCCAACAGGTTGCGCACGAGGTAATCGGCACGATCGGAGCCGGCGACCGGCAGCGCCGCAAACACCAGCCCGCCAAGGCGGCGCAAGTCGCGCGCGAGCTCTTCGCCGATATCGTCCTTGAACACCTCGAGCGCCGCGCGGCCGTCGAGCCGTATGGCGATGTTGTCCTGGCATTCGCTTACCTCGTGGACCGGTCCGATCGGCACGCAGCCTTGGCTCAGCCCGGTCGCCACCGGCACTGTATCGCCGAACCAGGCGCCTGAGATGCCGCCTTGGGTCAGGCCGTCGCCCGCTACTTGCCAGAACGCCCCCTCGCCGGACGACAGGCCGCCTATGAGGAAGCCGCCGGTCACCTCGGCAAGGCGCGGGATCAGGCCGGCGATCTGCGGGTTGCGCGGATCGCAGTGAACGATGCCGAACGGGTTCGAGTGCTGCCCGAGCCAGTCGGCAGTCGCGCCCGCGAGTCCGCCGTCGGTACCGGAGTCAAATATCGCGAAGGCGTTCTCCGGCACCGCGCCGACCATCGCGGCGATCGCCGGCTCGGCGAAGTACTCGCACCCGGTAGCGCAGATGCCGTGAGCGACCGAGCCAATCCATCGGCTGATTCCGGTCTCCGAGGTGAACAGCTTGATAGTTGCATCGAGCGCCGGCGCCAACGGGTCGGTGACGTAAAGGAAGCCGATGTTGGCGCCCTCGGGAACCGGCGTGAGCTGGGCCAAGCAGCGCGTGATGGCCGCCTCGGGCGCCTCGGCGCTAGCGTGACCATGGAGAAAACGCGACATCGGGCGACCCGCGCTGCTCGGCCGACTTTGGGCTCAGCCGAGCCGCATCCCTTCCTTGAGCGCCGCGGTGGCAACGAACTCGGGCGCCAGCACCTTCTTGCCGCCGGCCCGCTTGACGCGCAAGGCAAGGATCTCTCCGCCCTCCGCAGCGACCGTGAAGCCCTCATCGTTGATCGCGGTCACTTCACCCGCCGCGGCACCGCTCCCCTGCTGTGTGCGCGCGGCGTAAATCTGCAGAGTCTCGCCGTTGCAGCGTGTCCAGGCGCCCGGCTGCGGATCGGCGCCGCGGATCAGGTTATGAACCTCGTCCACCGGCTTCTGCCAATCGATCTCGACGTCATCGGCACGGCACCAGCCTTCGTAGGTCGCCTGCGTCTCGTCCTGGACCGTCTTCGCGGCGTTGCCTGCGCGCACCAGATCGACAGCCTCGATCGTCGCCTCCACACCCATCGGAAACAGTTTGTCGAAGTAGATACTGCCGAGGGTGTCATCCGGTCCGATGTCGATCTCCTTCTGCAAGAGGATCGGCCCGGTATCGAGACCGTTGTCGGGCCAGAAGATCGAAAGTCCGGTGCGGGTCTCACCCTGGATGATCGGCCAATTGATGGAACTCGGGCCGCGGTGCCTGGGCAGCAGCGAGGGGTGATACTGGATGGTGCCGTGAGTGGGTATGGTGAGAAACTCCTCGGGCACGATCAGCGTGACGAAAGCCATGACGCAAAGATCGGGCTTCAACGCGCTGAACGCCTCCCACACCTCGGGTTTCTTGTACGAAGCGGGCTGGTGCAAGGGCAGGCCGCGCTCGAGCGCGGCTTCCTTTAGCGGATCGGTACGGCTGCCCTTGTCGGGCGCGACGTAGACCGCGATCACGTCCTCGCCGCGGTCCAAAAGCGCATCCAAAACCGACTTGCCGAAGGCCTGCTGGCCATGAACTACGATCCGCATCCCTGTCTCCCGATTGCCGCTTGGCCCTGCATCATTGTTAGCACATCACCGGGCGCCTGGGGGGACGCGGCAAATGGGCCTCGCCCCACAAAGAAGCGGCGGCCCGCGGGCCGCCGCCAGTCTCCCATAGTCCGCGTAGTGCTACTGGATGCGCTTGCGCCGGGCCACCAGGCCGAGACCTGCGAGACCCAACCCGAACAGCGCGAGCGTCGCCGGCTCCGGGATCTTCGTACCGGTGAATAGCCAATCGCTGGCCGAGATATGGTCGTCCAGCTTTCCGCTCGCGACCGCGGCGTCGAAGTCATCGAAGAAGGAGACGCTATGATTCATCCAGCCGCGTCCGACCCGGCGCTTGCACAACTCGTCCGTGGGCAGGCAATGCGCTGAGCCGCCGGTTTGTTTCGCGAGGTCACCGAAATCCGATATGCCGAGATCGGCGTCCATGACCAGCCGATGCAGATCGAGGGCATAGAGGAACGACACCGATGTATCGCCCGCTCCATCGCCATCGGTGTCGGCGTCCAGACCGCTTTTGTCTTGATCCGTCATCCAGATCTGCTTGCCCGTATCATCGCTGACCGTGGCCGCCAGATTGGACCGCGGCGAGATGAAGCCGTTGTTCCCGAACTGGTCCGTTCCAGCCGCTTGGGTATCCGGCGCAACCAAGAGGTCGCCGGTGCCTCCTTCATGGATGTTGAAGTCGTAGGTGAAGGACACATCCCACAAGCTGGCGTTGCCGCTGTCGTACCCGGAGCCCGAGTTCTTGCCGCCGAAGACGACACCCTCGATCGTTAGCGAGGTCCCGTTGAAGGTCATGGTCATGCCGATCTCGCTGCTGTCGGCATCGCCCAGCGCCTGCGCCGTTTGGCCGCCCGAGCAACCGGCACCGCTCGCGGCACAGGTGTCGGGCTCGAAGCTGAACGTCCACACCTCGCTGCTGGTTCCGGTGATCAGACCGCCCAGCCTCATCCCGTAAAGGGGCGGTCGTGCCCCTCCATCCGGGTGGTTCTTGAGTTAGAAGGTGACCGCGCCCGCCGGCGTCGTCGGTAGCGAGGTCGTGTCCCTTTGAGTGGCGTAGGCCAACAGTGAGCGTCGAAGGAGTGAGTTAACGGTTTGGGGCGGGCCGTTTTGTCTCCTGATTAAGTGTTATATTACTGGTAGTTACCGATTTGCACAAGTGGATTGTGGCGGTGCTGTGCTGATGTAAGAGAGCGAGGCATGGGGGAGCACAGTTGCAATCTGGGAAGTAAATGCGTGTGTCTGAGTTGACGGATCTGTCATCGCGGAGGGGAGGCGGTGGATATAGGGGTGGATAGAGGCCATAAGGCGGTGAGTTGGATCGACGTATCCGGATGGAGCGGTGTTATCTGTATTATATGGAGTATTGCAGGTGATAAGGGCCAGAATGCGGGTCCGCCGGGGGGTGTCAGGCCGGGCTGCAAGGTCCCCGGGGCGCCCTCATGAGCCGCCGGCCGGCGGAGCACCGCACCCAGCACGCGGTGATGGCGACTGCGAGCGAATGGGCGCGCATTCGCGAACTGGCGGCGGACGTGGGCATGGATATCTCGCGCTATATCGTGCACCGGGCAACCGTGCCGGACCCGCTGCCGGATACGGTTCTGCGCCGCGCGGTACGCGAGCTTCTGCTGCTCGCCAGGATCGAGGAACAGCGGATGGCCGATGTGGGGCTGGAGGACCGCTGGAAGGCGCTCGGCGATGCCGTCGATACGTGGCTCGACCGGGAGGGCATGCTCGACCGGCTGACCGATCACGGCGCCGCCGAACGCTGGCGGGCGGTCTCAGGCAGCACCGATCCCGAGGGTGGCCCCGCGCCGCGGTCCTGAGCGATGGCGAGCGTGGTGCGCCGCACGCTACGCTGCAGCCGAGCCGAGAGGGCCGAGATCAGGGATCGCGCGGCCGCGCTCGGCATGCATGTCTCGGGATACCTGGTTGCCTGCGCGCTGCACGAGGACGCGGGCGGGCCGCGCCGTGACGAGCCGCGGCTGGTGCTGTCGGAAGAACAGCAGCGGACCCTGTACGAGCGGGTGGAGGAGATGGACCGGGTGCGCCGCGCGCTGGGCGAGTCGCTTTCGGGATCGAAGCTCTCGGTATTCGGGGCGATCGCCTTCATACAGCGCGCGGTCCAGTCGCGCCGGGAGGGCAAGTGATGGCGGAGCGGCGCGCGACACCCCGGGCGCGGCTTGCGATCTCGTGCCAGGAGGCGGAGTGGGAACGGATCCGCGAGGTCGCGGATCTGCGCGGCATGTCGATCAACGATCACGTGATCTCGGCCGGGCTGAACGTGGAGCTCGATCCCGCGCAGACGGACGCGCCGGCTTTAGCGCTGAGCGAGGCGGAACAGCGCCGGCTGCTAGGAGGATGCCAGCGGGCACCGCCAGCGCGCGGTGATGGCGACCGATGCGGAGTGGGAACGGATCGGCCGGGCGGCCGCGGCGAGCGGCATGGATCTGTCGCGCTTCGTGATCCATCGTGCGCTGGATCGGGACCCTCTGGCGCCGTCACCTTGTTCGAGACCGACGTGGTCACCGCACCCGAGATCGCCGGCCAGGAGCTGATCGGCGTCAACGACCGGGAGACCGCCGTTACCACGAACGACGCCGGCGAGGAAGTCACGGTGACCGATGAAGGCTGGATCGGTCCCTTCACGGCCAATCCGGCCGGCACCGAAGCCACTGGGATCGGCATCGATGTGGTGATGCCCCGCGGGCTCTATTACGCGGCCGACGACGGCAGCCTCGAAGCCCGCACCGTCGAATGGGAGGTCAAGGCCCGGGCCGTGGATCGAACGCCAGTCCGCCGAACAAGAGAAACAAGGAGAAAAGTAATGCCGGGGACGAATGCCGATGTTCAGGGTCTCGGCGGCTTCGTCTGGTCGATCGCGGAGATTCTACGCGGCGATTTCAAGCAGTTCGAATATGGCAAGGTCATTCTGCCGTTCATCGTGCTCCGCCGTCTCGAGTACCGCTGCCTAGCGCTGCGCGCGATCGGCGAGAGGTTTCTGGAGATCGCTGCCGGCAAGCCGCCCTGGCAGCAGAACCACGCCGCAAAATGGGAGTCGGGGACGTTTGAACATCGTAACTTCATAGCGACAAGTCTGGTGGCGGCATGACCGGTTCATAGTGATCGGCCTCACTACCGACCAAGTTCCGTTGAACTACACGAGGAAGTCCAGAATGTCGACGTACGTGAGGCATTGCGGGTGATCAGAGGAATGGCCAGCGACAAGCAACAAGAGCTTGTCGGCGAATTGCGCCGACGCTTTCTGAACCGCTCCGGGTTTGTCGGAGGCCATTTTGTTTGAGTCACGCCGCCATGTCTGACTGCTTCATCATGGCGTAGTGGCGTTCCTCGGCTTCGGCCGGCGGGATGTTTCCGATGGGCTCCAGGAGCCGCCGGTTGTTGAACCAATTCACCCATTCCAGAGTAGCGAACTCGACGGCCTCGAATGAGCGCCACGGCCCGCGCCGGTGAATGACCTCGGCTTTGTAAAGACCATTGATGGTCTCGGCCAGAGCATTGTCATAAGAGTCGCCGACGCTGCCCACCGAGGGTTCGATGCCCGCTTCCGCCAGGTGCTCGGTATATTTGATCGAGACATATTGGCTCCCTCTATCGCTGTGATGGATCAGCCCACCGCGATGGACGGGTCGCCGCGCATGAAGCGCTTGTTCCAGGGCATCGACAACAAAGCCGGCATGGGCTGTCCGGCTCACCCGCCAGCCGACGATGCGGCGGGCATAGGCGTCGATGACAAAGGCGACATGGACGAAGCCTGCCCAAGTGGCCACGTAGGTAAAGTCCGAGACCCACAGCCTGTTCGGTACCGGAGCGCGGAACTGGCGATTGGAGTTCCCCCGGTTTGATGGACACCTTTTGACTGAGAGAGGAGAGTGTCCCGATGCCGAGAACGAGGAACCGGTACCCCGTGGAATTCAGGGATCAGATCGTAGCGTTGTCCCGGACCGGAGGTAGCGTGGAAGATGGCCAGGGAGTTCGAGCCGTGCGCGGCGACGATCCATGGCTGGATCAAGCAGGCTGAACGCGATGGCGGCGGCCGCATCGACGGTCTTAGCAGCGACGAGCGCGAAGAGCTACGTCGGCTTCGCCGGGAGAACCGCCAGCTTCGTCAGGAGAGAGATATCCTGGCAAAGGCCGCAGCCTGGTTCGCTCAGAGCGACGTGACGTCGTCTCGGTCTTCGAGTTCATGACGGCGAACCAGGCCATGTTCCCGCTGGCAACGATGTGCAAATCGTTCGGCGTCTCCCGCGCCGGATATTATGCGTGGCTCCGGCGTGAGCCGAGCGCCCGTTGCCGCGCCGATGTGGAGTTGAGCGTTCGCATCAAGGCGATCCACAAGGCTTCGAAAGAGCCCTATGGGGCTCCGCGCATCCACGCCGAACTCCTCGATGAAGGGATCCGGCTGGGCCGCAAGCGCGTGGAGCGGTTGATGAAAGCGGCCGGTATTGTCGGTGTTAGCCGCCGCAAAGCCGCCCGCACGACCTTCCGAGACGAGCGGGTTCGTCCCGCCAGCGACCTGGTTGACCGGAACTTCCATGCCGATGAACCGAACTGGCTCTGGGTCGCCGACATCACCTACGTGCCGACTTGGGCCGGGTTCCTGTACCTCGCCGTGGTACTGGATGCCTTCTCACGGCGGATCGTCGGCTGGGCGATGGGCCACGATCTGAAAACCCAGCTCGTGCTCGATGCCCTCAACATGGCGCTGACGCAGCGGCGTCCCGTCGGCGTGATCCATCACTCCGACCAGGGGTCGCAGTACACCTCGATCGCCTTCGGCCTGCGTTGCAAGGAAGCCGGTGTGCGGCCATCAATGGGCTCGGTTGGCGATGCCTACGACAATGCAATGTGCGAGAGTTTCTTCGCCACCCTCGAATGCGAGTTGCTCGACCGGCGGAAGTTCCGGACCAAGGCGGAGGCCCGCATGGCCGTCTTCCAGTTCATCGAGGGCTGGTACAATCCGGGGCGGCGGCATTCCGCGCTCGGATACAAGTCGCCCGTCAACTACGAGAGACAAGCCCGTGAGCAGCTGGAGTCTGTAAGCCCGTAACTGTCCACAAAACCGGGGGAACTCCAACTCCAGACATGCACCGTCTGGTCCAACTGGACCGCCTCGCCGCGGCGGTGTGACAATACTCCGAGTAGGAGATCGCCTGGGCACGGTCTTGAAGCGGAAATAGCTCAATTGGAGCCCGGAAAACTCCCGGAAATCCCGGTGCCAGCATGGCCGCAGACGGCCACAGCCCGTTTAACCAATCATCCTCTGTCAAATCGCGAATTCTAGCCGGGATAACCCGGTCCGTTTCATCGACGCCTTTGTGGATGGTTTGGACTTGGCGGCCGCTGGTTTCGAGCGCGCCGCGCCGAAGGCGACGGGTCGTCCCGGCTACGATCCGGCGGTCCTGCTGAAGCTTTACGCCGTAAAAACTATCTGTTCATGGGCTCGGCCGCGGGCGGCAGGGCCGCCGCCATCGCCTACACCCTGATCGAGACCGCCAAGCTCAACGACGTCGACCCACAGGCGTGGCTCACCCAGGTCCTCGACCGCATCCCCGATTACAAAATCACCGCATCGACGAACTGCTCCCCTGGAACTGCTCCACCGCAGCAGATCCGCAACCGATCACCTGATCGCGCCGGGGCGGTGAGACCGGACGCTTACCGAGAATCCATGCCTTCGCCGCATGCGGACAGCCAGAACATCACTTTTCTTGGACTCCTAAGCAGTCTTTCCTTTTGCCCGAAACCGATTTCACATTCCATCAGTCTCCATCTCCCGCTTCCTGACGCACGACGCCTGCATACGCACCTTCTGCTGGCGAGAGCACCTCCGAGCGCTCCGGCCGTTGCGCCGTGCCTCCAAATCGCCGAGTAGCGGTTGCAGAGCCACCATAGCCGGTCCGGACGTAGTGGCCGAGACCGCGCCTCATTTCATTGCTGTCTCCTGACCGGGCGTACTCGCCGAGAGCCCGACGCGCGCCACGGAATCGCCCTGCCGGAGCCAGCGGCGCCGTTGCCGGCGCGGGCGATGGCACGTTCGGCTCCGGGGACGCAGGCTCATCGGGCGCCCCCTCGTCGCCCGGCCCCGGTTCCTGCGCATCTTCGGCAGGCGGGTCGGGGGTCCAGGACGGCACCATTGGCACTCCGCCACCCGGCCCTCCACTAGATTGTGACGTTCCCATTTTCCCTCCGCTTCTTTATTGCGTTCTTTACGGGCCTTGAGACTTGCTTGTTACCCCAGGTGTCGAACACATCCTTTGCCCAGGCGTGGTCACCGATCTTTGGGACGATGTTTGCCTTGATTTGCGTGGCAGGACGCTCACCGAGGAAGGCAGCCAACCGGATACCTTGTGGAGGATCAGCTTCCGCGACGACCAGACACGCTTCGAGCACTGCAGGAACGCCCCATTCTTGCTCCTGCCGTGCCCTATCGAGCAGACGATCCATGATCACAGTCATCTCGGTGCGAGGCACGACGACCAAGCGTTTCTTCAGGCTCGCCGCCATCTCAGGATACCCAAGCAGCGCTGTCAGAAGCTCGGCCGCCTCTGACGACAACCGATCCTCCGGCGTAATCAGCGGCACGTGCTCCCTGCTCACGTACAGCGCGCCGCGGAGATCGGTGTCTGCGAGCGCCGGTGGCAATGTCAGCCATTCCATGAAAAATGGATCGTCTAAGGGGGCCGGCGGCTCCACGTTCTGACCGGCCGTTATCTTTTCCTCCCATTCAGCCAGGAATGTGGGTTTGCCGGTCTCGCTTGCGCCAACCTTCGCCATCAGCTCAGCAAACGCTTGGGGGCTGCCGAGGCGCTCAAACAGCAGCAACTTCGCCAAAACCGCCTCGTCAACACCGACGCCCTGCGCGTCTGAAATCGCCATACGGATGGCCAGCGCGTTTAGGAAGCGCTTGATCAGCCTTGGGTTGCCGAGAATACCCGACGCAGCCGTCATCATCGGCGCGAGCCGATCTGCAGTATCGAAGCGGCCGATCAGTTCTGCGGGGAACCCATCGTGGAGGCTCTGGACAAAGGCCCGGTCCACCCGCTTACCCTGCCATGTCTGGCGCAGCTGCGCGCAGACACCGGCCCGGATTTTCTCTTTCACGGCAACTTCAAGGCTGCTGTTTTGTACGAACAGTAACATCATGTACGCACGAACCTCCTGTGTACCGAGCGGTGGCACCCGAATCGGCACCTGGATCAGCTTGTCGAAGTAACTCGTAATCAGCAGATCATCCGGCACGCCCTCAAAATGCCGGCGGACCGCATGTCTGATCATGTCGTTATCGGCAGCAATCACGAACGCGGTATTTTTCAGGAACAGGAAGAGCCGGATCGCTTCAAGTGTCGAGATGGTGGTTTCCGGAAGGCAACGGTCGAGATCATCGATCAGCACGACCAGGGTGACACCGAGTTCCTCCAAGGTCTCCTCGAAGGTGTCTCGTAGCGCCTGAATCTCCTTGGGCGGGGACGTTTCCTCCGTTGAGTTGAAGAGGCCCTTGGCCGCTTTGCCCGTCTCCCCGGCCTTAACCTGGGCGGTCTCAATCAGTTTCGCATCAGGTCCCCCGGACGCGAAGCGCTGCCCGAGACCCCAAAGGTCCCCGATCAGTCCCGTAGGCGGTAGCCCCAACGACATCGCGACCGTCGAGCCTGCGACCAGCTTGGCTGCCCGAAGCCAATTTACCCGCTTCAGCAGCGCCTTTGCCTTGTCGACCGCCTTCTCACGCGTATTCGCCTCCTCTTCGAGTTTCGTCGCGATCACATCCATCAGCGCAGCACGCGCATCGTCATAGCCCTGATAAAGCCAAGCGTTGAACTCGACGAAAACGAACTCGCGCTCATCTTCCTTGCGCGGAAGTGCGCCGAGAGAAGCCCGCGTCAACTTGATCATCGACGACTTACCAGCGCCCCAAGCGCCAGACACCCCGATCGAGATCGGGCGGCCACGAGCCTGAACGATAATCTCCGCTACTGAGTCCGCGACGCCGGAGAAGTTCAGAAAGTCGTGTTCAGTCTCGTTATCAGGCCACATGCTGACCAGCGGTCCTCCAGCCCCATCTCCGCCATCCGCTGTTCCTCGATCTTGGAGAGCAGCAACAGCTCGCGCACCGCGCGGCGCATAACGGCCGCCGGCAATGGGTCCGGCATCGTCGCCCGATGCACGATGTATCGCGAGATCTCCATGCCCGACGCCGCCGCAAGTTCCCGGATCCGCGCCCATTCGCTCGCCGTCGCCTGCACCGCATGCTGGGTGCGGCGCCCCGCCGGTCCCCGGCTCACGACACCGCCCCGGGAGCCGCGAGAGGAGGCATCACCCCCCTCAAGGAAGCATGAAATTGTCCCTTTGTTCCTATTATATTTCTGATATTATACGTCGTGCAGTGCCCCTGGAATGTGTCACTCTCGTGCATGTCTTCAGCGCCTGTAGTCAATTGGTTCTCCGCCCTGTACCCTCCAGTGTGACTGCCTCCACGCGCAGGACATATCAACTTACTTCCTCAAATGCAACTCAACGTCCCTAAAGCCATTCAGTATGCCAAGGCAGTCTCCGTGCCGACGCCTTGCCAGGGTCCCTAACACACTGTAGAATATTCGTGAAATGGGAGGAAAACGGCGCAGTTCAGATAGTGACCCACTGTCGTCGAGCAAATAGGTGTTCTACACCACGTCCCGGGACACGATCGGTAGCGATCACAGCGCAATTGCGAGCCCGAGGCTCGCCGCGACGATCGGTAACCACCGGAAGAATGACTTAGACGCACCCATCATGACCTCGTCTGACCCATGTGCTTTGCAACTTAGTAAGCAAGAATCAGGCCAGAAGGAACATTGGTGTAATATCAGTGAGTTACGTCTAGTCCGAGGTGACCTGTGCGGAGAAAGTGTAAAGAGAACCGACACCCGTTTGGCCGACCCGATCCAACACCGGACCGTCTGGTTCGTTGATTCGCTAAATTCTTCAATAGCTTAAGAGCCGACGGCCGGTCGAAGGGCGCTGTAAAGAATCCTGACACCAGCGGCCGGGACCGCTGCTAAGTCCCTGACGCGGAACAATATTGCCCGTCGCCAGTGATCCAGGGAGACCGCCGTGACACAGGCCGGATGCCTGCGCTGGGAGGGATGGGCCGGAGCTAAGCCGCGACCATCGTCATGAGCCGTTCGGCGAGCTGCGGCGCCATGCCTTTGTCCTCGTGCTTGAAGAAAACGAAGGCCTGGCCCCACGGCTGCTCGGCGATCGTCCCGGCCCAACGCTCGAGATCGGCATCGCCATAGCCCTCGCGACGTAGCCGGAGATAGCCCCAATCCGCCGTCGCCACCACCGGCGCGGTCGTGTCAGCATCATCGGTCTCAGCGATGCATAGCGCCGCGCCGCGCGCCTTGAGCGCCGCGAATACGTCGTCCTCGAACCACGTGGGGTGGCGGAACTCGAAGGTGGTGCGCTGGTCCGCGGGCAGCACCGCGAGGAAGGCCTCGAGGCGTTCGAGGTCCTTCTTCATGTTGGGCGGCAACTGGAACAGGATGGGCCCGAGCTTGTCCTTGAGGACGGCTGCATTTTCGAGAAAGTAGCCGACCGGCTCGGACGGATCCTTGAGACGCTTGCGGTGGGTGATCTGCTGCGAGGCCTTCAGCGCAAAGCGGAAATCGGCCGGGGTCTTCTGCGCCCAGCCCGTCAGCATCTCGGCCTTGGGCATGCGGTAGAAGGTGTTGTTGATCTCGACCGCCCCCAGCCGCCCCGCGTAGTAGCCGAGCATCTCTGAATCGGGCAGGTCGTCGGGGTAGAACGGCCCCTTCCACGGCTTGTAGGCGAACCCGCTTGAGCCGGCGAAAATCCGCACGGTCACATCCCGCGGCGAACCGGTCTCAGACCGCGCCTTCTTCGCGGAGCTTGTCGACCGCGGCCTTGTCGAGGCCCATGACCTCGGCGAGGATCTGCTCGGTATGCTCGCCCAACAGCGGCGAAGCCTCGACCTCCACCGGCGAATCCGAAAGACGCAGCGGGCAGCCGACTGTCTTGAAGCTGCCGCGCTCGGGATGCCGCACATCGACAATGACGCCCCGCGCCACCAGCGATTCATCCTCGATCAGTTCCTTCATATCGAGGATCGGCCCGCACGGGATCTCGCGCTCGTTCAGCATTTCCATCAGCTCGGCCTTGGTGTGCTGCAACGTCCATCCCTCGAGCATGGCGAAGATTTCCGGCAGCTTGTCGAGGCGGGCCTCGGGCGTCGCGTGAGCGGCGTCCTCGATCAGCTCCTCGCGGCCGATCAGCTCCATCCAGTGTTTCCAGCCCTGGGGTTGGATAATGCAGTACATGTAATCGTTGGGCCCGCCGGGCTTGCAGCGTAAGGCCGAGCCCGGCTGGCCGCCGCCCGAGGCATTGCCCGAGCGCGGCACAGCATCGCCGAAGGTCGCGTTGGGGTACTCCGTGAGTGGGCCATGGGCGAGGCGCTGTTGATCGCGCATCTTGACTCGGCAGAGGTTGAGGACCGCATCCTGCATGGCGACTTCGACACGCTGGCCGCGGCCGCTGTGGGTACGCTGATAGAGCGCTGCGAGAATCGCCGCAACGACGTGAATACCGGTCCCAGAATCGCCGATCTGCGCGCCGGTCGAGGTCGGCGGCCCCTCCTCGAAGCCGGTCGTGCTCATCGCTCCGCCTGTTGCCTGGGCGACGGTCTCGTAAACCTTGAGGTCGAAGTAGGGGCCGGGCCCAAAACCCTTGATCGAGGCATAGATGATCGCCGGGTTGATCTCGTGGACCCGCTCCCAGCTGAAGCCCTGGCGATCGAGCGCGCCGGGCGCGAAGTTCTCGACCAGGATGTCGCAGTGCTTGATCAGGGCGGTGAAGATCTCCTTGCCCTTCTCGGTCTTGGTGTTGATGGTGATGCTGCGCTTGTTGCAGTTGAGCATCGTGAAGTAGAGGCTGTCGACGTCGGGCACATCGCGCAGCTGCGCACGTGTGATGTCTCCCCGCCCGGGCAGCTCGACCTTCATCACGTCCGCGCCCAGCCACGCCAACATCTGTGTGCACGACGGTCCCGACTGGACATGTGTCATGTCGAGGATCCGGACCCCTTCCAGCGCCTTGGCCATCGCCGCCCTCCGCTTCCCGTCGAGCTCGTCGGCGGTCTATTTGTACATCGTCTGGTTCATCGTCCCCGGGCTGTAGGCATCGGGATCGATCCAGACGTTGATCAACGACGGCTTGCCCGAATCGCGGGCCCGCTCAAGCGCCGGGCGGATGTCCTCGGGCGCGCGCACCTCTTCGCCATGGCCGCCCAGCATCTCGGCGAAGCGATCGAAATGCACATCGCTCAGCACATTGGCGACATCGCCCCGGTTGTCGCCGTACTTGGCGATCTGGCCGAAGCGGATCTGGTTCCAGGCCGAGTTGTTGCCGACAACGCCGACGAACGGCAGGTTGAAGCGCACCATCGTGTCGAAGTCCCAGCCCGTCAGCCCGAAAGCGCCGTCGCCGAACAACGTCACGACCTCTTTTTCGGGCTGCATCAGCTTTGAGGCCATGGCGAAGGGAATCCCGACCCCGAGGGTGCCGAGCGGGCCCGGGTCCATCCAATGGCCGGGCCGGTGCGGCTTTACCACCCCGCCTGAGAACGTCACGATATCGCCGCCATCGCCGATATACACCGAGTCTTCGGTCAGGAACTCGTTGATCTCGTAGCATAGCCGCAGGGGATGGATCGGCTCGGCATCCGATTTGATCTTGGGCAGCCGCTCTGTGTAGAGACGCTCCTCTTCGGCCCTCAGCTCCTTGAGCCATGCCTCGCGTTTGCCGGCACCGTTCTTGCCTGCGCTCGCCGCCTGCACGACCGCATCCATAATGACGCCGGAATCACCGACCAGGCCGAGGTCGATGTCGCGGTTCTTGCCGACGGTGCGGTAGTCGAGGTCGATCTGCACCACCGTCGCCTCCGCCCGCAGCCTGCGTCCGTAACCCATGCGGAAATCGAATGGGGTGCCGACGATGACGATGACATCGGCATTATTGAAGGCATATCGGCGGGCAAGCTGATAGCCGTGCGAATGATCCGGCGGCAGCGTGCCACGCGCGGCACCGTTCATGAAGATGGGCAGGTTCAGCGACTCGGCAAAGGCCTTGGCGGCGGCCGCGGCGCGGCAGGTCCACACCTGCGTGCCGAGCAGCACGCAAGGTTTCTCGGCGCCGACGAGGATCTCGGCCAATCGATCGATATCGCGAGGATCCGCTTGCCGCGCCGTTGAGGCTCTATACTGGCCGGCGGCTGGAATGCGTGCCTTCTCCTCATCAACCGTGCCGTCGAGAATATCGCGCGGGATCTCGAGGAAGCTTGGCCCCGGGGCACCGTTGAAGCACTCGCGGAAGGCCATGCTCACGAGATCGGCCGTGCGCTCGGTCGTCGGGACGGTCGAGGCGAACTTGGTGATCGGCTTCATGATGTCGACGTGCGGCAGATCCTGCAGCGAGCCCATTTGATGCTGGCTCAGCGCGCCCTGGCCGCCAATCAGCAACATCGGGCTCTCGGCGCGGTAGGCATTGGCAACGCCGGTTATCGCATCGGTCGTGCCCGGCCCGGCCGTGACCACGGCGCAGCCCGGCGTGCCGGTCACCCGCGCATAGCCATCTGCCGCATGTGCCGCCACCTGCTCGTGGCGGACGTCAACGATCCTGATGTCCTCGTCGATGCAACCATCGTAAATGTCGATGATGTGGCCGCCGCACAGCGTAAAGACGACCTCCACTCCCTCAGCTTTGAGCGCCTTTGCGACCAGATGTCCGCCTGATATCTCCGCCATCCGCTCTTCTCCCCACCCTCACCAAGGGACAAAAAAACACGCCGCAGCCCTCTCGGCGACGATCCTTCGCCGCCGCGACGCCGCGACGCCGCTCAAGACGGGACCATACCACACAATCCGCCGCGCTCTGCGGGTCAGCCGGCGCAGGCGCTAGCCGCGATAGGCCCTCTCGCGGCGCTCGTGACGCTCCTGTGCCTCCAGGCTCAGTGTCGCGATAGGCCGTGCTTCCAGCCGTCGCAGGTTGATGGGCTCGCCAGATTCTTCGCAATAACCAAATGTCTGGCCGGCCAGCCGCTCGAGTGCCGAGTCTATCTTGCTGATCAGTTTGCGCTCACGATCCCGAGTCCGCAGCTCAATCGATCGGTCGGTCTCCAGCGACGCGCGGTCCGCGACGTCGGGCTCCTGGCCTCCTCCCTCTTGCAAATGCTGCAACGTGGCGCTGGTCTCCTTCAGGAGCTCTTCTCTCCACCCGAGCAACTTGCGGCGAAAATACTCGCGTTGCTTGCGATTCATAAACGTTTCGTCTTCCGATGGGCGATATCTTCTGGGAAGACGCGCTCGCATACTTTCCCCCTGTCTTCAGGCGGTTAGGCAACGACGGGCGCGGAGTATAGGTGGGGGCTAGAGCGGCGGCAAGAGTATGGGCGGCGTCGCCGCGAGCGCGCCGAAACAACTGTCGTGCGCAGCTCGGAGCGTATTCTTAGAGCCGGGCAGCGGCCAGCAGTGGCAGCGGATCAAACGGATCGAGGGAGGCGATCAAGTTTGGCGAGTTCAACCGCGGCGCGCAGCTCAATTTCCTCGAGAACGGCCGACAGGCGCGGATCCTCGATCGACTCGAACTGCTCATCGAGGGCCTGGCGCAGCGCACGCAGCTTCCCCTGGGGAATGGTCCCGGTGAGCAACCCCGTACGCAATTGTTCGAGGTGATCGAGCAGGTCCCGGCCACGTTTGACGACGCGCCCCTGCGGGGTCGTCGCATCCGGCACCTCTTGAAGGGTCAGGACAGCATCGACCGCAGCAAGGGGTGCCCCGCTCGCCACTTTTGCGATCTGCTGCTCTTCTGCCGAAATCTCTGCCGCAAAGCCCGATCCCCGCTCTCGCCTCTTCTCGGCACGGCGAACGTTGCGGGGCGGATGGGCCCGGGGCCTTCTACTTTCATAGGGTGCGACGACTCATTGCCGAGCATCCATGCTAGCACGGATGCCGGCTCCAACCCAAGGCGGCCCGACCGAGTGTGTCACTAACACACGATATGTCCGGTTTATGTACCAGACGATCTGTCCGGATTTAGAAGCTCTCCAGGCTATGGAGGGTTTGGATGCGCCGGACAGAGCAGTTGCAGGGACTGAGATTGATGAAGTTCGAGGAGGTTTACGGCCGCACCCATCGGGGTTGCTTGAGCCAAGCCGAGGCGGCGGAGGTTCTCGGCGTTTCAGAGCGCACCTTCCGGCGCTGGCGCGACCGCTATGAGGCGGACGGCGCGGAAGGGCTCTACGATCGCCGTCTGGGCCGGGTCTCGGCGCGGCGCGCGGCGGTCGACGAGGTGACGGCGCTGTTGGCGCTGTTCGACACCCGCTACTGGGACTTCACCGCCAAGCACTTCCACGAGAAGCTGGTCGCGGACTATGCCTTCAAGCGCAGCTACAACTGGGTGCGGCTGAGCTTGCAGGCCCATGGGCGAAGACGGGCGGCGCCCAGGCGCGGGGCGCACCGGCGCAAGCGGCCGCGCCGCGCGCTGCCCGGCATGATGCTGCATCAAGACGGCTCAAGCCACGCGTGGGTCCCCGATCAGTGGTGGGACCTGATCGTCACCATGGACGACACCACCAGTGAGATCTACTCGGCCTTCTTCGTCGCCGAAGAGGGCACGATGTCGAGCTTTCAGGGGGTGTCCGAGGCGATCCGGGCCAAGGGGCTGTTCTGCTCGCTCTATGCCGACCGCGCCGGCCACTACTGGCACACCCCTGAGGCCGGCGGCACGGTCGACAAGGACAATCCGACCCAGTTCGGCCGCGCCCTGGCCCAGCTCGGCATCGAGCTGATCCCGGCCTACTCGCCCGAGGCAAGGGGGCGCTCGGAACGCATGTTCGCCACCCTGCAGAAGCGCCTGCCCCAGGAGCTCAGGCTCGCCGGCATCACCGACATGGCCCAGGCCAACCGCTTCCTCAAGGAGCTCTACCTGCCAGGCCACAACGCCCGCTTCGCGGTGCCGCCGGAAGCCGAGGGCACCGCCTTCGTGCCCTTCGCCGGTACCCTCGACGACATCCTCTGCGTGCAGCAGGAGCGCACCGTCTCCAACGACAACACCGTGCGCTACAAACGCCTGGTGCTGGCGATCCCGCCCGACCGCCATCGCCGCCACTACGTCAAGGCAAGGGTCCGGGTCCACGAATACCCCGACCGCACCCTCGCCGTCTTCCATGGGCCGCGCTGCCTGGCCCGATACCAGGCCGACGGATCGCCCATCAACACAAGCCACAGACAGGCCGCGTGATCCGCTTCGACGCGACCGGCCAGTGGATAAGGGGACGGCCGCTCCGCGCCCGACCCCTTATCCACTGGCCCAACAACCACAACTGAAGCGGTCAATTCAGTTTGTTCTCGACAGGACAGATGGGGCCGGTTCGAAGAACATAGGTGTGGATCGTATGTCGCTGAGGAGTTGCATTTGGGGAAGTGGAGTATGTAATTCGCCTCGGGACATCTGTATGATCCTGATGGAGGATAGGTCGGCCCTATGGAAACACAGAAACGGCACAATACGTTTCGCCGTATGAGGACAATCACAGGAATATAGATGGCCATGCTTCCGCGATCGGGATCCAGTGTGTTGCAACGGCTGCAAACCGTTTCGGGCGGATGGCGACGATGAGGGAGGATGCCAGCGGGCGCCGCCAGCGCGCGGTGATGGCGACCGATGCGGAGTGGGAACGGATCGGCCGGGCGGCCGCGGCGAGCGGCATGGATCTGTCGCGCTTCGTGATCCATCGTGCGCTGGATCGGGACCCTCTGGCGCCGGAGGTTCTGCGCCGGGCGGTGCGCGAGATGCTGGTGCTGTCCAGGCTGGAGGAGAGGCGGCTGCGCGAGACCGGCGTCGGAGAGGCCTGGGAGAACGCCTGCGACGCGGTGGACGAGTGGATCGACCGGGAGGGCATGCTGGACCGGCTGACCGATCCCGGCGCGGCGAACCGCTGGAAGGCGGCGGGGCCGGATGGGGAAGACCGGCCGTGACGGACGAGGCGGGACGGCCCCGCCGGCGGCAGCGGAGCCTGCACTGCAACCCGGCGGCGCAAGCGATGATCCGGGGGCGTGCGGCGGCGGCGGGGAAGACTGTGTCGCGCCATGTGCTGGAGCTTGCGCTCGCCGACGATCCGGATCGTCATCCCCTGGTGCTGACGGAAGAGGAACAGGCGGAGTTGTGGGACGGGGTCCGGGAGGTGCAGGCATTTGTGCAGGCTCTCCGGCGCGAGCTTCCGGGCGGCAGCGGGCTGAGCCTGTTGAGCGCGATCTCGGTCCTTGCACGGGAGCGTGCGGCATGAGACGAGCGCGGCGCGGCCGGAAGGCGAGCAAGCACATCTCGATCTCGGCGACAGACGCGCAATGGGAGACCGTTCGCCGCAACGCGGACCGGCGCGGTCTGTCGATCGCGCGCTACCTGGTGGGGCTGGTGGAACGGGACGGTCCGGAAGAGGACGCTGGTCCTGCGCTGGCGCTCGCTGCGGAAGAGCAGCGGGAGCTACTGGAGGCGGTTCAGGAGGTTCGCGCGCTGATGCTGGAGGGGGAGGAAGCGGTTCCCCTGGTGCGCGACATGCAGGAGCGGATCGCGGTGCGGTTCGCCGCCTGGGCGTCTGCGATGGCCGGGTCGGGCCGCTCGGAAGAGCTGCGCGCGGCGCTCGCCTCGGTGCTGGGCGAGGAGCGAGCCCGCATCGCCGCGGCCTTGGTCGTGCCCTCGGCCGCGAAGCGGGCGGACGTTCCGCAGGCCGGCGAAGGGAAGAGGGACACGCACCAGGACCGGCTGTCGTGAGGCGGGCGCCATCTCCGCCGCCGACCTCCGTGAAGTGCAAGAGGTCGTCCACACGAGGGGAGGGGTAGCGTGACTGCGGAGCGCGACGGCAAGAGTAGACGGACAGCCCGGCCGGACCTCCTGGCGAGCCTGCCGGATGAGCGGCCGGCGCCCGGTATCGATCCGGCCGCGTTCGAGGAACTGCGGACCGCGGTGCACGACATTCGGGAGCAATTGGCCGAGCTGAGGGAAGCGGCGTCCGCCGAACGGCTGGCGCCGGAGGCGCTTGAGGCCTGGGGCGACAAACTCGTGACCCGGGTCGTCGAGGCGGCGCGGACAGCGGACGCGCCAGCGGACGACGCGGCGGCCGCTATTGCAGTCGATACCGGAAGGATCGAGGAGGCGGCGGCGAAGGCGGCGGCGGCGGCAGAGCGCATCGATGGCGGGCTGGAACGCACCGCGGACCGGTTCGCGGCCGAGGTCAAGGGGATGGAGATCGCCGTAACCAGGATCGAGACGGGACTCGGGAAGATGCGCGACAACACCAGCCGGGAGTCCCGTCGGGCCGATCGGAGTCTCGAAGACATCCGGACACGCATGGCCGGGCTCAAGTTCGGCTGGCGGGCGGTTCTTGCGCCCTGGATCGTCTTCGTCTTCATCCTGGGCATGGCGTTCGAGAGCCGTGCACTTCTCCTCTACCGATGGTTGTGGATCAGTTGAACCGGCGGCGTTCCCCCTCTCGGCCTCTGCGGCGCACCGGCGCGGTCGTCCGCGAGGCCTGACCCGATGGTCGCGACGGTCGTGGAGCTTCGTTCGTCCGCCGTGGCGGTGTCCTATTACGAGCGCGACGGCTACTACGCCAGGAACGACCCTGAACACCGCCAGGCGAGCTTCTGGCACGGGGATGCGGCGCAGGCGCTGGGGCTCAGGGCCCATGTGCGTCCATCGCGCTTCGCATCGGTGCTGTCGGGATACGTGCCCGGGACGGATCTCCGTCTCGGTCGGATGCGCGAGGGGCAGCACGACCACCGGCCCGGCTGGGACATCACTTTCTCGGCACCGAAGTCGATGTCGCTGGAGGCGCTGGTGATGGGCGACCGCCGCGTGATCCGGGCTCACGACGAGGCGGTGCGCGCGACGCTCGACTGGGTGGAGGCGGAGCTTCTGGAGACCCGGGGCTGGGACCCGGCGACCCGCCGCCGTCCCCGGGTGAAGGCGAATGGCATGGTGGTGGCGGGGTTCCGACATCTCGCGAGCCGCAACCAGGACCCGCAGCTGCACACCCATTGTGTGCTGGCCAACATGACGCGCACTGCCTCAGGGGAATGGCGGAGCGTGGAGCCGACGAAGATCCGTCGCAGCGAGAAGCTGATCGGCGCGTATTGCCGGAACGAGCTCGCGCGGCGTCTTCAGGCGCTCGGCATGGCTGTCTCGCCGACCCTTGTGGGAAGGATCCCGGGGTTCGAGCTTGCGGGCTACGAGCGCTCCTTCCTGGACGCGTTCTCGGGCAGACGCCGCGAGATCCTCGCGCATCTGGAGCGTCTGGAGCTGCCCTACACGGCGGCGCATGCGCAGATGGCGGCGCTGCACACGCGCCGGCGCAAGGAGGACAGGACTCTCGCGAACCTCGTGCCAGAATGGCGCGCGCGGGCGCGGGCGCTCGGGCTGGTCCGGGAGAGAATGGCTCTCACGCCGCCCCGGCCCCTCGACCCGCTGACTGGCGAGCGGGTGAGATCGCCGCGCGTGCCCGCGCCGGACATGCCGGCCAACGAGGTCCGCAGTCTCAAGCGCGCACCGGCGCTGCCCAGGCTGCCCCGCGATGGCGTTGCCGAATGGGCGGGAACGCCCCCCACGCGCCCTCGCTCTCGGGCGCCGGCGGAGTTGTCGCCGGAGCCGGAGCTGGGCGTTCTGGAGGCGGTGGCGCGGGCGGTGGCGCATGTTGCGGAGAGGCGTACCGCGATCCCGGAGGCCGAGATCCGGGCGGTGGCGCTGGGCCATGCACCGGGGCGCTACACGCTGGCCGAGGTCGACGCGGCGATCGCACGGCTTGTGCGCGGCGGCGAGCTCATCGAGGCGGAACGCCGGAGGATGGACCGGGCCTTCGTCACCGACCGGGCGGTGCGCGCGGAGCGCCGCGTGCTGGGGTTGATGCGAGCGGGGTGCGGCAAGAGATCGGCGCTGGCCGGCGCAGATGCCGTCGAGGCGCGGCTCGGGGCGTCGCGCCTCACCCGGGGCCAGAGGGAGGCGGTCCGCACGGTGCTGCGGTCGGACGACCTCGTGATCGGCGTGCAGGGCCATGCCGGCAGCGGCAAGACGACCATGCTGCGCGAAGTGAAGGAACTTCTCGGGGAGCTGAGGATACAGGGCCTGGCGCCGTCGGCCGTCGCCGCTCGGGTTCTCGCTAGGGAGGCCGGCATCCCCTCGCGGACGCTGCAATACTTCTTGACCCGCTTCGGCGACCTCTCCGACCCGGAGCGGGTGGCGCAGGGCCGGGCGGACTTCGCGGGCGCGGTTCTGGCGGTGGACGAGGCCTCGATGATCGACACCGTTCGCATGGAGGCGCTGCTGCGCATCGCGCGCGACCTGGGTGTGGCGCGCGTAGCGCTGGTGGGCGACACCGCGCAGTTGGAGGCGGTGGATGCGGGCCAGCCCTTCCGGCTGCTGCAAAAGGCGGGCATGGCGACAGCGACGATGGACGAGGTGCTGCGCCAGCGCGACCCGGAGCTGCTCGCGGCGGTGGGTCTTGCGCGGGAAGGCGCGCCGGGCGCGGCAATCGCGGAGCTGGGCGAGCGGGTGCGCGAGGCGCCTCGGGAGGAGCTCGGCATTGAGACGGGGCGGCGTTGGCTCGCGCTGGCGCCGGAGCATCGGGCGGACACCCTGATCCTCGCCCCCACGCACGCGATCTGCCGGCAGGCGAACGAGGCCGTGCGCGAGGGGCTCGCGGAGGAAGGCGTGCTGAGCGGCCGCGCACTCGCCGTCGACCGCCTGGTCAACCGGCGGCTCACCCGGGCGCAGGCCTCCGATATCTGGAGCTACGAGCCCGGCGATACCCTGGTGTTCCACCGCGACGTCTACGGCTGCCGCGTGAACGACGTCTGCACCGTAATGGGCCACGAGGACGGCAGGGTCGCGCTGGCCCACCCGGACGGCGAACGCCGGTTCCGGCCCTCGGGCAATGCGGCGAGCTATCTGGGCCTCTACGACACCGAGCCGATCGAGTTGCGCGCCGGCGACCGGATCCGCTGGACGCGCAACCGCAAGGCGCCCACCCCGCGCTTCGGCCATCCCCCGACGCCGGACCTGGTCAATGGCGGAGGGGCGGAGATCCTGGAGATCGGATACAGGCGGGTACGGTTCCGCGACGGGGACCGGGAGTTCGGGCTCGCGCTCACCGACCCGCAACTCCGCCATCTGGATCATGCCTATTGTTCGACCGTGCATGCTGCGCAGGGCCGGATGGCGCGGGCAGCGATCGCCGTGCTGGACGCCGGGAGCAAGGCCGACCGCGAGCTGTTCCATGTGGAGCTCAGCCGGGTCTCGGAGGCGTTCCTGCTGCTGACCGACGACCGGGAGGCGCTGGTCGCGCTCCTGGAGGCGCACGACGGGAGCGAGGACGGGGCGTTGGAGGCTCTGGGCATGGACCCTGCCGAGCCTCCTCCCGTCGTGGACCCCGAAGCATTCGCGGCGCTGGCCGAGGACTGGCGGGCACTTCTGCAGGAGGGCGAGAAGACGAACACCGTTCCGTTCTTCCTCCCGGGTTACCGGGAAGTCATGGCGCGGGCGGCGGTGCTCACGCAGATCGAGGACCTCGCGCAGGACATGCGCCGCTTCACCGACACCATGCTGGCGGAACATGAGGGGCATCTGGCCCGCGACCGCGAGGTGCGCGGCCTCGTCGAGCGCATCCGGGACCATTGGCGGCGCTGGCCGGAGCTCGGCTGGGCGGCCTCCTCGCAAGGACGGCCGGTGGAGAAGCTTCCCGAATACGATGCCTGGCGCGAGGAAGGGGTGGCGCTTCTGGAGGCGGGCCAGGCCCGGCTCGGGGCGGACGGCGCGGCGGCGCGCCATCTCCATGCCATGCCGGGAGGGCGCGCCGGTCTAGAGGGCGCTGTCGAGACGCTCGAACGCACGCGGCTCCTCGACGATGCCGGACGGTTCGAGCGAGCGTGGCACAAGCTTCGCGAACGGGCCGCGGAGAACGGCGTCCCGGAGCTGTATGCGCCGGGCCACCGGGGGGTGGCGGAGCTGGGCGGAAGGCTTGCGGCCGCCGAGGGTCTCGATGCGCGCGCGCGGCGCGCGGCGGCGGAATGGCGGGAGGTCGATGCGGCGCAAGCGGCGCTGGCGGAAGAGGTGCGCACCCTGCCCGGCCGCGTGGCGGCGTGGCGGGAGCGCCGGGCGGCGGATCTGCCGCAAGACAAGCCTGACGGGCTCGATCCGGACCATCCCGCACGCCGCGCCTGGCGCGAGGAAGGCGGCAAACTGGAGGCCGGGGCCGAGGACATGCTGCGCCGGGAAGACGCCCACGCGCCGTATCTGGATGCCGTGCCAGGCGCGAGGGAGGGCGTCCGGCAGGCGGCGGCGGAGGTCCGGGACGCGCTGCGGCACGACCGCTGCCTGGCATTCGGGTGGCTGACGGCGGAGGTAGTCCGGCAAGCGCGTGAGACCCGGACCGAAGCGTTCCATGTGCCGCGCTATGGCGAGACGATCGCGCGGGCGGAGGCGCTCTCCGGGCGGGCGGAGCTGCCGCCGCGCACGCAGGAGCTTGTCGCTTCGTGGCTCGAATATCATGCCAGGTGCGAACCGATCTGCCAGCAGATCCGGGACTGGCCCGCGCGGGTGGACGCGCTGACGGCAGACCACCCCGAACCTCCCGCGAGGCTCGACTCCCTGAGGCACTGGCGGCAGCGGGCGGAGTCCCTGCTTGCCGAGGCCCGCGCGATGCTGGTGAAGGACGGCCCTCATGCGCGCCATCTGGACGCCATGCCGGGCGAACGCGAGGCGCTGGCGGAGGGAACAAGCCGGCTCGACTGGGCGCTGCTTGCGGTCGAGGCGAGGGAGATGGAGCTGCTGTCTGCGGTCGTGCAACGGTCGGCGGAGGAGACGGGCGGGATCGCCTTCGACGCGAGCGGCTATGCCGGGCTGATGGACCGGGCGCGCTCGCTCGATGCCAGGACCCATCTGCCGGAGGGTCCGCGCAACACGATCCACGACCTTCTTGCCAGGGACGCACGCTGGGCGCGGGACCGGGACCGGGTCGGCGCATTCCTCGAGCGGGCCGCGGAGGTCGAGAGTGCGCGGAATGTTCTGACGGAGACGGACGGCATGGTGTCGACGCCGGCGGAGCACCTGCGGGCCTGGCCCGACTGGCGGCGCAAGGGGGGGCAGGTTCTCGACGAAGCGGCGGCGCTCAGAAAGGACATTCCGAAACACGAGCTCGCCGCCCATCTGGGCGCCGCCGGCTTCGGGCCGGACGCGGTCAGTGAGAGGGAAGAGAAGATCCGGAACAGGATCGCCCAACACGATGAAAGGTACGCCGCCAAACGAGTGCGCCAGGGACGGGATTGTCGATGTAGGCGCAGACCACCCGGCGTCGATGCACGCCGCCGGGTCTTACTACCGGCTGTCACTCCGGGCCGGACGGTGCTTCCGTCGGTTCTCGCGGGGCAGCGGCGCTATGCGCACATCACGGCGCTTCGCGGTGCCGGCGTCAATCCGTCGATCTTGGGCGTGACCACCGCAGCGAAGTTCTCCCGCCGGAAGCGCGCGATCGTGTCGTGGTCGGGGTGACGGTTCGCCGCAACGAAGCGAACCCCGATATCGCGGTGCGTCGCTCGCTCGATCCGACGGCTGGAGAAGATACCGTTGGCGTAGCAGTAGATCATCAGCGCCAGCATCATCCGTGAGTGATACTGCGCCGAGCCCGTGCCACGATGGTTCACCTTGAAGGCGCCCAGATCGACACGCTCCACTGCCTCGATCACGAAGTGCCCCAAATCATCCGCAGGGAGCCAGTCCCGCAGATCGGGAGGAAGCAGAAACGCCTGGTCCCGATCACACTCGACGAAGTTGCTCATCGCGCGATTCTAAGCGAAATCCAGCCCAAAGTCCGACAAACTGCTAGCTGCCATGGTCGATGAGCGAGGAGCGCAGGCGCGCCTTCATGGCGGCAGGATGACCGGCCAGGTCGAGTGCCGCTATTACGGGCGCGCCTTCACCGCCGGGGAAATGGCGCTGCTGCGCGCGCTGATCGCTGTCGATCCGCAGCCGACCCGCGCCGGACTGTCGCGAGAGTTCTGCCGGCTCATCGGCTGGTTCAAGCCCAACGGCGGGCTCAAGGACATGATGGCCAGGGTCACCATGCTGGCCATGCACCGCGACGGCCTCATCGTCCTGCCACCGCCCAAGGGGCGGCAGCATCGGCCAAAGCCCGTCGTCTTCGGGCCGGACACCGAGCCGCCGCTGCTTCCGGCCCCGACAACCCTGGACGAGGTCCGCCCGCTCGATCTGCGGACCGTCGTGCGCGAGAACTGCTGGGCCATGAGCGGCACTGACCCGGTCTCAACCTGCTCCAGGATTTTGCGAGCACCCTTGCCGTCGAACAGGGTGGAATGGCCGGGGATCGGTAACGACGGGGCGGTGGAATCCGGTTGGCCGGGGTTCGTGGCCGACCGCAATTCGTGCTATTCGGCTGTATGACCCGGGCGATGCGCCTACCGGGAATTGCAGGGCGGTCCCGCGGTATCGAGTTCGAATCGCACCTAAGATCAAAGCTGGACAAGCAGCAGAGGCCGGTGGAGCACAGCCGTGCAAGCCGACAATCCCCCAAAGAGGCGGGATAAATGCCCAAAGCCGCGAGAGCCAATATTGCAATCTGCTACGACTTCGACGGAACTTTGATTCGTGGAAATATGCAAGAGAACAGTTTCCTTCCTGATATCGGAATTCGCGCTAAGGAATTCTGGAGTCTCGTGAAGAAGAAAGCCCACGAGCACGACATGGATGAAGTGCTCGCGTACATGCACTTGATGATCGAGAAAGCGCGGGAAGCCAAAGTGGCCATCACGCGCAAGGCGCTGACGGAACACGGCCGCGACCTTGACATGTTTCCCGGCGTCGAAGAGTGGTTCTCGTCCATTAACGATTACTGCAAGAAAAAAGACGTCAAGATTGAGCACTTCGCTATTTCGTCTGGGCTGAGAGAAATGATCAAGGGGTCGCCTATTGCAAAGGAGTTCAGGCACATCTTTGCTTCAGGTTTTAGTTACGACGCGAATGACGTTCCTGCGTTTGCAGCACAATCAGTGAACTACACCGCGAAAATACAATACCTGTTTCGGATAAACAAAGGGATACTGAACAGTTGGGATAACAAGGAGATCAATCGCTTTACTCCCGACGAAAAGAGACCACGTCCGTTTTCTAGGATGATATACATCGGAGACGGTGAGACGGACGTTCCTGCAATGAAAATGACCAACTACCAAGGAGGGTACTCGATCGTAGTCTATCCCCCGAAGGAGGGGCAGCGGAGGAAACCAGCGGAAATGCAAAAGAAAAAGACTGCAAAAAAGCTGGTGACAAACAATCGCGCACAATTCGTGGCAGAGGCGAGTTTCCAAGTGGGTGGGCCAGTGTACGAGATTGTGACGATGCTAATTGGACGAATTGTCGACGAACACAGGCTGAAGATGAATCTCAAGGCGCGCTAGGCGAAGACCACGTTCTGCTGCGAAGCGGTCCTAAGTCTGAGAGAGGAGCTTGATCTGCATCAAAGGGGTGTCGACCCAGCCGGTCCGACGGAGGGAACGCGAAGTCGCCTTCGGCGCGCGACTGCGGCGGGAAACGTCGTTGACCCGCGTGATGCGGTGCGGATAACTGCCGGGCCATGAGCGACACGGATCCGGACCTCGACCGGCTGTAGGACCTGCTGAACGCCATTCCCGCCGAGCGGGACGGAATGACCATCGCGGAGCTGGACGGCTATGTCGCCGCCCTGATCGTCTGCCCGGAGATGGTCTTGCCTTCCGAATGGCTGCCGGGGGTCTGGGGCGGAGAACACGAGTTCGCGGATGTCGCCGAGGCCGAGGCGACGATCGTCGCGGTGATGGGGCATTACAACCGGATCGCCCGGGAAACCCAATGTTCCCGCCGGTTTGCGTGCTTGCGAATACCGGGCTGGATGCGACATTGCATATCCGGCAATAAGGTAATGTACGGTAATCTCATGCTGCCGCCGCCGTTGCTCGCACGGTCTCCAAGACCTGCATCAACTCATCCAGTTCCGCGGTGCTGAACAAACCATCTGGCCCGCGAGGCGTGATGTCGGTGAACGGGGATTCATAGAGCCGATCAGGGGCGACAATTCCGTGCTCCGTAAGGTGATCGACGACGAGGTTCACGAACTCGATCTGGTTGGCCGTTAGCGACTTCCCTGCGAGGAATGTCCGCATGGCATCCTTGGCCGCGCTGCGATTCATGCCCACCAGCGAGCGTACGAACAATCCAAGCCCCTGGGACTCCTCAGCTGCGCGCCGAAGCTCGTCGGGCGCGCCGAGGCCGCTCTCGACGAGCATCCGCGCCAGCTCGGCAAGGTCAGTCACGGTGAGCGGTCTGTTCGTTCTCAGTTTCCCGATCGCGACGTGGTCCATGTGTTCGCGAAGAAACGCGCGCGCCTTGGCCTTGAACTTCGCGTAGTCCGTGCCGGGGGCGAAGCCGGGCAGGTCAACGTCGATCTCGCCACCCATGAGGTCCTCGAAATCGGTGTAGACCGGTTTGCGTTGCAGCTTGTCGATGAACCGGACCAGGCTCCGGAGTCGACAACGCATGACTTCCAGCATCGGGACAGTGACGTCCTGCCACCACTCGTCGGTCTGTACGTCCTGGATGAGCGCCATCTGGTCCTGCACCATCGGGATGGCGGCCTTTTCCTCGAGCAGTCCGGCGATCTGCTTGACCCGATCGCACAGCCGGGCGAAGCCGGGCTCGTGCCGCAGGAGGCTGAGCTGCAGGCTCAGCGCGAGCAGGTCGAATCGCTTAGCCTCCTCGTTCTCCGGGTCCAACTCTGATGGCAGCCCGGCCACCTCGTGCGAGAGCTCTGTCAGGGCCTCTGCCGGCAGCAATACCCAGGATTCCGGCTTCGCGTATTTCTCGACGAACCGGCGCCGTGGGCGCACCGCGAAGTTGTCGAGATTCATCGCCGCGACTTCGCGCTGCAAGAGATCGGCGAGGGACCGGCGAGCCGGATGCTCTGGTGGCGTTCTTCGCCGAGCCCAGGATGGATGTGACCCGCATCTGTCTTGAGGCGGGGCCTCTGTCGCAATGGCTCTACGAGGGCCTGGCCGAGGCCGGCCTTCCGGTGGTCTGCGCCGAGACGCGGTGCGCGTCGATCCGGTCTGCCGCCGTCTGATGACGGTCCCCGGCGTCGGTCCGGTGACAGCGCTGACCTTCCGGGCCACCGTCGATGTTCCGGCGCGCTTCGCGCGCTCTCGCTCGGTGGGCGCACACTTCGGCCTGACACCGCGCAAATGGCAGTCAGGGGAGATCGACCGCATGGGGCGCATCTCCAAGTGCGGCGACGTGATGATGCGAACGGCACTCTACGACGCCGCCCACAGCGTACTCACGCGAACAACGCGGTGGTCGTGGTTGAAGGCATGGGCCATGCAAGTGGCGAAACGCCGCGGCCAGGAGCGGGCGAAGGTTGCGCTCGCTCGCCGTCTCGGCGTGATCATGCACCGCATGTGGATGGATGGCAGCGAGTTCCGCTGGAGCCGCGACGGCGCGGACGCTGTGGCTGCGACCTGACCCGAATACGAGTGTGTCGAGTCAGCCCTTTGAATCGGCCGCACTACCATCCAACGCCCGCGCGATGGCCGCACCGATACGTTCCGCGGCCGCCTCGATCTCGCGGTCGGCAACATGGGCGTAGCGCAGCGTCATGCTCGGCCGCTTGTGACCAAGCAGGCGGGAGACGACCGGCAGCGGGATGCCCCGCAGAACGGCGTGGCTGGCGAACGTGTGACGCAGGTCATGCAGACGCACGTCCTCGATTCCGGCTTCCTTGCGCACTGAACGCCAGAGCGGCAGGTTGTGTGAAAGCGGCCGCCTGGGATCCGTCGGCGAGGGGAAGACATACGCGCACCCGGTTCGCGGCTGCCGCTCCAGGATGGCGCGGGCCGGCGCATTGAGAAAGACCCGTCTCGGACCGGTCTTGGCGTCGGTCAGATTGAGAGTGTCCCCGTCCACGTCCTGCCAGCGCAGGGTCACGATCTCGCTTTTTCGGCAGCCGGTCAGCAACAGAAGGCGGATGATGTCCGCCTGCCGCGCGCGCGACGGCCGCGTGCCGGCGCAGCGGTCCAGCGCGCGGTGAAGACAGCAGACTTCATCGCGCGAGAGGAAGCGGGTGAGTCTCGGGCGGGGGTTTCGCTTCACGCCCCGGGTCGGATTCGTCTGGAGATGGCCGCACGCGACTGCGTGGTTCAGTATCCGGCGGAGCAGGTCCAGCGTGCGATTGGCCCCGCCCGGCGCGGTCCGGCTGTACTCGTCGAACCAGCGGGTCACGCTGGCCCGGGTGATCCGGTCCAGCGGCAGCGATTCGAAGGCCGGAAGCAGGCGCGCGTTGAGGGCGAGGGTCATGGTCTTTCGCGTGGACGGTTTGCATCGGTCGAAACACACCTGCCCCGGACCCGCGACGAAATCCCCGAAGGTCAACACCGCACCGCGTTCCGGGCTGTCGGACCGTGCCCCGGTCTCAATGGCGAGGCATCTGGTGCGCGCCTCCTCGACGCTCGTCAGCGCCGCAGGGCCGAGTGTGATCCTTCGCGCGCCGTCTTCGTCCTTCCTGCAATACACGAAGCTCCGGTGCCCCGACGGCCGGACCCGCACGCCGAGACCCGCATGGCGCGTATCCCATACCGTGTACTCGCGGGCCGCCGGCGCCAGCCTCGCGACATTGGCGTCGGTCAGGCGCCGCCTCTTTGCGGCCATGCCTCAGCCCTCCAGGGCGGCGCCGACGGCATCGGCCGCCTCGCGCACCATGGCGTCGGACAAGTGGATGTATTTCAGCGTCGTTTCCGGATTGCGGTGTCCGAGCAGGCGGCCGATGGTCAGCACCGTCTCGCCTTGCGCCAGGGCCATGCTGGCGTATGTATGTCGGAGATCGTGAATGCGGACGTCGCACAGATTCGCCTCCACTCTCAGGCGATGCCAGACCCGTCCAACCGTCACCGCGTGCAGGAAGCCATTCTCTCTTGGCGAGGGGTATATCCAGACTGCGCGGCGGGACAGGCAGACGAGGACCTCGCGCGCCGCGGATGAGAGCCAGATCGTGCGCGGCCCGGTCTTGCTGTCGGGCAGGAACAGCTTGCCCTCGCGGTAGTAACGCCATTTCAGAGAAACGATCTCGCCTATCCGGCACCCGGTGAACAGCAGCATCCGTATGATCGCCATGGCCTGCGGGTGGTCGGCTTCATGGCGTGTCAGCACTTCGGCCAGCCGGCGGATTTCCGCCGCTGACAGGAAGCGCTCCCGCCCCTGGCGCCGATACCGCTTGATGCCCGCGCACGGATTGGTGCCCTCCGGACGATAGCCGTAGACCTCGGCCTGGCGCATGATGACCGACAGGACGGGGGCCGAGCGGTCCGCCGCCACCGGGGTCTCGTGAAGGGATGCGAACCACTGCTGGACGTCGCGGGTGGTGATTTCGGCAATCGGGCGACCTCCGAAGCAGGGCAGGATTTGGTTCCGGTAGTAGCCGCGGTTCACCTTGAGGGTCGACGGTTTCCAGTTTCGTGCGTAGCGCCGGAAGACTTCATCACCCACCGTCCCGAATGGGATGTCCGGCGGCGCTGCGGCCTCGTCGTCCTTTCCATTCCGGATCGCAGCCAGCAGGGTCCTGGCCCGCGCGCGGGCCTCTTCCAGGCCGATGGACCCGGTCTGGCCGACGATCTTCCAGACCCGCCGGCCGCGATGCTGGCTATGGATGAAGTACCGCTTGGCGCCCGAGGGCAGGACCCTGATACCAAAGCCCGTGAGCTCGCGGTCGCGGACGTCGTAGACGGACTTGCGGGGCTTGAGAGCGTCGACCCGGCGTTCACTGAGGCGTTGGGGCGCCATAGGTTTTCCTCCTGTGCTCCGTGTTGCAGCCGGGGCGAAAACGAGGACAGATTCCGCCACCAACGGCCAAATCAGGAGGAAAACAGCAACGCTGTGTCAGTAGGTTAGCACCGAAGGTGCGCCGCAAGGTGTGTGCGCGCTACACGACGCTGGCAGTGGACGGTCATCTGCGACATCCCAGCTACCCGGGGATTGTTGCGTGATCGACGAAAAGGACATCTGGCGCGCGGCGAAGGCACTCACCGACCGGTATGGCGACGTGGCTCAGGATCAAGACCGCGATTGAGCAGCTGTTGAGCGAGACGCCGGAAGGGCCCGTGCATTGAGGCGCCCAATGCCGGGGGTGTAAGGCAGGCTGACAGTAGCCCGCCCAGGCACGCCTGCCTCTAAGCGCCCAGGAATGCTGGGTTTGGCGAGCATCGGGCGAGAAACGCGAAGCTCTTGTATCGACCGGCGTCCGATTGAAGTGTCAGGTTTCTTTACACCCGGGAACAACGATCCATCGGGCGGAAAACCGGCAGAAAACGTAGGTTGCTGCCACCAAGCCGCCCCGCCCTCCGCTTGAGGGGTGTCAGGAATCTTTACAATCTGGTGATGGCGGCGCTACCGCGGGAGGCGCAACTCACTGGAATCAAACTAAACGTGTGCTTGGCCCAAGTCTTGCTCGGATGCCCCTAGGAGAGTGGGAGAGGCGCCGCGATGGGACACCGTCGCGCCTGGAGCGCGTTGGGAGGCGTGTGATGCGGATTGATGCAACAACGTGCGCCGCAGCGTGCGGCGTGACGTTCAAGACCCGCTCGCGGCGGATGGCGGTTTTGGGCGCCGTGCTGGCGCTCCTCGTCCTGGGTGCGGCGACGCTCACCGGCGGCCCGGTTCGAGCCGT
Source organism: Alphaproteobacteria bacterium (assembly GCA_965248765.1). Lineage (GTDB taxonomy): Bacteria > Pseudomonadota > Alphaproteobacteria > VGEJ01 > VGEJ01 > CBDFKF01. The sequence continues at coordinate 549,364 of CBDFKF010000002.1, forward strand.
GCCCCTGTTCACCGCCGTCGATTTGGACCCCTTGACTCCTGGCATCCAGAGTTCGTTGACGGTGGCCCCCGGCACTACCTTCACGGTCGACGTGGTTCTCGACGACCTCGGGCTGGGGGCGGCCACGTCGTTCGATTTGGTGCTCTTGGATGTCCTGTTCAATGACGCGGGCCTGGTGTTGGGCCTGACGCCTGCGACAACACCGATAGCCGGCGCCCTGGCGGCGCTGCCGGGCACCGCCGATGCCGCCAGTGCTGTCCCGATTCTGGTTGCACCGGGCAGCCCGCTCGCGGTCGGCCCCTCTTTGGCGCTCGCCCCGCCCTTCACGTCATCGCTCGGGGGAGTTGGGCTCTTCAACCCGACGTCCTTCCTTTCCTTCGCCCTGGCATCGCCCCCTTCCATCTTTAGCCTATCAATCGACGCCCTCATGCCCGGGACCAGCAGTATCTTCGCTCCTGGCGCTGTCCCCGGATCTGAGCTCACACTGGGCAATGCCGGACCGGGCACATTTCCCCCGACAGGCACGCCCGTAGGGTTTCCCACCTTGCTTTCTGCGACGGTGACCGTCACCCCCGAACCCACCACCCTCGCCCTCTTCGCCTTCGGCCTCGCGGGGCTTGGGCTCGTAGCAAGGCGGCGCGCTCGAACCTAAGCAGTGGCTTCAGGCCAACAGCGTCATGACGGGCGGCGGGCCCTAAGGATGTTTCACGCAATGGCCGCTCCGCTTACCGCGCTTGTTTTGCTCGTGGTGGTGATGGAATGAGGCGGCGTAGACGAGGGCATAGAAAACATCGCACTCGTGTTCGACGTTTCGAGCGACGCGCGCTTTACATAATGCTAGGGCTGATCGCCCTTATGGGGGTTGGCGGGCTCCTAACCAGCCGCTCAAAAAGCGCGCACGCCTACGCCAGTGGCCCTCTCGCCTGTCCAGGCACCTGACACCAGAAATGGCCCCGAAAGCCGCTCTCGTGCTTCCTATGTGCTTCCTGCCCGGGAAGGCACTGCTCACCACGACCACGGGGAGTCCCCGCAACTCGTTGATATTGCGAGCAAGAAAATGGTGCCCAGGGGCGGATTCGAACCACCGACACGCGGATTTTCAGTCCAGCGTGCAAAACGGCCCAAAGGCGCGGAACGCGCAGATTTCTGCGGATGTTAGCCCTCGGACTGGCCGGACTCAGCGGACTGGAGCGCGAACGTCGCCGCACAAAAGTCGGCACAGTCCGAGACGCTTGTTCAGGGGGTGTTCGCGCTAGCCTGCACCGCACTGCCCCAGGACGCACAGCCGGCAGCCGCCGAGACTGACGCCAACCACGAGGATGATCACAGCCGCGAGTAGGACGATCGCCCAGCTGCGGTGCGCGCTTGACCCAGGCCTTTACTTTATCCATCACTTCTTGCCTCCGAGATTGATCCCGCGCTTGTCGAGCGTCCGGGCTCCTGTGTAGCCGAGGTAGCCGGCAGGTAGACCACGTATAGGAAGGTCGGCCGCGCCCGACTGGTCCAGGGATCACTCGATTGGGCTTCGGCGATGATCGCCGACAGCTGTACTTCGACGGCCTTGAATTGCCTTGCTGCTGGAGCTTCGCCATCTCGAGCTTGGCCTTCTCGCGGGCCGCTTCGTCAGGTAGCACCCGGTCGAGAACGTCGCCCAACAGTGGCAGCAATCCTGGCAGTAGCGCTTGCAACATCAGACAACCCTCGCCGTCACCTCGAAATGCGGGAGATCGTGGAAGCTCTGAGCGGCCATGGACCAGTTGCCGTTCCAGTCCCCGCCCCAGCGCGCCTGACGCCAAGGCCAAGCCCGATGCCGATGACGAGGTGGCCAAAGCAGATCCAGCGTCGCGGTCATTCCAATCGATCGGGTACGGCGCCAGGTCGATGGCGCGGCTCGGGTTCTTGTTGTGGAGGCTCTGGCCGCCGCGGAGCTTCGACTTGCGTTGATGGAATAGCTCGTCCTGCCGATCGTTCGGCCTATAGCCCTCGATCACCGCGAAGTCGTAATGCTTGATCAGCTCCCGGCACACCAGTTGCAGCTTGCCGTGGCAGCTGCCGAGGTTATCGGTCGAGCGTTTGCCGAACGTGGGCACCTGCTTCCTCTCCGCAGCCGTTCCCCATGTGCTCGCCCAATTCACGCGCGTGCCCGTTCATGCTGGCGGCGGCGCGCTCCAGGCCAGTGAGAGATGCCGCCATCGCGTCGATGTTCTCCGACGAGGGCCGATGCGACGAGCCGAACACCGCCTTGAGAACAGACATAATCGTCATGGCCGGTTCCTCAGCAATTCATTCCAGACTGCCATCTGCTTGTTGGTTTCGTTGGCCGCCTCGGTCATTTTGGAGACCGCTGCTTCGACGCGCTCAACGATCTTGTCGCGAGCGTCATACGAGTCCTTGATCGACTTTTCCTTCTGCACAATTCGGCGCAGTAGGTAGATAACTAGCGCGGACAGAACTAGGGACAAGATTCCCACTCAGAGAAGATGCGATCGAGCATTGATGGATCTGGCACCGGCAGCTCTCCGTATCGCTCAAAATAATCGTGCGCCGGCTCGTACGCGGTCAGCGCTTGGCCTCGTCGTAGCGGGCCTTCAGGCCGGCTGGTAGGTCGGCATCGACGATCACGCCCCTGGTCTTCAGCGCGTCGATCAGCTCGGTGACATCGGAGCGGGTCTCTGGCTTTGGCGCAGGTGGCGGTGGATCGGCCGGCAGTATCTCGGCCTCGCCAGCGTCCAAGAGTTCTTGCATCTCCCGGCGGAGGCGGTTGTCCATATCGTCGGGGATCGAGGTCAGGGTGGCTGCTTCGTAGAACCCACCGTCCGCTAGCCGCTTGAACTCTCTCATATCAAAGCTCCGCGTCGAATTTCAGCTTGCCGTTAGCACCCGCATCGTCGCGCATGTAAACACCATCGCCGGCCACCAACCCACTCGCAACTGTCGCAAGTAGGCCAACGACATTCGCGGTTACACCCCCTAGGGTCGTTAGAGCTGTCACGTTCTCGACGGCGGCTCCCGTCCCGTTGTGAACGAGCTGCCAGTTATCCGCAGCCGCCGTCGAGAACGCTGGAGCCGCCCTCATCGGGTTACGGAGATGGAATGGCATTGCCCCCTCCGTTGTTGAGATGCACGTCCCGGAGCACATGGTTGTCGAGGCACCCGCGCGATACTCCTGGTAGTAACGGTCGCAGAGATCACGTTCCTCAGCGATCGGCCGGCGCTCAAACGACGTCGCGACTGGGCCGATCTCGAGCTGAATGTCGGTGATGTAGAGCACGTCGGTCGCGACGAGATCGGTATCGTCAACGTGGATAAACACGGCGAGGTTCGTCATCCCGCTCGTGTCTATACTGATGCCTTCGACCTTGAACGTCTGGTAGGCGTCGCTTAGCACGAGGTTGGCAGCTACGTTCTCCGCCGTCCAGTTGGCAACAAATGTCGGGTTGCTGCCCTCCGCACCCCACGCACTTACAACATCGGAGGTCACCGCATCGGCGGTGCTGTCCCACGCCAAAACGTGCGCGCGCAGGTTCTCAACTTGCCCGGATGTGGTGCGGGCCTTGAACGAGAGCGACGCCGTCTTGCCATCAAACTGAGCCGCGTCGCGCGCCTCAATGATCTGGATGATGCCGAACTTCTCGGATGTCCCGCTGACCGTCTCGACGTCGAACTTGATCGCCGCATACCCGTCTGTCGGAACGACGGATGTTTCCTGGCTTATGTCGGCGCGGTCGTTGCCATCCGATAGCAAGGTACACCGATCGAAAAGATAGGTGTCGTCCGAGTTCGCCGGCGTGGTCGTCCTCGTGAAACTCGTGCCGCGTTCCGCTACACGGAAATCACCATTGATGAGCGCATTGCGTCCCGTGTATTCGAGAAGCTGCGGCACCATCGAGATCAACTGAAACTGCGTCCCGTCGTACACGACGACAATGATGTCGTTGGTCTGGATCTCACCGCCGACGAGTGCCGCCAAGTTACGTTGGATCGCCTTCGCCCCGACGCCGTTGACGTCGAGGGTGGCCGCGCCCGTGTTGAGATGGTTCGCCTTGAAGGTGAAGTGCTGGCCGGCAGCGTAGGCGGTCATGGCCGGCGATAGCGCCAGCGTATAGGCGCCGGCCGAGCCGGCAGCGGTCGCGTGCTGCGCCGCGCTGTTCTGCAGATCGGTTGCTGAGGCGTAGTCCGTCAGGGCAGCAGCGTTGCCAACCCCGGTGTGCCGGAAAGTCGCCATCGGCCGGTTCGCGGTGATCGTGGTCTGACCGTCCTTGGTGACGCACGTCGCGAGCAATCTCTGCTGCCGACTGGGCGGCGGCCGCCAGCTCGGCTTCAAGTCGCGCCTGGGCTGCGGCAGGCGCAGCGGCGGCGCGTTCGGCTTCGGCATCATCTAGTAGAGCCATTACTGCAAGGTCTCCGTGCCAGGCGACATCGCGATCTCCGCCGCGATAATGCGACCGCTCGCATCGCGTATGGCGCGCCGCGGTGCTGCGAGCACCTGGAGCAGCTCGTTGTGCTCAGCGCCTCGCTGCTGGGACTCGGCCCGCATCTCCGCGGCCAGGGTCAAGATTGCCTCGGCAAGCTCTCGCACTTCCGCCTCCTGTCGTTCGAGCGTGTAGTCGGGCGGCAGCCCGCGATCGAGGTTCTTCTGCTCACGCTGCAGGTCTATCTTCGCGCCCTCGATCTTCTCGCGGCTCACGCGATCCTCGCCGGCAATGTCGCGCTTGAGCTGTTGCTCGCCCTGCATCTTGGCGACGTCCGCCTCAAGGCGCCGCGCCTCGATCATCTCCTCGGCCATCTGCGGCGCCATCTCGCCCGCGAGCTGCTGCACCTGGGCCTCCATCTGCGCCTGGACCGCCATCGGATCTGCCTGCCCTTCGCCGTCCTCGGGGGTGCCCATCGCGTCGATGGCGTCCTCGGCCTCCCGGCCCGAGCTTGAAGCGGCGGATGGCGGCCTGCAGCAGCGCCTTGGCGGCCTCGGCCGGCATGTGTCCGCTCTCGACCGCCGGCCCGATCGCCGTGACGAAGCCGGCGATGCCCTTGAGGAGGCGGGTCATGGCCTCTTGGTCGGCCGCGATGTCTCCCGCGATCGTGCTATCGGTCTCGACGTCGATGCGGAAGTCGCGCAAGCCGTCGTCGCGCAGGAAGCCCATCACATCGTCCCAAGTGATCTCGGGCTCCTGTGGTTGCTGTGGTGCCGGCGGAGCACCGAGCGCCATTCCAGCATCCGTCATGCCGCCACCGGCTGCGCCACCGAACACCACCTCGGGAGAAGGGACGGGCGCCGACATGGCTGCTCCTCGAGCCCAGGGAGAGAGGCTGCGTCAGGAAGCTCGACGCCCGTCATGCGCTTCAGGGTTCTGATGCTGAAGCGCGATGCGATGATCTCCGCCTTGAGGCGCAAGAGATCACGCGCGTAGGTTTCGACCCGGCGCTGGCGCCGCTCGAACCGTATCGAGCCCGAGCGCGCCTTGAGTCGTTGGGCGCCCAGGGTCTCGTGGGGATCTGTGGTGCCGCGCTCAGGCCGGTCAACTCGTGGATCGTCTGCTTGATCTGCTCGCGCTGCTCGTACAGCGTCGCCAACACCTGGTCGCGCTTGGCCGGATAGCGCCCGCAGCGTTCGCGCAGCGCTTGGATCAGCCCCCGCGGCAGCTCCCGCGCCTCGTTCACCCATGCACCGGTGACCTCCAGCGACAGCACCTTTTTGATGTCGGACGGCTTGTCGAGCGCCCGAAACAACACCTCGGCGTGGACCGGATAGCCGTCGGCGCCGGCCGTCACGATGCGGTGGGCCTTGTCGCCCTTGACCAGCTCGCCGAACACCTCCTCGGGGAACCAATCGAACCACGTCTTCATCGTCGTGTCTTCGAGCTCGCGGTACGTGTTCCGCACGATCGCCCAGCGCGTACGCCGCACCCCGTCGGGGCCTGGCTCCTGCATCCGCGCGCGGCGCATGATCTCGATGCAGCAACCGCTCGACTTGCCCGACCCGACCGGGCCCCGGATGCCGCCACCCGAGCGTCCGATCGCATGAACCGGGCGACCGTCGGCGGCACCTTGAAACTGATCGCGACGTCCGTCACGCGGGTGCCGTTGGCATCGGTCATCCGATGACGCTCATCCCAGGCCAGCAAGCCCTCGCGCCACCGCACGAAGTCACGACTGAGGCCCCATTTACCCACCTAGGCACACGCCCACCAAGGCGCGGCGGCCACTGGCGACGCAGTGCGTCCCGGTCTTTGGTGAGCGCATCCGAAACTTGACGACGATGGTTCGGGCAGTGGCGCCGCCATATTCGAGCTGTTGAAGATCTTGCCCCTCCATCGCGTGTTCGATGAAGGCTGCCTCGCCAGCCGCAACGGCCGTCTCCGCGGTCGTGATATCCACCCGCATGAAGTTCGGGAAGCCCGCGGGCCCTCCCGTCGCGACATGCTCGACCTCGGCCCTGAGCTGCGGCGTCCCGGCACCGTTGACCTTATTGCGATCGGGCCCGTACTTACTCGTGGTGAAAGCCACACCGGTCGCGATCGCCACGCCCTCGCCACGCTGCGAGATGCGCATGTCGCCATTGGCGTTCATCCGGCGCCCCGAGAGATTCGTGACCTGAGCGGTCTCGGGCACATCGAGCGTCGTTCGAGCGGCCGCCGCGGTGAGATCGTCGAGCAGCGTTTCCATGAACGCGGTCACCGTCGTGGTGCCCGGGGTCACCGACGCGACATTGGTCATCCCGTTCGCGCTCGCATTCCATTGAAGATACTTCGACGCCTCGGGCGTGAGCGTGAGGCCGGTGAGGGTCGATTCGACTACCAGCAAGAGCGCCCGGTCGATTTGCTCCTGGACCTGTTGGCTGAGCATCACCAGCCGATCGAGCTGGTTTTCGAGCGAAGTCGTGTTGAGCGGGCCCTGGGTCGGCAGGTCGGTGAGCTGCGTCAGCGGCAGCTTGCGGAGACGCGTGACCTTGACCGCGCTCGCCGGCGCCGTCGCAAAGGTGACGTTGCCGCCGGCATCGTTGCCGACGCCCGAGACCGTGTAGCCCGCGCCCTGCATCTCGTGACTACCACTGGACGACGGGGCACCCGTTCTAGGAACCGGCGATGTCCGGCCGCGTCACGCAGAGGTACGCGTGGGCCGAAGCCCATTCGTTTCTCGCCCTCATCGGTGAAGCACAGAACTTTCGGCCGCGCTGCAACGTCGCGCAGCTCGGGATCGTCGTTGCGCGGGGTGTTGACGATCAGCCATACTCGCGAAATCACCGGGCCTCCCTACTTCGTGACGCTCGATGAGCATTCCAGGGTGTTGCGCGAGGATCTGCCATGCCTTCGTGCGCGCCGCCGCGGTCGTGCCCGGCCCCTGACCGCGTGCCTCGCGGAGCGGCCCGGCGATCACCATGTCCTGGGTGAGTTCGAGACGTTCGGCAGTGCCGGAGTCCAGTAATGATTCTTGGTGAAAAAATTCCAAATTCGTCCTAAGCTTCCGGGCCGGTGGGCGAGCACACGCCTCCAGAACTAAGACATGACGGGCGAGGGCATCTCAGGATCGCCGAGTCAATGCAAGGGGAAGGGAGGTCGTTGTGCGCCAAGTCATATCCGGCAGGATGCTAGTGTCACGCCGCCGCTCTACGGTCGCCGCCGGTGGGGCGAGGCCACGGTTTCGCGAACTCTTGGGCCACGCGGCGGCCGGCGCCTCGGACCGCGGCTTATCCGTTCTTCCAGTCTCAATGTCGCGGTGGTCGGCGTGCGTAGCGCGGATACTCGACAAGAGCTATTTGTCTAGGTTGGGGAGGAATACCAATGTTTAGAACGAATTGGACAAAGCAGACTTCACGATACCGCTTGGCACTGGTTGCTGCCACCTGTTTGTCCGCCAGCGTGCTGCTTTGGCTGGCAACCGGCGTTGCGGCGGAGCCGGCGGAATGCGGCGCTAAGCAGGAGGCGGCTAAGCATCACCACCTGCCAGCGAACAATGAGACCGTCCATTGGGGATACTTCAGCAAGTCGTTGACGCCGCAACTGGTGGTTCAGTCCGGAGACGTTGTGACGGTTGAGACCTTGACCCACCATGCGGCCGACGATCTGGACCGGATGGTCAAGGGAGATCCGGGTGCCGAGAGTGTATATTACTGGGACTCGCAAAGGAAAGGCGTGAATCGCCGAGGGGCTGGACCGCTCGACGCTTCCGTGTACGGTCGCGGTGCCGGCGAAGGCTTCGGCGTCCACATCCTCACCGGCCCGATCTACGTATGCGGGGCCGACCGCGGCGACGTCCTGGAGGTGCGTATTCTGGACGTCAAGCCGCGACCATCCGGGAACCCGGCGTATCGCGGTAAGAGCTTTGGGAGCAACGCCGCGGCTTGGTGGGGGTTCCACTACAACGACCTGATCGAGGATCCCAAGCCTCGAGAGGTCATTACCATCTATGAAGTCGACACGGCGGGAGACAAAAGCTGGGCCAAGGCGATTTACAATTTCCGTTGGGTCCCGCAGACGGATCCTTTCGGCGTGGTGCACAAGATCATCGATTATCCGGGCGTGCCCGTGGATCATAGCCTTATCGAGGAAAATCACGGAATCATGAGCGACGTTCGCGTTCCCATCCGGCTGCATTTCGGAGTCATCGGTCTGGCACCGGACGAGGCCGACATAGTCGATTCGATTCCGCCCAGCTATTTCGGCGGCAACATCGACAACTGGCGCATCGGAAAAGGGGCGACGATGTACTACCCGGTCGCAGTTGATGGTGGGCTGCTGTCACTAGGCGATTCGCACGCCGCCCAGGGGGATTCGGAACTGGCGGGCACAGCGGTCGAGATGTCGCTCACCGGGGTCATCCAGGTCGTAGTCCACAAGGCAAAGAGCCTGGCCGGCACGGACCTCGAGGGCTTGGGATACCCGCTTTTGGAGACCAAGGACGAATGGGTTGTTCACGGCTTTAGCTACGCCAACTACCTGGCCGAATTGGGTGAGAAGGCGCAGCAAGACATCTACAGCCAGTCCTCGGTGGATAAGGCGTTGCGCGACGCCTTTCGCAAAATGCGGCACTTTCTCATGACAACCAGAGGTCTTAGCGAGGACGAGGCCATATCCCTGATGTCGGTGGCCGTGGACTTCGGGATTACCCAGGTCGTGGACGGAAACTGGGGCGTTCACGCGACGATCAAAAAGTCGGTCTTCGCTGGTGACCAGGACTAAGCCGGCAAGATATTACGGGTTCCGAGGGCGCGTCCGGCAACGTTGGTAGCCTCGAAGTAGATGCGCTGGGGGCGGAGGCCACGGCCACTCCCCGTATGGTGCCGCCTAGGCCTTGTACCCATAAAGGGGATTCCCCTTTACGGGGAGATATGATTCAAGTTCCCAAATTGTGGGAGCTTGAGAATGGCACGTTTCGATCTGAGCGACGCGGAGTGGGCGATCATCGCGCCGTTGCTTCCGAACAAGCCACGCGGAGTGCCGCGTGTGGACGACCGCCGTGTGGTGGACGGTATCTTCTACACCCTGCGCACGGGCTCGCCGTGGCGCGATCTGCCGAGGCGCTACGGGCCCCACACGACGGTCTACAACCGGTTCAATCGTTGGGCCAAGGCCGGCGTGTGGCTGCGTGTGTTCGAGGCTCTCGCCGAGAAATCGCCCGCCTCTCTTCACCTCATCGACTCCTCGATTGTACGCGCGCATCAACACGCCGCCGGGGGAAAAAAGGGGGTCCGGATCACGCCATCGGTCGTTCTCGTGGAGGACTGAGCACCAAGATCCACACGGTGGTGGATGCCAGGGGCCTGCCGGTGCGCTTGCTGCTCACTGCCGGCCAGGCCTCCGACAAGACCACAGCCCCGGTGCTGCTCGAAGGACTGCGCCTGGCGCGTGATGTCATCGCCGACCGCGGCTACAGTGCCCGCTGCCTCATCGAGCTGATCGAGAACACCGGCGCCACCGCCCACATCCCCTCGCAGAGCAATGTACGGATGCCACGCTACGTTGCTCCGGAGCTCTACCGCCAACGCAACCTCGTTGAGCGCTTCTTCAACAAGATCAAACACTTCAGACGCGTCGCCACGCGCTACGACAAACTCGCCAGAAATTTCCTCGCCGCCGTGGCACTTGCTTCCATACGTCTGTGGCTCAGGCATTATGAGTCCACGACCTAGTCACCTGGCACTGAAGTAAGTTTCAGTTATAGTGGCCATCGGGGTGTGACAACGGAGGTCATTGCGATGGCACGCGGTATGGGCCGGCCGCTGGCGGCGCTGGTTTTGAGCGATGAGGAGCGGTCCTTTCTGGAGGCACAGGTTCGTCGGCACCGGGTCGCGTGCTCGATGTCGGATCGCTGCCGCATGATCCTGCGCTGCGCGGACGGTCTGAGCAACAAGGCAGTGGCGGCTGAGCTCGGCGTAAGCGCGCATACCGTGGGCAAGTGGCGCCGGCGCTTTGTCAGAGAGCGCATCGACGGATTGTCGGACGACCCCCGGCCGGGGCGCCCGCGGACCATCGAGGACAGCAAGGTGGCCGAGGTGATCGAGCGGACGCTCGCCACGAGACCGGCAGACGCGACCCATTGGTCGCTGCGCTCGATGGCCGGCGAGACCGGACTTTCCCACACGACGATCTGGCGCATCTGGGGCGCATTCGGCTTGCAGCCTCATCGGGTGGAGACGTTCAAGCTGTCCAGCGATCCGCACTTCGTGGACAAGGTGCGCGACATCGTAGGCCTGTATCTGTCGCCGCCGGACCGCGCGCTGGTGCTCTGTGTCGACGAGAAAAGCCAGATCCAGGCGCTCGACCGCAGCCAGCCGGTCCTGCCGATGCTGCCGGGCGCGCCCGAGCGGCGCACCCACGATTACAAGCGCAACGGCACCACCTCGCTGTTCGCCGCCCTCGATGTCGCCACCGGCTCCGTCATCGGCAAGTGCTACCGGCGCCACCGGGCCAGGGAGTTCCTCGACTTCCTGAAGCTGATCGATGCCCGCGTGCCTGACGATCTGGACATCCACATCGTCATGGACAACTACGCCACCCACAAGACGGCGGCGGTCAAGGCCTGGCTGGCCCGGCGGCCGCACTGGCATGTCCACTTCACGCCGACCTCTGCGTCGTGGATCAATCAGGTCGAACGCTGGTTCGCCGAGTTGACGCGCAAGCAGTTGCAGCGTGGCGTGCACACCTCGACCCGCCAACTCGAAGCCGACATCCGGGCCTTCATCGAAAAGCACAACGAAGACCCCAAGCCCTTCAAGTGGGCCAAGTCCGCTGACTACATCCTCGCCGCCGTCAAACGCTTCTGCCTCAGGGTCGAACAAAACTTATGCCACGAACTTTAGATTCACGTGACGGTCAGGCGAGCTATGCCCGAAAGTTGGTGACGCAGGTATTTGGGCGGCGTGTTGGATTTGCTTGATACAGTCCTTGAACGTCACTCCGTAGATGACCTCGGCGAGGTGGTTTGATCCGTCAAGCCTGCGCCATTTGCGCCGCGCGCTCAACAGCAGCCTGAAGACCATTGCCAGCGCCGTCTTACGCGACAGGCTGCCCTTGGTTTTGGTGGTCCTGAGCCGCACCGTGGCGAAGGTGCTTTCAATTGGATTGGTCGATCTCACATGCTTCCAGTGCTCGGCCGGGAAGTCGTAGAAGCTCAGCAAGCGCTCACGGTCCCTGGCCAGGCATTCGACCGCCTTGTCGTACTTGGCGCCGTAGGCCTGGATGAAGAAGTCGAAGGCCCTCTCGGCATCGCCCCGGGTCTCGGCCATCCAGATGTCCTGGAGATGCGCTTTGGCTTTGCCCTCTACGCTCTTGGGCAGCTTGTTGAGCACATTGGCGGTCTTATGCACCCAGCATCTTTATTCGCGGCTCTCGCCGCAGACCGGGCGCAACGCCTTCCAGAAGCCGAGCGCGCCGTCGCCGGTGGCGAGCCGGGGTGAGACGATAAGGCCGCGGCGCTTGAGGTCCAGGAGCAGCTCGAGCCAGCTCTGTTTGCTTTCGCGGTAGCCGTCGCTCAAGCCGACAACGTCCTTGTTGCCGATCTCGTCGGCGCCGATAATCACCAGCAGGCATTGCTTGTCGTGCTCGAGGCGGGGCTGAAAGTAGACGCCGTCGGCCCAGAAGTAGACATAGCGCTTGGCCGAGAGATCGCGCCGCAGCCAACGCTCATACTCCTCAGCCCAGGCCGCCTTCAGCCGCGCGATGGCGGTTGCCGGCAAGCCCGGTGCATCCGGTCCCAGCAAGGCTGCCAGGGCCTCGCCGAAGTCGCCGGTCCCGACCGCAGCACCTGCGTCAGGGGATCTTCGATCAAAACCCGGTCTGGATGAGAAAACGAAACAACCGTATCTTCGTGCATGGCGTATCCTTCCTTCGTGGAAATCGGCGACTTCGACAATCGCCAGGATACGCCGCCATCACATCACTCCGTCACCAAGATTCAGCTATAGCTCCGGTCCGGCGCCACGTCATCTGACCAAATCACCGAAGTGTAGGAGCGCGCGTGGTCATCGGCGTGGCCATACTTTTCAACGCTGCCCATACGGTAATCATCTCGATAATCTCGCGCTTGGTCTCGTGGACGAAGAGCATGCCCTTGCGCGCAACGATTCGAATGAATCCCTCCTGCTCGAGCCGTGCAACCGCCTCCCGGATCGGCGTTCGGCTCACGCCCAGGTCCTCGGAGAGCTGGCGCTCGTCGAGACGCGGCTGGTCGACGCCGCCATAGATTCCATCGACGCGATCGCCACTTTGAGCGCATCGTAGGTTTAGTCCTCGAGATTCGAACTCACCTCGGTCGGCTGGACCAGCTTTCTTTCGGTGCCCACTTCGGCTCCCACTTCATATGCCTCCTATATTGTTCCTCGTGTCAAACCGCGACCGTCGCCACAATCATCGCGACGGGCACCGTACCAGGTTCTTTGCGGTCTTCAGCAGCGGTAGGACGAAGAGGACGATAGCAATGACCATGATCGTGCCTGAGATCGGTCGCTGGAAGAAAATTGCCATGTCGCCGTGGGAGCCAATCAGCGACTGGCGCAGCGCCGGCTCGGCTAGCGGCCCGAGGACGATGGCCAGAACCGCCGGCGCCATTGGGTAGTCGAGTTTGCGCATGAGGTAGCCGATGACGCCGAAGATCAACATCAGCCACACGTCGTGCATGTCCTGAGTCGGCACATAGCCGCCAACCACGCACAGGACGAAAACCATCGGGGCAAGAACGGTGAAGGGCAGCTTCAGCACCCGGATGAAGGCGGGGATGAAGCCGATGTTGATCAACAGCGCGAACAAATTGGCGACGTACAAGCTGGCAATGAGGCCCCACACGAAACCGGGAAATTCGACGAACACCAAGGGACCGGGTTCTAAGCCCCAGATGACCATACCGCCCAGGAGGATAGCGGTCGTCGGCGAGCCTGGTATGCCCAGCGTCAGCATTGGCAGCATCGAGCCGGTGCTGGCGGCATTGTTGGCCGCCTCCGGTGCCACTACGCCGCCCACGTTGCCCTTGCCGTAAGACCTCGGATCCTTCGACACGGTCTTGGCGATGCCGTAGGCCATCAGCGAACCCGGCGTGGCCCCCGCCGCCGGCAGGATGCCGACGAAGTAACCGAGGACCGAGCCCATGATCATGGTTCCGGCCGAGCGTCTCAGTTCCTTCAGGGTGTTCCAAACGCGCCGGAACGTGACGTTCGCCGTCGACATTAGCGTTTTGCCCTGGCTGACTTCGATGGTCCACAGCATCTCGCCGATGCCGTATATGCCGATGGCGAGCACCAGGAAGTTGATGCCATGATAAAACCCGGGAAGATCGAGGAAGATGAGCCGCGGCTCACCGCTAATGATATCGAGCCCGACGGCGCTGAACACCAGGCCGACGAAAATCGAGAACAACGTTTTCGGGATGTCGTCGCCGCCGAGACCGATGAAGGTGGCGAAGGCCAGAACCATCAGCGCAAAAGTTTCCGGCGGGCCGAAAGCCAGGGCCACACCCGCCAGGGGTAGCGCCAACAGGGTGAACAGGGCCACCGATATCGTGCCGCCCACGAACGACGCCGCCGCCGCCGCCGCCAACGCCTTGTCGGCTAGCCCCTTGAGCGCCAGCGGGCGGCCGTCGAATGTGGTCGCCACCGCCGTTGACGCGCCGGGAATCCCCAGCATGATCGAGGAGATGGCGCCACCGTACATGGCACCGTAATAGATTGCAGCAAGGAAGATTATCGCCGAGGTCGGTGGCACCAGGAAGGTCATGGGAAGCAGAATCGCTACCCCGTTGACCGAGCCGAGGCCCGGCATTGCGCCAACGAACAGCCCTATCACCACACCGGCGATGACCAAAGCAATGTTGAGGGGCTCGAACGCGATAATGAAACCGTCCGTCAGTAGCCCAAAAACTTCCATCTGTAGTCAACCTTCCGGTATCAGTTGGGGGAGGACACAGATCGCTCCCTTCCGCTCTTCGATCTGGAAAAAGGGGGCTGGCCCCGGTGGCGGCCGCAGATCCTCAAAAAAAGAAATCGTAAAGCGGATAGAACAGTGGCTCGGTAAAGCCCTTGGGGAGGGTCTTCTTCAAGGCGATTTCAAAGAGGAGGAACGCCGCCACTGGCGTACAGACGGCGAGCGCGCCGGCAATCTTCCAACTGTGCCGGCCCAGGAACCGAACGTAGAAGATGAGAAAGAGGGGCACCGCCCCGTAGACGCCGATAACATGGATCAAACCGATCATGACCGTCAGCGAACCGGCCACAAGCAGAAACCACTCGACCGTGCGCCGCGTCATATAGGGCTCGGTCGATCGTGACGGCGGGCTCGTCCTGGCGGCCCAGCGCACGATTACGCAGACGCAACACAACAACATCCCCAATGACAGCCAGAACGGAAACGCCCCACCGCCCGGACCCTCGCCAGGAATCCAGCCGATGGGGAGTTCCGTACTCTTCCACATCAGATAGAGCGAGAAGACCGCCATAACGAGCGCCATGGACAACTCAGCGACGCGCATGACGGTGGTCTTACCTTCTGTTCCCGACGTGTCGGTTTGCGCCAGGCTAGTCGATCTCTCCCGCCGCCTTCAGCAGCTGGCGGTGCGCCTCGCGCTCAGCGACGAAGTAACTAGCGAGCTCCCTGCCCGTCAACCAGCCGGGGATCAAGCCTTTCTTATTCAGATACTGCTGCCATTCCTCGGACTTGTAGACCTTTTCGAAAACGCTCACGTAGAAGTCCTGAACGTCCTTGTCGATGCCCGCCGGCGCGATAACGCTGCGCTGCATGAAATAAACCATGTCCGCCCCGTAGCCGAGTTCCTCGAAGGTGGGAATGTCGCCAAATCGACCCTGCAGCTTGCCCTTCGGGGTGAAGCTGGCGAGAGGACGCGACTTACCGGCATCCCAAAATCCGGCTTGCTCGGACGGGTTGTTGACAGTGGAGTTTATGTGCTTGCCAATCAGCTCCTTGGCAACCGTGCCGCCGCCCTTGTAGGGCACATAGGTGACCTTGATACTTAACTTCTTCTCGAGCATCGCGGTGACCAGGGAATCTTCTTGGCCCTTGCCGGTGCCTCCCATCTTCCAGTTCTCCGAGCCTGCCGCTTTGACCGCAGCGACGTACTCGTCGACGGAAGTGATGCCGGAGTCGGCGGTCACCCACAGCTGGAACGTGTCCTCAGCCAATCGGGCGATCGGCGTGAACTCGGCGATATCGACTCCAATACCGGGATTGCGCAGCGGCGTCGTGTAATAGCTGTTGAGCGTCCCCATGATCACGTGGGGGTCGCCCGCGTGGTCCTTCAGGTAACGCAAGGCTTCGGCGCCCGAGCCGCCGCCCTTGTTGATCGGCACGAACGGCTTCGGCGACAGGTCGTTCTTCTCGATGATGCCCTGAATGAAACGAGCAAGCCGGTCGGCGCCGCCGCCCTTGCCGGC
Source organism: Alphaproteobacteria bacterium (assembly GCA_965248765.1). GTDB lineage: Bacteria > Pseudomonadota > Alphaproteobacteria > VGEJ01 > VGEJ01 > CBDFKF01. Next base: position 565,235 of record CBDFKF010000002.1, read on the forward strand.
CATGATGACGAATTCAACCGGCTTCTTCGGCTCCCAGCCGGCGGCAGCGTGGTGCGGAGCAATAACAACGCCGAGACAGAGCAACGCCGTGAAAACAAGCCCGAATATCAGTGATTTTCTAGATCTCCTCATGGCTGTCTCTCCCTTTCTCATGGTTGGCCTAATCGTCGACGATCGCGCAAGCGGTCGCGATTGGTCAAGCCAGACATCGGACGACCACACATTCGCTGCCCGTTTGCAACCCCCCTTATTGGGTTGCGTCCAAACGCCCCAGAGCAAGGTTTAACCGGCGTTGCGGGCAATCGGCCCGGCTCGAGTAGTGCGCGCCACTCGAATCGGTCCCCGCTGGTATCCGCATCCCCCCGTTTAGCACGGGGGGATGTGCAGGCGGGGCTGGTGCGGTCTGGTGGCTGTTTCGGTTACCGGCCGAACACTCGCACCGGTCCACGCCCTCAAATCATACGCGGGACGTGGCGTGATTCTTCCGCTCGGCACCGACCCCCACCCGCACGACATGGCGCTTGCCCACTACGAGGGCGAGGCCCAGGAGAAGCTTGAGCGCTGCGGAAGCAGGCCGCTCTGCTCGCGACGTGGGTCCGCGCGGCCGTCAGGAACGCGCAGCCCGTCGCCGATCCGGATGTCGTGGCGGCTCGCTCGGCCCGCACGCAGGACCTCATGAACCAGAGCCTGTTCGGCGGCACACCAGCCCGCGAGACAGAGGCGGCGTGATGGACGCTGTCATGCGTGAGTCCTCGGGGCTGGTCCAGGCGGAATCGGAGTTCGTGTCCGCCGTCACAGCGAGCGGGGCAGCCCCTGGTCAAATGATGCAGGCGATCCTCGGTCGCTACCAGGGACACGACGAAGAGCGGCGATCGGTCCTGACCACGGCTCTTGCAGGCGCGCTAGCGACACGCATTGCCGTCGCCAAGGCGAGAGGAGAGGGCGCATGACCGCACCCGCGCCCCTCGAAACCCTGGCCGTGCACTATTGGGAGGCGTCACAAGCCCTGCGCGGGCGGAACGACATATCGCACGCCACTGCGGCGCTGTTTTTCGCCAGTCAGGCCCAACGTCCGGCGCATCCACTGATCGAGCGCCCGTGCCGGCAAGCCATCGCCGATCTCGAGCTGTCCGGCATCGAGCACATCCGCCCGGATCGACGGCTTCCGGCTGATCGCCGAGCGCACCGGCCAGTACGCCGGGCAACTGGGGCCGTTCTGGTGCGGCAGGACGGCCAGTGGTTCGACGTGTGGCTGTCCGAAGAACCGCCCGCCGCGGTCAAGGTCGGCGTGTTGCACGGAGACTTCAGCGAGCCGTGCTGGGGCGTGGCGCGTCTCGATTCCTACGCCCAGACGAAGCGGGACAAGCAGACCGGCAAGGTGAGCCTGACGCGCATGTGGGCTTCCATGCCGGATGTGATGATCGCGAAGTGCGCCGAAGGGTTGGCGCTGCGCCGGGCCTTCCCGCAGGAGCTCTCCGGTCTCTACACCAGCGATGAGATGGCCCAGGCCGGCAACGAGCCGCGCCCCGAGCCGCGCGACGTGACGCCCAAGCGGGCCTCGCCGAAGGCTCAGGCGGCGCTACCACCCACCGACCCCGAGACCGGCGAAGTGCTGCCGCCGTCGATGGTCCCGGTCCCCGAGGCTGCCGATGGCAAGAGCCCTGACTGGATGACGTGGGGCGCCACGCTGGCCGCCGCCCTCAATGCAGCGGCCTCCCCCGGAGACGTGGACGCGTGGCTGGTGGCGAACAAGGACCCGCTCGGCAACTGCGAGAACGGGGCGCCCAAGCTCCACGCTCGTCTTCTCGCCGTCGCGGAGGACTGTTGATCGCCCCCCTATCGGTGGTAATCGGCGTCCAAAATTGACGCCCCCATGGTTTGTTCCCATGAACGCGCCTTGTCATTGGACGGACGAGGTGAGGGGGAGATGCTGGTAGTGGAAACGATCGCACGGATCCGTCGGGATCATCTGGTGAGGGGCGTTCCGATCAAGACGATCGCCCGGGATTTGAGGGTTTCGAAGAACACGGTGCGCAAGGTGGTGCGGGGCGATGAGACCTCGTACAGCTACGAGCGCAAGATCCAGCCGATGCCGAAGCTTGGACCGTGGGTGGATGAGCTCGAGCGCCAGCTGAAGGCCAACGAGAAGAAGGCGCGCCGGGATCGGCTGTCTCTGCTGCGGATTCATGAAGACCTTGCGTCTCTGGGCTATGAGGGCGGCTACGACGCGGTGCGCCGCTATGCCAGGGTCTGGCGGCGCCGGCACCGGCTGTTGTCGTCGTCCGAGGCCTATGTGCCGCTGATCTTCGATCCGTCGTGCTCAACATCCTGGCCCGGCGGTGCCAGCCGGCGCCGCCGGCGACCATCCCGACGCCCGAGGGCCTGCGGCTTCGCCACCGGCCGGTGGCCGACTGTCGGCGCTACGACCGCCTGAGGGGGGCCGGCCATGGAGCGTCATGAGGTGCTGGCGATGATGACAACGCTGAAGCTCGCGGGGATGCGCGCCGCCTATGACGACATCCTCGCCGACGGGGTCAAGCGCCGTCATCCGGTGCAACAGATCTTCGGCGCTCTGCTGAGGGCCGAGATCGCCGACAAGACGGCACGCTCGATCAAGTACCAGATGGCGTCCGCCAGGCTGCCGGCGGCCAAGGAGCTGGCCGAGTTCGACTTCGCCGCCTCGCCGGTCAACGAGCCCCTGATCCGCGACCTCGCAATGGGCGGCCTCCTCGAAGCCAAGCGCAACATCGTGCTGGTCGGCGGCACCGGCACCGGCAAGACCCATCTCGCCGTCGCCATCGCGCGGTCCTGCATCCGCAAGGGCGCGCGCGGCCGCTTCTACAACGTCGTCGACCTGGTCAATCTCCTCGAGGCCGAGATCCGCTCCGGACGCCAGGGCCGCACCGCGGACCAGCTCACCCGGCGCGACTTCGTCATCCTCGACGAACTCGGCTACCTGCCCTTCGCCCAGGCCGGCGGGCAGCTGCTCTTCCACCTCATGAGCCGGCTCTACGAGCGCACCTCGATCGTCATCACCACCAACCTCGCCGTCGGCGAATGGCCGTCCGTCTTCGGCGACCCCAAGATGACCACAGCCCTGCTCGACCGCCTGACCCATCATTGCGAGGTCATCGAGACCGGAAACGAGAGCTGGCGCTTCAAGAACCGTTCATAGTCCGGCGCCGGCCGTCCCCGCGACCCGGTTGCCACTCAGGGGGGGCAATATTGCACGCCGATCGGGGGGCAAACTTCAAAGCCGATTGACACCTACGAACGCGAACTGCGCGACCAGTACGGCAGAATCGCTCGCGGCGGCCAGCCCCGCCGCACATACCGCAAGGCTATGGAACGCTTCATCCTTGAGCACTTGCCGACCCTCAGGCCGAGTGCCGCGCGTCGCTATCGCACGTCCGCGCGCATGCTCCACCCGCACTTTCAGGGCCTGTGGCTTGACCAGATCACGCGCGGCAGGTTGAGCACCTACATCACCACGCGTCGGCGCGGCGGCGCCTCGTCGGCCACCCTCCGGCGCGACCTGGCTTGCCTATCGTCGATGATCCAGCTCGCGATCGCGTGGGATTGGTGCGATGCCAACCCGGTCAAGGCGCTCGATAAACGGCAGATTAAGGAATCCGAGCCACGCCGACGCTATCTCAGCGAGGCCGAGTACGACGCGCTCCTGGGCGCAGCCTCGGACTATCTGCGCCCTATGATCGTTTTTTCCGTCGAGCCCGGCCTGCGCCTCGAAGAGCAACTATCGATGGAGTGGAATCAAGTCAACCTCACCCGCGGGGAGCTGTTTCTGCCCCGCACAAAATCCGGCACGCCCCGCACGGTGCCGCTGAGCACCGCCGCGGCTGAGCTTCTGCCCCGCCACCCGCGTCACCTGCACTCCACGTATGTCTTCTGCAAGAAGGACGGCAGCCGCTATAGCAAGGTCACCCGCGGCCTGGCCGGCGCGGCCAAACGTGCGGGAATCAGCGACCTGCGCTGGCACGACCTTAGACGCACGTGCGGCTCCTGGATGATCCAGCGGGGCGTCGACGTTTTCCGCGTGAGCCGCTTTCTCGGTCACAAGTCGGTTGCTGTCACCGAGAGATCCTACGGTTTCCTGCGAGCCGAAGATCTTCACGAAGCAGTTCGAGTCGGCACAAAAACCGGCACAGGCAGCGCGGATAGCACGCAAGCCTAACCGCTCAAGTCTTTGATTTCGAGTAAGGAAATGGTGCCCAGGGGCGGAATCGAACCACCGACACGCGGATTTTCAGTCCGCTCGGTAACACGCCCGAGAAGCGAGGAAAGCCCAGCCTTCTGCCGGTTTCAGCCCGAAGACAGGTCGGACTCACCAGCCTGAAGCGCGAACGGAACCGCACAAAACTCGGCACAGGTCGAGAAAGGTTGTTCGGGGGGTGTTCGCGCGCGCGTTCTCGGTCTGAGGAGCCGGGGCAGCCAACCACGAGGGGTGTATCCGCCCCGGCTACATCAACATGTTGAAGAACAGGCGGGGAACGGCACGACCCCTTGACGGAAAAGACAAATCGTGGTGACTCGGTGTCGATTGCCCACAAAGAAGCCGGGGCCTGTAACCCCGGCTTCAATAGTGGTCCCGCATCCGGCATGGCCGCAGCGGGAAGGACCGTCCACGACGGGGAATTTGCCCCGGCGCTCGCCCTCAGTCAAGCGGCCATGCTTTTCCATGTCGGCTCAAGCCGACAGAAAGGCATGGACTTATGTCCACTACAACGAAAGCCGGGACACTTGTCCTGACCGGCATCTCCGGCCGAAAACACACCTTCGAAGTCTACGAGTACGGTACAAACTTCGGGCTGGTTGCGTGCGTTTATACGGTGACGCGCCAGTCTCCCGCGGGCCTCGGAAACTCACACACGGTCATCTATGTGGGGCAGACCGAGAACCTCGGCGACCGGTTCACCGGCCACCACAAGGAGCACTGTTTCCGCAGTCATCGCGCCAACCGCATCTGCGTGTTGCGTGACAACGATGAGCGCTCCCGGCTGGCCATCGAAATGGACTTGGTCGCGGCGTACGCACCGCCGTGTAACGGCTAGCCCTCGACGGTGCGTGATGATGGTGGAGCCGGCACGATCTCGCCGCGCTCCGCCATCGTCGCTCTCAATGCCAAGAGCCGTTCGGTGACAACAGCCTGGACGAATGGCTCAATGAGCCTGCAGAGCAGTCGTTTCATGTCGAACTCCTATTGATACGCCCACACGAACGGGCTCAGGTAATCGGGTAAATGATCGGTGCGCCGATCGAGATGCATTGATGAGAGAGCCGAAGATCAGCAACCCGTTGGCGTTGGTGAAACGCCAGTCCGTGTCTCCGGCCAACGCCAGCCGCGTGAAGTACCGCCAGTACAAGAGCTTGCCGGTGTAGGTCGAATCCGGCGCCGGGCCGAACTCAAAGTTCTCGCCCTCGATCGTGTATGCCTCAGGCTCGCCGGTCTGGGTCGACAGGTAGCGGTTCCAGAAGTCCTGGGGCGCCAGATATTGGAGCACTCTGTTCCGGTCGCTCAGGCTCAGATAGAGCCGGCGCACCCCGAGGAACCGGGCGGGCAGCACCTCCTGTTGCGCATCGATCATCAGATCGTTTGCGGCTTCCCACGCCCGCAGGCCACCACGCCGCATGATCTCGTGGTCGATGTGCTGCTCGGCAATCTCGATCGCTTCGACAATGCGGTCGGTCGCGATGTTTCCGCCGAGCTGGTTCAAGATGTAGGTCTGGAGCTCCCCGTAGTTCGCAACGGTCATGCCGTGGCTTCCTGATAGGGCCTACCCCAGGTCTCGACTGAGCGGCGGCGCGGGCGACTCTGGACACGGGATGCGAGCTCGTCGCGGTCCGTGATGAACTTGCCGTAATCGCCCCACAGCAGCCCGCGCATGATCGCCTGGTTAAGCTCCTGGCCGGACATCTGCGTCACGCGAATCGGCGAGATCCCCTGCCGACGCAGAATGTCCTGGTAGGTCAGGGGGTCGAGCCGCGCCAACAGCTTGAAGTCACGCGACGGCGCCCAGCCCTTGCGCGTTTGCGCGTCCGCCACCTCGTCGAAGATCGGCTCGACGTCCTTGATGTGAGACGAGATGAAGGTCTGGTCCTCGGTTTCGTCGTAGTGGAAGACGCTGATGACGTTGCCGCTCGCATCGAGCAGTCGACGCTCCATCGGCCTACTCCGTAAAGCCCCGCAGCCACACTTGTGACGTCACCCCGCCTGTCCCCGAGGCGGCCAACACCGCCGAGCACGCGGCGCCCCGGCTGATCTGAAGTGGGTGGACGAACTCCACGTCTTGGGCGTTATGCACCTCGATCTCATAGATGACCGTGGTGCCATCCTTGATCTGCAAGAGCCCGATCGCGGCGGCATCGTAGGATGCCGAGACACCCGTCACGAAGTGCGCATTGTCGGTCTCCGCCGCGTGTGTGGCCGTGCTCTCGGCATTATCATCGCCGTCGCTTTCGAACCACGTGGCCGGCTGGATATCGATCGTCTTACGCATCAGTCTCGATCCATCGCCACGAACAGATAATCGACCGTCAGTGTCCGGCTCGCCGTGGTGTCGGCCGAGACGATGATGATGGGCGTTAGGTCTGTCGTCGCCGTTACCGCAGCTCCGAGGTAGCCGTGACTCACACCGTTGAGGAAGCACTCCGCGTTGCCGCTGGAGTCGACCTCAATGCGTAGGACGTCGTAGGTCGAGTTGACCGGTGCCACCCCAGCGTTGATCAGGTTGCTGTCGGTGTCCGCCTTGACGCCGATGCAATGCCAGTTGTCGTTGGTCGCCCCGGTGTCGAACATCCACGCCACGGCATTGGTTGCCGTCGAGGTGACCGTGGCGGTGTTGAGTTCGAACGGAAGCTCCAGCGTGCCGCCCGGAAGAACGTCGGTAAACCCGACGTTGATGATCGTGTCGGTGACGTCATCGACATGCACCCGCGCCTCGATGACGAGGTTGCCGTTATCGGCCTCCCACGCCAGCGCCTGGCCAATTGCCGATCCGTCCGCCGCGACGCCCGTGCCGGCATTGCCCGATACCAACGTAATCGTCCCGTTGATACCCGCGGTCATCGTTGCGTCGACCGCCTGGGCGGCGGAGCCGTTGGCTAGATCGAAGTAGTCCTCGAGCTGGGCATCGGCCGCCACGTCCCCGTGGAAGTCGTGGAACGTGAACGTTCGCTGATTGAAAACGTCGACATCGCCCTGGCGCGAGAACGTGATTGGCGCATCGCCCGTGACTGAGTTCTCGAACTTGAGCTCGCCGCGGTCGGTCTGCCGCATGTTGTAGCCGGCCCACAGCACCGTGCTCGTGAGCACCAGCGCCAGCCCGGCAATGAGAAGGCTCCGCAGATTCATCGTTAATCTCCCGAAAAACAGAGACGGGGCCCGAAGGCCCCGCCAGTTAGCCCAAGCCGATCGGATGGCTTAGCTCGTGCTCAGATCCCAGATCGCGCCGGACGAGGCCTCGTTACGCGACTCGAGGCTGAACTCGGCGAGCAAGTGCTTTCGCTCCGAATCGCCGGTCTTCGAGAGATCCATCAACCGGAAGGCCCGCAGGTACGCGACCGCCCACATGTTCTTTTGCAGAACGAGCAGGTCACGTGCCCTCTGGAACCGATTCGGCACGATCCGCAACTCGCCCCAATCCGACACATACACGTCGATCGAGGTCACGAGCTGCTTGTCCTCGGCGTCGATGTACCGGGTCGCATTGCCGGTGAACGCCGAGATGCTGCGCTTCACAAAGCTCCCGGTCATGATGCAGTCGGGCTCGCCACCGGCGTCCCAAATCGCCTGCAGGACCGCCTTCAGCAACGCCTCAGTGACAGGCCGCTGCGTGCCGTCGGTGCGCGCCGTGTTGCCGAGCGAGCCATCCGACCCGCCGGCGCCGTTATCGGTGTTGGTGGTGATCCAAGCACCGATCGAGCCGTGCTCGCGGGCCGTACCGCTTGCGCCCCATGTCCGCCTGGAACAAGTGGACCATCATCGTCTCGACACTGGGGCTTATCGTCGTCCTCAGCGGGAATTGGTGGAAGATATCCTCTGCCGCCTGGGTCATTGGCTGGGCGGCATTCCTGGCGGTAGCGCTGATACTCCTGTTCGGCGGCCGCTCGGGGCTGAACTGGCTCCTTCGCCAGTTGCCGGGCGGATCGCGGCAAGATATTGATAGATTTCCTCCCGAATCCCGGGACTGAGATGATCTTGCACAGTGCCGCCCCAGCCATGACAGTCCCTGAGAACCTTCTACGATGCAAAACTTGCGGCGGGCCCTTGAGCAGACAGGCGCAAACCTACCGGTGTCAGGGCTGTCCCCAGAGCTATCAGACGGACAACAACGTTATCCTAATGGAAACAGGCGAAGGCACGGATCTGAGGATCGGCGCCGAATGCCTAGATATTGAGAACCTTCGGTCTACTCGCAGCCTTTTGGGACGCATCGTCACTAGCGATGTTGAGTTTGCCGCGCGGTTGCATAGCGTCGACTTCGTCAACTTTCACGCCGAAATGTTGGCGGATTATCTCGACTCGTCAATCGTGGCCGACGTTGGGTGTGGGCAGATGCCTTATTTGTCCGCGTTTCCGGCAAATAAGATCAGGGCCTATTACGGGTTCGATTTGCACCGCGATTCCTTGGCTCACGCCCAAACCCACTTCGACGAAAGATTTGATCTCAGGCTCATCCAGCACGGGTATGACAATCTGCCCTTGGCCGCCGCTTCTGTCGATGCCGTCATCAGCAGCGAAGTGATTGAGCATGTGGACCGGCCGATGGATTACCTGGCAGAAATCCATCGTGTCTGTCGGGTCGGCGGCCACCTCTCGCTATCGACTCCCTGCGCATCCTTGTACCTCTATCCACACAACTTCCTGCACATCGCCCGCCACCCGAGCACTGTGCGGGATCTGTGGCGCAAGCTCAACGCTCACAGGTACTGGCAAGAAGCTCTCGCTTGGCACCCAGGACTGCGGCCCAGAATTATGCGCGCCTGGATGGAGGCCGCGGGCTTCGCCGTGCGCCGCCATGAAACTCGGCTTTGGTATTACCACACGCCCCTGCGGCCGGCATGGCGTTTTTTTGAAGGTCTTGAGAGGATCGGGATGCATTACGCCGGGCGCTTATTTGAGCGATATCTAAAAGCCACCGACCATCTGCTCGCGTCACATATCCCCCTATTGCGGTGGGCGGGGACTCGCCAGTTCATTCTCGGGCGAAAGAACTAGGGTGAAGCGAGGCGATCGACCGCGGCCCGTGGTAGCCTCGCGCGACATGCGCCTACTGTGCGAGGAGCAAGGGCTGGGATTGGCATCGTTTTGAGTTGACACACCGCCCGCGAAACAAGGAGGCGCGGGATTGTCCCCTCAAAAACTCCCACGGTCTGGCCGCGCTCTAGGCGCGTCAGGCGCTCAGGACGTGCGCACGCCCCACGCCTCAGCGCAGGCCCTGATAAATGCGGCATGGTCTTTGATCGGGAGGTTCCTGCGCAAATAGAGAGACCGAACCAGCGCAATGCCATGCCGGCACCACGGTGGCGGCGCGCGTGTCTCCATGCACGACCTGCGGCACGCTTGCAGGCGTATCGTTTGAGACGCAATTCTGTATCAGGATGGCCGAATCTTTGGCGAGCCGCCGGACGGCACAGGGTCAGTGGGTGCCATAAGCCCACTCGAACGGCGCGCGGTAGTGGGGCAAGTGTTCCGTTCGGCGATCAAGATGCATCGCCGTCGGCGAGATGATCCCGACCGACCAGCCGAGACCGATCGCGAGCTTCAAGAGCTTGGCCCGCAGGAAGCCGTCCGTCAGCCCTGAGATGTCGATCGCGAACGTGCCCACGCCGTGGCCGCCGTGCGCCAGGTGTGCCGAGCGCCGGTGGCCACCGATCGCTCGATTGTGCGCCGGGCAGCGACTGCAGCTCTCGACGCGCATCGGGTGGTCGTAGGCCGCCCGCAGGATCGCGAGGGCATCGGCGAAGCCCTCCGCGACGCGCATGCTCGCGCAGCCGCAGCGGCATGAGAGTTCCTCGTCCGAGAACCAGACCTCACCCGCGGGCCCGGTGATCATCCTCCGGCGATCGCTACGAGCACGATGCCGATGACCACCACGCCAATGACGATCGCGCGGTTGCGGTTACGCCCGAGCCACGTCTTCACTTGCTCCATTTGATGCCTCTCTTGTCGAGGGTGCGGGCGCTCGTGTAGCCGAGGTAGCCGGCGCCGAAGAGCCACCACATGTGGGTGGGAATTGCGGCGAGCCAATCTTGGACTCCTTGGGTGATGTCCGAGGCGGCCGTGGGGTCGAACGCAAACAACCCGCCCATCGGGATCGCCGCGAGGATGTAGGCATAGACCACGTACAGGAATGACGGCCGCGCCCGACTCGTCCATGGATCGGTGCTCCGCGCTTCGGCGATGATCGCGGATAGCTGGATCTCCGCTTCGCGAAACTTGCCGTCCTGCTGCTGCTGGATCAGCGCGAGCTTCGCCTTCTCCCGGGCCTCGGGATCGGGCAGCACGCTGTCGATCACCTGGCTCAGCACCGGCAAGAGCGCCGCGAATGGGAATGGCATCGTCGTCTCCTACTTGATGGTCGGCAGATGGCCAGTGAGCGCCGCCAGCATCGCCCCGACCGTGATAGCGATGCCGCCGAGCTTGAGCACCGCCCACAACGCGCCCTTGCCGACGTTGGCGACCTTGGAAAGCTCGTCGACCCGCTCGACCAGCTTGTCCTGCCGCTTGTGCAGCGCGTCCACTTTGGACTCGAGCACCGCGAGCTTCGCGATCACCTCAGTCGCTGTCGGTTCCTTGCTCATGTCTCGTTCCCCGTGAGCGCCTCGATGGTTTGCCACCCGGCGCCGAAGTCGACGACGCACGAGTGCCCCGCTTGGTTGGTTGCGACCGCGCTCCATGACCCGTCGGCCGCCGCGGTGATCTCGATCACGCGCCCACTGCCCGACATCGCCCGCGCGATCACCGTCTCGCCGTGGTCCTCCGCGAGGATCGTGACCAGCGCCCCATGGTCCATCGAGCCCCGGCTACAGAGCGGCACCGTGCGCGCGTCCGCAGGCATCAAAAAAGCCGCCCAGAAGGCGGCTGTCAGAAAGAGCAGGCGGGCGTGCCTCATCATCGCTTGGCCTCGTACGGTACCGCTTCCGCTGCCGGCAGCGGAAGCGCCAACGAGCACATCATCTCGTCATGCTGCTGGACGATGTCGGGCGACTGCGCCTGCGCTGAGCCGATGAAAAAGGCCGCCAGAACGGCGGCCATAGTCAAAACGCGGATGAGCCATTGCATGTCAGAAGTCCCCTCTCATAGCCCGAGCCTCTGCTCGATCATCTCCGTCTGCCGGTAGATTCGATTTCGCTGAACCGTGAGCGCGTCCAAGTGGCGCCGTTTCTCGTCCGGATCCATCGTTGGGTGGGCATAGATGGCGCGCGTGCGTTCGTTCATGGTGCGCAGCACTCGATACATGCGGTTCAACGGCTTGCGCGCCCGTAGGAGCGGCATGTTGTCCCCCACGAGCTCGTTCGCCCTCGCGGTATCGCCTTGGCGTCGAAGCGCCCGGATGGTCGAGTAGAGTTCGTCAGCCTCGCGCTTGAGGTCGTAGAACTCCGTTGACCACTTGGTGGAGAAAGACGGTTGTTCGCGGAAGAAGCGCTTCAGAACGGGGAGTTGGTCGAGCCTTGGTATCGGGCGTGGCGCTTGGTCACCGAACATCCCTACGAGCGCATCTGACATCCCGAGCAGATACCCGCCCAAGGTGCCGAAGTAGGCTTTCAGCAAGTGCTCGATTCGTACCGGCGAGCCAACGGGACCGAGTGCATCCGGCATGACGCGGCCAACCAGCTTCGCAGTCTCGGACGTGCTCGGCTTGTACTGGGCTTCGGGCCTTAGCCGTTCGTGCCCGAGACCAACAATCGGCCGGTCGCGGAAGAAGTCGCGATTCGCGACCTGCTCGATGATGGGCGCGAAGAGCTGCGGCGTCGGGTCCAACGAGAATGTATCGAGGAACATCGCCAACAAACGCTCCGCACCCAGTTCAGTATCGTCACGACCCGCCGCCGCCCGAATGAAGCGCTCCGGGATGGTCGAGAAGATGGCACCCACCTCGAACGGCTTGGGAATGCGGAACTGCTTTCCGTCCACCCACAAGTGGTAGTAAGCGTCCTTCTCCCACTCCGGCAGCTTCTCGTAATCGGGGTTGTCCCAGTTCGCCGCCAGCAACGCGAGGGAGGCGCCCATAAGCATGGTGCCGCGCACCAGGAACGTCTTGGGGTTGTCGCGGCCGGCGCGATAGAGCCGGTAGAGACCTTGAAGCCGCGCGTTCATGAAGGGGACGGTTTCGACTAGGAACCGCATGGCGGCGAAGTCGCCGCGCATCGAGAAGTTCAGGAGGTCCTGCGCTTGGTGGACGGCTTCGGCCTTCGACCCGCCTTCTTTCAAGACCTGGTCATAGATGGCGATGCGATTCGCGTTCTCCGACGCGGCGCCGATGCGTTGCCACAGCTCCCACGCCTTGCGCGGCGTGTCGACGATGGTGCTCGGCTCTATCCTCCGGCGATGGTCCTCCATCAAGAGCCGTACGTCTTCCGGCGCCGTCCGGTAGAACCCGCCTGAGCCGCCGCCTGCCGCCATGATGGCTTGGAGCGATGTGTCCTCGCGGAGCGACTTCACGAAGCCGCGCATCGAATCGAGCCCGGGCCGCAGGTTGGTTCCCGTTTGCACCCAAGCTGACATCGTGTCGCGCATGGCGTTCGCCAGCATGAAGGCGGGGTCGGCCGTGATGAGGTTCGTCAAGAGCCGCTTCGCACCGCGCATCAGCTTCGCCAGCCCTTCCATCTGCCGATGGTTCATGCTGGTGAGCGAGCGCAGAAGCAGCGGGTCGTGCACTCGGTAGTATTTGGCCTTGCCGTCGCGCATCACGTGGATGACGTTCGGATCCCGTGGCGGCGTCAGAGTGAACATCTTGAGCCACGTCTCGCGCGCGCCTTGCTGCATGCCGCCGAGATTGATGCCGACTTCCTCGAGGGCGCGTTGCGCCTGCGGCAGGGTTACGTGCGCGGCCTTCCAGTCCCACGCTTCGGCAGTGACAACACCCGTCCCCTCCAGCATGGCGATGGTGCGCTCGGTGGCGACGTTCTTGAAACTGAAGTCGATGAGCTTGGCCGTATTGAGGACCATGTTCTCCAGCAGGTCGCCAATCTGCGCCTCGCCGCCCGACAGGCGACGAATACCCGTGCGCTGGGACGCGATGCCGGTCTTGAGGTTCGGTGACAGGGTGCCGTCGTCGAGTACCCGATAGAACGGTACGTAGTCGTTTTGCTCCCACATGGCGCGCTGCTCGGCGTTGATGCCGCCGGCGGCCTCCGCCATGTCGAGCATGGAGGTGTTGAACTCCTGCCAATCGGCCATGACCTCGCGGAAGACGTTGCGGCCGTCCACCAGATGCTCCTGGTCGAGGTTTCCGAGAACCGAGATGTCACCGTCGCTCAGCAGGTTCTCCCGCCCCTCTTCCTTGAGGCGCTTGGAGCGCTGGGCAATGGCCCATCCCTTCCACAGGTGCACCAACCCATGCTCGCGGAGCGGCTGGAATGTCGCTTCCAACCCCTTCGAATCGGGCTTGAGCTCGAACACGCCCTCTTGGGCGTTGTACCGGAGCGCACCGAACTTGAGTGACGCCGCCACGACGGATGAGAGGTTCTGCGTTCGCTGCGCCGCCTTGTAGGCCGACACGCCGCCGGGCTGCACCCGGCCCGTGACCGCCTTCTCGTAGTGCTCGATGGACGCGAACTGGTCCAGGAAGCCCTGCTTGAACTTGAGGCCATTCTGATTGCGGATGTTCGCGATGACCTGGCCGGCTCGCTCTCGCAACGACAAGTCGTCCGGCGCCGCCATGATGCGGCTGATGGTGTCCTCGACCTCCGCACTGCCCTGGACGCGGCGCGCATCGGGCAGGCTGTACTTCTCGGATTCGCCACGCGAAGCCGTAGGCAGACGTCGGCCCACTTGTCCCCGCTCAACGGAGCGGAACACATCCTCGGCGGTGCGATACCCGAGACCGCGCAGCATGTTCGCCACACGTTGGAAGAAATCGCGGACTCGCTCGAAGATGCCGCGGAAGCCCGGGGCGAAGCGGTCACCGTCCTGCCAATGCTTGAAGGCGTCCGCCACCGCCTCTTCGTTCAGTTGCTCTTCGCTCAGCGCACCGTAGCGCCGGTCAATCTCGTACTCTGCGCGCCAGGAGCGCTTCGCTTCCCGCTCGAGCGCCACCCACTCCGAATCGGTGAACAGACCGAGGTTCCGCAACGCATGGATGGCCTCGTGGCGGACGGTCATGTCTGAGTCGCCGTAGGTGAGCGAGACCCGAATCAGGTTCTCGTCCGGTAGATATTTACCGGCAACTGTCGCGCCGTCACCCCTGCGACTGAGGCGGCCAGCAAGCCGTGTCTCGCTCTGCGGCGCAAGCTGCCGGGCGATGTCGAGAATGCGGTCGCCGAGCTCGTTGTTCTCCGCGTCGACCAGCCCTATATTGAGAGCTGTCTCCGCTCCCACGTCGTCCTTAGAGGCTGGAGGGCGTCGCTGCGTAGCGCCAGGGGGTGTCATACCTCGCCGCCTGATCGCATCGGAGACACGCTTCTCCGCTTCCTTCTCCGAGACCATCCGAGCATACGGCGGTACGCGCTGCATCCGACCGGGGAAGCCCGACAGCACCCACACCACACGATCTTCGTAGAGCGTCGACGCAAGCACGACCGTCTTCTTGTCCCAGACGATGTTGCGGTTCACATCGCCGTTCGGCATTACGTAGTACGGTCCCATGCGCCCGCGCGCGATAACGTCGGGGATCTCGCGCACGAACGCCTCCGCGTCGATGCCCTGGCCCGTCCGACGCTCAATGATGTGGTCGATGCCGCCCTTGACGTCGCCCCACAGGAACGATATCCAGCCGAGCTCCTTGCGGTACATGGCGCCGCGAATGTCGGTCTCGTCAGAGAGCACGCGCTCGATGGCCGCGCGCCCTCGCCGTAGGTTCTCGGCAACCGTGGGAACCTTGTCGGGAAGCGCATAGCGCTCGTTTCCGCCCACCACCTCTGCCACCGGGTGCTCTTCGAGTATTCGGCCGAGCACCCCTGCGTCGCCGATAGGAATGAAAAACCGCGTCTTGTACTGGATGCGCTCGGTCATCACACCATCGGCACGAAGACCGGCGATATGAGAACTGTCGGGCCCGGTCACTTCGAGGCGGCGTTCGCCGGAGACCACGCGACGGACTACACGCCAGCCGTTCACAAGCCGAAGCGTCACACCGCCGTCGAGCACCTCACGCCGTGCTTGGTCTGCGGAGAGATCCGGTGCGTGGGCCTCAGTGCCAAGATTCTGGAGCGTTGCCGCGATGCTATCGGGTTCGATGTAGCGGCCGAGGAAGCGTTCACCAGCATCGGTCTGAAGGCGTATTACCCGCGATTGACGCGGCAGACGATCCCAAATCGGCAGAATGACGCCAGAAATGAGATGGTTGTCATGCTCCACCATCGCCGGCAGAGACTCGACCTCGCGCGCCCACAGCTTCTCGGCCTGCGCCTCGGTCAGTTCTTCCCAATACTGTTCGTTGCGAAGTCTGTGGGCCTCCGTGAAGGAATGATCGAGTGAGCCCGTCAGGCGCGCCATCGGCGTGACGCTGCCCCCGGCGTCCGTCTTGTTGTGGGCCGGCGAGACCGCCAATATCTTGCCGCTGCGCTTGCTACGCACCCAGCGCTCCACTCGCTTGCCCTTACCGAGTCCGGCGCCCCCCATCACATCGGGAACGACCGGGGGTGAATCTTGTTGCCGACGCGGAGGCGAACGTATTTGGTCTCGGCCCCCGTCTCGGGGTGCGTGTAGACCGTCCGCTCTTCCTCCTTGACGATCTTGTCCGCTTTGATGGTCTCGAGGCCGACGTCAAGGGACCCCTCGGCTATCGCGAGCTCCACCCGATCTTCCATGCGCTCGGCGAACTCATCGAACACGCGGTTCTGTGTGTCGATGGTCATGGACAGGAGACGGTTGAGGAAGCGCGGCACGTCCGGCAATTTCGACCTGAGCCCGCCTGTCTTCGGATCGACGAGCGTCAGGCCCATCTCCTGTTCAAGCGTGCTGATGGACAGCCCTTCGACCTTGTTGCGCGCCACGTCATAGAAGAAGGCCCGCAGGCCATCGCGCGCATACTGGCTTTCAAGGTTGTCCTTCTCGCTGAACAGCCCCTGGTTGCCAGTCTGGCGCTGGCCCTTCGTTAGGGCGCCGAGCTGCGCCAAGCGTCGCGCGATGCTCGACAGAAAGCGTTTCTGCCCGTTGAGATCGGTTGTCACCAGCCGGTAGTAGGGCGCGCTTACCTGATTGGTGCGATGCGAGCGTCCGAAGCCCTGGACCGCCTTATCGGCACGCCATCCAGCCTGGACGAGGTAGTGACGGCGACGCTCCTGATTCTCGGCGGTGCGATCCGCGTGGAAGCTCCGGCCGGTGCCACCCGCGTCCGAGAACACCAGGATGCGCTTTTTGCCGGCCTGAAAGGCGTCGCCCTCGACGGTGTTGGCGCGTCCGGCGCGCTTCTGAACGATGGTCTTGCCGCCCTTGCGGATGACACGGCGCTTGCGGCCGGCCGGCCTGACCGCTTAAGCCATTGATGCTTACGAAGAAAATGGTGCCCAGGGGCGGATTCGAACCACCGACACGCGGATTTTCAGTCCGCTGCTCTACCAACTGAGCTACCTGGGCAACCGGGCGACCTGGACGCGGGGCGCGCCCCGGCAGCGCGCCGCGTTATAGGAGGAATCGCCCCAGACTGTCTAGCGCGGGCCCTAGACGAGGTCTAGTCCGACCCATCGCCGTCCGGCGGGTGCGAGGCCGCCGCCGCGGCCAGCTCGTCCGCGAGCTCGTGGTCGACCGGCTCCTCGCTCGGCAGCGCGTAGCGGCCCGTGAACCAGCGTGCGAGATCAACGTCCGCGCAGCGGCCGGAGCAGAATGGCCAATAGCGCTCAACGGCGAGGCGGCTGTTGCACACGGCGCAGGACTTCTCGCGCGCCCGCTTGACCGGGCCGCTCATATGAGGTCGACCTCGAAGCCGCCACGCTCCATCGCCGGCCCGCTCAGCACCCCGACGGCACGGCCGATCCGACGCTCGAGCATCGCGAGCGACTCGCGGTCGGCTTCGAGCGCGCGCGCAAGCGCCGGTGCGGCGCGGATTCGCAAACCGGCGCTCGCGCCCGTCGCTGCCACGTACTCGGCATGGCGCAGAGTGCTCCGCACTGCCGCGACAAGCGTGGGCCGCCGTCCGGAGCCCTCGCAGTCGGGACAAGGCTCGGTCAGCCGCATCACCAGTGAGTCGCGGACGCGGGCGCGGGTCATCTCGAGGAGGCCGACCTCGGAGATCGGGCTGATCCGGCAGCGTGCCGCATCGCCCGCGGTCGCCGTGCGCAAGGCCGCCATCACCTGTTCGCGATCCTCCGGCGCCGCCATTCGAATGAAGTCGATGACGATCAGCCCGCCGACAGAGCGCAACCGCAGCTGGCGGGCGATCTCGTGCGCCGCTTCGAGATTGACGCCGAGCACCGTCCGATCGTGGTCCCGTGTTTCCGGGCTCGAACCCGAATCCACATCGATCGCGGTCAGCGCCGTGGTCTCATCAATGGTGATCGCGCCGCCGGAGGGAAGCTGAATCAAGCGCTCGAGCGCGGTCTCGACGTCCTCCGCGACGCCCCCTTCTTCGAAGAGCGCGCCCGGGCCGCGGAAATGTTCGAGCCGGCGTTCAAGTCCGGGGTGCTGCTTGCGGCAGTAGTCGCGCGCGACGAGAAAGCCCTCTGCCGAGTCGATGCGGATGCGTTCGGTATCGCCAGTCACGAAGTCACGCAGCGCGCGCTCGATCGGATCGCCTTCGCTCAAGAGACATGCCGGAGCGGTAGCATCCGCTTGGCTCGCCGACAAACTCTTCCAGGCCGATGCCAGCCGCTGTGCGTCCTGGCGCAACTCTTCCGCGTCGGCCCCCTCGGCCGCCGTGCGCACGATGAAGCGGCCATCAGTGATGCCCTCGGCGGCGCGCGCTGCCTCAACCGCCTCCGTCAGACGCGCACGTTCGGCCTCATCGCCAAGCCGGCGTGAGACGACGATGCCGGATTGATCCGGTGCGTAGACCAGCAAGCGGCCGGGCAGCGTGATCTTGCCCGTGAGCGCAGCACCCTTGTTAGCCAAAGCATCCCGGGTGACCTGCACGAGCACGGCCTCGCCCTCGTCGACGAGCTCGCTGATCGGCGGCGTCTCGGCGCTGTTGTCGGCTTGATCACCGCCACCGAGGTGAACCGCTTCGCGCGCGCCGAGGAACCCGTCGCGGCCCGTCCCGATGTCGACGAAGGCGGCTTGTATCGATGGTACGACGCGGCCGATGCGGCCAAGGTAGACATTGCCGACCAGCGAGCCGCCGGCCGTCGGCTCGATAGCGAGCTCGACCAATCGGCCCTCCTCGGTGCGGGCGATCCGCACCTCGCCGATGCCAACGTTGATCAAGAGCTCGGCAGTCATGGCCGCAGCGCCGCCAAACGCAAGTCGGCTGGCTCCGGCATCGCCCGGCGGTGAACCGGGAAGCCGATTCCATCGAGCAGATTCACGGTCTCGTAAAGCGGCAGGCCGACGATGTTGGTGTAAGAGCCGTTGATGCGCCGGACCCAAGCCGCCGCTCGACCCTGGATGGCGTAGCCACCGGCCTTGCCGCGCCACTCGTCGCTCGCGATGTAGTCCCGAATGTCGGCCTCGCCGAGACGTTTCAGATGGACGATCGTCGTGACCAACCGGTGCCGGCAAGGGCCGCCGGGCGCCACGACGGCGACGCCGGTGTGGACGCGGTGGCGGCGCCCCGACAGTGTCTCGAGACAGCGCTGCGCGCCCATCGCATCAGCAGGCTTGGGCAGGACCCGTCGACCACAGGCGACGACGGTATCGGCGGCCAACACGACGGCGTTGTCGTGGGTGCCGCCGATTCGTTGCGCCTTGGCCATCGCCAGTCGCTCTGCCATAGCTGCCGGCAGTTCCCCAGCCAACGCCGCTTCGTCGACGTCGGCCGCCACAACTTGGTCGGGGTTAAGGCCGATCTGCTGGAGAAGCGCCAGGCGCCGGGGTGATGCCGATGCCAGGATGAGCCGCGGTGTCGACGCGGCCGCCACTGCACTGCCTATTTGAAACGGAAGGTGATCCGGCCCTTGGTCAGATCATATGGTGTCATCTCGACGAGGACCTTGTCGCCGGTGAGCACCCGAATCCGGTTCTTACGCATCTTGCCGGAGGTGTGCGCAAGCAGCTCATGCTCGTTTTCGAGGACGACGCGAAACATTGCGTTCGGTAGTAACTCCTTCACCGTGCCCGGAAATTCGAGAAGTTCTTCTTTGGCCATTGGCTCTCCACGGTTGGTTGATGATCGTGGGAAGATGCGCGTGGAAGGCGCCTAAATCAAGGCTCTTGCGGCCACAGCGCCGGCCATTCGGGTCGATCGGGCAGGCGCGGCGGGGCATCAGCGGCAAACTCGTGGAGGATGCGCCGGGCCAGGGTGTCACGCACCTGGCGGAAGGCATTGAGGATGGTATCGCGGTTACCCTGCACCGCGGTGGCATCAAAGGTGTGCCAGAACGCGAGATCGCAAGCCGAGGTCCGCGTTAGCTCCACCGCGCTGTGCTGGGCCTCGGGTGAAAGCGAGATGACCAAATCGAAGGACGTGTCGACGAGCTCGTCAAACGTCTTGGGCTGGTGGCCGTAGATATCGATGCCGATCTCCGCCATGACCGCGACGGCAAAGCCAAACATCTCGCCCTGGCGCACGCCGACCGAATCGACATACACGCGGTCGCCGTAAAGCTGTTTCATGATTCCCTCGGCCATCGGCGAGCGTGCCGCGTTGAACGTGCAGGCGAACAGAACACTCCCCGGCAATACCGCCATCGTCAGCCCCGGATGTGCAGGACGCAGATCAGGGTGAACAGACGGCGCGCGGTGCCGAAGTCCATTTCGATCTTGCCGTCCAACCGCTCCTGCAATAACTCCGAGCCTTGGTCATGGATACCGCGGCGCGCCATATCGATGGTCTCGATGCGCGAGGGGGTGGCCGTCTTGATCGCCTGGAAATAGCTCTCGCAGATCATGAAGTACTCGCGGACGACGTCGCGAAACGGCGTCAGTGCCAGCGTCACCGTCTGCATTGGCGAATCGTCCTCGGCGCGGATGTCGAACAGAAGCCGGTTCTCCTCGATGCTGAGGTGCAGGCTGAATACACCGGCATCGATGCCAGCCGGGGTGAACTCGTTGCCCTCCAGGAGATCGAAGATAGCGACGCGCCGCTCCTGCTCGACATCAGGACCGCGCCGCACGACCGTGCGCTCATCGAGCGTCAGTTTGACAATGCGCCCGGTCGCAGGCTTCGACACGGGCCTTCAGGCGGAGGTGCTGCGGAGCCGGATCCGTACCGACTCGGCATGGGCGGCCAGTCCCTCGGCGTCGGCCAGCGTGACGGCGGTTGGGCCGATGCGCGCCAGGCCATCGGCATTGCACCGCACAATCGAGGTGCGCTTCATGAAATCGAGGACCGACAGACCCGAGGAAAAACGCGCGCTCCGTCCCGTCGGCAACACATGATTGGTGCCGGCCACATAGTCGCCGATGGCCTCCGGAGTGTGACGGCCGAGGAAAACGGCGCCGGCGTTGCGCACCTCGGCGTCTAACGCTAACGCATCGGCATCCTCGAGCGCGAGCTCGAGGTGCTCGGGCGCGATTCGATCGATTAGCGCCGGCGCCTCGCTCAGCGCCTCGATACAGATGACCGCGCCGTGGTCGCGCCAGCTCGCAGCCGCGATATCGTTCCGCTCGAGCGCGACGAGACGCTTCTCCACGGCCGCCTCGACGCGGTCGGCGAAGGAGCGATCATCGGTGATCAGCATCGCCCGCGCCGCGACGTCGTGCTCTGCCTGGGACAGCAGATCGGCCGCGATCCAGTCGGCGTCGTTGCGGCCGTCGGCGACCACCAGGATCTCCGATGGCCCAGCGATGAGATCGATACCCACGGTCCCGTAGACCTGTCGTTTGGCCGCGGCGACGTACGCGTTGCCGGGTCCGACGATCTTGTCCACCGCCGCGATCATCTCGGTCCCGTAGGCGAGGGCAGCGACCGCCTGGGCCCCACCGACGCGATAGATCTCGGTGATACCGGCAAGATGTGCGGCGGCGAGCACGACCGGGTTTGGGCGCGGGACGACCATGGCGATGCGCACAACACCGGCCACCCGCGCGGGCACGGCGTTCATCAGAACCGAGCTCGGATACGCGGCTGTGCCACCGGGCACGTAGATGCCGACCGCGGCAAGTGCTGTCCACCGCGTGCCGAGTTCCACGCCGGCGGCATCGATGTAGCGATCGTCGCTCGGCACCTGGCGGCGATGATGCGCCGTGATCCGCTCGGCCGCATGCTCGAGCGCGCTTGCTACCTCCGGTGCGACGGACCCGGCGGCCGCGGCGATTTCGTCTGCCCCGACTCGCAGCTGGTCGGGGCGCACCGGAGACCCGTCGAAGCGCTCTTCGTAGCTGCAAACGGCCTTATCGCCATCGCTGCGCACCGTCGCCAGAATCTCGGCGACGACACCATCGACGTCCTCGCCGTTTGCGCGTTTGGCGCCGACGAGCTGCTCGAACCCGGCGGCGAAGTCGGCATCGCGTATGTCGAGCCTACGCGCCATTCACCGCCTCCCGGAAGCGCTCGATCCAGCCATGCAGCGCGACCGTTCGGATCTTGAGGGCGGTGCGGTTGGCGATCAGCCGCGAGGTCACCTCGGCAATCCGTTCGACCTCGACCAGACCATTGGCCTTGAGCGTGACACCGGTGTTGACGAGGTCGACAATGCGCCGGCACAACCCCAGAGCAGGCGCCAGCTCCATCGCGCCGTGGAGCTTGATGCACTCGGCCTGGACGCCACGGGCGGCGAAATGGCGGCGCGTGAGCGCCGGGTATTTGGTGGCGATGCGCACGTGGCTCCACCGCGACGGATCGTCCTCTGCCACCATCGCTGCCGGTTCGGCGACGGCGAGGTGACAACGGCCGATACCAAGGTCGAGCGGGGCGTAGACCTCGGAGTAGTCGAACTCCATCAACACATCGTTGCCGGCAATCCCGAGCTGAGCACCACCGAACGCGACGAAGGTCGCCACATCGAAGCTGCGAACCCGCACCAGGCTCACCTCGTCGACGTTCGTGCGAAAGCGAAGCTTGCGGGAGTCCGGGTCCTCGAACGCCGGCTCGGGCTCAATCCCGGCGCGACGAATGAGGGGGAGCGCCTCCGCCAGGATGCGACCCGCGGGCACCGCGAGCACCAGCGGTTCGTCAGATCGCACTGCGCTTCTCCCGGCTGGCCGGTGCCTCACCCCTGCGTGCGACCGCCACCGGGCGGCACCGGGATCGGCTCACTCGTCCTCGTTGATTGCGTGGGACGGCCGGCTTCGGGTCTCCCACGCTTCGCCGAGGTCGCTAAGTTGGCATTCAATGCACTCGGCCTCAAGCCTCACTGTGGCACCGCCCGCGAAGACGAGGTGGACGATTGCGCCGCCGTCCTCGACCGGATCCGCCGTGATCGCCAGAAGATCGAGCACTTGTTTTCGGTTGTCCTGCGCAAGGTTGAGCGTCTGCGCCGCAAGCACCCCCTCAAAATGTACGCCGCAGCGGATGCGTTCACCTCGTGCCGGCGCCGGCTCGTCCTCTCGCTCCCAGCGGAAACGGTTGAAGATGGCGGCAAAGCGATGCTGGCCAGGCATGTACGACATATCTTCGAGCCGCACCACGGCGTCCTGGAGACAGGCCGAAATGACGGCGAGGTCGTCGACGTCCTCCGCCCGCAGCCGCAGCGACTTCCCCTTCGCGAGCGGAGCACGTAGCGATCGGCGCGCCATCGCCTACACCGGCTCGCGCGCGATCTCAGCGCCCAACCCGGCCAGCTTTTCGACCAGATGCTCATAGCCGCGATCGAGGTGGTATATCCGGCTGACCAACGTCTCGCCCTCAGCCGCGAGGCCGGCGAGGACCAGCGACACCGAGGCCCGCAGGTCGGTCGCCATCACCGGCGCGCCTCTGAGCTGGGGCACGCCGCGGACGATCGCCGAGGTGCCACGCAGCGAGATGTCAGCGCCCATGCGGCAGAGCTCGGGAACATGCATGAAGCGATTCTCGAAGATCGCTTCAGTGATCGCCGAGGCCCCGCGTGCCGTGCTCAGGAGCGCCATGAACTGCGCCTGCATGTCGGTGGGAAAGCCGGGAAAGGGCCGGGTCGTCAGATCGATCCCCGTCATGTTAGCGCCGTTGCGGACGACGCGTACACCGCGACTGGTCGGGGCCGTTTCAACGCCGATCTCGACCAGAGCATCGGCCACGGCCTGGATCAACTCCAGCCGCGTATCCACCATCTCGATCTCGCCCCCCGTCATCGCGGCGGCGACGGCGTAGGTGCCGGTCTCGATCCGGTCAGGCAGAACCCGGTGTGTTGCACCGCCCAGGGACGGCACGCCACGGACGTGCAAGCGCGCACTGCCAATGCCGTCGATCTCGGCACCCATGGCGACCAGGCAGCAGGCCAGGTCGCCAACCTCCGGCTCGCACGCGGCGTTCTCGATCACGGTCTCGCCGCGCGCAAGGCAGGCGGCCGCGAGCACGTTCTCCGTCGCGCCGACCGAGACCGTCGGGAAGCGGACCACGGCACCCATGAGACCTTGGGGAGCGCTCGCATGTACGTAGCCGTCCCGCAGCTCGAGCTCTGCACCAAGGCGCCGCAAACCGTCGAGGTGCAAATCCACGGGTCGGGTACCAATGGCGCACCCGCCGGGGAGCGACACCGTGGCCCGGCGGCAGCGCGCGAGGAGCGGTCCCAAGACAAGGATCGATGCGCGCATCTTGCGCACGATGTCGTACGGCGCCTCGGTCTCGGTGATGGTCGCCGCGCGCAAGACCATGGTGCCGCCGGCCGAGGCACTGCCGCCGTCGGCCGCATCGAGCCGCACCTCAACGCCGAGGTGCGCGAGCAAGGTGGCGAGCGTGGCTATATCGATGAGATGCGGCAGGTTGGACAAAACGAGCGGCTGCTCGCTCAGCAGGCTCGCCGTCATGAGGGGCAGAGCCGCATTCTTCGCGCCGCTTATCCGGACTTCGCCGCGGAGCGGTCGCCCGCCGCGCACACGGATTCGTTCCATCGCCTTCGTCTCGCTAGTGCTGCCGTCCGCCGCTGTGCTCGAACCGCAGCGGCGGGTTCAATCGTTGGGCTCAGAACGCGGCGACTCTCGCTTGTCATCGAGGGCACGCGCGCGCTCCTTGCGGCGCCTGAGGTTGCTCCGCAGCGCCACGCTCAAGCGTTCATCCCGCCGTTGCCGTTCGGCGGCTGTCCGCTCGGTCTTCGCGCTACCCTCTTCACGGCTCGCCACGGCCCAAGGTGGCAAGCGCCCACCGGATGGTCAAGGGGGCGGCCAAGACCGAGCGGGCGTTGCGCACGGCTTTCGGCCTATGGCAAGGTGGCCGCGCGCCGATCGCCCACATAGCTCAGAGGTAGAGCACTCCCTTGGTAAGGGAGAGGTCGGTGGTTCGATCCCACCTGTGGGCACCACCTTTACCGCAGAAAACCGCCATTTCTTGATTCGGCCGGCGATAGCCATTCGGCATATTCCGGCAGAACGCGGCACGAACGTGCAAGGCGAGCCGGGAAATATCCGGGCAGTTTGTTCAGGGGGTGTTCGCGCGCTAGGACTCGCCGCTCCCGACATCGCGCCGGCGACGCTCGCTGCGCCGATCCAGGACGATGACGGGGGAAATCGACATCTGGCGCGCGGGTGGCCGCTCGGTATTGGATGCCGCGACCTCGACGGGCAGCGCGGCTGGATGCGCATTCTCGCACGGCCGCGTCCCGATCAGCATGAGGTGTCCTGCAACCACGCCGATCAGAAGCGACGGCGAAGCATGATCTCGGCCCGGCTGCGCCGATATTCGTGAAGCGCGATGTTCGAGGCCCGGCGCTCATGGACCAGCGACAGCATGGGCGTGAAGCCCTGGTATTCGACGCCCCGGTTGTAGGCCGTGAGACGCGAGACGTGGAGCCGGTCCGTCCGGGGATCGGGATGCAGGCGGGGCTTCGCCCGGTCGTAATCGGTGAAGTGAACCTGATGGGAAATGTCCAATCCGAAGCCGCTTAGTCCCAATATTCGGGGCAGATCGACTGCCGCAGAGGTGCTCGCCCACAGGCTGTCGTAGCCCTCGGTGGGGCTTTCGGTCCGTGCGCGGCGCCAGCCGCCGCGGGCGCCGAGCTTGACCGCCGGGGTCGCACGAAAGGTCGCGTGCAGTTCGGCATCGAAGCGAGGGCCGTCAAACCGCGTTTGCGTCCGGTGGGTCTGCCGCATGGCTCCGAGACGCCCTCCGAGCCACAGGCGGTTGCCGAACAGGCGTCCGCCCTCGAGGCGCAGACCAAGGCCGTCGCCGAAGATGCTGCCGGCCGACCAGCGCCGGCTCGCCTGGGCCAGCAGGCTGACATCGCCGCGCCGGTAGAGCAACCGCGGGCCGCCGTGAAGCGACAGCGTCATGTCGTCGAAGCGCCGGCCGCCGTATTCGCGCCGGTAGAGCGCGGCGCCGAGCCGCAGCCGGCCCGCGGTCGCGGCGAACGGCCGGAGCGTGATCGCGTGCTGGTACTCGGCCGACCCGGAGACGATCAGGCCGACGCCCGAGGAGGCGCGCGCGTCCTCGTTGAGCTGGAACGGCAGGCCGAAAATCTCGACGATCCTGGCTTCGGTCGCCGCATTGACGTTGGTGTCGGGCGCCACGGCAAGCGCGACGGAGGCCGAGAGACGCTTCCGGGCGCGGATCGCGGTGAGAAAGCGGTTGATGTTCGAGACCACAACCCGCGGCAGGCCGCCCCCCAGCACGCGGCTGAAGTGGCGCGCCGCGGCGTCGCAATCATCGCCCAGAAGCTGGCCCAGGATATCGCTCGCGGGTTCGCGGCAGCGGCCGCGCTCGAACAGCACCCGGGCGAGCTCGAGCCGCGGCCGGGGCAGCCCCGGGCGGTCTGCCAGCATTTGTCGAAAGGCAGCCGCCGCCTCGTCCAGGAGGCTCAGGCGCGCCTCCTCGGTCCAGGGGCCGCCGCCAGGCGGCGCCGGACCCAGCGCGGCGGTGAGGGCCGCTATGCCGAGCACGAACCGGGCATCGGGATCGTCGGGATCGGTGGCGACCGCCCGCCGCAGGAGAACCAGGGCTCCGGCGACGTCCCCGCCGGCGAGCAGGCGCCTCGCGTCGTCGACGGAAGGGGGCGCGTGCGCGCCGGCGCAGAGGGCGGGGCCGGAGAGGACGGCGAAGACCACGAGCGCCCAGGCAAGGAGAGCCGCCGCCCGCGCCCCTCCTCGAGCGAAGCGCGTCATCCTGTAGGCGGCCGCCCCATCGCCGAGCGCCGCCGCGATGCGGCGCTCGGATGGCCTCGGGCCCGGAGCGTTCGAGCGGTCAACCTCCGGCGCCAGCCACCGGAATTACTCGTTGGCACCCACAAACACGCCGACGAAGGCGCCCTCGCCGCCGTCGTCCTCGAAGGTTCCGCCGAGAGTTCCACCGACCCAATCGGGGGTCGTGTCCGCGTCATCGTTGTCGGAGAACACGCCGCCCCAGTTGCCCGAAGAGGAAGTAATGTCGGGGCCGACGATGGACAAAGTCCCCTTAAACGTTCCGTCGTCTGCGATCGGCGCGCCGCCGAGGGTAACTGAGCCGTCGAACCCGATCCCCTCACCATCCTCCAGGTCACTGAGGGCAGAGTAGTGGTAAATGCTTTCCACTCCGCCGCTGATGGTGCCGTCGTTGAAATCGGCGTCAAGCTTCAGGCCACCCGTCCAGATACCAAGATCGTTCTCCGTTCCCTCGTAGAGATAGGTGCCTTGCGCAGCGCCGGTATAGGCGGCGGTGCCGGTTGTCGGCTTCGTCCAGCTATCGCCACGATTGAAGATCGAACCGGCGCCCCAGTCGAAGAAGGCGCCGAGGTCAATGTCCACCCCGCCGGCGCCGTCGTCCAAGCCCGTCACCCAGTATCCGCCGGCTAGGTAATTCGTCGAGTCCACACTCTCCCAAGAGGTATACGCCACGGCCACTGTCGTCGTACCCTCCGTCTGCCGCGCCAGGACCCAAGCCCCTACGGAAACGCCGGGGATCTCCCCATCTTCCGCATACGCCGTGCCGATCAGGCTAGAATAGGTATGGTCCCGGCTGTTCAGGGACAAATCCGTCTCACCGTTCTCGTCCGTCACGGTCAGGGAAAAGACACCGTTGTCGAAAGTTGTCTGGGCGCGGTCCGAGGTCACGCCCGCATTGTTGACGTTGCTGCTCTGGGTGACGCTGCCGAAACGGGGCTCCGCGCCGGCCGCGGCCTTGCCGGCCTCGAGGTTGCCCATGAGCTGCTGCTGGGTCGGGGTCAAGTCGCCACCGGCGCCAACACCGGCGCCAACACCGGCGCCAACACCGTCGCCACCGCCACCGCAGGCGGCGAGCAGCAAGAGGCCGGGAACGACGACAACGCAATATCGAAGGAACTGCCGCATGAGTTTTCTCCTGTCCTTGGTTTCATCGCTCGGTCCGGCGGGAAGGCGAGGCGAGCCGGCGCAACCATCATACAGCCAAGCCGTGTTACAGGCTCTTGTTATGTGAACGGATCTGGTCCCATGTCTGGCGAAATCCGCACCGCCACCGCCAGCGCCTTGTCGGCGCCCACCTTGTCCGTTCGATCCGCCGCGGCCATGCACGGCAGTGCTTACGACGGCGTGAGACACCAGCCCTGTCGGCACGACGCACAGACGCCCGAGCATGGCCGAGGCAGCCTTTCGGGGCAGCGCCGGGACGGCCAGTATCGCGCTGCACCGCGTGCGGCTCACGCGCGTTCGACGCGCTACCGCAATGGCCGAGCCCCGGCGTGATCGCGAACCACGGGCCCTATCGACCGTAGCGACAATCGGCGTTTACATAATCTGGCCGCGGACGCCGAATGCGCCAGCAGCCCCTATCGTCAGGCTTGGTGCAGGCACGTCTCGCGGCACGCTGATCCCCTCGCACAATAATCGCTATCCGCCACAGCCTGTACGACGGAGCCGAGGTGTCGCCCGATGATGGGGGAATCGACATCTGGCGCAGGCATACGGCACCGACCCGCTACACTGAGGGCGATGAGCACCCTACTCCCTCAGCGCCAAGCGTGAAACCAACAACAAGGTTCGCTCGTCTGCACGGGTTTGCGCTTGTCAGACGGTGACCGCTCTCGTTGCCCGGATTGGCGAGCAGAAATTGCCTCTGCCGCATCGGTAATTCGCCCCTCCTTCGAGAGCTCATGGCAATTGCGAATGCGGCCGGCCGCCGGGACTAGAAGTCGCCGCCCCAGATAGCCAGGACTTGCGCGTAGACGCTTGCTTGGGGCTTCAAATACAGCGTGGTGCCGGCCGCGCTTCGGCCAATCGTTAAGAGCATAGAAATCCCGTTAAGGAGGGTGACGTTGGCGTCGCTCCCGGCTACACCCGGCGTCGAGTCTGTCGGAATGAAGCGGCGCGGCACCGTCCCCATGTCATACCTCCACGGCACGTTTGTGTTCTGCCTCTCCCTGATGTTGAGCGTGATGTAGTCGAAATTGTCGATGTCCGTCACCGTGAACGACACCGTGCCGAACACTGCGCTCCAATCCAGTGAGCTGCCCGTGTTCTCGTAGAGCTTGGTGCGCCCGCCAAGCGCCTCGAGCGCCGCGGCGGCCGTTGTCGCGCCCGTCCCGCCCTTGGCGATAGGCACGGTCGGCAGGCGATTCGACTGAGCGTGCCCGACGTGATCTTAGCGGCGCTCAAGTCCGGGATATCGCCCGCCGTGAGAGTCGGCAACCGCGCGCTAACGAACCGTCCGTCGGTCCCAAGTTTCGCCAGATCGCCCTCCGTCGTGCCGGTATCCTTCAGGGCGGCGGTGCCGAACGGGTTGTCGCCCGAGTCCGACTTAAACTTGTTGATCCAGCTAATGATCTGACTCGCGAAGCCGGTCGCGCTGCCGGTCAGGTTCGCGATGCCATTGGCATCGGTGTCGAAGCCTAGGTCTGCTGCCATCGGTGGCGTGCCTCCAGCACGTGATGAGAATGGTTATGTAGGTAGTCGATGCATTTCACTGGGCCGTCCCAACGTAGAATGCAGCGGACGTGATCAAGCGGATTAGCCGGTCGCGGCACTTGCGCCGCGACAGACTGCGGGATGGTACACAGCCCGCCCGCCACGGTCACCGCCGCGCTGCCGCCTTCCCATGAAAGCGTCGCATCGCCGTCTGGTGCGTCCACCGCCAGCGTGAGCGCGGTCCCATGCATAGCCCGATAGCATCGCGCCATTACGACAGCCTTCTGATCTCCGGCGCGAAACGCGTGACCGCCGCGCCGCGCCACTGTTTGAGGTGCACCCGGAACCACAGATAGCGCGCCGACACACCGATGTTCGTCCGCCCAGATACCGCAAGCTCGGTTGCGTTCGCCCGAACGTCGGTTATGCCATGGTAGACATAAATATCGTGACCGGTCTGCGGGGTCAGGCGGCTCGTAGCTCACGGTCGCGCCGTAAGCCTCGACATTCGATGCGGCACCCAGGTCAATCGCTTGCGTTTCGTAGTACGTGCTGTCGGTCTCGGACATCGGGAGGACGTAGGCCCAGAGCTCCGGCGCCGCGAAGTCATCGTCGGCCCATGCCCCGCCTTCCTGTGTGCGCGTCGACCGCCAGATATAGGTAAAGGCCATTGCTGCGGCGTCAGTGTCTCGACGGCGGGGATGACAAAAACCTTGTAGCCAATTTCCGTGATCGGGCTGTAGTTTCCCACCCTGTTGAACAGCCGGCAGAACATACGATAGCGGCCGGTGGACGGGATCAGCACGTTTCCGACAATGGGCTGGTCGCTGTTGATCGGCGCCACGAGCGCGACATCGGCCCGCGCCGCGGTCAACCACCCGGCCTCATCGATCGCCGCCAGATCACTGACGCCGTCGATCTCCTCCCGCGTATAGCGGACCTCGATTCCGGTCACGTCCCGGTTCACCACCGGCATCGCCACGAGCTGGAGCTGCGTCCCGTACTGCTCGGATGAAATGATCACCGGGGCCGGCATCGGCACGTCCGACCAGCTAAAGGTGACGGTTGTCTCGGCGGAAGGGGACGAGAAGCCGTCCAACGTGACGTGGTAGGCGCTCACGTTGTACGTGCCTGGCGTATCCACCGTGAATCGCTGGGCGGTGCCGCTGATCGACGCCTCTGTCACGAGCACTTCGTTGCCGTCCGTCACCCGGATCCGGGTTTGATAAGGCGCATAGTCCCAGATCACGTCGATATGCCAGACCACGGTGCCGTCGCGGGCAATGTCGTAGGTGTAGACCGCGAGCAGGCTGGTGACCGCCGGCACGGTCTGGATCGTCGGAAAGGTGATGGCGCGTGGCTTCAGTGGCGGCAGCACCAGGGTGTCGGCATAGACCCCGTCGGGCTGCTCGACGAGATCGAGGGTGACCGACCAGTCTTCGTTGACGCCGGTGCGCGTGACCATCACCTGATGATCCGCGAACCCATGCTCGGGATCGCTCACCGTCAGCCAATCGCTCGGCGCAATGGCGAGCCACTCCATGGCCGCGCCGGGCTTTAGGCGGTAACGATACGTGGCGCTCGCCCGCGCCCGCCTGAGCGCGATCGCCAAGAGCCGCGCACCGGCTACGGGGTCGGCAACGAACGGCCGTGTGCCGATGTCCTGCGGCAGGCGCTCCCCATCGCGGGCCAGCGCATCGGCGTCCGAATATTCCGGCAGCGATGCCTCCAGCCAGTCGTGCTCGCGCGATTGCGCAAGTGCCAGCGTCGCCGTGTTGATGCGATCCGCGCGCCGACCAGTGCAGGATCTCATGGCCGTCGGAGACGAAGCCGATCAGATCGCCTAATTCATCGGTGATCCACCGCCCACCGCCGACTTCGATGCAGCCTGCCATCTGCACGATATCGCCGGGCTCAACTGGTGTATCGCCGGGCAGCACATCGACGCCGGGGAACGTCGCGAAGCCGACCGCGTGCGCGGCACCCACGCCGCCGAATGCATGGCGGACTCGAAGGATGGCGCGGCATTCGGGCATCGCGTGCCAGGCCGCAACCCCCTTCTGATAGTCGCCCGCCCTCGCTTCGCCCAGCAACCCGGCGATCAATGCCCGCGCCGTCGTCAGGCAGTCGCGCACCTGCCATTCGTAGGCGCCCTGCTGGGCTGTTAGGATGTCGCTTACGGCGGCCATCTCTGCTCCGCGAGGCCACCCGCAAGCGCGCGCATGTATTCGAGCCGAGATCGCCAGGGAAGCGCCCCTGCTGATCCTCGTGGCTCCACTTGAGCGGACGGCCCCGGTCGACATCGCCGCCATAGGTCTCGATCTCGATGGTGTAGATGCCGTTTCTGATTGCCGGCCGCGACAGCCGGCCGACGAACTTGCGCGGCATTCTGGTCCAGCTCTGCCCCTGATCGGTCGAGGCGATCCATTCGATCTGCACGGTGAGCGGGCCGGGGTCCTGCAGAAGCTCGATGCGCTGCGCCGTCGTCAGAGGTCCCATGTGGAAGCTCGCCGTCATGCGCCGGTCGGGTGCTTCAAGTGACGCCTCGGCCGGCGAGAGCGCGATGAAGCTTCGTCCCTGATAGGTCTCGCCATCGAGCGTGAGGTCATCGGCGCCGGACCAGAACCGATAGACCGGCGTCGTGTCCGGGAATGTGGCGAGCACGTGAACGAGCGGGTCGGCCGCCATCAAATCACTTCCTGCCATGAGAAGGTCCAGGGTCCCCACCAGTCCGGGGTGCGGCGCAGGGGGCGGGAGCGCACAGCCTGGGCACGCACCCGGATGGTGCCCGCCGGGGCCAGTGTATCGCCCACCTCCAGCGGGCGTTGCGGGTCGAGGGTGAGGTCCTGGCCGTCGCTCGTCAGGGAGCGGACGGTGTAGACGTGATCGCCGACACGCAGCCTGTTAACGGCGGAGGAATAATGCAGCACGCGGAGCGGCTGGGCGGTCCGGTCGCGGCGGCGCAAAATTGCGCCACCTATAGCCCCTTGTCGGTTGTGGTGAGGGGCATGAGATGTACGGCGTGGAGCTCTATGCGGCGGTTCGTCTGGCGGTTGTCGACGAGGGTCTGAGCCATCACGATGCGGGCCGTCGGTTCGGCATCGACCGCCGGACGGTGAAGAAGATGCTGAGCTATTCGGCGCCGCCGGGCTACCGGCGGCCCAAGCTGGATGGGTTCACCGGCATCGTCGACGCGATCCTGGAGGCGGACACGGATCCGGACGTGCCGCGCAAGCAGCGCCACACGGCGCACCGGATCTTCGAGCGGCTGCGGGACGAGCACGGGTTCGCCGGCGGCTATACCATGCAGACCGTGTGGAAACTCTGGGTGGCGGGGGATTCCGTCCGTCTCATGGCGATGTTAGGGTCCGCCATGAGACACATTCCTGGCGTTGACCGCTCTCAGGTTCTGCTTCTGCCGGAAGCAGTGGACGATTACGTGGGCCGGGATAACCCGGTCCGTTTCATCGATGCCTTCGTGGATGGTTTGGACCTAGCGGCCGCTGGTTTCGAGCGCGCCGCGGCGAAGGCGATAGGTCGTCCCGGCTACGATCCGGCGGACCTGCTGAAGCTCTACATATACGGCTATCTCAATCGGGTACGTTCGAGCCGCCGGCTGGAGGCAGAGAGCAAGCGTAATCTCGAAGTGATCTGGCTGTTGCGGCGTTTGTCGCCAGACTTCAAGACGATCGCCGATTTCCGGCGGATCAATCGGGCGGCCTTCCGACAGGTGTTTCGGGAGTTCGTGAGGCTATGCCGCGAACTGGAGCTGTTCGGACGCGAGCTGGTGGCGGTTGACGGTACACGGATCAAGGCAGTGAACAGCCGGAAGCGGAACTTCACCAAAGCGAAGCTGGCGAAGGCGTTGGCCGAGAGCGACGAGAGGTTGTCGCGTTATCTCGACCGGCTCGACGAGGCCGACGAGCAAGACGAGGGCGGCACCGGCGGCGGCGAGGTGGAGCATATCCAGGAGAAGATCGCTGCGATCCAAGGGCGGCGTGAGCGGTTTGAGGAACATCGAGACGCGCTGGCTGCGAGTGGCGAGGACCAGCTCTCTTTGACGGATCCGGACAGCCGGGCGATGTACGCCGAGACCCGGGTCGGTGTCGGCTACAACATTCAGATCGCCGTGGACGCCAAGCACAAACTGATCGCCGAGCAGCAGATCCATAACAAGGTCAGCGATCTCGGTCTATTGGCCGAGACGGCGGTGGTGGCCCGTCGGAACCTGGCCGTCGATCGGATCGACGCGGTCGCCGACGCGGGCTACTTCAAGATCGAGGATATCGAGGCCTGCGAGAATGCCGGCGTCGTGCCGCATGTGCCCAAGCCCCAGCGCGGATCCACGGTGAGCCAGGGGCTCTTTCCCAAGGAACGCTTCCGCTATGACGGCGGCGAGGACATTTACATCTGCCCCGACGGCCAACGCCTGGCGCTACACAGCAAGCGCAAGCGCCGAAGCGATCCTGGAGCGCATGGCAGAACGATTGGCGGCCCGCCCGGAGCTGCTCGATGCGCGCCGTGAAAGCGTCGAGCATCCCTTCGGCTCAATCAAACAATGGATGGGCCAGGGTGCCTTCCTGACCCGGCGGCTGGAGAACGTGCGCGGCGAGTTCAGCATCACGGCGCTGGCTTACAACATCCGCCGCGCGATCTCGCTGGTAGGTGTTCCCGCCTTGATCGCCGCCGCGAGGGCATGAGACGGGAATCAGGCCAAAATCGAGCGCCGCACATCGATCCACGGAGGCCTGGAGCCCCTTCCACAGGGCTACCGGCGCCAAACCGCCAGATTACGTGGGATCGCCGCAAATCATGGTTACCTAAACCTCCATCCCCGCCACCCAGAGTTTCCACACGGTCTGCATGGTGAAGGACTATGTGCGTTCCCGGCGGCAGTCGACGCGCGAGGCTTTCGTTCCACTGCATCACCCGCCGGGCCACGCCCAGGTCGACTTCGGCGAGGCGGTGGTGGAGCTGCCGGGCCGGCGCGAGAAGGTTGCCTTCTTCTGCCTGATCCTGCCCCATTCCAATGTCTGGTTCGTGAAGGCCTCCCCCCGGGAGACGACGGAGGCATTCCTGGACGGCCATGTCAGCGCCTTCGCCTTCCTCGGCGGGGTTCCGCGCTCGATCCTCTACGACAACACGACCCTGGCGGTGGCGCGGATCCTGGGCGACGGCACGCGCCTCAGGACGCAGGCGTTCTCACATCTTCAGTCGCACTATCTGTTCCGCGACCGCTTCGGCAGGGGAGCAGGCGGCGGCGCTGCTCGCCGATCTCGAGGCCCTGCGTGATCTGCCGGCGGTTCCCTTCGAGGCCTGCGAGCATGTGCCGGGCCAGGTCTCGTCGACGGCCCTGGTGCGCTACCGGCTGGTGGACTACTCGGCACCGGCGGTGCACGCCCACAAGAAGGTGACGGTCAAGGGCTATGTCGACCGGGTCGAGATCGCGCTCGGCGCCGAGATCGTCGCCCGCCATCGGCGCAGCTATGTCCGCGGCGACGTCGTCTACGACCCGCTGCACTATCTGTCGCTGCTGGAGAAGAAGCCGGGCGCCCTGGACCAGGCGGCGCCGCTGAGAGGGTGGAAGCTCGATCCGGCCTTCGACACGTTGCGCCGCCTCCTCAAGGCGCGCTTCGGGCCGCGCGGCAAGCGCGAATACATCCAGGTGCTGCGCCTGCACGAAGACTTCCCGGAACCGCAGGTGGCGGCCGCGGTGCGCGACGCGGTGAAGCGCCGCCTGATCGGCTTCGACGCCGTCAAGCACCTGCTGCTGGCCCGCATCGAGAGGCGGCCCGTGCATCTCGACCTGTCGCGCTATCCGCACCTGCCCCAGCCCTTCGTCGCCGCCACGCGGAGCGCCGACTACGCCACCCCGCTGGCCGGTGGGGCCGGCCATGGTTGAGGCCCCCCGCATCCTGCTCGAACATCACCTGAAGAGGCTGAAGCTGCCGACCTTCCTGCGGGAATACGAGAAACTGGCGCGCCGGTGCGCGGCCGAGGGCCTGGATCATGTGCGGTTCCTGGCCCGGCTGGTGGAGATGGAGCTGATCGACCGCGAGCGCCGCCTCGTCGAGCGGCTTATCAAGCAGGCCGGGTTCCCTGTCGTCAAACAGCTTGAGAGCTTCGATTTCAAGGCGATCCCGGCGCTCAACAAGATGCTGGTGCTGGATCTCGCGCGCGGCGAGTATATCGCGCGCCGCGAGAACCTAATCCTGCTCGGCCCGAGCGGCGTCGGCAAGACCCATGTCGCTCTCGCCCTCGGCCTCGCCGCCTGCCACAAGGGCCTCGGCGTGCGCTTCGCCACAGCCTCCCATCTGGTCCACGAGCTGATCGAGGCGCGCGACGAGAAGAGGCTGCTCCGCCTCCAGGCCCAGCTCGCCAGGGTCAATCTCCTGATCGTCGACGAGCTCGGCTACGGGCCCCTGTCGCAGACCAGAAGCGAGCTGCTGTTCGACGTCTTCAGCCGGCACTACGAGAACGGCGCCACCATCGTGACCTCAAACCTGCCCTTCCAGGAATGGACAACGGTGTTCGCCAGCGAGCGCCTCACCGGCGCGCTGCTCGACCGCATCACCCACCATGGCCATATCCTGGAGATCAACGGCGAGAGCTACCGCCTCAAGCAGAGCCGGTCACGACGCCGGCAACCGTCCGAATAACCCCCCGCTTGTCCCCGTCGGCCCACAGCCCCCTCCCGTGGACTACGGGGACAAGCTACCACCCAGCCCGCAGTACATTTTTACGCCGCCGCGCCGGTACATTTTTACGCCGCCGTTGACACATAGCCGACCACGCGACGCGACCAGGCATCGAGGATGACCGCGACATAGACGAAGCCGCTCATGATCGCGACATAGGTGATGTCAGCAACCCAGAGCTGGTTGGGGCCGTCGAGGGTGAGCTCCCGCGCCCGGTTGGGGAAGATCGGTTCATCGTGAGCGCTGTCCGTGGTCGCGACAAAGCGGCGGCGTGTCCGCGGCTGAAGATCGTGCTCCCGCGTCAGACGCCGGATCTTCTTGTGGTTGGCCGGCTCGGCCACAGCCAATCAGCAACCCACGCCGCCATCCAGCAGCTGCCGGGAGGTGTGACCTTGGGCTTTGCGCCGTACGCTCCCAACCTTGCCGACTGGATCGCCCAAGCGCGCGCCGCCGGCCATGAGGTCTTGCTTCAGATCCCCATGGAACCGTTCAATTATCCGACCAACGACCCCGGCCCCCACACGCTCCTGACGTCGCTCTCTAGTGAAGACAACATTGGCCGTCTCGAATGGTTATTGGGTCGCGGTTCCGGGTATGTTGGCGTAACGAACTACATGGGCTCGCGTTTCACGAGCTCCGCCGGTCACCTGCGCCCGGTCCTCGACGTCTTGAAGACGCGTGGCCTTCTGTTTCTAGATGCCCGTGTCACTCGCAATAGCGTTGCCGAGCAGGTGGCGATGGATCTTGGGATTCCCAACGCACAATCGAGCCGTTTCCTCGATCT
Organism: Alphaproteobacteria bacterium; assembly: GCA_965248765.1. Classification (GTDB taxonomy): domain Bacteria; phylum Pseudomonadota; class Alphaproteobacteria; order VGEJ01; family VGEJ01; genus CBDFKF01. The sequence continues at coordinate 601,851 of CBDFKF010000002.1, forward strand.
CGAGGCCTCGCGGGTTGCCATCGATGCGCGCCTTTTCGAGCTTGAGCGTATCGCCAAGTCATCGGGCAGCGCTGTCGGGATCGGCTTTCCCTACCCCGTCACCATCGAACGTTTGGCGGCCTGGGCGCAATCGCTTGACGAGAAGGGGCTGGCACTGGTGCCAGTGTCGGCGCTGGCGGCCGAAACCGTGGAGCCATGAAAAGCGACCCACCTCCTGACGCCTACCGCTCGGGCGTCGGCATGATGCTTTTGAATGTGGACAACGATGCGTTCGTCGCCCGCCGCCGCGACATGCCGAGCCCATTCTGGCAGATGCCCCAGGGCGGCATCGATGCTGGCGAGTCACCTCACGAGTCGGCTTTGCGTGAACTCGAAGAGGAGATCGGCACGAACCGTGCCGAGATCATTGCTGAGAGTCGGGGCTGGTTCACCTATGACCTACCCGCCGACCTCGTCGGTCACCTGTGGGGAGGCCGCTTCCGAGGCCAGCGCCAAAAGTGGTTCGCGCTGCGTTTCACTGGCCGGGATGAAGACATCAATCTCGAGACCGAGCATCCCGAGTTCATCGAGTGGAAGTGGGTCGCGCCGCAGACCCTCCCCCACCTGATCGTGCCGTTCAAACGCGCCCTGTATGCCGAGTTGCTGGTCGAGTTCCGAGCCCTGCTCTGAGGGTAGGAGCCGCCGACGACTCGGGTGCCGAAAAGACGAGGGCCGCGCAACATAGCGCGGCCCGTTTGTTGTTACTGGCGCCGCCGGCTCGGCGCCGATAAGCTTGGTTCAGGCGGTTACCTTGGCCTTTTTCCTTGCCCGCGACTTGCCCTTGGCTTTGGTCTTCGCCTTCAGCCGCTCCTTCTGCACGTCACGTTGGACCCTCTCGAGCGTTTTCCACGGCCGGTCCTGCCCCTCGAAGTTGAACTCGCATTTGACCCCGTGCGGGTCATAGCAGAACACCTGGTGCAGATCCATGCCCGGGACCTCGCGATCGGTCCATTTGATGCCATTTGCGTCCAGACGAGCGGTGAATTTCTCGAAGTTGTGGGCACGGAACGCAATGTGATCGACGGCACCGCAGTCCTTGGGAACACAGTCCAAATGATCATCACCCAGCTCACCGCTGTGGTCAGGCAGCGGCGATTTGGTCTGCATAACGTGCACCACCGGGACGCTCCCGCTGTACAGCCACAGTCCCGGCTGATTGAAATTGGGGCGCCAGCCCTCCTCGAACCCTAGGCCATCCACGTAGAACCGACGGCATTCCTCAACGTCGTTGGTGAGAACGTTTACATGATCGAGCGTGGCAATATGCCCTAGTTTGCCGGTCTTCATATTGAGTGTCATGAGTCCTCCTCGGATGGTCAGCCCGCGCAGCGGCGGCGGTCAAGCTCTTGGAGCGATGATACTTAACCCCCCCGGGGGTGGCAATAACCGCAGCCGCGACCCTGCCCCCACACGCCCTCAGCGCCGCAAGTTCAGCGCGATCAGGAACGGATGGACGGCCCGGCCAGCGCCCGATTGAGATTGTAGGCCGCGCTGATCACCGCGAGATGGGTGAACGCCTGGGGAAAATTACCGAGGTGTTCGCCGCGCCGAATCTTCCCGATGTGGCGCCGAGCGGGTAGCACGATGGGGTAGACGGCTTCGACCTTCAGCGTCTTCATGAAGCTCTCGACCTTGGCGTTGTCGTAGGGATTGCCGCGTCGGCCCATCGAGCCGACAAGACCGTGCTTGGTGAGCTTCCTTCGATATTCCTGGGCTGCATATTGTGACCCACGGTCGGAGTGGTGGATGCAGCCTCGCGACGGATTGCGTGAGGCAATCGCCGCCTCGAGAGCCGACCGCCGGCGTCGACATCGAGCTGCGCCGCCAGCTCTGGACCCGGGTGCGCGAGCTCAATTCGGGCGGCACGACCATCGTCTTGACCACCCACTATCTGGAAGAAGCCGAGCAGCTCTGCGATCAGATCGCCATCATCCACCGCGGCCGGGTGGTGGCCGCCGATACCACGGTGGCGCTGGTGCAACGACTGGACCACAAGGAGCTGACGCTGGCGCTGGCCGAGGCGCCGACCGAGATCCCGGCTCCGCTCGCTGGCTACGAGGTCGAGCTCACCCCCTTTCGCCAGCTCCGCATCCGCTACCAGCCAAGCCGCACCCAGATCGCCGAGATCCTGGCGGCGGTGCAGGCCGCCGGCCTCACGATCTTGGATATGACGACCGAGGAATCCGATCTCGAAGACATCTTCCTCGCCCTCACCGGCGATGCCGCCGAGACAGATGCGGAGGCGCCACCCTCGGCCTGAGAGGCGCGGTGATCCGTTAGCCGCCTTCTTCGGGGTGCGGCACGCCGCCCAGCAACGTCCAGGTGATCGCCGCCATCCAGCCGCAATCGATGGGGATGGTGATGCCGGTGATCGCCGAGGCCTGGTCCGAACACAGGAAGTAGATACCGTCGGCGATCTCCTGTGGCATGACCATCCGGTTCATCGCCGAGGTGCCGCGCATCAGAGTGGGATCGCGAGTACCGGCCTCGAAGTTGCGTTGTTGCGCCGGCGTCAGCACCAGCCCGGGTGCGACCGCGTTGACTCTGACGCCCGAGCGCCCGAGCTCGACGCCGAGGCTGCCAGTCAGCGAGACGATCGCCGCCTTGCCCGGCCCGTAGGCGAACTCCGGCAGGAAGCACAGCGCCGAGATCGAGGCGATGTTGACGACGGCGCCGCGGCGACGGGCCGCCATGTTGAGGCCGAAGTGCCGACACGTGAGGTAGGTACCGCGGTAGTTGACGTCCCACAGGCGATCGTGCTCTGCCATCGAGAGCTCTTCGAGGCGCACCGGGTTCTGCAGGACGCCGGCGCAGTTTATGAGCGCCGCGACCGCTCCGTGTGTCGAGTCGATCTCATCCGCGGCCGCCTTGACCGCGGCATCGTCGGCGACATCGAGGCGATGGTAGATGCCGTTGAGGCCTTCAGCCTCGAGCTCGCCCTGGACCGCGCGGCCGTTCTCGTCGTTGACATCGACGATGACCACGAAATCGCCGGTCCGCGCAAACCGCTTCACCGTGGCGTGGCCAATGCCACTCGCCCCGCCCGTAACCACGACCACGCGGCCGCCTTCGTTCTCAACACTTTCCGTCATCGGCGGTGAGCCGCTGGGATGGGCGCCGGCCCGAGGACATGCCCGCAGCTAAGACTGGCACCCAGGCTGACGACCCTGACCATGGCAGGCACGACATCCAGCCGCCCATCACCTCGCCGCGCGATCCGCGCGCCGAAGCGCGCGAGAAAGCCGGCGTCGGCATCGGGCTGGCCGACGAGCTGCGCGCCATCAGAACCGGTCTCGTCAAGTCGACTCAGGCGACAGACTTCGATGCCGCCTTCGACCTGCTGCTGTTCCAACTCGCGCGCAGCATCTTCCACAACGGCTATCACGCCAATGCCCTGAACATCACCATCCGCGAAACCGCAGATCATCCGATGGTGCGCGGCAACGGCGAAGACTTCGCCAAGATCAACGTCGGCGAACAGAGCCTCACCGCCAACCGCGCCGGCCTCACGCTCGACTGGATGCACGAAGAGAACGACGGCGAGGCCTTCAAGAAGCTCTGTGCCCTCTGCCACACAGACAAATGCCGTCTGTTCGCATCCTGCGTCGCGAGAACCGTCAACGGCCAACTTGCCTTTGAGCACGGTGGCCGGCCCGAGCTCGAGCACACCCTCGCGCAGCTCGACATCGACTTTGCCGCCCACTTCCGGCCGCCCTCCGAGCTCTACTGGCAGCGTATGCGCAAAAGCCGCATTCTCGATATTACCCGCGAGACCCTGGGCGAAGCCTGGGCGCAGGCCCACGCCAAACACAAGAAGGTCGAACTGGCCAACGCTATGGAAGAAGTCTTCGCCGCCCGCGATACCGTGCCGCCCGGCGTAAGTCCGGAGGCACACGCCGCCGCGCTTGCCTGGACCCCGCCCGGGTTCCGGGCCTTCGACGACGCCGCACTCGACACGGACCCGTCCCCCGCGAGCCCCGAGCACGATACCCCCGAAGACACCGCTTCGGCCGACACCGCCCCGGCGGACGACGCAGACGGGACGAACGCGCCACCCACAGCACCAACCGTCGAAGACGATAGAGAAGGCCCGGTCACGGACAGCGCAGACGAACCAGCAACCGATCCCGACCACGACGACGCCGTCATAGTGCCGGCGACGATGCCACCCGCATCACCATCGCCAACGGCGGCCGCGACATCACCGTCGAGCGGGAACAGCCACTGAGCCCGCCGCACGGCGACAGCAAAGCCTCCGACAGCGACCCAACCGATGCGTTGGCAATCCCTGCCTTCCTGCGCCGCACCCCCTAGCCGCCCACAACCCGAGTGCCTTCGCCCCGCCGATCCCGTGCCGGCGGGGCACTTTTTGCCCAGCACCCACAAGAAGTTTCGACATCAGCCCGCACTCCAACCCAATGCCATCTGCCGCGACATCCTCTGGCTCATGCCCGACAACCGCTCTACCGATATCAGAATCCGGGGCAAACGAATCGAAGTGACCTTCGGTCCACCGCCGGCATCGCCCCAGCCCAGCCTCGCCACAACGCCTTAAATTCATTCGCCCCGCGCACCAGCCTCGCGTCCCCAAGAGCCCGAGGCCGGCCTCCCTAGGGCGCGCGCGGGCGGCGCCGGGGAGATCAATCCGGCACAAACCCGCCATCCCTCCCCTCACGGAGAGCGCCTCATGAACACCTACACCGTTCAATGCGGTTTTGCCGACTATTACGCCAACACCGTCACGGTGACCGCAAATTCCCTCGAAGAAGCTCTCGAAACCGCTATCACCAAGGCCAACGCCGAACCGTCCTGGCGGCCGATCGACCACTGCGGCGACACCTTCATCGACGCAATTGCGAAAGGCGACGAGACCGACCCCTGGGGCCCGGCCGCACTGCCCGTCCCACACGCCTTTACCGAAGCCGCCCTGCACGCGCCTTCCACACCCTACCCGCCGCCTTCTCTGAAGCAGCCCTGCTGATACGCGGCATACGCCTGATCATCCCCGCTCCCGGTCTACGGCTCAGCCCCGTCGCGCTGACAGACGGATCATCACCAACCCAAGGAAAGAACCCATGGGAATGGACGTTTTGGTTCGAACCCGACCACCGAGGCCGGCGCCTACTTCCAGCGCAGCGTCTGGGGCTGGCGTCCCCTCGCTCAGCTCGTCACCGAGCTTGCGCCCGGGGAGACCGCTGCCCGCGAGCATTGGCAATACAACAGCGGTGACGGGCTCGACGCCGCCGACGCGGCAAAGTTGGCCAAACGGCTAACAATCGCTCTTGAGACCGGCGACGTCGCCAAATGGATCGAGATGCGCGAAGCAGCGATCAAACTGATTCCGAACCAGCCTTGCGAGTGTTGCCAGGGCACCGGTATTCGCACTGATGCGGTCGGCGTGCAGAACAACCAGCCCAACCAAATGATCACCGCCGACGGCCACCCCCGCCACGGCGAAACCGGCTCGTGCAACGGCTGCGACGGCCGCGGCTGGAACCGTCCCGCGGCAACGCACTATGACGTGAACGAAGACGACGTCCACAAATTCGTGGACTTCCTCCGCGGCGGCGGCGGCTTCGCCATCTTCTGACACGCCCGCTAAAGCGCAGAGAAAGCAGCAAACGCCATCTCTATCACAACCCCGATAACCGCCGGCCAATCCATGGAGTGCGCCCCATGCCGCAGACCGAACATCCCCTGCAACTTCCCCCGGGCCCTGTCCCCATCACCCATCCGATGGACCCGCGCAAGAGCGAGGCCCTCTCGCCCAAGTTCGTCGCAATTCTGTGCTGGCTTCTCGGCCTGCCGCCAATGACGGAGCCCGCCATCGTCGCTCTTGATATATCCGGCCAGTGCGTGCTGGCGGCCACGACCGACGATCTCCTCTTCAACGCCCATATCTGCGACTGGCCGGACCTCAAGCGGAACTTGCAAGGCTGGGGGAGGGCGTGCGGCGCAGAGCCGGCAACCGTCGAAGGGCTGATCGCCAAGGCCCGGAGGGCGGGAGCATGAGCGCCTTCCCCAATCTTCCGGACGGTTACGACCGCCACCATGACGCCCTATTCATCGTCGACCCCGGCGCGTGCAACCCGGCCGGAGTGGCGCTGGCCATCCATAGCGCCTGCCGCCAGGTGATCGAGGAAGGCGGCGATCAGCGCACCGACCCGGCCATCCGCCTGATGACGACCCAGCTCGCATTCCTGGTCAACGGCAACTCCGACATCCTTCTCACCGACTACCAGGCCTTGCTCGATACCTGCCGGGCCACCGCCGCCGAACGCTCCGGCGCCGCCATCTCCAAGGGAGCGCATTGATGACCGAACCCCAACCATTCCTACACGCGATCTCGCTCGGCGCCGGCGTCCAGTCGACGACCATAGCCTTGATGGCGGCGCATGGCGAGATCGAGCCTATGCCGGACCTCGCCATATTCGCCGACACCAGCGCCGAGCCCGGCGCGGTGTACGAACATCTGGACTGGCTGCGCTCGGGCAACGTGCTGCCATTCCCGGTCGAGGTCGTCCAGTTCTCCGACCTCGCCGACGACATTCGCAAGACCGCGGCCGGTGTGAAGCCCGTGGCCGGCCGCGCGAACGGCTACCTCGCGCCGCCCTTCTTCACCCTCAACGCGAACGGCTCGCACGGGATGCTCAGGCGGGAATGCACATCCAATTGCAAAATCAAGCCGATCCAGCGCCGCATTAAGGAGCTGCTCGGCCGGCCAGCCGACAAGCCGATCCGCTCGGCCGTGCCGCTCGCGTGCTCGTGGCTCGGGATCTCGGCCGACAAGTGGATGCGCATGAAGCCCTCTGACGTTCGCTGGCTTACCAAGCGCCACCCCTTGATCGACCGCGCGACGAAGGACGGGCCGCCGCCGCACGCGCGCTGGATGAGCCGACAGGACTGCATCGACTGGCTCGCAAGGCACGACTACCCGGTCCCGCCGCGCTCGGCGTGCACCTTCTGTCCGTACCGGAGCGCCGCCGAGTGGCGGTCACTGCGCAACGACCCGGACGACTGGAACGAGGCCGTCGAAATCGATCGTCTGATCCGCGACATGCCGGCAACCAAACAGGCCGGGCTCAGAAAGGGCGGCCGTCTCTACGTGAACGTCAACCGCCGGCCCCTCGAGGAACTCGAGACCCGCGGCGCCGACGACCAGTCCGATCTCTGGGCGGGCGAGTGCGAGGGAATATGCGGCCTTTGAACATGGGCATCCCCGTCCACGCCACCACCGATACCATCAAAGGAGCAAACCCATGAAATGTGCTGACTGCCGGTACTTTCAGCCCGCATACATCCATGACGACCACGCCGAATGCCGACGCCATGCGCCGTCCTTATGGCTCCAGCGCGAGGCAATCTACACCTGGCCCGCGGTCGCGCCAACATCCTGGTGCGGCCAATGGGAGTCGATCAGCGGTAGCGAGCTATTTGGAAAACACCACAAGGAGATCCGCCATATATCCTGACCCCCAAACCCATCCCGCCAAGGACATCGCCAGCCTGAACGACACTTTCCGCCGCACCTTCCAAGGCGGCACCGTCCTCGCCACCGCCGGCGTTAAGCGCCAGGGCGACGCCTTTCTCACCCAAGCACTAACAACCGTTCGCAGCTTCAATGACTTCACCGGGGACAACGATCCCCATGGCGAGTACGACTTCGGCGCCTTCACCCTAGATGGGCAAAAGCTGTTCTGGAAGATCGACTACTACGATTCCGACATCAAATACGGCTCCGAAGATCCCGCCGATCCGACCGTCACCCAGCGCGTTCTCACCGTGATGATGGCCAACGAGTACTGAACGCCCGGCCGCACTGAACGCTTGGGCCCCGGCCCTCCATAGGGGCGCACCACCGCGCGCCCCGACACGAAGAGGCCGGCCAGCCGCTTCCGAACGAGTCTAACGCAGGCCGCGGAGAAATATCCGGTTTCGCCTCGTCCATCCGTGCACCGCGTCCAAAACGGACCGCGGCTCCGCCTCATTCAACCCCTTCAAGGGAGAATCCGCCCATGCTCCACGCCAGAGAGGCGGTCGACCAACCCCTACGTTCGCCGGCCGCCGCACCCGCCGTTTCCCTCGCATCCGCAACCGCGGCCCCCCGGCCGCGGCCCAAGGCCGCCGCACTCCTCACCGCCGCCAAGGATCTGCTGGCGGCGCTCGAAGCCGGGCCGGCATCTCGACACCGCCACCCTGCGCGCCGCCCTAACCGGCGCGTTCGGCGCAACCGAGGTAGACGGCGCCTGGGTCTGGCGGGATGCCTACGAGACGGCCGAGGCCGCACTCGTGCTGTTCCTCAAGCGCTGGGGCCGGGCCATGCGCCGGGAGGCGGGCTCCCACAAGCGCATGCTGGCCATGCTCGAGAGGCTCGCCAAGCTAGAGCCTCCGCAGACCCGGCGCTCGGCCGAACAGATCCAGTTTCACCAGTTTTCCACACCACTGCCGCTCGCCTATGCCGCGCTGCAAGCCGCCGCCGTCCGCCCCGGCGACGCCGTCCTCGAGCCCTCCGCCGGCACCGGCATGCTCGCCGTCATGGCCCAATGCGAGCTCGGCTCGAAAGCCCCCGGCATGCTCCACCTCAACGAGATCGCACCCACCCGCGCGCGGCTTCTGGCACAGCTCTTCCCGGAAAACACTGTGACCCGGCACAACGCCGAAGCAATCCGCGATCACCTGCCAAAACTCATCCCAACCGTCGTCCTGATGAACCCGCCATTCTCGATCAGTCCCGGAGTTCACCACCGCCGCCACGACGCCGATCTGCGCCACCTCCGCTCCGCCTTCGCCATGCTCGCCCCCGGCGGCCGGCTCGCTGCCATCACCTCGCGCAACTGCCTGCCCGGCGATCCGGATTGGCAACGCGCCTTCGCTCACCTCGATGATGCCCGGGTTGCGTTTTCGATCGCCATCGAGGGCCGTGCTTACCAACGCCGCGGCACCACCTTCGACACCCGTCTCACCGTCCTCGATCGGGTTGAAGACCCGAGCGCACGCATCGCGATCGATCCCGAGACCTGCGTCCCCGACGCCGAGACCTTGCTCGATGCCATCGCCGCCCATTTGCCGCCGCGCCCGCCCTTGGAACGGGCCAAGCCGGCCATGTCCACAGCCCTGAATCTCTTTGCCTACACGCACACCGGAACCGCATCACCCAAGCAAACGTCACGGCCGCGTGCCGCCCGGCCGAGCGCCACGCCCGACACGACCGCGTCCCGGGATTGGGACCCCGTCGCCGAGCTCGCCTACGAAACCGAATCCGGGGCGAGCGCGCCTGGCAACGGCGGCTCAAAGCCCGACACCAAGACCGCAACGAGCGGCGTCTACGAGACCTGGCTGCCCCGTACCGTACGCATCCCCGGCGCCCCCAAACACCCAACGGCGCTCGTGCAATCAGCGGCTATGGCGGCGGTGGCCCATCCCACGCCAAACTATCGTCCCATCCTTCCGACACGCATCGTTAGTGAAGGCCTGCTTTCGGACGCCCAGCTCGAGAGCGTGATCCTCGCGGGCGAGGCCCACACCGGTCGGCTCGCCGCCGAATACCACATTACCGCGGACTGGGAGACGATCGAGCGGGTCGACATCGTTGACAGCAACAAGTACGACGACAACCACCAACCCTCCGACGCCGAGAGCCCCGAGACCGAGGCAACGCTCTCGCCGCCTGTCCGTTTCCGCCGCGGCTGGATGCTGGGCGACGGGACCGGTTGCGGAAAGGGCCGCCAGGCCGCCGCCATCATCCTCGACCAATGGCTCCGCGGCCACAAACGAGCGCTCTGGCTCTCACAATCCGACAAGCTCCTCGAGGACGCCCGGCGCGACTGGACAGCGCTCGGCGGGGACGAGGCCGACGTCTTTCCCCTCGGCAGGATCCGCCAGAAAACGGAGATTCCGCACGAAACGGGCATTCTCTTCGCCACCTACGCGACGCTCCGCAGCCCGGCCCGTGCCGGGTCCCGTGCACGCCTCGATCAGATCGTCGCCTGGCTCGCCGGCGGCCTCGACCACGCACATCGCCACATCTACGAAGGCGTCATCGTGTTCGATGAATGCCATGCCCTCGCGAACGCCGGCGGTACTGAGGACAGCCACGGCCGCATCGCCCCCTCGCAGCAGGGCCGCGCCGGACTCAAGCTCCAGCATGCGTTGCCCGACGCCCGCGTTCTCTACGTCTCGGCCACCGGCGCCAGCACCGTTCCGGGCCTCGCCTATGCCCAACGCCTCGGGCTTTGGGGCGCCGACGCGACCCCGTTCGACCACCGCACCGACTTCGTCACCGCCATGGAGGCGGGCGGCATCGCCGCCATGGAGATGGTCGCACGCGACCTCAAAGCCCTCGGGCTCTATCAGGCACGGGCGCTGAGCTACGCCGGCGTCAACGTCGACATCCTCGAACACACACTGACGGCCGAGCAGCGGCGCATCTACGACGCCTACGCGCGCGCCTTCAAAATCATCCACACCCATATCCAGCAGGCACTGCAGGCAACCGGCGTGACCCAGCAGCGTGATGATGACACCAGCCGCACGCTCAACCGCAACGCGAAGTCCGCGGCCACCTCGGCCTTCGAGAGCACCAAACAACGGTTCTTCGGGCATCTCCTGACCAGCATGAAGTGCCCGACGCTCATTCGCACCATCGAGGCCGACCTCACGGCCGGCCAAGCCGCCGTCGTACAGCTAGTCTCCACCGGCGAGGCCTTGATGGACCGCCGCATCGCCGAGATCCCGCCATCGGAGTGGGACGATCTCTCGATCGACCTCACACCCAGGGAATACGTCCTCGACTATTTGACCCACGCCTTCCCGGTGCAGCTCCAGGAAGCCTTCACCAACGAATCGGGCGACCTCCTAAGCCGGCCGGTGTTCGACACGCAAGGCAATCCCGTGCTCTGCCAGGAGGCGCTCGCCGCCCGCGACGCGCTCATCGAGAAGCTGGCCTCGCTCCCGCCCGTCCAGGCCGCGCTCGACCAGTTGGTGCATCACTTCGGCGACGACGCCGTCGCGGAGGTCACGGGGCACTCGCGCCGCGTGCTGCGCATCAACGATACCCGCGGCCCGCGCCTCGCGCTCCGCAGCCGGCCCGCTTCCGCCAATCTCTCCGAGACCGCCGCCTTCATGGCCGGAGAGAAACACATCCTCGTCTTCAGCCAGGCGGGCGGCACCGGACGCAGCTACCACGCCGATCTCGGCTGCGCCAACACGGCACGACGCCACCACTATCTCCTGGAGCCCGGCTGGCGCGCCGACCAGGCGATCCAGGGTCTCGGGCGCACCCATCGCACGCACCAGGCCGTCGCGCCGCTGTTCCGGCCGATCTCGACCGATGTGAAGGGCGAACGGCGGTTCATCGCCACCATCGCCCGCCGCCTCGATTCGCTTGGCGCCATCACCCGCGGCCAGCGCGATTCGCAGAGCGCCATGGGCGAGGACGGCGCCATGTTCCGTCCGCAAGACAATCTTGAATCGCCTTACGCCAGGGCGGCGCTGCGCCGCTTCTACGCAGCTCTCTATCACGGCAACATCGAGGGCTGGGGAATCACTCCCTTCGAGGAAGCAACCGGCCTCTCACTCACCTGGGACGGCGGTCTCAAGGAAACACTGCCGCCCATGCACACCTTCCTCAACCGCCTGCTGGCGCTCCCCATCGACGAGCAAAACCAGCTTTTCGAAGCCTTAGACACCCGCATCACGGCCCTCATCACCGACGCCATTGAAGCCGGCACCTACGACCGCGGCGTCGAGACCGTCCACGCCGATTCACTCATCGTCCTCTCGCATGAGCCCGCCTTCATTCACGAGACGACCGGCGGCGCCACGGAACTCTGCGAGGTCCTGCGCCGCAACAAGCTCGAGCCCCTAACAACCGACGCGGCGCTGACGCTCACCGCCCAGCCCCGTGAGACCCGCCTCGTCATCAACCACCGCTCAGGGCGCGCCGCGGTCGTCGTTCCGCACCCCTCACGCATGCTCGAGAACGGCGGAGTCGAGGCACGAGTCCGCCTCGTCCGGCCGGCCACCCGTGAGACCATGGCCCGCGCCGAGCTCGACGCCTCCCACTGGAACGCGGCCCACGAAACCGCCTGGCGTACCCTGTGGGAGGCCGAAATCGCCGGCTTGCCCACCCATAAGGACTCCCGATTCTGGCTGGTGACCGGTCTTCTGCTCCCGATCTGGGACCGGCTCCCCGACAAAAACATGCACGTCCGCCGGCTTACGACCGACGACGGGGAGCGTATGATTGGCCGCGTCCTCGATGCCGCCGAAGTCGAGGACTTCCGCGCAGCGCTCGGCCTCGCCGGCGGGCCCGGCCTCACGCCGGCGGAGCTCCACGAAGAAATCATCACACGCGGCACATCCTTCCCGCTCGTCAATGGCTGGCGCCTCGCACGGCGTCGCCTCGCGGGCGCCCAACGCATTGAAATCGAGGGACCCGCCGACGGCCAGGTCAAGGCCCTGACACACCTCGGCTGCATCACCGAAATCGTCTCGTGGCGGACCCGCGTGTTCGTACCCGCCGAGGCTGTCCTCGCTCGCATCGTCGAACGCTGGCCGGTCGGTCAACGCGCCACCTGACCCCAACCCTCTCTCTACCAACCGCCGACTGCCACCGCCATCGCCATTGGGCGCAGTGCCCCTACGCACTGCGCCTCCCGGCGGCCAGCCTGACAACAAACGATGGAGGTCGCGATGACGATGACTCCGCATACCTTGCCGGATCACCCAGTGTACGCGTTCTGTCCAGCCTATGAGCCCTCAGCGCGTCCGCAGCAGATTCGTATCGTCTTCGACGGCGTGCCGGGCTACGTGCCGACCGCGCTCGTCGCGCTCACCCTCGACGAGGCTGAACGGCTCTGCGACCGGCTCAATGCGCGGCTCGGCCTCGACCGCGAAGCCTGGATGAAAATCGCCAGCCGCTCGATGTTCGGCAACCCAGCCCCGCACAGCCCCAGCAACAGCGCCCTGCACTGACCGCACCACGAGGCCAAGCCCGGCCCGGTGAAGTCGAGATTCTTCTCACCCCGTCGGAAGTTCGTTTACCGCTAACCACAGCAGGGCATCAAGCCATGCCAAGCACCAATATCACGTCCGAACACAAACGTGCATTCGAGGCCCTGACCAGCGGCAAGCACGACAATTTCGCGTTGTTTAGCTGCTATTTGAACAACGAACCGGCCGCCGCCATCGTTGCCGTCACCGTCCAGCCTCCCGACCAGCAAGGGCACGAGGCCGAGCACGACATCCACCCGCTGTTCGTTTCGGTAACCCCGGCAATGCATCTCGCCGACCATGACGATCGCAAGGCGTGAGCGATGACAGGCGCCGCTACAACCTCACCATCACAGGAGAACACGGCAATGCATCCCTACTACCACGCCCGCGCGTCGGTAAAACACTTCGGCGGCGCGCCCGCCGATTACCTCCCCCTCCACAACTGGCTCGATGATAGCAAACAAGCCTTCTGCGACTTCCGTCACCGCGCCATGCGGCATCACGCCGAAGGGATCTTCGAGGCCGAGCGCCTGTTCGGCGTCACCATCGTCAACAGCAGCGGCAAACACGTGCCCGTCCGACTCATCGCCGAGCAACACATCCGCGAGGACTGCGGCGGCACGATCCCCACTCTCGCCGACTGGCTGCGCCGCATCCAGCCGGCCCCCTGGATGGCGCGGGCGACCCGCGTCACCGTGCTCGCCCGCGAGGAGACGACCCATGACTGAAGATGTTATCGATCCACGTCTCGCCGCGCTGCCGCCGAAGATCGCCAAGCCAATAGCCGATCTCCATACCATGGGGCATCTCAACAACACCGTGCTTTCCGAGCTTCTAGACGCCGCCGAAATCGCCGTCGACGCATCGCCGCTCATTGCCTTCGCAGCCGCCTATTTCGGTATGAGCGCCAGCGGCGTGCCGATCCGCGACACCATCCGCATGGCCCGCAGCCTCCACCATCCCATCAACCTTCGATGGAGCGCCAAGCGTTGGCGGACCGAACACGACCGGCTCGCACGCCGAGAAACGCTCGCAGCGCTTGAGCACGACAACACCGTCTACGATATTGAACCCTACGCCGCGCGGCTGCCCGACAATTTTCCGGGCTACCTCATTCCCTCACGGCGCCGCCTCGCGTGGGAGGGCCTGCGCCAAGCCCACTGCATCGCCACGTACCACGACAGCATCGCCGCCGGGCACTACGCCGTCGCCACGGTCCTTCTCTGGGGCAAACGCTGGACCGCGCTTCTGCGCCATCATCACGACGCCAGCAAACCCGCACTCGAGATCGTCGACATTCGCGGCCGTAAGAACGCGACGCCAGATCCTGCAACGCGTCAGGCCATTCACTTCGAGCTGAACATTCCCATGCCGCAACACGCTACACCCCGGCAACCGGACAGCCGCCACGCGATTCCGGCCCAAAACTACCGCCGCAACTTCGCGAACGCTCTTGCGGTCCTGCGCGCCTACCGCGTCGAGGAAGTCGAAATCACCTTCGAGGGCTCCGGCGACAGCGGCTGCATCGATAACATCGCCTTCAATCCGGAACCCGCAATGGCCGAACTCCGGGCCGACTGGACCGCATTCGACTCTCACACCACACACGTTATTACCACGAATAACGGCGCACTGTTCCAAGACCAAGACACCGTCTGCACCGACTCCCTCGACACGGCACTCCAGGACATCGCCATGGAGTACATCGAGGAAACCAATGTCAACTGGTACGACCACGACGGCGGCTACGGCACCCTTAGAATCGACGTCGACGCAGGCACGATCGACCTCGAGATCATAACCCGCATCCTCGACAGCCACTGCGAACACACAAGCGTCGTCAACATCGACGACTGGCAAGACGCAAGATAAACCTCCGTGTCACGACCGCATCGCCCACACCAAGGAGACCCCCGTCATGGCCGCGACCCTCATGCTCGCCGACGATCCGGTCTACGCCTTCTGCCCAGCCTATGACCCCGACGCCCACGTCCAGCAAATCCACATGGTCTTCGACGGCATGACCGGACACGCCGGCACCTCGCTCATCGCCCTCAGTATCGACGACGCCGAGCGCCTCTGCGACCGCCTCAACGCACAGCTTGGCCTCGACCGCGACGCCTGGTCACGGATCGCCGCCCGGGCCATGCCCGGGCCCCACCCCGACAGGAAGTGCCCGCAATGATCCACGCTCTCCGAGGACGCGCCGACCCCGACCGCCGACGGGCACAAGCCATCCTCGTTGCCGCCCAGCGCCGAGGCAATTGACTGCAATGCCATCAATGCTACGTTCTCACAACATGCACGAACGGAGAAACCCTCCATGGCGAGCATCACCATCAGGAACCTCGATGACGACTTGAAGCGCCGCCTGCGGATGCGCGCGGCAGAGAACGGACACTCGATGGAACAGGAAGTCCGCGACATCCTGCGGCGCACGATCAGCCAGGCGTCACCCCCGAAGAACCTGGGCCGGACCATTCACGCCCGCTTCACCGCCCTCGGCGGGATTGAGCTCGAACTTCCCCAACGCGGCCCGATGCGGCCGCCGCTCGCATTCGGATGAGCAGCCGGCCATGATCGTCATCGACACCAACGTGGTCTCCGAGCTGATGCGGCTAACACCCGAACCCGCGGTCATGACGTGGTTCGCCCAACAGGACTCCGCAGCGCTCTACCTCACCGCTGTAAGCGAGGCGGAGCTCCGCACGGGCGCCGCCATCCTGCCGGAGAGCCGGCGGCGCGACCGCCTCGTCGCCGAGATTGACGCCATGATCGGACAGGACTTCGCCGGACGGGTGCTGCCCTTCGACAGCGCCGCCGCCAGAGCCTATGCCGCCATCGCCGCTTCTCGCCGGTCCGCGGGCCGACCGATTCTAGAGGCCGATTGCCAGATCGCCGCCATCGCGCGGGCCAGCGAGGCGGCACTGGCGACCAGGAACTCCGCCGATTTCGAGCAATGCGGGATCACCGTGGTAGATCCCTGGGCGGTGGACCAAGCGGCTCCGTGACAGCAGCCGGCTCGGCCTCCTCCGCGTCGAGAATCGCCGCCCATGCACCGCCTCAAACCCGCCGCGACAGGGATCACCCGCAATGACCCAAGCTCTCCGACGACGCACCAGGCCGCACCGGCGACGGACAAGACTCATCCTCGCGGCCGCCATCCTCGCCGCCGCGGGCCAGACCATCGTCCATCACGGCGGCGCGCGGCCTCTTCACGACCCCGCCATAACTGCACCCTCCGCCCGCCTTCTACACGTCCAACAGGCGCCCAGCCTCGGCCTCGCGGTCGCGCTCGAACACCGTTGCGCACCCTACAGACGGTCGGACTACACCTATAGCCAAGCCGTCGAAGCCCGGATCATCGCCACCATGGGCGGGCGCATCTACGGCCCTTACACCGGCCGCTTCTTCACCAACCGGCGACAGACCGACATCGAACACATCGTCGCGCTGTCGGAGGACCACGACAGCGGCCTCTGCGCCGCAGACGCGGCCCTCAAACACCGCTTCGCCGCCGATCTCCTCAACCTCACCCTGGCGGCGCCCGCGGTCAACCGCTGCGGGCCCTCCGGCAAATGCGCCAAGGATGCCGGC
Source organism: Alphaproteobacteria bacterium (assembly GCA_965248765.1). GTDB lineage: Bacteria > Pseudomonadota > Alphaproteobacteria > VGEJ01 > VGEJ01 > CBDFKF01. Next base: position 618,483 of record CBDFKF010000002.1, read on the forward strand.
GAATGGCTGCCGCCCATGAACCAATGCTGGTTCGCAGCACGCGTCGTCGCGGTGAAACGCAAGTACCGCCTCAGCGTCGATCCACGGGAAGCCGCCACCCTCGAGAGCGTGCTATCGGCCTGCACCACGATCGTCATGATCCTCCCCGATCGCGCCGCGGGCCACAGCGCCCCGGCGGGGGGCGCGACTGAGCGCAACGCGCCGAGCACCACCCTCGCCGCCGTTCGCACGGCCAACGCCGTGCTGAATACACCACCGAGGAACCGGAAAGCGGGGAAGGGGCGAGACGCCCGGGCGCGCGAGAGAGTCTCTCCGTCCGGTGGCGTCCGCCACCACGCGATCGGAGACGACAGATGCTCGATCCCTTTCCCATACTCGACGATCAAACGACCATCACCGGCCCCGGCAACAGCATCCCCACGGCTTTCACAACCCGATTCCCCGAACCTCTTCCCGTCACAGCCCAGGTACTCCTCACCGAAATCGGGCTCCCCATCCACGTAATCCGCGGCCTGCTCCCTTCCGAGACCGGGACCGCGGCCTAGCCAAGGTGAAGAAAGCGAGGAGCCGTTCTGATGAGCGGGCGGCAGGGCGCGCAATAGAGCGCCCTGCCGCCCGCTGCTCCCGGCGCAAAAAAAAGGGCCGATCCTGCACCGCATCGGATCAGGACCGGCCCCTGGGGTCGGTGGAGCCGCCGGTCTATGCGGCGACGCGGTGAACCGGAATGCCGAGTTGGCGCGCCTTGTCCACCAGGTTTTCGGTGATGCCGCCGCCGGGGAAGGCGACGACGCCTTTCGGGAGCAGGTTCAGCAACTCGTCGTTGCGCTTGAAGGGCGCGGCGCGGTTGTGCCGGTTCCAGTCCGGCTTGCAGACGATCTGATGAACGCCTTTGCTCTCGGCCCATCTGGCGGCGACTTTCTCGACGCCGGCGCTGCCGCCGTGAACCAGCACCATGTCGCCGTACTTGGCGCGAACGCGCTCCAGGGTGGACCAGATGAAGTCCACGTCCTCGACTTGCTTGCCGCCGGCGATGGCGATGAGGGTGCCGTCCGGCAGGTGTGCCCGGGTCTCGCGGTCCTTGCGGGCGCGGACGAAGTCGCGGGCCTCGATGACGGCTGAGGTGAGCTTGCCGTTGAGGCTGGTATGCGAGCCGTGACGCGGCCGCCAAGTCTGGCCGGTCTCGACCTGGTATCCGTCGGCGGCGAGGTCGCGGAGAGTCTCGAAAGCGTCGCGCCGGTCGCCGAAGTTCTGGACGCGCTGGATCACGGTCTCCAGCTCGAAAGAGTTGATCTCGGTCCCGTCTTGTCCGCGTTCAAGCTCGCGCAGTTCGGGCGTGAGCTTGTCGACGGCCCGGTCGAGGCGCTGCATTTGCGCATGGAGCGTGTTGACGAAACCCCAGAGCAGGTTTTCGCGTTCGTCGGCAAGTTGCACACCGTCCGGCGCGACGGTGTGGGCGAGTAGGCGGATGACCTGTTCGAGCCCGGCCATGGCTTCCTCGCGGTCCCAGATGTCGCGGCTGTCGGTCTCGCCGTCCTGTGGCGCCGCCCCGTAGAGGGCCAGGTGGTCGCAAATCGCTGCGGCGGGCGGGATGCAGCAAATAATCGGGTTCACAGCTCTCCAACAGGGAAGACGTTCGATCGTCCACCAGCAGTTCAATACACAGGTTTTCCGCCCTGCGGCCCTCCTGCCAATCATCCCACTCGAACACCCAAACCCTGAACCGCGGCAACTTGCGCGCCACCTTGAGCCCGGCGGAATGGAGTTTCCGGAGAAGAGGCTCCGTGTCCATACCATCCGGCGGCCAGTCTTCGAAGGTGAGGATCAATCCCTTGGCTTTGGAACTGCCCGGGTCGAATCCGGAAGGGGTTTCATCGGCGAGAGGACCGATAGAGAAGAACAGGGACAATGCAACGACGATGACGAGAGTTCGATTCATCCAGGTTCCTGTCCGCCAACCCCGGAGCAAGCGCATCGGATCGTGTCCCGGGACGTGGTGTAAGAGCCGCGAGCGGGTCGCGGTGTCCGGCGGGCTGAGCCGGATCGCTCAAGCGGCCTCGGGAGGCATCTTGATGAGGGCATTGTCGCTCACCGGCGCGATGGTTTCCAGGGTCATGTAGCGCGCCCTCTGCACCGCCCATTCGTCGTTCTGCTCCATGAGGATAGCGCCGCTCAGTCGGGTGATGGCGGCCTCGTTGGGGAAGATGCCGACGACGTTGGTGCGGCGCTTGATCTCGCCGTTGAGGCGCTCCAGGGGATTGGTCGAGTGGAGCTTGGTGCGGTGCTCCTTGGGGAAGCTCATATAGGCCAGCACGTCGGGCTCGGCTTGGTCCATGAGGTTTGCCAGCTTGGGCGCCTTGGGGCGGAGCTGGTCGGCCACCTGGCGCCACTGGGTCTTGGCGGCCGCGGCGTCCTCCTGGGCGAAGGCGGTGGCGACGAAGGCGGAGACCACGCGCCGGCCCTGCTTGCCGGCATGGCCCAGGAGGTTGCGCATGAAGTGCACCCGGCAGCGCTGCCAAGTGGCGTTGAGGACACGAGCGGCGGCGGCCTTGAGGCCCTTGTGGTCATCGGAGATCACCAGCGTGACGCCGCGCAAACCCCGTCTGGCCAGGCATCGGAGGAACTCGGTCCAGAAGGTCTCGGCCTCCGAGGCGCCGACCGCCATGCCGAGGACCTCGCGCCGGCCCTGGGTGTTGACGGCGACGGCGACGATCACCGCGACCGAGACGATGCGCCCGGACTGGCGCACCTTCACATAGGTTGCATCCAGCCAGAGGTAGGGCCAGTCGCCTTCCAGGGGCCGCTCGAGGAAGGTCCGGACCTTGTCGTCGATCTCTCCGCAGAGCCGCGAGACCTGGCTCTTGGAGATGCCGGTCATACCCATGGCCTGGACCAGGTCATCGACCGATCGGGTCGAGACGCCCTGGATGTAGGCCTCCTGGATCACCGCCGTGAGCGCCTTCTCGGCCATCCGCCGGGGCTCCAGGAAGCCGGGGAAGTAGGAGCCCTTCCGCAGCTTGGGAATGTTCAGCGCGACGCTGCCGGCGCGGCTCTCCCACACCCGGTCGCGATAGCCGTTGCGGTGGTTGATGCGCGCCGGCGAACGCTCGCCGTGGCCGGCGCCGGTCAGGCCCCGGACCTCCAGTTCCATCAAACGCTGGGCGGTGAAGCCGATCATCTCGCGCAGCAGATCGGCGTCAGAACTCTTTTCCAGCAAACTACGAAGCGTCATCATGTCGTCGGTCATCGTGGTCTCCATTGGTTCCAGGTTGCGTTGCCACAACCCAACCCTAAACCGGAAACCGCGATGACCGCCCGCTGTGGATAACCGGCTTGCCTAGGCCAAACTCTTGGCGGTCGCTACGGCAAGCCGGTTACCCACAGCTCCTACACCACTCAACGCACCTTCGGTGCTAACTCTCTGAAACAGGGTCGTTTTTTCTCCTGGCAATTGTTGCAGCGGAACGGATTGCGCAACTCCCGCTTCCCCGGCTGCAACCGCAATCGGGAGAAGGTTCATGCCCAAGGTCATGCTGACCGACGCCCGCGTCAAGGTGCTGCGGCCGCGCAGGACCGCCTACGATATCCGCGACGGCAAGCTCAGGGGCTTCGGTGTCCGGGTGCTGCCCTCCGGCCGCAAACGCTTCTTCGTCCATTGCCAGCACCGGGGAGAACGCGTTTGGAAGATCGTCGGCGACGCCACGGCCATGGGTGTGGGCCAGGCGCGGTCCTGCGCGGTCCGAACGCTCGCCGCGATCCGGCGGGGAGAGGGCCCGCCCCGCGATCCCGCCGAGACCCTCTTCGAGGCCGTCGCCGAGACCGTATTCGAGCGCTACCGGAGGCTCTGGAAGCCGGGAACGCTCGATGTCAACCGGTGCTACCTGAAAAACCAAATCCTGCCCCACTTCCGGGGACGGCAAGTCGCCGACATCGACCGGCGGAATGTCCGCGACTGGTTCGCCTCGCTGCGCGCCACGCCGGTTGCCGCCGACCGGTCCATGCCGGTGCTCTCCGTCATCATAAGGGAGGCGGAAGCCATGGGCCTTCGACCGGAGGGTTCGAACCCCTGCCTCGGCATCCGGCGCTACCGCCGCAAGGGACGGGCGCGCTTCCTGTCCGACGACGAGATACGCTGCCTGTCCGCAACACTGTCGGCCCATGTGGACACATCGCCCCGGCAGGTCGCCGTGGTCCGGCTCCTCCTGCTCACGGGATGCCGCAAGAGCGAGATCTTGACCCTCCGCTGGTCCGACTACCGCGAGGGTCACCTCTTTCTACGCGACAGCAAGACCGGGTCCCGCACCGTCTGGCTGTCGCGGCCGGCCCGGAACGTTCTCGACGGGCTGGACCGGACCGGACAGTGGGTGTTCCCGGCGGCGCGCGGCAAAGGGCCGAGGAACAAGGGCTGGCTCGAAGGGTTCTGGGACACGGTTCGTGCCGAAGCCGGGTTGCCCGGCGTTCGCCTGCACGACCTCCGCCACACGCATGCCAGCATCGCCCTGCGGCAAGGTGAGACCGTCCTCACCATCGCCAGGCTGCTCGGTCACCGGAACCCGGAGACGACGCTCAAATACACGCATCTGGCCGACACAATGGTTCGCGAAGCTGCCGAGACGGTCGGCGCCGTGCTGGAGGGCTGAGGCATGGCAAGCAAGGAACGCATGCGGCTTACCGACGCCGCCATCGCCCGCCATCGCCCCCGCGAACGGGAATATACGGTCTGGGACACGCGCTTTGCCGGTCTCGGCGTCCGGGTTCGACCGTCCGGTGGGCGGAGCTGGATATTCCTGCGCAACACCGGCGGGGGGACTCGCAGGATATCCCTCGGTCAGGCGGAGCTGAAGACGGTCGAGGAGGTTCGCCGCGAGTGCCATGCGCTCGCGGCGGAACCCGCGAGCGAGGACAAGCCGGACGAGATCCGCCATGCTGTCCCGTCGTTCCGGGACTTCGTCGCCGGCTCATGGAAAGAGGCCCATTGCGATCGCTACAAGCCGTCAACCCAAAGGGGCGTGCGATCCATCCTCGCCAGGCAACTGCTGCCCGCCTTCGGCTCGAAACCGCTGGACCGCATATCCCCGGCACAGGTCAGGCGCTGGTTCGACGCATACAGCCGGACTGCCCCGGGCGGGGCCAACCGTGCTCTCGACCTTCTCCGGCAAATTCTGAACTTCGGAGTTGCCTGCGGTCACCTCGGCACCAATCCTGCCCAAGGCGTCAAAAGGAACCGGCGACCGGCGCTCACGCGATTCCTGTCGCGCGAGGAGATCGGCCACCTGCACCGGGTGCTGGACAGGCAAACCCGAAAGAGCAGCCGGCAGCAGGCCGACATCATCCGTCTCCTGCTTCTGACCGGGTGCCGCAAGGGCGAAATCGTCCGCCTGCGCTGGTCCGCGGTCGACGGCGACAGGCTGGTCCTCGCCGACGGCAAGACCGGGCCGAGAACGGTTCCCCTCAATACCCAAGCCCGCCGCATCCTCGAACGCCAGCCAAGAGACGGGAGCTCTTTCGTGTTTCCATCGCCGCGCGACTTGTCGCGGCCGCGCGGCCGCAACCTCGCGCTCTGGTATCGCGTCCGGCGGGAAGCCGGCATCGAGGATGTCCGCCTTCACGACCTGCGCCATACCCATGCCAGCCACGCGGTGATGAACGGCGTGCCGGTGCCGGTCGTCTCGCGGCTGCTCGGCCACAGCAATGTCAGCATGACGCTGCGCTACGCCCATCTCGGGGACCCGGACATCGAGGCGGCGGCCGAGAGAGTCGGGCAATCCATCGCCGCCATCATGGGCATTTGACCGTGCGGTTGCCGGTGTCAATCCAAGCGCTTGCTCGAACGGTTGTGACCGTTTGCAAGATAATTGATCGTTTGGTTAGCAGCCTCCGTTTAACACTCAGCCTCATAACCTGAAGGTCGCAGGTTCGCATCCTACCCCCGCAACCAAAAAGACCCGTAACTTCAAATAGTTACAGGACTTCCAATTTTGTGTGTCACGACACGGCCGCCACGACTCCGCACAATCTCCGTAAATGGCGTGGCGACGAGTGGCGAGGGGTGGCGATCAAGGTCCGGGCACATCGTAAACACAGTGCCCCACCTTGCCCCGAGCCCAGCACCGACGCATGATTCCTGGGCTTCTTAGTCACACCCAGGTCCAGACCACGGCCCACTACGCCCATCTCGCCGCCGACTCGGTCAAGCAGGCGGTCGATGATGTGTCCGCCAGCATCAAGGCGGCGCTCGAAGAGCGTTGACGGGACGCATGTACACGCTCCGGGCGCCAAACTGCGTTGGTTGCGCGCCTCGCTGCTCACCTTCGATGACCCCGAATCCCGCTTCCTCCCCATCGACTGCCTGGAGGACTTTCCGCCCGGGCGGTTCTAGCCTCTACCGGCGCTTGCTGATACCGCCCACGGTGAACGGCGCCACCGAGTTCGCCTGGGTCTACACACGGTCGAGACGACCGGCATCAAGCGGCGACGGATCGTGTCCGGACGCTGGCCGGAGTAAGGGTTCCCCACGTACAGCGGAGGCGCTCCGTCAGGAGCGCCCGACTCAGTACGGCCGCTCTGGAATTGACAAGATATGATAGGATTCATATATTCTTGTATGGATTGGTCTGGTCTTTCCATGAATAGAGGGCGGTAGGCTATGGCTTCTGAAGAGCCTTGGGTCGGTATCGCGGACGTAGCAGCCCACCTGCACGTAGCCAAGGACACGGTTTACCGATGGGTCGACACGCAGGGGCTGCCGGCGCACCGCGTGGGACGACTGTTTCGTTTCAGGCTTTCGGAGGTGGACAAGTGGGTGAAAGCTGGCGTGGATGAATCGGGGAGGAGTTCTTCCGACAAGACGGAAGAAAGCGAGACGGGAAATGGCTGAGAACGCCCGCACCGATGCACGTCGGGGTCGCGCCGAACGCGTCCAACATCACGAGATGGTAGGCCGGTACCTCGAAGATCATAGTTCGATATCACGGAGAGACGTGGCGGAACTCTGCGCCATCTCCGACCCCCAGGGGTACGGGCTGTTGAAGAAGATGGAGTCGGAGGGGGTTCTCCGTCGGGTCGGTACTCGGGGAAGAAGTGTTCGCTATGAAAGAAACGCATAAAAAGCACGGCGTGCGTTTACCAAAAGCACGCGTGCGTTTAATTGCACGCGGTTACAGCTGTGTACCGGACCGCGGCAGCGATTTCGACGAGGAGTGGGACTAGCAGTGGCGACCCTTGAAGACTTACAGGCGGGAGCGTTCATCAGAGGGCTGGCACCTGGTGGAGTAGCCAAGGTCGTCCAAATCGAATGGTTCGGCGATCAGGCAGTCAAGGTTACCTACGAGGACGCGACGGGAGCTGTCGGTAACCGGCTCGTGTATCGCAACGAGGAGCCCTCGCTCGAGGTCGTAGAGGCGGGGCGCCCGTGGTCGTTCGATGGCGACGGCGCGCTCTTGAGACTTGTCTCTGAGGCCTATCGCATTCGCCTGGCTCACCTGTTCGATCCCTACCTCGCTATCCACACCTCGCGTATCGAGCCACTGCCGCACCAGATCACGGCCGTGTACGGAGAGATGCTGCCGCGCCAGCCCATGCGCTTTCTGTTGGCCGACGATCCTGGCGCCGGCAAAACAATCATGGCCGGCCTCTTCATCAAGGAACTGATGATCCGAGGTGATGTTGAGCGTTGTCTCGTGGTCGCGCCTGGCGGTCTGGTCGAGCAATGGCAGGATGAGCTGCGTGAGAAGTTCGGCTTGCGCTTCGACATCCTGACCAGAGATCAGGTGGAGACCGCCCACAACGCCAACCCGTTCACAGAACGCAACCTCCTCATCGCCCGCCTCGACATGCTTTCCCGCAATCCGGACCTTCAGTCCAAGCTGAGCGCGGCGCAGGAGTGGGACCTGATCGTATGCGATGAGGCCCACCGCATGTCGGCGAGCTTCTACGGGGGCGAGGTGAAGTACACCAAACGCTACCAGCTCGGACAGCTCCTCGGCGGCTGCGGCCGACACTTTCTGTTGACGACGGCCACACCGCACAACGGCAAAGAGGAGGACTTCCAGCTCTTCATGGCGCTGCTCGACGCGGATCGCTTCGAAGGCCGCTTCCGGGACGGCGTGCACCAGGCGGACGTTTCTGACCTGATGCGCCGGCTCACCAAGGAGGAGCTGGTCAAGTTCGACGGCAAGCCGCTGTTCCCCGAGCGTCGCGCCTATACCGTCAAGTACGAGCTTTCGGCAGCTGAGGCCGCACTCTACGCCGAGGTCACCACCTACGTGCGCGAGGAGATGAACCGGGCCGAGCGGTTCGCCGCGGAGGGCGATGACAAGCGTCGTCAGAACGTCGGGTTCGCGCTTCAAATCCTGCAGCGCAGGCTTGCATCCTCGCCGGCCGCCATCCACGAGTCGCTGCGTCGACGTCGCGAGCGGTTGGAAGCGCGCCTGGCGGAGGAACGCCTCATGAAGCGGGGCCAAGAGGCGCACCTTGCGGCCGATCCCGGATTACCTGCTTGGTGGGAGGACGACGAAACCGAGATCGAGGACGCGCCCGGTGACGAGGCCGAGGCCACCGAGGAGGCGATCCTCGACAAAGCGACGGCCGCACGCACCATTGCTGAACTCGAAACCGAAATTGAAACGCTGCGCGGGCTCGAAGCGCATGCCGCGAAATTGCGTCGCTCGGGAACCGACACCAAGTGGACCCAGCTCAACGGCATCCTGGACCATCCGCTCATGACGGACGCGGATGGCAACCGCCGCAAGCTAATTGTCTTCACCGAGCCGCGCGATACGTTGACCTATCTGGCTGATCGCATCCGAACGAGGCTCGGCCGGCCAGAGGCCGTCGTGGTTATCCATGGCAGCGTCGGGCGCGAGGATCGGCGCAAGGCGGTCGAGGCATTCACTCACGACAAAGATGTGCTTGTCCTGGTCGCGAACGATGCGGCCGGCGAGGGCATCAATCTCCAGCGCGCCCACCTCATGGTGAACTACGACCTACCGTGGAACCCCAACCGGCTTGAGCAGCGCTTCGGTCGCATACACCGAATCGGTCAGACCGAGGTCTGCCATTGCTGGAATCTCGTTGCCGCCGACACACGAGAGGGTGAGGTCTATTCGCGTCTCTTGGACAAGATCGAAGTGGCGCGTGTCGCCCTCGGTGGGCGGGTGTACGACGTCCTTGGCCGTCTCTTTGAGGCCCGCGCACTTCGCGACCTGCTCATGGAGGCGATCCGGTACGGCGAGCGGCCAGACGTCAAGGAGCGGTTGTACCAGGTAGTGGACGACGCGGTTGATCAGAAGCATCTGCTTGACCTGATCGCCGACCGCGCGCTCGTTCGAAACTCGATGACGATGGCCGACGTGGCGCGGATTCGCGAGGAGATGGAGCGCGCCGAAGCACGACGCTTGCAACCCTTCCACATTCAAACCTTTTTCCTTGAGGCGTTCCGGCATTTGGGTGGCCGCGTGAATCGACGCGAAACCGGGCGCTGGGAGATCACTCGGGTTCCCGGTCCCGTTCGGGAGCGCGACCGGCTGATCGGGGTCGGCGCACCGATACAGTCACGCTACGAGCGTATCTGTTTCGAGAAGGACAAGATCAACCAGCCCCCCGTCGCCGCATACGTCTGTCCTGGCCATCCCCTGCTCGACGCCACGATGGACTTGGTGCTCGAACGATACCGCGGTCTGTTGAAGCGCGGCGCCGTTCTGGTAGACGAGACCGACGACGGCGAGGAACTGCGTGCGCTGTTCTATCTCGAACACGCGGTTCAGGATGGCCGCGTTGGCCGCGACGGCCAACAGCAAGTCGTCTCCCAGCGTCTCCAGTTCGTCGAGATCGATGTGGCGGGTCGCGCGAGCGATTCCGGGCCCGCGCCGTATCTCGATTATCGACCACTGACGGATGACGAGCGCTCCTTGGTCGCCGAAGCCCTCAACGCCCCCTGGCTGTCAAGTGACGTGGAAGGGAAAGTTATCGGCCACGCGGTCGCGTCCGTCGTTCCTTGGCACATCGAGGAGGTGCGGGACCGTCGCCTGCCCGAGATTGACAAGGTGGAACGCGAGGTTACCGCGCGCCTGAAGAAAGAGATCAACTACTGGGATCATCGCGCCGAGGATTTGAAGGCGCAGGAACGGGCCGGCAAGCAGACCCGGCTCTCGGCGGGTCAGGCTGAGGCGCGAGCGAACGATCTTGCCGACCGCCTGCAACGGCGCCTATCGGAGCTCGGCAAGGAGCGCGACATTTCCGCCAGTCCGCCGCAGGTGCGTGGCGGCGCAATTGTCGTACCGGGCGGACTATTGTGGAAGATGGCGGCGCCGGAGGCCGTGGCAACGGCGTCGCGCGAGACGACGGCCGATGGGCGCGAAGCCGTCGAGCGCCTGGCGATGGAGGCGGTGATGGCCGCCGAGCGGACACTCGGCCACCAACCGCGAGATGTGAGCGCCGAACGCGTGGGGTATGACGTGGAGTCGCGGGAGAACGGTACGGGCCGGCTTCGCTTCATCGAAGTCAAAGGCCGCGCCGAAGGCGCTGACACGGTGACCGTCACACGCAACGAGATTCTGACTGCGCTCAATAAGCCGGATGCCTTCATCCTTGCCATCGTCGAAGTCTCAAACAGCTCGGCTGGCGAACCACGTTACGTTCGAGAGCCATTCAAACGGGAACCGGACTTCGGGGCGACCAGTGTGACGTACAAACTGAGTGAGATCGTTGATCGAAGTCAAAGGCCGCAATGAGAAAGACTAGCCCCAAGAAGCTCATCGAAGTCGCAATGCCTTTGCCTGAGATCAATGATGCCTCGGCTTACGACAAAATGCCGGGCATCGGGCCCCATCCAAAGGGAATTCACCACTGGTGGGCTCGACTCCCACTCCCCGCGGCTCGCGCTGTGCTCTTCGCTTCAGTCGTGGACGACCCTAGCGAGCATCCCGAAAGGTGGCCCGATGAGGTGGCGCAGAATACCGAACGCGAGCGCCTATTCGGGATTATCCGCAAAATGATGGGTAAGAGGCTACACAACGATCTAGGCGTCTACGTCGAAGCACAGACAGAAATGCTCAGGCATTGCGGCGGCAAGCTGCCAGCGCTTTTCGATCCCTTCGCGGGTGGTGGTTCGATCCCGCTCGAAGCGAATCGGCTAGGTTTCGAGACTCATGCCGGCGACCTAAATCCTGTCGCAGTCTTGCTCAATAAGTGCAATTTGGAGGTCGCGCCCCGCTGGCTAGGGCATGCGCCAGTAAATCATGAGGACCGGAGGCGCATTTGGGGTACCGAATCATGGCGTGGAACGGATGGGCTCGCAGCCGACGTGCGTCACTATGGCAGCCGAATTCGAGAACGGGCGCGACAGGCGATAGGACATCACTATCCGAGGGCACAGCTACCGAAGGAATATGGGAGTAACGAAGCTAATGTGATCGCATGGATTTGGGCGCGCACGGTAGCAAGCCCTAACCCTGCAGCACGCGGAGCGCATGTTCCGCTAATGAGCACCTATTGGCTTTGCAGCAAGAAAAGCAGTGAGGCGTGGCTGGACCCGATTGTGCAGAGATCCGAGGGCACTTGGCGATTCGAAGTGCGGACCGGGACACCAAAGGATCGCACGGCGATCAGGGCTGGGACGAAAAGCAAGAAGGCGGGATTCCGATGTCTTCTCACCAACACACCCATCCCGTTTGACTACATTCGGCGCGAGGGAAAGGCCGGTCGCCTCCGATCCGCAATGGTTGCGATCGTGGTTGAACGTCCTCGTGGCCGCGCCTATCTCTCGGCAAGCACGATCCAGGTAGAAGCAGCCACCGTTGCGCTACCGTCCAATTTTCCCAACACAGATTTACCCGAGGATGCGCTCGGTTTCCGAATCCAGAACTATGGATTCCGAAAGCACTGGGAGATGTTCGCCCCTCGCCAGCTGATGGCGATGGTGACGCTCTCCGATTTGATTAAAGAAATTGGCGCTGATGTACGGCTTGATGCCGCAACAACGGAGCTTTCTACCGAGGACGCGGATGCCTACGCGGACGCGGTGACGACATTCCTGGCCCTCGCGTTGGACCGATGCGCCGACTTTAACCTGCGTTGCAAGGAAGCCGGTGTGCGGCCATCAATGGGCTCGGTTGGCGATGCCTACGACAATGCAATGTGCGAGAGTTTCTTCGCCACCCTCGAATGCGAGTTGCTCGACCGGCGGAAGTTCCGGACCAAGGCGGAGGCCCGCATGGCCGTCTTCCAGTTCATCGAGGGCTGGTACAATCCGGGGCGGCGGCATTCCGCGCTCGGATACAAGTCGCCCGTCAACTACGAGAGACAAGCCCGTGAGCAGCTGGAGTCTGTAAGCCCGTAACTGTCCACAAAACCGGGGGAACTCCAACTTCACATCTATATCGTCATCATTGAACTGCGACTTGACTATCAAAAGACCATTGGCCGCCGTGTTTGCGAGTAGTGCTTCGAGTGGTGCATCAAAATCATCAAAGATATTGAGTACGCCGATGCACATAACGGCATCAGCCGGCTCGTCGCGATAGCCTAAAAGATCGGCGTCAACGAATTTGACATCACGAAGTGAGCGCTCCTGACGAGCTCGAGCCAAAAACAGGGCCTCGGTGTCGATGCCAGTGAAAGAGGCGGCGGGAAATCTTTGTCTGAGGTGGTGGATCAGGGCTCCGGCTGCGCATCCTGCATCAAGCACGCGGAACGCGACGTCGCCATCGAAACGATCGGCCAGAATGTCCCCAACTATACGGAATGCGTCCTTGGGGTCTTCATACGGGTGGGATGCGTCGAGATAGGTATCCCTGCGCTGCCTAAACGTTGCTGTCAAAGGAGTACTCCCTCCTAGGCCAGAGTGATCGTTCTCGTGCCCGCGGACTTGCGCACTGCCTCGATCATCCGCATCACGAGTATGCCGCTCGCCAGGCCGCCGGTGGGCTCCGAGGACGGCGCGACCTCACTGCCGTTGACGGCGGCCAGAAACGCCCGTACCTCATTCACGTACATGATGTTCCTGGCTTCGTGATCGGCCCCGAACGGGAAGGTTTCCTCGGTCCCGTCGATCGGCGAAAACGTGACGGTGTTCGCATCAAGGCTCCACATGACGGAGCCGCCGGTGCCGGTGACCTGATAAGTCTCGCGCCGCGGCCAGGCATACAGCGATATGTGGAGTGACGCGGTGGTGTTGTTCTCGGTGCGAACGACGATCTCGCCGAAATCGTCCGTCTCCAGATCGAGATCGCTGATCTGCCGCGAGATCCCGAACACGGTACTGGGGGTGCCGAGGAACATGTTGGTCAGATCGAGAATGTGGCTCTGATCCAGCAGCGTGCCGCCCCCAAGCTCGGCTTTGGCGATATAGAAGTCCCGGTAATCTTCGTGGGGGTGCCAGTGCGGTAGGTACGTCGCCATCTCGCCGCGGGGGTGCAGGGGTCGGCCGATCTGGCCCGAGTCGAGAATCTCCTTAACTTTGTTGGCGGCGGGTGAGAAGCGATAGCAGTACACGACAAAGGCGAGCAGGCCCTGACTGTTGATCGGCGTGGAATATTGCCCCCCTATCGGTGGTAATCGGCGTCCAAAATTGACCCCCCCCCCCCCCCCATGGTTTGTTCCCATGAACGCGCCTTGTCATTGGACGGACGAGGTGAGGGGGAGATGCTGGTAGTGGAAACGATCGCACGGATCCGTCGGGATCATCTGGTGAGGGGCGTTCCGATCAAGACGATCGCCCGGGATTTGAGGGTTTCGAAGAACACGGTGCGCAAGGTGGTGCGGGGCGATGAGACCTCGTACAGCTACGAGCGCAAGATCCAGCCGATGCCGAAGCTTGGACCGTGGGTGGATGAGCTCGAGCGCCAGCTGAAGGCCAACGAGAAGAAGGCGCGCCGGGATCGGCTGTCTCTGCTGCGGATTCATGAAGACCTTGCGTCTCTGGGCTATGAGGGCGGCTACGACGCGGTGCGCCGCTATGCCAGGGTCTGGCGGCGCCGGCACCGGCTGTTGTCGTCGTCCGAGGCCTATGTGCCGCTGATCTTCGATCCGGGCGAGGCCTACCAGTTCGACTGGAGCCACGAATACGCGGTGTTGTCGGGCACGACGACCAGGGTGAAGGCGGCGCACATGCGGCTGTGACACAGCCGCATGCAGCTGGTCCAGATCTTCCCGCGCGAGAGCCAGGAGATGGTGTTCGAGGCGCACGAGCGCGCGTTCCGCTTCTTCGGCGGGGTCTGCCGGCGCGGCATCTACGACAACATGAAGACGGCGGTGAGCACGGTGTTCGTGGGCAAGAAGCGGGACTACAACCGCCGCTTCCAGGAGATGTGTACCCACCATCTGGTGGAGCCTGTGGCGTGCACGCCCGGGGCTGGCTGAGAGAAGGGGCAGGTCGAGAGACAGGTGGGTGAGGTTCGCGGCCGCCTGTTCGTGCCCAGCCCGCGGGGCCGCTCCTACGCCGAGATCAACGCCTCATGGCGGATCGGAACGGGAGCACCATGCGGCGGAGATCGCGTCGAAGGGAAGGATGAACTGGCAGAAACGACAGGGCTACGGATTGAGAGCGCTTGGCGAAACAGCCATGGCTCGCGTCAAGAGGCTCAACGGCGGCAAGCTCAACGCTCGCACATTCCAATCCCAACAAACCGAAATCGCCATGCAGATCGACGCACTCAATCGCTCTATCCGTGCGGCGAAACCATACACAATCAGGATCCGCTAACCAACCGGGGAATGGGCGATCACACCATCGCGGCTCCATGCACCAAAGCCATTCGGCACTGCCTGAGCAGGACCATCCGAGCGGTGCCGAGATTTTCGTTCTCGAAGGTGACCTTAGCGACGGCAACGGCGATTACGAGGCTGGCTCCTGGGCCCGCATCCACCGGCCAGCCGATTCGACCTGCGCACAGGCTCAGGCGCGAAGATCTATTTCAAGAGCGGACATCTGGCAGGCTGAATTCCTTCAGCCCAGTACCGTTGCGCGGAAATCGAGCTACGGGCCGAGCAGCGCATGAGCCTGTGCGAGATGCGCATGAACGAGTTCTAGGCCGCCCCACAGCAATTGCGCCCTCGCTCAGTTGGTTGCCGAGAGAAGCTAGCGAGGGGCAGCCCTCTTGGCGCCGTTTATTCCACAGATACTCGCGACCGTTGAGCCGGCGGTCGGCCAATACTGTTGACTTGGTCGGTCAACTGATGAAAAGTCTCGTTGAGGCTGTCTCGAACGAGACGCGGCGCGGATATAACCGGCCGGTTCCGGGGCCGCCGCGCCTCGCATGGAGGGGAAACTCATGACGAAACGCAGCAGCAAGACTGGTGTGACGCGTCGCCGCGCGCTTAAGACTGGCGCGGCGGGTTTGGCGCTGACGTCGGCGGCCGGGATCGGTCCAAGGTTCCTGACGCGCCGCGCAAGCGCGGCCGGGCTGGCCCCCGGCATGACCGGCGGGCCCACCGGCTTCCCGGGCGCGGAGCGCTATCAGTACAACGAGACCATGGCCGCCGGCCGCGCCATCGAGGGCATCAAGAAGCTCAAGGCCGAAGGCAAGGCGCCCGACAAGCTGGCCGTGGCCATGTTCGACGGCGCCGTCGGCCACTTCACGACCAGCCATCCCGAGGGCGCGCCGACCCCGCTCGAGGTGTGGGAGAAGGAGACCGGCGTCAAGATCGACATGATCGGCATCGCGGGCGATGACCTCTATGTCAAGATGATACAGGACGTGACGACCCAGGCCGGCCTCTACGACGTCTATTGCATCTTCGTCAACCACTACGGCGACCTTACGGACGCCGGCGGCCTCGTCGTTCTCGACGACTTCGTCGCGAAGCATAAGCCCGACTGGGACGATCCAGAGCGCGGCGTGCCGCCCTCGGTGTACGCGCTCTTGTACAAATACAAGGGCAACGTGGTGGGCATGTCGTACGATGGCGATTTCTGGACCTGGTACTATCGCAAGGACCTGTTCGGCGATCCGACGCACCAGAATGCCTTCGCCGACAAGTACGGCTATGCGCTGAGGACGCCGGCGACGTGGGATCAGATCGACGATGTGGCGGCCTACTTCCACAGCACCGGGATCGACGGGCACAGCAACTACATGGGCAAGGTCTGGGGGCTTGGAACCTGGGTCAGCCGATACGTCTCCCGCGCCCAACCGAACATGTACCTGTTCGATCTAGATGGCAACCCGACCATCGATTCCGACGCGGGCATCGAGAACACCGAGAAGCACATGCAGTACGCCAAATACGCGGGCAACGGCGCCTCCTATACCTGGAGCTGGTTCGAGTCTTACGGCAGCATGGCCGCGGGCACCTCGGCGATGGCCGGCGTCAATACCAACCTGGCCAAGTTCCTCGACCGCCCCGCGGACGATTCGGTTGAGTGGCTCGCCACCACGGTCGGCGGCAAGTTGGGTGCGTTCCTGCCGCCCGGCACTCAGTTCGGCGACGATCTCGTGCGTCGCACCGTCTTCTACGGCAATGTGAGCACCGCGATTTCGTCGCAGAGCAAATATCCGGAGGCGGCCTTCCTGTTCAATCAGTGGGCCAGTTCGACCACCATCTACCCGTGGCTGAGCGCCAACCCGACCGGCGTCATGGATCCTTTCCAGACGTCGAACTTCACGGATCCGCTGATCATCGAGGCCTACCACCCCTACGCCATGGACATCATCCAGGAGACCGTCAAGTACGGGGCGCCGATGCTGAGCATGCCGGGCGCGCAGGCAATGCATGAGGCGCTGGACGAGAACATCCAGGCGGCGCACGCGGGCAGCGTCACCGCCAAAGAGGCGATGCAGAACACGGCCAAGAAGTGGCGGCGGATACTGCAAAAGAAGGGCGAAACCCGCATGATCGAGGCGATCATCGAGGACCGCAAGGCTTGGCCGACCGTCATCGACAAGATGCCGACCTGAGGCAACGAGCGCGGTCGTTCATGCGAATGGAGAGCGGGCGGTGTGAGTTTCACACCGCCCGTCTCCTTCTTTACCGTGGGTCTATTGCGGTGGCCGTCGTCGCAAACGCGCGGCGGCGGTGTTTGAGCACGATCGGCAAGGCCGCGACCGTCCGAACGAGGGAGAAACCTCGAAAATGACGCCACGTCTTCTACCCGAGCTCGGGCGCTACCTCCTCATCCTGCTGGCGGTCGCCTTTGCGCTGCTGCCGATCTTTTGGATGACCACGATGGCGTTCAAGCCGGTCTTCGAGTGGAACGTCGCGACCGCCGTCGATCTCGAGTGGTTGCCGAGGCAACCCACGTTGGTCAATTTCGAGTTCATTTTCACCGCCGAGTATCCGGGGCTGAATGTCCACCTGCCCAAAACCGCGGTCCGCCCGATCTTCGCCAGCCTGCTGACCGCCTCGCTCGGCACGCTTTTCGCACTCGTCGTCGGCACCTTCGCGGCCTACGCGGTCTCGCGGTTCAAGCTCATCGAGCCGATCGGTCTGACGGTCCTTCAGCTCCGCCTGTTCCCCCCGCTAGCGGTCATGGTTCCGCTGATGGTCTTTTGGACCTACCTCGATCTGATCGACACGTGGTTCGGGCTGGCGTTGATCTACGGCATCATGAACATCCCGTTCTCCTACTGGCTAATGAAGACATTCTTCGATGAGGTGCCCATCGAGATCGAAGAAGCGGCCATGGTCGAGGGCTGCAGCCACTGGCGCGTGTTCTACCATGTGACCTTGCCGATGGTGCGCGCCCCGCTCGCCACAACCGCGTTGTTCGTGTTCATCCTGTGCTGGAGCGACTACGCCGTCGCGCTGTTCCTGACGAGCAAGGACTGGGTCACCATTCCCGTCTACATGAACAGTCTGTCATCGGCGGTGACCGGCCACATGTACGGCGCCAAGGCGGCTTTGGGGCTCATTGCGGCGGTGCCGCCGATCATCTTCGGATTGATTATCCAACGCGATCTGGTCCGCGGCCTCACCTTCGGTGCGCTCAAGCAATGAGCTCGGCTCGCTGCGCGCGGCGTTCGCGATATTTCGAAACCGGGTGCGATGAGCAAGCGTAAGGAGTCCATGCGTATTGGGCTGCTCGAGTTTCGCAAGCATCTCGGCGCCGCCCAAAACCAGTATCCGACACACCCCGAGGTTCGGGCGAAACTGCCGCGGAGCGAGTATCGCAGCGTCGGCATACTGGGGGCGGGCACCGCCGGCCACCTGACCGCGCTGGCGATGCGCAAGTTTCGGCCGGACCTCGATGTGACGATCATCTCGTCGAGCAAAATTCCCGTGATCGGAGTCGGCGAATCGACGACATCCGAGATGCCGCCTTTCCTTCACGGCCTCCTCGGGCTCGATATTCACGAGTTCTACAAGCAGGTGAAGCCGACCTGGAAATTCGGCATCCGCAAACCAGTACTTGAGGACTTGAGCGATGGCGACACACGACCTGGCAGCTAACGGCAGCGCCGCGGAGCCCGCTGAGGGCAAAACCTGGCAGGAACGGGGGCGGCGGCTGGGCGTGTATCTGATCAGCCCGCTCGTTCTTACCCTGGTGTTCATCTTTTCGTTCCCCACTGTCATGATTTTCTACTTGGCGTTCAGCTTCTGGGGGCCGCTCGACGGGGTGAGTTGGCTCATGGCGCACCAGTCACTGAACTGGTTCGTGAACTTCGGCGATATCTTCCGCGACGCCGCTCTGTGGGGTTCGATCTGGCGGACACTTCTGATCATGTTGGTGGT
>CBDFKF010000003.1:0-640000 GCA_965248765.1 Alphaproteobacteria bacterium
ACCATGCGTTCGGTGCGAACGCGACCGAGCCGGCGATCCTCCTATCCGAGCGCATCCTGGCGATGGCACCACCCGGGATGAGCCGGATCTTCTACGGGATGTCGGGCTCGGATGCCAACGAGACGCTGGTCAAGATCGTCTGGTACTACAACAACGTGCTCGGGCGCACGGCCAAGAAGAAGATCATCTCGCGCCACCGTGGCTATCACGGCGCCACCTGCCTTACCGGCAGCCTGACGGGACTGCCGTTTTACCACCGCGCTTTCGATCTGCCGTTCGGCCCAATCCTGCACACGGTGGCGCCGCACCACTACGCCGAGGCGGCGCCGCGCATGAGCGAACGCGATTTCTCCCGCTACTGCGCCGAACAGCTCGACGCGCTGATCGAAGCGGAGGGGCCCGACACGGTAGCCGCCTTCATCGCCGAGCCGGTGCTCGGGACGGGCGGTATCGTGCCGCCGCCCGAGGGCTACTGGGAGGATATCGCCGCTGTGCTGGAGCAGCACGATGTTCTACTGCTCCTCGATGAGGTGGTCTGCGGGTTCGGCCGCCTGGGTTCCGCCTTCGGCAGCCTGCACTACAACCTCAAGCCCGATCTGATGTCGATCGCCAAGGGCCTTACCAGCGCCTACCTGCCGCTCTCCGGCGCGCTGGTCAGCGACAAGATCTGGGCGGTGCTGGAGCAGGGCTCGGACCAGTTCGGGCCATTCGCTCACGGTTTCACCTACAGTGGCCATGCGCTCGGGGCGGCGGCCGCGCTGGCCAACCTCGACATCATCGAAGGCGAGGACCTCATCGGCAACGCGCGCACGACCGGTGCCTACCTGCAGGACTGCCTGCGCGGGGCCTTCGATACCCACCCTCTGGTCGGCGAGGTGCGCGGCGTTGGTTTGATAGCGGCCGTCGAGTTCGTCGCCGACCGCGATGCCAAGATCCCGTTCGCGCCTGAACTCCAGGTCAGCCAGCGGATCTCGGCCGCTTGCCTCGATCGCGGCTTGATCGCACGGGGCATGTCGCACGGTACCGCGCTCGGCTTCGCGCCGCCGCTGGTGGTCAGTCGGAGCGAGGTTGACGAGATCGTCGACCTCGCCCGCGGGGCGGTCGACCAGGTGAGCGCCGAGCTCGCGGCCGAGGGCGCGTGGAAGGCGGCCTGAGGGGCGCGTGGCCACGGCCGGAATCTCGCTTGCCGATGTCTACCGGGCTCGCGCCGTCATCGCGCCGCTGGCCCGGCGCACGCCGCTCGTGCCCTCGCCGAGCCTCTCGGCACACGCCAAGGCGGACGTCCATCTCAAGCTGGAGACACTGCAGGATACCGGGGCCTTCAAGGTCCGTGGCGCGGCCAACCGCATCTTGAGCCTGTCGGAGGCGGAGGCCCGGCGCGGTGTTGTCACCGTGTCGACCGGCAACCACGGTCGCGCGGTTGCCTTTGCGGCGGCCCACCGCGGGATCAGGGCCGTGGTGTGCCTGTCACAGTTGGTCCCAGCAACCAAGGTCGAAGCGATCCGCACACTCGAGGCGGAGCCGCGCATCATCGGCACGAGCCAGGATGAGGCGCAGGTGGAGGCGGAGCGCCTGGAGGCGGAGGAAGGGCTCACCTTCGTCAACCCGTTCGACGATCCGTGGGTGATCGCCGGCCAAGGGACGATCGGCCTTGAGCTGTTGGAGGACATGCCCGACATCGATACCGCGATCGTTCCGCTCGGCGGCGGCGGCCTGATCGGCGGCATCGCGCTGGTGCTCAAGGCGGCCTCGTCGAACATTCGGGTCGTCGGCGTCTCAATGGAGCGCGGGCCGGCGATGATTGAGAGCCAGGCCGCCGGCAAGCCGATCTTTGTCGAGGAAGTTGAGACGATCGCCGATGCCCTGGGCGGCGGCATCGGCCTCGACAATCGCTACACCTTCGCGCTGGTGCGCGACTTCGTCGATGACATGATCCGCGTCAGCGAGGAACAGATCGCTGCCGCGATGGTGCATGCCTATCGCCACGAGCGGCTGATCGTCGAGGGCGGCGCGGCCGTCGGCATGGCGGCGCTTCTGAACGATCTCGTCCCTGCGCTTGGCCAGCGCGTCGCGATGGTGGTGAGCAGCAAGAGCGTGGATATGGACCAGTTCGGCCGCATCATCGCGGCCGCGGTCTGAGCGAACCCGCGCGTCAGCGTCGATCAGTAGGCTTTGGCGTAGCGCCGGCACTTGGCGGCATCGTCGAGGCCTTCGAGCATCCCCATCTCGAAGCGTTTGAGCTGGAGGAAGCAGCTCAACATGTCGGGCGACAGCCACCCGCGGACCACCGGGTCCGCCTCGAGCGCCTGGAGTGCTGCCTCGAGCGAGGTCGGCAGCCGCCGTACGCCGAGCCGGCTACGCTCGTCCTCCGATAGCTCGCCGGGGTGTCCTCCCGTCAGTGGTGGCGGCTCCAGGTTATTGCGGATGCCCTCGAGCCCTGCTCTGATCATGGTGCCGAGCGCGATATAGGGACTGGCGGCGGCATCGGCGGCACGGAACTCGAAATGATACTGCGGCTCGGGATCGAAGCCGGCGAACTCGATCATCGGGCAGATGCGCACGGCCGCCTCGCGATTGTTCGCATCGAACGATGTGAACGCGGCGCTCCAGTGGTCCGGCACCAGCCGCAGGTACGAGATATCGCTCGGACAGGTGAGGGCGACGAAGCCCGGCAGATGGCGCAGCACGCCGGCGATGAAGCGGCCGGCGATCTCGCTGGTCTGGCCCGGCCGCGCTGGGTCGTACGACATGGGGCGCAGGTCGGTGTCGTCGAGGCTGAAGTGGATGTGCACGCCGTTGCCGGTGCCGGCAGGATCGATCACCGGCGCGAAGCTGGCGCGGTTGCCGAGGCGGCGGGCGACCTCGCGCACGATCTCACGGACTACCACCGCACGATCGGCCGCCTTGAGGCCGACCGCGGGGCGCGTCGTCAGCTCGAACTGCTGCGGCGCGTACTCGGTCATGAACACCTCGGGCTCTTGCCGGGCGAGCTTGAGCGCCTCCATCACTAGCGGGCCAAAGGGCTCGGTCATGCGATAGCGGTCGAGCCCGAATGCGCCGCCCGGGCCGTCCTCGATGTGGGCGAGATGGAACTCATGCTCGAAGGCCGCCCGTATCGTCAGGCCCGCGGTGCGCAGATCGGCCAGGGCGCTCTTGAGGAAGGTGCGGGGACAGCTATCGAAGGGGCTGGCATCGGGGTGGACGATGTCGCAGAGGTAGAAATGCAGGGGGCTCGCATTCTCCCACAGGTCCACACGGACCTCGGTCTGGGGATCGGGCAGGAGCCGGAGATCGCCCATTGGGCCCCAGGGATTGGGCGCGATCGGCCCGAAGGCAGAGATAGCAGAATTCGCGGGCACCCAGCTCACGCCCTTGTTCAGGTATTCGTGGATATCGGCGCGTGCCACGGCGCGACCGCGCGTGACGCCGGAGATGTCGTTGGTCGTCAAGATGACGAGCTGTTCGCCCCGCATAGTCCTTTTTCCCTGGTTGGCGCGTTTCTGGCACGATTCGCGGAGTGAGGAAAGGGCCGGCGAACCGCCGGCAGATCGCCCTTGCGAGCGATACGGGCCACTGGGATGATGGCGGACCGTTGCCGTTACGCCCGACGATGGACGCACAAAGCAGCCAATCATTCGCCTGGATCGAGCCCGACGAGCCGCGGGCCTTCGAGATCGTCAATCGCGGCGGCGCGAGCCGCATCGTCCTGACGTGCGAGCACGCCAGCGCCCGGGTGCCACGGCGTCTCGGCGATCTCGGCGTCTCAGAGGTCGAGCGACACCGTCACATCGGCTGGGACATCGGTGCCGCGGTCGTGGCACGGCGACTCGCCGAGCTGATCGATGCACCGCTGATCCTGAGCGGCTACTCGCGGCTCGTGATCGATTGCAACCGCACGCCGGGCACGCCGCCGTCGATCCCCACCATCAGCGAGGCGACCGCCGTGCCGGGCAACGAGGGGGTCGATGCCGCCGAGGCGGCGGGGCGGGCCGAGGCCTACTTTTGGCCGTATCACGAGGCCCTCCACGATCTGATCGAACAGCGCATGGCCACGGTCCCGGTACAGGTGGCGGTGCACAGCTTCACGCCGGTCTTCCACGGTGAGCAGCGGCCTTGGGACATCGGTCTCACGCATCGCCACGATTCGCGCCTTACCACATTGATGATCCCCGAGTTCGAGGCCGAGCAGACGCTTTGCATCGGCGAGAACAAGCCCTATCCGATCGAGCTCGAGACCGACTACGCGGTGCCGGTGCACGCCGAGCGGCGTGGAATTCCCTGCGTTCTGATAGAAATCCGCCATGATCACGTCGACACCGACAGCGCGTGTCACGTGTGGGCAGAGCGCCTGGCCCGGGTGTTGCGCACGGTGATCGACCATCCGTCGATCGCGCACAAGATCGCGCCGGCGAGCGATGTCCACGAACCGAGACTCGAGAGGAGAGAGGGCTAATGAACCGCAAGGAGATCGATGCCATTCCGATGGCGGGTGATACCTCGCTACGCGAGCACGCCGTGGATCCCGCGCGAACCGCGCTGCTGTTAGTCGATCTGCAGAACATGGAGTACGAGAAGGGCAAGCCCGATCCAAACGATGCCTACTACTACGATCGGATGGATCAGATCGTAGTTCCCAACAACAAGCGGCTGTTGGCGGCGTGTCGCGAGGTCGGCGTCGAGCCCATCTACACGGTGATCGAAAGCCTGACCCTCGATGGCCGCGATCGCAGCGTCGACCATAAGGTCTCCGGCATCTTCGCCGCCAAGGGCTCATGGGAGGCGCACGTCATTCCCGACATCGCCCCGCTCGAGAACGAGATCGTCATCCCGAAGACTGCGTCTGGGATTTTCAACTCGACCAACTTCGAATATGTCCTGCGCAACCTGTGCATCGAGTCGCTGATCGTCACCGGCATCGTCACCGACCAGTGCGTCGAGGGCGCTGTGCGCGACGGCTGCGACCGCGGCTTCTTCATCACGCTGGTTGACGATGCCTGCGCGACCCACAGCCAGGAGCGCCACGACGCCTCACTGCGGGCCGTCAAGGGCTACTGTCGCGTTCGCTCGACCGATCAGCTGATCGACGAGCTTACCAGCCACACCGCTCGGCAAGTCGCCTGAGGCGGGGCGGGCCACGGACGGCATGGCATGAGCGAGGTCGAGCGGCGTGAGAGGATGATCGCGGAGGTCGCGGGCGAGGACGCGGTGACCGAAACGGCGGGGCGGGTCGCCTCGCTCGAGGCTGCCATCGGTCGCCAGGTGCGCCAGTTCCGCCGCCAGCTCGATATGACGGTCACCGATCTTGCCAAGCAGTCGGGCGTATCGCCGGGCATGTTGTCGAAGATCGAGAACGGTGTGACCTCGCCGTCGCTGGCCACGCTGCAGGCACTCTCAGGCGCCCTCAACGTCCCGGTGACCGCCTTTTTCCGGAAGTTCGAGGAACAGCGCGCGGCTACCTACGTCAAGGCCGGCGATGGCCTGCACATCGAGCGGCGCGGTACGCGCAGTGGTCACCACTACCAGCTGCTCGGTCACTCGTTCGGCCAGAGCGTGACGATGGAGCCTTTTCTAGTGACGCTGACCGAAGCCTCCGAGGTCTTCCCCCTGTTCCAGCATACCGGCACCGAGTTCATCTTCATGCTGGATGGCGAGATGGACTATCGGCACGCCGGCGCGGTGTATCGCTTGCACGCTGGCGATTCGCTCTTCTTCGATGCCGACGAGCCGCACGGGCCCGAGCACCTCGTCGACCTGCCCATTCGGTTTCTCTCGGTGATTGCCTACGCACCGGGTAACGAGTAACGCCCGGAGCGGGGAGCGATCGGACTGCAATACGCGCAAGATTGGTGGCGATGCCGGTACCGCAGGGTCGCGCTCGCGCTGCTGGCGGCGATGGCCTCGTCGCTTCCCGCGGCCGCCGCCGGTGAGGTGTTGATCGGCTTCGCGGTCGCGCTCAGCGGTCCTTCGCAGCCCTTCGATGCGCGTCAGATAGTGGCCGCGGAACTCGCCATCGACGATGTCAACGCGCGCGGCGGCCTGTTGGGCGAGGAGCTGCGTGCGGTGTTCGCCGATACCGGCTCGCGACCGGATTTCGCGCACCGCGCGGTCGATGAGCTAATCGACCAGGGCGCTGCCCTCATCGTGCTCACCTGCGATGTCGACATGCGCGGTACAGCGGCGCCGCGGGCCAACGAGCGGGGCATTGTCGCTATCTCGCCGTGCGCCATGGTGGCCGGCAGGACCAGAGCCCACGTCTTCTCGATGGCGACGCCGCCGGCTGTCGAGGCCGTGGCCCTTGCCGCCTTCGCCAAGGAGCGGGGCTGGCAACGGGTCCAGCTCACGATCGACATGTCGTTCGTTTACAACCAGGTTTTGTGCGACCGGTTCGCCGGTGAGTGGCAGGCGCTTGGCGGTGAGATCGCCGCGGTGCAGTTCGGCGATACGCGCCGCCGGAGGCTGCCGAGTGAGGTCGATGCGGCGGCTGAGGCGCTCGTGCTGTGTGCCCACGGCAATGGCGCCGTGGCGACCATCGAGTGCCTGCGCGCGGACACGGCAGTCCCGATTCTCGCCGGTGCGGCCCTCGATGGCGATTATTGGCTCGCGCGGGTGCCGAGCTTGGGCGATTTCTTCCACACGGCGGCGATTTCTTCCACACGGCGAGCGGCTCGATCTATGGCGATGACCCCCGTGCCGGCGTCAACGTCTTCTTCGGTCGGCTAGCCGAGCGCTTGGGCGAGCGCGCACCGAATTCGCTCCTGCTCTCCGGCTATAGCGTTATCGAAGCGTACGCCGGTGCTGCCGAGCGGGCCGGCACACTCGACGCCGGCGCCGTGTTGGCCGAACTCGACCGGTTCATGGCCGAGCCGCTGTTGATCGGGCCGACGAGCTTTGGCCCCGAACGCCACCTGGACGAGGCACGACTCGTGGTGATCATCGCGGTGCGGGACGGCAAGCCCGAGGCGCTCGGGCTATACCAAAGCAGCGGCCAGTGATGACGTGCGCTGAGCCCAACTCGAAGAAGGGCGCGCGCCGTTGAAGGTAGAGGAGACATCGCTTCCGGGCATGTTGGTGATTGAGCCCACGGTGTTCAGCGACGAGCGCAGTCATTTGTTCGAGGTTTATCACGCCGAACGCTATGCGGCGGCCGGAATACCCGGTCCATTCGTCCACGACGTCGCGTCCTTCTCGCACCGCGGAACCGTGCGCGGCCTTCACCTCCAGCATCCGTCACCTCAGGCGAAGCTCGTGAGCGCGCTCGCGGGCGCAGTCTTCGATGTGGCCGTCGATGTGCGCTTGGGCTCGCCCACATTCGGGCAGTGGTATGGCCTCGAGATTTCGCAGGAGAACAAGAAGCAGGTGTACGTTCCCGGGGATTTCGCCCATGGCTTCTGCGTGCTCAGCGAGCAAGCGTTGTTCGCCTACAAATGCACCGCGCCTTACGTGCCTGATGCCGAGATAACGATTGCCTGGAACGACCCCGACATCGCCATCCAGTGGCCGCTTGACGAGGTGCTGCTATCACCGCGTGACCGCGCGGCGCCGCACTTGAGCACGATCGCGCGCGAACGCCTGCCTGTGTATGCCGATCCAACGCCGAGTTAGCCGCTCAATGCGAGAGGGCGCGCCGCCGTGCGCTGGGCCGGGGCAGTGAGCGCTTGCCTCTCCACCGCCTGCCAAGCGGCGAGCGCGAGGCTCTCCAGCAACTCGACGTCATCGATCCCCAGCATTTGGCCCGCCGCTACGTCGCGCCGTAGCGTCGCATCCTGGAGGAGGCCGATGGGCAAATGCCCCGCGTTGTCGCGCAGGAAGACACTGGTCCCATAGACCTCGAAGCTCCCGATGCCATAGGCAATATGCGCGCCGGCGGCGAGGTCGCGTTTGGCCACCGCGGCCACGCTGATGGTCGGACGCGTGGAGTTATCCAGGAGGACCGGTCCACCCGCCGTCACGCGCATGACCGTCTTCATCGCTTCGAGGTGGGTGAGCGCGTTCGGCTTGGTCAGCAGATAGAACGGGCCGTCGCCGAGCTTGAGGTAGCGCAGCGCGTCGCGCACGTTCGGTTCGTGCTCGGCTACGATGAAGACACCGTGACTGTTTTGCGGAGAGAGGACGTAATCGCTGATGGCGTGCCCGATGGCCTTGGCCCGCACTGCAAGCTCGGTGGCCGCCGCGCCAAGGTCATCGCTCGCCGGGCCAATGAGACCGGGCTCAGCGATCGTAGCCCCGAGCCCATTCGCCACCAACGCCTGCTCGATCTGCAGCTTGGTGCCATCGGTGAAGGCGGTGACCATGCGCAAGCTGATGCTGTGGCGGTCCGCCCACATCTCCATGTCGGACCGGGTTGGGTTGTGATTGAGGAAGCCCTTCATGTTGCCGTAGACGAGCGGCCGAAAACCCATCACGTCGGCCTCCTCGGCGAGCGCGGCGAGGCTGCCCGGCTGGTCGCCCTCTGCCTCGGTGACCATGCCGCGGCCGACGAAATACGACCCGACCGTTACGTGGAACTTGCAACCGAAGGTGACGACCGGAAGACCGCGCGCGATGGCACGATCGATCACATCGGTGGCGTGCAGCACATCGCCCGAGCACTCGAACAACACATCCGAGTTGTCTAGAAGATCCTCGATCGACGCCGTCAGTGCGATGGGCGAGGGGAAATCGTCGCGCCGGCCGAGGGGGCGGCGCGTGAGGACTCGAGAGAGCTCGAACCCTTGTTGGCGTTTGACCGCTAGCGCAAAATGCCGGCCGACGTGACCGGTGCCTGCGATACCGATTCTTGTCGGGACGTCCCCGTGCACCATCCCAGCATTCGGTTTCGCCGCCGTGATCATGTGGCGGCTGTATACAGTGAGGGTACGTGCTTCGCGCGGGCGATGAGATGACGCAGGTCACATGAGCGTCGGATTTGCCGGCAGCAGTGGCGGGCACGAAGCGGTCGTCGTCCTCGGCGTCGCGCGGTCGGCAACCTCCGCACTCTCCGGTGCCCTCGATATCCTAGGCGTCCCGTTTGCCGGCCGCCTCAAGCCTCTCGATGACTGGAACGCGAAGGGGAACTACGAGCACGCCGAGCTTTCCGATGCGAACAAGCGGATTCTTCGCGCCCTCGATTCGGACTGGTCGGACGAATCACCGTTGCCGGGCGATTGGAACGAACGGCGCGAGGTGCGGGCGATCGGAGTGGACATCTCGAAGATAATCCAGCGCGACTTCAGTGCACTGCCGGTCTTCGGGATCAAGGATCCACATCTCACACTGCTGCTCCCGGTCTATCTCCGAGTCTTCGATGAACTCGGGATCAGACCGTGGCTGGTCGCGATGCGGCGTGCTCGCGCGGAGGTGATTGCCTCGGTCCGCGAGACGCCATACCTCCGCGGTGCTTTCTCGGTCGGGCGCGTAGCGCGCCTTTATGACAAATACGAGATGCATATCGTTCGCGACACCGGCGGGCGGCAGCTTCTGCGCATCGATTACGGATCCCTCCTCGAAGACCCCGAGGCGACGGTGCAGGGCATCAGAATCCACCACTTGCCGTTAGCGCGATCGCCGTCGACCGTGATGATCGGGTTGAGGACCAAGTGCGCGGCGAACAGGATGCGGCTCGAGATGCCGGTGAAGAAGGCATGAATCGCCCGTGCCCCTCGTAGCGTCCGAATGACTCGCCGGCATCGAAGACGCCATCGGGCTCGAACACCGAACAGATCCCATCGGCGTCGTAGCCGGCATCGCAGTATGGGCAATACCGGGCCTTGAGCTGCTTGATCGCCTCGATCGCTGTGAGGCGGTCCACTTGTTGTTCCAGGGTCATCTCGGTCATCGGCTGGCTCCCGCGTGCGCCGCACTGGGGCGGCTGTCAGGAGAGCCTAGGCCATGGCACCGCGCCCGTCAGCGGCGTTGCAACGCTGAAAATCATCGGCTTCAGAAGATCGCGCAGGCGATTCGAGGCTCAGGCAAGAAATTTCTCTCGATCCTGTCGAATCGCGACCTCGTCGCGCGTCGCAAGGGTGATCGGCGCCGAGGCACGGTGCCCAGCCAGGAGGGAACGATGGAATACATGATCTTGATCTATGACGATGAGGCCGCTGGCGCGAACGCGCCGAAAGAGGCGGTCGAGAAGATGTTTGGGGAGTACAGGGCCTACAGCGCCTCGCTGGTCGAGAAGGGTGCGATGCGCAGCGGCAATCCGCTTCAACCGAGCGCCACGGCGACCACCGTCCGCTTGCGGAACGGCGAGCGCCAGACCGCCGACGGGCCGCACCGGGCCGATGGGGAACAGCTCGGCGGCTACTACATCATCGATTGCGCCGACCTCGACGAGGCGCTCGACTGGGCGGCCAAGGTCCCATCGGCCCCCTACGGCACGATCGAGGTGCGCCCCGTTCTCGCGATGGGCTAACGTCGGGATCTTTTGCGCGACATGGGCGCCCGGACGCGAGCCGGGCGCCCGTCCGGTTCAGCACAGCCAACGACGGAGGGCTGCATGGAGTACTTGATGCTGATCTACTACGACGAAGCGGCGGGTGAGGGCCTATCGCCTGGCGAACGCGAGGCACAGCTCGCCGCCTATCGCGCCTACACCAAGACTCTGATCGACGCCAATGTCATGCGCGGCGGGAATGCCCTGCAGGGAACCGAGATGGCTCAGAAGCGTGCGCGCCCGCGATGGCAAGGTGATGACCACCGATGGCCCGTTCGCCGAAACGCGGGAACAGCTCGGCGGCTACTACCTCATCGAATGCGACACCTTCGAGGAGGCAACGAGCTGGGCGGCAAAGTGCCCGGCCGCGCAAACCGGGACCATGGAGGTCCGGCCAATCTGGAAGTACTGACGCCGCGGTCCACCGATCACCACGAGCATGAGCGGCACGCACGAGGCGCTGACGACCATCTTCCGCACAGAGGCGGGGCTGGTCATCGCGGCGTTGACGAAGATGTGCGGCGACATCGGGCTCGCCGAGGATGCCTTCCAGGATGCCATCGCCGCAGCGCTCGCGCGCTGGCCCACCGGTGGCGTGCCGCGCAACCCCGCCGCCTGGTTGACCACTACCGCCCGTCGCCGTGTCATCGACCGGCTGCGCCGCGCCAGCACGCGCCGCAACCAACAGGGCGCGCTCGAAGTCCTGACACGGCTTGAGGTGCCGGGGCAACACGACCTGGGAGACCATCACGTGATCCCGGACTCGCGGCTTGAGCTGATGTTCACGTGCTGCCACCCAGCGCTGTCGCCCGAGGGCCAGGTCGCGCTGACGCTGCGCACGCTGGGCGGTCTGGAGACGCCGCAGATAGCGCGCGCCTTCCTCGTTCCCGAAACGACGCTCGCCCAGCGGCTGGTTCGCGCCAAACGGAAGATCAAGGACGCCGGTATCCCTTTCCGCATACCAGCGGCTACCGAGCTGCCGGAGCGCCTCGCGACGGTGCTGATGGTGCTCTATCTCGTCTTCAACGAAGGCCACGGCGCCGCGCTCGACGATGATCCTGAGCGCCGAGCGCTGGCGGGGGAGGCGATCCGCCTGTGCCGCGTGCTCGATGCGTTGCTTGCGGTCGAGCCGGAGATACTCGGTCTGCTCGCACTCATGCTGCTACTGCATTCGCGCCGCGATGCCCGCTTGGATGACGACGGGATGCTCGTCACTTTGGACAAACAGGACCGGACTCGGTGGGACCACGGGATGATCCGGGAGGGCCTGTCGCTGGTTCGCCGCGTTGCCGCGCTCAGGCGGCCCGGGCCCTACCAAACCGAGGCGGCGATCGCCGCGGTTCACGCCGAAAGCCCGAACCCGAACAAGGTCGATTGGGTGGCGATCATCGCGCTCTACGGCGCCCTCATGACTATGCGGCCGACGCCGGTGGTCGCGCTCAATCGTGCGGTGGCGGTGGTCATGGCCGAGGATGCGCAAGCCGGCCTCGTTCTCATCGACCAGCCGAGCATCGCCGAACCGCTCGAGAGCTATCAGCCCTACCACGCGGCCCGCGCCGAGTTGCTGCGCCGCGCCGGCCAGATCGCCGATGCGCGCGGCGCCTATCGGCGGGCGATCGAGCTCACCGTCAATGCCGCTGAGCGGCTGTTCCTCGAACGCCAACTCGCGCAGCTCGCCCGCTGATGTGCCCTCACCCCGACCCTCTCCCGCACATGCGGGCGTGCACGCGGGAGAGGGAGTTACTGCATCGAGGAAAGAGAACCCCTCGCCCGCACGGCGGGAGAGGGAGGGACCCGCGAGCGGTGCGAGCGGGAGGGTGAGGGTGGGGGGCGGGTGAGACTAGACGACTTGGTTTAGGAGGGCCTCGCCGGCGGCAATGCGGCGGCAGTTGTCGACCGCGACTGCGAGGCTGCGCTCGATCGTCTCCTGGGTGAGCCAGGCGAGGTGGGGGCTGACCACCACGTTATCGAGCTTCAAGAGTGGATTGTCGGCTTCGACGGGCTCGGTTGCGAACACATCGAGGCCGGCGGCGCGTAGGTGGCCCGAGCGTAGACCTGCGACCAGCGCCGCCTGATCGACCAACCCGCCGCGCGCGGTGTTGATCAGGATCGCCCCCTCCTTCATCCGGGCGATGGCATCGGTATCGATCATGTTCTCGGTCTCTGGTGTCAGCGGGACATGGAGCGAGACGATGTCCGATTCGGCGAGCAGGGCCGGCAGCTCCCGCCACTCGGCCGCGGCATCGTCCTTACGTGTGAGCGCGAGGTAGAGGGTGCGGGCCCCCATCGCCTTCAGGATCGGCGCGAGGAGCCGCGGAATGGCGCCGTAGCCGATCAGGCCGACGGTCCGCCCGTTGAGCTCGCCGAGACGATCCTGGACGTCGGGTCCGAGCTTCCAGCCGCGGTCGGCGCGCGTCGCCGGGTCCAAGAGCGCGAGGCACCGGAGCGCTGCCAGCATCAGCATCAGCGCCTGCTCGGCTGCGGCGCGGCTGTTGGTGCCGGGCATGTTGCAGACCGCGATGCCGCGGCCCTTGGCGGCCTCGAGATCGATGGTGTTGACGCCGATGCCGATCTTCTGGATGAGGCGCAAGCCCGGCGCGCCGGCGATCACCTCGGCGGTGACCGGCCTGAGCACGTGCCACAGCACCTCGGCCTCGCTCATGAGCTCGGCGAACCGCGCATCGTCGCTTTCCGGGCAGGTCGAGACGGTGAGGCCCTCGGCGCTCAGGTCCTTCAGCCTGGTCTGCAGCTTGGCGCTGGCATCGTAGTGGAAGACGACGTTCATGGGCCCGTGCCGTCACGCCGCCGGTGCGCTCAGCTCTCCTTTGCGCCAGGCGCGAATGTAGTTCTTGCAGTGCTCATCGCGCCCGAGCAGGACGGCGGCGGCCATGTCGTGGGGCGGTGCGGTGCGGTCGATCGTCGCGAGCTTCTCGATCGGGCTCACCACCGGGTCGATGATGCCGGCGTCGGCGCCCGCCTCGACGGCGAGCACCATGAACATCTCGTTCAGCAGGCGGCGGCTGGGGATGCCGAACGAGACGTTGCTGATGCCGCCGGTGATGTGGATCTCCGGGCCGAACTTCTCGCGCAGTCCGCGGATCGCATCGAGGCAGTGATGGCCGAACTCGGTGTCGACCGAGACCGGGAAGACGAGCGGGTCGATGAAGATGTCGCCAAGCGCAAAGCCCCGCTCGCGCGCCGCCTCGACCATCGCGGAGGCGTTCTCGATGCGCGCCGCGGCGCCATCGGGCATGCCCTTGGCGCCAGCCGCGGTCACCACCACCCGCGCATTGTGGGACGCCGCGAGGTCGAGCGCATCGAGCCGCTCGAGCGAGGCCGAGTTAAGCATCGGGCGAACCCGGGCCGGATCGTGGGCGGCGAGGCCGGCCTCGATTACCGCCACACTGGATGAATCGACCGAGAGCGGCAGCGCCGTCATCTCCTGGACCGCGCCGACCAGCCAGGCGATCGTCGCGGTCTGCTTGGCGAGCATGGGGGAGACCTCATCGACGTTGAGATCGAGAATGTCGGCGCCGGCGGTTTCGAGTTGGGCTACGAGTTCGCGCAGGTAGGCGAGGCCGGCGGCCGGATTGGAACCGATCTCGCCCATCGCCAGCTCGATCGCTATCTGGACGTGTTTGACCCGGCCCTCGTCGTAGTCCTTGGTCTTCTTCGCTTCTTCGGGAATGGGGAGGTGGCGTGGCGCGCCATCAGCGGTGGTGTAGAGGACGACCTCGGCGCCGTCGTGCTCGACCACCCGCTTGCCCTTGCGCAGCACCAGGCGGGTGGCGTGGATGTTCTCGCCGATCACGACCAGCTTGCGATCGGCGAACTTGGTCATCCGGCACTCCGGTGGCGCGCCGGCTCGGCGGGCGGTGGCAACACGTCCGGCATCGGCTTGAACTGGCAGGCGTCGACGAAAATTTCGAAGAAGTCCGGCGTGGTTTCGAGCTCGACATGGTCGATGGTCTGGACCGCGGTCTCGAGGGCGCGCCGCTTGGTCTTGGAAAGCAGGATCTCGCGGGCGCCCTGCACCGCCGCGTTGCCGACCTTGACGATGCGCTCGACCGGTACGGGCGGCAACAGCCCGATGTCGATGGCGTTGCGAATATCGACGTAGGTGGCGAAGCCGCCGGCGAGATAGAGCCGGTCGATATCGGCCGGATCGATGCCGAGCGAGCGCATGACGATGTACTGGCCGCAATAGTTCGCCGCCTTGGCCTGGGCGAGGTTGCTCGCATCTTCCTTCGAGAAGGTAATGCCGTGCTCGGGCACGACGATCATCTCGAACTGCCGGCGATCGGCGGTGAACACGCCCTTGGCGGTCATCCGGTCGTGGCGGCGGAGCTCGGCCAGCAGATCGATGAGGCCGGAGCCGCAGATGCCGGTGGCCGGGCCGCCACCGATCGTCTCATAACGCACGCCGACATCGGCCAGGCGCACCGACTCAATGGCACCGTCGTAGGCTGGCATGCCGTACTTGATCAGGCCGCCTTCGAACGCCGGTCCCGCGGGGCACGAGGCGGCTAGCAGCCGACCCCGGCGCTTGAGCACTACCTCGGTGTTGGTGCCCATGTCGACGAGCATCGCCGTCTCCTCGGCTTCCCCCAGGAGCCCTACGGCAATCAGGCCGGCGGCGGCATCGGCGCCGACGTGGCTCGCGATCAGTGGCAGGCCGTAGACACGTGCCTGTGGGCTCGCTCGCAGGCCGAGGCGGCGCGCCCGTTCAAGGAGCGCGGTATGTGGCCGCACGCCGGCCCGATGCTCGTCCTCGATCGACGACTTGTAGGGTTTCTGGCCGATGCTCTGGACATCGAGCTTGAACAGGAGTTCGCGCATGGTGGTGTTGGCGGCGATCACGATCTCGTAGATAACGCGCCGGAGCAGGCCGAGATGATCGCAGGTCTCGATGATGGCGCGGTTGATCGCGGCGGCGATCGCGTTGTGCAACTCGCCGGCATGCGCGGCGGCGCCGTCATAGGAGATGCGGTGCATGATATCGCTGCCGCCGAAGCGCTGCGGGTTCTCGAACGCGCTGGTGTGGAGGCTCTCGCCGCTCTCCAGATCGATGAAGTCGAGCACGACTGTGGTGGTGCCGAGATCGATGGCGAGCCCGAGGATGCGGCCGCGGTAGCGATCGATGGCCTCGCCGTCGTACAGCACCTCCTCGCCGCCGCGGGTGACCACGGGGTCCAGCGCCACCTCGGTCCGCGGTCGCGACAGCATAAGAATGCGCGGGCGCCGCCGTAGCGGGGCGAACGTCACGTCGACATCGTCGCGGGTGATTGCCGCCTGGCAGGCCAGCCGGTAGTTGCCGCGCAGGAACGACTCGGCCTCGCTCGGTGGGCTGAGCGCCTCGAGACCGCCGGTCACCTCAACGACGCACTCGTGGCAGCGGCCGTTGCGATGGCACGAGGTCGGCACCTCGAGGCTGAGCTCATCGGCGTAGTCGAAGAGAGTCTTGCCTCCGACGACGGGACGGGATTCACCGTCGTGGGAGATGGTGCTCACGCGTTGGGCTTTCGCGTCGTGGTACGCCGCCGTGCCGCGGCGGCGCTCTTCACGTCGTTGATCTTCTTCTTGGCGCGGTGGTAGCGGCTGGGGTCGGTCTCCCAGGCATCGCGGTAGTCGAAACGGCCATCGTGCCCACAGGTGGCGGCCTCGCCCTCGATCTCCGGCGCGATCTGGTTGCGGCAGCGAATGGCGGCCGTGCACTTGTCGTGGCGGTCGCGATAGGGGCAGCGGTGCTGCGAGATGGTGTCGGCATGGGCGACCATGTCCGAGAAGATCTCGGTGATGCGGTCCAGCCGCTTCTGGTAGTCGTCCTGGCTGATCTTCCGTGCCATGGCGGCCCGCTACTGGCGGCTCTCCATAAGTTGTTTGGCGAGGGCGACGCAATCGAGGGCGTCCTTGCCATAGCCGTCGGCCCCCATGTCGTCAGCGAACTCCTGGGTCACCGGCGCACCGCCGACGATCACCATGACGTCATCGCGGAGATCGGCGTCGATGAAGGCCTCGATGGTAATGCCCATATTCGGCATCGTCGTCGTCAACAGGGCCGACATGCCAACGATCGGCGCCTGGTGCATTTCGATGGCCTCGATAAACTCGTCCGCCGAGGTATCGACGCCAAGATCGATGACCTCGAAGCCGGAACCCCGCAGCATCATGATGCACAGGTTCTTGCCGATGTCATGCAGGTCGCCCTTGACCGTACCCATGATGACCTTGCCGGCCGGGTCGACGCCCGAGGCCGACAGGATCGGCTCGATGTGCGTCATCCCCGCCTTCATGGCGCGGGCGCACGCCAGCACCTCGGGCACGAAGATGAAGGCCTCACGGAACTTGATGCCGACGATGGCCATGCCGGCGATCAGGCCGTCGTCCATCACCTCCAATGCCTCTATTCCGTCCTCAAGCGCTTTCGCGGTCAGTGCATCGACGGTGTGGTGCTCGCCCTCGATCAGTGCGGCCGAGATGTCCTGCATCGAAGCGCGGGCCTGGGCGAACATCTCGATCAGGCGCGCGATCTCCTCCGGCCGCTCAATGTACTCCTCGATCTCCTGGCGGATGGTCGCGTTGGCGATATCGGCAAGCTCAGCCACTGTCGAAACGTCCTCGGGTCATCGCGTGGGTGTTAGTGGGCGCGGGCGGCGTGCCAGTCGCGCACGGCTCTCGGGATCTCCCGGAGATTCTCGAGCGCCGTTTGTAAGGGAATCGCGCATTCGGGTCCGATCGCCTGCACTCCGGCCTCGAGGTTGGCGTAGACCTCTTGGCGCACCTCTTCTGGGCCTTTGGCGTACAGTGTCTCGGGGTTGTTGATGTTGCCGATCAAGGCGATCCGGTTGTCCACCACGTCCATCGACTCGGCCGGGGCGTTCTTCGAATCGAAGTGAAACGCGGCCATGCCGGTCTCGGCGATGAAGCCCATGCGATCCACGGTGCGGCCACAGATGTGGAGGATCAGCGGCACCGATAGGCGCTCGGCGAACTCAATGTGAAGGTCCTTGAGGTAGCGCTCATAGTAGTCGGCGCTGACAAGGTCGCCGGTGGCGTGGTCGGGGAGGGTCAGCGCATCGGCGCCGGCGTCGATCTGTGCCAGGCCAAACAGGATCGTCGCTTCCTTCATGCGCTCAAGGGCGAGCTTGGTCTTGGCCGGGTCGTCCAGCGACATCAGCAGGAACGGCTCGACCCCGAAGCAGTGATAGCCGAGCGTCCAGGGACCCATCGTCTTGCCGATGATGGCGACCTGATCCCCCAGTTCGCGCCGCAGGATGCTGATGGCCTCGGTGACACAGCGCATATCGGGGTGGTCGAGGAAGTCGTTGGGAATGCGGATGTCGTCGACATCCTCCCAGATCGGCTCGCGCATGCGTACGGTCGGCCAATTGTCCTTCTGTTCCCACTGCATGTTGCAGCCGAGCGCAGAGGATTCCTGGATGATCGAGAACACCGGCATGACGCTGTCGAAGCCGAGCTCGGTGTGACCGGTGGCGGCAAGTGCGGCCATCAACTCGGGATCGCGGTTGGCTGCCGGGAACGGCGCCTCCACCAGATCCATCAGCTCGACCGTCGCCACCGAGGTCGGGTTGCAGACCGGCGTGCGGTCGACCGGCTCACGGCGCAGTGCCGCCAGCACCCGCTCGCGGCTGGTCATGGTCTCGATCGGCTCGGCGTTCATGGTGGCTGGCCTCCTGGCCCGAAGTCTATGTCATTGCTGTTGGCTGGGTGCCGCTAGCATGCCGCGCGCGGCGGCTGCCTCGGCCTCGCGCATCGCCGCCCGGACGTTGAGCGCACGCCTCAGCAGCAGGCCAACCAACTCATCGTGGGGGCGCCCGCAGGGAAATGCGGCGAGCCCGGTATCGAGCGCTTCGAGCTCGGCAAGCTTGGTCAGACCGCGCGTTATCCCATCGATCCGGCGGTCAGCGTCGGGCCCCTCGGTGTCGGCTGAGAGGCGATAGCGGCCATCGCCCTCCCCGGTCGCGAACAAGGTGAGATCCATCTTCTTGTCAAAGACACTCAGCGGACGTGGTTCGAGCGCATCGCCGGGCGCGACCTTGCACGAATCGATGAAGAGACGCTGTCCCGCGCGGCGATGGTTGTGACCGCAAGGGAAGCGAAAGCGACCGCCGCGGTTCGACGCTGGCTCGACTCCGCCCAGAACCTGCATCGCGGTTTTCACGACGTTGATACGCGCTGCCGTCCCCTCGCGACGGCTGTAGCTGTGCACCGTGAACTCGATACCGCCATCGCCGTCGTCATCTTGATAGAGCGAGATGCTGATATCGTGGAAGTGGCGATCCATCGAGACCAGCTCGATGCGCGTGCCAAACTCCACAATGTGACTCATCCGCGTTCCCTCATGTTGGGCGGCGACCGTGGTCGGTGACCGCCCGTTTGCGCCAAATTTAGCTGAATCATCGCTGTCGGCAAAACACCCGGCGCGCGGCTGGGACATGTCCGGCGCACGCGCCGACGCCATTGCCGGGGCACCCGCCCACAAATTTTAGTGGATTCGAAGGGAATCGATGAATATCTATGCCGCGCGAGTTGGTTAACGTACGCCTATCACTTCCGGTCTTCACCATCACCTCTTACCTTCTCATACCGACATGACTGTTCATGCCGACGGGCTGCCCGATTTCGATTCGCGCTGGGCGATGTTCCTCGATTTCGACGGAACGTTGGCCGAGCTTGCGGAAGAGCCCCATCTCGTCGAGGTCGACGCTGCCGTCCCGGGCGCGCTCATGCGTATCAACGAGGCGCTCGACGGGGCGCTCGCCGTCATCAGCGGTCGCTCGATCGCCGAGCTCGACGCTTTTCTGGCGCCGCTAGTGCTGACGACGGCCGGCCTTCACGGTCTCGAATGGCGGGACCCCAACGGCACGGTGCACGAAAGTCCGGCCGCCAACGGCGCGATCGGCGCTGTGCGCCAGGCCTTGGCTGATTTCGCGGCGACGGCGTCTGGGGTGCGCCTCGAGGACAAGGGGCCGACGATCGCGCTCCACTATCGGCAGGCGCCGGACGCCGAAGCGGCGTGCCGCCAGGCCGTCGCTGCCGCCCTTGCCGGCCACGGCCGTAGCCTGGGCTTGCTCGAGGGTAAGATGGTGCTCGAGGTCAAGCCCAAGGGCATCGATAAAGGCCGGGCCATCGCCCGGTTCATGTCCGAGCCGCCGTTTCGAAGCCGTATCCCGTTCTTCGCCGGCGACGACGTGACCGATGAGGATGGATTCAAGGTGGTTAACAGGGGCGGCGGCATCAGCATTCGCGTCGGCGATGGCCGAACGAGTCGGGCCCAACTTCGCACCGACAGCGTGCCGGCTTTCCTCGACTGGTTGCACGCGCTGCCCGGCGAGTCGGTCACCATCGCTGCTCCCGGGCGTTGAGCGTGGCCGATCTCAACCTCGGCGTCATCGGCAACTGCAGCTTCGGCGCGCTGGTCAATACCGGCGGCGAGATCGTCTGGTGCTGCATGCCGCGATTCGATGGCGATCCGACGTTCTGCAAGCTGCTTGATGGCAAGGACGGTGGATCAGGTCGCGGCGTTTATGCGGTGGCGCTCGAAAACCAGACCCGATCCGAGCAGGAGTATCTGACCAACACCGCGGTGCTGGTGACGCGGCTTTTTGATGACAACGGCGGCGCCATCGAGATCACCGACTTCGCGCCCCGTTTCCAACAGCACGGCCGAACCTACCGTCCGACAATGATTGTGCGGGTCGTCCGGCCACTCGCCGGTCTGCCCCGCGTGCGGATCGTCCTGCGCCCGGCCGCGGATTACGGCAGCGTCCAACCGCAGGTCACGTACGGCAGCAACCATATTCGCTACGTCCGGCCGGATCTTACGCTGCGGCTCACTACCGACGCACCGCTCGCCTATATCCTGGACGAGCAGCCGTTTCTTCTGGAGGAGCCGCTCGGTCTCATCCTCGGGCCCGATGAGACCTTTCCACGCGAGGTCCATGAAGGCTGCGGCTGGCTCCTCGACAGCACCGTGCGCTACTGGCGCGAGTGGGTGCGGCTGATCACCGTGCCGCTGGAATGGCAGGATGCCGTCATCCGCGCGGCGATCACGCTCAAGCTTTCGAGCTTCGAGGAAACCGGAGCGGTCATCGCGGCGATGACCACGTCGATCCCCGAGGCCGCGGACAGCGGGCGCAATTGGGACTACCGCTATTGCTGGCTGCGCGACGCGTTCTTCGTCGTGCGCGCGCTGAACCAACTCGGCGTCGTTTCGCTCATGGAGAACTACCTCCGTTACCTCCTCAACATCCTGGTCACCTCTAGCGACGGGCATCTCCAGCCGGTGTACGGGATCGCGCTTGAATCGCGCCTGCTCGAGCGCGAGGTGACGAGCTTGCCGGGATACCGCGGCATGGGCCGGTGCGGGTCGGCAATCAAGCCTTCGAGCATCTCCAGCATGACGTCTATGGGCACGTCATTCTCGCGGCGACCCAGGCCTTCTTCGACCGACGTCTGATCCGGCCGGCGGGGATCGATGATTTCCACCGCCTTGAGCGGGCCGGGGAGCGCGCCTTTGAGCTGTACAACCAGCCTGACGCGGGCATGTGGGAGCTGCGGACGCGCGCGCATGTGAACACCTCCTCGAGCGTCATGTGTTGGGCCGGCCTCGACCGCCTGAGCAAGATCGCCGACCACCTCGGGCTGCAGGAGCGGGCCAGTTATTGGCAGGAGAAGGCGGAAACCGCCCGTCGTACGATAGTGCACGAGGCGTGGAGCGAGGACCGGGAGAGCTTTGTCGAGAGCTTCGGCGGCAACGCCGTCGACGGCGGTCTTCTATTGATATCCGACGTCGGCTTCCTTCCGGCGCAGGATCCGCGGTTCAAGTCGACCGTAGCGGCGCTCGAGAAAGAACTACGCCGCGGCAACCACATGATGCGCTACGTCACGCCCGACGACCTGGGCCGGCCGCAGAATGCGTTCAACATCTGCACTTTCTGGTACATCGACGCTCTGGTAGCGTTGGGGCGGCTCGGCGAGGCCCGCGAGGTGTTCGAGAGCATGTTGGAGGCGCGTAACCATCTCGGCTTGTTGTCCGAGGATACCGATCCCAACACCGACGAGGCGTGGAGCAACTTCCCGCAGACCTATTCGCTGGTGGGCGTGATAAACAGCGCGATGCGCCTCAGCCGGGGCTGGGACTCGATCCTGTGAGCCGGCTGGTCGTTGTCTCCAATCGCGTCTCTAAACCACGCGATGGTGCATCGACCGGCGGTCTAGCGGTCGCCGTCGAGGCGGCGTTGAAGGATGAGGGCGGGGTGTGGTTTGGCTGGAGCGGCCAGGTCAGCCGCGCCCGCGCCAAGCGCCCCCGCATCAACAAGCAGGGGTCAACCACGTACGCCACCATCGATCTCTCCCAGGACGACTACAACGCCTACTATCTCGGTTTCGCGAACCAGACGTTGTGGCCGGCGTTCCACTATCGCTTGGACCTGATCGTTTACGACCGCGCATTCTACGATGCCTACCGCGATGTCAACGCACAGTTCGCGCGGCATCTGACGCCGCTGTTAAAGCGCAGCGACATCATCTGAGTGCACGACTATCAGCTCGTGCTGTTGGGAAACGCGCTCAGGGAGCGCGGGTGCACCTCGCCCATCGGCTTCTTCTTGCATATCCCGTTCCCGGCGGCCGAGGTGATGGCGGCGATCCCGCGCCACGAGGAGCTGGTGCGCGCCCTATTCGAATATGACCTGATCGGCTTCCAGACCGTCGACGATCGTATCCAGTTCGAGACCTACGTCGTGCACAAGCTGGGCGGTACGGTGACCAAGAGCGGCATCGCCAAGGCCTTCGGCCGTACCTGCCGCATCGGCGTCTTCCCCGTCGGTATCGATACCAAAGTTTTCACCGAGTACACCCAGACGCCTGAGGCGCGCCGGCGCTTCCAGAGCGTTCGCCGCAGTCTGTACGGACGCGACATGATCATCGGCGTCGACCGACTCGACTACACCAAGGGGATCGCCGAGCGGCTGAGCGCCTACCGGCAGCTATTGGTGACCTATCCCGAGTATCGCAACCACCTTGTGCTGATGCAGGTGGCGCCGCCGACGCGTACCGAGGTGCCCGGCTATCGCGAGACCACCAGCTTCCTCGAGACCACGACGGGTCAGGTCAATGGCCAGCTCGCGGAATTCGACTGGGTGCCGATCCGCTACCTCAACAAGGCCTACAGCCAGCAAAATCTAGTCGGCATGTACATGGCGGCGCGGGTCGGCCTGGTCACGCCACTGCGCGACGGCATGAACCTGGTGGCCAAGGAATACATCGCGGCCCAAGACGGGAACGATCCGGGCGTCCTGATCCTTTCGTGCTTCGCCGGTGCCCCGCGCCAGCTGCCCGAAGCGCTGATCGTCAATCCCTATGACATCGAGGCCGTGGCCGAGACCATCCACCGCGGCCTGAGGAAGTCGCGCGATGAACGCCACGAGCGCTGGGCTGCCATGTTGAGAACCTTGCGGCGCGAGGACGTGACGGCCTGGCGCGGGCGGTTCGTCAGCAGCCTGCGGGCTGCCAGCGCCACGCGGCTCGCGGCGTAACGCGGTGCTCACGCCGCGGTTATTGGGGGACATCGGGGCCACCAACGTTCGGTTTGCCTTGTGCGAAAAGGGCCACCGACCGGGCGATGCCTTTGTTCACGAATGCGCCAGCTATCGCGGCCTCGACGATGCCATCGAGGCATGTCTCGAAGAGGCCGCCCTGGCGACCCGGCCAACCGAGGCGGTGTGCGCCGTCGCCGGCCCGGTCACCGGCGATCGCGTCGAGATGACCAACCATCCATGGCAGTTCTCGATTCGCGGCCTCGAGCGACAGCTAGGCCTCGAGAGGCTCACCGTCATCAATGACTTCACCGCGATCGCTCTGTCGCTGCCGTGGCTCCAAGAGGAGGATCGCCGACAGATTGGCGGTGGTCGCCCGATCTATGGCCAGCCGCTCGGTGTGCTTGGCCCCGGCAGCGGTCTCGGCGTCTCCGGCCTGATCGCGAGCGAGGCCGGCTGGGTGCCGCTCGCCGGCGAGGGTGGGCATGTAGAGTTCGCGCCGCAGACCGAAACGGAGCTTGAAATCCTGCGTGCCCTCGGCGGCACCGACCATCACCTATCGATCGAGCGGCTGCTGTCGGGCCCTGGCCTGATCGAGCTCCACCGCATCCTCGGCGGTGAGGCGAGCGCGAGCGCCGAGGCGATCACCGAGTTTGCGCGCGCGGGCGCGCCGCAGGCGAGCCAGGCGATCACCGTCTTCAGCGAAATTCTCGGCGCGGTCGCCGGCAACCTGGCGCTGACGTTGGGTGCACGCGGCGGCATCTTCATCGCCGGCGGGATTGTGCCGAAGCTCGGGCCCTGTTTCGATGAAGCCGCCTTCCGTCGCCGCTTCGAAGCGAAGGGCCGCCTGAGCGATTACGTTGCGGCCGTTCCTACCTACCTGATCACCACCGCCTATCCGGCGCTGATCGGCCTAGCCCACCGATGAGGTGCCTCTAGGGGGCGCCGCCGTCCACCGGCTCCAGCAAGTCGGTCAGCGTGCTCCGCAGCTTCTTCGCCTTGAACTCCGGCACCCGGTAGACCCACGGGCCGAGCCTCTCGTTGAAGGCCTCAGCCCAGCTGCCGTCGCCCTCGGCCGGCGCCAGAGCGCGCAGGCGCACCCAGGGTGCTCCTTCCAGATCGGCGATCTCCGCGATCACCTGGCGACCGTCGAACATGACGGCCTCGGCGGTGTGAAAGCTCTCGGGGAACGAAAACCCGGCGGCGACGGCGACGTCCTCAAGGTCAAGATACGCGAGCCCGGTCGACAGGAAGTTTACTTCGGACTGGTCGAGCTGTTGGCCGGCCGGAAGCGCCGGGTCTCCGACGACCATATAGTCCTCTTCGCCGTGATCGCGCACCACGGCGAGCTCGCCGCCGTTGGGCTGGCGCACCGACACGCTGCGGATCGTGCTCATGTCGAGATCGATGATGTTGCGATCGACCCAGTCGGTGAAGCTGGCGCCTGCATTGAGCCGTCCCGTCGCCAGCCAAGCCTGTGGATCGCCAGGCAGCCGGATGTAGGTGCCCTGGTCCTTGGCGCCGAAGACGTACGACCGCGGGCGGCCGACGATCAGCGCGGCGATCATCTGCGCCGCGCCATCGCGCAGCGTCACCTGGCCCGAGCTCGCCCCTTCGCTCTCGATGTCCTCTACCTGCAGGCGTGTGTGACGCTCAGCACGCCGCGTTTTGGGCTCGCGGAAGCGCAGATCGCCGAGCCCGACCAACAGCTCGCGGACGCGGTCGGCCTTGGCCGGAAAGCCGTCCTTGGTGGCGAGCGACCATGCGCCTTGGCTATCGCGGACCATCGTGAAGCTGCCTCCGCCATAGGCGATGTTGATAGTTGTCACGTCGGCGATTCCCTCGGCCAGCCCGTCGAAGACGTAGGCGCGCTCGGCGACCACCGCTGCCGGCCGCGGTTGTGCGACGATCGCCGCGATCGCACCGATCAACGCGAGCGCCGTTGCAGCGGCGAGGACGATGACGGCGCGCGGGCTCACGGGACTGCGGCCTCGGCGCCGTAGCGACGAGCCATGCGCACCCGCCGGGCGATGCCGAGCGCGATCGCAAGTATGCCCACGGCGATCGGGATCGCGCCGATGTTGATCGCCTTGATCCAGGTCTCGGCGCGCTCGATATCCTCGCGCAGGGCGAGCTGAACCTCGCGCAGCTCTTGGCGGACGCTTG
The DNA here is from genome assembly GCA_965248765.1 of Alphaproteobacteria bacterium. Taxonomy (GTDB): domain Bacteria; phylum Pseudomonadota; class Alphaproteobacteria; order VGEJ01; family VGEJ01; genus CBDFKF01. Next base: position 25,141 of record CBDFKF010000003.1, read on the forward strand.
CGGCCTCGGCGCGGAAGTCTTGCAGCGCATCGAACTGACCGCCGGACAGGATGACGGTGCCGGCGTCGTCGAGGGGGATCTCGCGGATACGGCTCTCGGTCTCGGCCAAGCGCTCGTTGAGGTCGCGTTCCGTGGCGCGGTAGCGCGATTCGGCCTCGCGCGTGATCGCCTCGAGCCGATGGAACGGGCGCGCCGACAGGCTGCGGCTGCGCAGGTTGATGAGGCCACCGCTGCCGCGCAGATTGTCGAGGGCATTGATCACGAACTCGGCATTGGCGGCGTGCGGGATGACCCGCTGCTGGCCGAGGAAGGCCTCGACGCGTGCCCACAGGCTGTCGGACAGCAGGTCGCTGTCGGCGACGACGATGACGTTGATGGGCGTCTCCGAGGTGGCACGGTGGGGCCGATCCTCCAGCACCTCGGGTAGCGATCCGTCTTCTTCGCGGGGCGGCCCATCGGGAAAGGCGCTCGGGACCGTGCCGCTAAGGCGGGCTGCGAGCACGAGCGAAGCGTCCTCGGAAACGAAATCGTTCAACAGGCCGAACGGATCGGGCGGATAGCGGACGCGATCGACCGCGATACGCATCGATTGGGGGCTCGACACGATCAGCGGCGAAACACTCACCGCTGCGTCGTCGCGGCGCTCGATGATGCCGACGCTTGCCATGTTGACGTTGGCGAGGTCGCGCGTGACGACGTCGTCGGTGTTGAAAGCTTGGCGGCCGAGGGCGAGCCACGGCAGATAGTCAACGGCGCGGGTGCGCCCGCCGCTCGACAGCCGGATACGCTGTGCTGAGATCCGGTCGCCGACCACGTGCTCGAAGTTGATCTCGATGCCCCAGACATCGAACAAGCGCGAGAGCGTGCGCTCATCAATGGTCTCTCCGGTCGTCTGCAGCGACTGCGCCGCCATCTCCGCTAGCGGGTCGACGAAGATCAAGACACTGCCGCCGCCGAGCACGTACTGATCGATCGCGTAGAGCTCTTTCTCGCCGAGCGCTGCCGGCAACGCCAGCATGAGAACGTCGAACTCGTCGTCGATCGCCGAAAACACGCCGGGGTGTGTGCGCACCGTGAAGAACTCGCGGAGCTGGTCGTGGATCAGCCACGGCCGGTTCTGCAGCGCCGGATCGCCGGCGAGCGGCAAGGCGCCGATCAGGGCGACCGCCGGCTTCTCCGGGTTGGCGAGGTTGCTGATCAGCTTGGTCAAATCGTACTCGAGGAAACGCTCGCGATCGGGGGAAAAGAAGGGAATGACCTGGAGGTCGTCGGTGCTGTTGGTGCCGACCAGCCCGAGGAAGGCGGGATCGCCCTCGACATTGATGGCGAGCGACTGCAGCCCGTAGCCGATCGCCTGGTCCTCCTCCGGCGAGAACAGGCCAGGACGGTAGACCTCGAGCTCGAGCCCGCCGTCGGCGATCTCGACATAGCGCTCCAGCAGCTCGCGGACGCGATTGCCGTAGGTCGCGAGCTGGGGCACCTCCTCTTGCAATAGTGCGGAGAAGTAGAAGCGCAGGACGACCGGTTCATCGATCGCGGTCAGCACCTCGCGCGTGCCGTCCGCGAGCGTGTAGAGGCCATCCTCGGTCAGGTCGATGCCCACGATCCTGAGCGAGGTGTTGGCGAGCACGTTGAGCGACAGGTACAGAACGACCGCCAGCACGATCGCCACCACGTTCAGCGCGGTGCGATCGTCGAGGCTGCGGCGCATGCTGTCCCTCACGCAGACCGGCGCAGGTCGACGATCGCCACGTTGACGAGCAGTGCCAGCACGATGAGCGAGGCGAAGAAGATCAGATCGCGGAGGTCTATGACGCCGCGAGTGATGCTCTCGAAATGGGTGAGGACCGAGAGCGAGGCGATGATCTCGATCATCAGGGCGGGCGCCCAGCCCTGAAACGCGCCGAGGACGATGGAGAGTCCGCTCGTAAGGAACAGGAAGCAGGCTGCAGCGCTGATGATGTAGGCGATGACCTGATTGCGCGTCAGCGCCGAGACGCAGGCGCCGATCGCAAGGAAGCCGCCGGCCACCAGCCAGCTGCCGATGTAGCTCGCGCCGATGACGCCGTTGTCGGGATCGCCAAGGTAATTCACGGTGATCCACATCGGGAAGGTCAGCACCAGCGCCAGACCGGTGAATAGCCAGGCGGCAAGGAACTTGCCGAGTACGGCGGCGGCGGTCGAGACCGGTAGTGTCATCAGGAACTCGACCGTGCCGGTCTTGCGCTCCTCGGCCCACAAGCGCATGGCGATGGCGGGAACGAGGAACAGGTATAGCCACGGGTGGAAATCGAAGAACGGCCGGAGATCGGCCTGATTCCGCTCGAAGAAGGCGCCCATGTAGAACGTCGTCGCGGCGACCAGGGCGAGGAAGATCACGATGAAGACGTAGGCGAGCGGGGTCGAAAAATAGGCGGTGAGCTCGCGCCGCATGATCACCCCGGCGTGGCCCATGATCAGGCGTGCTCCCCCATGGTGATGTCGCGAAACACATCTTCGAGCTTGCCGCTCGTATGGCGGGCGCGCAGGGCTTCGGGCGTTTCGTCGGCCAGCACCCGACCCCGCGCGATGATGATCGCGCGGGTGCAGACGGCGTCTACTTCCTCGAGGATGTGTGTGGAGACGATGATGGCTTTGTCGCCGCCCATCGCCCGTAGCAGCGTCCGCACATCGTGCTTCTGGTTGGGATCGAGCCCATCGGTCGGCTCGTCCAGAATCAGCACGTCGGGATCGTGCACGATCGCCTGGGCCAGACCGATCCGCCGCTTGAAGCCCTTGGAGAGCGTATCGATCGGCCGATGCAGCACCTCTTGCAGCTTCACCGTTTCGATCGCGGCGGCGAGCCGTCGCGGCCGCTCGGCGCGGTCGAGCCCGCGCACCCGGGCGACGAAGGCGAGCAGCTGGGCCGGCGTCATGTCACCGTAGAGCGGCGCTCCTTCCGGCAGGTAGCCGATGCGACGCTTGGCACCGATCGGGTCCTTCCCGACATCGATATCGCAGATCAGCGCAGTCCCTGAGCTCGCCGGCAGGAAACCCGCCAGCATTTTCATCGTAGTCGACTTGCCGGCGCCGTTCGGGCCAAGGAAACCGAGCACCTCGCCGCGGTTGACCGAGAACGAGACGCGGTCGACCGCGATCACCGGCCCGAAGGCCTTGCTCAGGCCCCTGGTTTCGATCATGCAGGTCAAAGCGGCGCATTTAGGGCGCGGGCAGTCGAAATATCAAGGCCCGATGCGGCGCTGCGGGTGGGGCCGGGACGCGACTGGACTCGGTTCGCCGGAGTTGCGAGAATCCGGCTTCGCAGGAGGCGAAGGGAGAGAGAGTCATGCACCCAGGCGAGATGCCACAAGATGTCCTCGATCGCTGCGTCGCGCGGCGCGGCCGGGTGCACACTTTTGAGGCCATCGATCCGGCGCGCACGGCGATGGTCGTGGTCGACATGCAAGAAGCCTTCGTCGCCGAAGGCGCGGTCGCCGAGATCCCGATGGCGCGGCGGATCGTGCCCAACATCAATCGCATCAACACGGCGCTGCGGCAGGCCGGCGGCCTGGTGGTGTGGGTCGTCTCCACCTACGGGCCGAAGCCTGAGGATCGCTGGCCGATCATGTACGACCACATCTTCGACGAGGCGACCGGACAGCGGTTCCGGGCGGCGTTGAGCGAAGGTGCGCCGAGCCATCCGGTCTACGCCCCGCTCGAGCAGCAGTCCGGCGATGTGACGGTCAGCAAGAACCGGTTCAGCGCCTTCGTCGGCAGCAATGGCAAGCTCGAGGAGCTGTTACACGCGCGCGGAGTCGATACGCTCATCATCACCGGCACGGTCACCAGCGTCTGCTGCGAATCGACCGCGCGCGAAGCGGCCATGCGCAACTTCAAGACGGTGATGGCCGCCGACGCCAACGCCGGCCGCGATGACGAGGAGCACTGGGCGAGTCTTGCCAACATCCTGCTCGGGTTCGGCGACGTTTACTCCACCGACGAGGTGATCTCGCTGATCGAGGCAGGTGCGGCGCGCGCTTCGGCCGCTGCGGAATAAGAACGAGAGCCCCGTGGATCCCGACTATCCGCGGGATCTGGTCGGCTACGGCCGCAAGCTGCCGCACGCCCAATGGCCGGGCGGGGCGCGGATTGCCCTGCAGATCTCGCTCAACTACGAGGCCGGCGGCGAAGCCAGCATCCTGCATGGCGATTCGGGATCCGAGGGCATGCTGACCGATATCGGGTTCCCGGCGGTGGAAGGCCAGCGCAGCATCCACGTCGAGGGATCCTTCAACTACGGCAGCCGGCGCGGGATCTGGCGACTGCTCAAGATGTTCGAAGAGCGGGAGGTCCGCGTCGGCGTGCTGGCGGTCGTCATGGGTCTGGTGCGCAACCCCGAGGTCGCCCAGGCCATGGCCGAGGCGGGTCATGAGATCGTCAGCCACGGCTGGCGGTGGATCGACTATCAAGATGTGCCTGAGGATGTGGAGCGTGAGCACATCCGGCTCGCGGTCGAAGGGATCGAACGGGTCTGCGGCAAGCGCCCGGTGGGGTGGATGACGGGGCGCCCAGGCGCCAACACACGTCGGCTGTTGGTCGAGGAGGGCGGCTTCCTCTACGACCGCGACGCCCTCGACGACGAGGTTCCCTACTGGGTGGGGGTCGCGGGCAAGCCGCACCTCGTGGTTCCCTACTCGTATGAAACCAACGACAACCGGTTCAACGAGAACAGTGGCTTCAACACCGCCCATGACTTCTTCCAGTACATGCGCGATGCCTTCGATGTGCTCTATGCCGAGGGCGCGGACGAGCCGAAGATCCTGTCGCTCGGCATCCACGATCGGCTGATCGGCCGGCCGGCCAAATCCCTTGGCATGGCACGCTTCCTCGATCACGTGCTGCGCCACGACAAGGTGTGGATCTGTACGGGCGAGGAGATCGCCCGCCACTGGATGGCGGTGCACCCCTACCGCCCCGCAACGTAGCGCCGGGCAACCCGCTTCGAGACGGCGCTCCGCGCCTCCTCAGCAAGAGGCTGAGTTCCTGAACAAAGAGCACCCTCATCCCGAGGAGCAGCGCGGAGGGCCGCGTCTCGAGGGATCAGAGCGGCAGTCTTCAGCAGCCCACTATCGGGCGTCGCCGAGCGAGCGGTACTTGCCGTGATAGAACAGCAGCGGATCGCGCTCGAAGTCGGCCTCGGTCCGCAGCACCCGGCCGACAAAGATGATGTGATCACCGCCTTGGTGCTTCTCCCAGGTCTCGCACTCGAACACGGCCAGCGCATTCTTGATGATAGGACAGCCATGGTCGCCGGCCGTGTACTCGACCCCGTCCCATTTGTTCTCGACATCTTGTGAGGCGAACTGCGTGGAAAGATGCGCCTGATCCTCGCGCAGGATATTGACCGCGAATGTCCGGCTAGCCTCATAAGCGGCCAGTCGGCGCATGTGGCTACCGAGGCTGAACAGAATGAGCGGCGGTTCGAGTGAGACGGAGTTGAACGAGCTTGCGGTGGCGCCGGTAGGATCGCCGTCCTCGTTGAGGCACGTCACGATCGTGATCCCGGTCGCAAAGCAACCAAGCGCACTGCGGATAGCTTGCTTGTCCATGGTCACTTTGGTCACCATCCGCGCCGAATGGCCCCCTGGGCAGCAGCGCGACGATCGGTTGGCTCGCGCTAGGCCGAAGAGTAGCGGCGGCGGGCGCACGATTCAAATGATAGGTCGGAGAGGCCACCGCAACTGACCGCGGGCGTTCGATGCGGCGCGGTCGGCTACCATCCGACATATAGTGGGTAGTGGAATATCGGGATCGAAGGAGGTGCGTTCATGGAGAACTTCACGCCGATCTCGGCGCTCATCGGCGGCGGGCTGATAGGCCTCAGCGCCGCGCTGTTGTTCCTCTTCAACGGTCGTATCGCGGGCGTCTCCGGAGTGGCCGGCGGCCTCTTGAGCTTTGCCCGTGGCGACACGCTGTGGCGCGCGACTTTCCTCGGCGGACTGATAATCGGGGCGCTGCTCTATCAGATCGTTGATCCGGTCTCGGCTGAGATCACCATCACGGATTCGATTCCGCTGTTGATCGGCGGTGGCCTCGTGGTCGGATTCAGCACCCGCCTCGGCGGTGGCTGCACCAGTGGCCACGGCGTCTGCGGCATCGGCCGTCTGTCGCTGCGCTCGATCGTCGCCACCGTCTGCTTCCTGGCGAGCGCGATGGCGACCGTCGCCGTCATACGCCACGGTTTGGGGGGCTGACCATGCGACTGGCTGCTTTGTCACTGGTGGCCGGTGTCGTCTTCGGCATCGGCCTTGCGGTATCGAAAATGGTGAACCCGGCGAAGGTGCTCGCATTTCTCGACATTGCCGGCAACTGGGATCCCAGCTTGATTTTCGTGATGGGGGGCGGTGTCGTCGTCTTCGCGGTCGCCTTCCACTTGATCCACCCGCGGGGCCGCCCGCTGCTCGCGGAGGCCTTCTCGTTGCCGAGCGCAAAGGAGATCGATGTACGCCTCATCGGCGGATCGGTTCTGTTCGGGGTGGGCTGGGGGCTGGTCGGCTACTGCCCGGGCCCTGCGATCACCTCCCTCGCTTATGGGCGGGGAGAATCGCTGATCTTCCTCATAGCGCTGGTGGCCGGCGCCGCGTTGTACAACCTGGTGCCCCGACCGACGCGGCCCGAAGGAAGCCTCACCGTCGACGCTTGAAAGGCCCCATGGCGAGGCCCCGGGCGAGGCCCCAGTGGCAAGGCCCCGGTGGCCTCAGGCCCAGTCGCCTCAGGCCCAGTCGCCTCAGGCCCAGTCGCCTCAGGCCACGTGCTCGGTCGGGCGCAACATGAGCGCCAGGGCTAAGCAAACGGCCGCCATAACGACCAGGAACCAAGCAGAGGTCTCCCAGCCGCCGACCGCCGCGACGACGGCGGCGACCGCTGGCGGTCCAATCAGCGAGCCAAGGTTGGCGCCCTGGACGACGATGCCGTTGGTGGCACCGATCTGGGCTGCCGAGGGCGCGTAGACCGGAACCGCGGTGAGCGCGGCGGCGGGGATGAAGCCGCCGATCAGCGAATAGCCGGCGGCCAGGACGATCACGATCCACTCCGGCACGCCATTGGCGAAGATGACGAGGCTGAGGATACCCATCGCAGCGCTTGTCGCCGCGATCAACGTTGAACGCCTGATCCACTGCAAGAGCCAACCGGCGATCACGTTGCCGAGCGCGTTGAAGATGACGATGATGGCGACAATCACCGCCGCCACGGTGCCGCTACGACCCATCTCCTCCATGAAGAAGGTCGGCAGCCAGGAGACCACGCCGAGGTACTGCAACGAGAACGCGGCGAAACACCCGGCCAACAGCCAAGGCCCGAGCCGCGACAACGCGATTCGGATGTCGGCGAGGCTGGTTCCCGCAGCGGCGCTTGCCCCGACGCCGCGCGTCGCCGCGGCAAAGACCAGCAGGAACACGCCGAGCGCGGCAGCATTCGCGTACCACATGCCGCGCCACCCGACGCTCGCCAGCAGCAACGGCGCCAGCAGCAGCATCAGCGCAATGCCGGCCGGCATGTAGGCACCCCAGGCGCCGATCGCCATGCGCAGATCGCGTTCAGCGGTGACCTCGACGATCAGCGAGGGCGCGGCGATGACGATGGCAAGAAAGCCGAAACCCTCGATCAACCGAGCAATCAGGAGCGCCGGCCCGTCGGGCGCGAGGCCGCCGATCACGCCTCCCACCAAGGTGAGCAGGAGGCCGGCCAGCATGAAGCGACGGTGACCGATGCGATCGCCGACGACACCGGCGAACGGGCCGAGCACGGCGCTTGCCGCCAAGAAGATCGACATCACCCAGCCGGCGGTGATTCGGCCGATGCCGAGGTCAGCCTGGATGATCGGGATCGCTGGCGGCGCCTTGCCGACCTGCATCGCGCCGGTGACGCCAGCGAGGATGGCGAGGGCGACGATGCCCCAGCGCGTTCCGGTCGCCGTGTCGATCGCCTCGGCGCGGCTCACGCCAGCTTGCCGACGGCGCCTATCCAAGCACCCTCGCCGGCCGCGAGGTGGCTCGTTCGCCAAATGACGTAGCCCGTCTCCGGCGCGGTTACTTCGCCGATTGGGCGCCCTAGCAGATCGCGGCATTCCATCAAGAGCTGCCCCTTTTGCACGAATTCGCACGGCTCGATGCGAGGCGTTATCAGCCCGTCCGCGGGCGCTTGTAGAAAGACGTATTCGCCGATCGCGAGCTGGCGCCGTCGCATTGGCATGGGCCGGCCACCGACCATGCCCAGCATGCCCGCGGCGTTGATCACGCCGTTGACGTGAAAGAGCATTTCGCTCTCCTCGAAGCGCGCCTCGGTACCGCCCTCGATCACCAGCGACAGGCGCCCGAGCTTGGTCGCCGCCGTGCAACAACGGCCGCGATCGTCCATATAACTGGGGTCGAGGCCAACGATGAAGTCGGCATCGAAGCAGCGCGCGAGCGCCTCGTTGCGGGCATCGAGCGCGGCTTCGCCGCTCTGCTGCCAGACCGTGTAGCGGCAGAACTTCTCATGCGAATCACCGCCGTGCAGGTCGATCAAGGCCTCGGCATCGCCGGCCCAGTCGAACAGGATGGCCTGCGCCAACGCCTCGCAGAATGTGCCGCTCGCGTCGCCGGGGTACGCCCAGTGGATGCTCTTGCCATCGACCGGACAAGGGTCCTTGTGATGATCGTAGAGCGCCGGCAGATTGACGATGGGAATGATCGAGACGACACCGCGCAAGTCCTCGGGCGCGAAGCTCTGCGCCAGCACCATCGCGGCTTGCATGCTGCACAGCTCGTTGACATGCACGCCGCCGGTGATGCACAGGCGCGGCCCCGGCTCGGACCCGGTGATCTCAATATAGGGCCAGCGGTACCCGGCGAGTGCCGGAGCCTCGAACTCGAGGTGGCCCCGCTCGATACTGGGCTCGCTCGCCGCACGGTCGACTTGTTTCTTCATCGCCTCCCCCCCAAAAAAACCGTGTCGATTGTCGTGGACTAGGTCGCCGCGGCTGTACCCAGTGCCGGTTCCAGCACCTCGAACAGGCGGTCGATGTCGCGGGGCTCGTTGAAGACGTGCGGGGCGATGCGAATGGCGTCGCCGCGGACGCTGACATAGACCGCATCGACGGCCAGCCGCTCGGCTAGCCCGGCCGGCAGGCCGCCCGGTGCCCGCAGGCCGATCATGTGGCCGAGGCGCTGCTCGGGCGCCGCGCACTGAAGGCCGAGCGCTGCCGCCCGCTCGCCGATCTCTCGGGTCATCGGTGCCACCGTCGCCGCGATTTCGTCGACTCCCCAGTCCAACATTTGCTCGAGCGCGGCGATCGCCATCGGGATTGAGACGAAATTGCCCCGCTCGCCGACATCGTAGCGCCGCGCGCCCGGCTGGTACTCGTCTCGATAATTGACGAGCGCCGAATAATCCTGGGCGTTGGCGCGGGTGACCCAGTTGTACTCGATCGGCTCGCCGTCGTGGTGGTGGGGCGCGGCGTAGAGGAAGGCCATGCCGTACGGGCCGAGCAGCCATTTGTAGGTGACGTTGATCAGGAAATCGGGTTGGACCGTGGTGACATCGAGCGGGTGCATGCCGACCGATTGCGAAGAGTCGATCACCAGCTGGGCGCCGACCTCGCGACAGCGAGCGCCGACCTGCTCCAGTTCGACGAGGGTGCCATCGGTCCAATGGCAGTTGGGGAGAGCGGCGACCGCGCAGCGCTGGTCTATCAGCGCCAGGACGGCGGCCGTCCAATCGGCATCGGCGGGCTTGGCGACGGTGATAATCTCGGCCCCGGTGCGCTTGGCCAGCTCGCGCCATGGGTAAACGTGGGAAGGGAACTGCTCGGCCAGCACGACGATGGTCTGCCCCGCCTTGATCTTGGCGTTGTTGGCAGCGACACCGATGCCGTAGCTTGCCGAGGGCACGATGGCGATATCGTCCGCGGTGGCGCCGATCAGCCGTGCGAACAGGCCGCGCAGCGTCTCCACGTCGTCAAAATACTGTGCGGGTCCGACGCTCCACGGCTGCAGCTTGCGGCGCAGGCCGGCGATCCCGGCCTCCGCCGTGGTGTCCATCACCGGCGACATCGCAGCACAGCGCAAAAACGCGACGTCCTCGGGCAGATCAAAGAGATGACGCTGGCAGAGGATCATCGCGGGTCCTTCATCGTTATTCAGCGGCTGCGGCGGTCCGGCGCTCGCGCTCCGCGGCCGTTGCTTCCTCATCCACCGAGCACCCGTCGGCACCGATTACGACGCCGTAGTCCTGAAACGCGCCTTCGACTGTTACATAGTCGTTCAGGACGTCGTCGAGCACCTCCTCGGCGGGACGGTCGAACGGGCTGCCCCACCCGGCGCCGCCGCCGCGCCAGAAATGGATGATGCCGCCCGGCGGCATCGTCCTCAGAAACTCGGTCTCCGGTATCTCGAGGGTGTGGTCGGCATCGATCTCCATGACGGTGCGGTTGACCGCTCCATTGCGGCCGCCGCAGAAGCCGCGAGTCGGATTGCGGACACCCGCCATCAAGACATTGGTGCGGCTTTCGGTGAGGTATTGGATCTCGGTCTCGAGACCCGGCGCGCCGCGCCATCGCCCCGGCCCGGTGAGATCGGAAACGTACTCGTGCTTCAGCACGCGGGTCGGGTATTGCAGTTCGTTCATCTCGAGCGAGGGCAGGATGACGCCGGTCATCAAGGGCGGGTACAGCCCCCAGCCGTCGGTGCCGTAGGCCGCGCCGGCGCCGCCGGTGTAGCCGTGGAAGTTCAGATTGACCCACAGTCGCCCGTCTTCGTATTTGCCGTTGGAGTAGGCGAGCGGCAGCTTGTGGCAATTCACGCCGACGCGCTTCGGTGCGCACTGCGACAGCGCCAACAACGCCACCTCGGCGATTTCGGCACCGGGAATGCACGTGCAGTTGCCGACCGGCGCCGGCATGGTCGGATTGACGATCGTGCCCTCGGGCGCGATCACGGTCATCGGGTTGATGAAGCCATCGTTGATCGGAATGTCCTCATCGCAACAGCTGGTGATGGCGATGAAGACGAACGACATCGTGTTGGCGATAGGACTGTTGACGAAGCCCTCGACCTGCGGTGCCGACCCGGTGAAGTCGAGCGTGAGGTTCGAGCCCTCGACGGTCGCGGTGCAGCGGATGAGGATGTCGTGGTGGCCGTAGTAGTCATGGTCGACGTGGGTCTCAGCGACGAACGTGCCGTCCTTCCAGCTCGCGATCTCGGCGCGCACCCGGCGTTCGCTATAGGCGATGTTATCGTCGAGCGCCGTGCGGACGGTATCGACGCCATAGCGGTCCAAGAGTTCAAGGCTGCGGCGTTCCGCCAACCGGCAGGCGCCGATCATGGCGTCGAAGTCGCCCTCGATCCAAGCCTCGAGCCGGTTGTTGGCGACGATCATGTCGAACACGTCGCGGCGCTTCTCGCCGCGCTCGTAGATCTTGATTGGCGAGACCACCACGCCGTCCTGCCACACATCGCGTGACCGGGGATTGTAGCCGCCCGCGACCGGCCCGCCGACATCGCCCATGTGCGCACGCACCGCCGGTATCAGCACCGGCTTTCGGTCGTGAAACACCGGCGTCATGATCACTTGGTCTTGGATGTGCGTGCCCCCGTCGTAGGGGTCGCTCGCCAGGATGATGTCGCCCGGATGGAGGTTGTACTTGAACGCCTCGAGCGCGCGGTCGACCGCTGAGACGACGCCGTAGAGATGGACCGTGCAGCCCGGCGCTTGGGCAACGAGGCGCGAACGCAGGCCGACCACATCAAAGATCGCGGTCGTGAAATCGTGCGCCTCGTTGAAGATCGGTGAGCGCGCAGTCCGCGTAACCGTCGCGCTCATCTCCCGGGCGATGGTATCGAGAGAGCCTCCCACCATCTGCGCCAGCACCGCTTCACGGCTAGCCATCGTGCACCTCCGCATGGGACGGGTAGTGGAATTCAAGGACGGTATTCGGCGCGATCGGGACGCCGGCGGCGCCGCCACGGATTGGCTCACTGCCGTCAATGCGTATCTCACCTAGTGATCCGTCAGCCCCCTGGACCACCAGGAAATTGCCTTCGAGCGCACCGCGATTGTTGAGGACCCGTACGCGCATGCCGCCCCCCTCCTCACGATCGCGCTCAATGATGCGAAAACCGTCGCGAACCTCGAACTCCTCGGCCGAGACCAGCCGGCGGGCGCCCTGCAGTGCCGGCGGACCCCACCCCTGCGCCGAAATGGCAAAGCCCGGCGCGAGCGTAATCGGCTCGCTCTCGCGCTGCGTGCCGATCGGCGGGAACAGCGTGGCGAGCGGCTCGGGCCCGTGCAACGACGCGGCGAGGTCGTCAACCGCCCCCGCCGCCCGCAATGCCGCAGTGACAGCCGCCGAGACGGCGTGGCCGGTGGTGCGCGCGCCGAGACCGGTGGTGGCCGGGAACGGCGGACGCAGCAGCGACCCCTCGGGGAAGGTGAACGTGAACGGCGCCAGCAGGCCCTCGTTGATTGGCACTTCGCCGAGGAGCGGCGCCAGCACCGGGAGCACCGCGAACGCCGCCGCGCCCTCCGACGTCAGGTTGAACGGCGCCGCGAGCGCCGCGGCGGTACCGGTAAAGTCGAGCTCGAGCGCCTCGTTCCCGCGTGCCACCGCCGCCTGGATACTAAGCGCGCCCGCGCCCTCGACCTCGAGGGTGGCGGCGCCGCGGCCCGGGCGGGATGGCAGCCTCGCGAGATGCCCCTCGACCCGGCGGCGCGCATAGGCCTGCATCTCGGTGACGGCGTCGAGGACCGTGGCGGCGCCCTCGCGAGCCAAGAGAGAGCCAATCGCTTCGCCGGCCTCGCGACAGACCGCGATCATCGCCTGGAGGTCGGCCTCGAGCGCGGTCGGCGTCCGGCTGTTGCGGCTGAGGAAGCGCAGGAGATCGCGCTGCGGCATGCCCGCCAGGTAGAGCTTGACCGGGGTCACCCGGATGTTCTCCTGCCACAGCTCGAAGGCCAGTGGGTGCTCGCCGCCCGGGAACTCGCCGGCAAGGTCGGGCAACGCCGCCCGCACGGTGGGAAAGATCACCAACTCGCCGCCGAAGAAAATCGGCACGACCAGTGTCAGGGTCCGTGGATCGGTACCGCCGTGATAGGGATCGGCGACGGCGAGCACATCGCCCTCCACAAGATCAAAAGCGAAGTAGTCGAACAAATTGCGGACGCTCGCCCGCACCGCATAGAGGTGGCTCGGCTCTTCCTGGCGCTGCACGGTGAGCGACAGATCGCCGGTAAAGAGCGCGGTGGCGAAGGCCTGGTGCTCGGTGATGGCCGGCGAGCGCGCGGTCCGTTGCAGGCGTTCGCCCATCTCGGTCGCGATCGCCGCCAGCTTGCTGTAGATGATCTGCGCGCGGATCACGCCGCGGCTCCGCGAACCAGCGCCTCTCGCCGCACCTCGATCACGCAGTTGCGGAAGGCATCGATCAGCGCCTCGTGACCGGGATAGACCACGACCGTCGTACCCCATTGTTCGATGATGGCGGGGCCGGTGATGAAGTTGCCGGGACGGAGCCGGGTGCCGTCGTAGATTGGCACCACCGTCGGATCAGCGGCAAAGTACACCGGGCGTTCGCCTTTGAGGGCGGGGCTCGCATCCTCGCTCTCGAACGGCTCCTCGACGGCGCGCGGACGCTCGCGAAGGCCGATGAGCTCAAGCCGCAGCGTCAGCATCTCGACCGGCTGGCCGGGGTCCTTGTGGGCATAGAGACGGTCGTGGAGATCGTGGAAGTCGCCGAGCGTCGCCTCGATGTTAAGGGCGGTGATGCGGCGGGTGCGCGAACGCACCGGCACGGTCACCTCATGGACCTCGCCGACGTAGCGCATGTCCATGCCGCGCGAGGTCTCAAAGGTCTGGGTTACGGCTTGGCCGCCGAGGCGGGCGCGGGCGGCAGTCTCCATCTCTTGGAACAGGGCGTTCACGTGCGAGAGGTCAAGCTGGTCCAGCCCCTGGAAGTGGGTGCGCGCCTCGGTCACCTTGAGGTGGGCGACGACATCGCCCAACGCACAGAACACCGGCCCGAGGCCCGGGACGACGACGGTCTCGATACCGAGGTCCTCGGCCTGGCGACCGGCATGCACCGCACCGGCGCCGCCGACCGCGAGCAGCGCGAAGTCGCGAGGGTCGAAACCGCGCTTGGTGGTGACGAAGTGCATCGCGTTGGACATGTTGTTGTTGACGATGTCCGAGAGCGCGAGCGCCGCTTCATGGGCGTCCATGCCGAGCGGCATGCCGATCTCCCGCACGATCGCGGCTTCGGCTTGGCCCTTGTCGAGGCGGATCTCGCCGCCGAGGAAGAAGTAGGGATCGATGAAGCCGAGCAGCACGTCGGCATCGGTGACCGTCGGCCGCGTGCCGCCCTGGTCGTAACAAGCGGGTCCGGGATGCGAGCCGGCACTCGCTGGCCCGACGCGCAGCGCGCCACCGTCGTCGATCCAGGCAATGGAGCCGCCGCCGGCGCCGATGGTGTGGATATCCAGCATCGGCATCGCGATGCGGTAGCGGCCGATCCAGCTTTCCGTCGTCACTGTCGGCTCCAGGCTCTGGATGACCGAGACGTCGTAGCTGGTGCCGCCCATGTCGACCGTGATCAGATTGCGGTGGCCGGCGCGTTCGCCGACGTAGGTACCGGCGGTGACGCCGCCAGCGGGCCCGGAAAGGAGCGTGTTCACCGCGAACCGCCCGGTTTCGGCGACAGTCTGCATGCCGCCATTCGACTGCATGGCAAACAGTTCGCCGGCAAAGCCGATCTCGCGGAGGCGTTGCTCGAGGTGGCTGAGGTAGCGCTGGATGTGCGGGCCGACATAGGCGTTGACGACCGTCGTCGACACCCGCTCGAACTCACGGATTTCTGGCAGTACCTCGCACGAGACCGAGACGAAGACCTCGGGCAGCTCCTCGGCGATGAGCTCTGCAACGCGGCGCTCATGGGCCGGGTTGACGAAGCTGAACAAGAGGCACACCGCAACCGCTTCGACCTCCTCTTCGCCCAGCTGGCGGAGCGCCGCGCGGCACGCCTCTTCGTCAAGCGGAGTCAGCACCTCGCCGCGGTAGTCGAGGCGTTCGGGTACGCCGTGGCGCAGCCGCCGCGGTACGATCGGGTGCGGTGGCTTGAGCCGCGGATCAAACACGCTCTCCTTGTACGAGCGGCGGAACTCGATCTCGTCGCGAAAACCGGCGGTGGTGATCAGGCCGACTTTGGCGCCGGTGTACTGCAACAGCACGTTGGTGGCCACCGTGGTGCCGTGGACGATGAGGGGCGTCGCCTTGAGGAAGTCCTCGAGCGGGGTGCCGCGGCGTGCCGCGACCTTGGCGATCGACTCGATGACTCCTTCCGACTGGTCGGCGGTCGAGGGGGTCTTCGCCGCCTCGATCTCACCGTCCGCGCCGAGCGCGAGGATGTCCGTGAAGGTACCGCCGACATCGATGCCGAGCACCCAGGTCGTTTCGCTTGCCATGCTCGCCTACCTGCCCGTGTGTGCCGTGTGAACGGCCCCGAAACTCTATCGGCACGCTAGGGCCATCGCAAGCGCCGCCAGGGACGCGGCAGTGTCCCACTCTCGGTGCTGATCAGTCATGCTTGATCGTCGGCCCTCACCCTCCTGCTCGCGGGGCCCTCCCTCGCCCGCCGCGCGGGAGAGGGCATATCGCCGAAACAGCTCCCTCTCTCTCCCGCCCGGCGGGGAGAGGGCTGGGGTGAGGGTGTGACCTCGCGGCTAGTCTCGCACGACCTCTAGAAGCCTGATGTCAAACTGAGACGCTAGGCAACAAACGCCGTGCTACAGCATGTCGCGCAAGCGGTAGTAGAGCATCGCGAGCACCAACGCGGGGGTCCTCAGGCGGCCGCCGGGGAAGGTGCGGTGGGGGATGCGGCTGAAGACGTCGAAGCGCTCGGCGTTGCCGGCGATGGCCTCGGCCATGAGCTTCCCGGCGAGATGGCTCAATGCGACGCCATGGCCCGAGAAGCCCTGGCAGAAATAGACATTGCCGGCACCGAGCCGGCCGAAATGGGGGATCCGGTTCATGGTGATGCCGATTTGACCGCCCCACACGTACTCGAAGGTGGCATCGGCGAGTTGGGGGAACACGCGGAGCATCTTGCCCCGCATGAACGCAGCGAGATTCGGCGGATCGAGCAACGAGTAGCTGGCCCGGCCGCCGAACAGCAGCCGGTGGTCGGCCGAGCGGCGAAAGTACGTGACGATGAAGCTGGCGTCGGCCACCGCCAGATCGTCTCGGATCAGGCCTTCAGCGCGCTTCTCGCCGAGCGACACGGTCGCCGCGATGTTGCTGCCGACCGGCATCAGCGTGCGCCGCAGGCGCGGCACCAGATCGCCGAGGTACGCGTTACCGGCGAGCACCGCGTATCGCGCGGTCACCGAACCGTTGGCGGTGCGCGCGATGACCGGTTCGGTGTGGTCGAGGCGCAGCACGCGTGAATCCTCGAACAGCTCGGCGCCTGCCTCCTGGGCCGCCCGTGCGATGCCGAAGGCGAGCTTGAGCGGGTGCAGGTGACCGCTCCGCGGATCGATGAGGCCACCGACGTAACGCGGCGAGTCGACGGCATCACGGACATCCCGTCGTCCCAGGAGGCACATCGGCGGATAGTCATAACGCGTCTCCCAGAGGTTCTGCATGGCGCTGAGCTCGCGCAGTTGGCGCGCGGTCTGCGCGGCGAAGAGATAGCCCCACTTGAGTTCGCAATCGATAGCGTGGCCGGCCACGCGCTCGCCCACCAGGTCGATGGCCTCGAGCCCCATCGCCCACAGTTTTGCCGCATCGTCGTTGCCAACGAGACCGCGGATGCCGGAAACGCTAGCGGCGTAGCCGGCCACCATCTGGCCACCATTGCGCCCCGAGGCGCCCCAGCCGATGCGCTCCGCTTCGAGAACGATGACCTTGTAGCCGCGCTCGGCAAGGTCGAGCGCCGTTGAGATGCCGGTGAAGCCGCCGCCGATGACGCACACATCGCAGCGACGATCGCCGGTCAAAACGGCGCCCTCGCGCGGCGCCCCGGCGCTCGCTGCGTAGTAGGTAGCGGGATGGGGAGGAAGGCCCATGGGCGGCGCCATGGTGCGGTTGGGCGATCGGCTGTCAAGCGCGGGCGGTCAAGACGCGGCCGGCGCCCGGCGTGCGCTTGACTGGCGTTTGGCCGTGTGCCCAATTTCTACTACCCGAGACCATCCCGGGGGGGGAATGAGCCTCGCGATTCGAGACAACGACGTTGCCCCCGACGAGTGGGTCAAGGCAAATCTGATCACGGAGATCGAGTGCCTGGTGCCTGACCTCTCTGGCATCGCGCGCGGCAAGATCCTGCCCTCGGACACGTTCTTGCGGAACTACGGCGAGGGCGGCCTGAGATTGCCGGAATCGGTACTCGCCTGCACTGTCACCGGCGAGAATCCAGAGACCGCCTACGAGATCATCAGTCGGGCCGAGATCGATGTGCGCATGGCGCCCGATCCGACAACACTGCGGGTGGTGCCCTGGTATACCGAACCGACCGCCCAAGTGATCTGCGATTGTCACTATGCCGACGGCCGCGCCGTGCCGTTTGCGCCGCGCCAGGTCCTGCGTGGTGTTCTCGACCTTTACGAGGCGCAGGGTTGGCGGGCCGTCCTCGCGCCCGAGCTCGAATTCTTCTTAGTCAAGATCAACACCGATCCCGACTATCCGCTTGAGCCACCGGTGGGGCGGTCAGGACGCGAGGAGAGCGGGCGCCAGCAATATGGCATTGACGCGGTCAACGAATTCGAGCCGCTGTTTGAGGACATCTACGAGTATTGCGAGACCCAAGATGTGGACGTTGACACATTGAGTCACGAGGCCGGCGCCGCACAGATGGAGATCAACTTCAGCCACGGCGATCCCCTCGACCTCGCCGACCAGGTCTTCCTGTTCAAGCGGATCGTTCGCGAGGCCGCCATTCGTCACAATCTTTATGCCACGTTCATGGCCAAGCCGATCCAGAACGAGCCCGGCAGTGCCATGCATGTCCATCAAAGCGTGGTCCGGGGCACGAGCGGCCGGAATCTGTTCGTCGACAAAGCCGGCGATGACAGCGATCTGTTTCGCTATTTCCTCGGCGGACTACAGCGCTATCTGCCCGATGCCATGCCGCTCGTTGCGCCGAACGTGAATTCCTATCGCCGTCTTGCTCCCAACTTCGATGCGCCGGTGAACATCCAGTGGGGTTACGACAACCGCACGGTCGGCCTGCGGATGCCGCACTCCAGCCCGACCTCGCGCCGTATCGAAAACCGCGTGCCCGGCGCCGACGCCAATCCATATCTAGTGATCGCGGCGACGCTGGCGTGCGGCCTTCTCGGTACACTCGACGAGGTCGAACCGGCGCCGCCCGTCGTGGGCAGTGCCTACGATCTGCCGCTGAGCCTGCCGCGGCACTTGCCCGATGCAATCGCTCGCTTCCAGGCCAGCAAGGCGCTGCGCGGCGTGCTGGGCGATGCCTTCATCGACATGCTCACGCACGTCAAGACGCGGAGTGGAACGCCTATCAGCGGGTGATCAGCTCGTGGGAGCGGGAGAACCTTTTGCTGAACGTGTAGGCCCCGTAGCGGCCGCCGATTGACCGATTGACAAGCCCGAGGCCTGGACAGAGATTGCAGGTAACGGCGTCGGGCCGATACTGGCGTACAACGCAATGCACGATGATCTGGGGGGTGAATGATGGGATCATTCAGGCTCTGCGTCGCCGTGGCGCTGCTCGGGTTCGGGGCGCATTCGGCGATGGCTGCCGAGGACAAGGTGGTCAACGTCTACAACTGGTCCGACTACATCGATGAATCGATCCTCGAGGAGTTCGAGGCCGAGACCGGCATCCGTGTCGTCTACGATGTCTACGATTCCAACGATATTCTCGAAACCAAGCTGCTCGCCGGCGGCACTGGGTATGACATCGTCGTGCCGTCTGGCACGTTCCTCAATCGCCAGATCCAGGCCGGGGTCTATCAGACGCTCGACAGATCGCGCCTGTCCAACCTCGACAACCTCTCGCCCGAGATCATGGCCCAAGCGGCGAAAAACGACCCGGGCAACCGGCATGCCATCAACTATATGTGGGGGACGACCGCGATCGGCTACAACGTCGGCCTCATCGAGGCGATCGATCCCGATGCCCCGGTCGATTCGTGGGACCTGATCTTTGATCCGGCGGTGATCTCCAAGTTCAAGGACTGCGGGGTGCATATCCTCGATGCCGCCGATGAGCTGATTCCGGCGGCCTTGAACTACATCGGAGAGGATCCCGATTCGAAGGACCCCGACGTCATCGCCAAAGCCGAGCCGGTCCTCAAGGCGATGCGCCCCTACATCACCAAGTTCCATTCCTCGCAGTACATCAATGACCTGGCGAATGGCGACATCTGCCTGGCGGTGGGCTGGTCGGGTGATGTTCTACAGGCGCGCGACCGCGCCGCCGAGGCCGAGGCAGGCGTCGAGATCGCGTACGCGATCCCCAAGGAGGGGGCGCTGTTGTGGTTCGACATGATGGCGATTCCGGCCGATGCCCCGCATCCTGAGAATGCGCATCTATTCATCGACTACATCATGCGGCCCGAGGTCATCGCCAAGGCCTCGAACTACATCTACTACGCCAACGGCAATGCTGCCTCGAACCCGTATCTCGAGGAAGACGTCATCGGCGATCCGGCGATATACCCGCCGGCCGACGTGATAACCCGCCTGTATGCGACGACACCGTACGATGCCACGTCGCAACGGGTCGTGACGCGGCTGTGGACCCGCATCAAGGCTGGTGAATGACCCAGGCGTGACAGCCGGGCAGGGCGAACGCCGGCCCGGCGCACGGTCTGAGCCCTGGCGCGATGGGGCCGCGAGCCCGCATGTGCGCCTCGTCGATCTGAGCAAACGCTTCGGCGGGCTGGCGGCCGTCGACCGCATCAGCCTCGATATCTTCCAGGGCGAGTTCTTTGCTCTCCTAGGACCCTCGGGCTGCGGCAAGACGACATTGCTGCGGCTGCTCGCCGGGTTCGAGACCCCGGACAGCGGTACCATCACCATCGATGGCGAGGCCATGAGCGGAGTGCCGCCGTACGCCCGCCCGGTGAACATGATGTTCCAGTCCTACGCGCTCTTCCCCCACATGAACGTCGAGCGGAACGTCGCCTTCGGGTTGAAGCAGGATCGGCTGCCGCCGGCGGAGATCGCCGGGCAGGTGGCCGAGATGCTGGCGCTGGTCCAGCTCACGCCGCAGGCCAAGCGCAAGCCCCACCAGCTCTCAGGCGGTCAGCGCCAGCGCGTCGCGCTCGCCCGCAGTCTCATCAAGCAGCCCAAGATGCTCCTGCTCGATGAGCCGCTGGCGGCGCTCGACAAGAAGCTGCGCGAGCAGACCCAGTTCGAGCTGATGGCGATCCAGGAGAGGGTCGGCATCACCTTCATCATCGTCACCCATGACCAGCAAGAGGCGATGACGGTGGCCTCCCGAATCGCGGTCATGGACCGCGGGCGCGTCGCACAGGTGGCAACGCCAGCGGAGATCTACGAAGCGCCGAACTCCCGCTATGTCGCGGAGTTCATCGGCGACATCAACCTGTTCGCCGGGCGCATCAGCGGGAGCGCCGGTGAACCGCTCAATGTTGTCTGCGAGGAAGAGGGCGTGACCTTCGAGGTCGTCGATGCGCATGGGAATACGATCGGCGCGAGCGTATGGGTTGCGTTGCGACCGGAGAAGATTCGGATCGCCGCCACGCCACCCGCCGCCCCGACCGGCAATTGCCTGGCCGGCGAGGTGTGGGACATCGGTTATCTCGGGAGTACCTCGATCTATCACGTCAAGCTCGACAGCGGAAAGATGATCACCGCCGTTCAGACCAACCCGGTGCGGGCGGCGGAGCGGCCGCTGGGCTATCGCGACCGGGTCTACCTGAGCTGGTCCGCTGCCGCGGCGGTGGTTCTGCCGTCGTGAAAGCGCTGCGCTCGCCTCGACCGCGACTCGGCCGCGCCGGCCTCGTCGCGATTCCCTACACCTGGCTGCTGTTGTTCTTCCTTGTACCATTCATCATTGTGCTCAAGCTGAGCTTCGCCGAGATGGCCCTGGCGATGCCGCCCTATACCGCGGTCATCGAGTGGTTCGACGAGCTCGGCCGGCTGGCGCCACGGCTCACCCTGAACTTCGCCAACTACGTCCTGCTGGCCGAAGACAGCCTGTACTGGCGCGCCTATCTCAGCAGTCTCGAGATCGCGGCGGTCTCGACCCTGCTGACCTTGGCCATCGGCTTTCCAATGGCCTACGGCATCGCCCGCGCGCCGGCGCGCACCCGGTTTATTCTGGTGATGTTGGTGATCCTGCCGTTCTGGACCTCGTTCCTGATCCGTGTCTATGCGTGGATGAGCATCCTGCGGACGGAGGGCCTGTTGAACCTCCTCCTGCAAAGCCTCGGCCTAATCGACCAGCCGCTCGTCATCCTCAATACCAACACCGCCGTCTACATCGGCATCGTCTACACGTATCTGCCGTTCATGGTGCTGCCGCTGTACGCCAACCTCGTGCGGATGGATGGGAGCCTGTTGGAGGCGGCCGCCGACCTCGGCTGTCACCCGATCAAGGCGTTCTGGACGATTACGGTGCCGTTGGCGGTGCCCGGGATCATCGCTGGCTCGCTGCTGGTGTTTATCCCGGTGGTCGGCGAATTCGTGATCCCGGATCTGTTGGGCGGCTCGGACACGCTCATGATCGGCAAGATCCTGTGGGCGGAGTTCTTCAGCAATCGCGACTGGCCGTTGAGCTCAGCGGTCACCGTCGTCTTGCTCGCGGTGCTCCTGATTCCGATCGTGCTGTTCCAGCGCCAGCAGACCGCGCGTGCCGCGGCGAGCGAGGCATGATGCGACACGGCCTCGGGCCGGTCACCATCACGGCGCTGGCTTTCGGCTTCGCGTTTCTCTACGTCCCGATGGCACTCCTCGTCGTCTACTCGTTCAACGAATCGAAGCTGGTGACGGTGTGGGCCGGCTTCTCGACCCGTTGGTATGGCGCGCTGCTCGAGAACGATCAGCTCCTGGCGGCCGGCTGGGTGACGCTCAAGCTAGGGTTTCTTTCGGCCACCGTCGCACTCGTGCTCGGCACGCTGGCTGCGCTGGTGCTTGTCCGCATGGGCCGGTTAGCCGGGCGCACGCTGTTCACGGGCATGGTCTATGCGCCGCTCGTGATGCCGGAGGTGATCACCGGCCTCTCGCTCCTCCTTCTGTTCGTCGCGCTCGACCTCTCGCGCGGTTTTGCCACCATGTCGATCGCCCACATCACCTTCAACATGGCCTACGTCGCGGTGGTCGTGCAGTCGCGGCTCGTCACCTTCGATCGCTCGCTCGAAGAGGCCGCGCTCGACCTCGGCGCCACGCCCGTCAAGGCGTTTTTCGCCGTTACCCTGCCGGTGATCGCTCCCGCGATGGTCGCCGGTTGGCTGCTCGCCTTCACCTTGTCGCTGGATGATCTGGTGATCGCGTCGTTCACCACGGGGCCCGAGGCGACGACGCTGCCGATGTACATCTACAGCAAGGTGCGCCTCGGCGTGACTCCCGAGATCAACGCCGTGGCAACCATCCTGATCGGCCTCGTCAGTGTGGGCGTGCTGGTCGCCAGCATCTCGCTCAAGGTCGCCGAACGGCGCCGCGTCGGTGCCGCGGCACCCGCCGACGCATGAGCACCGGCCGCCACCGAGTCGCTGTGACATAATGGGGTCGCGAGCGGAGCCGAGGCGTCATGTCCGAAACGAGTGATCCGAGCGGGCCGGCGTCCCCTCACTACCTGTTGCAGGAGCGCCGCGCGGGGCAATGGCACGAGGTCGGCCGCTACGGATCGGTCGATGCGGCGCTTCGTCATTTGACTCAGGTCACCGCGAACTATCAGGGCCAGCGGCTTCGTCTTCTCGATGGCCAGATCGACGCGGCGACCGGCCAGCTCGCGTACACCGAAGCGCTCAGCATCGATCCCGGCGACCCATCGCCGGCCTCGCTCCCGTCTGCGGAGGATATTGTGGCGGCGCGCCGCCGGCACCGTCCCGCGCCGACGCCCGATGAAGCCGATGCGGAGACGCTCGTTGCCGGGCTGCGCCAGGGGGACCAGTGGCGTGAGTCGGCGTGGCGCCGGCTGGTTGCGGTCGGTCGGCGGGCGGGACCCGAGGGACCGGCGGCGGCCTCGCGCCCGGCGCTGGCCGCGACGCTGGGGGCGCTGCTTGTCGTCAGTTTTGGCGTCGGCGGCGGCGCGGTGTGGCTCGCCGAGAACCCGTCCGGCGTCCCGGCGTTCCCGTTGCTGGCCCGTCCCCTCGTCGCTAGAGATGCCCCGCCGCCCGGGGTCGAGGCCGACGTCATGTTCGGACATAGCTGGGAGCGGCGGTTGACCGAGGTCAAGGCGGAGGGCGCGTCATGCCGACGCTTCGATCGCGGGCTCATCGGGTGCGAGGTCGCCGCTCCCGTCTGGCCCAGCGATGCGATGACGGTGCAGCTTTTATTCGATGAGGCGAGTGAGCGACTCACCGCCATACAGGTGGTAAGCGAGCCCTTGACGGACACCACCGATGCTAAGGACGGGACGCTGGTGCGGCAGCGTTTCGATCAGATCAAACGGACCATCGAGGAAACGCTGCCGGCGGGCTCGGCGGCCCTGACGGTCATCAACAGTCCCAAGGGACAACCGTTCTGGGAGGGGCTGCGCGCCGACACCGGCGCTGGCGCGTTCTACGCGTCATGGCCTAGCCACGCCGCGCTTGAGAGCCCGGGCGTTACCCTCAAGCTCTACGGCCTCGATCGCGACCGCGGTTTCTACAAGCTGCTGGTGGAGCCGCCCGGCGGCTCGTGATGAGGTCGCTCAGGCGGCGCTGGTGTCGGTGCAGGCTGTCGCCATCTTGACCAGATCCGCGAGGCTTGCCGCCTGCATCCTCTCCATCACCTTGGCGCGGTGCGCCTCGACTGTTTTGAGGCTGATGCCGAGGTCATCGGCAATCATCTTGTTCGACCGTCCGGCGGCGACCAGCTCCATCACCCGGCGCTGGCGCGAGGTTAGTCGTTGGTAACGGCCGACGATCTCATTCTCGCGCGCCTTGGCATCACGTCGCTTGCTGTCCTGTTCGATGCAACGCTGGATGTGATCCAGCAGTAGCTGGTCGTTGAACGGCTTCTCGATGAAATCGACGGCGCCCGCCTTCATCGCGCGGACCGCGGTCAGCACGTCGGCGTGGCCAGTGACGATGATGACCGGTATTTCGATCGCCTCGTCAGCCAGCCGCTCCTGCAGCTCGATACCGCTCACACCCGGCATGCGGACGTCCAGCACGAGACATCCGGGTCGGTCGGGTTCGTGGGATTCGAGGAACTCCGCCACCGAGGCGAACGTCTCGACGTTAAGGTCCACCGATTCGACAAGCCAGCGCAGGGAATCTCGGACTGCCTGGTCGTCATCGACCACGAACACCGTCGGATCTTGAGATGACGTCATGAAAGTACCTGTTTCAACCCCGATCGCCGCGGCGTCGGACCGCAGACATGATGCCGGCGGCACCGCGTTCGATGGTTCCGCGCGCATCGATGGCTTTGGTATCAGGTTCATGCCCCAATATTCAATACCCGCGGCCTCGTCTCGACCAACGAGGAATGGGGTTGATCCCAATCTTATGCAGCGTTAGCTCGTTACCGGAAGCTGGTTCTCCCCGGCGCCACTGATCGGCGCGCGTGCCCTAATTTCTGGTCGGGGCGGGCACCCGGCGGTCTGCTGTCGTGCGCCGTAAGTCGTGTCCCTACGCCCACTACGCGCCGCGAGTTCGCTTGAAAAAACGGCGCTATATTGCTCGAAATAAATAGAAAAGCTAAGTTGCCCACAGGACCGCGCTGAGCGTCCAGCGAGCGGGAGCGATGGACCGACAGTCTCCCGACATGCGTGCCGCATTCAACCGGACCTGGCGTGGAGCGACGGTGTGGGCAGGGCTGCTCCACGGCCTGATCGGCCTGTTCCTGTTGAACCTGCCGCTCTTTGCCGTCCATTTGCTCGAACGGGTTCTCGTCAACGGACGGATCGACGGGTTGTTGCTGACCGGGCTGGGCGCGGTCATCGCGATCCTCACCGCCGTCGGTTTGGAGGCCGCGGCAGGACTGCTGACGCGCCGTGTTGCGGCGCGCCTTGATCATCGACTTCGACCGCAGTTGCTCAGCGCTGCCCTCGCCGCGCGCGCCGCGAGCGATCGGATTGCTGACACGCTCGGCGATCTTGCGGTCGTCCGCGGCTGGCTCGCAGGGGCGGCTCTGCCGCACCTGGCGCGGGTGTGGTGGAGTGTTTGCTACCTGGCCATCGCCGTCGTTCTCCACCCGGTGCTCGGCCTGCTGGCGGGAGCCGCAACGCTTGCGCTGGCGGTGTGGACCTGGCGGGGCGGCGCAACGCCCATGGCGGCGATGGGGCCAGCCGCCGCTGCGCCCAACGGGAACGATCTGCTGCGCCATGCGAGGGTGCTCGAGGCCCTCGGCATGACCCGGCAGCACGCGAGCGCGATCACCACTCCGCCCGTCACGGCGGCCGGCTTTGTGCCGCCCAGCGTCTCGCCGCCACTCGTGGTCGTTCTCTTCATTGCCCTCGCCGGCGCCACGTTCGTGCTGCTCGGGCAGCTAAGCCTCGGTGTGCTGGCGGGCGTTCTGGTGCTGGTGGTGATGGCGCTGGCGCCGATCTCGGGGCTCGCGCCCGCTTGGCGAGCGTGGCGCGAAGCGGTGGCCGCGCGCAGTAGAATTCTACGGCTTTTGGAAGCGATGCCGGCGCGCTTCGGCCACGCGATCGCCGGCCCGCTTCGCGGCGCGCTCAGCGTCGATGATTTGAGCCATACCAGCCCCGACGGCACGTCGCTCAAGGCCATCTCCTTCGCGCTCGCACCGGGCCGGGTGCTGCTGGTTACTGGGGGCACCGACCGCGTCAGGGCGGTTCTTGCCGATTTACTTCTCGGCCTGCGCCGCCCGGACTCGGGTTCCGTGCGTATCGACGGCCACGACGTGTGCGAGCAGGACCGGACCGTCCTCGGCCCGCGCATCGGCTTCGTGCCGGCGGTTGGCGATTTGCTGGACGGATCGATTCGCGAGAATATCGCCCGCTTCGCGCCGGCACCGCTTGAGAGGATCCGCGAGGCGGCGGAGCAGGCGGCCGTCAATGCGGCGATCGAGGCGCTGCCGGAGGGCTACGATACCCGCGTCGGCCGCAGTGGCCGCGAGCTGCCGCCCGACCTGACGTGGCTGATAGGCCTGGCCCGTGCAGCATTCGATACACCGAGCTTTATCGTGATCGAGGAACCCGAGGTCGCCCTCGACGAGGCCCAGCGCCTTGTCGTCGAGCGCGCCATGGGCCGGCTCCAGTCCGGGGGATCGGCGCTCGTCCTGTTCAGCGCGGGACCGGAGCCGGCGGTCGCAACCGATGTTCTGCGACTGGAAGCGGACGGCTCTGCTTCTTACCGCGCGGCCGAGCTGCCGCTGTCGCTGCCCGCGGTCGAGCCAGTGCGGCCGGCCACCGCTGCGGCGGCCGGAACATCTGTGAAAGACCCGCGGCTCCACACGCTGGAGCAGGTGTTGGCGCGCATCCGCGACAATGTTTCGACGCAGCCTGAGGTCCGCCTGCCGACCACGGTGCCCGCCGACACGAGCCGGCCGCCGCGCGAAGCGTCGCTGACGGCCGAGCCCGCTGGCGCCGGACCCGTCCTCCATATCAATCCCGAATGGCTAGCCCGGCAGGTCGGGCGTGCGGCGCGATAGGGTAACCGATGCGCCCGGCCCAGAATCCCGAGGAACACGCTGCAAGGCAATCGACAACGGCGACGTTCGACCAGCGGCCATCGACGAGCCTTGCGGCACCGGTCGCCGGCGCTCTCGCCGTTCTCGCCGTCGGGTCGGCGGCGCTCTGGTTGTGGGCTGAGCGGATCGTCGTCGATGAGACTATCGCGGCAGAGGGCCGCGTGATGCCGGCCTCGGTGCATCATGTGCTGCGCCATCCCCAGGGCGGCATCGTCTACGAGGTTGGTGTTGCGGAGGGGGATATCGTCGAGCCGGGTCAAGTGTTGCTGCGCTTTGGCGCGGAGGGAGAGTGGGAGGAGCACAACGACCTCCTGCGCCGCGGCCGCGCCGCCGCGGCGACGCTCGCCCGTCTCGAAGCCGAACGCGTGGGACGCGCCGCCGTCTCCTTTCCGACTGATCTGGTCGCCGCGGCGGACGCTGGTGATGCGGTCGAGGCCGAGACCGCCCTGTTTGCTCAGCGTCGCCGCGATAGCGCCGCCAAGACCCGAATCATCGAACAGCGCATCGAAGAGTATCGCATCGAGATCAGCGGTATCCGCGATGCCCAGGAAGGCATGCTCGACGAGCTGGCACTCTTGGCTCGCCGTATGGGCGAGACCGAAGATGCCTTCCGTGCCGCGCGCGCAGACAAACCAAAACTGGTCACCCACGAGAGTGCGAAGGCCCGGCTCGAAAGCGAAATCGGCCGACTGAACGCAGAGGTTGCACGCGTCCAGCAGCGCATCGCCGATGCCGAACTCGAGATCATTCGTGGCCGCGAGAATGCGCGTCAACAACTTGCACGCGAGCTCGAGGGTGCGCGGCGGACAGCCGCTGCGATCGATCGTCGCCTCCAGGCCCTGGCCATGAGCACCCAACGCCGCTCGCTGATCGCGCCGTGGCGGGGTCTGGTGATGGCGATGCGGTATCGGCGGCCCGGCGAGCATGTTCGCCCTGAGCACCCGGTCCTCGGGCTCCGCCCGCTTGACGCCCCGATCACGATCGAGGCCCGCCTCTCGCGTTGGGACGCGCCAGCCGTATCCGCCGGCGCGGCGGTGAAGATCCGCGTCAGGACGGAGGCCCCTGTGAGTCCGGGAACCCTCGACGGAGCCGTGCGCACGGATCCCGGCGTGGATGGAATAGATGTCGGTCGTCTCATCATCGATGTCACCACGGCGGATCTCGATCCCCACGAGAAGGCGGCAATTGGCTCAGGCATGCCGGCCGCGGTCGAGATCGCGGCACGACGGAGGCCGATCTGGGAGAGCCTGTTACGCCCGCTCGGGCCGCCTCTGGCGCGGTGGCTCGGCTCGACCTGACCGCCTACAACGAGGCCGCGGTCCTCTTAATCGTTTGTTAGCGGCGCGTCTTTAGCCTGTCGTCACCGTGAGCCCGCCTCGGCCGCTTGAACAGGCCGCGGTGGGTCTCAACCCGGCTGGCCGTCGCTCATGAATGCTGCAGAACTCGCCGCTACCCAGTCCCAACTCTTCACTCCGTCGCGTCTCCAGCAGGAGGCTGCCGAGGGCGGTGCCCATCGCACCCGGGCGCAGCTCGATGCAACATCGATCCGCCCCGGCATCACCGAGGGGGACAACACCGTCGACCGGACGGAGATAGAGACGGAGACAACCGCTGGAAGCCCTGGCCGGGGTCTCGGCACAACTGTCGATCTCCTTGTGTGAGGCCATGGCGCGCGCCGGCTCGCCTACGC
Source organism: Alphaproteobacteria bacterium (assembly GCA_965248765.1). Classification (GTDB taxonomy): domain Bacteria; phylum Pseudomonadota; class Alphaproteobacteria; order VGEJ01; family VGEJ01; genus CBDFKF01. Next base: position 53,631 of record CBDFKF010000003.1, read on the forward strand.
CATGACCAACTCGAGCACGCGCCTTCCCGCGCGCTTGGAGCGTCGCGCCGCCAACCGGCAGGAGCACTAGCCGACCCGGTCAGCATCCGACCGTGCATTCATTCGCCTCCGGAGCGCCGTTGGCGCGTCACGGCCGCCTCCCAACCGTGATAGGCTTGTGCTGCCTCGGCATCTGAGGGTGCAGCTATGCCCCGGCGGCTTCGCACAATCCTGATTCTGCTCGCTCCCAGCCTGGTCGCGCTGGCCGTGCTCGCGCTCGCGAACCAGGCGAATGCCGTGGCCGCCGTCTTTGCTGCGGTTGCATGTTTCGTCGCGCTCCTCGTTCTTGTCCCCACGGTTCTCCCCGACACCAACGCGATCGAGTCGTATTGGTTGGCGCGCATCGGTGGTGCGGACTCCGCTCGACCGAGGTTCGCCAACGCCGCGACCAGCGATCTTTCGGAGCTGATCGAGCGGCTCGACGCGGCGTGGTCGGATCGTCTGAGCGAGCGGCTGGGAACGCTCGAATTGCTCGATCACGTCCTCGACGCGATCCCCGAGGCCCTTCTGGTGCTCGATTCGAGGCGCCGCGTCGTCCGCGCGAACGCGGCCGCGCGCGACCTTCTCGGTGCCGATATCGTCCATGCCGATCTTGCCATGTCGTTGCGGCATCCGGCCGTGCTGAGCGCGGCGGATGCCGTTCTCGCGGGCGATGAGGCCAGGGACATCGAAGTCGCCTTCCTAGAATCCGTCGAACGCCATATGGCCGGGCACATTGTGCCGCTGACGGGCGCACGGTCCGAGTCAGGTGCTGCTGTCATCGCCCTTTACGACATGACGGCGATCAGGCGGGCCGAGCGTTTGCGCGCCGACTTCGTTGCCAATGCCAGCCACGAGCTGCGGACGCCGCTATCGGCGCTGTTGGGCTTTGTCGAGACGCTGCGGGGGCCGGCGCAGGACGACGCTGAGGCGCGCCAACGATTCTTGCCGATCATGCACCAGCAGGCCTCGCGCATGGCCCGCCTGGTCGACGATCTCCTGTCCTTGAGCCGTATCGAGATGAACGAGCACACCGCACCCGCGGGCCGCACCGATCTCAGGGGCATCGTTCAGGGAGCGATCGACAGCCTAGAATTCGAGGCGAGGTCCAAGGGTGTGACGATTGCGGCAGATATCCCCGACTCGCTCGCGAGCGTGATCGGCGACGAGCACGAGCTCGCCCAGGTGTGCCAGAATCTCTTGGACAATGCGCTCAAGTATGGACGCGATGAGGCGCCTGTGCGCATCAATGCCGCGCCCGCGACGCTCGATGGCGGGGATGCGGTCGCTCTCTCGGTCAGCGATGAGGGCGAGGGCATCCCGCCAGAGCATGTGCCCCGGCTGACCGAGCGCTTCTATCGCGTCGATACCGCACGATCGCGAACACTGGGCGGGACCGGTCTCGGACTGGCCATCGTCAAACACATCGTCAACCGCCATCGCGGCCGGCTTGCGATCGAGAGCGTCATCGGCCAAGGAAGCACGTTCACGGTCTGTCTCGCGCTTGCACCGCCCGAAGAGTCGGACGAAATGGCGCCGGCGGAGCGAATCGATCCGGCGCCGAATGGGACTACCGGGCGCGCGCTGTAGGCGCTCGGCGATTGTCACAATCCGGGCGGGGCAGTGGTCAGCGCTGTCATAAAACTGTCACGTTAGCGTGCCATAACAGACGGCCTGCGGGCGTGGGGGCGCCGGCGTTGGTTTGAACAAAGCGCCGCGCGGAGGACCGAGTTTGACTGCCTCATCCGTCCGGCTCTCGCCCGCACCCCACCCCGGGAGCCCGTAGTGGTCTTGCGAAACCAGCGACGGGGATCGATCGTCGCATGCTGAGGCCGGGCAGCGGGCGATGAACATCTTCATCATCGCGGCCGTTCTGCTCGGTCTCACTGCCGTCGGCTTCTTCTTTGGGCGTGGACAGGCGATCGCGGGCGCCTCAGGCAGGACGCAGGTCCTCCACTCGCTGCCGAGCTACTACGGGCTGTACCTCGCGCTGTGGATGGGGCTGCCGGGCCTGGGGCTGATGGTGGTCTGGCCCATCGTTGCCGGCGAGATCATTCCGTCCCTGGTGTTGAGCACGCTCCCCGCCGAGCTGCTGGCCCAGGACGAATACGGGCTGAGCGTTCTCCAGAACGATATCCGCAACCTCTCGCGCGGCGGTCTCGTCAGCCGCGAGGTTGACGAGGTTCTCCTGCGCGCCGCCGACTACTACGCAAGCCTGGAGCGTATGAGCCGCATCTGGCTTGCGGCGGTCATCGTGGCCGCCGGGACCGGCGCCTTTCTATGGCATCGCCGCCGCCTCAACCCTCAGCTTCGCGCCCGCAATGCCGTGGAGACCACGGCCCTGGTCTTCCTGATCGCCTGCTCGACGATCGCCATCGTCGTTACCGTCGGCATTCTTTTGTCGCTGGTGTTCGAGGCGGTCCGCTTCTTCGCCCTGGTTCCTGTCCTGGACTTCCTGTTCGGGCTGAAGTGGAGCCCCCAGACCGCCATTCATACCGATCAGGTCGGCAGTTCGGGCGCCTTCGGTGTGGTTCCGCTGATCGCCGGCACGCTCCTGATCACCGTCATCGCCATGCTGATCGCCGTTCCCATCGGGCTGATGTCGGCCATCTACATGTCGGAATATGCGCGCGCCGAGGTGCGAGCGGTGGCGAAGCCTCTGCTCGAGGTGTTGGCGGGGGTGCCCACCGTCGTCTACGGCTTTTTTGCCGCGTTGACGGTGGGGCCATTCCTGCGCGATGCCGGCGGCCTGATCGGACTCGACGTCGCCTCGGAAAGCGCCCTCGCCGCCGGCCTGGTCATGGGCATCATGATCATTCCCTACGTCTCGTCGCTCTCGGACGATGTGATGAAGGCGGTGCCGCAAGCGCTTCGCGATGGCGCCCTGGCACTTGGGGCGACGCCTTCTGAGACCATTCGCCAGGTCGTCGTGCCGGCGGCGCTACCCGGTATCGTCGGCGCGGTCTTGCTGGCCATCTCTCGGGCGATTGGCGAGACGATGATCGTGGTGATGGCGGCGGGGCTGGCCGCGAACCTCACCGCCAACCCGTTCGAAGCGGTGACGACCATGACGGTGCAGATGGTCACCCTGCTGGTGGGCGATCAGGAGTTCGACAGCGCCAAGACGCTGGCTGCTTTTGCGCTCGGCCTGCTGCTGTTTGGTATCACGCTCAGCCTCAACTTCGCCGCCCTTCAGGTTGTGCGCAAATATCGCGAGCGGTATGACTGAATTTGTCCGCGCCCGGCCGCTGGTCATCACCGCGAAGACCAAGGCGGATGCACGCCTCAGGCGCCGCCGCGCCGCCGAACGGCGCTTTCGGATGTGGGGGATCATCGCCATATCGACGGCGCTGATCGTCCTCGCCATCCTCTTCATCAGCATTGTCGCCAAGGGCTACACCGCCTTCGTTCAGTCCGAGATTGCGCTCGATATCTTTTTCGATCCGGCCGTCATCGATCCCGAGGGAACCGCCGATCTCCAACGGCTCTCGCGTGCTGACTACGCGAGCCTTGTGCGCATTGCCCTCATGGCGAAGTTCCCCGATGTTGCCGGCCGGCGCACGGTGCGCAAGCTGATCGGCATCGTGAGCTTCGGTTCGGGCTTCGAGCTGCGCGCGATGGTGTTGGAAGATGCCACCATGATCGGCGCGACGCGGCGGGTCTGGCTGCCGGCGGCCGATCATGTGGACATGCTGCGCAAGGGCCATTTCGATCGCGAATCGCCCGAGGAAGATCGCGCGATCTCGGATCAGGAGATCGCCTGGGTCGATGCGCTCGCGGCCGAGGGTGCGGTGCGCACGGTCTTCAACTGGCGCTTCCTGTCCTCAGGGGATTCGCGCGAGCCTGAGCTGGCCGGTATCTGGGGCGCGGCGGTTGGCTCGTTCTTCGCGATGATCGTAACGCTGGCGATCGCCTTTCCACTGGGCGTTGCGGCGGCTATCTATCTAGAAGAGTTCGCGCCGAGGAATCGTTGGACCGACCTGATAGAGGTCAATATCAACAACCTCGCGGCGGTGCCCTCGATCGTCTTCGGGATCCTGGGTCTTGCGGTCTTCATCAACATCATGCACCTGCCGCGCTCGGCCCCGCTGGTCGGCGGCCTTACGTTGGCTTTGATGACGTTGCCTACCATCATCATCTCGGCGCGCGTTGCCATCGGTGCCGTCCCGCCCTCGATCAGGCAAGGGGCGCTGGGGGTGGGCGCCTCGCCGATGCAGGCGGTGCTGCACCACGTGCTGCCGCTCGCTATGCCCGGTATCCTCACCGGTACCATAGTCGGCATGGCGCGCGCATTGGGCGAGACCGCGCCGCTCTTGATGATCGGCATGGTTGCCTTCATCGTCGATATCCCCGGCACCATCGAGGACCCGTCGACGGTGCTGCCGGTACAGATCTACATTTGGGCCGATGCGCCCGAGCGGGCGTTCGCCGAGCGCACCTCGGCGGCGATCATGGTGCTGCTCGGCTTCCTGATCGCGATGAATGCGGTTGCGATCTACTTAAGGAAACGGTTCGAACGAACGTGGTAGAGGAACATCATGTCGATTGAGGCGGTTGAATCCAGCGAGGTCGGTGACGCCGTCGCCGAGCCAGGGCCACAGGTCAAGGTCTCGGCGCGCCATATCGATGTGTTCTATGGCGAGAAGCAGGCGCTAACCTCGGTCGACATCGACGTCAACCAGAACGAGGTGATGGCTCTGATCGGGCCGTCGGGCTGTGGTAAATCGACGTTCCTGCGCTGCATCAACCGGATGAACGACACCATCGCTGAGTGCCGCGTGACCGGAAAGCTCACCGTCGACGACGAGGACGTCTACGACAAGTCGATCGATGTGGTCCAGCTCCGGGCGCGGGTCGGCATGGTGTTCCAAAAGCCCAACCCGTTCCCGAAATCGATCTACGACAATGTCGCCTACGGACCGCGTATCCATGGGCTCGGCTCGAGCCGCGATGAGCTGAACGCCATCGTCCAGCGGAGTATTGAGCGCGCGGGCCTGTGGGAGGAAGTTCATGATCGCTTGGCCGAGTCGGGAACCAGTCTCTCCGGCGGCCAGCAGCAGCGCCTGTGCATCGCCCGCGCGATCGCCATCAACCCCGAGGTGATCCTGATGGACGAGCCGTGCTCGGCGCTCGATCCGATCGCCACCGCGCGCATCGAGGAGCTGATGGACGAGCTGCGCCAGAACTACACGATCATCATCGTCACGCATTCCATGCAGCAGGCCGCGCGGGTTTCTCAGCGCGCTGCTTTCTTCCATCTCGGCGAGCTGGTGGAGTGCCACGACACGCCGACGATGTTCACCAACCCGAGCGATAAGAGAACCCAGGACTACATCACCGGCCGCTTCGGCTGAGCATCCACCGAGGAACGCCGCCATGGAAAAAGGCCACATTGTCCACTCCTTCGACGAAGAGCTGACGCGGCTTGCCAATCGTATTCTCGAGATGGGCGGCATCGCCGAGACGCAGCTCGCCGACGCCATCCGATCGGTGGCGACGCGCGACAGCGACCTCGCCCAGCGTGTGATCGAGCAGGACCGTGAGGTCGACGCGCTCGAGATCGATCTCGATACGACGGCCGTGCAGATGCTGGCATTGCGCCAACCCATGGCTGCCGATCTGCGGCAGATCGTCACCGCCCTCAAAATCTCGCACACGGTTGAGCGCATTGCCGATTACGCCAAGAACATCTCGAAGCGGGCGATGGTCCTGAACCAACTCCAACCGATCCCGCCGGTGCAGAGCATCCCGCGCATGGCGCGCCTCGCCCAGCAGCTGGTCAAGGACGTGCTCGATGCCTACGTTCAACACGATGCCGAGCGGGCGATGGCCGTGTGGCAGCGCGACCGCGAGCTGGATGAGTTCTACGAGAGCCTGTTCCGCGAGCTCTTGACCTACATGATGGAGGATCCGCGCAACATCCCGGCCGGTATCCACGTTCTGTTCATCGCCAAGAACATCGAGCGGGTTGGCGATCACGCCACCAACATTGCCGAGATGGTCTATTTTCTGGTCCATGGCGAGCCGCTGCGCGAGGTGCGGCCGAAGGGCGATCAGGCGAGCCTTACTGTGATCGAGCCGACCAGCGGGTCCGACGACGAGCCGACGAGCCCATGAAGCCGACGATCCTCATCGTCGAGGACGAGGCGGCGATGGTGGCGATGCTGCGCTACAACCTCGAGGCTGAGGGATACCTGGTGGCCGAAGCCAACGACGGCGAGCAGGCGCTGGTGCTGATCGCCGAGGAGCCGCCGGACCTGGTGCTCCTCGACTGGATGCTGCCGGAGCTCTCGGGTCTCGAGGTCTGCCGCCGGCTCAAACGCGGTGCGGCCACGCGCGACATCCCGATCATCCTGCTCACCGCGCGCGGCGAGGAGGAGGACACGATCCGCGGTCTCGACACCGGCGCCGATGACTACATCGTCAAGCCGTTTGCGCTATCGCTGCTGCTCGCGCGCATGCGCGCGGTGCTGCGGCGCGCCCGCCCGGCGCTCGCCTGGGAGCGGCTTGAGCGCGGCGATGTCGTCGTCGACCTCGGCGCCCACCGCGTCACCCGGGCCGGACGCGAGGCTCACCTCGGGCCAACCGAGTACCGCCTGTTGCGCCATCTGATGGAGCACCCGGGGCGGGTTTTCTCACGCGAGCAGCTCCTCGATGCGGTATGGGGGCGCGATGCCTACGTCGAGCCGCGCACCGTCGATGTTCACGTCCGCCGCCTGCGCAAGGCGCTGAACGGCGAGGGCAAGCCCGATATCATTCGCACCGTGCGCGCGGCCGGCTATTCGCTGGCGCTTTAGGCCAGATCGTATCCCAGCTCAGATCTCGTTGCCGCGCATCTGCTCGGCGATGTATTCGGCCTGGCGCATCGCCAGGGCGACGATCGTCAGCGTCGGGTTGCCGGCCATCGAGGAGGCGAACTGGCTGCCGTCCGAGATGAACAGGTTGGCGAGGTCGTGGCTCTGGCCCCATTTGTTGACGACGCCGGCGGCCGGGTCGTCGCTCATGCGGCAGGTGCCCATATTATGCGAGGCCGGCAACGGCGGCCCCTCGAACACCCGATAGGCGCCAATCGCCTCATAGAGCGCCACCGACCGCTTGTAGGCGTGGTTCTTCATCATGAGCTCGTTGGGGTGATCGTCGAGATGGAGGTTGGGAATCGGTAGCCCGAACTGATCCTTCTCGGTTTCGTGCAGGGTCACACGATTGGTCTCCATCGCCATGTCCTCGCCCAGCACGCAGAGCGAGGCGGTGTGATCGTAGGCATCGATCCAGTCGGTGTACCCCCGCCCCCAGGCGCCAGGGCTGAGGAACGCCGAGTAATAGGGCAGGCCGAGCGAGCTGTTGAGGAAGTAATAGCCGCCGGCGAAGCCGCGCGAGTCGTCGAAGCGGGCTTCATCGCGGATGATGCCGGCGACCGTCAGGCCGCGGTGCATGTTGACCGGCTGATCGAACTGGCCATACACGAAACCGAACATGTGGCGCATGTAGTTCTTGCCGACCTGGCCTGAGCTGTTGGCGAGACCGTCGGGAAACGCGCTTGATTCTGAGTTCAGCAACAGCCGCGGGCTCTCGATCGAGTTGCCTGCCACACACACCAAGCGCGCCTGCTGCCGGTGTTGCTGGCCGGCCGCGTCGGCATAGACGACGCCGCTGGCGCGGCCATCCGCGCCATGCTCAACCTTGAGCACCATGCAGTCGGTGCGAACCTCGCACCGGCCGGTCGCCTCGGCCCTAGGAATCTCGGCGTTCATCGTCGACCACTTGGCGCCCGAGCGGCAGCCTTGTTGGCAGAAGCCGATCTGATCGCACCCGTTGCGGCCGTCGCGCGGCTCGATGTTGATGGCGAGGTTGTTGGTATCGATCTGGGTGTAGCCGATGCGGCGCCCGCCCGCCTTCATCACCTTGTAGTTATTGATCTCGGGCGGCAGGGGGATGCCGTTGGTGCCGGTCACTCCCATCTTGTCCTCGGCGCCGTCGTAGTAGGGCGCGATCTCATCGAGGCTGAGCGGCCAGTCGGCGATGTTGCTGCCGGGTACCGCGCCGTAGGTGGAGCGCGCCTTGAACTCGTGCGCTTGGAAGCGCGGCGTCATCGCCGCCCAGTGGAGCGTGGTGCCACCCAGCCCCTTGCACGTCAGCGTCGGTGATTCGGCGAAGTTCTCGGCGATCGGCGAGGAGCCTGTGCACGTGCGCGAATCGCGCCACGCGAGCAGGTCGTACATCGCGTACTCGTCATTCTCGAAGTCGGTCTGCTTGAAACGCGGCCCCGCTTCGAGCACCACCATGTCGATTCCCTTCTGCGCCAGCTCGTTGGCAAGCGTGCCGCCGCCGGCACCCGACCCGACAATGACGGCGACGGAGCCGTCATCGTGGTCGTAGGTCACGGTCGCGACATCGTCGTCGATGAAATCGTCGTCGTAGGTGGTCATGGCACAGTCCTCAATGGAGTCGGAAGATCGCCGGTGGTGCTCACAGGTCGTTTCGCCGCATCTGCTCGGCGATGTACTCGGCCTGGCGGATCGCTAACGCGACAATGGTAAGCGTCGGGTTGCCGGCCATCGACGAGGTGAACTGGCTGCCGTCGGAGATGAATAGGTTGCCGATGTCGTGGCTCTGGCCCCAGCGGTTGACGACGCCGGCTTGGGCGTCATCGCTCATCCGACAGGTGCCGAGATTGTGCGAGGCCGGCAGCGGTGGCGCTTCGAAGATGCGCTTGGCGCCGATCGCGTCGTACAGCTCGACCGAGCGCTTGTAGCCGTAGTTCTTCATTATCAGCTCGTTGGGGTGGTCGTCGAGGTGGAGGTTGGGGATGGGCAGGCCGTACTGGTCCCTCTCGGTGGCATGCAGGCTGACCTGATTGGTCTCGATCGCCATGTCCTCGCCCAACAGCGCGATGCTGGAGATGTGACCGTAGGCCTCGATCCAGCTCGCGTTGTCGCGTCCCCAGCCCTTCGGATTAAGAAACGCGGCATAGAACGGCAGGCCCAAGGCGCACACAGTGGAGTAGTAGCCGCCGACGAAGCCGCGCGCAGGATCGTTGCCGGCCTCGTCGCGGATCCACCCGGCCACGACCACGCCGCGGTGCATGTTCACCGGCTGATCGAACGCGGCGTAGACGAAGCCGAACATGTGGCGCATGTAGTTCTTGCCGACAACGCCTGAGGAATTAGCAAGCCCGTCGGGTGATGCGCTCGATTCGGAATTCAGCAGCAGGCGCGGCGTCTCGATCGAGTTGCCGGCAATACAGACGACCCGCGCGCGCTGCTGCCGCTGGTTGCCGTCGCCATCGGCATAGACCACACCGTTGACGCGGCCCGCCTCGTCCTGCTCGACCCGCAGCACCATCGCGCCCGGCCGTACCTCGCAGCGGCCGGTGGCCTCGGCCTTGGGTATCTCCGAGTTCATCGTCGACCATTTGGCGCCTGATTTGCAGCCTTGTTGGCAGAAGCTGATCTGGTCGCAGCCGTTGCGCCCATCGCGTGGTTGGATGTTGATCGCCAGGTTGTTGGTATCGATCTGGGTGTAGCCGACACGCCGAGCGCCCGCGGCTATGACCTTGAAGTTGTTATTCTCAGGAAAGCGCGGGATGCCGTTGGTCCCCGTGACGCCCATCTTGTCCTCGGCACGATCGTAGTAGGGCACCATCTCGTCCAGGCTCAACGGCCAATCGGCGAGGTTGGCGCCCGGTATATCGCCGTAGGTCGAGCGCGCCTTGAACTCGTGCGCCTGGAAACGCGGACACATGCCCGCCCAGTGCAGGGTCGATCCGCCGACCGCTTTGCAGACCCACGTCGGCGCATCGCCGAAGTTCAGGGCAACGGGGGAGGAGCCGGTGGCGGCGCGCTTATCGCGCCACGTCAGCTTGTCGTACATCACCCATTCATCGTTCTCGAAATCGGCCTCCTTGAACCGCGGGCCGGCCTCGAGCACGACGACGTCGATGCCCTTCTGCGCGAGCTCATTGGCGAGCGTCCCGCCGCCTGCGCCCGAGCCAACGATCACGACGACCGAGTCATCGTCCTCATCGAAAGTGACGGCGGCGACATCGTCGATGAAGTCATCATCGTGGGTGGTCATCTTGCCGGTCCTCGAGAATCGGAGGGGCGAGCTCGGCTATCGCGCCTCGACGGTGCCGATCAGAGGTCGTTTCGTCGCATCTGCTCGGCGATGTGCTCGGCCTGGCGGATGGCGAGCGCGACGATCGTCAGAGTCGGGTTGCAGGCGCCGCCGGAGCTGAAGCTGCTGCCGTCGGAGACAAAGATGTTGGGAACCTCATGGCTTTGGCCCCAACGATTGGTTACGCCCAGGTTGGGATCGTCGGCCATGCGACACGTGCCCATGTTGTGGCCGGCCGGAAACACCTTCCACTCGATGACTTTGCTGGCGCCGGCGGCTTCGTAGAGCTCTGTTCCCTTCTTGAGGGCGTGGTTGCGCACGGCGAGATCATTGGGGTGGTAGTCCTGGTGGCAGACCGGGATCGGCATTCCATACTTGTCCGTCTTCGCCGGATGCAGATAGATGCGGTTCTGCTCGGTCGGCATGTCCTCGGCGAGCAGCGTGCATCCGGCCGTATAGTTGTAGCCCTCTAAATCGCGGGTGTACTCTCGCCCCCACGCGCCATGATCGAGCCAGCCGGCGTAACTGGGCAGCCCGAGGGAGACACAGAGATAGTAGTAGCCCCCGGCGAAGCCCCGCTCGGGCCGGTGATGGCTCTCATCGGCAATGGCGCCGGAGACCACCCGACCGCGGTGAAAATTCACCGGCTTGTCGAAGATTCCGTAGATGCCCTGATCGACATGGGTCAGGTAGTTCTTGCCGACGTGGCCGGCGTTGTTGGCGAGGCCGTCCGGGAAGCTCGGCGATGCCGAGTTGAGGAGGAGGCGCGGGCTCTCGATGGCGTTGCCGGCCACGGCGACCACGCGCGCCTTCTGTAGGTGGCGATTGCCGTCCGGATCGGCGTAGAGCACGCCGCTTGCGCGACCGCTCTCATCGTGCTCGACGCGAAGGGCCATCGACTTCGGCCGTACCTCGCAGCGACCGGTTGCCTCGGCCCGCGGGATATCGGTGTAGAGCGATGACCACTTGGCGCCCGACCGGCAGCCCTGGAAGCAGAACCCGATCTGATCGCAAGCATTGCGCCCGTCGTACGGCTCGGCGTTGATCGCGTGGGTGCCGGTGTGGAACTCGGTGTAGCCGACGCGCTTGGCGCCGAGGGCGAAGACCTTGTAGTTGTTGCCCTGCGGCAGCCACGGCCGACCGCCGGTGCCGGCCACGCCCAGCTTGGCCTCGGCCCGATCATAGTAGGGCTCGATCTCCTCGAGGCCGAACGGCCAATCGATCAGGGTGGTGCCTTCGATGTCGCCGTACGTCGTGCGCGCCTTGAACTCGGTGTCCTTGAGCCGGATCGAGGTGCCGGCCCAGTGGACCGAGGTGCCGCCGACCGTCTTGAGCATCCAGGCCGGCTGGTCGGGGAACATGGTCATATTGGCGCGATTGCCCCGCGCCTCGCGGGGATCGTCCCACGTCCACCGATCGGCCATCGCCAGCTCGTCGTTCTCGAACTCGGCCATCTCGATGCGCCCGCCCGCCTCCAACAGCACGACATCGATGCCCTTTTGGCAGAGCTCGTTGGCGAGCGTGCCGCCGCCGGCGCCCGAACCAACGATCACGACGACTGATTCGTCGTTGTGGTCGAAAGTGACGGCTGCGACGTGGTCGTCGAGATTGCTCATGATTCCTCCCCGCGCAAGCACCCAAAGTATAGCCGCCCGCGGCGTGCGCCCCCAACCGGGGACTCAGCGCGTCTGGAAATCGCAGATCGCGAAGTCGGCCATCACGGCGTTGAGGTGCGGGACGAAGATGGCGTGGGCCTTAGAGGCGCGGTAGCGTTTCAAGGCGCGGGCATTGTCGAATGTTGTGGCCAGCACGTGCGTATAGCCCTTGGTGAAGTCCTTGCCGAGGTGCGGCATCGAGAATTTGTCGAACCGGTTCTCGGCATAGTGGGCGCTGATCACGCCGGCGATTTCCTTTTGCACGGTGCGACAGAAGGTCTTGCCGTGACGGTGGATGCTCTGGTCGTACCCGCGCTTGTACTTGATATAGACGATGTGGTGCAGCATCGAAGCCCCTCCCCGTGGGCATGGGCGCGCGGCCAACGGGGCCGCGGCCAAAACGTCAAATTGGCGTATGGCAGAGTTCGAGCTTGAGGCCGTCCGGATCGGCGAAGAAGACAGCGTAGTAGCCCGGCATGTAGTCGTACTCCGCCGGCGGATCGAGGATTGCCGCGCCGATCTCGGTGAGCCGCGCGTGCAGCCGCTCCACATCGTCGCGGCTCTCGGCGGTGAAGGCGAAGTGGTGCAGGCCCGGCGAGTAGCGATCGTGCGCTTTATTGGGCGAATCGGGGTCCGCGGCGTTGATGATGACCGCTCCGGTCTCCCGCTTCGCCCAGATGACGATGTCCTCGGGCGAGGGGAGTCGGCGGTACCCGAGGAAGCCGAGGACGGCCTCGTAGAACTCGGTCGAGCGGTGCATATCGCTCACGCTGAGTTCAATGTGGTGCATACCGCCGAGGGTCATTCGGCACTCTTCGCGCGATCGTGCGAAAAGGTTACTCGGCGGCCTGGCGAGCCTCCTCGGCGAGCAGGACCCAGCCGAACGACTTGGCGATGATCTGCCAACGGCCGTCGATCTTCAGAAGGCTCAGGTAGTCCGTGAACAGACGGTCCTCGATCGCGATCTGCACCTTGGCAAGGGCCGAGGTCTCTCCGGATTTGTCGATCGCCAGGATCTTGTCCATGCGCGGCTGGCCCTTGGACTTCGGCGGGACCCGTTGGCGCACCCGCTCGTAGACCGTCTCCATGTTGTCGTCCTGGAACGCGCCGTCCGGCGCGTAGTAGAGGTGGCAGTTCGGGTGGAAGATCTGTTGGAGCTTATCGGTATCGCACTCGTAGAAACCGTCGAAGTACTTCGTCATTGCCGCAGAAATCTCGGCATAAGCATCGTCCATATCAGCCTCCTTTGTGGTGCCCGGCAGGGCGTGTCAGATTTCGTTCCCACGCATATTATCGGCGATGTACTCTGCCTGGCGAATAGCCAGCGCTACGATGGTGAGCGTCGGGTTGGCCGCGGCACCGGTGGTGAACTGGCTGCCATCCGAGACGAACAGGTTGGCGATGTCGTGACTCTGACCGAACTTGTTGACGACGCCGGTGCTCGGATCGTCGCTCATGCGGCAGGTGCCAAGGTTGTGGCCGTTCGGGAACCCGCGCCACTCGTGCATGCGCTTCGCGCCCATGGCCTCCCACAGCGCCGTGCACTGCTTCAGGGCGTGGTTGCGGATCAGTATGTCGTTGGGGTGGTCATCGAGGTGACAAACCGGGATCGGCAGGCCGTGGTGGTCCCTCTCCGTGGCGTGGAGATAGACCCGATTGGTCTCAAGCGGCATGTCCTCGCCAAGAATGAAGACGCCCGATGTGTAAGCATAGGCCTCAAGCCAGGATGTGTACTCCTGGCCCCAGCCGTCGTGGCGCAGCGCCTTGGCGTAGTCCCTTAAGCCTAGCGCGATGGGCAGAAAGTAGTAGCTGCCGACGAAGCCACGCTCGGGCTTGAAATAGCTCTCGTCGCGAATGGTGCCCGAGACGATGCGCCCGCGATGCCAGTTGACCGGCTTGTCGAACACGCCATAGACGGCGCCATCGATGTGGGTCATGTAGTTCTTGCCGACCTGGCCCGAGGAGTTGGCGAGGCCATCGCGATACTGGCTGGATTCTGAGTTCAACAACAGGCGCGGCGTCTCGACGGAGTTCCCCGCGACGCAGACGATGCGCGCCTTCTGCAGGTGCTGGTTGCCGTCACGGTCGGCGTAGAGGACGCCAGTGACCCGGCCGGCATCGTCGTGGTGGATCTGCAGCGCCATACACTGGGCGCGCACCTCGCACCGGCCAGTGGCCTCGGCCCGCGGGATCTCGGTATACAGCGTCGACCACTTGGCGCCCGATTTACAGCCCTGCATGCAGAAGCCGATCTGGTCACAGGCATTGCGACCGTCGTAAGGCACCGCGTTGATGGCGTGGGTGCCGGTGTGATACTCGGCGTAGCCGATCCGCTTGGCGGCGGCGGCGATCACCTTGAAGTTGTTGTTGGCGGGAAGCCAGGGTCGGCCACCGGTGCCGGCAACGCCCATCTTGTCCTCGGCGCGGTCGTAATAGGGCTCGACGTCCTCGAGGCTGATCGGCCAGTCCATCAAGCTCGTGCCCTCGATCGCGCCGTAGGTCGAGCGGGCCTTGAACTCGAAGTCCTTGATGCGCGGGCAGGTGCCGGTCCAGTGCACGGTGGTGCCGCCAACTACTTTGCACGTCCAGTTGGGGCGGTCGGGGAACTTCGTGATCGTCTCGCGGGTACCGGTGCCCTTGCGCGGGTCGTCCCACAGCAAGAGCTTGCCCATGACCTCTTCGTCGTTGACGAACTCGTCCATTTCGATGCGCTTGCCGGCTTCGAGGAGGACGACGTCGATGCCCTTCTGGCAGAGCTCGTTGGCGAGCGTGCCGCCGCCGGCGCCTGAGCCGACGATCACCACGACCGAATCGTCATCCTCGCCGAAAGTTACGGCGGCGAGGTCGCGATCGTCGTCGTGGTGTTGCGTGCTCAAACCTGCCGTCCCCGTACGTTATATCTCGTTGCCGCGCATCGTCTCGGCGATGTATTCGGCCTGGCGAATGGCCAGCGCCACGATGGTGAGCGTCGGGTTGCAGGCGGCACTGGTGGTGAACTGGCTGCCGTCCGAGACGAACAGATTGGCCATGTCGTGGCTTTGCCCGAACTTGTTGACCACGCCGGTGTTGGGATTATCGCTCATGCGGCAGGTGCCGAGGTTGTGCCCGCTCGGGAACGCCGTCCACTCGTGCATGCGCTGGGCACCCATGGCCTCCCACAGCGCCGTGCACTGCTTCAGGCCATGGTTGCGGATATCCAGGTCATTCTGGTGATTGTCGAGGTGACAAACCGGGATCGGCAGGCCGTGGTGGTCCTTCTCCGTTGGGTGCAGGTAGACCCGGTTGCTCTCGAGCGGCATGTCCTCGCCGAGGATGTAGACACCGGCGGTGTGGTCATATTCCTCGATCCAGGACGTGTATTCCTGGCCCCAGCCGTCGTGGCGCAACGCCAGCGCGTAATCGCGCAGGCCGAGCGCGATAGGCAGGAAATAGTAGCTGCCGACGAAGCCGCGCTCAGGCTTGAAATAGCTCTCGTCGCGAATGGTGCCCGAGACGATGCGCCCGCGATGCCAGTTGACCGGCTTGTCGAACACGCCGTAGACGGCGCCCTCGACGTGGGTCATGTAGTTCTTACCGACCTGGCCTGACGAGTTCGCGAGGCCGTCCGGGTATGTGCTGGATTCCGAGTTCAACAACAGCCGCGGCGTCTCGACGGAGTTCCCGGCAACGCAGATGATGCGCGCCTTTTGCCGGTGCTGGTTGCCGTCCCGGTCGGCATAGAGGACACCGTTGGCCTTGCCTGCATCGTCGTGGTGGACCTGCAGCGCCATGCACTGGGCCCGCACCTCGCAGCGGCCGGTGGCCTCTGCGCGTGGGATCTCGGTGTAGAGCGTCGACCACTTGGCGCCCGACTTGCAGCCCTGGATGCAAAAGCCGATCTGGTCGCAGGCGTTGCGGCCGTCGTAGGGCACGGCGTTTATGGCATGGGTGCCGGTGTGGTACTCGGTGTAGCCAATGCGCTTGGCGCCGGCGGCGATCACCTTGAAGTTGTTGTTGCCGGGCAGCCATGGCCTGCCGCCTGTGCCGGCCACCCCCATCTTCTCCTCGGCACGATCGTAGTAGGGCTCGACATCCTCGAGGCTGATCGGCCAGTCCATGAGGCTGGTCCCCTCGATGTCGCCGTAGGTCGAGCGGGCCTTGAACTCGAAGTCCTTGACGCGCGGGCAGGTGCCGGTCCAGTGCACGGTGGTGCCGCCGACGGTCTTGCACATCCAGTTGGGATTGTCGGGGAACTGCGTGGTCGACTCGCGGCTGCCAGCACCCTTGCGTGGATCGCCCCACAGCAACAGCTTGCCCATGATCTCTTCGTCGTTGACGAAGTCGTCCATCTCGATGCGCGCGCCCGCTTCTAGGATGACGACATCGATGCCCTTACTCGCGAGCTCGTGGGCCAGCGTCCCGCCACCAGCACCAGAGCCGATGATCACGACGACCGAGCCGTCGTCCTCATCGAAGGTTACGGCCGCGACGTCCCGGTCGTCGTCGTGCGTACTCATTTCCTGCTCTCCCCTCAGCGCTAGATTTCGTTGCCGCGCATCTGCTCGGTGATGTACTCGGCCTGGCGGATGGCCAGCGCGACGATGGTCAGCGTCGGATTGCCGGCCATCGAGCTCGTGAACTGGCTGCCATCGGAGACGAACAGGTTCGCGAGATCGTGGCTTTGGCCCCACTTGTTGACCACGCCGGCTTGGGCATCGTCGCTCATCCGGCATGTCCCGAGGTTGTGCGAGGCCGGCAGCGGCGGCGATTCGAACACCCGCCTGGCGCCCGCCGCCTCCATCAACGCCGCGGTCTTGCGGTAGGCATGGTTCTTCATGCGGATCTCGTTGGGGTGATCGTCGAGATGGAGACTGGGGATCGGCAGCCCGTACTGGTCCTTTTCCGATCCGTGCAGGCTGACCCGGTTGGTCTCCATCGGCATGTCCTCGCCGAGGATCTGCATGGCGGCGATGTTGTCATAGGCGGCGACCCAGTCGGTGTAGTCCCGGCCCCAGCCGTTGGGGTCGAGGAAGGCCGCATAGAACGACAGTCCCAGCCCGATCGAGCCGGTGTAGTAGCCGCCGACGAAACCGCGGGAGTCGTCGTGGCCGGCCTCGTCGCGAATGATCCCGCCGACGATGATGCCGCGGTGCATGTGCACGGGCTTGTCGAACTCGGCGTAGACGAAGCCGAACATGTGGCGCATGTAGTTCTTGCCGACCAGGCCCGATGAGTTGGCCAGGCCGTCGGGGAACTGGCTCGATTCCGAGTTGAGCAGCAGCCGCGCGGTCTCGATCGAGTTGCCGGCGACGCACACCAGCCGCGCCTTTTGCCGGTGCTGGTTGACGTCGCGGTCGACATAAACGACGCCGTCTGCGCGCCCCGCGCCGTTGTGTTCGATGCGCAGCACCATGCACTCGGGCCTGATCTCGCACCGCCCCGTCGCTTCGGCCCGCGGCAGCTCGCTGTTGAAGGTCGACCACTTGGCGCCCGACTTGCAGCCCTGCATGCAAAAGCCGATCTGGTCGCAGCCATTGCGGCCGTCGCGCGGCTCGACGTTGATCGCGAGGTTGTTGGTATCGAAATCGCGATAGCCGACCCGCCGCGCGCCGTGCGCCATGACCCGGTAGCCGTTGTTCGCCGGATGCAGGGCGATGCCGTTGCGGCCCGAGACCCCCATCTTGTCCTCGGCCCGTATGTAGTAGGGCAGAACGTCGTCGTAGCTGATCGGCCAGTCGGCGAGGCTGGCGCCGGCGATCTCGCCGTACGTTGTGCGGGCCTTGAACTCGTGCGGCTGGAACCGCGGGCACATCGCCGCCCAGTGGAGCGTCGTGCCGCCGACCCCTTTGCAGATCCACGTCGGCGCATCGGCGAAGTTCTGGGCGATCGGCGAGGTGCCGGTGGAGTGCCGCCTGTCCTTCCAGGTAAAGCGGTCGTACATCGCCCATTCGTCGTTGACGAAGTCGGTGTCCTTGAAGCGCGGCCCGGCCTCGAGCACGACGACATCGATGCCGTTCTGGCTGAGCTCGTCGGCAAGCGTCCCGCCGCCGGCGCCCGAGCCGATGATGACGACGACCGAATCGTCGTCCTGGTCGTAGGTGACCGCGGCGACCTCGTCGTCCAGGATATCATCGGACATCGGCCAATCTCCCTAGATCGCGTGCGTCCGCATGTGCTCGGCGATGTACTCGGCCTGCCGGATCGCCAAGGCCACGATCGTCAGCGTCGGGTTGGCTGCAGACGCCGTGGTGAACACGCTGCCGTCGGAAACGAACAGGCTGGGTATATCATGACACTGCCCCCAGCGGTTGGTCACCCCATCGCGCGGGTCGGCGCTCATCCGGGCGGTGCCGATGTTGTGCGAGGAGGGCAGGGGCTGCTGCTCCATCGTCTTGGTGGCGCCGATGGCCTCGTAGAGTGCGGTCACCTTCTTGAAGCCGTAGTTCTTCATAGCGAGCTCATTGGGATGGTCGTCGACGTGGACGTGCGGGATGGCGAGCCCGTAGCCGTCCTTCTCCGACGGGTCGAGGGTGATGCGGTTGCTCGACTGTGGCATATCCTCGCCGCAAAACCAGCAGCCTGTGGTATGGGCATAGCGTTCGATATCCCGGGTCACGGCGCGGCCCCAGCCGGTCGGCTTGGAGAAGGCGGCGAAGTAGGAAAGGCCGAGCGCCTCGGTCATCATGTAGATGCCGCCGGCAAAGCCCCGTGAGGGATCGTAGCCCACCTCGTCGCGCACCAGCCCGCACACCACCGTGCCGCGGTGCATGTGCACGGGCCGCGCGAACTGCGCCCACAGGAAGCCCGACATGTGGCGCATGTAGTTGCGCCCGAGCTCCCCCGATGCGTTGGCGAGCCCATCGGGAAATAGACTCGTTGCCGAGTTCAAGAGCAGGCGTGTGGACTCGATGGCATTGCCGGCGACACACACCAGCCGGGCTTTCTGGAGGTGGCGATGGCCATCGCGGTCCGCGTACTCCACCCCGTTCACCTGGCCGCGATCGTCATGGACGATGCGCAGCGCCATGCAGTTAGGGCGCAGCTCGCACCGTCCGGTGGTCTCGGCCTTGGGGATCTCGCCGTAGAGCGTTGACCACTTGGCGCCCGATTTGCACCCCTGGAAGCAAAAGCCGATGGCATCGCAACCGTTGCGCCCATCGCGCGGCACCGGGTTGATCGCGAGGTTGCCGTGATCGACATCGCGATAGCCGACACGCCGGGCGCCGGCGGCGAAGATCTTGTAGTTGTTGGTGGCCGGAAGGGGCGGAATTCCCTGGGTGCCGGAGACCCCCATCTTGGCCTCGGCACGGTCGTAGTACGGCGCCATCTCCTCGATGCCGACCGGCCAGTCGAGCAGGCTTGCGCCATCGATCGCGCCGTAGGTCGAGCGGGCTTTGAACTCGTGCGCTTGAATGCGCATGCACACTCCGCCCCAATGGGTGGTCGAGCCGCCGACGGCCTTGACTACCCAGGTCGGGGTCTCGGGGAACGGGATGGCGGCCGGCGAGGTGCCTGACAGCGTCCGCCTGTCAGTCCACGTCAGTTGCTCGTAGGCGCCCCACTCGTCATTGAGAAAGGCGTCCATCTCGATGCGCGGGCCGGCTTCCAGGAGGACGACCGCGATCCCCCGTGCGCACAGCTCGTGGGCCAGAGTCCCGCCACCAGCGCCCGAGCCGATGATGACGACGAGCGAATCGTCGTCCTCATCGTAGGTGACGGCGGCGACGTGGTCGGCGTCGCTCGCCAACGGCTCGCGGGCCTACTCGTCCGGGATCCAGGAGATGTCGTCGAAGCCGCGGTTGATGTAGCCGCCGAGGTGGGCTGATGGCCCCTCGTAGCCGAAGTACCGCCACACCAGCGGGTTGTTGTAGAGATGGCGCACGGTCGCGCCCCGCACGTCCTCGAAGAAGTCGGAGCCCTCGATCGACTTCAGCGCCTCGAGCTTGTAGCCGTTGGACAGATCGACAAAGGGGATATTGAAGACGCCGTCGAGGCCTTTCACACCCTCGGCCAAAAGGCCGACGCGGCCATCGTCCGCCTCCTCGTCGACGACCTCGACCACCTTGGCGTAATAGACATCGCCCAGGAAATCGTGCGGATAGAGCTGGCGCGCCATCTGTACCAGCGTTTTGGTGGTGTGCTCATCCAATTTCGCCATCTCTCCCTCCCATTAATCAGCCTGCTTGGGGCTCTCCAGCCGACGAAATCCTAGCCGATCGCGGCCCGAACGAAAACCAGGCCCGGCAGGAAGTCGCAATGCGCGGCTCTAATCGCCTTCGCCGGGCTCGGGGCTGAAGTGCGCCTCGTATTTGTTGGCCACGCCTTTCCACTTATCGGCATCCTCGGGCACCTTGCCGATGTGGGTGATGTTGGGCCACTTCTCGGCGTACTCGCGGTTCTGCTCGACCCAGCGCTCCATCCCATCCTCGGTGTCCGGCAAGATCGCCTCGACCGGACACTCGGGCTCGCAAACGCCACAGTCGATGCATTCGTCGGGGTGGATGACGAGCATGTTCTCGCCTTCATAGAAGCAGTCGACGGGACAGACCTCGACGCAATCCATGTACTTACACTTGATGCAGTTGTCGTTGACGATGTACGTCATGACGCTCTCCGGTACCCGGGTGCTCTACACGTGGCCGGGTGCTCTACACGTGGAATGATTCGCCGCACCCGCAGACGCCCTTCGCGTTCGGGTTGTTGAACACGAAGCCGGACTGCAGCTTATCCTCGACGTAGTCCATCTCGCTGCCGAGGATGAACAAGGTCGCTTTGGGATCAATAAGGATCCGCACGCCCTTTTCCTCGACCACCTCATCAAGCGGCCCGGCCGCCTCGGCGAAATCGATGCGATAGGTCAGGCCTGAGCAGCCCTTCTCGTCGATGCTGACGCGCAGGGCGACCGCCGGCTCGTCGCGGCTCGCAATAATCGCTTTTGCACGTTCGGCGGCGGCGTCGGTAATGGTGATCGCACTCGGTAAAGCCATGTCTACTCGCTCTCTGCTCCGCTGGTGTGTTTAGCAGTCAAATCATTCCAAGCTCAAGACGGGCGGCCTCGGTCATCATGCCGGGCTCCCATGTTGGCTCCCAGACCATCTTCACATCGACCTCCTTGACCCCGGGCACCGCCGTCCAGATCGCCCGCTCGACCATGCCCGGCATCTGCTCCGCCACCGGACACATGGGCGAGGTAAGCGTCATCCACACCTTGACGAGCCCGTCCGCGCCATCGGCCGCAATGTGATAGATCAACCCGATGTCGTAGATGTTGACCGGGATCTCGGGGTCGTAGACTGTCCGCAGCGCCTCGACCACCCACTCCTCTGGGGACTCGGGCTCGCTTGGTTGGTCCTCGTCCTCGCCGGCGGGCCGGCGCACATGGTGCGGCACCACCACCTTCTCATCCGACTCGCCGAGCGTTGCCTCGCCGCTTGTGCAACCGATATCCATGGCCTACTCCGTTGTGACCGTCTTGTCGCGCTGATCGAGCGCCGCTCTCAGGGTATGCCAGGCCAGCGTCGCACACTTGACGCGGATCGGGAACTCGCGCACGCCTGAGAGCACCGCGAGCTTGTCGAGCTCCTCCCAGTCGGCCTCCGCACTGTCCTCGCCGGTGACGAGTTCGTGGAAACGCGCAAACAACGAGCGCGCTTCGTCGACCGCCATTCCCGTCATCATCTCGGTCATGAGCGAGGCCGAGGCCATTGAGATGGCGCAGCCGCGGCCGTCGAAGGCGGCCTTTTCCACCTTGCCGTCTTGGACTGTCAGAAAGACCGTGATCTTGTCGCCGCACAGGGGGTTGTCGCCATGGGCGCACGCATTGCATTCGGGCGGCTCGCCGAAGTTACGGGGCCGGCGGCTGTGATCGAGGATCACCTCCTGATAAAGCTCGCGGACGCTGTCGGTCATTGGGTGAATATCTCCAAAACCCGGCGAACACTGGCGACCAGCGCATCGGCGTCGGCGCGCGTGTTGTAGATGCCGAACGAGGCGCGGACAGTCGCCGGCACCCCAAATCGGTCCATTGCCGGTTGAGCGCAATGGTGGCCGGCGCGCACGGCTACGCCCTCGTGATCGACGATGGTGCCAACATCATGGGGATGTATGCCTTCGAGCGCGAACGACAAGATGCTCCCCTTGTTGGTCGCCGTGCCGATGATCCGAGCGCTGTTGATCTCGCTCAAAGCGGCGGTCGCATAGCGCAGCAGATCCTGCTCGTGGGCCTCGATCTCGGCAAAATCGAATTGCCGCAGGTAGTCGGCGGCGGCACCGAGGCCAATGGCGCCTGCGATGTGCGGGGTGCCTGCCTCGAACTTGTGCGGGAGCGCAGCGAAGCGCGTTTCCTCGAACGTGACCGAGGTGATCATCTCGCCGCCGCCCTGGTAGGGAGGCATCGCTTCGAGGTGCTCAGCCTTGCCGTAGAGCACGCCGATGCCCGATGGGCCGTACAGCTTGTGGCCTGAGAACACGTAGAAATCGCAGTCGAGCTCCTGCACGTCCACCGCCAGGTGGGGTACTGCCTGGCAGCCATCGACCAGCACTGGGATGCCGCGGGCGTGCGCGAGGCGGATGATCTCGCGAATCGGCGTGATCGTGCCGATCGCGTTCGACATGTGGGTGATCGCGATCATCCGGGTGCGCGGGCCGAGCAGTGCCTCGTAGGCATCGAGCATCAGCTCTCCGGCGTCATCGACCGGCACGACTTTGAGTTCGATCCTCTTTTCGTCGCGCAGCATTTGCCATGGCACGATGTTCGAGTGGTGCTCGATGTGGCTCAGCACGATCTCATCGCCGGCTTCGAAGCGGGAGCGGCCGAATGTCTGTGCCACCAAATTGATAGCTTCGGTCGCGTTGCGCACGAAGATGATCTCGCGCGCCTCGGCGGCGCCTAACAGCGCCCGCACCTTCTCGCGTGCCGCCTCGAAGTTCTCGGTCGCCCGCTGGCTCAGGTAATAGACCCCGCGGTGGATGTTGGCATACTCGGTTTCGTAGCAAGTGCGCTCGGCATCCATCACCGCCCGCGGCTTCTGCGCGCTGGCCGCACTATCGAGGAAGACCAGCGGCTTGCCGTGGACCGTCCGCGAGAGGATCGGGAAGTCGGCGCGCACTGCCTCGACATCGAAGGGTCGGGATACGGCTTTGCTGCCTCGCGACTCGGATGGCACGTTCATGGCGAGTCTCCACCCGCGCCCAGCCATGTGTCGATTTCGCGCCGCAGCCAGGATGTGAGCGCCGGCACTTGGAGATCATCGACTAGGTCGGCGAGGAAGGCCTCGATCAACATGCCGCTCGCCGTCTCGCGATCGATCCCGCGGCTCTGCAGGTAAAACAGCGCCTCTTCGTCGAGCGCGCCGGCAGTCGCGCCGTGGCTGCATTTGACGTCGTCGGCGTTGATCTCGAGCTCGGGCTTGGAATCAGCCTCGGCGGTCTCCGAGAGCAACAGGTTCTCGTTGAGCTGGTGTGCATCGGTTCTCTGGGCGCCCGGCGCGACCACGATCTTGCCCTGGAACACCGCGCGGGACTTGTCGTCGAGAACGCCGCGGTAGGTCTCGCGGCAGCGACCGCCAGGGGCGGTGTGCAGAATGCGGGTGGTGTTGTCGACGTGCTGGGATCCACGGCCGAGATAGATGCCGTTCAGCGCGCACTGCGCGCATTCTGCGCCGAGGCGGGTCTCGATTTCGTGGCGGGAAAGCCGGGCACCGAAGGCCGCGGTGAAGCTTTCGTAGCTGGCACCGGCGGCAACATCGACCGTCGTTGCGGCCAAATGCCAAGCTGTTTGAGCCTCGGCCTGGACACGGTAGTGGTGCAGGCGGGCACCGGTCTCGAGCACGACCGTATTCGCACTGTTCGTCCAATAGAGGCCGTCGCCGAGCGCCGCATGAGTCTCGATAACGGTCGCCGCCGAGTCCCGGCTGGCGACGATGACGTTGCGCGTATGGGTGGCCGCGGGCATCGCCTGGGGGACGGTAAGAAACACCAGGTGCAGCGGCTGGTCTGGCGCGGCGCCGGGATCGATCCTGATCAGCGCTCCGTCCGTCATGAAGACGGCATTCAGTGTCTGCACCGCGTTTTCCGGGGTCGGCGCCGTCCGTTCGGAGAACAGTGCGTGTAACGCGCTGTCATCTGCCTCGAGCGCGGCCGCTAGCGAGCCTACCGCCACACCGGCTATCGCGGGTGTCTCGCTCAGGTCAGGCCGCAGCCCGCCATTCACGAACACCAGCCGCGTGCACGCAACATCTGCCAGGCAGAACGGTGCCACGGCATCGCGGCCGATACCGTTGGCGAGGCGCGGGGCCAGGGGCATGGCGTCGTGCATGAGCCCCTTGAGATTGGTGTACTTCCAGCTCTCCAGTCGCGGCGTGGGGAGCCCGGTCTCGACGAACGCGGCCAAGGCCTCGCGGCGGAGCTCGTTAAGCCAGCCGATCGCCGCACCGGGAAGCGTCGGCTCGGCCTCGGCAAACCTCTCCGCGTAGGTATCGGCGAGGCTCATGCAGCCTCCGCACCGAACGCTACGTAGCCGTCTTCCTCCAGCTTGAGCGCAAGTTCCTTGCCGCCCGAGCTGACGATGCGCCCGTTGAACAGGACATGCACGCGGTCGGGAACGATGTGGTCGAGGAGCCGCTGGTAGTGCGTGATCAACAGCATCGTCCGGTCCGGCCCGCGCAAGCTGTCGACCCCATTGGCGACGATCTTGAGGGCGTCGATATCCAGCCCCGAGTCCGTCTCATCGAGGATCGCGAGCCGCGGTTCCAACACGGCCATCTGCAGTATCTCGCTGCGCTTTTTCTCGCCGCCGGAGAAGCCGACGTTGATCGCGCGCTGCATCATCGCCTGGTCCATCTCGAGCAGCTTCATGTTGCGGCGGGCGATCTTAAGGAAGTCCATCGCATCGACTTCCGGCTCGCCACGGTGCTTGCGCAGGGCGTTAAGCGCCGCCTTGAGGAAATACATGCCGCTCACGCCGGGGATTTCAACCGGGTACTGGAAGGCGAGAAAAACGCCCTCGCACGCCCGCTCCTCCGCGCTCATGGCCAGCACGTCCTTGCCGTCGAACTGCGCCATGCCGGCCGTCACGTCATAGCCCTCGCGGCCAGCGAGCGTGTGCGAGAGCGTGCTCTTGCCGGAGCCGTTCGGGCCCATGATCGCATGCACTTCGCCGCGCGGTACGGTGAGGTCTATGCCGTTGAGGATCGGCTTGCCCTCGACGCTAACGTGTAGGTTCTTGATCTTGAGCACGTGCAACTCCGCTTTGAAAACCGGTCGATCGATCAGCCGACGCTGCCCTCGAGGCTCACTTCGAGGAGCTTCTGCGCCTCCACAGCGAACTCCATCGGCAGCTCCTGGAGGACTACCTTGCAAAAACCGTTGACGATGAGATTGACGGCGTCCTCTGGGCTTAAGCCCCGCTGCCTGCAATAGAACAGCTGATCGTCGCTGATCTTGGAGGTGGTGGCCTCGTGCTCGACCCGGGCGCTGCGGTTCTTCACCTCAATGTAGGGCACGGTGTGGGCGCCGCAACGATCGCCGAGCAGGAGACCGTCGCACTGGGTGTAGTTGCGCGCCTTGTGGGCCTTTGGCTGGATGCGCACGAGGCCGCGATAGGTGTTTTGGCCGTGACCGACGGAAATGCTCTTGGAGATGATGGTCGAGCGCGTGTTCGGCCCGATGTGGATCATCTTGGTGCCGGTATCGGCCTGCTGATAGTTGTTGGTGATGGCGACCGAATAGAACTCGCCCACCGAGTTCTCGCCCTGCAGGATGCAGCTCGGGTATTTCCACGTGATAGCCGAGCCGGTCTCGACCTGGGTCCACGAAATCTTCGAGTTGCGTCCGCGGCAGGCGCCGCGTTTGGTCACGAAGTTGTAGATGCCGCCCTTGCCGTTCTTGTCGCCCGGGTACCAGTTCTGCACCGTCGAGTACTTGATCTCGGCATCATCGAGCGCCACCAACTCCACTACCGCGGCGTGTAGCTGATTCTCATCGCGCATGGGCGCTGTGCAGCCCTCGAGGTAGCTCACGTAGCTGCCCTCGTCAGCGATAATCAGCGTGCGCTCGAACTGGCCGGTGTTCTCGGCATTGATGCGGAAATAGGTGCTGAGCTCCATCGGGCAGCGCACGCCCTTCGGGACATAGACGAAGGTGCCGTCGCTGTAGACCGCGGAGTTGAGGCTGGCGAACGCATTGTCGGCTTGGGGCACGACGGAGCCGAGGTACTTGCGCACGAGTTCAGGGTGCTCGCGCACCGCCTCGGAGATCGCGCAGAAGATGATGCCCTTTTTGGCCAGGGTCTCCTTGTACGTAGTGGCCACCGAGACGCTGTCGAAGACGGCATCGACGGCGATGCCGGCGAGAGCGGCGCGCTCGTGCAGCGGGATCCCGAGCTTTTCGTATGTTGCCAACAGCTCCGGATCGACCTCGTCCAGGCTTTTCGGCCGGTCATCGGGCGACTTCGGTGCGGCGTAATAGTAAGCGTCCTGGTAGTCGAGCTTCGGGTAGCGCACGTTCGCCCAGGTCGGATCACCGGCCGGCAGGAAGCGCTCGCGCCAGATCTCGAAGGCGCGCAGGCGCCACTTCAGGAGCCACTCGGGTTCTTCCTTCTTGTTCGAGATGAAGCGGACGATGTCCTCGTTCAGGCCCTTAGGCGCGCGATCCTCCTCGACCTCAGTAACGAAGCCGTACTTGTACTCGCCGTCCGTGACGTCGCGAACGGTGTCCATCGAGTCAACGCTTGTGGCCATGCGTACCGATCTCCCTCAGGCGCGACCGTGGCCGCGCGGTACCTCGAGCGCGGCCGTCATCTCCATTCGCGGCCCGGGGAAGACGGCGAGCGGCGCCACCAGATCGGCGAGCGTCACTTGGCGAAGTGCCCCCCGCACCGCGTCGTTGATGATCTGCCAATGGCTCCGAAGCGGGCAGAAAGCCTCGATGTCGCAATCGCCCGGTCCGTCCTCGACGCAGGCGGTGAGCGCGATGGGCCCATCCACCGCGGCGATGATATCGACCACATTGATGTCGCGCGGATCAAAGGCGAGTGTATAGCCACCATGGGCTCCGCGGCTCGATCGCAGCAAACCGGCGCGCGCCAGGCTCTTGAGGATCTTGCTCACCGTCGGCGCCGGCAGGCGCGTCTCGCACGCCATGTCGGCGGCATTTCGCGCGCCGCCGTCACCGGTGGCCAATTGGGTCATCAGGACGACGGCATAGTCAGCCATGCGACTCAGTTTGATCATGGGTCAGTGTCCCGCGGGTTGATCGCTTGGGGTGACGAACCGAGAAATGGGACTAATTCACTCCCCATTAACATAGTCGGCGTAGCGCACTTGTCAACGCGGTATGAGCCGCCGAATTGCTATGATTTCTGCTTCTTTTCTCTGGGATAGCGACCCGCACGATGCGATGAACCAGCCATGGCATGCTGAGCCGCCGGATTTCGCGGAAATTGTTGCCCGACTCCGGGCAGATGGGGCCGTTGCCGTCCCGGTGTTGAGGCCCGCCTATCGCACCGAGCTCTTGGCGAAGGCCGCCCGTCATCCCTACCGGCGGGGCCGAGAGGAGATTGGCAGCGGCGACCGGCTCGTGCGCCAGGGCCTCGACTACTGCGACGAGCTCGACGCGCACGGGCCCCTATCAGCCCTTGTCGGGCGCGTTCAAGCCTTTCTCGAAGTCGGGTTCCGGCGGCTGCCGGTTTACCCGTTTGCGACGCCGCTCCAGCTCCATGAGCCGATGCTCCAACACTATCGTCCAGGCTCGATCGGGATCACGCCGCATCGCGATCAAGCCAACTACATCAATCTGGTGGCCGTGATCGTGCTCGGCGGCGGCGGCCAATTCTTCGTGTGTACCGACCGCCAGGGCACGGGTTTGCGCGAGATCGCGGCGGCGCCGGGCGACATGGTGCTTTTGCGTTGCCCCGGCTTCACCGGTGCCGAACAGCGGGTATTCCACGGGGTGCGCGACATCGCCGAAGCGCGCTACAGCCTCGGTCTGCGCCAGGACCGCCACCTCCACCCTTGATGTTCGCTCACGCCGTCGCGCCGTTGGCCCAGCGCACCCAGCCGCGGCCCTCGTGCCCGAAGTGGAAAGCCTCGGGGTGCAGGATCTCCGCCAGGATCTCCAGTGATTCGACGAGGCGGGGTCCGGGCCGGTTGAAGTATTGCGAGCCGTCGGCGATGAAGACCCGGCCTGTTTCCACCGCGTCCAGCCTCGACCAGCCGGCCGAGCCCGTCAGGCTCGCCATGTTGCGCCGGCTCTCGCCGATGCTGTAGCCGCAGGGCAGAACGACGATCACGTCGGGATCGGCGGTATGCAACGCGTCCCAATTCAACCATGGCGAGTGGGCGCCGGCCTTACCGAACACGTTATCGCCGCCCGCCATCTCGACCAGCTCGGGCATCCAGTTGCCGGCCGCCATCAGCGGCTCGATCCACTCGATACAGGCGATGCGGGGCATCGGCCGAAGCGCCGCCGCCGCCGCCGTGATCGCCGACATGCGCTCTTTTGCCTGTAAAATCAATGCCTTGCCGCGCTCCGGCACCTCCAGCGCCGCGGCGAGACGGCGCACATCGGTCCACACATCGCCAAGCGCGTTGGGCGCCAAGGCCACCAGCTCCGGTGCTATTCCGCCGCCCCGCCGTGTTAACTTTGTTAAGCATGCCTCGACGTCGCGCAGACTGACCGCGCACACCTCGCACTGGGTCTGCGTCACCACCACGTCAGGCGCGAGCGAGGCAAGCAGGTCGGTGTCGACCCGGTAGACCGAGAGCGCCTCGGCCAAGATCGCCTTGACCCGCTGGTCGATCTCGTAGCTCGTGCCCTCGGTATCGAACTTCGGCTCGGTGCAAACCGGAAGGTCGCGCACGAAATCCGGGAAGTCGCATTCGTGGGAGCGGCCGACCAGCCGCTCGCCGCAGTCGAGCGCACACACGATCTCGGTCGCGCTGGCGATCAACGAGACAACGCGCTCGGCGGCCATGCGCGCACTATCGCACAGCACCCAAAAGCGGCCAATGAACGTGCCGTCGCCGTTGCCTCCGGCCCGCCGTTGCCGGACAATGGCGCGATGGCGGCGCGTCGACACGGGCACCACGACATGGGTGGCGAGCCGGCCGGTGCGGTCGATCGCAGCGGGCACGACCACGCGCTGTGGGAGAAGCGAGTCGATGCGCTTTTGGTGCTGCTCTCGGACAAGGAGCGGCACCTCATCCGTGTCGATGAGCTGCGCCGCGGCATCGAATCGCTGCCGCCCGATGCCTATGAGCGCATGAGCTATTACGAACGCTGGATCGCCTCGATCACCGCCAGTTTGGTCGAGAAGGGCGTCCTGGACCAGGACGAGATCGACGATCGTATCGCCGCGGTGACGGCTCGCGAGGCGGAAGCATCATGAACGCCCGGTTCGCGGTCGGCGATCCCGTGCGCGTCCGCGAGGACTGGCCAGCCGGCCATATCCGCACCCCCGCCTACGTCCGCGGCAAACGCGGGATGGTGTGCGAGTACGCCGGCGACTTCGGCAACCCCGAGACGTTGGCCTACGGCCGTGACGGTCGTCCTAAGCAGCCGCTTTACCGCGTGCACTTCGATCAGGCAGCGCTTTGGTCCAACTATGTGGGTAGCGAGGCGGACACGCTCGAGGTCGAGATCTACCAACACTGGCTCGAGCCCGACGAGGGAGATTGACGTGAGCGAACACGACCATTCCGGCGGCCACGACCACGCCCCCATCGAGCACTCCGGCGGCGGCGCCGGCGAATACGAGGTGCTCGGCACGGCGGTCCGCGAACTTCTCATTGAGAAGGGAATCATCACGGCCGAGGAGGAGCGGCGGGCGATCGAGGCGATGGACGCACGCGGCCCCCATCTTGGGGCGCGCGTCGTCGCGCGGGCGTGGACCGACCCAGCCTACAAGGCACGCTTGATGGCCGATGGGACCGCTGCCGCCGAGGAGCTGGGGATCGAAATGGGTCCGACCAAGCTCAAGGTTGTCGAGAACACGCCGACGGTCCACAACACGATCGTTTGCACCCTGTGCTCGTGCTACCCGCGCATGCTCCTTGGCTTGCCGCCCGATTGGTACAAGTCGCGGCCGTACCGCTCCCGCGCGGTGCGCGAGCCGCGTGCGGTGCTCGCGGAGTTCGGCACCGAGCTTGCCGACGACATCGAGGTGCGGGTGCACGACAGCACGGCCGATCTTCGCTACCTCGTCCTGCCGATGCGCCCGGCCGACAGCGCGGGGCTGAGCGAGACCGAGCTCGCGCGACTCGTGACGCGCGATTCGATGGTCGGGGTTGCCCAAGCCCGCTCGGTTGGCGATCCGGCGTAGGCGTGCGCCTCCTCGTCTTCCAGCATATTCCGATCGAGCATCCCGGCATCCTTCGCGATTTCCTTGGCGAGGACGGCATCGATTGGGACGCTGTGGAGCTGGATGATGGCGAGGCCATCCCCGACCTCGACGACTACGATGCGCTCTGGGTTATGGGCGGGCCGATGAACGTGTGGGACGCAGCGGCGCACCCGTGGCTGGTCGCGGAGAAAGCAGCGATCCGGGAGGCCGTGCAGCGCGACCTGCCGATGCTGGGCGTCTGCCTCGGCCATCAACTGTTGGCGGACGCCTTGGGTGGCAAGGTCGAGCCAATGGCGGCGCCCGAGGTAGGGATCGATTCTGTGGAAATTAACCCGGTTGGCCGGGAGGATCCGCTTTTCGTCGGGCTCGATCGGGTCGTGAGATGTCTGCAATGGCACTCTTCCGAGGTGACGCAGCTGCCGGCAGACGCGGTGACGCTCGCCTCCTCACCGGCGTGTCCGGTCCAGGCGTTCCGCGTCGGCGAGCACGCTTATGGTGTGCAATACCATGTCGAGCTGACGGCCGAGACGGTGCCCGAGTGGGGATGTGTGCCGGCCTACGCGGATTCGCTGGAGACGGTGCTAGGTGCCGGTGCCGGCGCGCGCCTCGAGGCCGAGGCAGGATCGCTGATCACGAACTTTAATCGCGATGCCCGCCTGCTCTATGAGAATTTCATGCGGATCGCGGGCCGCTAGGCATGCACAAGAGCCAGAAAACGCCGTGGATGCCTGCCGACGAGTACGGCCGCTCGCTTAAAGGCCTGACGGTCAACCTCTTGGTACGGGACGTCGCTGCGGCGCTTCCCTTCCACCGCGAGGTGCTGGATGCCGAGGAGGTCTACAGCGATGAGGACTTCGCCCTATTCCGGCGCGACGGTGCCGAATGGAACTTGCATGCCGACCGCACCTACGACCAGCACCCGATGTATTCGCAGTTGGTGGCTGGTGATGTGCGGGGTGTCGGGGCCGAGCTACGGCTTCACGGGCGCGATCCTGACGCAGCCGAGGCGGCGGCGCGCCGGCTCGGCGCCACCGTACTCGCACCAGCGGCCGACAAGCCCCATGGGCTGCGCGAGGCCTATCTCCTCGACCCCGACGGCTACATTTGGGTCCCCGACGTGCCGACGCCGTCTTGATCGCGTTGTCAGGCGGGCCGGCGAACCGGCCGCCACGCCAGGATTCTTAGCAGCAGCTCACGGCTGGTCCTCGGACAGGTGCTCGATCATGTTGGTGATCATGTCGCGAACATGGGCATCAGCGAGGCTGTAGTACGCCTGCTTGCCACGGCGCTCGCGGCGCACCAGGCGCGCGGCGCGTAGAAGCCGCAGATGGTGGCTCACCAACGAAGAAGAGAGCTCGAGCTGCCGCGCCATGTCGCCGACGCTGGTCGGTTCGTCCAGGCATGCGAGGACGAGCGCGAGGCGATTGGGATCGCCGAGAAGGTGGAAGATCTCCGCGAGCTCGGTTTTCTGATCCCGGTCAAGCACGGTCAGCCTGCCACGGGTCTCAGCTGGCGCCGAGCTCCTTGCGGACAATTGCTGCGCCGGCGCCGAGCGCCGCGAGCTTGCCGCGGGCGATCGTCCGAGGCAGCGGCACCATCCCGCAATTAGTGCAGGGGAATAAGCGTTCCGGCGCGACGTGCCCCATCGCCGCACGGATAGTCGCGGCGACTTCTTCCGGCGTCTCGATCGCGTCGCGCGCGACGTCGATCGCGCCGACCAGCACGTCTTTGTCAGACAGCAACCCCATGAGCTCGAGCGGTACGTGGCTGTTGGCGCACTCAAGAGAGACTTGGTCGATGCGGCTGGTATTGAGCGCCGGGAAAATCTCCTCGTATTGGCGCCACTGGTGCCCCAGCGTCTCTTTCCAGGCGCGGTTGGCGTCGATGCCGTAGCCGTAGCAGATATGCACCGCCGTCGTGCACGCCACACCCTCGATGGCCGTGTGCAGCGCCTCGATGCCCCAGCTCTTGACGTCGTCGAGATAGACGTTGAAGGCCGGCTCGTCGAACTGAATGACATCGACACCGCCGGCGGCGAGCTCACGTGCCTCGGCGTTGAGGATGCCGGCGAACGCCATCGCCATGGTGACCCGATCCCCGTAGTGCTCATCGGCGATGGTGTCGACGATGGTCATCGGGCCCGGCATGGTGAACTTCAGTTTGCGCGCCGTGTTGGCGCGGGCGAAGCGCGCCTCGTCGGCGTGTATCGAGCGGCGACGACGGAGTGGACCGGTTACCGTGGGCACCTCGGCCTCATAGCGGTTGTCGCGGATGCCTATGACCGTGCGCTTGGCGAAATCGATGCCGTCGATGTGCTCAAGGATGCCATGGACAAAATGCTGGCGCGTCTGCTCGCCGTCGGAGACGATGTCGATGCCGGCCGTTTCCTGATCTCTCAACGCCACCAGCACGGCGTCCTGCTTTGCCTCTTGGAGGGCCGCACCGCTTGGACGCCACGGTGCCCATAGCTGCTCGGGCTCAGCGAGCCACGACGGCTTCGGCAGGCTACCGGCGATCGTTGTTTCCAGCATGGCCGAGGCGCGTGCTGGCTCGAGGCTCGGCCCTAGCCGTCGACGGCGACGGCCCCGGTCGCGAAGCGACGGCCTGTAGCGACCTCGAAGAAGTGACAGCGCTGTAAATCGGGCACCATGAACACGGGCTCGCCGAGCTCGAACTGAGGCTGGCCCGGGATCTGCGCCCGAACGACGCGCTCCCCGGCCTGGATATCGACGATCGCGAACGCGCCGAGCGGCTCGAGCTCATACACCTTGGCGGCGATTCCGCCGGCAACCTCGCCGCGTTCAACACGTATGTCCTCGGGCCGGAAACCAATAAGGGCATCGCCGTCGGGTTGGTTGCGCGCGTCCGATACGCCCACGGTGAACGAGGGATCAGCCACCGTGAACCGCTCGTTCTCAAACCGACCTGGAATCAAGTTGATGGGCGGCGAGCCGACGAACTCAGCCACGTAGCGGTTTTCCGGCCGATTGTAGACCTCCGCCGGCGTGCCAATTTGGGCGATCCGGCCACCCTCCATGATGCACATCCGATCGGCGACCGACATCGCCTCCTCTTGATCGTGGGTGACGTAGATCAGCGTGTGCTTGAGCTCGCGTTGGAGGCGGTTGAGCTCGATTCTCATTTCCTCGCGCAGGCGAGCATCGAGCGCTGAGATCGGTTCATCCATCAGATAGGCCGCTGGATCGCGCACAAGCGAGCGGCCGATTGCCACACGCTGGCGCTCGCCGCCGCTGAGGTGCGCCGGGATCTTGTTGAGGAGCGGTGTGATGTGCAGGGTCTCGGCGACCTGGCCGACGCGCCGTACGATCTCGCCCTCCGGCACCTTTCGCTCGACCAGCGGGAAACGCAGGTTCTCGCCAGCCGTCATATGCGGGAACAGTGCCAAGTTCTGGAACACCATCGATAAGTTGCGCGCCGCGGGCGGCTTATGGGTCACCTCTTCCCCATCGATGATGATCTCGCCCTCATCGGGTGTCTCAAGGCCGAGCCACAGACGCAACAGAGTCGTCTTGCCGCAAGCCGGCGGCCCGAAAATGCAAAAGAACTCGTTGTCGGGCACCGTGACGTCGATGTCCTCGACCGCGGTGATACTTCCGTATTTCTTGGTGATTCGGTGCAGCTCAAGCTGGGCCATCGTCTACTCCACGCGTGCGCCGGACTCGGCGTCGAACAGATGGGTGAGACCGCCGGCGCCGGCCGAAACGGCCATGACATCGCCGATGGCCGCCGGAAGCTGGTTGCCGCCGACCGCCTTTATCTCGTGGCCGGGAGCCTCTAGGTGGACGATCGAGCGCGGGCCGATGCGTTCAACGAACGTCACGCTCATTTTGACACCGTCGCTGCCGTTGGCCGCGGGCTCAAGGTGCACGTCTTCGGGCCGCACGCCGAACATGACGTCCGGGCGTTGGGCCCGCTGGGTAAGCTCAGCCAATGGGTTGTCGCCCGGCAACGACATCGCGCCCGCCCCGCCGAAGTCGAGCTTGGCGGTGCCGTTGTCGCTGACGATCCGGCAAGGCATCAGGTTCATGCTCGGCGCGCCAACGAAGCGGGCGACGAAGATGTTGGCCGGCTTGTTGTACACCTCAAGCGGCGTTCCATACTGCTGCAGGAAGCCGAGGTCCATGATCGCGATGCGATCGGCCATGCTCATCGCCTCGAGCTGATCGTGCGTGACATAGACCATGGTCTGTTGGAGCTCGTGCTGGAGATGCTTGAGCTCGGTCCGCATCTCCGCGCGGAACGCGGCATCGAGATTCGAGAGCGGCTCGTCGAGCAGGAAGATGTTCGGCTTGATGATCGCCGAGCGCCCGATCGCAAGGCGCTGCAGCTCGTTGACGCTCAGTCGCTCGGCCGGCCAGTTGATCTGGCGGGTCAGCCGCATCACCTTCGCCATGGCTCCGACCTGATTATCGATCTCCGCACGCGGCACACCAGCGACCTCGAGGCCGAACGCCAAGTTCTTGTAAACCGTCATGTGGATAAAGATCGCGTAGTTCTGAAAGACGAAGCCAACGCCGCGCTTGCCGGGGGGCGTACGGGTGACGTCACGACTATCGAACTGAATGTTGCCGCCGGTCGGCGCTTCGATGCCCGCGATCATGTTCATCGTCGTGGTCTTGCCACACCCCGAAGGGCCCAGCAAAGCCACGAACTCTTTGTCGCGGATATCAAGATTCAATGTGTTGACGGCGATCAGGTCGCCGAAGCGCTTGGTCAGATTTTGCAGTTCAATCGAGGACATTGGCCAGATTCTTCTTCTTCTGTGCGCTGCTAAGGATGGCGATCCCGATCGCGCCGAGAATGGTCAGGAAAATCAGCACCATGAAGCCGATTGCGGACACGTACGACCACTCCAACTCCAGGAAGGTGACTTTATAGATGTACACCGAGATCGTCTCGGTGGCGACTCCCGGTCCGCCTTTGGTCATTACGTACATCACGTCAAACAGCTTGAAGGCCTCGACCGCCCGGATGACGAGGGCGATGACGATGACGATCCGCATCTTCGGGAGGGCGATGCGCAGGAACTTCTGGCCCCAGCTGGCGCCCAGCAGAGTTGCGGCCTTGAGCTGATCTTCCGGCACGCCGAGCAAGCCCGCGAGCAGGATCAGGAACATCAACGGCGTCCATTGCCAGATGTCGGCAACCATGATCGCGATGAAGGCGTTGTCCGGGTCGCTCAGCCAGACAAGATCAACCTCAAACCCGGTGATAAGACTGATGAGCTGATTGATGGGGCCGTTGCTCTGGAAGAGGATGTAGAACATGTACCCCGCGACCGCCGGGACGACCATCATCGGCATCAGCACGATCGAGTAGAGCACGCGCTTGAGCCTGAACTCGTCGACAAACAGGATGGCCAGGCCGAGGCCGAGGAAGAACTCCACCGGCACAGCGACCGCCATGATTAACAGGGTCCGCCAGATCGAGCCCCACAAGCGCTCGTCCTCAAACAATTCGACGTAGTTACCGAACCAATTGAGGGACTCGTAGGCGTAGTACCACGGTACGCCATCGAGCGGTCCCCACCAGCTGAGGCTCACGTAGATGATCATGAGGCCGGGAAACGCGAATATGAACACCAGCAGGAGCTGGGTCGGCAAGGTCATCCACTTGCCGAGCTTGACTCCTTGCTCCGTGAGGGTGAGGCCCTCAAACGTAGTCCCAGCCTCCGGCGTCGTGGTCGCCGTGGTCATTGCTTCAGCGCTCCGAACGTCAGGCCGCGGACCAGGTGTTTCTGGATGATGATCCCCAGCACCACAGGCGGGATCGCGGCGATCAGGCCCATTGCTGCCTTGGCGCCATACATCTCACCGGTCATCGCTGTGTTGAGAGAGTTCATGTAGACCGGGATGGTCACCCAATCCTTCCGCGTCAGCAGCAGCGCGATGACGTAGTCGCTCCAATTGAGGATGAACACAAACAGCACCGTCGTCGCGAGCGGCGCTTTCACCATCGGCATGGTCACGCGGTAGAACACGCGCCACTGGCTACAGCCCTCGACCAACGCCGCCTCCTCGATCTCGCGCGGCACCTCGTCAAAAAACGTCTTCATCAGCCAGAACGAGAACGGCAGTGTGATGATGCCATAGATCAGGGAGAGACCCCAGAAGGTGTCGACCAGCGCCAAGTAAGACCACATCATCATGACGGGGATCATGACCGCCATTGGAGGAAAGAGGCGTAGTTGGAGCACAGAAAGAGGCAGATTTTTGCCGACACCGAACCGCGAGACCCCGTACGCGCCAAGCGTCCCCACCACCACCGCCAACAGCGTGCCAAGCGAGGCGATCACCAGGCTTGCGAAGATGGGACGGGTGGCGGTGTTCGGCAGGGTTATGAGGACTTCGTCGGTCTGCCCGGTGAAGATGAACTCGAAGTTGCCAAGCGTCGGGTTCTTCGGCAGCCAAGTGATCTCGGAGATCGCCGTCGTCCACTCGGCGACCGGTTTGAACGCCAAGGTCGCCATCCAGATGATCGGAATCAGGAAAATCACGAGCGCCGCCACGATCAGCGTGTAGCGCATGGCTTCGAACCACAAACGGTTGGTTGCCGTCATCGCGATCCCGTCTCGAAGAACTGCCCGCCGAAGCCTTACAAGAAAGAGAAGGGTGCGGGCAACGCCGTGGTTGCCCGCACCCTGATCGTCGTGGCCTACATCGACAGGCTAGGCCTTGTCGATGACCGAGGGCCAGTTGGCGCGGCTCCCGTTGATGGCGTCAATCATACGGGTCTCGCCCCGCTTTTTGATAATCTTGCGCCATTCCTTGGAGGCTTTCTGCATTGCCTCCTCGGCGGTTTTCTCGCCCACCATGACAGCCTGAATCTGCTCATCCAAAGCGTTGTCGAAGGCACCTTGGCCGGCGAAGTTGATCGTCGGTGCAGACCGCGCGATCGTCTCCTGGATGATGGCGCAGTGATCGTCGTGGTAGGTCTGGAGCACGAGAGGCTCCTGGAAGTTGGCCTTCTGGAACGGATCGAAGTAGCCGCCCGGGTTGCCAGACATCCAGCTGAATGTCCTCGTTGAGCTCGCCCACTGCATAAACAGGTAGGCGACCTCCGGGTGTTCACTCTGAGCGGAGATCTCAGCGTTGATATTGTAGTAGAGGCAACTCCGGCGCACGAGCTCATCGCCGAAGGCATTGCCAGGCGGCAGGAACGAACCGAGCTTGCCGGTCGCCGGGGTCGCCGGGGTGCCATCGGCCTCATGGCGGTCATTGAATTTGCGCAGGTTGGTGTAGGTCGACATCATCAGGCCTTCGGCCTGACCCATCGCCCCGTACGCTTCCGCCCAGGTCCAGGTCAAGATATCGCGCGATGACCAGTCCTTGGTCTTGACGTGCTCTTCGAGCACCTTGATGCCGATGTCGGTATCGAGGTTGGGATTCCCGTCTTCATCGAAGAAGTAGTAGTTCGGGTTAGCCTGGCCCGCGAACCGCGCATAGAAGATCGCCAGGCCCCAGAACGGGCTGATCAGGTTGCAGGTGGGTACGCCCTTGGCATGGAAGAACTCCGAGATCTGATCGGTCTCCTGCCACGTCCGCGGCGGTCCGAGGGACCAGCCGTATTTGTCCTCGAACGCCTTCTTGTTGTCGGCGTCCTCGAACAGGTCCTTGCGATACACCCAGGTCTGAAAATCGCCGTCGATCGAGATGGTGTAGTACGAGCCGTTGTAGGTGTAGAGCAGCTTCTCCATCTCCGCGGTCGGTGTGCCGCGCTCGGGGTCGCCCCAGTCAGGTTTATGCTTCTCGACGAATTCGTCGAGGTTCAGAATGCCCTTGGCATCGACCTTGTCGCCGACCGCGTTCCAGGGACCAGTATAGATATCGTAGGTGCCGGAACCGGTCGTGATGTCCTGCATCACCTTCGGGATGATCTCGGTCTCGCCGGCCGGGATGATCTCCACGGGGATGCCGGTCTCAGCCTCCCATACGGAGGCCACCGTCGGCGCACCTTCGGGGAACGGCTGACGGAACTGTCCAACCGCGCCCTGGGTCAATAGGAAGACGATCTTCTCTGGTGCCTTGCCTGCGGCCTTCAGCTTCTTTGCGGCCTCAATCGCGCGGCCTTCCGACATGCCTTCGTTGTACTGGAAACGCTCGGCGCCATCGAAACCGGTCGGCCCGCCCGTCATGCCTGCCGCCAGGCCCGTGGCGCGGGCCGGGCTGATCAAGTACTTCGGTGCGATGCCGATCGCCGACGTCAGGGCGAGACCTTTGGCGCCCGTTTTCAGTGCCGAACGACGGGTGATCCCCTTCTGCACCTTCTCGGTGGACTTCGCGCTCATATACATCCTCCCTCGTCTGCAGAGGCACCGCTGGGTGCCGGCGCTGCGGGTTTCTGTTGACTGATCCTATCCTAGTTGGCCACGCTTGCGAAGGGTGGAAGGGCGCGCATCCCGCCCGGGGCGAGTCTGCATTATCGGCAGCTCGCGCCCGTGATAGGATTCGCGCGGCAGCGCGCAATCACGGCCGGGAACGGCAATCAACCGAGAGGAGACGGTCATGGCCGGCTTGACGATCTCGAAGGAAGAGATGCTGAAAACGCGGGTGGCGCGTTATCAGGATCTCCGGGCCTTCGATTCGGAATCATCACCCGCCTTCATCGATACGGTAATTCCCGAGTTCAAGCGCGATCTCTTCAGCGTCATCGGCAAGTCGGTGTTCGAGAACGAAGAGATCGGCCCCGAGATCGGCATACCCCATCCCTTCAGCTTCGGCATTATCAAGATGGAGCCGGGGCAGGGCGGGGGCTTACATGCCCACGAGACCGAGGAGGTGTTCTTCCCGCTCAACGGCAAGTTGGTGATCTGTTGGGGCGATGAGGGCGAGAACGAGCTGGAGCTCGGTCCCTGGGACACCATCACCATGCCGATCGGTGTCATGCGTGGATTTCGCAATCCGGGAACCGAGACGCTCTACGCGGTCGCCATCGTCGGCGGCCACGATGGCGGCGAGCTCGACTGGCACAAGAACGTGCTTGATCGCGCCAGGAAGCACGGAGCCGAGCTGGTCGACGGCAAGCTCGTGCTTGGCGCGAAGACGCCGGCCTAGCGGGCCAGCGCGGCCACGAACCGCGCCCGCTCGCACGCGAGGGGCCGACCGGGCTGCGCATCCCGACCTGACAGTACGTGGGGCGGGTCGGCCGTTGGTGTAGTCTCCGGTCCGGGTGGGACGATGATCTCTAGCGGGACATGGGCGCGCGCGGCGCACGCGACAGCCTTGGCGCTGTGTGCGGCTACAGCCCTGTGGTTGGCCACCGTTGGCGCGGCTTGCGCCCAGGACGCGACCGTGACTCCGGCGCTCGATGCGGCCGAGCTCCAGACCCTCATCGAGATGCTCGAGGACCCGGAAGAGCGCGAGCAGTTCCTCGGAAGGCTGCGTACGCTTGCTCAGGCGCGCGCGGCCGGCGAGGCCGCACCGGAGGGGACGGCGGGACTTCTCGAAGAGCTTTCCTATCGGATCGGCACACTTGAATCAGTGCTGACCGGGCAGCTCGGTGGCGAGGGCCTCGGCAGCATCGGTAGCTGGCTCGGCCATCAGGTCGAGAGCGGGGAGCGCCGGTCCTTCTGGCTGTCGCTCGTGGTCGAGATCGTACTGGTGGTGGCGGCTGGCGTGCTCGTGCGGTGGCTTGCACGCGTGTTGCTCGCACGCCCACGCCGCGTCATCGAGCAGCACGAGGCGCCGAGCCCATGGACACGCATACCATTCCTAATCGGTCACGCCCTACTCGACCTGGTACCCGTGGGTGCCTTTTACGGCACCGCCGTCATCGTTCTCGCCGTGGCCCAGCCCGAGCCAGTCGCACGATTGATCATCCTGGCGATCGTCCATGCCGTGGCGTTTACGGCAGCCGCCAACGTAGGCGCCCGCCTCCTGTTGCGGCCGATGGTGCCTTCGCTCCGACTCATCGCGCTCGCCGACGAGGACGCCGCCTACGCATACGTCTGGGCACGGCGGCTGATCGTTATTCCCGTGTGGGGTTGGTTCCTGGCGGCGGCGCTGGGTGGTCTAGGGCTGCCGCCGGCAGGGCATGGGGCGATCATCAAGGTGGTCGGACTGATCGAGGCGGCGCTCATCCTAGGGCTGATCCTGCAGATCCGGCGGAACGCTGCCGGGTGGATCCGCGGTGATGGTGTGGCCGTTCTGCCTGGCGTCCAGGTGCTGCGCAATCGTCTCGCCGATATGTGGCACATCCTCGCGATCGCCTATCTGATAGCGACGTATGCGGTCTGGGCGCTAGAGATGGAGGGCGGCTTCGGCTTCATCGCCCGGGCGACGGCGCTCACTGTGCTCATCCTGGTCGCCGCGCGTCTGGTGCTTTTGCTGGTGCGGCGGACGATGGCGAGGTTGTTCACGATCGGCGCGGCGCTGGCCGAGCGCTTTCCCAACCTGCGCAGCCGCACCGACGCCTATGTCGGCGGCGTTCGCCGCGTAGCGCAGGGCGCGATCTTCTTGGTCGCGGCCCTGTTGATCGCCGAGGCGTGGTCGATTTCCGTCTTCGACTGGCTTGGCAGCGATATCGGCCGCGGGCTGTTGCTCGGCGCGCTCGAGATCGCGATCGTCGTCGTGATCGCTGTCATCGTGTGGGAAACCGCGAGCGGCATCATCACCCGCTATCTCGAAGGCCACACCCCGCCTGACGGTGAGCGGATCGAGCGCAGCGCCCGGGCCCGCACCTTGCTGCCGCTCGTTAAGAACGTACTGTTGGTGGTCATCGCCACCATCGCGAGCTTGTCGGTGCTGTCCTCGCTCGGGATCGATATCGGGCCGCTGCTAGCGGGGGCAGGTGTCGTCGGGCTGGCGGCCGGCTTCGGCGCCCAGACCCTGGTCAAGGACGTCATCACCGGCGCCTTTATCTTGTTCGAGGACCAAGTAAAAGTCGGCGATGTCGCTATCATCAACGATCAGGGCGGGCTGGTCGAGAAACTCACGGTTCGCACCATTGTTCTGCGCGACCTCGCCGGCAACGTTCACATCGTCCCGTTCAGCTCGGTGGGTTCGCTCACCAACATGACCAAGGAGTACTCACGCTACGTCCTCGACGTCGGCGTAGCCTACCGCGAGGACACGGACGAGGTGGTCGACGTGCTGAACGAGATCGATGCTGAGATGCGCGCCGATCCTGAGTTTGGACCGAAGATCATCGCGCCGATCGAGGTGCTCGGCGTCGATCGTTTCGAAGACTCGGCGGTCATCGTGCGGGCGCGGCTGACGACCAAACCGATCGAGCAATGGTCGGTTGGGCGGGAGTTCAACCGTCGCCTCAAGAAGGCGTTCGATGCCCGTGGCATTGAGATTCCGTTCCCGCACCAGACGGTATTCTTCGGCATCGACAAACAGGGCATGGCGCCGGCGGCGCGTATTAGCGTCGAATCACAAGAGGCGGCCGAACTCCCGAGCTTGAATCCCAAGACGGACGTTCGTAGCTAACCGGGCAGTACGCCGGGGATTTCCCCTGGCCAACAGAGGTGATTGACGATGGCGCGTATCGCCCTCGATGAGGCCGAGGTTTCCGGCCGCGTGCGGAACGTCGGCCCGGTCAACTGGCTCGGCCTCAAGACACTCTACCTCAAGGAGGTAGAGCGCTTCACCAAGGTTTTCACGCAGACTCTGCTCGCACCATTGGTGACCGCGCTATTGTTTTTGTTGGTGTTCAGCGTGGCGTTCGGCGGCACCGGGCGCGGCATCGAGGGAGTGCCGTTCCTAGTCTTCCTCGCGCCCGGGCTCATCATGATGGCGATCACCCAAAACGCCTTTGCGAACACAACGTCCTCGATCATGATCGCCAAGGTTCAGGGCTGCATCGTCGATGTCCTGATGCCGCCGCTCAGCCCGACGGAGCTTACCGTGGGATACGCCGGAGGTGGGATCACCCGAGGCCTCGCCGTTGGGCTGACTGTTGGCATTGCGATGGCCATCGTCATGGCGTTCGTCGAGCCACTGCCGGTGCACGATCCGTTTGCCATCGTCTACTTCGCCGTGGCCGCCGCGATCATGATGGCGCTGTTCGGCATCATCGTTGCCATCTGGGCCGAGAAGTTTGACTTGCTTGCCGGGGTAACGAACTTCGTTATCACGCCGCTTATCTTCCTTTCGGGCACCTTCTACTCGGTTGATAGGCTGCCGAGCGTTTTCTATGTGATCAGCCACCTCAACCCGTTCTTCTATTTGATCGACGGTCTCCGCTATGGCTTCATCGGTCGTGCCGACAGTTCGATCCTCACCGGGGTGATCGTCATCGCGGCGGTCGATGTTGGGTTGTGGATCGTCTGCCAGCAGATGTTCGCACGGGGCTACAAGCTCAAGGCGTAGGTTGACCTCGCCGCAGATTGACATCGACCGGGGCCCTCCACATACTCCGCGTCTTTCGCCCATTGGGCGCGTGCTGGCGAAGCGGGAGCCGCCTTGATCTCAGCTGCGATGCCGACTTACGCGCGCATCGATCTCGCCTTTGAGCGGGGCGAGGGCGCGTACCTTTATGGCGACGACGGCCGTCGCTATCTCGACTTCGGCTCGGGCATCGCTGTCACCGCCTTCGGCCACAGCCACCCCCACGTGGTTGCAGCGGTGAAGGCCCAGGCCGAGAAGCTGTGGCACGTCTCCAACCTCTACCGCATTCCCGACCAGGAACGACTGGCAGCACGCCTGGTCGAGGCGACCTTCGCCGAGACGATGTTCTTCGGGAACTCGGGCGGCGAGGCACTTGAGTGTGGTATCAAGCTCATCCGCAAGTATCACGACGAGTCAGGGGCCCCTGAACGTTTCCGCATCATCACGTTCGAGGGCGCGTTCCACGGCCGCACGCTCGCGACCATCTCGGCCGGCAAGCAGGCCAAGCATATTGCCGGTTTCGAGCCCCTCCTCGACGGTTTTGACCAGGTGCCGTTCGGTGATATCGATGCTGCTCGCGCCGCCGTCGGCCGTGAAACGGCTGGCATCCTGGTTGAGCCGATCCAAGGCGAAACCGGCATCAACGTCGCACCGCCCGGTTTCCTGGCCGCGTTGCGCCAGATTGCCGACGAGCACGGCTTGCTTTTGTTCTTCGATGAGGTGCAATGCGGCATGGGCCGAACCGGCAGGCTGTTCGCCCATGAATGGGAAGACGTGACGCCCGACGTGATGGCGAGCGCCAAGGCGCTTGGCGCGGGATTTCCCATTGGCGCGTGCATGGCGACGGAGAAGGCGGCGGTCGGCATGGTCGCGGGCACGCACGGCTCAACGTTTGGTGGGAATCCGCTCGCCTGCGCGGTCGCCAACGCCGTCCTTGATGTGATGCTGGAGGACGGTTTCCTGGCCCACGTCGAGGCAATCGGCGCGCGTTTTCGGGAACGACTCGAAACGTTGGCGCGCAGCAATAGCGGGGTGATCGAGGAGGTGCGCGGACGGGGGTTGATGCTCGGCCTCAAGTGCGCGGTCCCCAACACCGATCTCATCGATGCGGCTCGCCGGGAAGGATTGCTGGTGGTGATAGCGAGCGACAACGTGGTCCGGCTGTTGCCGCCCCTCAACCTCGAAGAGGCCCAAATCGAGGAGGCGATGGACATCCTCCACAGGGTGTGTGCCGAACTGGCCCCATGACGGGGCCGCGGCACTTTCTCGACCTCGATAAGCTCGACGAGCAAACGCTTCGCGGCATCCTTGACGATGCGGTGGAGATGAAGGAAGCACGGCGAGGTAATGGGGCCGCCGGCGGGCGTTTCGCCAACTTGCTGGCGGGCCGTGTGCTGGCAATGATCTTCCAGCGGCCGTCGACCCGCACGCGGATCTCCTTCGACGTCGGCATGCGCGAGCTCGGTGGCGCCACGATCGTCCTCAACGACGACGACCTACAACTGGGTCGCGGCGAGACACTCGCTGATACTGCGCGGGTGCTCTCGCGTTTCGTCGATGCGATCATGCTGCGCACAACTCGCGACGATGCCCTCAACGAGCTCGCCGAGCATGCCCAGGTCCCCGTGATCAACGGACTGACGGACCGCACGCATCCGTGCCAGTTGATGGCCGATGTCCTGACCTACGAGGAGCACCGGGGACCCATCGCCGGTCGAACCGTGGCGTGGTCCGGAGATGGCAACAACATGGCGACGACGTGGGCCCAAGCCGCGGCGCGTTTCAATTTCGCGCTGCGAATCGCTTGCCCCCAAGCCTTGGTCCCGCCAGCGGCGATCATCGAGCGGGCGCGCGCCAAAGGCGCGGACATCGTCATCACGCTCGATCCCGAGGAGGCGGTCGCCCGAGCCGACTGCGTCGTCACCGACGCCTGGGTCTCCATGGGCAGCACCGGCGCCGAGGGACGCCACAACCTGCTCGCGCCCTACCGGGTTGATGAGCCGCTGATGCGGCTGGCTAAGCCCGACGCGCTCTTCATGCATTGCCTGCCGGCCCACCGCGGTGAGGAAGTCACCGATGCCGTAATCGATGGTCCGCAATCAGTAGTGTGGGACGAAGCGGAGAACCGCCTGCACGCACAGAAGGGCATCCTCGCGTGGTGTCTGTCCTAAGGCTCGCTGTCGCGTGGCGCGAGGCTGTGCCCACGCGACTGCGCGGGTGTTTCGCGCCCCTTGTGACGCTAGCATTGGTTGCAGCGTGCGCCACTCCGAGCCCCGCACCACGATTCCCGGAACTGACCTATGCGCACCTCGGCCCCATCCGGCTCGATGTCGCCGTGGTCGAGATCATCGACGAGTATGTACCGCCCCTGAGGGCGCCGAACGTGGAGCACGCGTTTCCCGCAACGCCGGCTGCGGCGGCGCGGCGCTGGGCGCAGGACCGGCTTGTCGCGGTCGGCG
Organism: Alphaproteobacteria bacterium; assembly: GCA_965248765.1. Lineage (GTDB taxonomy): Bacteria > Pseudomonadota > Alphaproteobacteria > VGEJ01 > VGEJ01 > CBDFKF01. Next base: position 98,548 of record CBDFKF010000003.1, read on the forward strand.
GCGACCGCAAGGTCGTTTTCATTATCCGGGATGCGTCCGTTACCGAGAGCGCGCTTGACGTCAAGGAGGGCGTCGAGGGAACGCTCACCACAGATCAGGCCACGCGCTACCATGGCGAGGTCGTGGTGCACATCGAGATTCGCGGCATCGCCGGCTGGCTCGCCTACGTTGAGGCCAATGCCTCGCGCGCCCGCTCCGCACCCGAGGATATCTCGCTCAATGAGCGTGATCAGCTGTTCTTCGAGATGACCGAGGGCCTCATCACCGACCTCAACGGCCAGCTCGAAGCCAATATCCGGACCTACTTCGCCGACTATCTGCGCTAGCGGTGCCGGCGGCTGCTGGCGCGGCCGAACAGCTCGCCCTGCGTAGTGTCGCCGCCCCCGGTGCCCGCATTGCCGACCAGCAGCGGGATGACGCGCTGCCCGGTTCGCCCGGCGATACGCCCCGCGACGATCGTGCGGTGGCACCGTTCGGGCTCGCGTTCATAGCAAAAAAGACAGACGCGCTCGGTCGTTGCCAGCTCAGCGGCAACGCTGATCTCGGCGCGCGCTTCCTCCGACTCGAGGTGGCGTTCGAAGACGCCCAGGAATGTTTCGCGATCACCGGCGCGTGCGGCATCGCGACCCGGCTTGGGGGTGCCGAGGTGGCGCAGGTGGTGGTAGTCGATGCCTGCCGGACCCAGCTCGCCCCGCAGTGCCGCCTTGGCATACTCCGGCCGTCGCGACCAAGCGACCTCGCGTACGTCGATCACGGCGACCACCTCGTTGGCCTCCAGGGTCGCGATCAGCTCGCCGATGTGGCTGCGTTCATAGCCGATGGTGAACAGGGGTGGCGCTCTCATTAGACCGTCACTTGACGGAGAGGCCACCGTCGATCACGAGTTCGGCCCCAGTGATGAACGAAGCCTGATCCGAGGCCAAGAAGGCGACGGCGTGGGCGACCTCGATGGCCTCGCCGATGCGTCCCAGGGGGGTCATGCGCACTCCGGTGTCGCGCACGCCCGACGGCCATTTGGATGTGATCATCGGCGGCATCAGCCCGGGATGCACCGAGTTGGCGCGAATCCCGTCCCGGCCGTACTTGACGGCGGTAGTCTTGGTGAAGCTGCGCACGGCTCCCTTTGACGCCGCATACGCGGGGTGACCCTCGTCGAAGCCGATCATCGCGACCACCGAGGAGAGATTGACGATGGCGCCGCCGCCAGCCTTTTGCATCGGAGGGATCACCGCCTTGGTGCCGAGATAGACGCCGGTGAGATTAACGTCGAGGATGCGGCGCCAGCCATCGGCATCGTCCGGGTCCTTCTCGGAGAACATGCTGACGCCGGCGTTGTTGACGAGTACATCGAGCTTGCCGAACCGGTCGACTGTGGCTGCGACGACGCGCTGCCAATCGGCCTCCGCGGTAACGTCGAGATGCTCGTAGACAGCCTTGCCGCCCGCGCCGGTAATCTCGGCGACGACACGGTGGCCCGCTTCGTCGGCAACGTCGCCGACAACCACCCGCGCCCCGTGCTCGGCAAATAGGTGCGCATCGGCCGCCCCCATGCCATGCGCGGCACCACTGATGATTGCGACCTTGTATTCAAGCATTCGAGCCCCTCAGCCGGCGCAGTGGTCCAACAGGCGACGCATGAAGGTCTCGCAGGCCGCGATCTCGCTGAGGGCGATGAACTCGTTTGGCTTGTGCGCTTGCATGATGCTGCCCGGCCCACAGATCACCGTCGGCACCCCGCCATCGGTCTGAATGATGCCGCCTTCGGTGCCGTAAGCGACCGTGTAGGTTTGGTTGCTGCGCGTGAGTGCGAGCACCAGTGTCTCGGCTGGCGAGCCGTCCTGCGGCACCAGCGGTCGCACCTTGGCCACCTCCTCTATCGTGATGTCGGCCTCGGGCGAGACCGCCCTCATCCGTGGCAGAACCTCGCTCATCGCGTGGTGACGGAAGCGACTGAGGATCTCGTCCTCGTCGGTTCCCGGCACGATGCGGTGCTCCCAGAAGAACTCACAGTCCTTGGCGATGATGTTGACCGCCGTGCCGCCGCGTATGGCGCCGACATTGAGCGTGGTGTAGGGCGGATCGAAGCGACTCTCGGGATCAACCCGTCCCTTCATTTCCTCGGCGATGGCGCCGAGGAAGGCGATCAATTCGGCGGCATACATCACTGCGCTGACGCCGATATGGGTCGCGCTCGAGTGGGCCTCGAAGCCACGAAGGCGCGTGGTGATGACCCGGACGCCCTTGTGGGCGTTCACCACTTTCATTTCGGTAGGCTCGCCGACGATGCAGACGCTGGGCCTCGTAGCCGTGGCAGAGAGTTGCGGCAACAGGCCGTGGACGCCCAGGCACCCTACCTCCTCGTCGTAAGACAGTGCGAAATGGATGGGGATTGAAAGCTCGCGGTCAAGGAATTCCGGCACCATGGCAAGGCCGATGGCGATGAAGCTCTTCATGTCGGCGGTACCACGACCGTACAGCCTGCCGTCGGCGTTCCGCATCGTGAACGGGTCCGAAGTCCAATCCTGGCCGTCCACCGGCACAACGTCAGTGTGGCCCGACAAGACAATGCCGCCATCGCGGGCGGGTCCGATGATGGCGTGGAGGTTCGCCTTCTCGCCGCTGGAATTGCGAATGATGTCCGAGTCGACGCCGTGACCGTGGAGATAGCCGGCGACAAAATTGATCAGCTCGAGATTGGAATCGCGGCTTGTGGTGTCGAATCCCACCAGCCGCTCGATCATCTCGACGGGACTGAAGGTCTGGCCTGGCATTTGCTGCCCTTGATTGGATGACGGCCCGCGAATCACCATAGAGAGGCGCCCGGTGGCGGTCCATACCTCGAGGCCGGCAGACTGCCACCACATGCCCGTCAGGCGGCGCCTCGCATCAAACGACCTTGACTCCAGTTCCGAGCGTCCCAAATTCCATTCAAACGTTTGTTTCGATGGACCATGGCTGAGACTGTTCTGCACGAGTCCGCCAGGAACGGCGGTGCAGCCGAACGCCTGGTCGAGGTGGCCAGTCGCCTGTTCGCGGAGCAGGGCTTCGATTCGACCTCGACCCGCGCGCTGACCCGTGCCGCCCGTGTGAATCTGGCCGCCATCGCCTACCACTTTGAGAGCAAGGAAGGGCTCTATCAGGCCGTGATCCAGCGCCTGATCGATGACACCGAGCCGTTCCGCCGCGCGCTTATCGATGATCTTCGCGCCGGCATCGCCGCAGCCGCGGACGATCGTCGTCGGTTGGCGGACGTCGCGCTCAGCTTCGTGCGTCGCCTGCTCGCCATGCAGCTCGGCGAGGATTTCCCGCGGCAACGCTTCCAACTGATGCTACGCGAGGTCATGCAGCCCTCGTTCGCTTTCGAGCGCGTATTGTCGGGGCACATCGCTCCATTGCAGGACGCACTTTGTGAGCTGGTCGCGTCGGCGCACGGCGCTGATCCCGGGGATGAGCGGGTCAAGATACTCGCACACGCGATCACCGGTCAGTGCCTCATGTTCGGGATCGGGCGCCCTGTCGTGCTGGCACGTCTCGACTGGGGCGAACTGACTGGCCCGCGCATCAAACTCATCGTCAACACGGTCGGCGCCTCGGTCCTGGCGGCGCTCGGGCTGCCGCCAGTGGGCGCCCCGGCCACGGAGCCATAAGAACGTGGGCAGGCGGCTCTGGCGGATCGTGCTGCCGCTGGTTGTGATCGCTAGCGCCTCCGGCGTCTTCGCTTGGCTCGAGGCAACGCGACCAGAGCTAGCGCGGACCCAACCGGAAGAGAGGGTGTGGCCGGTCGCGGCCGTTGAAGTGAGCGCCGGCGACTGGCAGCCGAGGCTCAAGGTCTACGGCCAAATCGTCGCCAGCCGCGAGGTCGAAATGCGGGCGCTGGTCGCGGGTCCCGTCGTCGAGGTCGGTGAGGCCTATGTCGAGGGTGGGATTGCTCGCGAGGGCGATCTCCTGGTGGCGATCGATCCGTTCGACTACCAGGCGACGCTCGATGAGCGCCGGGCCCAATACGCTGAAGCCGAGGCACGGCTCGACGAGTACTTGGTGGGTCAAGATATCGAGGCCGAAGCTCTGGAGCAGGATATCGAGCAGCTTCAGATGTACGAGCGCGATCTTGCGCGGGCCGAAGCGCTTAGGCCGGCGGGCAATGTCTCTGAGAAGACGCTGGATAGTGCAGCCATCGCGCTCAGCCGGCATCGCCAGCAGGTGCTGATGCGGCGCAAGACGCTCGATACCTTCACCGCCAAGCTCGCGCAACAGGCGGCGGTCATCGACCAGCTCGACGTCGCGATCCGCCGCGCCCACCGCGATCTTGACCGCACGCGTTTGGCGGCGCCGTTCGACGGCTTTCTGTCAGAGACGCGAGCGGCCATCGGACAGCGGCTCGGCGTCAGTGATCGAGTCGCTCGGCTCACGGTAGCTGACGAACTCGAGGTGAGTATCCACATCGCCGACGCGCCCTATGGGAGGCTTCTGAGCGAGGGACCGCTCGCCGGCCGCCCGGCCAAGGTAGTGTGGCGCGCCGGTACCACGGTCATTAGCGCCGACGCGGTGATCGAGCGGGTCAGTGCCCGTATCGATCCGGCGAGTGGCGGTGTTGATGTTTATGCCCGGCTCGTCGACGCCGGGCTCGACAGCCCGTTGCGGCCCGGCGCTTTCGTCGAGATCGAGCTCGCCGATCGCCGCTACGTGGACGTCGTCCGCTTGCCCGAGAGCGCGTTGCACGGCGAGCATGTGTACGCCATCGTCGCAGGCCGCCTGGAGCCCCGAGAAGTCGCCGTCGCCGCGCGCCATGGCGAGGAGATCCTGGTGCGCGGCGACATCCAGGCTGGCGAGAAGATTCTGACTACACGCCTCACCGAGATCGCGCCGGGCCTGAAGGTCGAGATCCGCTGATGTCGCCGACGGAGTTGGTCCGGCTCTTCGTGCGGCACCGCAATGCCGCCAATCTTCTCGCGATTCTCGCCATCGTGCTCGGCATCGTCTCGGTTGTCCGCCTCAACACTCAGTTCTTCCCTGATTTCGGCATCGACTACATCGTCGTCAGCGTGGTCTGGCCCGGCGCGAGCGCCGAGGACGTTGAGGCCAATATCGTCGCGGCGGTCGAGCCGGAGGTCCGCTTCCTCGACTCGGTTAAGCAGGTGATTTCTTTCTCGGTCGAGGGGAGCGCCGTCGTCCTGGTCGAGTTCGAGGCCGGCACCAACATGCAGGCGGCGCTCTCGGACGTCGAATCCGCGATCGGCCAGATCACGACGCTTCCCGAGGACAGCGAACGACCGGTGACCAACCGCATTGTCCGCTATGACACGATCTCGCGGCTCGTCATCTCGGGACCGGTTCCCGAGGCCGTCCTCAAGGCACTGGCCAAGCGCGTGCGCGACGAGCTGTTGGCCATTGGCGTCGACCAAGTGGAGCTCTTCGGGGCGCGCGACGAGGAGATCTGGGTCGAGGTCGCGCCAGAGACGCTCCGCCGGCTGGACCTGACCCTGGCCGACATCGGCGCGCGCATCGCCGGCAGCTCGCAGGACCTCCCGCTCGGCACCTTGGAGGGGAGCTTCGAGAAGCAAATCCGCAGCCTCGGGCTAGCGACCGACGCTGCCGAGATCGGCGCCATCGAGGTGCGCGCGCTCAAGACCGGCGAGAAGATCTACGTGCGCGACATCGCTCGGCTCAGCGATTCCTTCAAGGATGACGACGAGACGGCGCGGCGCGGCGGTAGCCCGGCGATCGAGCTCCACATTCTGCGATCGACCGCGGCGGACGCGCTCGAACAGGCGAGCATCGTCAACGACTACGTCGAGCGAACCGCGTCGACGCTGCCGCCGGAGATCCGCTTCGAGCACTACGACGTCCAGGCGGCGTTGATTAGCGATCGCATCAATCTCCTTTTGCGCAACGGCGCCGGCGGCCTGGTGCTTGTGCTGGTCGTACTGTTCATTTTCTTGAGCGGCCGTCTCGCGTTCTGGGTGGCGGCCGGCATCCCCATCGCGCTGATGGCGACCATGGCCGTGATGCTGGCGAGCGGTCAGTCGATCAACATGGTGAGTCTGTTCGCGTTGATCATGACGCTGGGCATCATCGTGGATGATGCCATCGTGGTGGGCGAACACAGCGCGACGCTGCGTAGTCGCGGTCTCGGGCCGTTGGAGGCGGCCGAGCAGGGCGCCCTGCGGATGCTGGCGCCGGTGACGGCGGCTTCGCTGACGACGATCGCAGCGTTCGTGCCGATCCTCATGATCGGGGATGTCATCGGCCAGATCGTCGCGGCCATCCCCTACGTGGTGGTCGCCGTGCTGGTGGCGAGCTTGGCCGAGTGCTTCCTCATCCTGCCCGCTCATATGCGGGACGCCATGCGCTGGGGCGACGGTTCGGTCTCACGGTTTCGGCAGTGGTTCGACGACCGATTCGAGCGATCCCGCGATGGGGCGTTCGCCACGTTGGTCACCGCCGCGGTGCGCTGGCGCTACCTGACCGTCAGCATTGCTCTCGGGGCGCTGATCGTTTGCGCCGGGCTGATCGCCGGCGGCCGCATCCCCTTCAACTTCTTCCCCTCGCCCGAGGCAGACGTCGTCTTCGCTAACATCGTCTATCCGCCGGGCACGCCGCGTGCTGAGACCGAGCGCATGATCCGCGAGCTCGAGCGAGCGCTCGATGTGGCCGAGGAGAGGCTCACCGATGGCGACGGCGGGCTGGTGGTGATGAGCTTCGGAAAGGTCGGGCGGAGTCAGGCCGATGCGTTCCAGTCGGTGAAAGGCGATCACCTCGGTGGCGTCCATGTCGAGCTTGCGCCCTCCGACAGCCGCACGGTCCGGACGCCGGAGTTCATCACGGCTTGGCGCCAGGAGATCGTACTCTTGGCGGGTGTCGAGCGGATTTCGCTGAACGAACGCCAAGGCGGCCCACCGGGACGCGAGATCGACGTCCGTATCACCGGCGGCTCGGTGGCCGTCCTCAAAGACGCGGCGATCGCCATGCGCGACGCGCTACAGAGGATGGCGGGAGTGCGCGATATCGAGGATGACCTGCCCTACGGCAAGCAGGAGGTGAAGCTAAGTCTGACGCCGAGAGGACGTGCGCTCGGTTTCACGACCGAGAGCGTCGGGCGCCAAGTGCGAGATGCATTCGAAGGACGGATTGCCAAGCGCTTCGCTCGCGGTGATGAGGAGGTGGTGGTGCGGGTTCAGTACCCTCGAGGCGAGGTCGATGCCGGCACCCTGCGCGACCTGTACCTGCGTGCACCAGGCGGGGCGGAGGTCGCGCTAGCGGAGGTCGTGGCGGTCACCGAGGCGCGTGGTTTCGCTCGGATCCGCCGGCAGGACGGAGTGCGCGAGGTCGCCGTAACGGCCGAGGTCGACGAGACGATCACCACGAACAATGAGGTGCTGACGGAGTTGCGAACGACGGCGGTTCCCGAGATCGCGGAGCGCTTTGGGGTCGCGGTCGACTTCGCTGGTAAAGCCGAGGAGCAGGAGCGGACGCTCGGCGACATGAAGATTGGCGCTGCCATCGCGCTGGTCTCGATTTACGTGATTCTCGCCTGGGTGTTCGCCAGCTACAGCAGGCCGGCGGTGGTGATGGCCATCATCCCGTTCGGCATCATCGGCGCGATCCTTGGCCACCTCATCATGGGCTACAACCTGACCATCCTCAGTCTAATCGCGTTGCTGGGGCTGGCCGGCATACTGGTCAACGATTCGATCATCCTCGTGCGCACCATCGAGGAGCGACTCGAGGGCGGTGAGCGGCTGAAGGACGCTGTGGTCGGTGGTGCCGCCGACCGTCTGCGCGCCGTCCTGCTAACCTCGCTTACCACCATCGGTGGCCTCCTGCCCCTGTTGTTCGAGACCAGCTTGCAGGCGCGGTTCATCATTCCTATGGCGATCACCATCGTCTTCGGCCTCGCGCTTGCGACCTTGCTGGTGCTGGTGCTCGTGCCGGTGTTGGTCGGCATCCAGGAGGACATCAAGCGGCTGATCTTCGGCCGCATCGCGCTCGAGCGCGCCGCTGCCGAATAGGCGTCATGCGCGCCAGAACGCGCGCGTGAACAACACCAACACAGTAAACAGCTCGAGCCGGCCGAGCAGCATGCCTGCTGCGAGCAGCCATTTCGCCTCATCCGGCAGGGGAGCAAACGTTCCCGAGGGCCCGATTACGTCGCCAAGACCAGGGCCGACGTTCGCGATGGCCGTGCCGGCGCCGGAGATGGCCGTGGTGAAATCGAGACCCGTCAGTGTCAAGCCCGCGGTCAACAATCCGAAGATCAGCGCGAAGACGAAGACGAATGTCATCACGGCGTCCATCACCGAGTCGGGGATCGGGCGCCCGTTGTAACGGGGAATGACTACGGCATGCGGTTGCCATACCCGGTTGAGCTGCACGCGGGCGGTTTGAAACAGCACTTGGTAACGAAACACCTTGATGCCGCAAGAGGTAGAGCCGGCGCAGCCGCCGATGAACATGAAAAACAGAAACGCGGCCATGGGAAAACTCCCCCACAGCCCGTAGTCGGCCGTCGAATAGCCGGTGCCGGTGATGATCGAGATCACGTTAAAGGCGGAGTAGCGGAGCGCCGCCCCGGGATCAACGCCGTCGCCGAGCCACTGCCAGCAGGCGACCGCGAGGATTCCGATCACCACGATCCCGAGAAACGTCTGCACCTGGCTGTCGCGGGCGAGCTGGCCGGGGCGCCGCTGAACCGCCTCGAGGTAGAGCACGAAGGGGAGGCTACCCACGATCATGAACAACGCGATGATCCCGTCAACCGCCGCACTGTCGAAATGCCCGACGGACTGGTCCGAGGTCGAAAATCCGCCGGTGGCGATGGTCGTCATGGCGTGGGCGATGGCATCGAATGTGCTCATGCCGGCGGCCGACAGTGCGAGGATACAGATGGTGGTCAGTGCGGCGTAAATGATGCCGATGAACAGCGCGATCTGGGCAGCCCGCGGTAGCACCTTCTCGGAGCTGTCGGTAGATTCCGTGCGGAAGAGCTGCATGCCGCCGATCCGCAGCGCCGGCAGAATGGCGATGGCCATGACGATGATGCCGATGCCACCGAGCCACTGCAGCAACGCTCGCCACATCAGAAGACCGCGCGGGGCCGAATCGAGTCCGGCGATCACCGTCGAGCCAGTGGTGGTGATGCCGGACATCGCCTCGAAGAACGCGTCGGTGTAGCTGAGACCGAGCTCCGCGAAGCGCAGTGGCAGGGCGGCTACGGCGGCAATGACGACCCAGCTCATCGTCGTCAGCACGAAAGCCTGTCGCGTGCTCAAGCCTCTCGGGCCGCCGCGGTTGGCCAGGATCAAGCAACCGCCGATGAAAACGGCCAGGCCACACGATCCGAGAAACGCCTTCCAGTTGGGACTGCCGGTCGCGGCGTCGATCGCTGCTGGAACGAGCATGGCGATGCCCAACATCGATACGAAGATGCCGACGACGAACAGAACGGGGCGAAAATCGATCACGATGGCCGGTTTTCGATCGGCGTGGGCTTGACGGGCGATTCCCCGAAGGCGAGCGCCCTCAGGTGTTCATACGAGATACCGGGTTCCCGATAATCGCCAGGAACTCGCGACGCGTCGTGGGATCGTCGCGAAAAGCACCGAGCATGTCGCTCGTGACCATCACCGTCCCCGGTTTGTGCACGCCCCTGGTGGTCATGCAGTGGTGGGTAGCCTCCACCACCACAGCGACGCCCTTGGGCTCGAGCACTTCGGCGATAGTGCCGGCGATCTGCGCTGTGAGCTTCTCCTGAATCTGCAGACGCCGGCCGTATACCTCGACGACGCGGGCAAGCTTGCTGATGCCGACCACCTTTCGGTCGGGCAGATAGGCGATATGGACCTGCCCAATGATCGGCGCGATGTGGTGCTCACAGAAGCTCTCAAGCCGAATGCCCCTGAGGACGATCATTTCGTCGTAGCCATCGACCTCCTCGAAGGTGCGTTGGAGTATCTGCGTAGGATCTTGGTCGTAGCCCGAAAAGTATTCCTGCCACGCCTGCATGACCCGGGACGGCGTATCGGCAAGCCCTTCACGATCGGGATCATCCCCGGCCCAGCGGAGCAACGTGCGGACCGCTTCTTTCACGGCTTCGCGACTCGGTCGCTGCAGCGCTGCGGACCGGCCGACAGTCTCGGTTTGGAGTTGTAATTCGGTTGTCGAGCTCACGCGGGGTCTCCCTTCACATAGCGATTGGCGGAGCGCTCATGCCCGCAAATGACCCATGGCGATGGGATGGCGTTGTCGCCGCAGCGCTTCAGTTGATCTTGGCGCCCTCGTGCGGACTATCAAGGGAGAATGCGGGGATGCTGACATCAAAGACATCGCCGCTCTCACCTTCCATCTGGTAGGTGCCGACCATGATGCCGGAAGCCGTCCCCAGGGGCGTGCCGCTCGTGTATTCGTAGGCCTCGCCAGGTTTGAGCACGGGCTGCTCGCCGACGACCCCGGCTCCGCGCACCTCTTGCACTCGCCCAAGCGCGTCCGTGATCTTCCAAAAGCGGTTGCGAAGCTGGACGGTCTCGCCACCCCGGTTTTCGATGCGAATCCAGTATGCCCAGACAAAGTGACTCTCCTGCGGCGCCGATTGATCCTCCAGGAAGAAGGGCTTCACTGTCACTTCTATGTCCCGGGTCTCGGCGCTGTACATCACTCACATCCTTTACTGAGCCATGGCGCGGCGCGCTTCCCGCAGCCCGCGTAATATGGCGCCGTGCCGCCTGGCTTGTCCAGGACAGGCGGCCTCCGGATCACGCGGCCGCGAGTGCCTGCACGATATCGTCTTGAAGGTCTGCCGGATCCTCAAGACCGACCGAGAGCCGCACCATCCCCTCGCTGATGCCAAGCCGCGCGCATTCCTCGGTGCCGAGGCGCTGGTGGGTCGTCGTCAACGGATGGGTGATCAGGCTTTTGGCATCGCCGAGGTTGTTGGAGATATCGATCAGCTGAAGGTTGTTGAGGAAACGGAAGACCCGGTCCTGCCTGCCGTCGACCTCGAAAGTGATGATCGAGCCTGGGGCAGTCATCTGGCGGCGAACCAGGTCGTGTTGGGGATGGCTCGGCAGCCCCGGGTAGACGACGCGTCCGACATCGTTGAGCCGCTCGAGGAAGTCGGCGATCTCTCTTGCATTCCGACAATGCTGTTCGACGCGGAGCTCCAGCGTCTCCAGGCCCTTCAGAAGCACCCAAGCGTTGAACGGACTCATGCTCGGGCCAGTATGGCGCAGATATGGCGTCAACAGCTCCTCGCAGAACTGGGCATCGCCGAGAATCGCGCCGCCGAGACATCGGCCCTGCCCGTCGATGTGCTTGGTCGCTGAATAGACGACGATGTCGGCACCCTGCTCGAGCGGGCGCTGCAAGATCGGCGTTGCGAACACGTTATCGACGATGAGACGTGCGCCCACGCGATGACAGATCTCGGCAACAGCAGCGATGTCGATGATCTCGAGCGTCGGATTGGCGGGAGTTTCCAGGAAAGCGCAAACGGTGTCGGGCCTCACTGCTTGCCGCCATTGGTCGAGGTCGGGGCCGTCGACCAGTGTGACGTCGACACCGAACCGTGGCAGCACTTCATCGAGGATGTAGCGGCACGAGCCGAACAGCGCGCGCGCGGCGAGGACGTGATCCCCGGTTTTGAGCTGGCATATGAGAGCGGCATTGACGGCCGCCATGCCGCTCGCCGTTGCGCACGCCTCCTCGGCGCCCTCGATGAGCGCGACACGCTCTTGGAACATCCGCACGGTCGGGTTGCTGAAGCGAGAATAGACGAAGCCATCGGCATCGCCGGCAAATCGAGCGGCCGCTTCCTCGGCACTCCGGTAGCAAAAGCCGGATGTCAGAAATAGCGCTTCGCTGGTCTCGCCAAAATCTGAGCGCACGGTGCCGCCGCGTACTTGGCGAGTGCGGCGGCGCCAGTTTTGCGCCGTTTTGTTTCCGGGGGATCGGTGTTGAGACATGTTGATCCACCTTGCAACACAAAACCCGGCACACGGCCGGGCTCTGTTGACCTCTTTAGCCGCTTGTTTAACGTGGCCGCAATCTGATCACTCAAATCACCACGCGAAAGCGAGTCATAATGGCGCACGGATTCGGCGTCAAGCCGAGCCAGCGGCGGGTTCAGGGCGCGACGCTGCAGGAACCACCGCCGAGGACGCAGAACTTCGCACAGTGCGGGTGGTTGAGCTTGACCTTGCCGGCTGCGCCGGCGAGCGTCTCGCCCATTTCGAACTGGTGATCGTAGGCCAGCAGCGTGCATGGAACGACGACCGGCGCGGCGGCGCCCTTGCGCTTGACCACCATGCGCGAGGTCGCACACATCATCGCGTCGGGATCGACGCCGAGGATGCCCCAGCAGGCGTCGGTGATCTCGGGCACGTCGACCTGAGCATCCATCTCAGGAAAGATCACGAGTGTCGCTGGATCGTACGGATCGACCGGGATGCGGTGTGCCGCGAATAACGCCGCATAGCCGTCCCGCAGCTCATTTTCATTGCTGGTCCAAAGCGTTCGGCCCGCGACGTTGATGTGGAAGCCGTTCTCGGCCAACCAAACGAGACCTTTGAGGGTAGGCGCCCATGAACGCGGCCCGCGCTCGGCCTCATGTAGTGTTTGGTTGTAGTGATCGAGTGAAACGCGAATGGTGAGACGATCGCCGTGCCGCTCGCGGAGGCCCAACAGCGGCTCGGCGAGCTTCATCATCGGGCGCATGGCGTTGGTGAGCACAAGTGCCCGAAACCCTCGTTCGAGGGAATCGGAGATCATCGCGATGATCTCCGGGTTCATGAACGGCTCGCCGCCGGTGAATCCAATCTCTTGGGTCGGTGCGTCGAGCGCCGCGATCTCGTCGAGATGGCCGCGCACCTCCTCGGCCGTCAGGTAGACAAGACGGTCGTTGTGGGGGCTCGACTCGATGTAGCAGTGCTCGCAGGTGAGATTGCACAACGTGCCTGTGTTGAACCAGAGCGTCCGAAGGCCGACGAGATCGACCGAGGCACGACGCGCGCCGGTAGCAGTGCGATCGGCGTCGCTGAACTTAGCCGGGTCGAGCGGTTGGAACCGCTCCTCAGCGGTACTGATCGCCATGCGTCAAAGCCTGTACCTGTGCGAGGACAGCCGAACTTCCCGGGCGCGTGGCTGTTTGTCAACCGAGGCGACGTCGGGCTCACCGAGCCGTGATGGCGGGGTGCGCCCCCGGTGCCCCAGTGGATGGGCTCGTTCGTTCTCTGGTGCGCACGAATGTGCTAGTTAAGACGGGCGCGCGGGCGTAGCTCAATGGTAGAGCAGAAGCTTCCCAAGCTTACGACGAGGGTTCGATTCCCTTCGCCCGCTCCAATGAGCGCGGATACTACTAATGGGTGCTGAGGCACACTCGGGGGATGCCATGACGGCTTCATATCCCTGGCTAGCGTCGTTCCGATGGTGAAGCGTCGACGCCCGCGCTCCACCTGATCCGAGCTCGTCCTCGATCACATCGCTAGCACGGTCCGCGCCGTTGGCCTCTTTAGGTGATGCCCCGGCATCGGCGCATAACCAGGAAAGCAGCCATGTCCTATCATTTCGAGAGCCGCACCGGCATCGCTATCGAGCGAACGATTACAGCGCTCGACTTCCCGGAAGGCATCGGCTTCATTGCCGATCGCCTGGACAGTACGCGCGGCGCCTTCTTTTCGTCCGGTGTCGAATACCCGGACCGTTATTCGCGGTGGGACTTTGGCTTTTGCGATCCACCAATCGAGATCAACGCCCGCGCTCGCCAGCTTCGCGTAGTGGCGCTGAACGAGCGCGGCGAGCGCTTGATCGCCATCTTCCGACCGCTGCTGGTGGGGCACGACTGCCGCCTGACCAGCGACGAACCGCGCTGCCTCAAGCTCGAGATCGTCGGCGCCGAGCGCTTCTTCGCCGAGGAGGAGCGCAGTCTGCAACCTTCGCTGTTCAGTCCGCTGAGGCGCCTCATCCATGCCTTCGCAGGCATCGATGACAGCTTCCTCGGCCTCTACGGTGCCTTCGGCTACGACTTAATCCACCAATTCGAGCCGATCGATCTGCATCTCGATCGAAGCCCACAGCAGTCCGACCTCCGCCTTTTCCTCCCAGACTCGATCTATCTGGTCGATCGCCGCAAGGAGATGGCGCAACAGATCGACTATGAGATTTCCTCAGGCACGGTCGGCACGGCTGGGGCCGCACGCGACGTCTTTGCGCCAATGGCGCCCTCGCCAGCGCTGGCGGCCGACGGTGATCCGGAGATCACGACCGACCATAGCGACGAGCGCTACGCCGCTAAAGTTGATGCAGCGCGCCGTCGGATCAAGGCGGGAGACATCTTCGAGATCGTTCTGTCGCGCCAATTCAGTGTGCCGTCCGCGCGCCGGCCGTCGTCGCTGTTTCAACGGTTCCGCGAACTCAATCCGAGTCCTTATGAGTTCCTTCTACAGTTTGGCGATGAGCAACTCATCGGCACCTCGCCCGAAATGTACGTGCGGGTCGAAGGTGATCGGGTCGAGTCTTGCCCGATCGCCGGAACCGTCCGGCGCGGCGCGAATGCGATGGAGGACGCCGACCGCATCCGTGCGCTCTACAACTCCGAAAAGGACGAAGTCGAGCTCACCATGTGCACCGATGTTGACCGCAACGACAAATCGCGGGTGTGCGTGCCGGGCTCCATCCGCCTGCTCGCGCGACGCACGATCGAGCGCTATGCTGGGCTATTCCATACGGTCGACCACGTCGAGGGCCGGCTGCGGCCCGGCCTCGACGGCATTGATGCGTTCCTTAGCCACATGTGGGCGGTGACGCTGACCGGCGCGCCGAAGAAGAAGGCGGTGCAGCTCATCGAGGAGACGGAGGCGACGCCGCGGTTGTGGTACGGCGGTGCCGTGGGCGGCCTCCTCTTCAATGGCGACATTAATACTGGCATCACCATTCGGACCGTCCATTTTGCAGCGGGCCTCGCCTCCTACCGCGCCGGTGCGACGCTGGTATGGGACTCGGACGGTTTAGCCGAAGCCACGGAGACACGAACCAAGGCGACGCCTTTCTTCCGCGCGATCGGCGAGGAGGAGCAGCCGCAAGCGCAGGCTGCGCTCGAGCAGATCGGGGACGGGGTGCAGATCGTCATGGTCGATAACGAGGATTCCTTCGTCCACACCCTGGGCGATTACTTTCGGCAGCGGGGCGCGGTCGTGCGGACGCTGCGCGCTGGCACGCCACTCGAGACTCTCCTGGCCGGGGGCCCAAGTCTGATCGTCCACTCGCCCGGCCCGGGACGCCCTCGCGAGTTCGGTGTACCCGAGCTAGTAACGGCGCTTTCGAAACACAGGGTGGCTCAATTCGGCGTGTGCCTTGGCCTGCAAGGAACGGTCGAGGCGTTCGGTGGCGAGCTCGCCGTTCTCGATGAGCCGCGCCACGGCAAGACCTGGTCTGTACAGCACACCGGTACTGGGCTTTTCTCAGGACTACCCAACCCCTGCGAGGTCGGTGCCTATCATTCGCTCATTGCCGTCCGCGACTCGATCCCACCGGAGCTGGAGGTGACGGCCTGGACCGAGGACGGCTTGGTGATGGCGGTTCAGCACCGCGAGTTGGCGATCGCCGCTGTGCAGTTTCATCCCGAGTCGATCTTGTCATTGGCCGACGGTCTCGGCCATCGCATCATCGGCAACGTGTTGACCACGCTGCTTGAGCGATGCGCCCCGTGAGGCTCGGGCGTTCACTTGTCTCGGCGGCCAGCTGCGGTCATAGTCTGCGCACCGACCGCCGCCATAAGCGGTGCGGGCACCAGGGAGGGGGATCAGATGTTCCACCATATCGTGCACTTCAAGTACAAGCGTGGCTACAACAAGGCCGTCCATCCGCGGATGAAAAAGTTCTGCCGCGATGTGGTTGAAGGCCTGCCTGGTGCGGTCAGTTGCCACTACGGCGAGAACAAGGCTGAGACCTTCACGGCGCGGCACATCGGCAAAGGCTTTTCCCGGGGCTTCACCCATGTGTTGGTGGCGGTCTTTGAAAGCGCCAAAGCCCATGATGGCTACCATGTATCCGCCATCCACGATGCCATCGTACCGGTACTCGACAAGGTCGTTAAGGACTACGTGATCTGTGACTACGTAACGCGGGGGTAGGGCGCAGATGTTTCACCACGTTGTGCTAATCGCCTTCAAGCGCGGCCGGGGCGAGCAAGGCGCGCGCATGGTCAAGAGTTTCGCCCGCCGCATGAAGCGGGCCTCGCCCGGCTGCATCGACATCGCCTTCGGCCCCAACACGGCCGAGACCCATTCGGCGAAGTACAACTTCAAGGGCTGCAGCCGAGGGTTTACCCACGCGCTACGGTGCAGCTTCAAGACCGCCCGCGATCACGACAACTATCAGAAGAACGAGCTACATCTGCGGCTCAGCGAGGAGATGGCGCCCGCGATCAGGGACGTCTGCGTTCTCGACTACACCAGCCGCGGCTGATCGAAGAACCGGGCGTCAGCCGGCGTTGCTGAGCCGCGCATCGACGGTCCGCGCCTTGGGCGCGCTCGGCAGAGCTGATAGGACTGGCAGCGCGAAGACCTCCTGCGGTTCTTTGACGCCGCGCAACTCGTGTGCGCCCAAGGACTCGAGGCGCCCTGAGAGCTGGGCGGCGAAGGCCGCCGATGCGAGGATCGGTCGGCCGAGTTCACGGGTCAGGTGCTCGAGCCGGTTGACGAGGTTCACCGCGGGGCCGATGACCGTGAAGTCGAGCCGGTTGTGACTGCCGATGTTGCCATAGATGACATCGCCTATGTGCAGACCCAGCCCGAATCGCAGCACCGGCAGCTCGGCCTCGCGCCGCGACCGGTTGAGGTCCGCCATCCCCGCCATCGCCTCCTCGGCGGCGAGCAAGGCAGCCGCGCACACTGTCTCGGCCAACCGCTCTTCATCCACGCGGAAGATCGCCAGTACCGAATCGCCAATGAACTTGAGAACCTCGCCGCCGTGCGCCTCAACCGGGCCCACCATGCGCTCGAAATAGGCGTTCAGGACACCTATCAGCTCAGGCCCCGGTAGGTCGTCGGAGAGCGCGGTGAAGCCGCGCAGATCGCATGTCCAGATGGCGGCACGGATGGTCGCGCCCTCGCCGCGTCCGATCTGACCGTGGAGGATTCGCTCTCCGGCATCATGGCCGACGTAGACGTCGAGCAAGTCACTGGCTAGCCGCCGTACCGCCTGTACCTCGACGATGCGGCAGAACAGCGGGAACAGACCGTACATTCGATCCAGGTCGTGGCGGCTGAACCCATCCGGTACATCGGTGGTTACCGAAACGATGTTCAAATGCCCGTCACTGAACTCGACCGGCAGGCACACGTAGTCGGTTCCGCCCTGGTCGCGGATCTCGGCGAGCAGCGGAAAATCGATCTTCGCCTTATCGCCGATCAAGTGACGGCGCAGCGCCCGCTTGCGGTCGAACACTTCGCGGATCGGGCTGTTGCGGTAGTCGTCGCTGTCGATGACCTCGCGTGGCGCATCGACGACGTCCACTCCCTTGCCACGTACCCACATGTAGCGCCAACCGAGGAGCTCCGGGTGCAGCGTCGTCATCAGGTAGTTCAGCCGCCACAACGGGATGCCGCCATCGAACATCCGCTGCGAAAGCTGAGCGATGAGGTCGGCGGTGTCGCGCAGGCGCCAAGCCTCCTCGATCAACCACTGGGCGACCGGATCGGTGCGGCGATCGCCGTGCTCGAGCTCGACGTAGACCCGATCCGACATGCTCTTCCATTTCCTGGCGGTGCACGCGTCGTAGCCGTCGAATTGTCCACGGGCCCGGCGGGTCAGGCAAGCCGCCGAGAGCCGCGAAGCCGGACCGCCGATGGAACGGCAGCAAGAAAAGGCCCCGCCGCGGCATCGCGGCGGAGCCTTTCTGCGGCTTTCGCCGAGGCGGTGCTACTCCGCCGCCTGGTTGTTGGCCGCCTGTAGCATTGCCCAGATCTTGTTCGCCCGTAGCGGTAATTCAGTTATCTCGATACCGAACGGCTGCAACGCGTCCGAGATGGCGTTGCCGAGGGCACCGGGGACTGGCCCTGGCAAACCCTCACCGAGGCCGCGCGTGCCCATCGGCGTGTGCGGGCAGGGGACGCCGGCGTGAGTGACCTTGACCGGCGGCACGTCGGCCGCCGTCGCCACCTGGTAGTTCTCATAATCGGTGGTCAGCTGCTGGCCGTTCTCGTCGTAGACGAACTCCTCGTACAGGGCGTTCGAGATGCCCTGGACGACCCCACCCTGTACCTGGCCCTCGACGATGATCGGGTTGATGACGGTGCCGGTATCCTCTGAGGTGACGTAGTTCGTGAACTCGAACTGGCCGGTGTTGATGTCGACCTCCACCATCGCCGCATGGCAGGAGAAGGTGATCATCGGCTTGTCAGCCTCAAAGAAGGCCGTGTGCTCGAGCCCGGCTTCCTCGCCCTCGGGCAGATTGAGCGGCGCCATGATGATCCGATTCGACATCTCGACGAACGACTTCCGGATGTTGTTGTCCTTCGAGTAGATGATCTCGCCGTCCTGGAAATCGAAGTCGCCCTCGCCAGCCTCGAGCTCCAGATCATGAGCCATGATGCGTTCGATCTTGCGCTTCAAGAACCGGCATGCCTCCGAAACCGCGCTCGCGGTGTACGAGCCCGCGCGGGCACCGATCGTGCCGGAGCCGAAGGGGGTGGCGCCGGTGTCACCTGTCGTTACCACCACGTCGTTCGGGTGAATTCCGAATTCATGTGCAGCGACCTGGGA
Organism: Alphaproteobacteria bacterium; assembly: GCA_965248765.1. Taxonomy (GTDB): domain Bacteria; phylum Pseudomonadota; class Alphaproteobacteria; order VGEJ01; family VGEJ01; genus CBDFKF01. The sequence goes on from CBDFKF010000003.1 coordinate 117,301, forward strand.
GAGCGAGGTCTCATGCCCTTGGCCCTGGGGGGCATCGCCCTCAAACAGCAGGACTTTGCCGCGGGGATCGATGCGAACCGTGGCGGCGCCGTAACCGGGTTGGTTCTCCATGGGCACCAGAACCTCTGACGCCACGCCGGAAAGCTCGGCGCCGACACCGAATCCGATGCCGATGTAACGGCCCTCCTTGCGCAGCGTTTCTTGGCGCTTGCGGTACGCTGGGAGGTCGACCTCCTTGATCAGATTGTCCCACGTCATGGGGAAATCGCCGCTGTCGTAATGGACACCCGTCGCCGAGGTGTACGGAAGCTCGGCGACCAAGTTCTGGCGTCGGACATCGGCCGGCTCCTTGCCGAGCCGCCGCGCTACCATGTCGACCGCGCGGTCCAACGCGAAACGTGTCGGAAATGCGCCGAACGAGCGCGCTGGCGAGGTCGCCGACTTGTTGGTCACTGCGACCTTGAGCTTGATGTCGCATTTCGGCAGGTCGTAGGCGTTCGGCAGTAGGGCTGCACCCAGGAATGGCATCAGATAGCCCCAGTACACGCCCTCGCAACCGTCGCCGGCATCGCCGATGCCGCGGTTCCGCACCGCGAGCATCTTGCCGTCCTTGGTCGCGGCAACCTCCAGGTAGTTGGTCTGGTCACGCTCCTGGCTGACTGCCATCAGATGCTCTTCGCGGGTCTCGACCCAACGCACCGGTCGGCCGAGCTTGCGCGCCATGTGGCAGATCAGGTTCGGCTCGCGGTAGAAGGGCGCCTTGACCCCGAACCCACCGCCCTGATCGCGCGGCGCGATCACTCGGACTTGTTGGGCGGGGATGTCGAGAACATCGGCGAGCGCCAGCCGGTCGATATGCGGCCGCTGCGTAGTGATGTAAGCGGTCAACCCGTCGGAGGGATCCCAAATCGCGAGCGTGCCGCGCGTTTCCATCGGGCTCACGCCGCAGCGATGAACCTTGAATTTTTCCTTGATCACGACGTCGGCCTGCTGGAACAGCTGCTCGACCTCTTCGTCGTTCTTGTTCTGCTCCTCCTCGGTCCCGCCGCCGGTGAAGGTCAGTTCGAACATGAGATTGTCGTCCCAGTCCTCGTGCAGAATCGGCGCCCCCGATTTCAGGGCCTCCTCGGCATCGAGGACCACCGGCAGCGTCTCATACTCGACCTGTACCGCTAGGGCGGCATCCTCGGCTTGGTACTTGTCTAGCGCGACGACGGCGGCGATCGGCTCGCCGTGGAAGCGCACCTTGTCCACGGCAAGCGGCCAGAACTTCGGGTAGTTGGCCGGCAGTGCCGGTACGACCACCGGGAGAGGAAAGCCCTTGATCTCGTTCTTGAGCTGATCGCCAATGATTACGGCGAGTACGCCAGGCATGCCCTCCGCGGCGCTGGTATCAACGCTCTTCAGTTTGGCATGAGCGTGTGTTGAGCGCACGAACACGAGGTGCACCATGCCCGGCACCTGCAAGTCGGCGAGGTACTGACCCTTGCCACTGCTGAGCCGGGCATCCTCCTTCCGAGGGAAACTCTTACCGACCCAGTGCGATTCGGGAGTGTGGGAAGGACCGTTTGTCATCTTTTCAATCCTTGCTCTGGTAGTCGCGCAGCGCTCAACGCATGCGCTCGGCGGCGGCCGCGATCGCCTCGACGATGTGGACATAGCCGGTGCAGCGGCAAATGTTGCCGATCAGCGAGTTACGAATCTCGTCCTCGCTCGGATTCGGGTTCTTCTCGAGGAACTCGGCGGCGTTCATCAGAATCCCCGGAGTGCAGAAACCACACTGCAGAGCATGGTACTCGTTGAACGTCTCCTGCAGCGGGTGCTGTTTGCCGTCCTTGGTCAAGCCCTCGACGGTCGCGACTTCCTTGCCGTCGGCCTGCACCGTGAGCATGAGACAGGATTTCATGGCCTCGCCATCGATACGCACTGTGCAGGTGCCGCAGCGGCCCTCGTAGGTGCAGCCGACGTGCGTCCCCGTCAAGCCTGCGCGATCGCGAATGAAGTCAACCAGCAGCATGCGGATGGGTACCGTGTCCTGATAGGTGACGCCGTTGATGTTAATATTGACGGTCTTGTTCATCGCCGCCTCCTTCAGCTCGCGCGCTGGAACGCTGTGCCGACCACCTGCCGGCCCAAATCTTTGATCAGAACTTTGCGGTAGTCGCCCTCGACCCAACGGTCGCCTTGCGGGTCGATTTCGTCGGCTGCCGCAGCCAACGCCGCATCAATCCCGGCACCGTCATCGGCCTTCTTGCCGACGAGGGCACTCTCCCCGGCCGGCGAGCGGCGGGTCACAGGCAGGATACCGCCGACCGCAAGGCGGGCCGCCGTGCACGTGCCGCTGCCGTCAGTCTCGACGTAGGCGGCGACCCCGATGATCGGCAAGCCGTCGGCCTGCGTCGACCATTTCGAGTATGCACTCCCCGCGTTCGCCGATGCCGCCGCGAGGCTAATTTTGGTCAGCAGCTCATCGTCTTCGCGCGCAGTCTCGAGGGGGCCCTTGAAGAAGTCGGTGGCCGCCACCGTGCGCGTCCCACCGCCTGGCTTTGTCAACTCCAGCGTGGCGTCCATTGCCAGCACCGTCGGAGGCATACAAGCAGCGAGGTAATTCCAACAAATGCTGCCGCCGATCGTTCCGCGATTGCGGACCTGGCGATCGGCGACCGTGGTTGCTGCATCGCAGACGGCCTGGTACGCGCCGTGCAGCTTGGTTTCCTGGTTGAGATCAGCGTAGCGCGTCATCGGCCCGATGGTGACGCAATTCGCGCCGGTGCTGACGCCCTTGAGCTCGGCAACGCCGTTGAGGTCGATGACGCAGCCGGGCTCGACGAGCCGTGCCTTGATCGCCTGCATGACGCTTTGGCCGCCGGCAAACACCGTCGCGCCCGGATTGCTGCCGAGCGCCTCCAGGGCTTCGGCCACACTGGCCGGCGCGACGTACTCGCTGATTATTGCGGGATACATCTAGGGCTCCTCCTCTGGCAACGCACGCCACCGGCTTCACGACGCACCGTAGCGCCCGGCCCGAGACGCGCACCCGCGCGGACCGTCATGGCCCGCGTGCGCCCAATTTTCCGAGTTCTCCTCGCCGACTCCCTGCGGTGCCGAGACACCTTGTTTGTGGTTTAGGAGAGACGCTGCCCCGCTTTGCCGAGCCAACGCCCGATCCTATCGCAGAAGCCATGGCAACGCCAACGAAACGCGCGAGAATCCAGGGGCAAAGGGCATTCCCCTAAGGTTGATTGACTAGCCTTCGGCGTGCCCTGTCGTTACATTCGAGAACAGGTCTGCCGGCGTGTGAGCGCACTGCGCACTCGCCATGTGGCGGATAGTTCGGGAGGCTTCGATGGGCAAAAGAACGGTCACGGTCGAGGAGATGCGCACGCGGGTGGCGCGTTTTGCGGAAGCCACCTTTAGCGAGGGCGCGTTCCTCGATTCGGTGCTGCCAGAGTACCAGCGCAAGATTATTAACGTGATCGGCGGCGGGGTCACCGAGGATCCATCCATGCGCGCCGCGATTGCGGAGGTCGACGGTTTCCACATCGGCTATATCATGGCGACCAAGGGCAACGGGGCCGCACTCCACAATCACAAGACCGTGGAGGTGTTCATGCCCCTCACCGGTCGCTGGGAGATCTACTGGGGCGATGATGGCGAGGAGTCGGTGGAACTCGACCGGTTCGACGTCATTTCGGTGCCGGTCGGGATCATGCGCGGCTTCCGCTGCTTGACCGACGAGGAATCGGTGCTATTCGCGATCAATGGCGGCACCGATCCGGGTAAGGTGACATGGCCGCAGAGCCTCCTCGATCGCGCCCGCGCCGCAGGCTTTGCTCTCGACGAAATGGGCAATATCGTCAACCTTCGGTCGGGGGAAACGACGGCCTCCGCGCTCGCCGGCCGCGAGGGCCAAGCTGGCGATGCTGGACATAGCGGGCGGAGTCGGCCGATCGCACGCGAGGAAGTGCTGGGGCGGGTCGCTCGGTACGGTCAGCTCCAGTTCACTGAGGCTGGCTTCATCGATTCGCTGCTACCCGAATACAAGCGCAAGATCTTCAACGTCATTGGGCCCGGGGTTACCGAGGACCCGGCGTTGAGGCCGGCGATCACAGAGATCGAGGGCTTCAACATAACGATGATCAGCGCCGAGAAGGACAAGGGAGCCTCTCTGCATGGCCACACGACGGTCGAGGTTTTCGTCGCGCTGACCGGCCGATGGGCCGTGTACTGGGGAGATAATGGCGAGAGCGAGATCGTCCTCGAGCCGTTCGACGTGATCTCCGTGCCGGTTGGGGTCGACCGGGGATTCCGCAACGTGAGCGATGGCGAACAGCTGCTGATGGCGATTCTCGGCGGTGCCGATGCCGGCAAGGTTACGTGGCCCGAGCCTCTCGTCGAGCGAGTCAAGGCGCTGGGCTACAGGCGCGACGCCGAAGGCAACATCGTCCCCGTGGCAGCCGAGTAGGTTTCAGGCGCCCGCACCGGCCGCGGAAGTCCTGCTGCGCCGATCTGTCGACTGACGCGGCCCCGCGTATGCCCACCTATCTCTGCGGGATCGACATTGGCGGCACCTTCACCGACTGCGTAGTCGTTGACGAGGCAGGCCGCGTCACCACGGCAAAAGCGGCGTCGACGCCGGCGAACTTCGGCGAGGGGCTCATCGCGGCGGTGCGCGCGGCCGCCGCCAAGCTGGGCTTGAGCCTTGAGGAGCTGTGCCAATCGATAGCGCTGCTCTCCCACGGCACCACGGTCGGCACCAACACGGTGATTCAGAAGGCTGGTGCCAAGGTCGGGTTGATCACGACCAAGGGCCACAACGACGTCATTCACATCATGCGCGGCTCGCGTGGGTTGACCGGCCGGGATGTCCGCTTGGTGGTGCACTTCCCGGAAAGCAGCAAGCCTGATCCCATCGTCCCCAAGGCCCTGATCCGCGGTGTCTCAGAACGCGTCGATTGTTTTGGCGAAATCGTGGTGCCGCTCAACGAGACCGAGGCCGACGTGGCAATCGGCGAACTGATCGATCTCGGCGTTGAGGCGATCGCCGTTTGTTTCTATGGTCGTTCAAGGAGCCAGCGCACGAAGCGTGCATCAAGGCGATGATCCATGCCCGTGCGCCGGCGATGTTCGTTACTTGCTCGCACGAGCTCGTCCCCAAATGGGGCGAATACGAGCGCACCACGGCGGTGGCGTTGAACGCGTATATCGGCCCCGTGACAACCGGCTACATCGCCGGGGTCGGCCGCGAGCTGAAGGAACTCGGTTATCGTGAGCGCTTGCAAATTACCCAAAGCGGGGGTGGCACGGTCTCGCTGCGGCGGGCCATGGACGCGCCCTTGCTCACGCTCGATTCGGGGCCCGTCTCGGGCGTCACCGGATCGCGGTTCATCGGCGAGGCGATGGGCGAGCCCAACATCATCACGACCGACATGGGTGGTACCTCGTTCGATGTTGGCGTCATCCACGGGGGTGTGCCCGCTTACACGCACAAGAGTCTCGTCAATCAGTACGAGTACTTCCTGCCCAAGGTCGACATACAGACCGTTGGTGCCGGCGGCGGCAGCCTCGTGCGTATCGATGAGGTAACTCGGAGCCTCCAAGTAGGCCCGGAAAGCGCCGGCGCCGCTCCGGGCCCCGCGTGCTACGGCCACGGTGGCACAGAGCCGACCGTCACCGACGCCGACCTGGTTATCGGCTATCTCAACCCGGACAACTTCGCAGGCGGAGCGTTGCGCCTCGATCGCGCCAAGGCGGAGCGAGCGATCGAAAGCGTCGCCACGCGCCTCGGCATGGGTGCCATCGAATGCGCTGCTGGCATTGCTCGCATCGCCGAGTTCCAGATGGCCGATCTGATCCGCAAAGTAACCGTGCAGAAGGGCTTCGACCCCCGTGATTTTGTGCTGTTTGCATTTGGCGGCGCTGGCCCCGTTCACGCCGGCGTTTTCGCGGCCGAGCTCGGCGTGCGCAAGGTTATCATCCCGCAAAAAGAGACGGCGTCGGTCTGGTGCGCCTTCGGGGCGGCTTCCGCCGACGTGCTCCACGTCCTCGAGCAGGTCGATATCATGGCGACGCCGTTTGCGCATGAGCGGATCAACGAGCGGCTGGCCGGGCTTCGGCAGCGGGCCGCGGCGGTACTCACCGAAGACGGCCTTGCCACTGACCGCCATCACTTCGCCCTTGCACTCGACATTCGCCACCGCGGCCAGATCAACGAAGTCGAGGTGGTGCTCGAAGGCGATCGCTTGACACCGGCCGGGCTCGCGCGCCTGCCTGAGGACTTTGCCGCGAGTTATGAGCGTTTGTACGGTGCCGGATCGTCCCTGCGCGGCGCGCGGCTTGAGATCGTCACCTTCCGCTGCCGGGCCAGTGCATTTACCCCCAAGCCGCTGCTAGCTCCGGCCACAGAGCTGGCCGAGACGATCGACCCAGCCGCTCTACGTGCGCCGCGGCGCGTCCACTGGCCCGACCACGGCGAGGCGCTGGAGACGCCGATCTACAATGGCCCCGCTCTGCAGCCCGGGAGCGCGCTTGCCGGTCCCGCGATGATCGAGACACCGGTCACGACGGTCGTCGTCCACCCCGGCCAGCGGCTGGCGGTCGATGCATTTAGCGACTTCGAACTCACCCTGTCCGGCTAAGGAACGCGCCCCATGCCCCGGATCAGCGAAATGACCGACACGGTTTTCGATGGTGTAACCAACCCGTATGTGCCGCCCGCAACGTTACGCATCCCCCCGGAACTGCAGTTACACCGCGACGGGCAGACCGACATCGATCCGGTCACCTACGAGGTCATCCGCCACAATCTGTGGAACATCAACGAAGAGCACGGGGCGACGATCCAACGTATCTCCGGATCGCCGGTGGCGATGTACGCCCTGGATCTCAACCCTTCGATCCTCACCGAGGATGCCGAGTTCGTCTATTTCGGGCCCTACATGCAGTACATGTCGGGCGTCACCGACACCCAGGTGAAGTGGATACTCGAGAACCGTGCGGACAACCCGGGCATCCGTAATGGCGACATGTTCCTCGCCAACGATCCTTGGGTCGGCGCGGCGCACCAGATGGACGTCATGCTCATCTGTCCGGTGTTCCATGAAGGCGTGCTGTTCTGCTGGACGACCAACTGCCTGCACCAATACGACATCGGCGGCATCACACCCGGCAGCTTCCGTCCGGCTGCGGAGAGCGCGTTCGACGAGGGCATTTTGATTCCACCGGTGAAGATCATCGAAAACGGGACGATCCGGCGCGACATCGAAGATCTCTACCTCCGCTCATCGCGCCGCCCTGACATGGTGGCGCTCGATTTCCGGGCTCAGATGGCTGGGAACGTGCGCGCCCGGGAGCGCGTCGAAACGCTGATTGCCCGCTACGGCGCATCCACCGTCAAGGGCGCGATGAGGAAGGTTGTCGACAACGCCGAGGTCGCCTTCCTCGACAAGATGCAGCGGCTGCATGACGGGACGTGGCAGGACCGGACCTATGTCGAGGCCTGTCGGCCCGGCGATCGCCGCACCCATAGGGTGGTGTTGACGGTACGCAAGGAAGGCGAGCGGCTGACTTTCGAGAATGAGGGGACGGCGCCCCAGGACGGGGCCATGAATGCCACCTACTCGGGTTGGCGCGGCTCGCTCATGGTCGCCATCAACGAGCTCCTGTGCTGGGACCAGAACTTCGCTATTGGCGGTGCCCTGCGGCACATCGACTTCGATCCGACGCCCGGCACTTTCACCTGCGCTCAGCACCCGGCTTCGGTCTCCACGGCGCCCGTACAAGCCATGGAGATATCCCTCTACCCCGCTTACAACGCGCTCTCGAAGATGATCTACCCCGATCCGGAGATGCGGAAGGACATCATCTGCATCGGTGGCACGAGCCAGTGGCCGGCCACCATCTTTCGCGGCATCGACCAGTGGGGCGAGCGCTACGGGTATGTGCTGATCGATCCGATCGGCGGCGCGATTGGGGCCTTCTCCAAGGCCGACGGCATCTCGACCGGCGGTCAGGCGCACACGCCGATCTGCCTCCTACCCAACATCGAGCACACCGAGCAGACCTTTCCCCTGTTGTTCTTGTACCGCAAGGAGATTACTGATTCGGGTGGTGCAGGTAAGTTCCGCGGCGGGTTGTCGGCCGAAAGCTGCTTCATTCCGCACAACACCGACCGGGTGGTGCAGGACACACTATCGTCCGGCAACGCGATCCCGACTTCGACGGGCGTTATGGGCGGCCATCCAGCCACCACGAACTCCTATACCTTCATCAAGGATTCGGACGTGCTGGCGCGGCTCGGTCGTCGCGAGATGCCGGAGGACGCCGCCGAGGCCGAGGGCGAGCACATTACACTCGGCCTGCGCGAACAAAACTTCGAGCAGTTTCCGAGTGACGTGTATGCAGTCTGTTGGACCGGCGGCGGTGGCTACGGCGATCCCTTCGATCGCGATCCGGCGCTTATCCAGGCGGACCTCGATAATCGCTCAATCTCGGCGGACGCGGCGCAGAGGATCTACGGTGCGGTTCTGAACGCGCGTGACGAGGTCGACGCCGAGGCCACAGCGACGCACCGCGCCGAGGTGCGCGCCGAGCGGGTGCGGCGCGACCATCGTCAAACCGCCGTCGCCGAGGGCGCGATCGTCATCGAAGCCACGGAGAACTTGCATATACGCCACAACGGCGGCGCTCTCACGGCCTCTTGTGCCAAGTGCGACACCGCGCTCGGGCCGGTCGATGCGAATTACAAGGATCACTGCCTGCGCGAGGATCACCCAGTCCCGGCGTCAAATCCGCGGGTCGGCGACCCCCACCGCTTCATCGACGATGAGGTCGCTTTCCGCATGTTCTTCTGCCCGGGCTGCGGCTCGCTCATCGAGACCGAGATTGCGATCGCCGCGGATCCCCCGCTTTGGGACATCAAGCTCAGCGTGTAGGAGGGGCTATGCCCTACCAGCCGATCGAGAACTACGGGATCATCGGCGACCTGCACACGATCGCGCTCGTGGGCATGGACGGCTCGATCGACTTCTTGTGCATCCCGCATTTCGACTCACCATCGGTGTTCGCCGCACTCCTTGATGATGAGAAGGGTGGGCGCTTCAAGATCGCGCCGGACCTGGTGCGCGTCCGCCACCGCCAGCTCTACCTTCCCGAGACCAACGTTCTGCTCACGCGATTCCTCTCGGAGGAGGGGGTCGCCGAGGTCTGTGATTTCATGCCGGTGCTCGAGACCGGCCACATCCACAAGGTCGTCCGCACCGCCAAAACGGTTCGCGGCGAGGTTCATTTCCGCATGCGCTGCGATCCGCGCTTCGATTATGGACGTGCGGAACGCACCGTCGAGATGCAGGGGGACGATGTGCTGTTCGTCTCGGACGGCGCTGATGGCACCGTCCTCCGGTTGTGCGCGACCGTGCCAATGCGGATCGAGGACGGCGCGGCGATCGCCGAGTTCAGCCTCGGCGTGCTCAACACCGCGACCTTCATCCTCGAGACGGTGCACGAGGGCGAGGTCTCCGATGCACTTGGCCCAGATTACGCTGAGCGGGCGTTGGATCGGACCCTGCACTACTGGCAACGGTGGATCGCGCATTCGACATACCGCGGCAGGTGGCGGGCCATGGTCGACCGTTCGGCGCTCACGCTCAAGCTGCTCACCTCCAAGCCCTACGGCTCTATCGTGGCGGCGCCGACTTTCGGCTTGCCGGAGGAGCTCGGCGGCGAGCGCAACTGGGACTATCGCTATACCTGGATCCGCGACGCTGCCTTCACGCTTTACGGTCTCATACGCCTCGGCTTCACCGATGAAGCGGGCGCCTTTATGCATTGGATCGAGGACCGTTGCGGAGAGCTTAATGCCGACGGCTCGTTACAGATCATGTACGGCATCGACGGGCGTCATGCGCTGACCGAGCAAGCGTTGCCGCATTTCGAGGGGTACCGCGGCTCGTCGCCGGTGCGCATCGGCAACGGTGCCTACGATCAGCTCCAGCTCGACATCTACGGCGAGCTGATGGATGCGGTCTATCTCCACAACAAGTATGGCGAGCCGATCCACCACGATTTCTGGGAGAACCTGGTGCGGCTAATCGACTGGGTGTGCGTCAATTGGCAGCAGCCCGACGAGGGCATCTGGGAGGTGCGCGGCGGCCGCCACGAGTTCCTGTATTCGCGCCTCATGAGCTGGGTGGCCATCGACCGTGGCCTCCGTCTGGCCCACAAACGCTCGCTGCCGGCGCCGCTCGATCGCTGGCACGCCTGCCGCGACGCCATTTACCGCGAGATCATGACCGATTTCTGGGAGCCGGGCCGTGGCGTTTTTATCCAGCACAAGGAGACCACAGCACTCGACGCCTCGAGCCTGTTGATGCCGCTCGTGCGCTTCATCAGTCCGACCGATCGGCGTTGGCTCTCGACCTTGCGGGCGATCGAGACCGACCTCGTCGACGATTCGCTCGTCTTCCGCTATCGCGCCGACCGTGGCGCCTCGGACGGTCTCTTGGGCGAGGAGGGCACCTTCAACATGTGCTCCTTCTGGTACGTCGAATGCCTGACGCGCGCCGGCGAGCTCGACAAAGCACGCTTCATATTCGAGAAGATCAGCGGCTATGCGAACCACCTCGGCCTCTACGCCGAGGAGCTGGGGCCGCGCGGCGAGCACCTCGGCAATTTCCCTCAAGCGTTCACGCATCTCGCGTTGATCAGCGCCGCCCACAACCTCAATCGCGCGCTGGCCGGGCCCTCGATCAATCCCTAATCGTGCCGAGGCACGTGCGGCTAAGGTGCGCCCTGCACATGGCACAGAATCATGCCGTCGCGGCAGCGAATTAACCGTCGCCGCGGCTGCGGTTATGTCGAGAACAAACTGAATTGACCGCTTCAGTTGTGGTTGTTGGGCCAGTGGATAAGGGGTCGGGCGCGGAGCGGCCGTCCCCTTATCCACTGGCCGGTCGCGTCGAAGCGGATCACGCGGCCTGTCTGTGGCTTGTGTTGATGGGCGATCCGTCGGCCTGGTATCGGGCCAGGCAGCGCGGCCCATGGAAGACGGCGAGGGTGCGGTCGGGGTATTCGTGGACCCGGACCCTTGCCTTGACGTAGTGGCGGCGATGGCGGTCGGGCGGGATCGCCAGCACCAGGCGTTTGTAGCGCACGGTGTTGTCGTTGGAGACGGTGCGCTCCTGCTGCACGCAGAGGATGTCGTCGAGGGTACCGGCGAAGGGCACGAAGGCGGTGCCCTCGGCTTCCGGCGGCACCGCGAAGCGGGCGTTGTGGCCTGGCAGGTAGAGCTCCTTGAGGAAGCGGTTGGCCTGGGCCATGTCGGTGATGCCGGCGAGCCTGAGCTCCTGGGGCAGGCGCTTCTGCAGGGTGGCGAACATGCGTTCCGAGCGCCCCCTTGCCTCGGGCGAGTAGGCCGGGATCAGCTCGATGCCGAGCTGGGCCAGGGCGCGGCCGAACTGGGTCGGATTGTCCTTGTCGACCGTGCCGCCGGCCTCAGGGGTGTGCCAGTAGTGGCCGGCGCGGTCGGCATAGAGCGAGCAGAACAGCCCCTTGGCCCGGATCGCCTCGGACACCCCCTGAAAGCTCGACATCGTGCCCTCTTCGGCGACGAAGAAGGCCGAGTAGATCTCACTGGTGGTGTCGTCCATGGTGACGATCAGGTCCCACCACTGATCGGGGACCCACGCGTGGCTTGAGCCGTCTTGATGCAGCATCATGCCGGGCAGCGCGCGGCGCGGCCGCTTGCGCCGGTGCGCCCCGCGCCTGGGCGCCGCCCGTCTTCGCCCATGGGCCTGCAAGCTCAGCCGCACCCAGTTGTAGCTGCGCTTGAAGGCATAGTCCGCGACCAGCTTCTCGTGGAAGTGCTTGGCGGTGAAGTCCCAGTAGCGGGTGTCGAACAGCGCCAACAGCGCCGTCACCTCGTCGACCGCCGCGCGCCGCGCCGAGACCCGGCCCAGACGGCGATCGTAGAGCCCTTCCGCGCCGTCCGCCTCATAGCGGTCGCGCCAGCGCCGGAAGGTGCGCTCTGAAACGCCGAGAACCTCCGCCGCCTCGGCTTGGCTCAAGCAACCCCGATGGGTGCGGCCGTAAACCTCCTCGAACTTCATCAATCTCAGTCCCTGCAACTGCTCTGTCCGGCGCATCCAAACCCTCCATAGCCTGGAGAGCTTCTAAATCCGGACAGATCGTCTGGTACATAAACCGGACATATCGTGTGTTAGTGACACGCCGCGGCTGCGGTTATTGCCACCCCCAGGGGCGTTCGCTATCATCGCCTCAGGATCTGAACCGCCGCCCGAGCTGCGCTGGCTGACCATCCGAGGAGGACTCATGGCACTCAATATGAAGACCGGCAAATTGGGGAACATTGCCACGCTCGACCACGTAAATGTTCTCACGAACGACGTTGAGGAGTGCCGTCGGTTCTACGTGGATGGGCTAGGGTTCGAGGAGGGCTGGCGCCCCAACTTCAAGGATCCGGGCTTGTGGTTGTATATAGGGGGTACCCCGGTTGTCCACGTTATCCAGATCGACGATCCGCTTCCCAAACACAGCGGCGCCATCGATCAGACAATGAGGTTCACTCTCAAGGATAGTGGCGCGGTGGATCACATCGCCTTTCGCGCCCACAATTTCGAGAAGTTTACCGCTCGCCTGGATGCCAACGGCATCAAGTGGTCCGACCGCGAAGTCCCGGGCATGGATTTGCACCAGGTGTTCTGTTTCGACCCGCACGGGGTCAAGTGCGAGTTCAATTTCGAGGGTCAGGACCGGCCGTGGAGGACGCTCGAGAAGGTCCAACGGGAAGTGCAGAAGTCCAAGGTGAAAGCCAAGAGCAAGACCAAGACTAGGAAGGTCAAGGAACTCGCCTGAATCGACGCAGATCGGACGCGTTGCAGGGCCGCGCCCTATCGCACGGCCCTAGCTTTTGGAGATGGAGCTGCTCGGCCGGCCCGCCGAGCCCGGGAGCAGCGTCTGGAACTCGATCAATAGCTCTGCGTAAAGCGCTCGTTTGAAGGGCACGATCAACTGAGGGAGCGTCCACGGAGCGACCCATTTCCATTCGATGAACTCGGGATGCTCTGTCTCGATGTTGATCTCCTCGTCCCGACCGGTGAAGCGCAGCGCGAACCACTTTTGGCGCTGCCCGCGATAGCGGCCCCCCCACAAGTTACCGACCAAATCGGCGGGTAGATTATAGGTGAACCAACCACGACTCTCGGCGATGATGTCGGCGTTGTTCGTGCCGATTTCCTCCTTCAGCTCCCGCAAGGCCGACTGGCGCGGTGATTCGCCGTCGTCGATACCGCCTTGGGGCATTTGCCAGAAAGGGCTAGGCATGTCCCGACGGCGCGCGACGAACACATCGTCGTCGATGTTGAGGAGCATCATGCCGACGCCGGACCGGTAGGCGTCCGGCGGTGCATTGGCCGTCACTGCTGCACGGCTTCGGCCGCCAAGGCGGAGACCGGTACGAGCGCGATGCCCTTATCGTCGAGCGATTGCGCCCAGGCCGCCAACCGCTCGATGGTGACGGGGTAGGGAAAGCCGATTCCGACCGCACTGCCGGCCGACTTGGCGATGCGTTCAAGCTCATAGAGGCGGGCATCGATGGCGACCCGCGAGGCCTCGAGATCGAGGAAGCGACTCGATTGGGTGTTGGGCACCCCGAGGTCCATCGCCACCTGCTCGGCAACGCTGTTGCGGCTGACCCGAGCATCCAGGAACAGGAGGCCACGCGTCTTGAGGACACCGAAAACGGGCCGTAGGTGGTCCGCCGAGCTCGTGAACCGCGAGCCCATGAAGTTGGTCACACCGACGTAGCCGGAGCCACGCCCCAACAGCCACTCTAGGCGGCCGATGTTGTCCTCGGCTGAGAGCGAGGTCAGAAGCGTGTGGGGCCCCGGATCGCTGGTCGGGTAGTTGAACGGCTCCATCGGGATCTGCAGCAGAACCTCGTGGCCCGCTGCGCGCGCCTGGGCGATCCAGTCAGTGAGGTTGGGGGCGTACGGCGCGAAACCCAGTGTGACGGTGCCCGGCAGCTGTTGAATCGCGGCGTGGGTCGCCGACTGGCTGTGGCCGAGGCGGCCGAGCACGATAGCGATGCGCGGCTTGGTGCCGGTGTCCTCATGGTGCCGCGCATATGCCTGCCAGGGCTGGCGTCCGTCGGCGCCGATCACCGGAAGCGGGCCGACGGGACTTGCGGCAATAAGCCCGGGATCGGGCACCGGTGCGCTGCGGAACTCATCGAGACTACGTGGAACTCCCGGTGGGGCGCGGGCCGGCGGATCAGCGCGCGGCTCATCGTCGGCGGAAGTCGGGTCCGCTGGCCGGGTCGGCTCGGGCGGCGGCGTTACCGCCGCCAGCTCCTCCCGGGCGTCCTCGGCGATCGGTGCAACGGCCACGTCGAGCTCGGTCCTGCCCGCCGTCGCCGACATCGGGTCATCGGCGGCAGAAAAATCGGTCTCGAGGCCAACCTCCGGGTCGTGTGCAGCGCTAGGCGCCATTGATTGATCTTCGGCGGGCGCGCCGTCCGATGGCTGATCCGCCGCAGTCTCCTCTGCCGGGTCAAGTGCCGACGGTGGCGGCACCGGCACATCGGCAGCCCCATCGGTCAGCGGCGCTTCGTCTGGCGGACGCTGCGGAACCTCAGAGAACATCGGCGCGCTCGGCGGCGGCGGCATATCAACGATGACGGTCTGACGTCGTTGCGCCGCTTCGGTCGCCGTATCGTCGAAGGTAGCGACGGCCCATCCGATCAGGCCGCCGAGGGCAGCCAGTAACACCAGCGAGACGACGGCAAGCGCCGTCATAACGCCGCCCCCGCCATCCGGTGTCGGCCGTTGTTCATGCCGTTGTCACGAAGCCCGCGGTCTCCGGGCCATGCCGCCCGCTCCACCCCGGTATCGCGCTTTCGTCGTTCAGTTGGTAGCGCCGCTGCCGAACAACGATAGGCCGTGCAGTAGGTCCAAGGCCCGCGCCAGCTGGTAGTCCTGTGGCGCTGCATCACTTTCCTGTCCATCCTCGGCCGTGCTCTCGCCCGCCTCGCCCTCCAGATGGTTGGGCAAGTTCGCCTCACTTCGCCGCGGACCGAGATTGATGGCCTCTACTCGGGCCTGTTCGACCTCGATGTCGGGCTCAATGCCGCGCGCCTGAATCGACCGCCCGGACGGCGTGTAATAGCGCGAGGTGGTGAGCCGGAGGGCACCGTGATCCTGCAACGGAGTCACTGTCTGGACAGACCCCTTGCCGAAGGACGATGTGCCCATGAGGATGGCGCGGTTGTGGTCCTGCAGGGCGCCCGCCACTATCTCTGCTGCTGAAGCCGACCCCCCGTTGATCAAGACGATTATCGGTTTGCCGTCGGTGACGTCACCGCGCTTGGCGTTGTAGCGCGACAGGTTCTGCTGGCTGCGCCCGCGCGTCGAGACGATCTCGCCACGATCCAGGAACATGTCGGAGACCTGCACCGCCTGATCCAAAAGCCCTCCCGGGTTGTTGCGCATATCCAGCACGTACCCCTTGATCCGGCCGCCTAAGGCCTCTTTCAGCTGGTCAACCGCTTTCTTCACATCTCGCGCCGTCTGCTCGCTGAAGTTCGTAATCCGCACGTAGCCGGCATCACCCTCAGCCCGCGACCGCACCGATTTAAGCTTGATGACCGCCCGAGTGATCACAACGTCGAAGGGCTCTTCGACGCTGGGCCGCCTGATGGTGACCTCGATCGGCGAGTTCACGGGCCCACGCATGCGCTCAACGGCTTGCGACAATGTCAGACCAAGCACCGGCTCGTGGTCGAGGTGGGTTATCACGTCGCCGGCCATCACACCCGCGCGATAGGCCGGCGTGTCATCGATCGGCGAGATGACCATGACCAGCCCGTTCTCCATCGTCACTTCGATGCCGAGGCCACCGAAGGATCCGCGGGTCTGAACCTGCATTTCCTGGAAGTTCTTCGGGTTCAGATAAGCCGAGTGCGGATCGAGCGACGACAGCATGCCGTTGATGGCCGCCTCGATCAGCTCCGCATCGTCGACCTCTTCGACGTATTCGGCGCGCACCCGCTCGAAGATGTCGCCGAACAGCTCAAGCTGTTTGTATGTCTCCGAGCTGGCGGCCTGAACGGCCACCGGCGCCGACAGGACCAACGCGATCCCCGTCGCGAGCGCCACCAAACGTCTACGCGGGGTCATTTCGATCACCCACTCACCTTGCCATCACTGCCGGCCAACCACACGAGCGGATTGACGGGCTCTCCATCCCGGCGCACCTCGACATACAGGACAGGATTTCTTGCTCGGTCAGCCATCTGACCGACGGGCTCTCCAGCCAGCACCCATTGGCCGACGTCGCATTCAATCCGGTCCAGGCCCGCCAGCAGAGTATGATATCCCTCGCCGTGAGCGATGATCAAGAGTTGCCCATAAGAGCGAAAGATGCCGGCGAACGCGACATGGCCGTCATGAGGAGCGATGACGTGAGCGCTCGCACGCGCTTCGATGGAAACGCCGCGAGAGCGCATGCCGTATGCATTGATCTGTCCGAACCGGACAACGAGCCGTCCCAGCACCGGCAGCGGCATGACGCCGCGCGCCGCCGAGAAAGAAATGCGAGCAGCCTTCGAAGGCGCCGTCGCTTGGCTGACCGGCGATTCGGGCGGCATCCGCGTCACGGCGGCAAGTTGACTCACCAGTGCCCGCAGGTCCTCGGCCTGGGCGGCTAGCTGACTAAGCTGCCGTTCCATCGCTGCCACCTCTGCCTCAGCGCGGCGGCTCTTGTTGGCCTTCTGATCGAGTAGTCGACGGATCAGGCGCTGTTCGCCGTCGAGCGCCGTCAGGGCCTGTCCGAGTTGGTCCTGCTCGCTCGCGATCTCGGTCCGGAGCCGATGCACCGCTGCCAGTTCTGCCCGCAACGCTTCGGCTTGGCCCTTGAGCGTCGGTACGACCGCCGACAGCAGCTTCGAGCTGCGAACGGTATCGACCGCAGAGGTGGGTGTGGCGATCAGCGCCTCCGGCGGCCGACGGCTCAAGCGCAGCAGCGCGCCGAGCGTCGAGGCGAGGGCCGTGCGGCGGCTCCTGAGGTGCGCCGCCTTGGCGCGCTCCTCCGCGCGCAGCGCAGTCAGACGGTACTCCAGCTCCGAGACCTCGGCCTCACGTTTCTGAGCTGACGCCGCGGCGGCGATCAACGCCCGGCGCATGGCGGCGAGCTCTTCTTGAGCGCTGATGGCCTCCTCCTCAAGCACGGTGCGCCGATCGCGGCTCTCGTCGATGGCATGTTCGAGCTCGCGCAGCTCGTCTGCCTCCGATGCGATGGCCGTGGGCGCGTCGGCAACGAGGCCGGCGAACACAGCACCGATGAACGCTGTCGTGTAGCTAGGAAGCTGATGCAAGGGCGTGCCGCCCGGTTGGTGCGACCGTAACCAGGCTATGGCCGGTCATCTCGGCGGGGGTGGGTATTCCGAGGAACGGGCAAAGCGTCGGTGCAACGTCTGCAAGCCGGCCGTTCTCAACGGACAGCGAATCGGCGCCACCGGCAACAATGAAGGGCACGCGGCTGACGGTGTGAGCCGTCATCGGCTGATCGGTGTCCGCATCGCGCATGCGCTCGGCGTTGCCATGGTCGGCGGTGATGAACAGAACCCCGCCCGCTTCCTCGACCGCCGTGAGCAGGCGGCCGAGGCATTGATCCACCGCCTCAACCGCGGCCATCGCTGCCGGCAGGCTGCCGGTGTGGCCCACCATATCGGTGTTGGCGTAGTTCACGAGGATGAAGTCATACGTACCACTCTCGATCGCCTCGACGAGGCGGCCTGTCACCTCAGATGCCGACATCTCCGGCTGGAGGTCGTAGGTGGCGACTCTAGGCGAGGGAACGAGGATACGGTCTTCACCTGGAAAGACCCTTTCGTCGCCGCCGTTAAAGAAGAAAGTGACGTGCGCGTACTTCTCGGTCTCAGCGATTCGAAGCTGGCGGCACCCCGCCTTCGCCACCAGCTCGCCAAGGGTATTGGAGAACGCAAGCGGCGGAAACACCGCTTCGACGAAACGATCAAGGTGAGTGGAGTAGGAGACCATGCCGAGGGCGCTGGCAAAACGCATCGTGCGCGGCCGCGCGAAACCCTCGAAGGCCGGATCGACCAGTGCCTCCAGGATCTCACGTGCCCGGTCGGCCCTGAAATTGGCCATGATGATCACATCGTCGTCGGCCATCCCGTCATACGCACCGATGACCGTGGGCATCACGAACTCATCGCCCTGATCGGCTTCGTACGCTGAGCGTACGGCGTGCGCTGCTGACTCGACGCGCCGGCCCTCGGCCGTCACGATCGCAGCATAGGCGAGGGCAACGCGGTCCCATCGCTTGTCGCGATCCATCGCAAAGTAGCGCCCCGCAACGGTCGCGATGCGGACATTCGGCGGCATGGCGCCGGTCACTTCGGTGATGTAGTCGAGGGCGCTGCGTGGCGGGGTATCGCGGCCATCGAGGAAGGCGTGCACAACGACCCGTACGCCGGCACCGTCCAAGATTCGGGCGAGCGCAAGGATGTGCGTCTGGTGCGAATGGACGCCTCCTGGGGAGACCAGCCCCATCAAATGACAGGTGCCGCCGCCGATCTTGAGGATTTCTATGAGAGTCTGGAGCGCGGCGTTATCGCGAAGAGTGCCATCGGCGATCGCGGCGTCGATCCGCGGCATGTCCTGCATCACGACTCGGCCGGCCCCAAGATTAGTGTGCCCGACCTCCGAATTGCCCATCTGGCCGCCGGGAAGCCCGACGTCCTCGGCCGAAGCCCCGAGCAAGCTGTGCGGGCACGTCCGCATAAGCCGGTCGTAGACGGGCGTGTCGGCCAGAGCAATCGCGTTGTCTTCGGCCTCCTCGCGATGCCCCCAGCCGTCGAGAACACACAACACGACCGGCCGCGGGCGGGGCTCTATCGGCATGGCCGCATCATACCATCGTTTCACCGCAGATCGGCCGCGGTGACGTCAATGGATCGGTCACGAGCGGTGATACGGGTGGCCCGAAAGAATGGTCTCGGCGCGATAGAGCTGCTCGGCGAGCATGCCGCGTACGAGAAAATGCGGCCACGTCATCGGACCAAGTGAAAGGACCAGGGCGGCGCGCTCGCGGACCGCACGAGCGTGGCCCTCTGCGCCGCCGATGAGGAACACGATGTCACTCTTGCCGGCCTCCTGCCAAGCTCGCAGCCGCTCGGCAAGAGCGGCACTCGAGAGCATGGTCCCGGATTCATCGAGGGCAACGACGACGGCGCCGCGCGGTACCGCATCGAGAACCCGCACGCCTTCGCGTGCTCGCCGCTCGCTCGCGCTCAGCTTGCCTTGCACTTCGATCTCGCGCACGCCGAGGCGCCAGCTCAGGCGCGCCTGGTACTCCTCGAATAGCGTGCCCGCGGCGCAGCGCCGGATACGGCCGACTGCAATGATCGTCAGGCGCATGCCATGGCCGCGTTTGTGCGGGATTCGTTTAGATGGTGGCGTGCTCCGGCTCCGGCAGATCCACCGCCCACATCTTCTCGAGATTGTAGAAGGAGCGAATGTCGGGGCGGAACAGGTGAACAATGATGTCGCCAGCATCCAAAAGGACCCAGTCGCATCGCGCCACCCCCTCGGCACGCACCGCTGTGCCCTGTCCTTTGAAAAGCCGGGACAGATGCTCGCTCATCGTCCTGACCTGGCGCTGCGAGCGGCCGCTGGCGATAACCATGAAATCGGCGATCGATGACTTGCCGGCGAGGTCGATCACGACAATATTCTCGGCCTTGTCGGCTTCGAGACACCCCTCGACGTGCTCCATCAGCTGCCGAACCCGTCGGCGAATGTCCTGGGGAGTTATCCTCGTCCTCCCATGGCTCTCACTGTTCCCAAGGTTTGTCGCCCGCCCGGCGTAAGTCAAGCCTTTGCGCGCGCGTGCTGGTCCTGGCGGCGGATCGCCGTCGCCGAGGTCGGATCGCTGGCCAGCCACAGAAACGTCCACACCGGCGGCGAGTGCTCGGCAAGTCGGTGTGCCAGACGCATCGGTAGTCGGTGCCGGCGAAATAGGCTTGCCGCTTGGCCGGCAAGGGCTGGGTATGAGTAAGGAGGGCGGTCGAATACGACGATAGGGACAGTCTCTATTAAATCGCGCCAACGGTGCCAGCGCGGCAGTTGAACGAGGTTATCGGCGCCGATGATCCAAACGAACCGAATATAAGGGTAGAGCCTGTGCAAACGTCGCACTGTGTCATAGCTACGCTTGCTACCCAATCGGGCCTCGATATCGGACACGCGGATACGCGATTTCCGGGCGCACGCACGTGCTCCAGCGAAGCGTTCGGCGAACGGCGCCATCTCGGTGTTCGCTTTCAGCGGATTCTGGGGCGAGACCAGCCACCACACCTCGTCGAGCCCGAGTGACCGCAGGGCAAGCCGGCTGATATGAAGGTGGCCGCTGTGCGCCGGATTGAACGAACCGCCGAGGAGGCCGATGGACCGACCCGCGCGCCGACGCGGTTGCAACCCCCGGTCGCTGCGATCGTCCGGAGGCTGTGACACCCTCCGGCTGGAGCGCCGCTTCAGGCGCGAACCTGACCGCCGCCGCGCACGACGTACTTGTACGTGGTTAACTCTTCGAGCCCGCACGGGCCGCGGGCGTGCAGCCGGCCGGTCGAAATACCAATCTCCGCGCCCATACCAAACTCGCCGCCGTCGGCAAATTGAGTCGAGACGTTGTGCATGAGAATGGCGCTATCGACCTCGCGAAGGAACCGTTCGGCAGCCGCGTCATCGCCGGTGATGATGCTCTCGGTGTGATGGGAGCCATGGGCTCCGATGTGAGCGATTGCTTCCTCGATCCCGTCGACGACGTGGACGGCGATGATGGAATCGAGATACTCGGTGCCCCAATCTGCGCTGGTGGCCGGTTGCGCCTCGGGGTCGATGGCTTGTACCGCGTCATCCCCCCGTATCTCGCAGCCCGCTGCTTTGAGGTCCTCGAGAATCGGCGGGAGGTGGCTGGACGCGATTTTGCAGTCGATCAGCAGCGTTTCGGCAGCGCCACAGACACCGGTCCGCCGCATCTTGGCGTTCAACACCACCGCGCGCGCCATGTCGAGATCCGCAGCGCTCTCAACATATACATGACAGTTGCCATCGAGGTGTGCGATTACCGGCACTCGGCTCTCCGCCTGGACCCGGGCGATCAGCGACTTGCCGCCACGCGGCACGATGATATCGATGAACTTGCTCAGCCGTAGCATTTCGCCGACCGCGGCGCGATCGCGAGTCGGCACCATCTGAATCGAGTCGGCGGGCAGACCGGCGATCTTCAGCCCGTGCCGGAGGCATTCGAAGATGGCTCGCGAGGAGTGAAAGCTCTCCGAGCCGCCACGCAAGATGGCTGCATTTCCCGCCTTGAGGCACAGCGCGCCAGCATCAGCAGTCACATTCGGTCGTGATTCGTAGATGATGCCGATCACTCCGAGCGGTACCCGCACTCGTGCGATCTTGAGCCCATTGGGTCGGTTCCACGCGGCGATCGTCTCGCCGACCGGATCAGGCAACGCGGCGATAGCCTCGAGCCCATCAGCGATCGCCTCAATCCGACCCTTGTCGAGCGCCAAACGGTCCTTCATCGCCGGATTGAGGCCGCGATCTCCAGCGACCACCATGTCTTCGGCGTTCGCTGCTAGCAAGGCGTCCGCGTCGCTCCGCAGAGCCGAGGCCGCCGCGACGAGGGCGGTGTTTTTGGCCACGGTGGTAGCGCCGGCGAGGCCTTTCGCCGCATCGCGCGCCCGTCGCCCGATGTCTGCCATCAGTGCAGCGACATCGTCGTTTGCGGAATCCCTGGTCTGGCCCGCCACGCGGTCCGGCATCACCATCAGTTCTTTCCCGCCCGTCCCGATGTTCCGGCCCTCGACGGGCGTTCCCGTTGGAGCACGAGATCATCGCGGTGGATCATCTCGTCGCGGCCACGGTATCCCAGCAACTCCTCTATTTCACGGCTTTTGTGCCCCATGATGCGCTGAGCATCGCGCATCGAATAGGCGCACAAGCCACGGCCAATGGCTTCGCCGTCGGGGCCCTTGACCACCACGGCATCACCTCGCTGGAAGTCACCATCTACCGTGGTCACACCCGCTGGCAGTAGGCTCTTCCCGACATTGAGGGCCCGTGCTGCGCCGGCATCCACAGTGAGAGCACCTGTTGGCTCGAGGCTCCCGGCGATCCACTGTTTGCGGGCCGCCCGCGGTGTCTCGCTGGGGACGAACCAGGTGCACTCGGCCCCATCCTCGATTGCCGTGAGAGGCCGGTTAACCCGACCATCTGCGATCACAACGTGGCAGCCGGCGGAGTGGGCGATCCCGGCTGCTGCAATCTTGGTGACCATGCCGCCCGAGCCATCGTCCGAGCCGGCGCGCCCGGCCATGGCCTCGATCGCATCGTCTATCTCGGCAACTTCCGGCACCAAATCGGCCGCGGCGTCGACGCGCGGATCGGCCGAATAAAGGCCGCCGATATCCGAGAGCAATACCAGGCAATCCGCGCTCATCATCTGGGCCACACGCGCCGCTAGCCGATCGTTGTCGCCGTAGCGGATCTCGGCCGTCGCTACGGTGTCGTTTTCGTTGATGACCGCCACCGTCCCGAGCCGCAGCAGCGTGTTGAGGGTGCTGCGGGCGTTCAAATAGCGGCGGCGGTTCTCCGAATCATCGATAGTCAGCAGTATTTGCGCGACCCGCACGCCGCGGCGCCCGAGCACCTCGTGGTATGCATGGGCGAGGCGGATTTGGCCGACCGCCGCCGCCGCCTGGCTCACCTCCAGCCGAAGCGTGCCCGGCGGCAACGCCAGCTCGCGGCGGCCGAGCGCGATGGCCCCGGACGAGACGACAATAACGTCCTGATCACGGGCCCGGAACGCTGCGATGTCATCGGCCAATGCATCGAGCCAATGCTCGTGCAACATGCCGGTGTCCGGGTGCACCAGTAGTCTCGATCCGATCTTGATGACGATGCGGCTCGCCTGCGTCAGCTTCTCGCCGAGCAATACCTCTGGCTCGCGTGGCAAGCCCGTCACCTGCCCGAAACTCCTGCGGCGGTGGCACGCTCGGCAGGCACTTGCTGGTTTCTCAGGGCCGCGAGCAGCGCGGTGAGCGCGATCGGAACGCCCTCGCCAGTCGCCGCCGAGAAGGCAAGAGGCTCCCTGCCAGTCGCGGATCTGAGCTCCGCGAGCAGCACCTCGCGAGCCGGCGCGGCGACGGTGTCGATTTTGTTGAGCGCGACAATCTCAACCTTGCGATCCAGACCATGGCCGTAGGCTGCGAGCTCCTCGCGCACGGTCTGATATTGCGTCGTCACATCGCCAGCACCGGCATCGACCAGATGCAACAGAACGTGGCAGCGCTCGATATGCCCGAGGAAGCGATGGCCTAGTCCGATGCCCTGGTGGGCGCCAGCGATTAAGCCGGGGATATCGGCAAGGACGAATTCTTCGTGGTCCGTGGCGACCACTCCGAGCTGGGGATATAGCGTCGTGAAGGGGTACTCAGCGATTTTCGGCCGGGCGCGGCTGGCCGCCGCCAAGAAAGTAGACTTACCGGCATTCGGCAGCCCGATGAGGCCGGCGTCGGCGATCACCTTGAGTCGCAGGATTACGTGCCTCTCCTCGCCGACTTCGCCCGGAGTCGTGCGCCGAGGCGCTCGGTTGGTGCTGCTTTTGAACCGGTTGTTACCGAGGCCGCCGCGACCGCCCTGGGCGATGACTGCCCGTGCGCCGGGCTCGATCAGATCGGCGATGAGTACCCCGTCCTCGGTCAGAATCTCGGTGCCGGCGGGTACCTCCATGAGGACATCGCGACCGGCCGCGCCAGTGCGCTGACGCCCTTCGCCACGCCGGCCGGCGCGGGCGCGGAAATGTTGGCGGTAGCGAAAGTCAATCAACGTGTTGAGACCGGCGACACACTCGGCGATGATGCTACCCCCGCGGCCGCCGTCACCGCCGTCCGGGCCGCCCCGCGGCAAGTTTGCCTCCCGCCGGAAACTCAGACAGCCGTCGCCGCCAGCGCCGGCGCGCACGTGAATCCGTGCCTCGTCGAGGAACTTCATCTGGCGTTCGTCGTAATGAAACGGGCGGGTGGCGCACGGCTAGCGAACTCCCGCGCTACGCCGCAGCCATCCAGGCTACTCGGTGGGGTCTACCGAGACCAGGGTCCGTCTGCCACCGCGGCGCTGAAAGCTCACCCGGCCATTCGCCAGGGCAAACAACGTGTGGTCCTTCCCTATGCCGACGTTGGTGCCGGGGTGCAACTTGGTCCCGCGTTGCCGGACAATGATATTGCCGGCGCCGACGACCTCACCCGCGTACTTCTTGACCCCGAGCCGTCGGCCGATCGAGTCTCGGCCGTTGCGCGAGCTACCACCCGCCTTCTTGTGAGCCATTAGTCCTTCTCCTTCGCGGCCAGAGTCGCATCTGCTTGCGGCTCCTCGGCAGCGACTTCCTTTTTGCGGCTGGTCTTGGCTCTGGCCTTGCGCTTGGTGTCGGCACCGCTGATCTCGGTGATGCGGAGGACCGTCAGAGCTTGGCGATGGCCCTGTCGGCGGCGATAGCCCTTTCGCCGTTTCTTTTTGAAGACCAGCGTCTTCGGGCCGCGTAGTTGGTCCAAGACCTCGGCCGTGACGGTCGCCCCGTCAACGGTTGGTGTTCCCACGGTAGCGCTTTCACCTGCGCCGATCAGCAGGACATCGTCGAGGGCGACCTTGGCGCCCTGCTCAGCCTCCAGCCGCTCGACGCGGATGATGTCGTTCTCGGCGACGCGATACTGCTTGCCGCCCGTGCGCACCACTGCATACATAGCGTGAGTCTAGTCCAGTAGTCAGGAGCCGACCGGTCGCACCACCGCTGGCCGGCCAAGGTCGCGACTATCCCCAAGCGGATACCGCCTGTCAACGCTCCTGCGCTCTCGGCGCCGCGGGTGCCGAGCCGAAACTCCTTTGGTTCGCGCCGCGGCGGCGCTAGTCACGTGAATCTAAAATTCGTGGCATAAGTTTTGTTCGACCCTGAGGCAGAAGCGCTTGACGGCGGCGAGGATGTAGTCAGCGGACTTGCCCACTTGAAGGGCTTGGGGTCTTCGTTGTGCTTTTCGATGAAGGCCCGGATGTCGGCTTCGAGTTGGCGGGTCGAGGTGTGCACGCCACGCTGCAACTGCTTGCGCGTCAACTCGGCGAACCAGCGTTCGACCTGATTGATCCACGACGCAGAGGTCGGCGTGAAGTGGACATGCCAGTGCGGCCGCCGGGCCAGCCAGGCCTTGACCGCCGCCGTCTTGTGGGTGGCGTAGTTGTCCATGACGATGTGGATGTCCAGATCGTCAGGCACGCGGGCATCGATCAGCTTCAGGAAGTCGAGGAACTCCCTGGCCCGGTGGCGCCGGTAGCACTTGCCGATGACGGAGCCGGTGGCGACATCGAGGGCGGCGAACAGCGAGGTGGTGCCGTTGCGCTTGTAATCGTGGGTGCGCCGCTCGGGCGCGCCCGGCAGCATCGGCAGGACCGGCTGGCTGCGGTCGAGCGCCTGGATCTGGCTTTTCTCGTCGACACAGAGCACCAGCGCGCGGTCCGGCGGCGACAGATACAGGCCTACGATGTCGCGCACCTTGTCCACGAAGTGCGGATCGCTGGACAGCTTGAACGTCTCCACCCGATGAGGCTGCAAGCCGAATGCGCCCCAGATGCGCCAGATCGTCGTGTGGGAAAGTCCGGTCTCGCCGGCCATCGAGCGCAGCGACCAATGGGTCGCGTCTGCCGGTCTCGTGGCGAGCGTCCGCTCGATCACCTCGGCCACCTTGCTGTCCTCGATGGTCCGCGGGCGCCCCGGCCGGGGGTCGTCCGACAATCCGTCGATGCGCTCTCTGACAAAGCGCCGGCGCCACTTGCCCACGGTATGCGCGCTTACGCCGAGCTCAGCCGCCACTGCCTTGTTGCTCAGACCGTCCGCGCAGCGCAGGATCATGCGGCAGCGATCCGACATCGAGCACGCGACCCGGTGCCGACGAACCTGTGCCTCCAGAAAGGACCGCTCCTCATCGCTCAAAACCAGCGCCGCCAGCGGCCGGCCCATACCGCGTGCCATCGCAATGACCTCCGTTGTCACATCCCGATGGCCACTATAACTGAAACTTACTTCAGTGCCAGGTGACTAGTATCACGATGCGTTATCAACGGGGGGCCTTGCCGCGATGGCGCGAAGAGCGGGTCTGCTGAGTGCGGCTCTGTTCGGGGTGGTGGCATGGTCATGCGGCGCCTGGGCGGAGCAGGGTTTCTATGTTGGCGCTGGCGTCGGCGCCAACTTCGCTGGTGATGCCGACGTTTCCGGCGCCGGTACTAACGCGGACGTTGATCTCAGCGCCGGTTTTGGCGCATTCGGCACCGCGGGCTATGCGTTCGGCCAGGGTTTGCGCCTAGAGGCCGAGTTCGGGCTGCGTCGCAACGACGTCGATTCCATCCTTGGTGCCGCTGGGACCGGTGAGATTGAGAGCTGGAGCCTTCTCGGCAACGTCGTCTATGACTTCGGCATCGATGGTCCGCTTACGCCTTACGTAGGTGCCGGCGCCGGTCTTGCCGAGGTCGACTTCGACAACGTCGGTCCGATCGGCGGCTCGACGATCAACGACGATGACCGGGTCTTCGCATTGCAGGGCATTCTCGGCGCGAGCTTTGAGCTGGACGAGCAGCTGCAACTATTCGCCGACTATCGCTACTTCAAGACGGCGGATCCCGACGTGACAACGGCGGCGGGCGCGCGCCTTGATGCCGAATACGATAGCCATACAGTTTTTGTGGGCCTGCGTTTCCGATTTGCAGCGCCGCCCCCGCCTGCACCGGAGCCTCAGCCCGTGGCCGAACGCGAGCCGGCACCGCCACCTGAGCCCGAGCCTATGGTGGAGCCTGAGCCAGAGCCCGAACCGGCGCCTCCGCCAGAGCCCGAGGTGGTGCGGGACTTCATCGTCTTCTTCGATTGGGACAAGTCCGACCTACGGCCCGATGCGCTCGCCATCCTCCGCGATGCCGCGGGCTACGCCAAGAGCGGCGGGTTCACGCGTATCGTTGCCACCGGTCACGCCGATCGGTCCGGCCCAGATGCCTACAATATGCGACTCTCGCAGCGACGGGCGGAGGCGGTCCGTGGCGAGCTCATGCGCCTTGGCGTCCCGGCTGACTACATCACAACCGTTGCCAAGGGCGAGCGGGAGCCGCTGGTGCCTACGCCCGATGGGGTGCGCGAGCCGCAGAACCGGCGGGTCGAGATCGTCCTGAACTAAAGGCGATCTGCCGGTCAGGCCGGCGGACGTGCCTGCGGCCAAGTGTCCCTTGCCGCGCCCTCAAACCGCACCGGCTTCCAGCGCGGCGTCCCATAGGCGATCTCGCGCCCGGTGCAGGTCTCAACGCCGTGCGAGTCGGCGAAGGGCTGTTTGGCAGCGAAGTCAGATAGCGTTCCGGGATTGATCATGAGGACCCGCTGGAACAGTTCCGCAGCGCGCGCGCAGTAGCCCCCGCGCTGCCGGATGCTCCGCAGGGAAGCCTCATTGGCGAGGAGTGTGATGAACTGATCGAGATGTGTCTGCGCCGCGCTGCCGTGGGCGCGCGCAAAAAAAAGGCGCAGCTCATACCCATGAGCGACCAGCTCCGATTCGAACCGTTGAACAAAGGTGTTGTAGCGCGCCTTGCTGTCGCAAGTCAGCGCCGCCACCATCAGCTCGCTCTTCAGGACTCTGGTCTGCAACGCCGATTCCTCTGGCGGCGACGTGCAGCTATCGGCGTGGGCGTGGCCAGCCCACAGAAGCACCGCCGCCGCCAGCACGGACCGGCAGGAAGCGTGTAACTGTCGCTTCGGTCCGGAACGCATTGGCCCCCCCCAGACACGACGAACCCGGACTCCCCATCCGAATTCAAGCGTGCGCGGAATATGCCACTACCGGTTCCTGCGGGCAACTCCGCGGCACTTTCGGGCATAACCCGAGTATCGCGGGTCGCTCGCAGGCGAAGGTAATCGCCCTCGGAGCGAGACTTAGGGTGCGATTAGCGCCACGAGCGCGGCTAGCTCATCGGCTTGGGCGGCCGGTTTGTCCCAGCGAATGCGGTGCACTCGGGGAAAGCGCATGGCGACGCCGGACTTGTGCCGGTTCGAGCGGTGGACGCTGTCGAAGGCGGTCTCCAGCACCAGCGCTGGCGCGACCTGGCGTACCGGCCCGAACCGCTCGGTCGTGTTGTGGCGTACCCAGGAATCGAGACGGCTCAGCTCCTCGTCGGTGAAACCGAAATAGGCCTTGCCCACGGGTACGAGCTCGCTGCCCGCGGCGGCATGGCCGCGCCACAGGCCGAATGCGTAGTCCGAATAGTAAGACGAACGCTTGCCGTGTCCGCGCTGGGCGTACATGAGCACGCAATCGATCAGGTTGGGGTCCCGCTTCCACTTGAACCAGGGTCCCTTGGGTCGGCCGGCGAGGTACGCGCTGTCGATGCGCTTGAGCATCAGTCCCTCTGTCGTGGCCGGTGCCGCTGCCCGCAGTGTCCGCGCCTCCTCCCACGTTGCGAATGAGAGGATTGGCGAAACGTCTATTCGCCCAGGCCGGGTTCCTTGGTGCCAGGTCTCAAGAGCGCTGCGTCGGGCGGCGAAGGTGAGCCCTCGGAGGTCCGATCCACTCGTTGCAAGGAGGTCATAGGCACGGACGAAGGCGGGACGGGCGGCGCGCATGGCGGCGCTGACCGTCTTGCGATTAAGCCGTTTCTGGAGCTCGTTGAAACTCGCCGCGATGAAGCCGCCGGTGCCGTCCTCTTCGGTAGCTATCAGCAACTCCCCGTCGATGATCGCGTCGAATCGCACTGCCTCTATGATCTCGGGGAAGCTGCGGCTGATATCGTCGCCGGTGCGTGAGAACAAACGGGCCTCACCGTCCCGCGCGACGAGCTGTACGGGCGGACACCGTCCCATTTCCACTCGGCCACGAATGCCGCCGGATCGAGAGTGGCCAAGCTGGGCTCCACAAGCGGGCTGGCCAGCATCAGAGAGCGGAACACCAGCCGGTCCTCGGTCTTAGGCCGGTGGTCGCTGCCCTCTGCCCAGGCGAGCAGCGTGCTGTAAGGCGGGCGCACGCCGTGCCAGACTTCTTCGATCTCCTCGACCGAGTGCGGACCTAGTGTGGCGAGCGCCGTCTTGGCCAGCCGCGCCGACACACCTACACGAAGGCCGCCGGTGATGAGCTTGAGAAACGCCCATCGCGTCGGCGCATCGAAGACATTGAGCGAGCCGGTGATCAATGAAGCCGCTTGCCCGCGTTCGCTGGTGCGCAAGGTCTCCACGATGTCGGTCAGCGCAGGCGGCTCGGCACCCGCTTCAGGGTCTGGCCACATCAGCGCCACCGTCTCCGCAAGGTCGCCAACATAGTCGTACGAAAAGCGGAACAGTACCGGATCGACCCGCGCCTCAACCGCCTCGCGGATCATCGCCGGCTTCACCACCGGAAAGTCGAGCCCGCCCGTGAGCGCCGTGAGGCCCCAGCCGCGATCGGGGTCCGGGGTGTGCGAGAAATAGTCGGCGAGCAGCCTGATTTTCGCGTTTCGGCCGCTTGTTGCGATCAGCGTATCGAGGAGCGTCGCGAACCGCTTCATGCGCTCTCTTCGTCGAAGCCGATCAGGTTGAGGGCCGTCGCGCGGTGACCCCGGGTCATCGCGTAGTGGACGAGCGCCTCCTCACGCCCGTGGGTCACCCACACCTCCTCGGCGCCGACGTCCGCGAGTGTGCGCCCGAGTTCGTCCCAATCGGCGTGGTCCGAGATCTGCAACGGCAGCTCGACGCCTCGTTGCCTTGCCCGCTGGCACACCGCCATCAGGCCGAAGCCATCGCCGTCACCGGATTCGAAAAGCGGCGGGACCAGCGATCGTGCAGCGCCGTGGGCGGACACAGAATAATATCGCCGCCGCCTTCCGCCTCCGTGGCCGGGCGCGTCTGGCCGAGCGGGACACCAAGCTCCTCGTAGAGCCCGCACAACGCGGCGAGCGCGCCGTGGAGATAGACTGGACGGTCGTAGCCGGCGCGTCGCAACAGGCGCAACACGCGTTGACACTTGCCGAGGCCGTACACGCCGACAAGATGGGCGCGCTCGGGGAACAGGCAGAGCGAGCGCAGGACCTTGGCGATTTCCCCGCCGTCGTCGGGGTGGCGGAAGACAGGCAAGCCGAAGGTCGCCTCGGTCACGAACACATCGGCCGCGACCGGCTCGAACGGGGCACACGTTTCGTCGGCACGGCGTTTGTAGTCGCCGGAGATGACGACGCGGCGGCGGCCGTAGTCGAGCACCACCTGGGCGCTCCCCAGGATGTGTCCGGCCGGTGTGAGGCGGACCATGACCTCGCCGATGCGGATCGCTTCGCCATAGGCGATGGCTTGGGTGCTGCCTGCGTCCTCGCCAAACCGGGTTCGCATGATGGCAATCGTTTCGGCAGTGGCCAGTACCGACTCGTTGCCAGGGCGGGCATGGTCGCCGTGGCCGTGGGTGATGATGGCGCGGGCCACCTGCGAGGCTGGGGGCACGCAATAAAGGCCGCGCGCTGTCGGCCTGATCCACTGACGCGGGTGCTGTATAGCGCTGGCCATGCTTCAGGATAGGAGCGCGCCTTCCGGGCGACAACGGCTGTGGCCTCACCCCGAGACAAGGCGCGGGCGTGGTCTTAAGCTTGGACGGTGGATGCGCCGAGCCCCCGAACTGCTGGGCCCTTGAGCCGCGTGCCGGCGCGCATCAGGCCGTGGTTTCAGCGCCGCGGCTGGGCGCCCTATCCACACCAGATCAAAATGCTCCGTGCGGCGCGGGCTGGACGATCGGTGTTGCTGATCGCCCCCACCGGCGCCGGCAAGACACTAGCAGGGTTCCTGCCGACGCTCGTCGACCTCAGCGGCAAACGCTGCGATCCAGAGCGGGCGTTGCACACCCTTTATGTCTCGCCGCTGAAGGCGCTCGCGGTCGATATCCACCGCAATCTCACTCAGTCGATCGAGGAGCTCGGGTTACCCATCACGGCGGAGACGCGCACCGGCGATACGCCGCATTCCAAGCGCGAGCGACAGCGCCGGCGCCCGCCCGATGCCTTGCTGACTACGCCCGAGTCGCTGGCGCTGCTTCTGTCGTACCCAGACGCCGGGGCGATGTTCAGCAGCCTCCGCTGCGTAATCATCGACGAGCTGCACGCGTTGCTCGGAACCAAGCGCGGTGATCTCCTGTCGCTCGGCCTCTCCCGCCTCAGCGCCATCGCGCCCGCGGTCCGGCGGGTTGGCCTGTCGGCTACGGTGCCCCATCCCGATGCAGTGGCGAGCTTCCTCTCGCCATCGGCTGACCCGACCGCGGTGGAGACGATCATCGGCCCGCCCGGCCCGGAGCCTGAGGTCGCGATTCTCGAAGCCGGTGTGGACCCGCCGTGGCGCGGCCACATGGCCCTTTATGCGCTGCCGGCGGTCTATGAGGAGATCCGCAAGGCGGGCACTACCATTGTCTTCGTCAATACCCGCGCCCAAGCCGAGCTCGTTTTCCGCGGTCTGTGGCGTCTCAACGCCGAGGATCTGTCCATAGCGGTGCATCACGGCAGCCTCGAGCGCGAGCAACGGCGCCGGGTCGAAGCGGCGATGGCGCGGGGCGATCTTCGTGCGGTGGTCGCCACCTCATCGCTCGATCTCGGCATCGACTGGGGTGCGGTCGATCTCGTGGTCCAGATGGGCGCGCCCAAGGGCTCGAGCCGCATGCTGCAGCGGATCGGTCGCGCCAACCACCGTTTGGATCAGCCGAGCCGGGCTTTACTAGTGCCGGGGAACCGCTTCGAGGTATTGGAGTGTCGGGCTGCGATCGAGGCGATCCACGAACACACCCTCGACGGCGACCAGCCCCCTGCCGGCGCGCTAGATGTGCTGGCCCAGCATATGATCGGTACGGCCTGCTCCGGCCCTTTCACGGCGGACGCGTTCTACGCGCAGGTCCGGGCAGCCGCGCCTTACTGCGATCTCGACCGCCGCGACTTCGACGATACGCTCGCCTTCGCCGCGACCGGCGGCTCAAGCGGGCGGACGACGGAGCCTATGCCATCGCCGACAAGACGCATCTCAATCGTTATCGCATGAACGTCGGCACCATCGTTGCCGAGCCGATGCTGAAGGTGCGGTTGGGCCGCGGGCGGGTGCTCGGCGAAGTCGAGGAGCACTTCGCGCAAGCGCTGGTGCCGGGCGATACGTTCAGTTTTGCCGGCCTGCTCCTCGAATTCCAACGCATCCGCGACATGATGATCGAATGCCGGCGCGCTCGGGGCAGCGATCCCAAGGTGCCGGTCTACGGCGGCACCCGTATGCCGCTCACCACACATCTCGCCGATCGGGTGCGGGCGATGCTCGCCGAGCCGCGGCGATGGGCCGACCTTCCACGTCCGGTGCAAGAGTGGCTCGCGCTCCAGGCCGAGCGTTCGATCCTGCCCGACCCCGAGACGCTCGTGATCGAGAGCTTTCCCCGCAGCGGCAAGGAGTTCACGGTCGTCTACAGCTTCGAGGGCCGCAACGCCCGTCAGACACTGGACATGTTACTGACGCGCCGCATGGAGCGGCTGCGGCTCAGGCCGCTGGGCTTCGTGGCCACCGACTATGTCGTCGCGATCTGGAGCCTACGACCGGTCGAGGACGCAGCCGCGCTGTTCGACATCGACCTTTTGGGCGATGACCTCGAAGACTGGATGGCCGAGTCTTCA
This sequence comes from Alphaproteobacteria bacterium, assembly GCA_965248765.1. Lineage (GTDB taxonomy): Bacteria > Pseudomonadota > Alphaproteobacteria > VGEJ01 > VGEJ01 > CBDFKF01. The sequence goes on from CBDFKF010000003.1 coordinate 150,066, forward strand.
TTGATGCGGCGCACCTTTCGCAACGTGGCGGTCATCGCCGGCCTGATCGAACGCCGCTCGCCCGGTCGCGAGAAGACGCGACGCCAGGTCACCGTTAACTCCGATCTGATCTACGACGTCCTGCGTCGCCATGAGCCGGACCACATCCTGTTGCGGGCGACCCGGCGCGATGCTCGCTCGAACCTCATCGACTATGGTCGGCTTTATTCCTTGCTGACACGGGTGCAGGGTCGGATCCGCCTATGCCGCCTCGACCGTGTCTCGCCGCTCGCGGCACCGGCGCTCTTGAAGATCGGGCACGAGGCGGTCTATGGCGAGGCGCTCGACGATCTCCTCGACGAAACAGCACAGAGCCTGATTGCTGAGGCGACCGCCTAGCTGGCATTGTGGCGTCCTTCCATGGCGCTCGATCTCCGCTTCCGTAATCAGGACATCGTGCTGGACGCAACCGGCGCTTTGTTGTTCGCAACGAGCGGCACCATGGTCGTCAGCGATCTCCATTTCGAGAAAGGATCGCACTTCGCCGGCGCGGGCTCGCCCCTGCCGCCCTATGACACCCGTCAGACGCTGATCGTCCTCGGCGAGACGATCGCCAACTACCAGCCCCGCCGCGTCGTTTGCTTGGGCGATAGCTTTCACGATCCGGCTGCCCCGGACCGCCTGCACGACAGTGACCGCGCGGGCGCTCGCGGCCCTGACCGTGGCCACCGAGTGGATCTGGGTGTGCGGCAATCATGACCCGGAGCCGCCCGAGGACCTCGGCGGCAAAGTCTGCGCCGAGGTGGCGGAGAACGGGCTTTGCTTGCGGCATGTCGCTGCCGCCGACGTGGCCCCAGCTGCCGTCTCAGGCGAGGTCTCCGGCCACTACCATCCGGTGGCAACCGTGCGTACCCGCGCGCGGACCATGTCGCGGCGCTGCTTTGTCACCGACGGCCGGCGGTTGGTGCTGCCGGCCTTCGGCGCGTATGCCGGCGGGCTCAACGTCCTGGACGAGGCCATTACCTCGCTGTTCGTCCAGCCCATGCGGACCTATGTGGTCAGCGGTGGTCGCGTCTTGCGGATGCCGCTTCGCAACTTGCGCCGGCCGCCGCGGCGTTTGGCTTAAGTCCCGGAGATCATGTTTGGACGATGTCGTTCAAACGAGCGACCGCGGGCAGTATTTCGTCGATCAGGCGTTGGGATTGCCGGAGGAGATCTTCGTCGCCCGCACCGATCGGGCGGAGGATGAATTTCGAGACCCCGGCGCTGACGTACTCGGTTATGCGGGCCATGATGTCGTCCGTGTCACCGGTGACGATAGCTGACCGCGGGTTCCGACCCGACCGCCTTTGGTAGTCCTCGGCCGCGCGCACGACCGGCGCATCATTCCAGCCACCGAACCGGCAGGCGAACCCGGCGCCGAAATGGTCGTCATCGATTTGCCGGCCTTCCTCGGCGACCGCGGTCTTGATCGCCGCGATCGCCGGCGCCGTTTCTTCCGGCGTTTCGAATCCGGCCTGCCAGCCGGTGCCATAGCGGGCGGTCCGCCGAATGGCCGCTGCGCTGGAACCGCCCACCCACAACGGCATGTCCTTCTGTACTGGCTTGGGCGAGATCGAGGCGCCACGGTACTGATAGTGCTTTCCGACGAAGTCGACCGAGTCCTCGGCCCACAGGCGCGCGATGATCTCCAGCCCCTCGTTGGTGCGCTCGCCGCGGCTTCGGGTGGAGCGACCCGTCGCCTGCCAATCGGGGGCGCGCGCGTTGCCTATGCCGAAGGCGGGTAGCAACCGCCCCTCGCTCAAGACGTCGATCGTGGCGCATTGCTTAGCGAGAAGGAGCGGATCACGAAGTCCGACCGATGCCACGTTCATGCCGAACTTGATCCGCCGGGTAGCCCCGGCCAGTGCGCCCATGACGCTCATGCACTCGAGAATCGGTTGATCCGAGACCAGGCGATCGGTCTGCCACAGGGAATCGACCCCGCCGTCCTCACAGAGCGCGATCCAGCGCCAGAACGCCTTGGCGTTGGAGAACGGGAAGTCTGCAAGCCCCAACCCAACGGCGATCGACATGGGTGACTCTCCTTAAGAAATGTCGCTGGCCCAACTCTGGCATGGACTCAAAGGATAGTGTCCCGCATCGTTGAGACCGAATTGGTGGAGGGCGCCGTGGCTCATCTATTCGCACAGGATGCGTTCAGCGGAAAGTCGGTTTTGGTCACCGGCGCGACGTCGGGTATCGGTGCCGGCACCGCCAAGGCCTTCGCCGCGCACGGCGCCGACGTTGTCGTCACGGGCCGCGATGCGGGACGGGGAAAGGCGGTAGTCGAAGAAAACCGGGCGGCCGGCGGCAGCGCGGAACTCAAACTCGGCGATATCGCCGATGTCCGCTTCTGTGACACGGTCGTCGCCGAAACCGTCGATCGCCTCGGTCGGCTCGATGTCCTGTTCAACAACGCCGGTGTCTTCCTCAACGCAGACATTGACGAGATGTCAGACGAAGATTGGCACGCGCTCGTGGAGACCAACATCAGCGGTAGCTTCTACATGGCCCGGGCTGCGGTGCGTGCCATGACACCACGCGGCGGCGGTGCCATCGTAAATACGTCCTCGGAGTGCGGGTTGATCGCCTACGAGAACGCGGCGGCCTACAGCGCGACCAAGGGCGCGATTGTCATGTTGACGAAGGTGATGGCGCTTGATCACGCTCGCGATGGCATCCACGTCAACGCGGTTTGCCCCGGCGATATCGACACGCCGATGATGGACCAGAGCTGGGGTGCGCTCGGGGTCCCGCCGGCGGAGGCGCGCGAGCGCGTTAAGGAGCATGTGCCGGCCGGGTTGGTCGGCCAGCCGATGGATATCGCGCATGCCGTCATGTACCTCGCCTCCGATGCGGCCCGCTTCGTCACAGGCATTACGCTGTCGGTTGACGGCGGCACGACGGCGCGCTGATCACGTCAGCCTTCATCGCCGGTTTCGCGGCCGCTGCCGATTGTGCTAAGTCCCGCCTGCCTCGGAGGGGTGCCGGAGTGGTCGAACGGGGCGGTCTCGAAATACGAGGCCACCCATCCTACGGAATCCCATCCTATGTCTGCCAGTCCGGGTTTCTGCGGCTTTGAGCTGTTAACGGCGGAGGAATAATGCAGCACGCGGAGCGGCTGGGCGGTCCGGTCGCGGCGGCGCAAAATTGCGCCACCTATAGCCCCTTGTCGGTTGTGGTGAGGGGCAGGAGATGTACGGCGTGGAGCTCTATGCGGCGGTTCGTCTGGCGGTTGTCGACGAGGGTCTGAGCCATCACGATGCGGGCCGTCGGTTCGGCATCGACCGCCGGACGGTGAAGAAGATGCTGAGCTATTCGGCGCCGCCGGGCTACCGGCGGCCCAAGCTGGATGGGTTCACCGGCATCGTCGACGCGATCCTGGAGGCGGACACGGATCCGGACGTGCCGCGCAAGCAGCGCCACACGGCGCACCGGATCTTCGAGCGGCTGCGGGACGAGCACGGGTTCGCCGGCGGCTATACCATGCAGACCGTGTGGAAACTCTGGGTGGCGGGGATGGAGGTTTAGGTAACCATGATTTGCGGCGATCCCACGTAATCTGGCGGTTTGGCGCCGGTAGCCCTGTGGAAGGGGCTCCAGGCCTCCGTGGATCGATGTGCGGCGCTCGATTTTGGCCTGATTCCCGTCTCATGCCCTCGCGGCGGCGATCAAGGCGGGAACACCTACCAGCGAGATCGCGCGGCGGATGTTGTAAGCCAGCGCCGTGATGCTGAACTCGCCGCGCACGTTCTCCAGCCGCCGGGTCAGGAAGGCACCCTGGCCCATCCATTGTTTGATTGAGCCGAAGGGATGCTCGACGCTTTCACGGCGCGCATCGAGCAGCTCCGGGCGGGCCGCCAATCGTTCTGCCATGCGCTCCAGGATCGCTTCGGCGCTTGCGCTTGCTGTGTAGCGCCAGGCGTTGGCCGTCGGGGCAGATGTAAATGTCCTCGCCGCCGTCATAGCGGAAGCGTTCCTTGGGAAAGAGCCCCTGGCTCACCGTGGATCCGCGCTGGGGCTTGGGCACATGCGGCACGACGCCGGCATTCTCGCAGGCCTCGATATCCTCGATCTTGAAGTAGCCCGCGTCGGCGACCGCGTCGATCCAATCGACGGCCAGGTTCCGACGGGCCACCACCGCCGTCTCGGCCAATAGACCGAGATCGCTGACCTTGTTATGGACCTGCTGCTCGGCGATCAGTTTGTGCTTGGCGTCCACGGCGATCTGAATGTTGTAGCCGACACCGACCCGGGTCTCGGCGTACATCGCCCGGCTGTCCGGATCCGTCAAAGAGAGCTGGTCCTCGCCACTCGCAGCCAGCGCGTCTCGATGTTCCTCAAACCGCTCACGCCGCCCTTGGATCGCAGCGATCTTCTCCTGGATATGCTCCACCTCGCCGCCGCCGGTGCCGCCCTCGTCTTGCTCGTCGGCCTCGTCGAGCCGGTCGAGATAACGCGACAACCTCTCGTCGCTCTCGGCCAACGCCTTCGCCAGCTTCGCTTTGGTGAAGTTCCGCTTCCGGCTGTTCACTGCCTTGATTCGTTCCGCGCGCGGCAGCGCTGGCGCGCACGAATGAGAGGCACCCTCGCCGCGCCTCGTTCGCGCATTGCAACGCCCCCGCGAATCGCCTAAACGGATGCCGAGGGCCGCCCCCGGCGCTCCACCCCCACACATATCGATCCAGCACAGGGAGATAACGACATGACGGTCAAGGTTGGCGACAAGGTACCCGACGGCGCATTGGGCGAATTTACTGACTCCGGTCCACAGCAGGTGTCCACCTCGGATCTCTTCAGCGGCAAGCGGGTGGCGTTGTTCGCCGTTCCCGGCGCCTACACCCCGACCTGTTCGAACCAACACCTGCCCGCCTTCGTCGAGAACGCCGCGGCGATCAAGGCCAAGGGCATCGATACCATCGCCTGCATGTCGGTCAACGACGCGTTCGTGATGGGAGCCTGGGGGCGCGATCAGAACGTCGGCGACAAGGTGCGCATGCTCGCCGACGGCAATGCCACCTGGACTCAGGCGCTGGGGCTGGAGCTCGATGCCTCGGGCTACGGCATGGGCACCCGCTCCAAGCGCTTCTCGATGATCGTCGACAACGGCACCGTCACCCATCTCAACGTCGATGAGAGCGGGGGGCTCGAGGTGAGCAGCGCCGAGAAGCTCCTCGAACAGGCCTGAGCTGCCCGGCGCGTAGCGTTCACGGGCCGGCTTAGCCGGCCCCGTGCCGCTCAGAGATAGCTAGCCATGCCGTCGCGGGCGAGTTGATCGGCACGCTCGTTCTCTGGGTGGCCGGCATGGCCACGCACCCAATGCCACTCCACCTCATGCGCCGCCAGCGCCTGCTCGAGCGTTTGCCACAGGTCCTTGTTCTTGACGGGCTTGCGTTGTGACGTACGCCAGCCGTTGCGCTTCCAGGTGTGGATCCACTGGCTGATGCCGTCGCGCAGGTAGACGCTGTCGGTGTGAAGCCGCACCCGGCTTGCTCGCGTCAGCGCCGACAGCGCCTCTATGGCCGCCTGCAGCTCCATGCGGTTGTTGGTGGTGGCGGCCGCGCCGCCGTTGATCTCCTTCTCGATGCCGCCATAGAGCAACAACGCGCCCCAGCCGCCGGGGCCAGGGTTTCCCGAGCACGCGCCGTCGGTATAGATCTCGACGGTATCAGGCTGGTTGGGCAACGTCGGCGTCGGGGGCTTCTTCGAGCACCCGCGGAAGCTTGAAGCGCACGTCCTCGCGTCGCCCAGTGACGGCCTCGAGGCATACGGTGTAGCGGGCGCGAAAGGCGTCGATCACCTCCTCCACCAACAGCTCAGGCGCCGAGGCGCCGGCGCTGATACCGACCGTGCCGACCCCGGCAAGCTCTTGCCACGCGATATCGCCGGCGCGCTCGACCAGGCTCGCCTGCGGACAGCCGTGGGCGGTCGCGACCTCGACCAGCCGCAACGAATTGGACGAGTTCGGTGCCCCGATCACGAGGAACGCATCGCACCGCCGGGCAATCGCCTTCACCGCATCCTGGCGGTTCTGCGTGGCGTAGCAGATGTCCTCCTTGTATCGCTCGCGGATGCTGGGAAACCGCCGCTTAAGGACAGTCACGATGCCGGCGGTCTCGTCCACCGACAGGGTGGTCTGGGTGATGTAGGCGAGATTGTCGGGATCGGCTGGCTCGATCGTCCCAGCATCGCCAATCGTTTCGATCAGACTCGTCGCCCCCTCGGGGAGCTGCCCCATGGTGCCGATCACCTCGGGGTGCCCGGCATGGCCAATCAGCACGATGTGCCGGCCGGCCGCGAAGTGCCGCTCGGCGTCGCGATGCACCTTGCTGACGAGCGGACAGGTGGCATCGATGTGGAGCAGGCCACGCCGTTGCGCTTCGGCCGGCACCGACTTGGGCACGCCGTGGGCCGAGAAGATGACGGGCACGTCGCCGGGCACCTCGTCGAGCTCATCGACGAAGATCGCCCCGCGCTGTTCCAGGCTCTCGACCACGTAGCGATTGTGGACGATCTCGTGGCGGACGTAGACCGGGGGGCCGTAGCGTTCGAGCGCCCGCTCGACGATCTGAATCGCCCGGTCGACGCCGGCGCAGAAGCCGCGCGGGCTGGCTAGGAGAATGGTCAGGGACGGCCGTGCGCCTTCGCCGACAGGCACCTCGTTCATGGGCTGGTCATAGCATGGCCCGGCACGAGGCCGCCATGTCCATACCACATCCGCATGGCACCATCCCATCTACCCGACTGGCTGTGGCTCGCCATTCGTGGCATTATCAAGTGGGCAGCGGCGCAGGAACCCCCAGCGAGTGGCGGCTGTACCAAGAAAACCGAGGGAGGAATACGATGCGACTAGAGAAGAAACTTGGCTTGGCCGTTCTCGGCTTGGCCATCGTGCTTGGTGCCGGACTGGCGAGTCAGATCGCCGTGGCCGCCGACAAGTACAGGGTCATTTACATCGCTCCGCAGCTCAACAACGCCGCTGACATCGTGATCGCCAGGAATTGGCAGGAAGTCGCCGAGAGCCTCGGGATGGAGGCGGTGATCAAGAACGCCGAAATCGATGCCAAACGGGAAGCGGACGAGTGGGCTACGGCCATTGCGCTTGGCTATGACGCCATCGTCGGTGGCCCGGTCGACAGCGTGGCCGCCACCATCTCGGTGAAAAAAGCCAACGCGGCCGGCATTCCGGTGTTCATGCTCGGTCGAACCTCGGCCGGTGGCAAAGTCGAGCTGATCGCGCGCGCAGACAACATCTCGCTCGGGACGATCGCGGCCGAGGAGCTGGTCATGCGCATCAAGGCGCAACGCGGTGAGGTTGCCGGTAAGGTGCTCGAGCTTCACGGCCCGATGGACCAGGTCAATGCGCGTCAGCGCAGCGAGGCCATCCAGGCGGTGCTCGCCAAGTACCCAAAGATCGAACTGATCCGGAAGCTGCAGCACTGGACGCCGGAGGAGTTCTTCGACATCACCAAGGCCGTCGCCAGCTCCAACGATCTCGTCGGCATCACGATGGGCAGCGACGTCATCCCCGGTGTCGATGCCGCACTCGAGTCGATCGGCCAGCTGAAGATGGTCGGCGACCCCGATCACATCGTGGTCACCGGGATCGACGCAGACCCACGGATCCTGGACTTGATCGGCAAGGGCATGTGGGATGCCTCGGCCCTCCAGGACATGGTCGGCTACGGCACGATTCTTGCTCACTACATCAAGGATTATCTCGACGGTAGCTTCAAGATCACCGCCGCGGGAACCATCGACAACCCGGGCGCGCCGTACCATGGGATCAAGGCGCAATGGGCGGCGGATACCGAGGGCTGGCAGATCGAGACTCCGAGCCGAGCGGTCGACAAATCGAACCACACCGATCCGACGCTCTGGGGCAACGCGATCAAGAAATACCAATAGGCCAACCGAAGAGCCGTATAGCGGGTCGGGTGCGCGCGCAAGCGTGCACCCGATTTCGCGCAGCCCGATGATCATTGGCTCAGGCGGCGCCCGCGAATAGCAGCTCCCGCCTGGACACTCACTCACTACGCGTATTGGCGATGCCGGCACTGACAAGGTTCCTGCTGCGGAACGCGGTTTGGGTCGTGCTCCTGTTCGTCACGATCGCGTTCGTCATCGCTGAGCCGCGCATGCTTTCGGTGCGCATCCTCATCAACGTGCTCGAGCACTCGTCGATCCTCGGCATCCTGGTGATCGGCATGATCTTCTGCCTGCTCGCCGGCCGCTTCGACCTGTCATCTGAATCAACGCTTGGCTTCAGCGCGTTAGTTGGCGCCTGGATGGTCTCGACCAACATAAACTTCGGGTCGGGCTGGTTCTTGCCGCCACTGGTGGTCGTCATCCTGATGCTGGCCATGGGGGTGGCCATCGGCTGCATCAACAGCTTCTTCATCATCAAGCTCAGGGTAAACGCCTTCATCGTGACCTTGGCCATGCTGCTGGCGTTGCGCGGCTTCACCTATGTCTTCACCGACGCCAACACCATGTACGATCTGCCGGACACGTTCATCGGCCTCGGCAGCTACAGCATTGGCGGCATGCTGCCGGTGTCCGTGATCCTGTTTCTCGGCTTGTTCGTGCTCAGTCAGTTCGTCCTGAGCTATACGGGTTTTGGTCGCGACCTCTACGCCATCGGCGGTAACCGCGAGGCGGCCTTCGCCGCCGGCATCAGGGTCGATCGGCGCACGCTGACCGCCTTCATCATCTCCGGCATGCTCGCCGCGCTCGGCGGCTGGGTGCTGGCCGGCCGCTTGCAGGCGGTGACCATCAACCTTGCCCAAGGCATGGTGTTCGAGGTCTTCGCTGCCGCGGTGATCGGCGGCGTGAGCCTGGCCGGCGGCAAAGGCAACATGATCGGCCCGCTCGGCGGCGTGCTGCTGTTGGGGGTGATCACGACGGGCCTGAGCGTGATGCCGATATCCAGCTTGTGGGTCGATGCCGTACGCGGGATCCTCATTCTGGCGGCGGTCGTGCTGTGGCGCGTGACCGAGATTTATGAAGAGCGATGGCGGGCGAGCACTCTGTGACGCCGACGGCAGAAGCGAAGTCTGCCCTTCTCCAGGTGCGGGGTCTGTCCAAGCATTTCGACCACGTCGTTGCGCTCGAGGACGTGAGTTTCGAAGCCCACAGCCACCAGGTGCTAGGCCTGGTCGGCGACAACGGCGCCGGCAAGTCGACCCTGATCAAGCTTGTTTCGGGCGTCCACCGGGCAAACGCAGGCGAGATTTATTTTGACGATCGACGCGTCGCCTTCGACACGCCACGGGACTCGCGACACGCGGGGATCGAGGTGATCTACCAGGACATGGCGCTGGTCAATGAACTCGAGGTCTGGGAGAACGTGTTTCTCGGCCGGCTGCTGCGCAACAGTCTCGGTATGATCGATCGCAGACGCATGATCGAGGAGGCCGCGCATCTTCTCGAACGTCTCGGCCTTGACGCCCTCTCGCCGACCACCCAAGTCGGCTACTTGTCCGGCGGCCAGAAGAAGGGCGTCGCCATATCGCGCGCGCTCTACTGGGATACCCGCTTGATCTTCATGGATGAACCGACGGCGGCTCTCGCCGTCTTCGAGATTCGCAAGGTGCTGGAGCAGATCGAGACATTGAAGCAGGGGGGCGTCGCCGTCGTCTTCGTCAGTCACAATCTGAAGGAGATCCTGGCCACCGCCGATCGGGTCATGGTGCTCCACCGTGGACAGCTCACCGGCATCCGCGATGCCAAGGAAACCAATGAGGACGAAATCATCCGGCTTATGATGGGCAGCGCGTAGCGGGCGGCGTCGCATCCGACCAACGGAGGAGGAAATGGCACTCAGCGCGGCACAGGTAGGGCAGTACGAACGCGACGGCTTTCTGATCGTCGAGGACCTTCTCCAGGACGGTGACCTGCAGCCGCTCATCGACGAGATCGCGGCCAACGTGGACAACCTGGCGCACCGTCTCTTCGAGGCCGGCAAGATCAAGAGCACCTACGTCGAGAAAGATCACTACACCCGCATGGCCGCGATCGCGGGCGATTTCGATGAGGCGCCCGGCCTCTTTCAGATCAGCACGCCGATGGGGCCGGAACTGGCGAGGCTGTGGTCCTCGGAAGCGCTGCTGGAGATCGTCGCCCAATTCATCGGTCCCGACATCGAGGGCGGTGCGATCTGGAATGTGCGGCCGAAGGTGCCGGAGAACGCGCTGATGACGGTTCCTTGGCACCAGGATTGCGGCTACCTCGCGCCGGAGGCCCAACACACACCGCAGCCGGCGTGCTGGATCCCGCTGCTTGATGTCACCGAGGAATTGGGTTGCCTGCAGGTCGTGCGCGGCGGCCACCGGCCCCTCGGCAACGCGCCCCACCTGGTCGAAAAGAAGATCGCGGACCCGCGGTCTTGGTACCTCTACATTAAGGAGGATGACCTTCCGCCCGGCGAGATCGTTACCTGCGAAATGCGCAAGGGATCCGTCCTGTTCCTCAACGAGAACTTGCCGCATTGCGGTGTGCGGAATCGCTCGGACAAGGTGCGCTGGGCGATCGATGTGCGCTGGCAGAGGCCGACTGATCCGACCGGGCTCGAAGGCTTGCTGATCCGTGGTCCCCGTATGCGCAAGGCCGACGATCCGAGCTTCCGGCCCGACATGATGCGATGGGCGCAACAGGAACGCGAGAAATACGATGAATGGGTGAGCCGTGGCGATGCCGACCCGCTCGACCCGACCATCGACGGCTCATGGTACTTCGCGCGCTGGGATCCCGATTTCCGCGACTCGGCTGGGGCGGCCGGTTGACGGCCGATCCGATCTAGCGGTCCAGCCGTCTAGCGGAGGTCAAGTGCGCTGCGCTCCGGCGCGGTGGGCAGGGCAAAGGTGAACGTGGCACCGCGGTCGGGATTGTCCACCGCCCAGATGCGGCCGCCGTAGCGCTCAACGACGCTCCTCGAAATCCGCAGTCCCATGCCCATGCCTCCGGTCTTTGTCGTGAAGAAGGGCTCGAACAAGCGGTGGGCGGACCCAACCGGCAGACCCACCCCGCGGTCGGCGATCGCCACCTCGATATCGTCGCCGTTGGCATAGGTTTGAACGGTGACCTCGCGCTTCCCCTTGCCGCTCTTCGATGCGTCCACGCCGTTACGGAGAAGATTCAGGATCACCTGTTCCATCTCGATGGCACCGACCTTCACGGGCGGCACTGTATGGTCGAGCATGGATTTGATGTTGACCTTGTGAACCCGCGCCTCGCGCTCGACCAGGCTTGCCGCGGATTCGGCGATCTGGTTGATGTCCACCGCCTCCGTTTTGTCTCCCGAGCGCCGTACGAAGCGATCGATGCGGTCGATCATCTCGCTCGCCCGTTCCGCCTGATCGGCGATCTGCTCGAAGGCGCGCGCCCATTGACTGCCCAACGGATCGGCCCCATTGCCCAATCGAAGGAGGCCGCCGCGCGCATAATTGCTGATTGCGGCCAGCGGCTGATTCATCTGGTGGGCCAGGGTCGCCGCCATCTCACCCATCGCATTAGCCCGCAGGACACGCGCCAACTCCTCCTGGCGTTCGCTTAGCTTCTGCTCGGCCTCGACTCGCCCGGACACGTCGCTGACGACCGAGAAGAACCCGACGACCGTCCCGTTCTCGTCAGCGTGCGGCACGTAGCTGGTTTGGCAATGCCGCGGACCGCCCAGCCGGAAGGGAACATGGGCTTCGAATGTCACCCTCTCCCCTGCCAGGGCGCGCTGAATGTAGGGGCCGATGACGTCATAGGCACCCTTACCGACAACGTCGCGGACGCGCTTGCCGTTCAGCTCCTCGGGCCGGCGTCCGAACCACTCCTCGTAGGCACTGTTGTTGAGGCGATATCGCTCGCTGGTGTCGACGTAGTTGATGAGAACCGGCAGAGCATTGGTCAATATGCGCAACTGCTGCTCGCTTTGCCGTCTCGCCGCAGCCGCTTCTTCGCCCCGTGCGATCTCGGAGCGAAGTTCTCGGTTGGTGGCGCGCAGCTCGGTGGTTCTCGCCTTAACCCGTTGCTCGAGTTCGGTGTTCAGCGCCTCGATCTGCCGCTGCGCCCGCTTCTGCTCGGTGACATCGTTGAGCACGGCAATGCTGCCGACGACCGCGCCTTCGGCGTTTCGCTCAGCCAGTGCAGAGAGGACCACCTCAACCCTCTCGCCGTCTTTCCTGACGTAGGAATAGGCGACGCCCTTTTGGACTCCGGTCTTGAAGAAAGCAGGGACGAGCTTGGACGCGACGTACTCGCGGAACTCCGGTGCGATGAACTTGGTGACGGGCTGGCCGATGACCTCGTCGGCGCTGTAGCCCAGTGTTTTCTGCCACGCTTTGTTGACCCGGAGCAGTCGGGTCTCGCTGTCAATGGAATGCATCATGACCGGCGCCAGTTCGTAGAGCGTCCGGTACCGATCCTCGCTCTCTATTACCGCATCGGTCGCTCTCTTGAGCTCTGAGATGTCGGTGACGACGGCAATGCTGCCCGAAAACCGCCCTTGTTCATCGAATTGCGGCTGCGGGGAGACCAAGGTTGCCAACTCACTGTCATCGGCGGTCCGCCAAACGAGTTCATACTGGGCTGATTGGCCGCGCCGGCGGCCCGCCATCTGTCGTTTGAACAACCGTCGGCTGCCAGCCGCCACAAAGTCGGCGACCTTTTTGCCCATCAGCTCGTCTCGTCCAAACCCGAGCATTTGGCAAAACCGATCGTTAACGAGCACGATCTTGTGGTGCTCATCGCCCACCGCGAGACCGTCGTTCATACTCTCGACCAACGTGCGGTAGCGCTCTTCGCTCTCGAGGAGCCTGTCTTCAGCCAGCTTTTGCTCGGTGTTGTCGCGGCCGGTGACCAGCACGCCCTCGACCGCTCCACGCCGGTGCCGCGGCAGCAGCGTATAGGTGATCGCCAGAAACCGCCGTCCCTGGCGCCCGGCATCGAACCAGGTGGCGTACTCGACCTTCTTTCCGGACAGCGCCCGCTTTAAGTTGGGCCGCGAGAAGCGCTCGAATTGTTCCTCACCCAGAACCTCTGACACATGCTTTCCGACAATCTCCGCGGCCGGCCTACCAAAAGCCTTTTCGTAGGCCGGGTTAACGCGGCGATAGATGCAGTTGGTGTCCAGGACGGAAACGAAGTCGGGGGAGGATTCGATAATGGCTAGGGTGAGCAGGGTCTCGTCTTGCAACAGATTCTGCTCGGGCCGATTGAGAGCCGCTTGCGTTACACAATCGGGGCCTTGCATGGCACCCGCCCTTCGTCGCTTCCTGCGGGTCGAAACAGTTGTGGACCTACCATTTCTGACTCCCTCGCCAGCGATCTATCGATCAAGCGATACGGAAATCTAGCCCCTTTTCGCCGCTGTCACGACCGCTCGCCCCCCGGCGTTGCGCTCCCAACAGCGCGCAGAGCTGCCTCGATGACATGCGATACGGGCCAGGCGAGGTTGCGGTTCACTCGCCGCAGGGGAATAACTCCCACCGCACCGTCCCGATCCATGGCTCCCGCCGATCGCCTCAGCCTCCAAGGTCGGCGCCATTCACGTGATGGATGTCGAGCCAACCGCGGCCCACACAAGTTGGCGCGGAACCGTCCGCCATGTGGTCGACGCCGGAAGTGGGGGCCTCTCTCAAGCCGATTGGTGTGGACGTAGCGCGCCTGAACTCGGTGCCGAGCGAGGCCGCAAGGGCCCGTTACCCCGGGCCGCCGTGGCTACGCCAACAGCGCCCCGGCCAGCGCCGCGCACGCCAGCATCGAGGCCCCAACGCATAGCCAGATGGCCCATCGAATGGCCAGGCGATCGAGACGGTGGCGCAGGTCGCTCGCAGTTGCCATGGGATGCATCCGAACCGCTGCTCGGCTCGTCACTGCTCCTTGGCCCTTCGATCCCGGGCGAGCTGACGCGGCCGGAAAATCACCACGGGCGTGCCACGAGCTGTGGTCCGCGCGCGGACCCGCTCATACGACGGACTTCCCGGTTCTGGCGGTGCGCTGCTCGCGTCCGCTCGGCGGGTTTCAGCGGAGTCCGGTTCCGAAGAAGGCGCCTGGTCCTGGCTTAGGCTAGTCATGCCATATCCCTTATTACAGTACGTGTTAACCCTATCATTAGCGTAGGTTACCGTTCTGTGACCACGGCTACAACCCTGGAGTTTTGTGGCGAACGCTTTTTCAATCACAACTGCGAGAGACCGATGTCGGTGAAACACCGCCATTGCCCGTGCGCCGCCCGCACGAGCGCCAACGCGGCCGCGACTTCCGGAAAAGATCGCCGGGCCCTATCCTGCGGCCACGCTGCGTAGTTCTGCGGGTCAACACACGGGGGGACGGAAATGGGCGAGGTACGAGCCTATCGCGTCGCGATCATCGGCAACTGCTGCACCCATGGCGAATTAGTGGCCGCCGCGCTCCACTCCGAGCCGCGAGCGGAGCTTATCGGCGGCTGGGAAGGCGATGCTAGACGGCAACCCGCGCTGGCTCAGGCACTGGGGATGGACCTCGTGCCCTCGCCCGAGGCCCTGATCGACGATCCGACCATCGAAATCGTGGCGCTCGCTTGCTCGCCGCACGAGAAGGCCAACTGGGTGGAGCGCGCCGCGGCCGCCGGCAAGCATATCTTCCTCAACAAGCCGATGTGCGAGAGCCTGGACTCGGCCCGGCGCATCAAGGCGGCCGTCGAGACCCACGGCGTACAGCTCGTCCACGACATCTCGATCGTCCGCTTCCATCCCGTCACCGCCAAGCTCCTGGCCGAGGTCCGCGCCGGCAGCCTCGGCCACCCGATCCACTATGCCGCGAGCTACGGCATGACGTTCTCGGCCGATTTCCCCCTGGCCACGCTGTGGCCCGAGCGCCTCGATCCGCCTCGCCTCTCGGGTGGCGGCGAGATGACCAACATGGGCTGTTACGCGATCGACTTCACGGTCGCCCTGTTCGGCCGGCCGCGCTCGGTTCAGGCCAAGCGCTCGGCGTTCTGGGACATCTACGCCAAGGCGAAGGTCGAGAACTTCGGCCAGATCGTCGCCGATTACGGCGCATTCTTCGCCGTCCTGGCGACCGGCAAGCAGCCGATCGCGACGCTCCCGAGCATGGACTTGGACGAGGCCCTGAATACCCGCAACTGGCACAACGTCATCGAGCTGCAGTGCGAGAATCACAACCTGACGGTGCTGCCCTTCCACGATGTGGTGATCCGCGACGGCGCGCCGATGACGACGAGCGCCTACCTAGCCGGCGAGACGTGCCAGAGCCCGTTTGCGCAGCTCGTTGCCGCGATTGAGAGCGGGGTGCCCCCTGAGAGCGATGCCGATGCGGCGCTGGGCGGCGTCGAAGTGCTGATGGCGGCCTATCGCTCGTGCGAGGAAGGCGGCGCAAGCATCGCCCTGCCGCTCGACGACGGCGCCAATCCGCTGATCGCAGCCAGCCAATTAGGCAACCGCTTCTCCTGGGTTTAGGCGTTGGTGAAGGGCGTTGCGCCCCATACGGTGCTAGCCAACGCAAAGGCGACGGACGCCACAAGTAGGGCGGCGAACGTCACGTTGATGGCGCGGTTCATGGCTGGCTGGCGAAGCACGCGAGTCAGCGCGGAACCGACGATCAGCCATGCCACATTGACGAGAATGATGATCGCCAGGAGCACGATGCCCTTGAGCGCCGCGTCGAAGAAGAGACTCTCGTCGAGCAGCACAAACCCGGAGAACAGCGCCGCCATTGCCGCATAGCCCTTCGGATTGACCAGCGACAGAAACAGGCCGCCGCCGAACGACGGTCTGCGGTCGTGGTCGACCGTGGCCGCGAGCGGTGGCGCAGCAGCGATGCGATAGGCGAGGTAGAGGATGTAGGCGGCGGCCGCAATGGCCACGACCGGCGCCACGCCCGGCACCGCCAGCAGGGCTGCCGCGACGCCGGTCGCGATGATGCCCATGACGACGACCATCCCCGCCACGATCCCGGCCAGATACCGCAGGCCGCGCCGCGCGCCGTACGCGGCGCCGGTCGCCGCGAGGCTCAGCGTGGCCGGGCCGGGACTGCCGGCCAGGGCGAACCCGGCTAACGCGAAGCCAAGCAGATCTTCCATGCGGCTTGCGGCGCCAGCGCGCGCCGACGAAATTCTAGAGCTCGTTCCGCCTGAGCTGCTCGGCGAGATACTCGGCCTGGCGCAGGCCGAGCGCGACGATCGTTAAGGTCGGGTTGCAGCAAGCACTGCTCGTGAACTGGCTGCCATCGGAGACGAACAGGTTCGGGATGTCGTGGCTCTGGCCGTGCGCATTGACCACGCCCTCGTCCGCTTTTTCGCTCATGCGGCAGGTGCCGAGGTTATGGCCGTTCGGGAACTGCACCCACTCGACCGTTCGCTTCGCGCCCATGGTCTCCCACAGCGCCGTGCTTTGCCCCAGCCCGTGCT
Source organism: Alphaproteobacteria bacterium (assembly GCA_965248765.1). Taxonomy (GTDB): domain Bacteria; phylum Pseudomonadota; class Alphaproteobacteria; order VGEJ01; family VGEJ01; genus CBDFKF01. Next base: position 166,483 of record CBDFKF010000003.1, read on the forward strand.
GGCGCATCTTGAGGTCGTTGACGTGGTCGTCGAGGCGGAAGCACGGGATGCGCAGACCGTACTCATCCTTCCGACTCGCGTGCAGGGTCACGCGGTTGGTCGACTGCGGCAGATCCTCGCCGACGAAATAGACGCCAGCCGAGTGATCGTAGGCCTCCAGCCACTCGCTGTACTCCCGCCCCCAACTGCCAGGGCTAAGGCCCCCGGCATAATCAGGCAAGCCGGCGAAGAAGGCGAGCATGTAATAGCCGCCGGCGAAGCCGCGGTTCGGGTCGTAGGCCGCCTCGTCCTCGATCGTGCCGGCGCCGACCCGGCCGCGGTGCCAGTTCACCGGCTGCTCGAAGACGCCGACCACCGCGCCTTCGGTGTGCGTCATGTAGTTCTTGCCGAGCTCACCTGAGGCGTTGGCGAGACCGTCGGGGAACGTGCTCGATTCGGAGTTGAGGAGGAGCCGCGCGGTCTGCACCGAGTTGCAGGCAACGCATACCGCCCGCGCCTTCTGGAAGTGGTGCTGGCCCGCCTTGTCGGCATACACCACGCCGCTCGCCCGGCCGCGATCGTCGTGCTCGATCTTGAGCGCCATCGCGTTGGTGCGCAGCTCCAAGCGACCCGTCGCTTCGGCCCGCGGGATCTCGCAATAGAGCGTCGACCACTTGGCGCCGGACTTGCACCCCTGCATGCAGTAGCCGATCTCGTCGCACGCGTTGCGGCCATCGCGCGGCGTCTGGTTGATCGCCACGCGCCCGGTGTGGACTTTGCTGTAGCCGAGCCGGCGGGCACCGGCGAGCATGACCTTGGACATGTTGGTCGGGCGCATCGGCGCGAGCCCATGGGTGGTCGCCACCCCGAGCTTCTCCTCGGCACGCACGTAGTAGGGCTCGATGTCCTCGAAGCCGATCGGCCAATCGCGGAGGTTCGCGCCGTCGACGGCGCCATAGGTGCTCAGCGGCTTGAACTCGTGGGGTTGAAAGCGCGGGCTGTTGCCGACCCAGTGGATCGTACAACCGCCGACCGCGCGCACCATCCACGTCGATATGCTGACCGAGGGCCGGCTGCCGCTGCCTTCGCGATCGTTAGGCCACAACAGCGTGTCGTTGGCCCAGTGCTCGTCGTTCTCGAAGTCGCTGTTGTCGATCCGCGGTCCGGCCTCGAGCATCACGCAACTGATGCCCTTGGCGGTCAGTTCATCGGCAAGCGTGCCGCCGCCGGCGCCCGAGCCGATAATGACCACCACCGATTCATCATCGTGATCGAATGTGACTGCCGCCACGTCATGGTCGGTCTCGTCGCGATCCGCCATCACCAGCCCCTTGTTTATCTGGCTCCCTGGTGATCGGAGCGTATCACAGGCCGGGCCTCACGGCCCCCGCGCCCAACCGCTGTTGGACTCAATCCGCGCCGCGGGCCGAGGGCGGGATGTAGGTCTCGAGCTCTGGCGCGGGAAAGCGCACGACCTGACCGATCTCGGCCGAGCGGTACAGCCCCATCAGCATCTCGACCACCGCCGCGCCGTCGTGAAAGGTCTCTTCGGGCGTCTCGCCCTTGCGGAAGGCCTCGACCATGTGGCGATTCTCATCCGTATAGCCGTAGACCCCCGCCTCGTCCTCGAGCACCGGCATCAGCCCCTGCTCGGCGTTCTGCTTCTCGACCATGTCCTCGCCGGCATCGCCGACGATCGCGCGCGAGAGGAAGACTTTGAGGCCGGTGTTGAGCGAGCTGAACTCCATCGCGTACTCAGGCCCCAACAGCTCGAGCTGGATGCGCAGGCCCGAGCCGACATAGGCCCACGAAGTGGTGGTCTCGATGATCACCTCGTGCCCGTCCTTATCCTCCAGGATGACGGTCCCTCGGGCGAAGTCCTCGGCCGGCTTGGCCGCGTAGTCGACCTCCGGTCCCATCATCTGCTTCAGCTTTGCGACGTACTCGGGCCGCGTCCACTTGAGGTTGCTGGTGGTCGCGCTGACACTCACCAGCCGCAGGCTATCGCGCGGCTCACCGGGGCCGGTGAGCATGTAGCGCGCGACCTCGACGCTGTGGCACATCATGTCGGACAGCACGCCCCCGCCCTGCATTTGCCCCTGCCAGAACCACGGCTCGTGCGGCCCGCTGTGCTCCTCGGCCGCGCGCGCAAGATACGGTCGCCCGGCGATTGGCACGGCGCGACGCCACACGATCTCCTTGTCGCGCCGCACCGCGGTGGAGAACACCTGATTCTCGAGATAGCCGTGGTTGAGGCCGGCATCCTCGGCGAGACGCAGCACCTCGCGCGCCTCAACGATGTTGCGCGCCAGCGGCTTCTCGCAGGCGATTCCCAAGAGCTTCGCCCCGCCCGCCCGTCACTTGCCGGTGGATCGCTCGCATCATGTCGACCCGGGTGTCGTTCGGCGCGCAGATCCACAACGCGTCCACATCGTCAGCGCCAACCATCGCCTCGAGGCTGTCGTACGCTTGGCACGGCCCGAGGCCCAGACCGTTGGCGTTGCCGGCGCAGGCCTCGCGATGCGCCGCGGTCGGACTGAACACGCCGCTCACCCGTAGGTTGCGCACGCCAATCATCGACTGCAGATGAAAGTTCGCGATGAAGCCACTGCCGACCATGCCGACGTTGAGAACATCCTTCGGTGTGGCCATGGTTGCCCCCTGCTGTGATCCGTCCTCTTGGTGAGCGCCAGTCTAGCAGTGCCCCGCTGGAACCTCATCCGCGCACCCCTGCTCGGTAGTCCGCCGATTGCACGGCCGCACCGAATGGATCACTCTCGCCCACCACAACTCGGTGAGAAAAAGGGAGGCGGCCATGGCACGGGCGTTGATCATCGTCCCGTACCCATTCGGCGAGAACGGCTTGGCGCACCGCCGGGCCCAGCAGGACCATCTGAAAATCCCGACCGACGTCGAGTTCGAGTACCGCTGCATCAAGGCGGGGCCCAGTTACTTCCTGGGCCGGCACGACGAGTTCCTCATCGAAGTCGGGATCTTTGAAGCCGGCATGAACGCCCAGAACGAGGGCCTCGACGCCGTCAGCGTCGATACCATGAGCGATTCCGGGGTAGCTGAGTTGCGCGCGGTTCTGGACATTCCGGTGGTCCCGCCGGGCCGGGCCATGTTCGCCTATGCCATGATGCTAGGCAGCAAGTTCGCGATTCTGGCGCAGGATGACCCGCAGTACCCGCAATACCATTCCGCCGGCGTAGCCTTCTACCGCAACCTCCTGAAGAAGACGGAGTTCGCTCAGTTCTGCAGCGGGATCGAGTTCTTCGAGGCGCCGTCCGATGTGGAGAATCTCTACGACGGCAACGAGGCCGAGGTCTTTCCCCGCATGGCGGAGGCGGGCCGGCGCGCCGTCGACAACGGGGCGGAGGTCGTCTGCCTTGGCTCGACGACCATGCATCAGGCCGGGCCGTATCTCTCCGAGAACTTGCCGGTGCCGGTGCTCAATCCGGGGCCTGTCAGCTACAAGATGATCCAGGCGATGCTGGGACTCGGACACAGCCACAGTCGTGCCGGGAATCCGTCGCCGGTCGTGCGCGAGGATGCCATGGTGCACGCCATGCTCGACGCGGCGCGGGTGTCGAGAACAAACTGAATTGACCGGTTTATGTACCATATGAATTGACCGCTTCAGTTGTGGTTGTTGGGCCAGTGGATAAGGGGTCGGGCGCGGAGCGGCCGTCCCCTTATCCACTGGCCGGTCGCGTCGAAGCGGATCACGCGGCCTGTCTGTGGCTTGTGTTGATGGGCGATCCGTCGGCCTGGTATCGGGCCAGGCAGCGCGGCCCATGGAAGACGGCGAGGGTGCGGTCGGGGTATTCGTGGACCCGGACCCTTGCCTTGACGTAGTGGCGGCGATGGCGGTCGGGCGGGATCGCCAGCACCAGGCGTTTGTAGCGCACGGTGTTGTCGTTGGAGACGGTGCGCTCCTGCTGCACGCAGAGGATGTCGTCGAGGGTACCGGCGAAGGGCACGAAGGCGGTGCCCTCGGCTTCCGGCGGCACCGCGAAGCGGGCGTTGTGGCCTGGCAGGTAGAGCTCCTTGAGGAAGCGGTTGGCCTGGGCCATGTCGGTGATGCCGGCGAGCCTGAGCTCCTGGGGCAGGCGCTTCTGCAGGGTGGCGAACATGCGTTCCGAGCGCCCCCTTGCCTCGGGCGAGTAGGCCGGGATCAGCTCGATGCCGAGCTGGGCCAGGGCGCGGCCGAACTGGGTCGGATTGTCCTTGTCGACCGTGCCGCCGGCCTCAGGGGTGTGCCAGTAGTGGCCGGCGCGGTCGGCATAGAGCGAGCAGAACAGCCCCTTGGCCCGGATCGCCTCGGACACCCCCTGAAAGCTCGACATCGTGCCCTCTTCGGCGACGAAGAAGGCCGAGTAGATCTCACTGGTGGTGTCGTCCATGGTGACGATCAGGTCCCACCACTGATCGGGGACCCACGCGTGGCTTGAGCCGTCTTGATGCAGCATCATGCCGGGCAGCGCGCGGCGCGGCCGCTTGCGCCGGTGCGCCCCGCGCCTGGGCGCCGCCCGTCTTCGCCCATGGGCCTGCAAGCTCAGCCGCACCCAGTTGTAGCTGCGCTTGAAGGCATAGTCCGCGACCAGCTTCTCGTGGAAGTGCTTGGCGGTGAAGTCCCAGTAGCGGGTGTCGAACAGCGCCAACAGCGCCGTCACCTCGTCGACCGCCGCGCGCCGCGCCGAGACCCGGCCCAGACGGCGATCGTAGAGCCCTTCCGCGCCGTCCGCCTCATAGCGGTCGCGCCAGCGCCGGAAGGTGCGCTCTGAAACGCCGAGAACCTCCGCCGCCTCGGCTTGGCTCAAGCAACCCCGATGGGTGCGGCCGTAAACCTCCTCGAACTTCATCAATCTCAGTCCCTGCAACTGCTCTGTCCGGCGCATCCAAACCCTCCATAGCCTGGAGAGCTTCTAAATCCGGACAGATCGTCTGGTACATAAACCGGACATATCGTGTGTTAGTGACACTCGACGCGGCGCGGGCGTCAAAGGAGGCGGACTAAGCGTAACCTTAGGCCAAGACGTCAATAGCTTTTGGGGGAAGCGAGAATGAGTGATGTCGGGACAGAGCGGGCCGAGGGGGCGCAAGGCACGCTTCAGGCCATAATGAAGGTCATCGGGTTTGTCACCCTGATCTACGGGCTCGGCTACTTCGTCGTGCCGGACTTCGCCCTGGGTCTCAGCGAGGACCCGCGGGTCCCGGTGGGCGAGTGGTTCCGCTGGGTGGGTGGCCTGATGATCGGCCTTGCGGTCGGCGCATTCCTGGTCGCCCGAGGGGTCGAGAAGCAAGGGCCGTTCGTCACAACGCTGGCGGTGGGCGAAACGCTCGCATTCCTAGCGCTGATCTACGCCTGGGCCTCCGGCGAGTATGCCGGGGTCACCTGGTACATCGCGCTGCCAACCGTCATCGCGCTCCTCTTCGCGATCGTCTTGTGGTGGGCACGCTCCCGCTACAAAGACATTCTCTGACGCCGGTTTCTCGTTCGCGCTCGCAACCGGCGCCGGCCGCTCTCGTAGCCTTACCCGCATCGGCGCGGAGGCTGTCGAGAACAAACTGAATTGACCGGTTTATGTACCATATGAATTGACCGCTTCAGTTGTGGTTGTTGGGCCAGTGGATAAGGGGTCGGCCGCGGAGCGGCCGTCCCCTTATCCACTGGCCGGTCGCGTCGAAGCGGATCACGCGGCCTGTCTGTGGCTTGTGTTGATGGGCGATCCGTCGGCCTGGTATCGGGCCAGGCAGCGCGGCCCATGGAAGACGGCGAGGGTGCGGTCGGGGTATTCGTGGACCCGGACCCTTGCCTTGACGTAGTGGCGGCGATGGCGGTCGGGCGGGATCGCCAGCACCAGGCGTTTGTAGCGCACGGTGTTGTCGTTGGAGACGGTGCGCTCCTGCTGCACGCAGAGGATGTCGTCGAGGGTACCGGCGAAGGGCACGAAGGCGGTGCCCTCGGCTTCCGGCGGCACCGCGAAGCGGGCGTTGTGGCCTGGCAGGTAGAGCTCCTTGAGGAAGCGGTTGGCCTGGGCCATGTCGGTGATGCCGGCGAGCCTGAGCTCCTGGGGCAGGCGCTTCTGCAGGGTGGCGAACATGCGTTCCGAGCGCCCCCTTGCCTCGGGCGAGTAGGCCGGGATCAGCTCGATGCCGAGCTGGGCCAGGGCGCGGCCGAACTGGGTCGGATTGTCCTTGTCGACCGTGCCGCCGGCCTCAGGGGTGTGCCAGTAGTGGCCGGCGCGGTCGGCATAGAGCGAGCAGAACAGCCCCTTGGCCCGGATCGCCTCGGACACCCCCTGAAAGCTCGACATCGTGCCCTCTTCGGCGACGAAGAAGGCCGAGTAGATCTCACTGGTGGTGTCGTCCATGGTGACGATCAGGTCCCACCACTGATCGGGGACCCACGCGTGGCTTGAGCCGTCTTGATGCAGCATCATGCCGGGCAGCGCGCGGCGCGGCCGCTTGCGCCGGTGCGCCCCGCGCCTGGGCGCCGCCCGTCTTCGCCCATGGGCCTGCAAGCTCAGCCGCACCCAGTTGTAGCTGCGCTTGAAGGCATAGTCCGCGACCAGCTTCTCGTGGAAGTGCTTGGCGGTGAAGTCCCAGTAGCGGGTGTCGAACAGCGCCAACAGCGCCGTCACCTCGTCGACCGCCGCGCGCCGCGCCGAGACCCGGCCCAGACGGCGATCGTAGAGCCCTTCCGCGCCGTCCGCCTCATAGCGGTCGCGCCAGCGCCGGAAGGTGCGCTCTGAAACGCCGAGAACCTCCGCCGCCTCGGCTTGGCTCAAGCAACCCCGATGGGTGCGGCCGTAAACCTCCTCGAACTTCATCAATCTCAGTCCCTGCAACTGCTCTGTCCGGCGCATCCAAACCCTCCATAGCCTGGAGAGCTTCTAAATCCGGACAGATCGTCTGGTACATAAACCGGACATATCGTGTGTTAGTGACACCGCATCGGCGCGGAGGCTCGTGCGCCGTGGGCCGCTCTGATACACTCCGCGCCCGCGTCGCGCCGCCATCCAGGAAGCAGTCATGACCGATACCATCGAAGCGCTGGTCGCCCAAAAGAGCCCGTATGAGACCGAGTTGACGGCCGGCGAAACCTACTGGTGGTGCGCATGCGGTCGCTCCCAGAAACAGCCGTTCTGCGACGGCTCCCACAAGAAAACCGGCTTCAGCCCGATCGAGCACAAGTGCGAAAAAGCCGAGACCGTCTATTTCTGCGGCTGCAAGCGGACCGGGACCAGGCCGTTCTGCGACGGCACGCACAACTCCCTCTGAACGCGCCGCGCCCTCCCTCGTCGGTGCCGCGCCGCCGCGGGCGCGCCGCGGGGCTCGTCCTGGGTTTGCTCGCGGTCGTTGCCAGCGGCTGCGATGTCTTCGTGCCGCCGCCCCAACCCCCCTGTCCGCCGGTCGACCTGATCGAGGACGTGGCGCGGATTGTCCAGTTCCGGCCGGGTCCGGGCCGCGATATCACCGATGTCGCTTACGTCGCCGAGTTCCGGGATGTGATCTGGAGCTGCGATCATAGTGAGACCGTCCTCATGGTTGATCTCGAGATTTTGATCAAAGTCGGGCGCGGCCCGACGGCCGAGGTTGGCGACACGGTGGTGCGTTACTTCGTCGCCCTCAGCGACCGCGCGGATCGCATCATCGCCAAGCGCGTGTTCGACATCCCGGTTGAGCTCGCCGCCGGCGAACAGGTCGACTTGCAGGAGGCGATCGGCCAACGCATCGGCCTGCAACCGGGTCAGACCGGCACCGACTTCGTGATTCTCCTGGGCTTCCAACTCGACCGCGACCAGCTCGAGTATAACCGCGAGCGCCTGCGCTAGGCCGCGCTCATCCACACGCCCGGCCGCCCCGCCGGTCTATTTGCAGCGCAGATCGAGCGAGGCGATCGTGCCGCCTGTGTCGGGCACTTCCTCGTCTCTGAGCACGACCTTGATCGACTTCTTGAGGCCGGGCTCATCGTAGATCTCGAGCCAGTCGGCGCCCCAGCCGACCACCAGGCTCTGGATGTTGTCCGTCCAGTTCTTGCCATCAATGTCATCGAGGCTCTTGAGCTTGGCGACGCCGCAGATACGCGTGCTGTCGCCGGCCATGCCCTTCTCCGCATAGACATCGACGTAGCAGCCTTCGTAGTCGCACCCGTCGGCGATCGCCGTTTGGCCGACGGCGAACGACAGGGCGATTACGAGCGACAGGATGGCGATCAGGCTCCGTCTCATGGCGGCGGATATCGTCAGTTGTTGGAGAGGATAGGGGGGGGCGCAAATCTAGCATTCTCACCGCGAAGTGGAAGAGTGGCGGGGTGCGCGCGCGGATGCGATAACGAGGTTAGCTGATAAGGACCGGAGTTCTGGAAACATGGCGAGACTTCAAACTGCTTGGGCGATGGCGGCGGTCGGGGCGCTGTGCATGCTCACCGTCGATGCGCGCGCCGACGACTTTTCCTTTGAATTCGCGTGGGGCGACATTCCGCGCTGTACGACGGGCCGGCCCAACCGGGTCAGCAATCCGACCTTCACGCTGGCCAACGTTCCGGACGGGACGGTGCGCATCAAGTTCCGCCTCAAGGACCTCGATGCACCGGGCTACAACCATGGCGGTGGCAGCGCCGACTACGCGGGAGATCCCGTGATCGTGCCCGGCACGTTCAAGTACAAGAGCCCCTGCCCGCCCCGCACCACCCACACCTACCGCTGGACGGCCAAGGTGTTGGACGAGAGCGGCGCTACCCTCGCCGAGGCCACGGCCGAGCGCGACTACCCGGAATAGCACCTAGGCCGCTGCACCATGCAGGCTGCGACGATCCGCAGGGCGACCGGGCGTGACGCCGATGCCTTGGCCCGATGCATGGATGCAACCTATGCCCCGTACGCCGAACGCATCGATGACCTGCCGTCGATGTCGGCGGATTGCGCCGAGGAGATTGACAAATACGACGTTTGGGTAGCCGAAGTTGGCGCCGTGATCGTTGGCGGACTGGTCCTCGTCCCCGGTGATGGCTTCATGCTGCTTGCCAACGTGGCGGTGCATCCGGACAACCGAGGCGCGGGAATAGGGCGACGGCTCCTCGCGCTCGCCGAGACCGAGGCCGTGCGCTGTGGATACGCCGAGATGCGCCTCAATACCCATGTGGACATGCTGGAGAGCGTTCGGCTCTACACGCGCAACGGATGGTCGCAGGTGAGCCGGCACGGAACCAAGATCACGATGCGAAAGGCGCTGCCGAGCTAATCGCCCCCTGCCGGGCGATGCTCGGTGCCCTCCCCGGCGGTAGCCGCGACCACCACACCGGACTCGCGAACGACGAAGCGGTGCCACACCCCCTTGGGCACGATGCAGGCCTGCCCCGCATCCAGCTCCACGGTCTCTTCGCCGCCCACTGTCTCGAACACGACGGCGAGCACCCCGCTCGCGACATAGAGGAGTTCATCGCCCGCTGGGTGCATCTCCCAACCGGCGCTCTCCGGGTCTTTCGCATCCAACGGAAAGGCCATCACCAGGCGGCCGAGATAGTGCCGCTCGCCGCGTCCGAGCTCCTGCCAGAACGCCGGTGTACACGCGACCGGTGCCGCGGCGCCGCCGTCCTCGAGGTGCACGTACGTCGTTGTGAGATCGAACGACTCGGTCGTCATCGCCGCCCCTTTCCGTCGATCAGTCCGCCATCGTCAACACGGCCGCCCCGTGCACCCGCCCATCGCGCAGGTCGTTGAGCGCGGTATTCGCCTCCGCCAGCGGATAGAGGGCGACGGTCGTCCTGACCGGCACCTTCGACGCGAGTTCGAGGAACCCGATGCCATCCGCGCGGGTGAGATTGGCCACCGAGACGATCTCGCGTTCGCGCCACAGGATTTCGTAGGGGAAGGCGGGAATGTCGCTCATGTGAATCCCCGCGCACACCACCCGGCCTCCGGGCCGCACGGCGCGCAAGCCGGTGGGAACCAACGCGCCCACCGGCGCAAAGATGATCGTGGCATCCAGCGGCTCAGGCGGTGGTGTCCCGGAGTCGCCGGCCCACACCGCCCCGAGCTCGCGGGCGAACGCCTGCGCCTCGGTATCGCCGGCACGGGTGAAGGCGTACACCTCGCGCCCTCGTACGCGGCGACCTGGGCGACGATGTGGGCGGCCGCGCCGAAGCCGTAGATACCGAGCCGCTTGGGATCACCGGCGCGCCGCAGCGAGCGGTAGCCGATCAGGCCCGCGCAGAGGAGCGGCGCAGCCTCCGCATCGCTGGCGCCGCCCGGCATGGGAAAGCAGTAGCGCGCATCGACGACCGCATACTCGGCGTAGCCGCCGTCGAAATCGTAGCCGGTGAAGCGCGCGCTATCGCACAGGTTCTCGCGCCCGGCCCGGCAGTACGCACACTCGCCGCAGGTGAAGCCGAGCCATGGAATGCCGACCCGCTCGTCCCGCTGCAGTCCCTCGACCGCGGCACCGACCGCGGCCACTTCGCCCACCACCTCGTGGCCGGGCACCAGCGGCAGCTTGGGCTTCGCCAGCTCGCCGTCGACGACGTGGAGATCGGTCCGGCACACCCCGCAGGCGTGGACCTTGACGAGAACCTGGTCTGCCGCGGGCTCGGGCACCGCCCGCTCCTCCACCTCGAGCGGCTGCCGCGCTTGTCTCAATACCATCGCCCGCATCGCGCCATGATACGAAGTTCCGCGGTGCTCGCGACAGGCGGGAAAGGCGCGACCAGGGCTTTCCCCTGTCGACGCACCGCCCTAACCTCGTGGCACGGCAGGATCGGAGGTGTGAGAGATGGAGCATCGGGATCCCAACGAGATCAGGACCTTCCGCGCGGGTGGACGCGAACGGCTGGAGCGCCTCGCCGACCTCCTCGAGGACATGGCGACCGATGCGTGGGTGAGCGCTGGCTGGGACATGAACGACTGGTGCCGCTGCGGCGTCGGTCTGGCCGCTCATCATCCCTGGTTCCAGGCCCAGGGTTTGACGTTGAATCGGGCGGGTGGCGTCGTTCTTGACGGCCAACTCCTGATCGGTGCCCACGGATTCGCCCCGCGGTCGCCCGCTTCTTTGGACTGACCCACCACCATGCGCGCCACCTCTTCGTCGGCCTCGGCACCCCCCACACCGTGGCGCGCCGGCTACGCAAGCTCCTCGCCGGCCTCCCCACCTGAGGCCATCGCCAGCAGATGCTTCCATCGCGCCCTCCCTAACGGGCGGCAGCGAGCCTACCAGCGCCGGCATATCCGGATCGAGCCCCCGGGAGGACGAGATAGCAACGACGATCGACGATTTGATTGCGCGCGCACGCGCGTTTCGTTCCGGCGCTTATCTGCGCCGACAGCCGCTCTATGAACAGCTCGCGCGCGCCGGCCAATCGCCCAAGATTCTTATGATCGCCTGCTCCGACAGCCGGGTCGAGCCGTACCTGATCTTCGCTGCCGAGCCCGGCGAGATGTTCGTGGTTCGCAACGTCGCCGGCCTTGTCCCCCCGTCCACGCCCGATGCGGGTTGCCACGGCACCAGCGCCGCACTCGAATACGGTGTCCTAGAGCTCGGGGTAGAGCACGTGATCGTGCTCGGTCACAGCGATTGCGGCGGCATCGAGGCGCTCTTGCGCGGCGGCAACGGCGACGAACCGAAATCCGATTTCATCGGCCCGTGGCTGTCAGGCGCAACCGCTGCGCGCGACCGGGTCCTGCAGGAGAAGCCCGACGCCGCACACGCCGAGAAGGCGCAAGCGTTGGAATACGAGACGGTGCGCCAATCGCTCGGCAACCTGATGACCTTCCCGTGGATCGGCGAGCGTGTGCGCGCCGGCGCACTGTCACTCCATGGCTGGCATTTCGATATTGCCGAAGGCGCCTTGTCGGCCGTCCGCGAAACCGGCGAGCCCGTCTGCATCAACGACTGAGGCTGTCAGTACGTGCCAACCCGCCCCGGCCCGGTCCGGTCATATGCCCACAAAACCGACATCGTCATGCCAAAAGTTCGGCGGCAACGGCAAGCAGATCGACATCGCGGCCTGATGCCGCGATGAGTGAGAGCCCGATCGGGCATCCCTCCATCTCGCCCAGCGGTAGGCTTAACTGCGGGAGCGAACACAAGCCTGCGGCTGACAGCAGGCACAGCGCCCTGCTGCGGAAGTGATCCAATTCGTCCGCTGGCGTGTCCCGGCGGGGCGCGGCTCCTGGCGCCGTCGGCAGGCATATCAATGCGCCATCGCCGATGAAGCCCCCGACGCTGCGTTTTATCTCCTCGCGAACGCGCTGGGCCTCTTTCACCTCTGCGGTCTCGATGCGCGAAGCAAACTCGAAGCGTTCGCGCACGCCCGGCCCAAAGCTTGGTTGGTGTTTCGTGATCCACGCGCCGTGCTCCGACCAAATCTCGGAACCCTGGAGAATCCGAAAAGCATGCAGCAGGGGGTCGAACCCATCTGGGGCCAGCGGGCGCGTGTCCACCTGCCCGCCAAGCGCGCACGTTGCCTCGACCGCATCATCAAGTGCTTCTCGGACGTTCTCACCAGCCAAGGCGAAGGCGTCCTCCGCAACGATGATGCGGCGCACCGCGACCGCATCGGAGTTGTCCCTAAGAAGCGCGCGGCCCACGCTTTCGAACACGTCGGCCTCGCGTGCGAACCAGCCGACGGTGTCGAAGCTTGGCGCTAGCGGTGCGCAGCCCTGACCGGAAATACGGCCATGGGTGGGCCGCATTCCCAGAATACCGTCATAGCTCGCCGGAATACGAACCGACCCGCCACAGTCCACCGCCAGTCCAAAATCGAGCACCCTGCCCGCCACCGCGGATGCCGTACCGCTGGAAGAGCCACCCGGAACGCGATCGGGCGCCGCAGGATTGAGCGGCGTTCCGTAATGAACGTTCTCGCCGTTGAGGCTGTACTGAATTTCATCGCACTGGGTTTTTCCCACCAAGTTCGCGCCGGCCTCGAGAAGACATTGTACGGACCACGCTGTCGATTCCGCGGGGTCGTGCGTAGCGAGCCATTCCGGGTAGCCATTGCCTGTGCGATGACCCGCGACGTCGAACGAATCCTTGGCGGTGAACGTCAAACCACTCAATGGCCCGCCGGGTGCGCCGTCGAGACAAACGCGCGGACCGGGGCAGAACGCCGCTAACGGATCTTCCAGAGCTACAGTCATTTCGAGAACCCGTCGTTCGCGGCGCACACTGAGACTAGTTCGGCCGATGGAGCACGACGGGATCGCGCGAGAAGGTCCGCCGCCCCCGCCTGAACCCCCACAACGGCTGGACCAATTCGGCCACCGCCGTGGCGCGGTCCGTGCAATCCAGGATTACCAGATCCGCTGAGTTGCCGACCTCCAACCCATAATCGTCCAGCCGCATGAGCCTAGCCGAGCGATTGGTCACCATCTCAAAACATTCGATGATGTCGCTTCGCGCACCCACGTGGCAGACGTTGGCGTAGAGGTTGGCCATACGAATCAACGAGCAGTCGCCGAACGGCGTGAAGGGGTTCAGCACGTTGTTCGTCGAGGTCGAACAGTTGACCCCATCGTGCATGAGTTTGTGCACAGGAGTGACACCGCGCATGGCGCTGTGGTCCTGCTCCCGCCCCATCAAAAAGAGATCGGTGGAGGGAAGGACAGTCAGGGCGACACCGGCGTCGGCAAGGCGCCGCGCCGCCTTCGCAAAACGGTTTGGATCGGCAGCCGATAGCTTCGTGACGTGGCCGATCGCCACCCGGCTACCGTATTTGAACTCGTCGGTGAGGCGGCAGACGTAATCTAGGTCGAGGTCCGTCGGGTCCGGTCCAAAGTCCAGGTGCATGTCGATGTCGATGTCGAACGCGCGGGCCATCGCGAAGACGCGGTCGATCTGCCCGTGCGGATTACTGTCCGTGTAGGGGGCGGCGCCAACAACCGTGGCGCCACCCTTGAGCGCATCCACCATCAATTCGTCCGTCCCCGGATTGTTGAGCAAGCCCTCCTGGGGGAATACGCAGATCTCGATGTCGATCGCCCAGCGATAGTCGTCGATCAAGGACAAGACGCCCTCGAACCCGCGCAGGCCGATGCCGGGGTCGACCTCGAGCTGCGTGCGCATGTGGGTGGTCCCATTGACGATGCATTTCTCGAGCGTCTTGGTGGCACGCGCGCGCACGTCCTCGGGTGAAAACGCCGTCTTGGCGTTCGCGACCTGCTCGATGGCCTCCTCGAGATCGCCCTTGTCCGACTTGCAACGGTCGAGAATGCAGGACTTGTCGAGATGAATGTGGGTCTCGACAAAGCCCGGGGAAACAATTCGGCCGCCTGCGTCGAGTTCCTCGCCGTCCGCGGCCAGGTTCGGTTCGATAGCGGCGATGCGGCCACCATCGATCCCCACGTCATAGGTCGGTTGATCCGACCCATCCTTGATACGCACATTGCGGATAATCGTGTCCATGCCGTTCCCCTCCTGTTGGGCAGCGGTCGTCGCGGGGGGTGTATCTTCTCAAAATCTAAGTTTCCAACGGCGAGCCAACGGACAACCAGGTCGGCATGGTGCAGGTCAGGGGAGGGCTATTGGGCTCGGGCTCGGGCTCGGGCTCGGGCTCGGGCACGCCCGAGCACCAACACCTACTCGAGCCGCGCGAGCTCGCCCAGCATGGTTGGATCAGCTCGGTCACCGTCGGATGCACGTGCATTGCCCGCTGGATTACGGTCTAGGGCGCATCGGCGTACATGCCATCGAGAATCGAGTGGATGATCTCACCGCTGCCGATACCGAGGATCGCCGCCGTCAAGGCCCTAGGCGTCCTGCCATCCGAACTCGCGCTTGATCGACAATGGCACCGCCGCCGATACGTGGGTGCGTTGGGCTTGTGAGAGCACCGATGTCCACTCGTTTATGTGCCCGAGCCAGAAGTTCGGATTAAGGCCTTCTCTGCGGATTCGTTCATCGATTCTCGGTAGATGGCGAGATACGACCTCCGATGATGCGACCACGCCGAAGTAAGAGAACAGCTCGGCGAAGTACATGGGTGCATCATCGACCATCTGCTCGAATGTGCAGATCTTGATGTCGACGCCAGATCCCGTCGTTTCGCGCCGGTCGCACCAGTCGATGATCCAGGTGACCAGGTTGGGAAAAATTCTCTCCACGGCATGCTCGGTCTCGGCGGCCGTCAGTCGTTTGCCGTACCGGGCCTGGCGGTAGTTGATGGCCCTCTCGGTCGCGGCATCGTAGGTCTTTCTCTGGTGCGCCATCGAGATGAGCGCTTGTCGCGGGTCCCTGATGTGGATCAACACGCGTTGAATGCCCGCGTCGGCCGCGACGCCGAGGTTCTGCCCGGTCGCGGGCCAGTGCTCGTGTGTGGTCGCACCACCGGACGCGACGCAGGCGGCCCAGTTGCGAACCACCTTTCCGTTCAGCGCGATTCGGCAGACCGGCACGTCGAGGAAATGGCGAATGACGGTGGTGACAAAGGAACTTGCTGACTTGCTAAGCGCGGTGATGACCAGTGCCGGTACGCCACGCGCTACGGCGTTGGCCTGATCCGCGAGAAACTCCTGCGCGAACTCGAGGTAGCTTGGCAGCGGCAGGAACGGAAACTCCGAGCCCGGGGCAAGTCCGCACGCCTCCATAAGATGGGCAGCGTCGTGGCTATCGCGGCCGAGCTCTAGGTGCGCTTGCGCGGAATAATAGAGGAATGCCTTGTGGCCCGGCGCGGCAGCGAGCGCCTCCTCGCAAAATCGCAAGACCGCCGCATAGTCGTCCTGCACAACTGCGGCCGCGATTTGGTTCAGCAGCCGATCGAGTGCAGTCGCGTCCATCACACGTCCGCGGTGTCCTGTTCCGGGGCGTAAACGATGGCCGCCTACTCGAGCGGGCTGAGCTCGCCCAGCATGGTCGGGATCAGCTCGGTCACCGTCGGATGCACGTGCATTGCCCGCTGGATTACGGTGTAGGGCGCATCGGCGTACATGACATCGAGAATCGAGTGGATGATCTCATCGCCGCCGATGCCGAGGATCGCCGCGCCCAGGATCCGTTTGGTTTCGGCATCGATCAGGATCTTCATGAAGCCTTGAGTCTCGCTGCGCTCCTTGGCCCGCCCCACCTGCGTCATCGCTCGCTTGCCGATCAGGGCCGGCCGGCCCGAGGCGCGCACCTCGCGCTCGGTCATCCCGGCGCGCCCCAACGGCGGGTCGATAAACAGGCCGTAGGTGAGGATGCGGTCGCTCACCCGCCTGGCATCGTCGTCGAACATGTTGGCCGCCACGATCTCGTAGTCGTTGTACGAGGTGTGGGTGAACGCGCCACGGGCGTTGACGTCGCCCATGGCCCAGACGTGCGGCACGTTGGTGCATAGCTGATCGTCGACGACGACGTAGCCGCGGCTATCCATCTCGACGCCGGCCTTATCGAGGCCGAGATCATCGGTGTTGGGCCGCCGCCCCACCGCCAGCAACAGGTGAGACCCCTCGATCTCGGGCGCGCCCTCGGTGCAGCTCACGCCGACCGCCATGCCCTGTCCGCGCTTCTCGACGCTCATGCACTCGGCGCCGAGGCGCACCGCGACCCCTTCGTTTCGACGATCTCCCGGACCGTCGCCGAGACATCGTCATCGTCGCGGCCGATCAGGCGCTCGTTTCTGTCGACGACCGTCACCCCTGCCCCGAAGCGGCGGTACATCTGCGCAAACTCGAGGCCGATGTAGCTGCCACCGATCACCACCAGGTGCTCGGGCAGGAAGTCGACGTCCATCACGCTCGAATTCGTGAGGTAGGGGACCTCGGCGATTCCCGGCATGTCCGGGACGAAGGCCCGGGCCCCGACGTTGAGGACGATCTTGTCGGCCTCCAGCACCTCGCCGTTGACGCGCACGGTATTCGAGCCTTCGAAGCTGCCGTGGCCCTCATAGATCGTGAGGTTGTCCATGCCTTTGAGCCAGTTGGTGACGCCCTCGTTCGAGTTTTTGACGACGCCGTCCTTGCGCGCCTTGACCTTTGCCATGTCGACCGCGATCGGCCCGTCGATCATCACCCCGAACTCACCGCCGCGGCGGGCCATGTAAGCGGCCCGGGCGCTGGCCACCAGCGTCTTGGTCGGAATGCAGCCGACGTTAACGCAGGTGCCGCCGAACAGCTTGCGCTCGATGATGGCGGTCTTCATGCCCTCGGATGTCATGCGCGCCGCGAGCGCCGGCCCGGACTGGCCGGTGCCGATGATGATAGCATCGTATCATTCAGCCATGGATCTCCCCCCTGTTCGCCAAGGTCCGGTGCTGGCGGATACTCAGTCCGCTATCAGCGCGCAGTAGCCGGTCACTTTGCTGGCGTCTTCCTCGTACAAATTGAACGCACGGCAGGCCTCGAGCCGGCCGGTCGCCACGTGCATCCGCCACACCGTGCCGACGTTCCTGTCGCGGATGAGCGTATAGACGCCGGCATCGTGGCTGGTGGCCTGGCTCGGTGCATAGCTCGCCAAGCCGATGGCGATGGCCAGCAGCGCGGCGGCGGCAGTGATCGCAGTCGGATAGTTCATCGCTCCCTCCCTGGTTGCGCGGGAGCGAGTCTATCAGGCTCCAGGATCGGCGGTACTAGGCCCGTGCGTCGGGTGGTCGGTCGCCCGCTCTGCCGCCGTCTAGGAGCCGCCGCTACCGATGCCTTCGCCAGCCGCCGGCGGTGCCCGCCGTCCCACCGATCGCCGGTGGAAGATCCAAATGATGATACCGATCGCCACCAACCCGGCGGCGCCGGCCTGATCCAGTGTCACCGCCGCATCGGCGATGTGCCCGACCACGTCGGCCGGACCGAGATCGATGGTGGCGCCGAACAGCACCTGGAAGACGATGATCAAGCCCACAACCAGCACCAGAACCTCGGTGATCCCCACGACCCACTTGGTTATCGTATCGAGCACGTCCGTCCCCCTTTGCGCTCAACACCCACTAGAGCCACGCGGATTATCGCATGCCCCCGCGCGCCGACGCGAGTCCCCGCCCGCAGCCTTCCCTACACAGCACGGGGCCGCCCGCCGCTTGTAGCGCGAAACGGCGGTTGCGGATCCGAGCCGCCGGCCTTAGCTAAGTGGTATGTATCGGGTGCTTCACGCCCCCAGGGCCAGGTCCTCGAGAACAGACATGGCGAGTCTCCGCTTATTACTCGTGCTGGCGATCGTCGTGATACTGACGACGGCGGGCTCGATCCAGGCCGAAGAAGCCGTCTCACCCGCGGCCATCACCGTGGTTTACGTGAGCGCCAAGAACTGCCCGCCGTGTTGGCACTTCGACAAGGCGTATCGACCGGCGTGGGAGGCCAGCCCGGAACGTCAACAGGTGAACTTCCGGGTGATCAAGACCTACCAATGGCAGGACGCGAAGTACAAGCCCGCATGGCCCGATGATCTCGAAGGCGTGCGCAAGGCGATCCGCCACCGCGGCGCGCCTCAGTTCGTCATCATCGCGGACGACAAGATAAAAATGATTGCGATAGGCGCCGAGGCTTGGCCCAAGTTCATCTGGCCGCGAATTCAAGAGCTCGTTGCCGAGGCCACATCTTAGGCGCCACCGCGGCTCACCGCGCCGTCGTCGCCGGGCCGCCCTGGTGCAAAAGTTTGACCGCAAGAACCGGATGTCGCTCTCCGGATCAGGCTCGTATTTTCCGTGCCAACCACGGAGGACATGATGAACCGGATCACGACGATCGATGCAGACCAATCGCGCTGGCGCGCGGTCTCTGAACGGAGCGCGGAGGCCGACGGCACCTTTGTCTTCGCCGTCACCACCACCGGCGTCTATTGCCGGCCGAGCTGCCCCGCGAAGCGGGCGAAGCACGAACATGTCCGCTTCTTCGACCTAAACCGCGAGGCCGAGGCCGCGGGCTTTCGCCCGTGCAAGCGGTGCCGGCCGAACGAGATCTCGACGGCCCAGGGCCATTCGCTCGCCGTCGAGGCCGCCTGCCGGCGCCTGGAGACGGCCGAGGTCGAGCCTTCACTCGATGCGCTGGCACGCGAGGCCGGGCTTAGCCGATTTCACTTCCACCGCCTGTTCAAGGAGATCGTCGGCGCGACGCCCAAGCAGTATGCCCGTGGCGCCCGGGCCCCGCGCTTGCGCAAGACCGTCAAGGCCGCCGCTAGCGTGACCGCCGCGGCTTTCGAGAGCGGCCATGAGAGCCTGCGCGGTTTCTATGATAACGCGCTGGCCGCCTTCGGTATGCCTCCCAAGGTGTTTCGTGTCACTAACACACGATATGTCCGGTTTATGTACCAGACGATCTGTCCGGATTTAGAAGCTCTCCAGGCTATGGAGGGTTTGGATGCGCCGG
Source organism: Alphaproteobacteria bacterium (assembly GCA_965248765.1). Classification (GTDB taxonomy): domain Bacteria; phylum Pseudomonadota; class Alphaproteobacteria; order VGEJ01; family VGEJ01; genus CBDFKF01. Next base: position 185,733 of record CBDFKF010000003.1, read on the forward strand.
ACAGAGCAGTTGCAGGGACTGAGATTGATGAAGTTCGAGGAGGTTTACGGCCGCACCCATCGGGGTTGCTTGAGCCAAGCCGAGGCGGCGGAGGTTCTCGGCGTTTCAGAGCGCACCTTCCGGCGCTGGCGCGACCGCTATGAGGCGGACGGCGCGGAAGGGCTCTACGATCGCCGTCTGGGCCGGGTCTCGGCGCGGCGCGCGGCGGTCGACGAGGTGACGGCGCTGTTGGCGCTGTTCGACACCCGCTACTGGGACTTCACCGCCAAGCACTTCCACGAGAAGCTGGTCGCGGACTATGCCTTCAAGCGCAGCTACAACTGGGTGCGGCTGAGCTTGCAGGCCCATGGGCGAAGACGGGCGGCGCCCAGGCGCGGGGCGCACCGGCGCAAGCGGCCGCGCCGCGCGCTGCCCGGCATGATGCTGCATCAAGACGGCTCAAGCCACGCGTGGGTCCCCGATCAGTGGTGGGACCTGATCGTCACCATGGACGACACCACCAGTGAGATCTACTCGGCCTTCTTCGTCGCCGAAGAGGGCACGATGTCGAGCTTTCAGGGGGTGTCCGAGGCGATCCGGGCCAAGGGGCTGTTCTGCTCGCTCTATGCCGACCGCGCCGGCCACTACTGGCACACCCCTGAGGCCGGCGGCACGGTCGACAAGGACAATCCGACCCAGTTCGGCCGCGCCCTGGCCCAGCTCGGCATCGAGCTGATCCCGGCCTACTCGCCCGAGGCAAGGGGGCGCTCGGAACGCATGTTCGCCACCCTGCAGAAGCGCCTGCCCCAGGAGCTCAGGCTCGCCGGCATCACCGACATGGCCCAGGCCAACCGCTTCCTCAAGGAGCTCTACCTGCCAGGCCACAACGCCCGCTTCGCGGTGCCGCCGGAAGCCGAGGGCACCGCCTTCGTGCCCTTCGCCGGTACCCTCGACGACATCCTCTGCGTGCAGCAGGAGCGCACCGTCTCCAACGACAACACCGTGCGCTACAAACGCCTGGTGCTGGCGATCCCGCCCGACCGCCATCGCCGCCACTACGTCAAGGCAAGGGTCCGGGTCCACGAATACCCCGACCGCACCCTCGCCGTCTTCCATGGGCCGCGCTGCCTGGCCCGATACCAGGCCGACGGATCGCCCATCAACACAAGCCACAGACAGGCCGCGTGATCCGCTTCGACGCGACCGGCCAGTGGATAAGGGGTCGGCCGCTCCGCGCCCGCCCCCTTATCCACTGGCCCAACAACCACAACTGAAGCGGTCAATTCATATGGTACATAAACCGGTCAATTCAGTTTGTTCTCGACAGCGGAGCGGCTCTCACGCGCCGCCACCATTGGCCCCACGATAGCTGATCGGCAAACGGCCGGCGAACATCATCATGACCTCGCGTTCGCTGCAGCCATGCCAGTTCGCGAGCTCGGCCAACTGGATATGCCCATCTCCGTCGGCACCGACGATCACCACATCATCGCCGACAGCCGCTTCGGGGATGGCGCCGACATCGAGCACCGCGTGCTCGAGCGAGACGCCGAGGACCGGCACGCGCTGTCCCCGCACCAGCATCGCCATCTCGACGCCGTCGCGCGCATTTCGCATACCATCGGCGAGTCCCACCGGGATCACCCCGACCGCAGTGGCATTCCGTCGCGCATAGGGGCTCGGCTGTATATCGCCGTTGGCATGCTCAGAAACATGAATAAGTCGGCTCTTGATCGACCTGAGCACCGGAGCGAATGCGGTCATATCGCCGATGTCGGGTGCCGCGGCGGGCAGTCCGTACAACAGATGGCCGACGCAGACGGCATTGCAGGAATCGGTATGTCCGGCGAGAAGGTCGACACTCGCCCGCGCCTGCGTGACCGGGACCGTGATGCCGCCGTCAGCTAGACGCTGGACGAGTGCGTCGAACGCTGCCAGACGCTCCTTCGCCCAGGCACCGTCGGTCGCTGCATGAAACGGGATGTGGGTATAGAGGCCTTCTACCGTGATACCGGAGAGCGCCGTCACCTCGCGCACGAAGGCCTCGGCGGCCTCGAGCGCAACGCCCAGTCGCCGCAGGCCACAATCGACTTTGATATAGACGACGCTTGGCGTCGATTGCTCGGCGAGGGCACGCGCGCCGGCCATGTCAAAAATGGTCGGGATGAGGCCGGCGCGCACGACCTCGGGCAACCCTTCCGGCAGGCAGTGGCCGAGCATGAGAATGGGCGTCGATACGCCGGCGGCCTTGATCGCCAGCGCTTCTTCGAAGCTGCCGGTCGCGAGCGCGAAGGCATCGAGTTCCGCGAAGACCTGCGCGGCCGCCACGGCGCCGAAGCCGTAGCCGTTCGCCTTCACCGCCGGGATCATCTTCATACTTGGCCCGGCGAGCCGCTCGGCCACGCGGTAGTTGCTGCGCAGGGCCGCGAGATCGACTTGGGCTTGGAACGGGCGCGGGCTATCGGCCATGGCAAATCCTCGACAGTGGAGTTGTTGGCCAGAATACTTCATTCGCAGATGCTCGGAAGGCCAGGCGAGCTCCGCCATTTCAGCGGGGGCGGCAACTTGCTAAAGTTGTGGCTGGCTGCCTGGTTTGATCAAGTGCGCGGCCCACACAAAAAGACCAACGGTCAGACACGGAGGAAAAGGCATGAACGATCGAGACAAAGATATTAGAGCGAGGACGATGGAGCAGGTCACGCATCATCGGCGCACCGCGCTCTCGCGCCGCCGCATGCTGCAGGCGAGCTCGGCCGCGGCCATTGCCGCCATCGCGGCCAACTTCACGCCGCGCGAAGTGCACGCCGATGTTACCGGCGAGGTGGTGCATCTGACCGCGACCGGTAAGCGTTTCGATGGCGTGGTGCGCGGTCTGAAGCCGCTGTTCGAAAAGGCCTATCCGAACGCCAGCCTGAAGGTCACGACGATTCCGACGAACGAGTTCCTGAACAAGGTCAACGTCTACATGCAATCGGAGTCGGATGCCTTTGATTCGGTCACCCAGGACTATGGCCAGTACCCCTCACTCGAATCGTTCGGGGCGATGACACCGCTGCAGCCGCATATGGATAAGGACCCCGAGTGGTTCGCCGACTATCAGCGCGACGTGCCGGAGGCCCTGCAATCGCTCTACCGCATTCCGATCGCCCAGAGCAGCGGAACCCTTTATGGGCTGGCCCATGACGCCAATTGTCAGATGACCTTCTACCGCAAGGATATCTTCGAGAAGGCCGGCATCGCGGTGCCGCGGACCTGGCCCGACGCCCTCGAGGCGGCGAAGGAGCTGAACTCGCCGAGCACCGAACAGTATGGCTATGTCGGTGCTATGCAACGGAGTTATTGGGCCGGCTACCAGTACTACGGCATTCTGCGCTCAATGGGTGGCGCTCTGGTAGACAATGAAGGGCCCGGTGGCTGGAACCCGACCGTCAATACCGAAGACGGCTACATGGCGCTGAAGATGCTGGTCGACCTTCAACAATACGCACATCCAGTCAGCTCCAATGCCGGTGAGGACGAGGTCAATGCAGCCTTTGGCAACGGCAGCGCCGTCTACGGCCCGTTGACCTGGGGCACCGCGGTCCTGAACGATGCCTCCTTCACCGAGTTCAATCGGGTCTTCTACGCTGACCTGCCACCCAAGGGCACGAACCCCGGCGGCGCGCATCGGGTCAGCACCGGCGGGTTCGGCGCCTTCGTCCCGACGTACTCCAAGAGCCAGGAGGCGGGTGTGGCATTCGCTAAGTTCCTGGCCTCAGGCGATGCCCAGGATCCCGCCATTGGTGAGGCGGTCGTGGCGGCCGGCGGTCAGCCGGCGCGGCTCTCCATCCTCGATCGCCACCAGGACGAGAAACTGTTCTTCGGTGGGCTCAAGGAGAGCATGCCCTACGGCATCACCAACAACCTCATGATCCCCGAAGGTTTCTCGATCGGCACACAGAACGGGATCGAGGTCGCCGACGCCGTCAACGGCGATCAGAGCATCGAGGCCGCGCTCAAAAACATGGACGCGGGCATCAAGAGGGTTCTGGAAGACGCCGGCTACTACGGCTGAGTACCCCTTAGCGAGCTTAGGCCCGGCCTCCTAGGCCGGGCCTTTCATTTTGCGGTAGGGCTGCCGGCTGCCCTCAATCGGGCGGCGTGGCGCCGGTCTGGCTCGTAATAATGCCGTAGTGCTCGATCCGCCGGTGCTCAGCGAAGTTGAACATCGCCTTCTTGTTGTGGACGCAGAGGTCGAGATCGCAGCGGAAGGTGATCAGCTCATCGTCCATGGTGGCGGTCTGCGCCACGATCTCGCCCGATGGCGCGACCACGCAGCTGCCGCCGACCAGCACGCTCCCCTCCTCATTGCCGGCTTTGGCGATGCCCACAACGAAGGTTGAGTTCTGGTAGGCGCCGGCCTGCATGCTGAGATGATTGTGGAAGTCCGTTAGGTGGTCGTAGATCGGCTCCCACGGCAGGTGGACCGGGGTGTTGTAGCCAAGCACGATCACCTCCACGCCCTTGAGGCCCATGACCCGATAGGTCTCGGGCCAGCGCCGGTCGTTGCAGATGCACATGCCCATCACACCGCCCATCGTGCGCCACGTGTCGAAGCCGAGATCGCCGACGTCAAAATAGCGCTTCTCGAGGTGCTGGAAGGGGAACTGCGAGCGGTCGTCCGCGTGCCCGGGCAGGTGCACCTTGCGGTACTTGCCAACGATCGTTCCCGACTTGTCGACGAGAATGGCGGTGTTGAAATGCTTGGTGACACCGTTCTCCTCGACGAGCTCGGCATAGCCGAGGTGAAATCCGATTTCGCGCCGCGCCGCCTCGTCGAACAGCGGCTGGGTTGCGGCGTTCGGCATCTCACGCTCGAAGAAGGAGTCGATCTCCGCCTCGTCCTCCATCCACCAGCGCGGGAAGAAGCTCGTCAGCGCGAGCTCGGGGAAAACGACGAGGTCGCAGCCGCGATCGGCCGCCTCACGCATGAGTTCCAACAGTCTCGACACGACGATTTGGCGGCTGTCTGCGCGCGCGATCGGGCCGAGCTGAGCGCCACCCACGGTGATGTTTCGGCTCATGTCGAGGGTTCCTCCATTGTCATCCAGCCCTGATCAGACAACCGCCCGCCGGCCGGAGTGCGCCGCGCTAGTCCTCGTGCGTACGCCGGCGACCGTGGAGTTCGAGGCGATGGCCGACCAGCACGTACCCGAGCTTGGCGGCGATGTCGCGCTGCAGTCGCTCGATTTCTTCATTCTGGAACTCGACCACCCGCCCCGTGTCTATGTCGATCAGGTGGTCGTGATGCTCGCTCGCCGCCTCTTCATAGCGCGCCTCGCGGCCGCCGAAGTCGTGGCGATCGAGGATGCCAGCCTCCTCGAACAGCTTCAGTGTGCGGTAGACCGTCGCGATGCTGATGTTGAGGTCGAGCTCACTGGCCCGCGTGTGCACATCCTTGACGCTCGGATGGTCGGTCGCCTCGGACAGGACGCGGGCGATGGCGCGCCGCTGACCCGTCATAAGGATACCCCTCTCCTCGCATTGCTCCTCGATGCGCGAGGTCATATCGCCCCCGATAGCGACCGCCGCGAGCGGTCTTAAGCCCCTTCGGGGCCAGTAGCACACCCCCGGACAGCGCGCAATGCGGCTCCTGGCCAGGCTATCGACGCGCGCACTGTTGCGAATGCATCGCACTTGCCCTACTGATAATGAGTTGCAACTGCATCGCAAAGTCGGCCCGCCGATAACGGGGCGGGCGCCGCGACGACAGTGGAGGAGAGCATAGTGTCCGCGCGCGTTAAGGCGCTGCCAGTCGCCAAGGGAGGGACGCGGGGGCCGGTGGCAGCCGCGCTGCTGGCATTGGGGGTGCTGATCACCGGCATCGCCGGTGAGGCGGCGGCCGGCGAACTGAACATCTACTCTTACCGCCAGGAATACCTCATTCAGCCCTTCATCGAGCGCTTCTCAGCGCAGCACGATGTCACGATCAACACGGTCTATATGAAGGAGGGTTTGCTGGAGAGGCTGAAGGCCGAGGGCGAGAACAGCCCCGCCGACATCGTGCTCACCGCGGACATCGCGCGGCTGGACGCGCTGGCACGGGCCGGCCTTCTGCGCCCGGTCTCTTCAGCCGTGCTCGATCGCAATATTCCGGCTCAATACCATGGCGCGGGCGGGTTATGGTATGGGCTGACCCTGCGGGCTCGCGTGGTCTACTACGCCAAAGAGCGGGTCGATCCGTCAGAGCTGTCGACTTACGAAGACCTCGCCGAAGCGCGCTGGCGGGGCCGCATTTGCGCGCGCTCGGGCCACCACATCTATAACCGAGGGTTGATCGCCGCCATGATTGCGCACAACGGTGAGGCGGCGACGGAGATTTGGCTGCGCGGCGTTAAGGTGAATCTCGCACGGCGACCACAGGGCAACGACCGGGCGCAGATCAAGGCGATCAAGGAAGGCATCTGCGATCTCAGCATCGGCAACACGTACTACATGGGCCTGATGAAGCAGGACGAGGAGCAGCGCCATTGGGCCGATGCCGTCGCCATCTTCTTCCCCGACCAGGACGGCCACGGCACCCACGTCAATATCAGCGGCGCGGCGGTAGCCAAAAGCGCCAAGAACCTCGAGACCGCGGTCAAGTTCGTTGAGTTCCTGAGCGGCGAGGAATCGCAGCAGCTCTATGCTGAGCGGAACCTAGAGTACCCGGTGATGGCCGGCATCGCATGGCATCCGGAGGTCGAGTCTTGGGGGCGCTTCAAGGCCGATACCCTCAACCTGTCGGCAATAGCTGCACAGGGTCCGACCGCGACGATGTTGGTTGATCGCGTCGGCTTTGACGACTGAGATTGCATCGCGATCTCGCCGTCGTCTCACCGCTAATAGGCGCTCCGGCCAGGATAGCCGTACGACCAGAAACGGTGATGGCGCCGCGCACGATGGGAGTGGCCTAGCCGCGATCGCAGGCCGTATCGATAAGGGGAATAGCCGTATCCGTAGGGAGAGTAGAAGCGGTGGCCGTAAAGTCCGTGCCGCGGTTGGTAGACTTGCCCATAGTGTACTGCCGGCCTTTGGACCTGGTAGGTGACGAACGGCCCGCCGAACTTGCCAGTCTGACAGGCGGCCAATAACAGCGCGGCGACGCCGAGCACGATCGCTCGCGAGGCGGTGAGGCGGGGACGGCGGCTGGATTCTCGGCGCATGGGATCGCTCCTTGCTTCCACAAAGATTGGAGCGATTCCAAAGCGTTCAAATAACAAACGCTACACGATGGGGTGAGCAGCGCTGAGAGGTCGGTCCGGCCCCTAGACTCGTAGACCCATCACGTTCTTCTCGTAGGTCACGGCCTCGAACCGGAGGCCCAGTCGCCGCGCATAGCGGAAGCTCTCCTCCACCTCGGCTGTGTTCGGGCGGCGCGAGAGCTCCTCGAAGCGAGGACGGTAACGCGGATCGAGCGGATCGCAGAAGGTATCGGGGTGGTACTGGTCCATGATGTTGACCGGCACCGTGCAGCAATCGATATGGTTTGGCATCACGAGATGGCGGATCGTCGCGTCCTCGCCCCAGTCGCGCACGAACACGAGGTTGCGGGTCACGGTCTCCCAATACCAGCCCGTGCGCGCAAGCTCGAGTGCGCATCGTCCCGGGCCGAACTTGAAATCGGGCAACCAGACGTCGATGAGAAGGCGCAAGATCTTCATTGCCTCGTCGGTCATGAAGAAGTTGCTGTTCCACAGCATCGGTGCGTTGAAGCCGCCTTCGTAGGTGGCGCGCGGGGTTCAGGTTGGTGTCAAAGTAGAAATCGCTTTTGACCGGCAGCGCCCTGGCGAGGTCTTCGCCACCCGGCTCGAAGTCGCTGCCGAGGTGGCGTATCGCCTCGACGATGGTGTGGAGATGGATGGTCGGCTCGCCGCCGACCCAGTTGACGTTGTGGCACCCCTCCATGCGCAGCAGCCAAGCCATCGTTGCCAGTACGCGGCCGTCGACGGCAATGCCGGCGTCCTTGTCGGTGCTGATGTCGCCGTTCTGGCAGAAGGCACAGCGCATGTTGCATGAGGTGAAGAAGATCGTGCCCGACCCCTGCTGTCCGCGATAGATCAGCTCTTCGCCCGGATGGTGAAAGAAAGTGCTGACCCGTGTCCCGTCGCTCAATTTGCAGGTGCCGAACTTGGTCGCGGTGACGCGGTCGACCTGGCAGTCCCAGCGGCAGAAGTTGCAATGGCGCAGCATCCGCTGGCAAAGCTCGTGGCAGAGATCGAGGAGATTGGCGCTCTCGGCCCGTGGCCCTAGGGGGGGCGCCCGCATCGCGTATTCGGTGCCAGCGCGACAGGAATTCAGGCGTTAGGCGAGCGAACTCACCCCACAGCGCATCCTCGGTCGCCTCATCGGGGACCAGGCTCAGCGGGATCGTGGCGGCGATGCGGAACTTGGCCGGCTTGCGATTCCCTGCCACCTCGCGATACCAAGCGAGGTGTTCCGTGATAGCCGGGTCGCCCCACACCGATAGACAATCGAACTCGGTTGTCACGCGGCGGATCGTAACACGCTCGCCATATCAAGCTGTGTTCTGGGTCACACCTCGCGAGCGGACATGTCGAGAACAAACTGAATTGACCGCTTCAGTTGTGGTTGTTGGGCCAGTGGATAAGGGGGCGGGCGCGGAGCGGCCGACCCCTTATCCACTGGCCGGTCGCGTCGAAGCGGATCACGCGGCCTGTCTGTGGCTTGTGTTGATGGGCGATCCGTCGGCCTGGTATCGGGCCAGGCAGCGCGGCCCATGGAAGACGGCGAGGGTGCGGTCGGGGTATTCGTGGACCCGGACCCTTGCCTTGACGTAGTGGCGGCGATGGCGGTCGGGCGGGATCGCCAGCACCAGGCGTTTGTAGCGCACGGTGTTGTCGTTGGAGACGGTGCGCTCCTGCTGCACGCAGAGGATGTCGTCGAGGGTACCGGCGAAGGGCACGAAGGCGGTGCCCTCGGCTTCCGGCGGCACCGCGAAGCGGGCGTTGTGGCCTGGCAGGTAGAGCTCCTTGAGGAAGCGGTTGGCCTGGGCCATGTCGGTGATGCCGGCGAGCCTGAGCTCCTGGGGCAGGCGCTTCTGCAGGGTGGCGAACATGCGTTCCGAGCGCCCCCTTGCCTCGGGCGAGTAGGCCGGGATCAGCTCGATGCCGAGCTGGGCCAGGGCGCGGCCGAACTGGGTCGGATTGTCCTTGTCGACCGTGCCGCCGGCCTCAGGGGTGTGCCAGTAGTGGCCGGCGCGGTCGGCATAGAGCGAGCAGAACAGCCCCTTGGCCCGGATCGCCTCGGACACCCCCTGAAAGCTCGACATCGTGCCCTCTTCGGCGACGAAGAAGGCCGAGTAGATCTCACTGGTGGTGTCGTCCATGGTGACGATCAGGTCCCACCACTGATCGGGGACCCACGCGTGGCTTGAGCCGTCTTGATGCAGCATCATGCCGGGCAGCGCGCGGCGCGGCCGCTTGCGCCGGTGCGCCCCGCGCCTGGGCGCCGCCCGTCTTCGCCCATGGGCCTGCAAGCTCAGCCGCACCCAGTTGTAGCTGCGCTTGAAGGCATAGTCCGCGACCAGCTTCTCGTGGAAGTGCTTGGCGGTGAAGTCCCAGTAGCGGGTGTCGAACAGCGCCAACAGCGCCGTCACCTCGTCGACCGCCGCGCGCCGCGCCGAGACCCGGCCCAGACGGCGATCGTAGAGCCCTTCCGCGCCGTCCGCCTCATAGCGGTCGCGCCAGCGCCGGAAGGTGCGCTCTGAAACGCCGAGAACCTCCGCCGCCTCGGCTTGGCTCAAGCAACCCCGATGGGTGCGGCCGTAAACCTCCTCGAACTTCATCAATCTCAGTCCCTGCAACTGCTCTGTCCGGCGCATCCAAACCCTCCATAGCCTGGAGAGCTTCTAAATCCGGACAGATCGTCTGGTACATAAACCGGACATATCGTGTGTTAGTGACACACCTCGCGAGCGGACATTGACAACCCGAGTCGAAGGGGTCAGGGTTTTTATAAGTCGCGGTGCAAGGCCGCGAAGAGCTTCGGGAATGCGCGGGAACCACAACGGACACCGCAATTGGGAGGGCAACAAGATGGCGATCAAACAACCCAAGGCAAAAATCCTGTCGGCGGGCAAGTCCCGTCGCAGTATTCTCAAAGGCGCTGCCAAAGGTGCCGCAGGGCTGGCGGCGGCCAGCGCGTCCACCGGACCATTCATCCGCCGGGCGCTTGCCCGCGATCCGCTGGTCTTTCTGTTTTGGCCGTTTGGTAGCGAGATCGTGAATGGCAACGTCGAGGCCTTCAACGCGGCCTACGGCGAGGATGTCGATGCACGAGTTATCACCGGCGATTATCCGGCGGTGGTCGAGACCCAGCTCGCTTCGAACGCCCATGTCGACATGTTCTATACCGGGCGCGGTCAGGCTTCGCGGTGGTACGCCGCGGGCTGGATCCAGCCGGTCGATGATCTGCCCGGCTTCGATCAGATCGAATCCGAGATGCAAAAGGGCGTGGCCGACGATTCGCGGGCGCCCGACGGCAAGTTCATGGCGCTCACCTACTACAATGGCGGGCCCTGTTGCCTGTATCGCAACGAGAAGGTGCTGGAGGCGGGCGGCCATGGCGGCACCATGAACCCGAGCGACTATCCCACGACCTGGGAACAGGTCGCCGACATCTGCCGCGACCTCAAGAAGAAGGGGATCAGCGACGAACCGCTGCTGATGAACTGGAACAACGCCTGGGGCGGCATTCCCTGGAACCTGTTCTCGCATTGTTATTCTGAGGGCGAGTACCTGGTCGACGATGAACTGAACGCGACCTTCGACGAAAACTCCATGTTCGTGAAGGTGATGACCGACTGGAAGCAATGGTGGGACGAGGGCCTGGTGCCGCGCGGCATCCTGACCATGCAAGAAGGCCCGATGAACGATGCCTGGGTCTCAGGCAAGCACGCCTTCCATCCGTTCCAGGACTACCAAGTGTTCTCCTACGGCGATAAGGCGGGCGCGGTCGGTCCCTACAACAACATGAACCCGGTCATGCCCGGCGCCACCAACGACACGGTGCTGGTCGGACACGCGTTCGTGGCTATAAGGCGGCGTGAGCGCAGCGAGGAGGACCTGTTGCGGGTGTGGAAGCTGGCGCAGTTCTTCGGCTACAAGAACGACAAGGGCGTCTACCACACCCACAAGAAGTGGGTGATGAAGGCCAACCTCCAGGTGCCGTTCGAGTCCATTTACGAGGACCCGGAGGCCAAGGCCGCGGTCATGAAGTGGATGCATCCGACGCTCGGCAAGGAGCAGTACAAATGGCAGAACGAGGGCCGGGCGCGGGCCATGTCCTGCAACATGCTGAAGGCGACGTGGTTCGAGGAATGGATGCTGCCGATGCATGACATGATCTCGAACGATCTGTTGCTGAAGGGCGACGTCACACCGAAAGAGGTTGCGCGGAAGCTGCGTAAGCTCTGGGATAAGCTGCAAAGCAAATACACCTGAGTCGGCCTTAACGATCGACGATGGCGGGGGTAGCTCTCGAGGGTGTCACCAAGCGGTTTGGTGACACCCTCGCCGTCGACAACATCGACCTGACGGTCAACGACGGCGAGTTCGTCGTCTTGCTGGGACCCTCGGGTTGCGGCAAGACCACGACGCTTAACATGATCGCGGGGTTGGAGGTGCCGACGGCGGGCGCGATCCGGATCGGCGATCGGGCGGTCGAGCGGGTGCCGCCGGATAAGCGCGACATTGCGATGGTGTTTCAGAGCATCGCGCTGTATCCGCACATGACGGTCCGGCAGAACATCGGCTTTCCGCTCAAGATGGCTCGGGTGGCGCGGCCTGACATCGACAAGCGCGTCCAGGAAGTGGCGCGCCAACTGCACGTCGACGAGCTCTTGCACCGGCGTATTCACGAGCTCTCCGGCGGCCAGCGCCAGCGTGTCGCACTGGGGCGCGCGGTCATCCGCGACCCCGCGGTGTTCCTGTTCGATGAGCCGCTGTCGAGCCTCGATGCCAAACTTCGAGTCGAGATGCGCGTTGAGCTCAAGAAACTCCACGAGCGGCTCGGCGCGACCTTCATCTACGTGACTCACGATCAGGTCGAGGCGCTGACCATGGCCGACCGCATCGCGGTGATGGATGAGGGACTGATCCAGCAATATGGCTCGCCCGACCAAGTCTATGGGCGACCTATCAACACGATGGTTGCCCATTTCCTCGGCGATCCCGGCATGAACTTCGTCCCAGGCCGCCTGGCCGAGCGCAATGGCGCCAGTGGCTTCGAAGCAGCGAAATTTTTCCTGCCGTTGCCGGAGGCCCTGGTCTCATCGATCTCGGCCCCCGTGGCAACCCTCGGCATCCGGGCGGAGAACGTGGAGACCGAGGGGGCGAATGGCGAGGGCGCGGTGTCGGGGATTGTGTTTGCGACCGAACCGGTTGGCTCGGATCTGTTCCTCGACATTACGTTCGATCAGCCCGACGCGGAAGCGCCACGGTTGTTCAAGGTGCGCACCCGGCCCGACCACGTGGTGAAGGTGGGAGAGGCGATTCCGCTCGGGCTGCCCGCCGAGAAGATCTACTTGTTCGACAATTCGGGCAGGCGAGTCTACCCGCAGTAGGTCTTTGGCCGTGACTTCTCTCACGACGCAGCGCGGCGGTTACATGACCGATGCGCAGTTTGCGTTCACCATCGTAGCGGCGGTGCTGGCTTTCCACGTCCTGATTATCGGCGTGCCGCTAGCCTATTCGTTCTGGCTCAGCCTCCACGAGACCAACATCATCCTGCGGTCTCAGGAATATGTCGGTTTCGACATGTGGGCGGAGGCGCTCGCGGACGACGACGTCATTGACTCCACCGTACTCAGCCTGTGGTTCGCGGCGATGGTGACGGTGTTCTCGTTCGTCCTCTCGCTAGCGATGGCACTGGTCCTTGACATGGACTTCCCGATGCGCGGGCTGTTGCGGGCGCTGGTGCTGATGCCGTGGGCGATCTCGGAGATCGTGACCGCGGGGCTGTGGACCATGATGATCGACCCCGGGTGGGGCGTGTTCAACGGCATCCTGGTGCCGCTTGGCATCGTCGACCCAGGCTTCGTCTGGCTCGACGAGGATTGGGCGCTGTTCTGGGTCGCGATCGCGTTTGTCTGGCATATCGCCCCGCTCGGCGCCTTCTTCTTCCTGGCCTCGCTGCAGAGCATCCCGGCGGCACTTTACGGGGCTGCCCGCATCGATGGCGCCGGCCCGTTGGCACGCTTTTGGTACGTGACCTTGCCGCACATCCGGTACGCGGTGCTGATCGTGCTGGTGGTGATGACCGTCGATGCCTTCCGCCAGTTCGATCTGGTGTTCGCCTTCACCGCCGGCGGGCCGGGGACCGTGACACTGGTGCTGCCTATGCAGATCTACCGCATCAACTTCAACTTCTCACAGTACGGGCTGGCCTCCGCGACCTCCTTCATTCTCATCATCATCGCGACGATTCTCGCGATGGCGTACTTCTTCCTGTTATCGCGACGCCGCAAGGAGACGCAGGTCGTGCGCGAAGTCGAAGCGACACCCGCCGCCTGAGGCCCGGCAATGAAGTACTCAGCCCAGACACGCATCGTCGTCATCGCCGCGATCATCGTCGGCATCTGGACGATCGGGCCCTTTTTCTGGCTGTTCTGGGCCTCGTTCATGCAAACCGCCGAGCTCAACCAGGGCATCGTCAAGTGGCTCGAGGATCCAACGCTGCAGAACTACCGTCGGGTCTTCGGGCTCGCCGGCGACGATGAGGGCTATGACGCCATCTTCGGCGCCCAGACCAAGGCCGTGGGCAATGGCTTCATCAACAGCATCATCGTCGCGGTGCCGACCGCCATCATCGCGACGGTTATCGCGACGCTCGCCGGCTACGCCTTCGGCCGGTTCGATTTTCGCGGCAAGACCGGCTTCCTGTTCGGGCTGCTCCTGACTCGCGTCCTGCCGCCGATCGCGATCCTGATTCCCTACTTCACAATATTCAACGCGGTCGGCATGATCGGCAGTCCGGTCTCGCTGATCATCACCTATCTCACCGCCATCATCCCGCTTCTGGCGTGGGTGCTGATGGGGTACTTCGCGACTCTGCCGATCGAGGTCGAGCGCGCTGCCCGATTGGACGGCTGCAGCCGGCTCAAGGTGCTGTGGCACGTCATGCTGCCAATGGCGGCGCCCGGCATCAGCGCGGCGTTTATCATCGCTTTCCTGTTCGCCTGGAACGAACTTCTGTTCGCCATCATCCTGACCGGCGGTGGCAAGTGGCAGACCTTATCGCCGGCGTTGATCGGGGTCTCGCCGATCGGCGCGCTCGGCATCACGCCGATGGTCGTATTCTCGGCGGCGAGCGCACTCTCGATCATTCCCCCCGTCATCATGGCGCTGATCTTCCAGCGCTATATCACCCGGCTCAACATCGTCGATCCGGTCACCGTCCGCGGCTGAGCGGCGCCCGGCGTGGGCGGAGCAGCCCGAGCGCCAGCGGGCCGAGCGCGACGCCGAAGCCGAGGACGGCGAAACCAAGGCCCCAGGCGAGGCCGCTCGATGTGCCGCCGGCGCCGTCGATGACCGCACCCACCGCGATCGGAGCGGCCGAGGCTGCGACAAACCCCAATAGCGCGTGGACCGCCATGGTGGCGCCGCGGCTCGCTGGCGGCGCGGCATCAATCGCGCCGACGGTCAACGAGGCGCTGTCCCACGTGATGGTCATGGCGTAGAGCGCGAACAGACCGACCACGATCCAGAACGGCCACGCCGCGGTGAAGCCAATGCCGCAGCCGACGACCGCCGAGACCAGCATGGCAACGACGATGAAGCGGCGTCGCCCGAAGCGCATCGCCACCTCGTTGCCGAGGATGCTCGCTGGCAAACCGAGCACCAACATCACGGCCGCGATCGTCGCGAGCGCCGAGCCCGACGCGGGCATCGCCGCGAAACTTGCGCTGAAGGTGAGGAAGGTAACCAGCCAGGCACGGAAACCGAATAGCTCCCAGCAGTGCGCGGCGTAGCCGAGGATGTATCCCATCGCAGCTCGATTGCCGAGCACCGGCCGGAAATCGAGGAGAGCGGTGGCGGGCGCACGATCCGGCGCGGTCCATCGCGGCACCGACCAGACCATAAGGAATGCGGCCACAAGGGGACCGAGCGCGCTCAGGCCAAAGGCCCAGCGCCAATCGAGCCAATCGGTGAGCAGTCCAGCCAGCAGTACCGAAGTGCCGGTGCCGACGGCGAAGGTCGCCGTGTAGAACGACTGATGGCGCGACCGCCGTGGGTGATCGGGGATGGCGTCGGTGAGCGCTTTCAGGCCCGGCATGTAGGTGCCGGCCAGCGCGATGCCACCGGCGAAGCGGAAGCCGAGGGCCGACCAGAAGTCTCCGGCGAACACGGCGAAGCCAAGCTGCGCCGCCGCGGCGAGAAAGCAGCAGCCGACGTAGATGCGCCTTGGGTCCATTCTGTCGGTGCCGGCGACCAGTATAGGCACGCCGACCGCGTAGCCGGCCTGGTAGATACCGCCGATCCACCCAGCCTGGGTGGCGCTCAAGCCCCACAGATCGGTGAACAGGGGGATGAGGGCGGGGAAGGACATCGTCCCCGCCATGCTGAGGACCTCGGCACCGGACAGCCCGGCGGTGATCGCGACGGCGGAGCGGGCGCTCACGGTGGGATTGGGACGGGCTATCTTCCTGCGAGAGGTGGGGGCCGCTAAAGCGTCTTCCAATCGCAGGCCTGCTCAAAGGCGTGGGCGATCTTGTAGATGCGCGCCTCCTCGTGGTGCCCGGCCTGGATCATCAGGCCGATCGGCAGGCCCTCGCTGAGCCCGCAAGGGATGCTCAGGGATGGGTGTCCGGTCACCGTGGAGGCCACTGTGTTGGCCATCATCTCGTGCGCGCGAGCAATGACCTCGGTGCGCGGTGCGTCGCGCGGTGGCAGCCGGGTCGCCTTGATCGGCAGGGTTGGCATGACGATCACGTCATAGCCGGCCATGGCTTCGTCGTATTCGGCCGTCATGCGGCGGGCGAGATTCTGAGCCTTGGCGTAGTAGTGCCCGCGGTACTTGGTGCTCATGTGTTGGCCCAGAAGCATGATGTACTTCATCGGCTCGGGCAGATCCTCGGCGCGATCGCGCCAGGTTGCGTGCCTGTCGAGAAGGCTGGTGACATAGAGCCCCTTCCAGCCGGTGCCGAACCCGTTGCCCCTGAGGAGCATGTTGAGGCTGCCCTCGAGCGCGATCGGCGTGCGGATCAACCCGCTGATTCGGTGGATCGGGATCGACACGCGCTCGACGGTGGCACCGAGCCCCGCGAGCACCTCGATCGCCCGGTGTACGGCGGTTTCGACGTCCGGCTCGGCGTTAGGGTGGCCGAAGCCCTCGTCGAGAACGGCGATGCGCAAGCCCTTGATGTTGCCGTCCAGCCCATCGCTGTAGGCAGCGGTAGGGGGTGCGTATTGCCGCGGATCGAGGCCATCGGCGCCGGCGATCGCCTCCAACAGCAGTGCATTGTCGGCGACCGTGGCGGTCATCGGGCCGACATGATCGTAGGTCGCCTCGGAGGCCATGATTCCCGTGTAGGGGACCAGCCCGTGGGTCGGCTTCATGCCGTAGATGCCGCAAAACGAGGCGGGGATGCGGATCGATCCGGCCTGATCGCAGCCGATCGCCATGTCGACCTCGCCGGCCGCCACCAGCACCGCGCACCCCGACGATGAGCCGCCGGCCGAGTAGCCATCCTTCCACGGGTTGATCACGTCGCCGGTGACGTTGGTGTGGCTGCCGCCCGAGTAGCAATAGGCCTCGCAGTGAGCCTTGCCGACGATCTCACCGCCGGCATCGAGCACGCGCTCGGCCACGGTGGCATCGACGTCGGGGATATAGCCCTCCATGATCGGCGAGCCGTTCAGCAGCGGCACGCCGGCAAGACAGATATTGTCCTTGAGCACGACGGTCCGGCCCTTCAGCTTGCCGTTGGGGGCGCCCGTGATCGAGGTCCGGTAGTACCAAGCGTTGTAGGGATTATCCGCCGCGCTCGGCTGGTGGCCGGGCGTCCGGTCGTATTTCACCTGGGGTAGGTGGTCGGGAAGGGAATCGACCAGCTCATAGGCTTTGATCATCCGTCCCATGAAGCCGAGATATTCCTCGGCATCCGCCTCCGATAGGTCCCAGCCGAGCTCGGCGCCGGCCTCGATGAGCTCAGTCGTCGTCGGCGCACTAACGGTCATCGCACCCTCCCTGCCAAGCCCGCGTTCTAGGCGAGGCGGTGCGGCGAGACAACCCGCCGTGCTCGGTTCTCGCGCTCAGCTATCGGCGCTACAGTGCCAGCCCCACCACGACTCGGCGCGCCGCCATAGCGGGGCATCGTGAGCCAAGGGAGATATCCGTGGGCAGACACATCGCGTGCCTTACCTTCGATTTCGACGCGGTTTCCGGGCCCATCGCCCGCGGTATGGTCTCGCCTACACCGATTTCGCGCGGCGAGTTCGGGCTGATCGGCACCGAACGCATCCTCGCGCTGCTCGCCAAGTACGGCATTCGCTCGACCTGGTTCATTCCGGGCCACACGATCGAGACCTTTCCCGAGCCCAGTAAGGGAATCGTCGATGCCGGCCACGAGATCGGCCACCACGGTTGGACTCATGTCTCGCCAGTGCGGATGAGCCGCGACGATGAGGAGGCCGGGCTCGCGCGCGGACAGGAGGCGATTGTCGCGCTGTGCGGTACGCCGGTCCGTGGCTATCGCTCGCCGGCCTGGGACTTGAGCGACAACACCGTCGATCTGCTGCTCAAGCGCGATTTCGTCTACGAGAGCAGCATGATGGGCCACGACCATTCGCCGTATTACGCGCGCACCGGCGACGTCATTACCCTCGATGAGCCCATGGTCCTAGGCCAAGAGACGCGGCTGATCGAGATGCCAATCAGCTGGTCACTGGATGACTATCCGCACTTCGAGTTCGTACGGACCGACGCATACGTGCTGCCGGGCCTAATGGCGAGCCAGGGCGTGCTGCAGAACTGGCTCGATGACTTCGATTACATGACTCGGACCGAGGATTGGGGCGTGCTCACCTACACCTGCCACCCCTTCGTCATCGGCCGCGGTCACCGCATGCTGCTGCTCGAGCGGTTGATTCTAAAGCTGCAGGAGCTCGGCGCGGTGTTTCTGACGATGGAGGATGCGGCCGAGGAGTGGTCCAAGCGCAATCAATAGCGGCGCCGGCTTAGCGCCGAGCGACCGGGAGATCGTTTTCCCCGAGGTCCCAGAATAGGCCGGTGGCGATCAAGAGCCCCTCGCGCAGGATCGAGCGGAGGCCGTGTTCGTTGGCGGCATGCTGCGAGCAGCCGGCGTACGAATGTGGCACCCAGACGGTTGGCAGGCCCAGCACCTCGGCGAAGCAGTCGTTGGGCAGTGAGCCGCCGAGGTTGGGCAACAGCGCCGGGCGTTGCCCCACCGTTCGCTCTACCGAGGCCGCCGCCCACTGTACCCACGGATGATCGGGATCGAGCCGGGTCGCGCGAAAGGAACTTCGCGCCGACTGCGTGATCTCGACTACGCGCAAACCGTGCGTATCGAGGTAACGTCGCAGAGCCGGCACGAACACCTCGGGCTCGGTGTCGACGGTGTAACGGATCTGACAATGGGCCGAGGCGCGCGGCGGTATCGCGTTGACCGGGTTCTCCGGGTTGCCAGTCTTGAAGGCGAGCACCTCGAAAGTGTTCCAACCGAACACCTTCTCAGCCGGAGTCAGATTGGGCTCGCCCCATTCAGGATCGATCGCAGGACCTGCTTCGCCAGGATCGATCGCGCAGTCGGCGAGCGCGGCGCGCACAGAGTTCGGCATCGCGCGCGGTACAAGATCGCGCACGTTTATCCGGCCGCTCGCCGACACGATCGCAGCGATGGCGTTGGCGAGGATGATGCCCGGGTTGGCGAGCAGGCCGCCCCAGTTGCCCGAGTGGTGGCCGCCGTCGCGTAGATCGACCGTCAAATCGAAGTTGACGGCACCGCGGCTGCCCATGAAGAGGGTCGGCCGATCAGGGTTGAGCCGCGGTCCGTCCGACGAGAGTAGAAGATCGGCGGCCAGGCGCTCCCGGTTCTCCGCGCAGAACTCGCCGAGGCCGGGTGAGCCGATCTCCTCACTCGTCTCCAAGAGAATTGTGGAGTTGAAGCCAAGCCGGCCGCGCTCTGCGAGCACTAGTGCTAGTGCGGCGAGGTTGATCGAGTGCTGACCTTTGTTGTCGGCGACGCCGCGCCCGTAGAGGCGATCGCCGCGCTCGGTCAGCGCCCACGGCGACAGGTCGTCGTCCCATTCGGGCTCGAGCCCGCGGACGACATCGCCGTGACCGTAGGTGAGGACGGTAGGCAGAGTCGGGTCTTCGATGCGGCGGGCAACCAGCAACGGTCCGCCGGCCTCGACCGGATTGGCCAGGGCCTCGACATCCCAGCCGAGCGCTTGCAGTGGTGGTCCGATCTCCTCCTCGAGGTAGGCGAACAGGTGCGGGCGGCTCTCCGGCACCTGGCTCTCGGTGCGGATCGCCACCCGCCGGGCGAGGTCGCGCAGGAAATCGCCGCCGTCGAAATGCGCCCCGGCCCGGGCGATGGCCGCCTCGCGGCTCATGTCTCGTCCCCGACGATCTCCGATTCGGTGTTCATGGGCTGTATTATGAGCGCTCTGTTACCCGATCAACACCGCGCGGAGCGGGCATCCCATGCGACGCCGACTCGCCGCCATCCTGTATGCAGATGTCGTCGGCTATTCCCGCCTAATGGGCGAGGACGAGGCGGCGACGCTACGCACGTTGCGGGCGTACCAAGCGGTGTTCGGCGAGCACGTCGAGCGGCACGGTGGCCGCATCGTCGATGCACCAGGCGATGCGCTCTTGGCCGAGTTCACAAGCGCGGTCGAGGTCGTCACCTGCGCCGGTGAAACCCAACGCGCGATCGCAGGGCGTAACGAGGAACTCTCCGATGACCGTCGCATGCACTATCGCATCGGCGTCAATCTCGGCGAGATCGTCGAGGATGGCGGCTCGCTCTACGGCGAAGGGGTGAACGTTGCCGCGCGCATGGAGGCACTCGCCGAGGTCGGCGGGATCTGTATTTCGGGCAAGGTGTTCGACGAGGTTGAGGGCAAGGTCGACGGCGCCTTCGACTTCCTGGGGGAGAAACAGGTCAAAAACATTGCCCGGCCGGTGCCGGCCTACCGGCTGCGTGACGCTGCCGAAGTAGCGCCGCAGGACGATATTGAAGCGCCTACACCCGCCGTGCCCGCGACCGCCGACAAGCCGTCTATCGCGGTGCTGCCGTTCGACAACATGAGCGGCGATACCGAGCAGGACTACTTCGTCGACGGCATCACCGAGGACATCATCACCGCGATCTCGCGGGTGCGCTGGCTGTTCGTCATCGCCCGCCACTCGTCGTTCGCCTACAAGGGATCGAGCGCCGGTCCACAGGGCATCGCCGCAGAGTTCGGCGTTCGTTACCTCCTCGGCGGCAGCGTCCGGAAGGCCGGGGATCGGGTGCGAATCACCGCCGAGCTGATCGAGGGAGCCTCGGGCGAGCATCTCTGGGCCAAACGCTTTGACCGCGAGATCGGTGACATTTTTGCCCTGCCGGACGAGGTTACGGCGGCCATCGTCGGCGAGATCGAACCGGAGATGAGCAAGGTCGAGCGCTTTCGGGCCCGTGCAAAAGCACCGGAGAATCTCGATGCATGGGATGTCTTCCAGCGCGGGTTGGCGCGGCTATATCGCTACACCAAGGAGGATGTGGCCGCCGCGCAACGGCTCTTCGATCGGGCCTGCGAGATGGACCCCGAGCTTGGTCTCGCCCACGTCGGCCTAGCCGAGGCTTGCTACTACGCGGTGGTCTACGAGCTTGCGGATTCGCCTGACGAGTGTCGAGAGACCGCACTGAGCGCGGCGCAGCGTGCAGTGGAACTCGATGGCGAGGATGCGGCCGCCCACTGTGCCCTCGGTTGGGCGCACTATCTGGGGCACCAGCCTGACCGCGCCGTATCGGAACTCGAAACCGCGATCGAGCTGAATCCGAGCTTCGCGCTGGCTCACTACAGCCTGGGTGCGGCGCTGGTCTTCTCTGGGCGTGCGGCCGAGGCATTGTCGCACCTCGAAATGGCGATGCGTCTGAGCCCGCACGATCCGAACATGGGCTCGTTCCTGGTGCGAATCGCCGATGCCCACTTGTTCCTGCGCCAGGACGAGGACGCGGCGGCGTGGGCTAAGAAGGCACTGCGCCAGCCCGGGTTCCAATGGTCGCGCCACGCCGTGTTGATCTCGGCGCTGGGTCACTTCGGGCGCGCCGCCGAGGCGGCGGCCGCGCTCGATGAGGTTTTGCGTCAACGGCCCGATTTCAGCCGCGACTTCGTCGCGAAGACCCACCTCATCGGTGATGAGGGAGACATGTCGCGCTACCTCGACGGCCTGGCCAGGGCTGGTGTCGCGGCGTAGGGCTTACACCGTCGGCGCGCTGACCCGTGCCCACGGAGACGGAATGAAGGCGGCGCCGCTCGCCGCCCCGCCGGTGAAGGGCCGGCTGACCACGTTCGGGCAGGCGAAGAGAGCTGGATAGACTCCGTGCTGATCGACGCGGGTCTCGAAGCGCGTCCCAAGCGCCTCGCGCACGCGTTCGGGAAGACGGTCGTCGACGTTGACCACTTGGCCGCCGCTGACGTCGATCCGCGGCTGGGCGAACGCCGCGCCCACATCCATGCCGCAGTCGACGAGGAAAGAGATGAGCTGGAACACCGCGGGCATGATGCGTCGCCCGCCCGAGGCGCCGAGCGCGATGCGGGTGCCGTCCGCGCGCGAAACGATGGTCGGGCACATGTTGGAAAGCGGGCGCTTGCCAGCGGCGATGGAGTTGGGTCGCCCAGGACGCGGGTCGAACCACATGATGCCGTTGTTCATCAGCACCCCAGTCTCAGGCAGCATGACCTTGGAGCCGAACAGTGACAGGAGGGTCTGGGTGAGGGCGACGAAGTTGCCATCGCGATCGACGACGCTGATGTGGGTGGTGCAGGACGGTGCCCGGGCCTCGTCGCTGTCGCCCATCGTCGCGAAGCGCTCGGTGTACGTCGCATCCAAGCTCTCGGCGTAGGCCAGATAGGCGGGGGCATCGGGGGTCGGGCCGGTGGCGCGCTCGCCGAGTCGGGCAAGGGCCGCGAGCAGCGTCGGCCCGGCCGTGAGCCCGGGTGCGACGTGAATTGTCGCGTCGCGGTGCGCGCCGCTCTCGGCGAGGAGCAGCTTGGCCTGGTATACGGCAAGGTCTTCGGCCGCGAGTTTACCTCCGCCGGCAGCGCAATCCGCGATCAGCGCGCGCGCAGTCTCGCCCTCGTAGAAATCGCGCGGGCCAGCATCGCGAAGACGCTTGAGAGTCGCGGCCAGGCTGCCGAGCGGCAGCCGTGGCGGCGGCGCGCCCCATTCACCGACCGGTGGGTAGCCGCCGGGCAGGTAGACCCGGGCACTCTCGGGAAAGCCCGCGAGCTCCCTGGCCGCGGTGGTGATCATCAGGGTCGCGTACCAATCGGCGACCAGTCCCGCTTCAGCGAGCTCGATAGCCGGGGCGAGCGCTTGCGCCCAGGTCCTGGTGCCGAAGCGCTCAGCCGCCAGCGCGATCCCTGCGACGTAGCCAGGGATCGCCATTGAGGCAAACCCCCGCAGGTTGCGATCATCGTGGACCGCCGGCCAGCCGAACAGGTCCGAGGCAGTGTCGCCCGTCAGCGGGTAGTCGGCGGGATCGAGCTTGCGCGGCGCGACCATCCCGAAGTCCACTGCGTGCACGCGATCCTCGGCGGCCAAATAGACGAGCATGAAGCCGCCACCGCCGAGGCCGCTCATCCACGGTTCGACTGTGCCGATCGCAAGGCTGGTGGTGGCGGCGGCGTCGACCGCGTTACCGCCTGCCGCGAGGACGGCCGCGCCGATATCGGAGGCGACGTGATGCTGGCTCGCGACCAGACCGTTGGCGGATTCAACCGCGGGCTTGGCGATCGTCCAGGTCTCGATCGGCCGCTGTTCGTTCATGAGCTCCGCTCTCCGCCACCGATCGCCATCCTGTCGCGCGGCCGTGCGGCTGACAAGCAAGCCAAGCCGCTCAGGCCGCCGATCAGCGCCGTTATCTTCGCGCCCCTTCTCCCCGCCGTGCTCGGCTTTGGCCCCCTCAGCGACGTGCGGTGGGACGGCCGCGGGATCCTCGATACCATGGATTACGCGGTCTCCAATCTGGTGTTGCCGGCGGGCGCCATCCTCATCGCTCTGTTCACGGGCTGGGCGTGGGGGGCGGCCGAGGCGCGTGGCGCGGCCAGCTTCAGCGCCAACTCGATCGGGGTGCTGTGGCTCTGACTCTTGCGCGTGGTGGCACCCGTGCTCGTCGTCCTCGTCTTCCTGCGGGCGGTCGGCGTCCTGTAGATCCTCAGCCCTCGAGGTGAACGGGGGGCGCTAGGCGCGGCAGGGCCTGTTCGATTTCGGCACGGCGCGGCAGGCTTGGTTGTGCGCCGAGGCGCTGGCACGCGAGGCCGCCGGCCACGGCGGCGCGGTGCAGCGCTTGCGCGAGCGTATTGCCACTGTCGAGGCTGGCAGCGAGCGCACCCACGAACGCATCGCCCGCCGCCGTCGTATCGGTCACATCGACCCGGAGCGCGCCGAGCCGCCAAGCGTCATCGGCCGCTGCTGCCACCGCGCCTGCGGCCCCGAGCGTGACGATCGCGACGAGGTCATGTCGCCTCGCCAATGTGCGCGCGATGGCGATCGGTTCGGTCGTCGGCATACCCAGACCGCTGGCGACGGCCGCCGCCTCAGGCTCGTTCATGACCAACACGTCGATGGCACCCAACGTCGCGGCGGGGACGGGCCCGGCCGGGGCCACGTTGAGGATGATCCGCTGGATGCCGGGCCGCGCCTGCTCAACCGCCTCCCAGTTCGCCTGATGCGGCACTTCCATCTGCAGGAGCAGGGTCGTTGCGCGCTCAGTCTCGGCACCCCGGAGTTGTGCGGCCGCGGTTTCGAGGTTGGCGCCGCTTGCGACGATGATCAGGTTCTCGCCCGACCGCGCCACCGGTATCATCGCGCCACCGGTCGCGCCATCGCGCCGCGCGACGTGGGTGAGATCGACACCGTCATCCGCCAGCGCTGCCAGCGCCGTCTCGGCGAACGCGTCACGGCCGACGCTGCCGACCATGCGTACCGCCGCCCCGGCCCGTGCCGCTGCTAGGGCCTGATTGGCGCCCTTGCCGCCCGGGACGACGCTAAACGCCTTGCCAAGGACGGTTTCGCCCGGTTCCGGCAGTCGCTCGACCGGCGTGACCAGGTCGATATTGATTGATCCGAAGACGGTGATCATGGGCCTCTAATCTAGGGCAAGTCCGACGCTGGCGCGCTCACGGTGCGTGGTCGCGCCAGCGCAGATGTGCGAGGATCGAGCTTCGAGTCCTTGGGGGGAGAGTGATCGTGAACAACCTGCGCGTCGATCTCTACAGCGACACCAACTCCCGGCCGACCGCGGCCATGCGCAAGGCCATCGCGGAAGCGGACGTCGGCAACGAGCAGGCCGGCGAGGATCCGACCGTCAATCGGCTGTGCGAAATGGTCGCCGATCTCCTGGGCAAGGAGGCCGCGGTCTACACGCCGTCGGGCTCGATGTGCAATGAGATCGCCTATCGGGTGTTCTGCCGCCAGGGTGACGAAATCATCCTCGATCGCACGGCACATGCGGTCCACGCCGAAACGGGCGCGCCCGCCGCTCTCTCGGGCCTCATGGTGCAGCCCCTCAACGGCGAGCGCGGCATCTTCACGGCGGATCAGGTGCGGACGGCGGTCCGGCCGCTCTCCAACCATCGGCCGCGCTCGCGGCTGGTCTCGGTCGAGAACACGAGCAACCAGGGTGGCGGCACGATCTGGTCGCTCGCCCAAATCGCGGCAGTGGCTGAAGTCGCCCGCGAGCATGGGCTGGCGCTGCACATGGACGGCGCGCGGCTCATGAACGCCGTGGTCGAAAGCGGCATCTCGGCACGCGAGTTCGCTGCGCCGTTCGATTCGGTGTGGATCGATTTCTCCAAGGGTCTGGGCGCACCGGTCGGCGCGGTACTCGCCGGGTCCACCGATTTCATCACCGAGGCGTGGCGCTGCAAGCAGCAGTTCGGCGGCGCCATGCGCCAGGCGGGGATCATCGCAGCAGCCTGTGTCTACGCTCTGGAGCACAATGTCGACCGGCTGGCCGACGATCATGAAAACGCGCGCCACTTCGCGGGACTCGTTGCCAACATTCCCAACCTGCGCGTCGAACCAGAGAAGATAGAGACCAATATGGTGTTCATCGATGTCGCCGCGACCGGTTTGAGTGCGGCCGACGTCGCCGACCGCCTGCGCTCGCGCGGCGTTCGCATGGGCGCCATGGGTCCGACCCGCATGCGCGCCGTCACCCACCTCGACGTCGACCGTGCGGACATCGAGATCGCCGCTGCAGAGTTGCGCGCGGTGACCGCGCCCGCCTGATCCACTAGCTGGTCCGCTGTGCGAGGCGGGGACGGAAACACGGCAGGGATCTCGCCAAGGCGTGCGCCCTGCCGAGCGTCGTGCGTTGTTCGTCACCGTGTTGCTCATCATCGTGGCCGGCGCGGCGATGCTCGTCGCTATGCGCTAACCTCCCGGATTCAGCCAAGAAAACGGGCCGAGTGCGCCTTCTCTTCCAAACGCCGTTCGTGATAGGGTTGGCCAATTCGAGGTCCGATTGAGGCATAGATCCACGATCAGCAAGGTGCGGCTGGCAGCTGCGTTGTTTGGAGCGGGCGCGTTGAGCCTGTCCGCCACTGGAGTTCAAGCCCAGGAAGCGGAGATCGGTGTGGCGGCCGCGGTGAACCCGGCGGCCACCGGCACGCCGCCGACGCAGGATGAGCGGGTGTTGACGGTCGGCACCAATGTGTTCACCCAGGAGCGGATCGTCACCGGCGAGCGTGGCCAGACGCAGATGCTGTTCCTCGATGAATCAGCACTGACCATCGGCCCCAACTCCGACATGGTGCTCGATGAGTTCGTCTACGACCCGGACGCCGAGACCGGCTCGCTGGTGATCAATGCCACCAAGGGGGTGTTTCGCCTGGTTGGAGGCAAGATCTCAAAGAAGAACCCGGTGCTGCTGAAGACGCCAACGGCAACGATCGGCATCAACTACACGGTGATCGGCGATAACAGCCTGCAAACGATCAACGGTTTCGGTCAGACGACGGTGGAGAGCGAGGGAGTACGCATCACCATCGACCGGCCGGGTTATGGCTCGACGGTGGTGCCGGGCGAGCCACCCTCGCTGCCGGTGCTGATCGACGCGGCGGCGATGGAGGCGGCATTCAACTCGCTTGAGTCGAGCGGCGAGGCGAGCGGTGGCTCAGAGGATCCGCCCGATGATTCGGACGTGGCGGCGAGCGGGGTTGGCGAGGGGGGCTCGGACAACGATCCCACGCCATCGCGCCGAGCGAGGGCGTGAGCCTCGAGGATCTGCTGGGTATCGGCGAGGCCTCGGATGCGGCCGAGGACACCGCCGAGCTGAGCGAGACCCAGCAGGATCTCGCGGCGACTGGCAGTGGAGTCTCCGCCGGCGACCTGTCGGGCAACTTCAGGGCCTGCGGTTCGAGCGGCTGCGAACTCGGAGCGAGCTTTTCCAACGTGCTGACCTTCTCGGGCGGCGCGATCAGCGGCGGTGTGTTTTCGGTGGAGATTGCCTCGTTCCTGACGGTACCGGGCGTGACCTTCGGCGAGTTCTCCTTCACCGGCGATTCGCCCGAGGGCGCGATCTCCGGCATCGGCTTCTTCACCAACGACAGCGAGTTTCTGTTCATCGAAGCGAGCGTGGTCGCCGATCCCAACAACAAGGTCATCGCCTTCGCCGGCACTCCCACCACGACCTTCCCGACGAGCGGCATCACCTTCTACGCGCTGCAGGATGACTTTCCCTTGGGCTCGAGCGTGCCGTTCATCCCCAACACCCAAGGTGGTGTTGCGCTCGGTGGCGGTCTGGCCTCTATCGAGGCCGAATCGACGGCCGATACGGCCATTGCCTGGGATATCTCAGGGTCGTCCAGCGCGCAGCGTGCCTTCGGCCACCGTACCCTGGGTGGGGCAGGGTACGAGCCAACAATCGGCGGTCAGCGTTATGACGGGTGAGGTCAGCTTTAGCGATCCGGCGCATCCATTCCTCACCAATGCGACGATGGTCGGGACATCGCGGACCGCGACTGGGAACGAAGTCCCGAACAGCTTCACCGGCGGTGTCAACACGAGCGACGACCCGTTCAACACCGACTTCTACGGCGGTGCGAGCCCGGACTACTTCCAACTCGATTCCTTGGGCGTCAACGGCACGTCGACGCCAGCAGGCAGTGGCTCTCAAGATGCGGGCAGCCAGCTCACCGCGTTCTCCCCTAACAATGTCGGCCTGGTCGCCGTCGAAACGCTCGATAACCGGACCAGCCGCACGTTGAACGGCTATAGTGGAGGGATCCTCACCAGCGTGGATTCGGCAGGCGCCGTAAGCCACAGCGCCATACAGAATGAAGCTGGTGATCCCACCGATATTACCGTCAAGACCAGCGCCGAGACCAACAAGGTGTTGGCTACCTTCTTGGTGAGTAACTCCGCCGACATCACTCAAATCATCGGCGATGACGATATCGGGGCGTTCGGCTCCAGTGTCGACTCGACGGGCGACAGCCTATTCGTCGACGATTTCAGCCTCGGCGCGATCTCCGACAACTCTACTAACACCGCCATCGTCTCCCAGTTCGTGCTGAACTCCGAAGCGTACATGTTCTCGCTCGATGAGACCGCGGTTCTCCCCGCGCCCTCGAACGTGACGCTGTGCGATTGCGACTTCCTGACGTGGGGTTTCTGGGGGCTCACGGCTGACCTCAGCGGTGGGGACACGGAGCATCCGCATCTGGCGCAGTGGGTCGCCGGTGAGGTGGCTAATTTCAGCGATATCAATGCCCTGAGCGCGACCGCGGTCATTTATCTGGGCCACGCGGTCGGCACCGTCAACAACAACGGCGATATCTACACCGCACTTGGCAACGCCAATATGAACTTCGATTTCTCGGACCCCACCAACTCGACTCTTCTCATCTCCGACTTCGACGGTGGCAGTTTCTTCCTCGACAAATCGGCACCAAACGGGGGGACCGGGGACGGCATGCAGATTGTTGATGTGGGTGGCCTCAACACCTTCTCCAACGTGACCAACGATGGTCTCAAGGGCCAGGGCGCGCACGTCGGGGTCGACGGCAATGTGCTCGGCTCGTTCATGAAGGGCGGGGGCAGCTTCGCCGCCGAGGCCGGGGCGCATTGGGAAGCAAATAACAATAGTGACTACGAGGTGAACGGCATCATCACCGCCGCCACCGCCACCGCCAACGCGCCATGAGCCGGTAGGGGTCCAATCCTGCCGCAAACGGGCCTTCGCCCTAGGAGGCGCGGCCCTGATCGACGCTCCGTTAGGACCGACCTCGACCTTTGCATTTTGCGCGGATCGCATCGGCGCCCGCCTGCATCGCCTGGCGAAATACCCAGACATCGCCGGAATAAGCGAGAATATCGAAGCCCTGCCGGTAGAGCGCGACGCCCGAGCGCACATCGAAGGCCGTGCGCGCCGCCGACTTGCCGTGCTTGGCCGCCGCGGCAATGACCCGCTGGTGGGCGCGCTTGAACTTCGGATGGTTGAACTGGCCGGGCACGCCGAGCGAGTAGGCTAAGTCGTTGGGGCCCGGCCACAAACAGTCGACCCCCTTGATAGCCGCCATCGCCTCGACGTTATCGACCGCCTCGGCGCTCTCGAGTAGCGCGAAGAAGGTGGTCCGCCGATTGGCGGTGCGCATCTTCTGCACCACCGGGCCGGCGGCATAGCGGTCGTGCGCGACGCCGGAGCTGAGACCACGGCTGCCTTGCGGCGCGTATTTCATGCAGTCGAGGATGTGGCGGCAGTCATCCGCCGTGACCGGCGAGCAAAGGATCCCTTCGGCGCCGAGATCGAGCGCTCGCGCAATATGGTCGGCGCGCAGCGTCGGCACCCTGACGATCGCGGGCAGCTCGGCCGCCTGCATATAGCGCAACGTGCGCTTCAGGCTCTCGTAGCCGAAGCCGGAGTACTCCTGATCGATCATCGCGAACTCGAGGCCGGCGGCTTTCAACAGTTGGCCGATGCCAGGCGTGTCGAACTCGACGAGGTTGGTGCCGATGTTGAGCTTGCGGCTTTGCGTCATCTCCTTAAGCGACATTTGCGTCACGGTGGGCCTCCTGGTCTGCGCGGTCTGCCGTGACGCATGATGGCACTTTCCGGCAACGCCGCCTCAGGCGGCGCGCCGGCGCGGGCCGCGGCATTTCTCGCGCACACCAGCGATGCCGGCACGCATCGCCTTTTGCAAAAGCCAGGCATCACCGGAGTAGACCAGCGTGTCGTAACCCTGTTGGTAGAGCTGGCCGGCGGCGCGGGCATCCGAAGCCACACGGGCGAGCGACTTGCCGTGCTTGAGGCCGGCCGCGATCACGTGTTTCTCGGCTCGCCGGTAGGTCGGGCTCTTGAACTCACCCGGAACGCCGAGCGAATAGGCGAGGTCGTTGGGGCCGGGCCACAGACAGTCGACGCCCTTGGTAGCGGCGATCGCGTCGATGTTGTCGATTGCCTCGGCGGTCTCGATCAGGGCGTAGAACGGGATATTGCGGTTGGCGGTACGCATCTTCTGCACCGCCGGGGCCGGCGCGTAGCGGTCCAACGCCACGCCGACAGCGAGGTTGCGGCTGCCCTGCGGGGCGTACTTCATGGCATCGACGACGGCGTGACAGTCCTCGGCCGTGCTGGGCGAGGCCATGATGCCATCGGCGCCAACATCCAGCGCGCGGTTGATGTGATCGAAGCGGCTCGTCGGGACCCGCACGATCGACGGCAGGTCGGCGGCCTGCAGGTAGCACACGAGCCGCTTGAGGCTGGCGTAGCTGAAGCCCGAGTACTCCATGTCGATCAGCACGAACTCCGCACCGGCGGCCTTGGCGATATGGCCGATCCCCGGGGTGTCGAACTCGACCACCACCGTGCCGATGTTCATCTTGCGACTCTGCGTCATCTCCTTGAGCGTCATCTCCGCCATCGTCGACCTCCCATGATATGGCTGGTTTGTCCGGTGACCGGGCGGCCCCCGGGAGTGAGGCCGCGATCTTGGCCCACATTGCCTGATACCGCCAGATGGTGGTCGGCTAGGTGGTCTCGCCAGAGCGTGGTGATCTGGTGGGAGCGGTTCGGTGTCCTGATCTCGCCCGCGACGCTCCAGTACCGCTAGCGCCCGCGCCGGGCGGGTGGTCAACCTTCGTGGTTGGTGATCAGCCGCGTGCCGCGCTTGAACGTGAGATAGGCCCAGAACCATTCAAGCGCCACCGATATGCGGTTGCGCATCCCGACCAGGAAGTAGACGTGGATGAAGCCCCAGAACCACCAGGCCAGCACCCCGCTTAAGGTGAACGGTCCGAACGACGCGACGGCCGCCTTGCGCCCGATGGTGGCAAGACTGCCAAGGCGTTGGTAACGGAACGGGCCCGGCGCGCGTCGTCCGAGGATGCGCGCGCGGATGAGCGCGGCGACGTACTGGCCGCCCTGTTTGGCGGCGGGCGCGAGGCCGGGTACCGCGGCACCTTTCCACGCCGTCGAGAGGGCGGTGTCGCCGATCGCGAGCCCGACCACGACCCGGCCGGCCCTGTCGTGCTCTGCGCCGCCCCATTTCGCTGCTGGCGAAGCGATCACGCCGGCGGCCCAGAACACCGTTCGCGCCTCGATGCGCTTGTCGCCGATCAGCACCCCGCGCTCGTCTATCTCACCGACGCGGCTGTTGAGCATTACCTCGACACCGAGGTCCTCGAGCGCGCGCTGGGAGATCTCCGACAGGCGTTCGGGGAACGCGGGCAGAACACGCGGTCCCGATTGCACCAACATGACGCGGGCATCGGCTGGATTGATGTGGCGGAACTCGCGCTCCATGCCATGGCGAGCCAGCTCGGCAATCGCGCCGGCCAGCTCGACGCCGGTCGGCCCGGCACCGACGATGACGAAATTCAAGAGCGCTCGCTGCACCTCGGGATCGTCGCTGGTTTCGGCTTCCTCGAAGGCGACCAGCAGCCGCCGGCGGGCTCCGCCCGGCCCTTGCGCTGCTGCCCCGTCGGGTGGGGCAGCCGTTGCGGCCGCGCTCATCCCGTGGCGCTCTTCGGCTGGTTTAGCCGATATTGTCGTTGACGCCCTCGAAGGGCTTGTCCGAACCCTTGTCGGCCAGGCACAGCTCGACCGGGTCCTTGAGCACCCATTCGCCGCCGTCGTAGTTGACCGTTGCCTGCCCGGCACAGGAATGGGTGCCGGCGATGTTCGCGCAATCGTTCTCGCCGGCCTTGGCAACGCCATAGCATTTGACCTTCGTTGCGGCGTAGCCCTCGGTGACCGAGGTCAGTGATGCCCCTGCCGAAATCGCCGCCGCCAAGGCGGTGGCGACGGCAAGCGATGTCGCTGTGCGATCCGCTATTCTCGCTCCCTCTCACCTACCCCGCACGGGCGCAGCGCGGGTGTCTCCACAGCGCCTAAAATGGGAGCCGGCGCGGAATGGGCGGAGATGTGGAAGATCGGGTTGGCGGGCGCGGCGGCGCTTCTTTCGGCGGCGATCGCGGTGGCGAGCGCCGAGGAGGCGGACTTCACGATGGAGGGCGAGCTGGTGCGCCCCGATGGCTGGCGCGAGTGGATCTTCGTCGGAGCACCCCTGACGCCCAATGCGCTCAACGATGGCGAAGCGGCATTTCCTGAGTTCCACAACGTCTACATCGATCCCGAGAGCTGTCGAGAACAAACTGAATTGACCGCTTCAGTTGTGGTTGTTGGGCCAGTGGATAAGGGGTCGGGCGCGGAGCGGCCGTCCCCTTATCCACTGGCCGGTCGCGTCGAAGCGGATCACGCGGCCTGTCTGTGGCTTGTGTTGATGGGCGATCCGTCGGCCTGGTATCGGGCCAGGCAGCGCGGCCCATGGAAGACGGCGAGGGTGCGGTCGGGGTATTCGTGGACCCGGACCCTTGCCTTGACGTAGTGGCGGCGATGGCGGTCGGGCGGGATCGCCAGCACCAGGCGTTTGTAGCGCACGGTGTTGTCGTTGGAGACGGTGCGCTCCTGCTGCACGCAGAGGATGTCGTCGAGGGTACCGGCGAAGGGCACGAAGGCGGTGCCCTCGGCTTCCGGCGGCACCGCGAAGCGGGCGTTGTGGCCTGGCAGGTAGAGCTCCTTGAGGAAGCGGTTGGCCTGGGCCATGTCGGTGATGCCGGCGAGCCTGAGCTCCTGGGGCAGGCGCTTCTGCAGGGTGGCGAACATGCGTTCCGAGCGCCCCCTTGCCTCGGGCGAGTAGGCCGGGATCAGCTCGATGCCGAGCTGGGCCAGGGCGCGGCCGAACTGGGTCGGATTGTCCTTGTCGACCGTGCCGCCGGCCTCAGGGGTGTGCCAGTAGTGGCCGGCGCGGTCGGCATAGAGCGAGCAGAACAGCCCCTTGGCCCGGATCGCCTCGGACACCCCCTGAAAGCTCGACATCGTGCCCTCTTCGGCGACGAAGAAGGCCGAGTAGATCTCACTGGTGGTGTCGTCCATGGTGACGATCAGGTCCCACCACTGATCGGGGACCCACGCGTGGCTTGAGCCGTCTTGATGCAGCATCATGCCGGGCAGCGCGCGGCGCGGCCGCTTGCGCCGGTGCGCCCCGCGCCTGGGCGCCGCCCGTCTTCGCCCATGGGCCTGCAAGCTCAGCCGCACCCAGTTGTAGCTGCGCTTGAAGGCATAGTCCGCGACCAGCTTCTCGTGGAAGTGCTTGGCGGTGAAGTCCCAGTAGCGGGTGTCGAACAGCGCCAACAGCGCCGTCACCTCGTCGACCGCCGCGCGCCGCGCCGAGACCCGGCCCAGACGGCGATCGTAGAGCCCTTCCGCGCCGTCCGCCTCATAGCGGTCGCGCCAGCGCCGGAAGGTGCGCTCTGAAACGCCGAGAACCTCCGCCGCCTCGGCTTGGCTCAAGCAACCCCGATGGGTGCGGCCGTAAACCTCCTCGAACTTCATCAATCTCAGTCCCTGCAACTGCTCTGTCCGGCGCATCCAAACCCTCCATAGCCTGGAGAGCTTCTAAATCCGGACAGATCGTCTGGTACATAAACCGGACATATCGTGTGTTAGTGACACATCGATCCCGAGAGCTGGGGGCATTGGAAACAGACGGGTACCTTCCGCGAGGGAACGATGCTGGCGAAGGAGCTCGTGCTCGTCGGCGCGACCGAGGAGGTGAGCGGGAAAGCCTATTTCCAGGGCGAATTCCGAGGCCTCGAAGTGGCGCTCAAGAGCCGCGAGCGCTTCCCCGATGAACCCGGCAACTGGGCCTACTTCAGCTTCCGCCAAAAGCCTGAGCCCTACGCCATGGTGGCGACCGCCTCGCCAACCGAATCGTGCAACGCGTGCCATGAGGCCGCAGCCGCTGACGACTTCGTCTTCACCCAGCACTATCCAGTCTTGCGCGCGGCCAAGCCGCGTTAACGGGCCGGCGACGGTCTCGTGGTTCGGGACGGCGCTTCGCGCCTCCTCAACCATGAGGTTGGAAAAAGACACCTCGTCCCAAAGGCGGCCCGCAGGGTCGCGCCTCGAAGGACCGGCGCGAGAACCCCTCCAGTGCTAGGCACCATGCGGCGGGCGGTGCTACCGTCGCCGTCTGTATACGGGCGAGGGGAGGCGAGCCATGGCCCAAACCAATGCTGAACCGAACGGCTTCATCGCGGCGGCCGATGCCGCTGAGATAGCGACGGCGAAGGAGGGCGTCTCCTTCATCGAGGGCAAGTTCGGCTCGATCGCTGATGCCAAGATCTCGATCCTCGATTGGGGCTTTCTGCGAAACGACACGTGCTACGACACGGTGACGACGTGGAAGGGTGCCTTCTTCCGCCTGGATGACCATCTCGATCGGTTCGTGAACTCGGCGGCCGGCCTGCGCATGGCCTGCCCGTTTTCGCGCGACGAGGTGCGCGAGATCCTGATCGCGGTGGTCCGCCGCTCCGGCATCCGCGATGCCTACGTGCAGGCGATTCTTACGCGCGGCCGCCCGCCGCTCGGAAGCCGCGATCCCCGCCTCGCCGAGCCCTGCTTCCACGCCTACGCGATCCCCTACGTGTGGATCGCGACACCGGAGGTACGGGCGCGCGGCCTCAACATGGTGATCAGCGACATACCTCGCATACCGCCCGAATCGGTCAACCCGACCTACAAGAACTTCTCGTGGCTCGACATGGAGCGGGCGCTGATGGAGGCCTATGACAAGGGTGGCGAAACCGTGGTCCTCGTCGATTTCGACGGCAATATCACCGAGGGTCCCGGCTTCAACGTCTTTTTCGTAAACGGCGGTGTGGTGACCACGCCGGACCGTGGCATTCTCGAGGGCATCACCCGGCGCACCGTCTTCGAGCTATGTGCCGAGACCAACGTCGAGTGCCGGCAAGGCAAAGTGCCCGTGGCCGATGCGCCGAGGGCTGACGAGATCTTCATCTCGAGCTCGGCCGGCGGCGTAATACCGGTCACCGTCGTTGACGGCGCGCCGATCGGCGATGGGGCGCCAGGGCCGCTCACCAAGCGGCTCACCGAGCTCTATTGGCAGAAGCGCGAAGCCGGCTGGTACGCGACGCCCGTCGATTACGACTAGGCGAGTCGCCTCAAGGCCGGAAACGGTCGGTCGCGCCCACGAGCTCGTGGATGATACCGGGCTCGGTAGCGGCATGGCCGGCATCCGAGACAATGTGGAAATCGGCCTCGGGCCAGGCCTTGTGCAGGTCCCAGGCGGACATCATCGGCGTGCAGACATCGTAGCGACCCTGAATGATGATAGCCGGGACGTGGCGAATGCGGCCGATGTCGCGCAGCAGCTGGCCGTCCTCCTCAAAGAAGCCGCGGTTGGTAAAGTAATGGCACTCGATGCGGGCGAAGGCGATGGCAAACACATCGCCCTCGAAGCGGGCGACCCTATCGTCGTCCGGGAAAAGCGATAGCGTGCGTCCCTCCCAACCGCTCCAGGCAGTGGCCGCGGCTTGGCGCACCGCGGCATCATCGCTGGTGAGCCTCTTGTAGTACGCCGCGATCATGTCGCCGCGTTCCGCTTCCGGGATCGCCGCGAGATAACGCTCCCACGCGTCGGGGAAGATCGCGCTCGCGCCCTCCTGGTAGAACCACAACAGCTCCTTTCGCCGCAACATGAAGATGCCGCGTAGGACCAGTTCTGTGATGCGGTCGGGATGGCTCTCGGCGTAGGCCAGTGCCAGCGCGCTGCCCCAGGAGCCGCCGAAGACCTGCCAGCGCTGGATGCCGAGCTCTGTGCGCAGCGCTTCGATATCGTCGACGAGGTGCCAGGTCGTGTTGTCTTCAAGCGAGGCATGGGGCGTGCTCTTTCCGCAGCCGCGCTGGTCGAACAGGATGATGCGATAGGCGGCGGGGTCGAAGGCGCGCCGGTTGTCGGGCTGGAAGCCGCCGCCGGGGCCGCCATGGACGAATGCGACGGGCTTGCCGTCCGGATTGCCGCACTCCTCGAAGTAGATCTGATGATCGCTTCCGACCGCGAGATGACCGCTGTTGTAGGGCTCGATCTCGGGATAGAGCGTGCGGCGATGCTCGGGATTGGTCATGGGGCAATTTCCTCGACTCGGCGTCGCGGTGCAGGATAGCGCGGCCCGGCATGCGGATCGATCCGGATGCGCGGGTCCGCTGCTTCAGATAGAGTCGCGGCCTGCGCCGATCGGGCCGATACAGCTCTGGGGGAAGCCATGGCCAACACCACCGTCATTCGCAAAACCGGCGAATATTCCAAGGACGATCCCAACTGCTTTAACCGGCTGCACCATGCGCTGCGGCCGGTCGGTCATGCGCAGCCCGGCGATTACATCGTCTTCGAGACGCGCGATGCGCTCGACCACCAGTTCAACTTCGAGACCAAGCACGCCGACGTCGCCAACGCCGATCTAAGCCGCGTGCATCCGATGACCGGGCCGGTCTACGTCGAGGGCGTCGAGCGCGGCGATGCGCTGGCAGTGACGGTGGTCGATATCGCCCCAGACATCTACGGCTGGACCTGCATCGTCCCGGGCTTCGGCTTTCTACGCGATCAGTTCGAGGACTCCTTCATCGCCAACTGGCGCCTCGACCGATTGTATGCGCGCTCGGACCAGATCCCCGGTGTCCGCATACCGATGGCTGCATTCCCCGGCTCGATCGGCGTCGTGCCCGGGGAGCCCGAGGTCGAGGCTGCACTCAAGCGCGAGGCCGCGGTGGCCGAGGCTGGCGGCATGGCACTGCTGCCTGATCCCACGAATGCGCTGCCGGCCGACCTGTTCGGGCCGGACGGACCGTATAAGGACAAAGCGCTGCGCACGGTGCCGCCGCGGGAGAACGGCGGCAATATGGACATCAAGGAGATGCAGATCGGTACCACCATCATCTTCCCCTGCTTCGTCGAGGGCGGGGGCTTGTGGACCGGCGATGTTCACTACGCCCAGGGTGACGGCGAGGTCTCGGGCACGGCGATCGAGATGGACGCGACGGTGACCGTCACCTGCGAGATCATCAAGGGCGGTGGCACGCACCTCAAGTACCCGAACTTCACGGGCGGCGCCCAGCTCAAGCAGACCGAGCCGACGAGCTTCTATGCGGCGACTGGCCTGCCGCTGAAGAAGGCGGGCGAGCTGCCGCCGCACCTCGCCTGGCTCGATAGTCCCAAGCTCGCCGCGCTTGAGAACGTCGCCGAGGATCTGACTCTGGCGACCCGCGATGCCCTCCTCAACATCATTGACTACATGGTGCGTGAGCGCGGGCTGACCCGCGAGCAGGCCTATTGCGTGGCCGCGGCGGCGGTCGATCTGCGCATCGGCCAGATCGTCGATGTGCCGAACTTCATGGTCTCGGCCATTCTGCCACTCAACATCTTCGAGGAGTAAGCGGGGCGATGCGTCAGTACCTGTGCAAGACCGACGAGGTGCCCGTCAACGGTGCGTTGAAGGTGGAGATCGACGATCGGCCGCCGATCGCGGTGTTCAACCTCGACGGCACCTTTTATGTCACGGACGATACCTGTACCCACGAGGAGGCATCGCTCTCGGAGGGCGAGATCGAGGACGGCATCATCGAATGTCCGTTCCACGCCGGCTGCTTTGCGATCGCGACCGGCGAGGCAGTCGAGCCGCCGGCCACCGCGCCACTCCAGACCTACCCGGTCACGGTCGAGGACGACTCGGTCTTCATCGACCTCGAGGACTGAGCCAGTTACTCCACGACATCGCCGTGGGCGGCGATGAAACGCGACTGATCGAAGCTGTTGGGGACCTTGTTGGCGCACTTGTAGAGCTCGACGTGGGCGGCCATCTCGGCGAACGCGAGGCCGAGCCGGAACAACGGCCGCGCCTCGTCCGGCATGGCATCGATCGGGTATTGGTCGAGGTGAGCGAGGACCTCTTCCATGCGCGGCTGCATCGCATCGTAGAAGGCACGGAAATCGTCCGGGCTTGAGGCCCAGCGGCGGGCCGAGCGCGCGTCTTCAGTTGGCAATGCCCAGTCGTCGACGAACGGTTCGAGCGCGGCAAAGGCGGACGGCAGCGTTGCCATCTCAATTGGCCTCGATGTAGTCGTACCAGTGCTTTTGGGTGTTGCGGATCATCAGCTCTTCATCCATCAGCTGCATCTCCTTGAGGACGCCGGAGTTGAGTGCCGCGTAGGTGTCCTCCATCGTCGAGGTGTCCTCGAGCCAGCCGTTGCGGTGATAGGTAGTGGTGTGGGCGATGGCGATGCGCTCGCTCGCGGTCTGCGGCGGGCGGAAGTAGTTGGTGCCCTGCCAGTAGGTGCGGCCAACGTCGAGCGGCCAGAACTGGTGGGTGAAGTAGGTCATGCCGGGATAGCCGTTGCCGGCCGACAGGTGTAAGAGCCAGTTTGGAAAGAAGCACGGGAACTCGAACAAGTAATCATCGCGTTTGTCGGGGTTCATCGTCGGCGGCAGCTCCTCGAGCCGCGGCGCGTGGCGAGGTTTCTGGTGTAGGACGTCGCGGAACAGGGCAGCGACCGGCGGCGTCTTCAGCCCGGCGATCGGCAGCACGTGGAAGGCCGAGGTGCTGTGCGGCCCGAACAGCTTGAAGTCCTTGTGCTCGAAGCGCATGAGGTGGGGCGAGGTGCCGGCGTGGATTGTCGGCACGTGATAGCCCTCGGAGAAGGCATAGAACGCGACCTTCCAGTTGCAGTTGAGGATCGCAGAGTACTCGTAGCGCGCCGTCGATTCACCGTACGGGTAGCCGGCGAAGTGCTCGCCCATGCCACCGAGGTAGGCGGCGAGGCTCTCGCGCGGCTCGGGATCGAGATTGACGAAAACGAAGCCCTGCCACTGGTCGCACGCGACTGCCTTGAGGCCAACGCAGCCGCGGTCGAGATCCGCGAAGGCATCCTCGCGCGGGATCGCCCGCACGGTGCCGTCGGTGTTGAACACCCAGCCATGGAACCGGCAGGTCATCACATTGGCCCGCGCCCTCCCGAAGGTCTCGAAGCCGGTCTCGGGGGCGACCTTGTTGCCGCGGTGAGGGCAGATGTTGTGGAAGGCGCGGATCGTGCCATCCTTGCCCCGCACCACGATCACCGAGGTGCGGGCGACGTCGAGGCGCTTGACCTTGTAATCGCCGGGCTCGGGGATCTCTTCGGCGCGCCCGACCATCAACCAGACACGCTTGAAGATTTTCTCCCGCTCCTGCTCGAACAAGGCGGGAGAGATCAACGGCTCGACCGACAGCGGACCTGTCCCGAGCTCGGGATAGCGGGAGGTCCAGGGCATGGTGGTCGCGGGGCTTGCGTGGGAGTCGGTCGGGCTCATCGCGGGTCTCCACAGCGGACACTGGCGGCGATGATAAGCCGGTGCGCTTGAGCGGGCCACCCTGTGGCGCTTGGCCCTCGACAGGTCCGCGCCGATCGGTCACAACTGGCCGGTGTTCAATGTCCAGATAGGCAACGACAGCCTCCCGTGCGCGGCCGGCGAGAAGTTGCTACTTGCCATGGAGCGCCTGGGGCAGCGGGTGATCCCGATCGGCTGCCGCGGCGGCGGTTGATGAGCCGCGCCCAGGTGAGCCTTAAACAGGAGGGGGCCGGCTACGCATTGGCCTGCCGGTTGATTCCGGAAAGCGACCTCGCGCTTGAGCTGGCGGGCAGGGGGCTGGCGGTCGCAGGGACTGAGTCGTGAGCGTGGCAAAGGCGAAGATCGAGGAAGCAGCAGTGCTATTGCGAACCGCCGCGGAGGCGGGCCAACCATGCGCGCCGGTGCGTGAGCTGATCGGCGCCGACGACATTGCGGCGGCGTACGCGGTGCAGGCGATCAACGCCGAGCGGGCGCTTCAGGCCGGCCGGCGGCTGGTCGGCCGCAAGATCGGTCTCACGGCCAAGACGGTGCAAGCTCAGCTCGGCGTTGATCAGCCCGATTACGGCATGCTGTTCGCCGACATGGCCGTGGCCGAGGGCGAAGAGATCGCGCACGGGCGGGTACTCCAGCCGCGGGTCGAAGGCGAGATCGCGTTCATCATGGGCGACGACCTCGACGAGGCGCAGCTGACGCCGGCCGACGTGATGAGCGCGGTCGACTACGCGGTGGCGGCGATCGAGGTGGTCGGCAGCCGCATCCGCGATTGGGACATCGGTATTACCGATACCATCGCCGATAACGCCTCATCGGGGTTGTTCGCGCTCGGCAACGAGCCGCGGATGCTCGGCGAGTTCGACGCGCGACTGTGCGGGATGGTGATGGAATGTTGCGGCGAGCCGCTCTCGGTTGGCGCCGGCGCCGCGTGTCTCGGCAGCCCCATCAGCTCGGCGCTTTGGCTCGCCCGGCGGATGGCAGAGCTCGGTCAGCCTTTGCGGCGGGGCGATGTGATGATGACCGGCGCGCTCGGGCCGATGGTTTCGGCGCAGCCGGGCGAGGTGTTCGAGGTGCGGATCTCGGGCCTCGGCTCCGCCCGTGCCTATTTTGCGCCCGAGGGGGGCTGACGATGGCCGATCTCGCCGCCCTCGCGGAACGGCTCGATACGGCGGCCAGGTCCGCCACGGCAATCACGCAGATCACCAATGAAGTGGATTTGAACCAAACGGATGCCTACGAGATTGGCGGGCTGGTGGTGGGCCGCCGGCTCGCCCGGGGCGAGAAACGGGATCGGTATCAAGATGGGGCTCACGAGCCGTGCCAAGATGGCACAGGTCGGGGTCGATGAGCTGGTCTGGGGCCGGTTGACCGATGGTATGCGGGTCGAAGATGGCGGGTCGGCGCGCTTTGGCGCCTACATCCACCCGCGCATCGAGCCGGAGATAGCCTTCGTCCTCGACAGCCCGCTCGCCGGAGAGGTCAGCCGGCCGAGGCACTCGATGCCGTGGCCGCGGTTGCGCCCGCCATGGAACTCATCGATTCGCGCTACAAGGACTTCCAATTCACCCTCGAGGACGTGGCCGCCGATAACTGCTCCGCGGCCGGGCTCGTGGTGGGCCCATGGCAGGCGCCCGATATCGATTTCAGCAATCTCGGGATCGTCATGGAGGTCGACGGCCGAGCCGTGCAGATCGGCTCCTCGGCCGCGATCCTGGGACATCCGCTGCGTTCGTTGGCGGCAGCGGCGCGGCTTGCAGGCAAGGCCGGCGAGCGGCTCGAGCCCGGCTGGATCGTGCTCGCCGGTGGGGCGACCGCGGCCCATGCGCTCGTCCCCGGCATGCACGTCCGGACCGTGATTCAGGAGCTCGGCGCGGTCGGCTGCCGCATCGATCCGTAAAGCGGGTGCGGCCGCGGCCTTGCAATGCCGTGCACTCCGGGGCGGGCAGGTCTATCATGGACCCCGGCGCTTGAGGCTGTAAGACAACTAAGAACCGAGCGTCGGCGGGAGGATGGTGGACTCGAGTGTCAACGCTTGCGGCACGTCCGTCGCCGGTCTGAAGAGCGGCCAGGCGTTCTGAGACAATGACAAGTCAAGACGTGATCGGCGTGCAGCGTGCGCGAGCAGGTGTTCTGCAGTTCGGAACGGCACCGCGGCGTGCGGCCGTCGGTTCCTTGTGGCTGATCGCACCGCTCGCCGTCGTTGCGCTGGTCGCTCAATTCAGCCTCGGCGCGGCGCTCCAGGGGACCGTCACCTACTTCTTCATCGCCATGATGGGGGTGGTGAGCTTCGGCATCTTCAGCGGCAACTCGGGCATCCTCAGCTTCGGCGGCCACGTTGGCTTCATGGGTCTCGGCGCCCATATCGCGGCGTTGCTGACGATCCCGCCCGAGAACATGAAAAGCGTGCTTCCGAAGCTGCCTTCGTTCCTCGTCAGCCTGCATACCGACATGTGGTCGGCGATCCTGATTACCATTGTGATCGTCGGGATTCTCGCCTTCATCATCGGATTGCCGATCTCGCGGATGGCCGGGATCGCCGCCGCTATCGCCACGTTCGCTTTCCTGGTGGTGGTCCACGCCATCATCATCGGCGCGGACGAGTTCACGCGGGGCCCCCGCGCGCTCTATGGCCTGCCGCGTTCGGTCGACGTGTTGACCGCGTTCTTCTGGGTCGCGGTCGCTATCGTGGTCGCGCGCGTCTACCGCGACACCCGGCCGGGGCTCGAGCTCCGCGCCTCGCGGGAGGACGAGCTCGCCGCCCGGTCGATTGGGGTTAATGTGCCCAGGCAGCGGCTTGGAGCGTGGGTCCTGAGCGCACTCGTCGCAGCGGTGGCCGGCGTCCTGCTCGGGCACTATCTCGGGGTCATCTCGCCCAAGGGCTTCTATCTCATTCTCACCTTCCAGCTCCTAGCCATGCTCATCGTCGGTGGCATGAGAACCACGTCAGGCGCCGTCGTCGGCACCCTCCTGATCACGCTGGTGATCGAGGTACTGCGCCGCGTCGAAACCGGCTTCGAGGTCGGACCGATCGAGGTCGATCAGATCTTCGGATTGACGACCGCGGGTCTGAGCATCGCCATCCTGCTCGTAATGTTCTTCCGCCGCGAGGGTGTCATGGGCTATCTTGAGCTCGATGAGCACATCGCCCGTTGGCGACGCCGCCGATCGTTCGAGACCCCGGAAACCTCGTCCCATCGGGCGATGGAAGTGGAGACGCCCGCATCCGAGGCGATGCCGTCGCTGCCAGGCGATTC
The DNA here is from genome assembly GCA_965248765.1 of Alphaproteobacteria bacterium. Taxonomy (GTDB): domain Bacteria; phylum Pseudomonadota; class Alphaproteobacteria; order VGEJ01; family VGEJ01; genus CBDFKF01. The sequence continues at coordinate 227,923 of CBDFKF010000003.1, forward strand.
CCGGGCACTTGCGGTCGAGGGCGCCTCAATGTCCTTTGGCGGCCTGCAAGCGGTCGACGACGTGAGCCTGGTGCTGCACCCAGCGGAGATACTGGGGCTTATCGGTCCCAACGGGTCTGGCAAAACGACGCTTCTCAACATGATCGCCGGGGCACTGGTGCCGAGCAACGGCCGCTTCAGAGTGGATGGCGTCGACATCACGGAGTGGCACGCCCACGACATCGCGCGTCACGGCGTCGCTCGCACCTTCCAGAACGTCCGCCTGTTTCGCTACATGACGGTGATCGAGAACGTGATGGCGGCATTGGCGACCGGCGGTGCGGCCGGTGGCGATATCGAGGAACGGGCGCGCCATTTGTTGCGCGACTTCGGCCTCGAGCCGTTCGCCGATCGGATGGCGGGCACCCTCGCCTATGGGCCGCAGAGACGGCTCGAGATCTCCCGCGCGCTGGCGCTCGAGCCCCGCTATCTGTTGCTCGATGAGCCCGGTGCGGGCATGAACCAAATCGAATCCGATGAGCTGCTCGACCGGCTCGACAGCATCCGTCGGCGTTACGGCATCGGCCTTCTGGTCGTCGACCACGACCTCAGGCTGATCATGCGTTTGTGCGACCGCGTCGTGGTCCTAAACAAAGGTCAGTGCATCGCCGAAGGATCACCTGCAGACGTACAGAACGACCCCCGGGTCATCGAAGCATATCTGGGGCGTCGAAAACAGAAGGCCGCATCGAACGCGGCGCAACAGGAGGCAGGACGATGAGAGTACCGAGACATCTCGGACTACCAGTAGGTTCAGTTGCAGCCTTGGCCCTGACGTTGGGCCTCTCGGTCCAAGCTCAGGCCGAGGATTTCAAGCTCGGCTTCTGCGAGGGCATATCCGGCTATCTCGGCATCGTCGGCGAGCCCAATGCCAACGGCGCGCAGATGGCGGTCGACGAGATCAACGCCGCTGGCGGCGTCGCCGGCAAATGGAAGATCGACTACCGGGTGCAAGACATACGCTCGGAGGTACCGGCAAGTGCGGTGTGCGCCCAAGAGATGGTGGATTGGGGCGCGCATGCGATTATCTCACCCACCGACGTCGATCCCTCGGTGGCGGTAGCGCAGATCACCCATCCGCTGAACATCCTGACCGTGTCGTCGTCGGCCTCGAGTCCGACGCTGCCGGCGATGGTCGGCGACAGCCTGTTCACGTGGTTCACCGCCGACAACCTACAGGGCGCGGCGATGGCCAAGTACGCGTGGGACCAGGGCTACCGCACGGCATATCTGCTGGTCTCGCATGATATTCCGTACACCGAGCTGCTGCCGGGGTACTTCGCCTGGTCTTTTGAGAAGCTCGGCGGCAAGGTCGTGGGCTGGGGCACCTATACGCTCGAGCAGCAGGACTTCAGCGCCGAGGTCACCAAGATCAAGAACCTCGACCAGGAGCCCGACGTGATCCACACCTCGGCCTTCGATCCCGATATCGGCGCCTTCCTTACGCAACTGCGTCAGGCCGGCATCAAGACCGCCGTCGTCGGGAGCGACGGTGCCGACAGCGCATCCACCTTCGCGCTCGGCGACGTTTCGGAGGGATTCGTCCTGACGACCGGCGCCGATCCCTCTTTGTCGAGCGATGTCAAAGACTTCTTCGATCGTTATGAGAAGCGCACCGGCGACAAAGTGAACGCGGCGAACTACGTCCTCGGCTACGAGCTCGTGAAGGCCATCGCGGCTGCGGTCGAGAACGCAGGCGCGCTTGATCGCATGAAGATCAAGGGCGCTTTTGCCAACCTGGACAACTGGATGGGCGTGACAGGCCCAATCACGTTCAAAGGCACCGAGCGCAATCCGATTCGCTCGGTCTACATCGTCGGCGTCAAGAGCAGCCAGCGAGTCGGTTTTGCCAAGGTCGACCCGGCTGGCGATTCGGTTGCCCCGGCGTCCGTCAACTACACCGTCGACAACGAGTAGACACTGCGCATCCGCTCTTGCTCGCACCATGCTTTCGGTCTCCGACCTCGATGTGTCTTATGGCGCAGTCCGGGCGGTACAAAGCCTGAGCCTGACGGTCTCGGAGGGCGAGATCGTCACGCTGCTCGGGGCCAATGGTGCGGGCAAGAGTTCCACTTTGAGCGCCCTCATGGGGCTTGTGCCGACGGCGGGCGGCCGCGTCGTCTTCGATGGACGAACGATCTCCGGCTTCGCGCCGGAGCGGATCGTCCGTCTCGGCATGACCCTCACACCGGAGGGCCGCCACGTGTTCCCCAACTTAACGGTCGATGAGAATCTTGCGCTGGGTCGTGCGACGCGGCGCGATCGTGAGGGGATCGAGGAGGCCCGGCGCGAGCTGTTCGCGCTGTTTCCCGTACTAAAGGAACGGCATTCGCAGCTCGCCGGAACTCTCTCCGGCGGCGAGCAGCAGATGTTGGCCATCGCGCGTTCGTTGATGTCGCGGCCGCGGCTGCTGTTGCTGGACGAGCCATCCCTTGGGCTCGCGCCACAAGTAGTGGATGCGATCTTCGAGCTGATTCCACGGTTGCGGGAAGGGGGACTGACGATTCTCCTCGTCGAGCAGAGCGTCGACCAGGCGCTCGAGATTGCCGATCGCGGCTATGTCCTGCGTAACGGCGAGATTGCCATGGCGGGAACCGCCGGGGAGCTCACGGCCTCGAGCGGTGTCGAGCGCGCGTACATGGGCCTGGCGGACGCCTGAGCGGTGGACATCTTTCTTCAAAACTTGATCAACGCGCTCGCCCTGGGTGGCGTGTACGCGCTGCTGGCACTCGGGCTCGCTTTGGTATTCAGCATCCTCGGGCTGATCAACTTCGCCCATGGTGAGCTTCTGACGATCTGCGCCTACTCAATTCTCGGCGGGCTCATCATCCTCAGCCTGCCGTTCTGGCCGGCTGTTGCCTTCGGGATACTGGTCACCGCCGGTGCCGCGATTCTCATGGAGCGGGTCGCGTTTCGCCCGGTACGGGATGCGAGCGCAGCCTCCATGCTGTTAACCAGCTTCGCCATTTCGGCGCTCCTGCAGATTTCTTTCCAGAACGCCATCAGTCCTCGCGGCAAGGCGGTCGTCACGCCCGCATTCTTCAAGGAGGCCCTCGCGATCGGCGAGCTCGTGATCGGATCGATTCAAGCGCTCTCGATTCTGGCGACGACACTCCTGCTCATCGCGCTCACGGTGTTCCTGCGCCGGACCATGCTCGGCTTGGCTATGCGTGCGGCGGCGGTCGATTTCCAAACCACACGCCTGATGGGTATCCGTGCCAACGCGGTAATCGCCACCGCGTTCGCGTTGTCTGGCATCCTCGCCGGTGTCGCGGGCATGCTGTGGATGGCGCAAGCGGGCGGGGTGCGACCAGCGATGGGGCTGGTACCAGTACTTAAGGCGTTCATCGCCGTGATCCTCGGCGGACTCGGCAGTCTGCCCGGCGCGGTGGCCGGTGGCTTCCTCTTGGGGTTGATAGAGCTATTCCTGCGCGCCTACCTGCCCAGCTCGCTCCTCGAATTCCGCGAGGCTATCGCCATTCTGATCGTCATCGCGATTCTGTTCTACCGCCCGCAAGGATTGATGGGCCGACCTATGGACGTGGCTCGATAGCCAGACGCTTGGGCCGGTCGGTTAGCTGAGAGCGATTCGCTCGCGGCGAAATCCGACGCCCTCGATCTTGCCTTCATCCTCGAACTCCCGGGCATAGCGGTGGCCCGAGTAGACGGCGGCGGCGATCAGTCCCGGCGCCAGGCAGTCGCCAATCCGGGTCACCGATTTGATGCCGGCATTCTCGAGCGTTGCCGGGTCGCCAATGAGCTCGTGATATAGCCCGTCGTTGGGCAACCGGGCGGTCACCAGCACCAGCGACCGACAGGGCAGGTGCGTGCGCCGGTCGGTGTGGATGCAGGCGACCTCCGCGGCCTCGCCGTCAAAACCGACGACGTTGCTGAACGGCAGAATATGGATGCCCACCTCACGCAGCCGCTTCTGGACGAAGCCGCCCTCAAGGGTCCGGCTAGTCCAGGTCGAGGCCTCGGCGGCCGGGGTCACCAGGCTGACCGACGCCCCTCCGGCCGCCAGTTTCTCGGCGAGGACGCCACCCATGTAGTAGTGATCGTCGTCGAGGATCACGACCGGTCCGGCAATCTCGATATCGTCCATCACATCATCCGGCGTGTAGACACCCGCGAGCGTGCCACCGGGGATCGATGCGAGGTTCCTGTGCCCGATGCCATCGGGCCGCCACCGCGCGCCGGCCGCGATCGCCACGCGGGCAGCGCCGGCTTCGAGGACGTGCGCAGCTTCGAGGCGACTGTCGAGGAACAGCTCGACATTGCCGGCTTGGTTGATGCGCTGAATGCGGTGGTCGCGCACCCGCGCCCACTCAGCAAGACCCGGCAGGCGCGATTCGCGGCTGACGCGGCCGCCGACCTCGCGCCCGGCCTCGGCCAGCATCACCCGGTAGCCGCGCCGCCCCAACGCCTCGGCGCATTCGAGCCCGGCCGGTCCGGCGCCGACGATGAGGACGGCATCGTCCGATTGCGCCGCCGGTATCCGCTCGGGGTGCCAGCCCCGGCGCCATTCCTCGCCCATGGTCGGGTTCTGGGTGCACCTGAGCGGGGTGCACAGTGTGTCGCCGAGGACGCAGACGTTACAGCCGATACATTCGCGGATGTCATCGATGCGTCCCGCTTCGATCTTGCTCGGCAGGAACGGATCGGCGATCGACGGACGAGCCGCGCCGATCAAATCGAGGATGCCGTCCTTGACCTGTCGCACCATGGTGTCCGGCGAGGTAAAGCGGCCGACTCCCACCACCGGCTTGTCGGTGACCGACTTGACGAAGCGGACATACGGCTCCTGGTTAGCCTCCTTGGTGAAGCGTGATGAGGAAGAGTCGTTCTCCCAGCTCGAGATGTTCACGTCCCAGAGATCGGGGAGCGCGGCCAGGAGCTCAACGACATCGCGCCCCTCGCCCTCGGCCGTCAGTCCTTCGGGCCCTTCGCCCTCATCGACCGCGAAGCGTACGGCCACGGCGCAGGCATCGCCGACCGCGTCCTTGGTCGCCTCGATCAGCTCGCGCAAGAAACGGGCGCGATTTTCCAGGCTACCGCCGTACTCATCGTGCCGTTGGTTGAGGCGGCGCGACAGAAAGTGCTGGGGCAGCGCGTAGTCGTGGGCGGCGTAGACATAGACGATGTCGAAGCCCGCGGCCCGGGCGCGCTTGGCTGCCGCCACCTGCCAGCCGCGATAAGCACGGATGTCGCCAAGGTCCATGGCCCGGGCCTGGACCGGGTCGATGTTGCGGACAAGCGCTTGGTGCGAGGGCGCCAGAGGAAGCTCGCGACTGAAGCGATTGGCATCGTGGGGCCCGCCGTGGGTGAGCTCGACGCCGGCGAGGGCGCCGTGGGCGTGGATCGCCTCGGCGATCATCGCCATCGTCGGGATATCGTCGTCGTCCCATAGCTTGTGCTCGGGGTAGGGGCTGACCTCGCCGGAGGGGTGGATCGAGCAGTTCTCCGTGCAGACCACACCCCAGCCGCCCTCGGCCTTGATGCCACGCATGGTCGCCAGCGTGTGCGGCAGGTTCGAGCCCATGCCGGTGCAGTGGGGCACCTGATAGAAGCGGTTCGGGGCAGTGACCGGGCCGATGCGAACAGGCTCGAACAAGACGTCGTAGCGGGGATCGCGCGCCATGGCTCCGGGTCTAGGTGGGAAGCGGGTAGATGCGGCGCGCGTTCTCCGTCGCGATCATGCGCGTGATGCGGTGCGCCTCCCCGGCGGAGCACATGCCATCGCCGATCCAGGCATCGAGGTTGCGCTTCAGCCCCCTTCGGAACAGCAGCGCGCCCATGTAATAGAACTCAGCGATGCCCCAAGCATCCGAGCTGTAGAGCTGCTTGGTGAACGGCGCGAGCTCCAACGCTTCGCCGATGACAGTGGCGGCGCGCGGCCCGGTGTAGTTGATGATCACGCCGACGTCGAAATAGACGTTGGGGAAGACCTCGGCGAGATAACCGGACTCGCGGTGGAACGGAAAACAGTGGAGTAGGGTCACGTTCACCTCGCGCTCGTCCATCGCCGTCAGGAAGTCGCTCATCAGGGAGGGATTGGCGCGGTGGATCACCGCGTCGCGATCGCCGAAGCCGGTGTGGAATTGGATCGGAAAGCCGCGTTCCACAGCGAGGTCGGCGCCGGCCCACAAGCCGTGACGAATGATGGTCTCGTTGCGCAAGAATATTCGACCGGACTCGCATTCTCGCAGCCAGTCGCCCGCCGCCGCCTCCACCTCAGGGGCGGTCGGCCGCGCTGCGTCGAACCCGAAGCCGCCGCGGTAGGCGACGATCGATTTGAGCCCGACCGCATACTCGCACGCGTTCTCCAGACGCTCGCCAAAGGCGCGCGCGTAACCGGCGGCGGTGGTGCCGGCGTGGACCACGTCTTCGGCGATCCGCTCAAGGCGGATCACCTCGTGGGCCGCGATGCCCGAGAGCGCGGTGAGGTCGGCGGGCGAGGTGATTTCATCGCCGCGGTGGCCGGTATCGACAAACAGCGCCTCGCAGCCCGCGGCGGCGAGGAAGCGCTGGTTCACTTCTGTGGCGCCGAGCGCGGTCCGCCGCGCAAGATAGTCCTCCGGCGTGCAGAACGGTTCAAGGTCGAGGATTTCGGGACAGGTCGCACGCAGCGCAAGTCCCACTGGGGCGTCGAAATGCGTGGTACCGGCGGGCGCATCGACGAAGCTCTCGCTAATCATCCGTTCGAACGCCTGACGGGTGACGTTCGCCGGCATCAGCCCGTGGCAATGGTGGTCGATCAGCGGATAGGCGGCAGCGTTGTCAGTGGACACGGTAGTACCTCCCGCACCTCTCTTGATCGGTTAGGTCTTGTAGGTGCTCGATCTCCATGCGCTTGAGGCCGAAATAGGCCTCCCACAGATTGTCTGAGAACCAAGACCTGATCGTGGTGTCGCGCTCCAAGAGATCGAGTGCCTCGGCGAGCGAGGTTGGCAACGGGCGGATGCCGAGGCGCTCGCGTTCGGCCGGGTCGAGATCGGACGGGTCGCGATCGATGAGCGGTGGGCTCGGGAGCCCCTCCTCGATCCCCTGAAGTCCCGCACGCACCAGTACACCGAGCGCCAGGTGTGAGTTGGCGGTCGAATCCGCAGCGCGATACTCCAAGTTGTACTGCGGTCCGAGATCGCGGTCGGGGTGACGGAATCCGGGGAAGATCCGCACCGCCGCCTCGCGGTTGTTGGCCGAAAAGCAGGTGAAGGCCGAACTCCAATGGTGGGGGCCGAGGCGCAGATAGGAGATGACGCTCGGCGCGGTGATGGCCAGGAGCGCCGGCATGTGGCGGAGGATGCCGGCGGCGAATTGACCGGCGAGCTCACCGACGCCGCCGGGTTCGGCCGGATCGTAGATGGCGGGGCGGCCCTGGCTGTCACGGAAGCTGATGTGGACGTGCTGGCCATTGCCGACCGCGCCCGGTTCCATAATCGGGGTGAAGCTCGCCCGTCGCCCCATGCGCCGGGCAACCTCGCGCACCACCTCGCGCACGATGATGGCGCGATCCGCGCCGGCGATACCGAGTGCTGGCGCGCAATTGACCTCATACTGGCCAGGCGCGTACTCGGGCTCGAACATGATGGGCTCGGCCCCGATCTCGTTGAGTGCGGCGACCACCGTGCCGCCGAAATCGGCGGCGAGACGGAACGATTCCAGTGAGAAGCAGGGGCCGTCATTCGGCGCTATGCCGGATAGGTCGAACTCCTGCTCGAAGCCGCTCAAGATCTGCAGGCCCGTGCGGTCGGTGAAGTCCGCGAGCGCATCCTTCAGGAACGTGCGCGTGCACGAATTCCACTTCTCGCCGTCGCCGCCCACGGCATCGCAAAGGTAGAAGTGCAGCGGCGGCTGATCCTCCCAGAAATCGACGCGGACCTTGGCGTCGGGATCGGCCATCAACAGCATGTCGCCCATCGCGCCCCACGGGCCCGGCGCGACGAGATCGAAAGCGGTGACCGATTGGCACACCGGGATCCAGCCGATGCCGTTCCTGAGCCGGTCTTCGAGATGTTGGAGCGGAAACGCGCGGCCGCGCGTGAGCCCGGCGATGTCGTTCCACGCGAACATGACGAGCTCCTCCATGCGCATCCCCCGTTTTCCTCCCGTTCCCGAACCGCGGTAATTCTAGCGGCTTGGGCCGAGCATGGCCGCCCCCAATTGGCTGTTAAGACGTGCGTTTGCGCTGGCTAGTTCAGCGCGCCTGATCCTCGTCGTCCGCCTCTTCGCCAGGGAGACGCGTGTTGATCAGCACCTCGAGGCGGGCACGGTCCTTGATAGTGATGCCGTCGATGTCCTCGGCGTGTTCGAGCACATCCGCTGCTTCGAGGTGGCGGAACACGCGCATCACCGTCTCACGTGTCGTGCTCGCACGCGCGGCCAGGCGCGCGTGCGATATCGCCGGACAGATCATGCCGCGGTTGGGTTCGTCGGCATCGGGCGCAACGTCCCGCAAAAGCTCCAGGTAAACCCGCTTCTCCGCCCTTAGCGTGCTGAGATCGATGATGCGATCATCGGCGATGCGCACGATCGCGGAGAGCCGGCCCATTACGTGCCGGGCGAGCATGTGGTGCTGGCGCAGCGCTTCTACGAACACCGGTGCGGGAAGGCTCGCTAGCAGGCATCGTTCCGCGGCGACCACGACCGCCGAACGATGTCTGCCGTCGAGGGCCGCCAGCTCGCCGAAGTAGCCGCCCGCCTTCACGTGGTCGAAGGAGATCTCTCGGCCTGAACGCGCATAGTTGACAACACGCACCGAACCGCGGGCGACAAAAAAACACGTCGCGGCTCTGGTCGGCGCGATCGAAGACCAGCTGGTGCGCGCGGTATGCAGTTTCCACTGCCGATTGCCGCCGTCGCTCACCAGATGTTCCTCGCCGCCGCCGCCGGCTGGGGTCGCCTCGACGATTCCGCCGTCGTCAAGGTCTATGAGCGATTGGCCGGGATCGCGGTGGCCAAGCCGAGCGCAACCCGGACCCCACCGTTGCGCAGCTAGTCCGGCAACGCGAAGGTCGCAACAACCGGGGCGTGGAAGGACTCCGGGTCCTTGCGCTCGGTCGCGAACGCCACGAGCTCGTCGGCGAGGAGCTCGTTGTGGACCTCGATGGCGCGGAATAAACCGAGCAAGGGACGCGAGACGAGAATGTGATCCATCATGACCTCGCGGCCGCCGTGGCGCACGGTGAAGCGGGCTGGCGCGGGCAATGCCTTTTCGAGCGGCACCATGATCCGACCGCCGAGCCTCGGGTTGCCGGTGTCCTCGACATCGCCGCGGATGATGGCGACGGGCACCTCGCGGTCGGCGGCGTTGAAATCGCGGCAAACCGCGATCAACGGATCGTCGGCCTCGTCGAACAACTGATCGATTAGCAGCCGCGCCTCGAGCGCCTGGCCGTTGCGCTTCATCGCGGCGATCGCGAACCCTTCGGCCCGGCCGCCGATGCTGCGCCACGCGAAGGCGCTCTCCTTCTGGCCGGGGAGGAAGGCGGCAAGCGGTGCCCGCAAGTGGACGTTGACGATCTCGATCCCGCGGCCACCGCCGATATCGACGCGGGTGCACGAGAGCGGCCGTTCCCATTCGATCGGCACGGCCTCGGCCACTGGCGGATCAGCCATCACGGGGCGGTAGCGGGGCGGTGGTGCCAGCTCGTGGCGAAGCTGGCGGGTTTGCAGGATGGGTAGCCGGCTCAGCGTCACAAGGTTCTGGACATCGCGCAACGCCTAGCCCGAATCGCTCTTGGTTACCGCGCGATCAAATTCGGCGTAGGGCGTTCCCTCGAGCAGCCGATCGAGAACGGCGAGGCGGCGCTCTTTACCGGGCCCGGTTTGCGCGTTGATCTCCTGGAGACAGACGATATCGGCATGCAACCTGAGAAGGGCCGGACGCAGGACGGCAATGCGCTCTTCCAGGCTCGGCACCTGGTCCGGACGATCGTCGAGGTTCTCGAGATTGTAGGTGGCGATGCGTAGCTCAGCCATCGTCGATCACGTCAGCACCGCCGCCGTTCCGACGCTTTGATCGAGGTCAACATCGGCGGGCGCTGTTGGTGTATATAAGGACATCACGTCATAGGGAGGGGTTCAAAAATGGGCATCAAGAGGGCGATTGGACTCGCTGCTGCGGCGAGTCTCGCGATCGGCGCGGCGCAGACGGCGGTTGCGCAGAGCGCCGATGAAGTCGCAGTCAACGCAGCCAAGCAGTGGTCGGGCTCGGACCTTACGATCTTCTTGGAGGCCGGGTTGTCGGAGCTGGGCTTCGAGCTGTCGGCGACCAACAAGTGGGAGGAGCTCACCGGCATCAAGATGAATATCGCCGGTGCTCCCACCAACGAGATGTACTCCAAGATCGTGCTCGAGCACGAGGGCGGCACTGGTGCCTATGACGTGGTCGATGTGCAACCGCCATGGATGCCTGATCTGGTGGAAATCGGGGCACTCGAGCCGCTTGATCCTTTCATCGAGAAGTACGGCTATGCCGAGGAACTGCAGGACATCGCTCCGTTCTTCCGCGAAGCCTGGAACACGTACAAAGGTACGACGTACGCTTTCGGCGACGACGGCGACGTACTGCTGCTCTACTACCGCAAGGATCTGTTCGAAGATGCCGACAATCGGACCAAGTTCAAGGCGGCCTACGGCTACGATTTGGCGCCGCCCGCCGATTGGGGCCAATTCGACGACATCGCCAAGTTCTTTACCGACAACTATGCGCCCCAGCTCTACGGCGCTTCGATGGTGCGCAGCCGCGGCCTGACGCTGTTCTTCTGGATGCAGCAGTTCCGGGTTGCCGGCGGTCGCTTCTTCGACGTTGATACGATGAAGTCGACGATCAACAGCGAGGCGGGCGTGAAGTCGCTCCAGGCGCTGGTCGATCGCACGGCATATATGCCGCCCGGCAACGCGACGTGGGGCTTCGTCGAGAAGCTGAGCGCCTGGCTCGCGGGTCAAGTGGCCATGACCGTCTCGTGGCCGGCCATCGGACGATGGGCCGAGGGCGTCGGCACCGATCACGAGGCCATGACCTGGATCCCGCAGACCACCATCGCCAACAAGGTGGGTTACGCCGTCGTCGGCAAGCATCCCGGCATTGCTCCTGGCTTCGCGCTCGCGGTCTCGTCGTCGAGCAAGAAGAAGGAACAGGCCTACCTCTTCAACCAATGGGCCAACAGCAAGAAGATTAGCCTGGAGCGGAGTAAGCTCGCGGTATCGATCCGTGATCCGTTCCGACTCTCGCACTACGAGAGCGCGGAACTGGCGGCTCAGTGGCCCAATGCGCCGGCGTTTCTCAAGACCCTGCGGGAGGGCGGCGAGCTCGGCATCCAGGATCTCTCGCTGCGCAACACCGCGGCCTACCAGGAGCTCATAAGCAACGCCATTCAGTCGGCGATCGGTGGCACCAGCGCCAAGGACGCCCTCGATCAGACGGCCAAGGATATGGACGAGTTGACTGAGCGCATCGGGGTCGATCTACAACGCGATGCATACAAGGCGTGGATCGCCGGCCGCGGCTATCCGCCGGAGACTTGAGAATGCGACGGGGTGGCCAGCCGGTCACCCGTTGACGTTGACAGTGGCCGGCAATCCGCATCCGGGGCGGGTTGCCGGCCGCATACTTTCGGCTAAGTTCCAGTCAATTCCATGACGGTAGCCACCGAGTTCGGCGTGCGCGGCGGCATTCTGGCTGAGCGCAACCTCAAGTACTTGCTCATCGCGCCGGCCGTTTTCATCATTCTGTTCATCGGCCTGTATCCGGTTCTGTACTCGCTCGTTGTGAGCTTCCAGGACGTCTCGGCGCTGATGAAGAACTATGACTTCGCCGGCTTCCTCAACTACGCGCGGCTGTTCCAGGACGGACGGCTGTGGTCTTCGATGCTACATACCCTCATCATCACCGCCATCGCGCTGCCCCTCCAGCTGGTCCTCGGACTGTTGATGGCGCAGCTCTTCCTCAACAAGATGCCGTTTCGCCAGATCATGGTGGCGCTGGCGATCGTCCCTTCGGTGCTTTCGCCGGTCGTCGTCGGAGCGACCTGGCGGTTGATGTTCGATGACCGGTTCGGGCCGATCAACGCTGTCATTCGGCTACTGTTCGACGAGCGCTTCAGCCTGCCGTGGGTGGTCAATCCCATCGCTGTCTACCCGGCGATTCTGATCACCGAGGTATGGGAATGGACCCCGTTCATGTTTCTGATGCTCTATGCCGCGCTCTCCAATATCGATCAGAGCCTGGAAGAGGCGGCAGAGATTGACGGCGCCGGCTATTGGACGATCTTCTTCAAGATCTCGTTGCCGGCCATCTGGCCGGTGATGGCGATTGCGCTGATCATTCGGGCCCTCGACCTGGTGCGCCTGTTCGACATCGTTTGGGTACTCACCCGTGGCGGGCCGGGGACGTTGTCAGAGACCATTTCCATCTACATGTACCAGCGCGGCTTCCGCCAGTTCGAGACGAGCTACACGGCTGCCATGGTGTTCCTCATCGTCATCTCATTGTCGGTGATCGTGGTGTGGGCGCTTCGGCGCATGGAAATCACGGGAGCCAAGACCCGATGAGCAGGTCGCACATACGGATGTGGCTGCGTTTCGTCGTGGCGCTGTTCGTTATCCTGATCATCGTGTTCCCCGTGTATTGGCTGTTCGCCAAGGCGTTCAAGACGCCCAACGAGATCTTCGCCTTTCCGCCTGTGTGGTTCCCGGGCTCGTTCTACATCGAGAACTTCAAGGCCATGTGGCGCACCGACGATCTGGTGCCGGTGTGGAACAGCATCGTCATCTCGACCATCAGCACAGCCATCGCGTTGTTCGTCGGCACTCTCTGCGCCTATTCCATCGCCCGCTTTCGTACCGGCGGTGACAACCTTGCCATCTGGATACTCTCGCAACGGATGCTGCCGCCGATCGCGATTGTTTTTCCCCTGTTCCTCGCCTTCGCGTGGTTAGGCTGGGTCGATACCTGGCACGGTCTCATTGTCGTCTACACTGCATTCAACCTGCCGTTCGTGATCTGGATGATGCGCGGCTACATCCAGGAAGTGCCGGTCGAGCTGGAAGAGAGCGCTTTGGTCGACGGCTGCACCCGATGGCAGGCGCTATTTCGCGTGGTCTTTCCGATGTCGCGCGCCGGCTTGTTCGCGACCGGCGTCTTCACGTTCATCTTCACCTGGAACGAGTTCGCTTTCGCGCTGGTTCTGACCCGCGAGAAGGTGCTCACCTACCCGGTGCATGTCTCACATTATTTCGGGGCGCTTTCGACCTATTGGGGCAAGGTCGGCGTGATTTCGCTGATCGCGACGCTGCCGGTGTTCCTGACCATCGCCTTCTTCCAGCGCTATATCGTGCGCGGCATGAGCATGGGGGCGCTCAAGGGATAGGAGAGGGCGAGGAGAGGGCGGAATCACGCCCGCCCTCCTCCCGCCATAGACGAACGGCTAGTAGGTCTCGACCTCGACCTCGACCGGCACCGACTGCGAAACGACGTCATAGACGGGTGAGAACTCGGCGAGCTCTCGCAGGGTCGCGCGCTGGGCGTTCGACTTCACTTTCATCCGCACCCGTATCACCTGATAGCCCTTGCGGACCTCCTCCGAGACGCCGAGGAAGCCACGAAGGTCGATGTCGCCCTCGAGCGCGGAGTCCACCGCCTCTATCGCGATCCCGCGTGCGGCCGCATGATAGACCATCGTGGTCGTCAGGCAGGCCGCGAGCGCGTGGAGCAGGAACTCGACCGGGTTGGCCCCGGCGTCCCGTCCCAGCAGGATCGGGGGTTCGCCCGCGTCGAAGACAAACGGCTCGGAGCGAGCGTCGTCCTCGGACCGGCAACCGTAGAACCCCTGGATCGTCGACCGGTCGTGCCCGCCGTCGATCCAGGCGTTGCGAGCCCGGAACTGGAACTTGGCGAGCTCGTTGTCGGCCTTGATCGCTTTGATGGTCTCGATGGTCTCGATGACGCCCATCACGTCGACGCCGTTCACGGCAACGTTGGGCTGCTGCTGAGCTGCATGCTGACTGGTCATCTGTCTTCTCCTCCTTGAGCGCCGTGTGGCGACTACAACCTCAAGGTAGGGCTGGACATTCACGTGTATGAGGGCAATTTTTGCCGGAAAAGATTCATTCGTGCCACTATTCGGGGGATGAGCATGGAGTCCTCTCAAAACGCCCCGGTAGATGCCCTTGTGGTCGCGGTGACGGAAACGGCCGGCTCGGCGCTCTACGGAATGATCGACGTGCTGACAGCGAGCGGGAATCTCTGGCAGCAGCTGGTCGGCGCCGAGCCCGTTCAACGGCTCATTGAGCCGCGGATCGTCTCGCCGATGCCCGAGCCCTTCCAGTGCGGCAACGGCATTCCGGTCACGCCCCACCTCGACATCGCCGACGACCCCAGTCCCGACGTCGTGATCCTGCCGGAGCTGTGGTTGGCGCCGGATGAGGACATGAAGGGGCGGTATCCGGAGCTGATGGACTGGATCCGCCGGAAGTACCGCGAAGGCGCGACCCTCTACTCGGCATGCTCCGGGTCCATCATGTTGGCGGAGACGGGTCTGTTGAACGGCCGCGAGGCGACGTCGCACTGGGCGTACACGGAGCTCTTTCGAAAAAGCTATCCCGAAGTTCGGTTCAGCCCCGAGCCGAACTTGGCCTTCGCCGATCCGGCTGCGCGCATTGTCACGGCGGGCGGCACGACCTCATGGCACGATCTCGCGATCCGCATCATCTCGCGGTATTGCAGCCCCGGCGAGGCCTTGCGCATCGCCAAGGTGTATCTCCTGAAGTGGCATGGCGAGGGCCAGCTTCCCTACACCGCCCTGGTGCGCCGCAGCCCGCACGCGGATTCGGTGGTCCGCGCGGCGGAGGAGTGGCTCGCCAAGAACTACCGCCGGCACGATACGCTCAGAGGTGTGGTGAGCAGCTCGCGAATCCCCGAGCGAACCCTGAAACGGCGGGTCAAAGTGGCAACGGGATCGACGCTTATTGACTATGTGCAGAACCTCCGCATCGAGGAGGCCAAGCGCCAGCTCGAAACGGCGAAAACAGCGTTCGATGAGATCAGCAGCGATGTAGGCTACGAGAATCCCGGTTTTTTCCGTGCGCTATTCAAGCGTCGGACCGGGCTTACGCCGGGCCAGTACCGCCGCATGTTCCGGCCGTTCATGCTGGGCGACGGCGAGGTGGTGGCACGGTACTAGCCGCGGAGCTTGGCGAGCCAATCCTCGATGCGCTCGCGGTTCACGCCGAGGTCGCTCTCGCCATAGACCGCGCGGCTGTAGATCGCGAGCGTCGAGCGCATCGGCCCGAGCTCGATAAAGCGCACCGTGATGACGTCGGGAAAACGCCAGCGTGCGGAGCGCTGTACATAGTCGAACTGCCGGCCATCCTGGCTCTCGTCTAGGAGCGTCACGCGGGGCTCATCGGCGACGACGGCTCGCCAGCGTTCGCGCAATGCATCGGTACCGACGGCGAACTCGGGCGCGTCCGCATCGACAGGTGCCGTGCAGAGGCCGGCTGGACAGACGAGATATTGATTGGGCGTTTCCTTGAGCGTGAGCGTCGTGAACTCGATTGACGCGATCGGACCGGCTGGAAACGCCCGCGCCATCAGCCGCCCCCCGACCTCGGTGAAGAACAGGAGAATACCCACGACGATCGCGATCCACAGCACGATCGAGACCCAGATCACGATGCGGCGGATCACTGTCTACACCGCCCGCCAGCGGCCTGAGTGGGCTGAGCGAAAGAGGGCATCGATCACCTTCATGTTGGCAACGGCGTCCTCGAGCGGCACTTGCTGCGGTTCCTCGCCACGGATGGCCCGCGAGAACAGGGCGCCTTGCAGGCCGTACTGATCGACCGGCTCGATGCGCTCCTCGGTCTGATCGACCCCGCCCCGCATGAGGTCGCTGGCGCCGCCGGTGATGAGGATTCTCATGTGCCGGTCCGCGGGGGCACCAAATGGGTCCGGCATTTCGATACCACCGGCCGAGCCGACGATAAGGAACCGTTGAAGGGGAATGAGCTGGGTGCCACAGATGAAGCCAGCCTGCCCGTTGGGAAAGTCGAGCAGGGCGCTTGCCAGCCGGTCGATCTTCAGGACGGGGTCGTACTCGATGAGGCTGACCACGCGGGTCGGCTCGGTCTCCAAGATGAATCGCGCCGTTGTGATTGGGTAATAGCCGATGTCGTAGATACCGCCGCCGCCAATGTCGGCCTTGTTGCGAATGTCGTTCGGATCGGTGAGGTGATAGCCGAACGTGCCCGATATCGTCTGAACACGGCCGATCCGGCCCTCGCGCACCAGCTCGCGGACGCGCAACCACTGGGGATGGGTACGGGTCATAGCCGCTTCTTGGATCAGCACCCCGGTGCGGTCGCGCGCCTCCAACAGCGTCTGTGCTTCAGCGGCGTTGAGCGCGATCGGCTTCTCGCATAACACGTGCTTGCCGGCCTCCGCCGCCTTGATCGACCACGGCACGTGCAGATGATTGGGAAGCGGGTTGTAGATGGCCTCGATCTCGGGGTCGGCGATCAGCTCCTCGTAGGAGCCGTAGGCACGCGGGATGCCGAGATCGGCGCTAGCCTTTTCGGCCTTGGCGCCATCGCGCGAAGCAAGCGCGCGGATATCGCACGACGCCTCCTTCTGCATTGCCGGAACGACGTAGTCGACGCCGATCGCAGCGGTACTGAGCACTCCCCAGCGCACCGGTTCCATGGGGCCTCGCGATCGCCAATGGCGCGGGCGCCGACGTTACCACGGAATCGCACGCGAACCGCGCGACTCGCCTCGGTCGAAGCCGCTGTACTAGGATGCGCAATCCGGGGGAAACCACGCTTGCGCGTACAGGGAGGACGCCGTGACGCCGTTGATGCCGAGGAGCAAGGTGCCGGAGCTTGCGGTCGAGACGCTTGATAGTGGGGCTTGGCGACTCTCCGACCAAGCGCCAGAGAACTTCACGCTCATCGTCTTCTACCGTGGCCTCCACTGCCCGATCTGTGCGCGCTACTTGGGCGACCTCGACCGGAAGATCGGAGATTTCGCCGCGCGCGGCGTTGGTGTTATTACGGTGAGCGGCGATGATCGGGAGCGTGCCGCCAAATCGAAGGCAGAGTGGGAGATCGAGAACGTGACGATCGGTTACGCGCAGTCGATTGCCTCGATGCGCGAGTGGGGTCTTTACGTCTCCACCGCCATCAAGGAGGCTGAGCCGGCCGAGTTCGGCGAGCCGGGGGTGTTTCTCATTCGCCCCGACCAGGAGGTCTACTACATCGCCACCAGCAGCGCGCCGTTCGCGCGCCCGAGCTTCCGCGAGCTCCTCGGCGCCATCGACTACGCACTCGAGGTCGACTACCCCCCGCGGGGCGTTGCCTGACATGGTCGCGCTCCCCAAGGAAGTTGGCAAGAACCGCTACCGCGAGGACGTCGGGCGTTCGTACGAGGACTTCGAGGTGGGCGCGACCTACGAGCACCGCCCGGCCCGCACGATCACAGAGAGCGACAACACGTGGTTCACGCTCTTGACGATGAACACCCATCCCATCCATTTCGATGCCGAGTACGGCCGCGCGAGCGAGTTCGGCCAGCGGCTCGTTGTTAGCACGCTCGTGCTCTCGGTCCTGGTCGGGATGAGCGTCTCCGACATCAGCCAGAAGGCGATCGCCAACCTCGGCTGGACGGACATTAAGATCCCGGCGCCGCTTTACATCGGCGATACGCTGTATGCCGAGTCCGAGGTGCTGGACAAACGGGAATCGCGCTCGCGCCCCAACCAGGGAATCGTCAGCGTGCGAACGATCGGCAAGAACCAGAACGGCGTGGTCGTCATGAGCTTTGAGCGCACGGTGCTCGTGCCGAAGCGCGGCTTCGGCGTCGAAGATCTGATGGACCAGGCGCGGGAGGCCTGACGCGATGGCAACACAAACGGCAGAAGTCGGCGGGCTCGACGCGGAAGACGAGGCACAGATGCTCGAGGCCATCGACAAATGGCTCGAACGCGACGTCAAGCCCCACGTCCAAAAGTTCGACCATGCCGATGAGTATCCCCACGACATCGTCGAGCAGATGCGCGAGTTAGGCCTGTTCGGCGCCACGATTGGCCGCGACCACGGTGGTCTCGGCCTCTCGGCCCTGACCTATGCCCGTATCGTCGGCCGTATCGCCGCCGTCTGGATGTCGATCACCGGCGTCTTCAACGCCCATCTCATCATGTCGGCTATCGTCGAGCGCTTTGGCACCGAGGCGCAGAAGAAGGAGTTCCTGCCGCGGTTCGCGACCGGCGAGCTGCGCGGCGGGCTGGCGCTTACCGAGCCAGACGCCGGCACCGATCTTCAGGGCATCCGCACCCGCGCGGAGCGCGAGGGCAACGCCAACTACGTCATCAATGGCGCCAAGATGTGGACCACGAACGGCGTCCATGGCACCTGCTTTGCGGTGTTGGTCAAGACAGATCCGAAGGCACAGCCGCGCCACGCCGGCATGGCGATGTTTCTTGCCGAGAAGGGGCCGGGCTTCGAGGTGTCCGGCCAGCTGCGCAAGCTCGGCTACAAAAGCATCGATACTGCCGAGCTCTCGTTCCAGGACTACCGGATCCCCGCCGATCGACTGATCGGGGGAAAAGAGGGCCAAGGTTTTCAGCAGGCTGTCGGCGGGCTGGAGCTCGGCCGTATCAACGTCGCCGCCCGTGGCGTCGGTATCGCCACCGCCGCGCTCAACGACTCGGTCGCCTATGCCCAGGTCCGCACGACGTTCGGCAAGCCGATCTGCCAGCACCAAGCGATTCAGCTCAAGCTGGCCGACATGGCGACCCGGGTCGAGGCCGGGCGGCTGCTCACCGAGCAGGCGGCGCGCGCGTACGATGCCGGCGAGCGCTGTGACCTCGAGGCGGGCATGGCTAAGCTCCAGGCCTCCGAGGCGGCGCTTGCCAATGCCGAGGACGCCATGCGCATCCACGGCGCCTACGGCTACTCCACCGAGTTCGACATTGAACGCTACTTCCGCGACGCGCCGCTACTGTGCATCGGCGAGGGCACCAACGAGATTCAACGACTGATCATCGCCCGCCAGCTGATCGCCCGAAACCCGGCTTAGGAGCGGGTCTGGCCCCCGGGGTAGCCGCTACTCGTAGTGCAGCGATTCGGCGGTCGGCGTGCGCGCGGCCGCGAGCGCGGGATAGAGCGCCGCCAACCAGCACGTGACCAGCGTCAGTACCGTTATGCCGGCGATCGCCGTGAACGACAGGCGGAACGTGTACTCGAACAGTGTGAAGTGGTTGAGAAAGGAGACGCTCAGACTGCCGAGCGCGTTGCCAAGAATAGCGGCGAACAGCGCACCCACGAGGCCGATGATAGTCCCCTCGAATAAGAGGAGGCGTACCACTTGCCGACGGCCGATGCCGATGTTCCTCAAGACCGCGAACTCGCGATCGCGCGCGCGGACATGGATTAGCATGGCATTGGCAACACCGATGCCCGCCAACAGCACGGTCATCGCCAGGATGAAATCGAAGATCAGGAAGTCGCGGTCGATTTCCCGGCGCTGCCAGGCTCCGACCCACCGCCCTGGAAGGCGTCGGTCGTAAAACGGAGCGAAGGTGTGTATCTGATCTTCCGACAACACTGAGCCGGCGCGGTCCGGCCGGGCGACGGCATAGCGGCCCAACGTTCGTTCCATGGTGCCGGAGAACAACGCATTATCGTCGCTCAGCAGCGCGAACGCCTTTTGATCCACGTACTGACCCGGTTCGGCGAAATAGCCAACCGAATCGCTTACCTCGATCACTACGAAACGGTGCTCGGTCGTTCCCCGCCGCATGACCACGGTATCGCCGCGCGTCAGGCTGAACTGAGCGGCGAGTGTTCGCGACAGGATGATGCGGCCGGGCAGGAGCGGCGGCTGGCCTTGGGCCCTGCGGTAGGGGTTGAGATCATCGCCCCGCACCAACCTCAGCGGGAATGCGCCTTCGATCTTCGCTGAAAGGCGAAAAACATGGGCGCCGGCGGCGGCCGCGCTATCGCTCAGAGCAGCATCGTCGATCGGACGGCTGGGGCCGATCTGCTCAAGGAAGACGTATGGCAGGAGCGCCTCGGCCGACCACCGCGATACCTCGTCCTTGAGCGCACGGGTCACATCGTGAAGGCCGGTCAACAGCGCAAAGACCAAGCTGACGCCGGCGACCGAAAAGACAACACGACGGCTTGCCAGCCGCAGGCGCCGACCGGCCAGCAGCGTCTCGAGGGGAAAAGCCGGCCGAAGGATGGTCTCGAACAAACCGATCGTGCCGCGCAGGATCGGGCTCACCAACCACAGCGTCAGACCGGCCAGCAGGACGACGATCACGCCCTCGATCAGGAACAGCTGGATGACGGAGAGCCACGAGGCCAGGAACGGGCGCGCCGCGACATACAGCGCACCCAGCGCCGGCGGCCACAGCCACATGAGCGCCCCGATGCGACTCTCGTGCGCCTCGCCCGACTCGGCGAGGAACCGCGGCTGCAAAACCGTGGCTATGCGCTGGGTGTAGAGGCCGCGAATCGGGCCGATGACGCCCAGCAACGCGACGCTGATGCCGATGGCGCCCATCGCCGTGATCTCGCCCCACGGCATGGCAAAGCCAGGTAGCGGCAAACGACCGTTGGTTGAAATGCTCCAGCCGAGGAGCGTCGCGCCCAAAGGCACTGCCAGTGTCGCGCCGAGTAGCGTTCCCGCGGTACTCAACATGAGCGCTTCCAACAGCACCGAAACCGCGACGTTACGGCGGCTCTCGCCGAGGCACCGGAGCAGGCTGAAGGCGCGAGCGCGAACGGCGACCGAATAGCGCATGGTGTAGAAGACGATGACGGCGCCAACCAAAAAAGGCGAACACCGACGCCAGGCGAACGGCAAAGCGCATCGCCTGATAATCGGCCTCGCCTCGCGCTGCTGCCGCTCCGCGCGTCGTATCGGGACTGGTCGCTTGGCTCGGCACTGATCGCGGTGACTCGGCGCTATCGCGGCGGCGCTCAAACGAGATGGCATCGATAACGGCGATCCCGCTACCGCCCGCGGTGGCACGTACCGTCGCTCTGTGATCGGTATTGGCATCGACGATCAGGATCGAGCACACGACGGCGACGCCAATGGCGATGCCGCCCACGGTGGCCACGGCCACCATCACGTGGCGGCGCAGGCCACGCCATGCCAGCAACCGCGCGAGCGGCACGTTGAAAGCCACGCGCGGCCGCGTTACCGGCTCGACTCGTTGGTGGCCGCTCACCTAAATGCCGAGCTCGACGAGCTGGTCGTAGATCGCAGCGACCGAGCCGGTGTCGCCCCCATGCACGCGCTCGGCGGCGATCACGCCATCTTTGAGGAAGGCGATGCGGTCAGCCCAGGCCGCGTGCTCCGGGCTGTGGGTCACAAGGAGAACGCCGGCACCTTGATCCTTGGCGGTGTCCCGCAGCACCGCCATGATCGATCCGCCAGCGCCTGGATTGACGTTGCCGGTCGGCTCATCGGCCAGCAGCAGGTCCGGCTCGTGCACGAGTGCACGGGCAACCGAGACGAGCTGCATCTCGCCGCCCGAGAGCTGCGCTGGGTAGTGGCCGATGCGCGCCTCGAGGCCGACTCGCGCCAGCAAGGCATCGGCGCGCACCGCCTTGTCGCGATTGACGCCGCCAGCGATCAAGAACGGTAGCAAAACATTCCCGCGGACCGTCAAGGTCGGGATCAGATTGAAGAACTGGAACACCATGCCGATGCGATGGCGGCGCAGCAGCGTGAGCGCCGTCTCGTCGTCGAAGTCGACCGGCTCGCCGGATATCGACACCTCGCCGACGTCGGGTCGATCGATGCCCGAAACACAGTTGAGGAGCGTGGTTTTGCCGGAGCCGCTCGGACCCATGATCGCAACCATCTCACGAGCGCCGACCTCAAGATCCACGGCGCGGAGAACGGGCAACGCGTCCTCGCCAAGACGATAGGATTTGGCGAGCGCGCGCACCGCCAGGCGCGTCGACGGGGTGACGGTCTCGGCCTCGCCCTCGGCTACGGATGAGACATCACGCATGCGGCAGCGACGTTACGGCAGGCGGAAAACAGGCGCCAGCAAACGATGGTCGTTCGTTTGCGCGGCTCAACGCCGCTCTCTACGATGGCGTTCCACTCGCCTCCCGCACACGCGATCATGAAAGCGCTGTCCGACATTGTCGTGCTCGACCTCACCCATATGCTGGCGGGGCCGTTTGGGACACTTCTGCTCGCCGATCTCGGCGCCCAGACGATCAAGGTCGAGCCGCCCGGCGGTGAACTCACGCGCCGGCTCCTTGCCGATGATCCGAAGTTTTCCTTCAACGGCATGGGCGCCTATTCGCTCACCCTTAACCGCAACAAAAAAAGCGTCTGCATCGATCTAAAGGAGGCCGAGGGGCGCGCTCTTTTCTACGAGTTGGTGGCCAAGGCCGACGTCGTGTTCGACAACTTCAGCGTCGGCGTGACTGAGCGCCTGGAGATCGACTATGCACACCTCGCCGCGGTCAACCCGCGGATCATCACCTGTTCGGTGACCGGTTTTGGGCATACCGGGCCCGGCCACAAGCGCACGGCCTTCGACATGGTGGTCCAAGCGGCGGGCGGCGGTATGTCAATCACTGGGACGCCGGAGAGCTCGCCGTTGCGGGCGGGCATTCCGTTCGGCGATCTCGGCGGCGGAGTGCTCGGGACCGTCGGCGTCCTCGCGGCGCTGCACGCACGGACGGTGACCGGACGCGGCCAGCACGTCGACATCGCGATGCTCGATGGTCAGATCTCTTTTTTGAACTATATGGCGACCATGTATCTGCTATCGGGCGAGGGTCCGGGCGCGCTCGGCAATGCGCACTTCCTGCACGTGCCCTACAATGCCTATGCGACCAAGACCCAACACGTGATCATTGCCGTCATCACCGATGCCTTCTGGCGTTCGCTGGTGGAGGTGTTGGGCGATTCCCGACTTAGGGACACCACCTTCGAGCAACAGCCCGGCCGCTGGCAGAACCGCGATTTCATCGATCGCGTGGTGCAGGAAGTCCTTCTTGCGGAGACCTGTGAGCACTGGCTGGACAAGTTCGCAGCCGCGCGCATACCCCATGGACCGGTCAACGATTTCGGGCATGCCCTCGATGATGAGCAGGTGAGGTTCCGCAACATGGTGGTCGACGTAGCGTACCCCGGGGGCGGCACCGTCAAGATGCCGGGAAACCCTGTGAAGCTGAGCGATACCCATGAGGAGACCTTCACCCCGCCGGCCCTGTGCGGCGAGCACACCGATGAGGTCCTGCGTGATATGCTCGGCCGTAGCCTGGATGATATCCGCAGGCTGCGCGAGGCTGGCGCGATCGGCTAAAACGGCCACACGGCATCAGGAGAAACGCGATGGCGGAGACGGTTCGAATCAACGAGGTGGGATTGCGCGATGGCCTGCAGAACCAGCCCACGGTCGTGCCGACCGCCGGCAAGCTTGAGCTCTGCGAGGCGCTGATCGCCGCGGGCATCACCGAAGTCGAAGCGACCAGCTTCGTCTCGCCGAAGGTGGTGCCGCAGATGGCTGATGCCGCTGATCTCTTCGCGGTGCTGCCCGCGTCCGATTCAGTGCACTACTCCGCTCTCATTCCCAACGAGAAGGGCTACGAGCGGGCGCGAGCGGCCGGTGTTGAGGCCATAGCGCTCGTCGTTGCGACGACGGATACCTTCAACCGGCGCAACATCAATATGTCGCTTGGCGAGGCGATGGCGGTCAACGAGGCGGTCATCGCACGCGCGAACGCCGATGGCGTGCACGCCCGCGCGTACATCTCGGGCGCGCTCGTCTGCCCGTACGAAGGGGTGACTTCGCTCGACCATTTGCTCGACCTCACCGAGCGGCTGCTCGCGGCTGGCGCCGATGAAGTGGCGATCGCCGATACCATCGGCGCGGGCAGTCCACGCCAATGCCAGGAGGTATTCGCGGCGGTGACCAAGCGCTGGGGGCCAGAGCGCTTCGCCGCACACTTCCACGACACCCGTGCCATGGGACTCACGCTGGCCTGGACCGCGCTCGAGGAAGGCATCCGCAAGTTCGATTCCTCGATCGGTGGCCTCGGGGGCTGCCCGTTCGCGCCGGGTGCCGCCGGCAACCTGGCGACCGACGATCTCGCCTTCATGCTGAACGAATCGGGCTACCGGACGGGGATCGACGTCGCCGGCCTGCGCACCGCGGTGGTGATCGCCGAGCGCCTACTCGATCGGCCGCTCGGCGGCCGCATCAGCCAATGGTGGCTGTCGCAGGAGAAGAGGGCCGCGCGCGCCGCTGAGTAGCGCCTATCTTCCGATATCGACCAGATCGCCGTAGGTTTCGGGTCGGCGGTCGCGATAGAACTGCCAGATGTTGCGAACCTCGCGCACTTGTTCGAGATCGATGTCGGCAACCACCAGCTCATCCGCGCTATCGCCGGCTTGAGCGATGATCTGGCCGCGCGGGTCGACCACGTAGGATGAGCCGTAAAAGTGGCCGACGTTCCACGGCGCTTCCTCGCCGACGCGGTTGATGGCGCCGATGAAAATGCCGTTGGCGACCGCAGCAGCGGGCTGCTCCAGCTCCCACAGATGGCGGCTCAAGCCGGTCACCGTGGCTGACGGGTTGACGACGTACTCGGCGCCGTGCAGCGCGAGCGCCCGCCAGCCCTCGGGGAAGTGGCGGTCATAACAGATGTATACGCCGAGCTTGAGGTACGCGGTTTCAAACACCGGCCACCCGCTTGCGCCGGGCTTGAAGAAGAACTTCTCGAAGAAGCCGGAGACGTGGGGAATGTGGGTCTTGCGGTACTTGCCGAGGTAGCTGCCATCGGCGTCGATGACGGCGGCAGTGTTGTAGTAAACGCCGGTCATCTCCTCCTCGTAGATCGGCACCACGATCACCATGTTGTGGCGTTTCGCCACCTCGCGCATGTGGCTCACCGTCGGCCCGTCCGGCACCTTCTCGGCCGCCGCGTACCATTTACCGTCCTGGCTCGGCGGGAAGTAGGGCTGAGTGAAGACCTCCTGGAAGCACAGGATCTGCACTCCCTTGGCCGCGGCATCAGCGATGAACGGCTCGTGCGCCGCGACCATCTGCTCGCGAATCGCCTGCGGGCTCTCGCTGGTGTCACCCTTGAGCGCCATCTGGATCAGTCCGACCTTGACGGTGGTCATGATCTTCGTCCTCAGCTTGCTGCGTGGCGGTCGGCGCGTAGGCGCTCCGTTGCCACCTCGTCCACCGTCGAATCGGCAATAATGACGCCGTAGTCGGCCTCGGCCGTCGCGGCGGAGATAAGGCCGTCGAGCACATCGTCCAAAACCTTGGCGGGCTCGCGGGCCAGTGGATCGCCATAGCCGCCGCCACATGGGCCGACGGCAAGGAATCTGTCGCCGTTGTTCGCTGGGCGATAGGGGAGTTTGGAGGGGAGCGGTTCATCGCCTCCTGCGGCGCGGATGAACTGGAGCGAGGCGGGAAAGCCCTCGTTACCCCCGTCGAAGCCCCACGGGTTAAACAGGTGGCCCTCGCCTTCGACCGAGTATCCACCGTCGTCCTTGAACACGAACTCGCGGATCGCACCAACTCCGCCCCGCCACTGGCCGGCCGGAACCGCGTCCTCGCGCAGCTCGTAGCGCTCGACCCGCAGTGGCAGATGCGATTCGATATCCTCGATCGGGTTGTTGCGAGTGTTGGCGTAAAGAGTATCGACCGCGTCCATCCCGTCCATGCCGTAGCGGCCGCCGTAGGCGCCTTCGAATATCTCCATGTGGACCCAATGGGTCTCGTTCACCAGGCCCGAGAATGCGATCACTTTGAGGTTACCTACGCCGGCGCTGATCTGTTTCGGCACGGCCGGGGCGAGTGCGCGCATCAGGGTGTCGGCGACGATCACGCCGGGCGAAAAGCGCGCGATCACCGGTGCCGGGAACTGCGGATTGGCGAGCGAGCCCTTGGGCGCGATGATCTTGATCGGGCGGGTGAGGCCGGAGTTCTGGGGCACATGCCCCAAGAGCGCGGTGTCCGCCAAAATTGACCGGACCGTCAGCCAGATCGAAACATCCACGGTGCCCTCGAGCGGCATGTTGATCGGCAGATCGATCTGATCGGCCGTGCCGGTTAGATCAACCGTCATTTCGTCGCCCTCGACCGTCACCGCGACGGCGATGGGCATGTTCTTTTCCTTGGGATTGTCGGAGTGCTCGTAGCCGTCGATATGGCCGAGTGCCGAGTAGGTGCCGTCGGGGATTTTGTCTATGGCCGCCCGCATCATGCGCTCGGAGGCATCCATCAACTCAGCAGCGGCCCCGTTTACCGTGTCGATCCCGTAACGCTCGATCAACGCGAGGAAGCGCTCGGCGCCAATCTGCGCCGCCGCGATCTGCGCCTCCATGTCGGCGACCACTAAGTACGAGGCGCGGATGTTGTCACGCAGCATATGCCAGACCTGCTCGTTCTTGCGGCCGGCCTGATAGACTTTAATTGCTCTGAACTGAAGGCCCTCGGCGAAAACGTCCATGGCATCGACGATGCCGCACGAGCCAGGGCTGAGGGCGCCGATGTCAAGGTGGTGGGCCGTGGTTACTGCCCATCCTACAAGTGTGCCGTCGTTGAACACCGGCACGCAGAAGGCGACGTCCGGCCCATGGCTTGCGCCGGCGTAGGGGTCGTTGTGCATCAACACATCGCCCGGCTCGATGCTCTCGCCGCGCTCCTCGAGAATCCGTGAGAGCCCTTTGACATAACCGGGGATCGGGCCGGACTGGAGTGGCGTCGATTGCTTGGATTCACACAGCTGATTGCACTTCGCGTCCAAGAGTGCGGCGCCAAAGTCCTCGGATTCGCGGATGATCGAGGAATAGGCCATGCGCATCAGCTTGAAGCCCATCTCGATGGCGATGCTTTCGAGCGCCCCGTGGATGACGCTCGCCGTGATCTGGTCGACCGCGTGGACGTTGTCGCCGGCAGGCGCCGGGGTCGCGATCTCTTCGGTGATGGTGCTCATGCTCGCTCTCCGATGCGGATGATCAGGTTGCCGCCTTTGTCTGCCTGCACCGAACAGTCGGGCGGCACCACGGTCGTCGTGTCTTTCTGCAGGATGATCGCCGGACCGGGGATCGTCTTATCGAGCGGTAGGCGCTCGCGGGCATAGAACGCGGTTTCGACGGCGCTCAAGGAATCATGTACCCGGAACATGCAGTTGTCGGTCTTGACCAGCGCCGCATCGAGCGAGCGGTCGCCGGCGCCATCGAGCGTCGGCGCCTGGATCTTCGGCATCGCGCCGATGCCGGTAACGCGGATGTTGACAATCTCGATCAGGGTGTCGGGGTAGTGGTGGCCGTAGTCGGTCTTGTGCAGTTCGTGAAAGCGGGCGAACACCGCATCGATCGTTGCCTCATCGACATCGCCTGCTGGAAAGTCGACGCGCAGCTCATAGCCCTGGCCGACGTAGCGGAGATCGCCCGAGCGCTCGAACCGCATCTGGCTGCTGTCTAAGCCTTCGGCGGCGAACTGCCCGGCGAGCGCGGCCTCCATCGCGGTGAAGTCGCCGCTCAGGACGGCATTCTCGACGGCTCCCTCGACCTGAAACTCGGTCTTGATGGCATCGTATTTGTGATCGGTGGTCAACAGGCCCGCTGCAGAGGTGATGCCGGGATAGAGCGGTACGATGACCTCGCGCACGCCAAGCTCAGCCGCCACCTCAGCGGCATGCAAGGGGCCCGCACCGCCGAGCGCAACCAGGGTGTACTCGCGGGGATCGATCCCCTTCTGTACCGTGCGCGAGCGGATGGCGTTGGCCATGTTGGCGTTGACCACAGTGAGCACGCCTTCGGCCCATTCGTGAAGGCTCGGGCCGGAGCCGTCGTCGAGGCTGGTGACAGCACGCTCCGCTGCCTGATCGTCGAGGGCCATCTCGCCGCCTAGGAAGTTGTCCTTGCTCAGCCTTCCCAACACGACGTTGGCGTCGGTCACCGTAGGTTCGCTGCCGCCGCGGCCATAGGCGGCCGGACCCGGAACCGAGCCGGCGCTACGCGGGCCGACCCGAAAGGTCCCGCCCGAATCCCGATGGGCGATCGAGCCGCCGCCAGCGCCGATGGTGTGGATATCGATCATCGGAACGACTAACGGATATCCCGCGATCCAGGTATCGCGCGCCGTCGCCTCGCCGAAGCGGCCGCCGCTGACGATCCCGATATCGGCGCTCGTGCCGCCGATATCGAACGTGATCAGGTCGTCGCGTCCCGACAGCGCCCCGCACCAGGCGCCGCCGAGGACGCCGGCCGCGGGACCCGACAGCAGGGTGAACACCGGCCGGTCAGAGACCATCTGTGCAGTGGCCACGCCGCCGTTCGAGCCCATGATGTGGAGATCGGCGCTAAAACCGGCCTCAGTGATTCTATCGGCCAAACGGGTGACATAGGTGCGGACCTTGGGGCCGATGAAGGCGTTCATCGCCGCCGTGGTGAACCGCTCGAACTCGCGGAACTGCGGTGAGATCGACGAAGAGGTGGTGACGAACGCCTCGGGGTACTCCTCGCGGATGATCTCGGCCGCGCGCTCCTCATGGCGGGGATCGATGTAGGAGAACAGGAAGCAGACGGCGATAGCCTCGACCGCCTCGCGCTTCAGCGCGCGCGCTGCTTGACGTACGCCGTCCTCGTCGAGTGGCACCTCGACCTCGCCGCGCGGCGGCACCAGCCGCTCGGCCACCGTCTTGCGGTGGCGCCGGCGCACCAGTGGGCGGTCCTGCCACGGGATCTCTTGCATGATCGAGTAGTGCTGGGGGCGCTGGTGGCGTCCAATATGCAGGATGTCGCGGTATCCTTTGGTGGTCAACATGCCTGTCCGCGCGCCGTTGTATTCGAGCACCGCGTTGGTGGCGATGGTGGTGCCGTGAAGGACGTGATCGATGGCGCCGCGGTCGATGCCGTTGCGCTCGCACAGTTCGGCGAGGCCGGTCATCACGCCGTCGGACGGATCGCTCGGCGTGGTCGGTACCTTGTGGATGATCGTCCGGTTCGCGTCCGTGTCGGTAAAGACGATATCAGTGAAGGTGCCGCCGACGTCGACGCCAATCAATTGCATGCCGTATCTCCCTGAGCCCCGCTCATGGTCCCCGGATTCGCGGGATCAGGCAAGCCTAGGTGGGCGCCGATGTCACTAACACACGATATGTCCGGTTTATGTACCAGACGATCTGTCCGGATTTAGAAGCTCTCCAGGCTATGGAGGGTTTGGATGCGCCGGACAGAGCAGTTGCAGGGACTGAGATTGATGAAGTTCGAGGAGGTTTACGGCCGCACCCATCGGGGTTGCTTGAGCCAAGCCGAGGCGGCGGAGGTTCTCGGCGTTTCAGAGCGCACCTTCCGGCGCTGGCGCGACCGCTATGAGGCGGACGGCGCGGAAGGGCTCTACGATCGCCGTCTGGGCCGGGTCTCGGCGCGGCGCGCGGCGGTCGACGAGGTGACGGCGCTGTTGGCGCTGTTCGACACCCGCTACTGGGACTTCACCGCCAAGCACTTCCACGAGAAGCTGGTCGCGGACTATGCCTTCAAGCGCAGCTACAACTGGGTGCGGCTGAGCTTGCAGGCCCATGGGCGAAGACGGGCGGCGCCCAGGCGCGGGGCGCACCGGCGCAAGCGGCCGCGCCGCGCGCTGCCCGGCATGATGCTGCATCAAGACGGCTCAAGCCACGCGTGGGTCCCCGATCAGTGGTGGGACCTGATCGTCACCATGGACGACACCACCAGTGAGATCTACTCGGCCTTCTTCGTCGCCGAAGAGGGCACGATGTCGAGCTTTCAGGGGGTGTCCGAGGCGATCCGGGCCAAGGGGCTGTTCTGCTCGCTCTATGCCGACCGCGCCGGCCACTACTGGCACACCCCTGAGGCCGGCGGCACGGTCGACAAGGACAATCCGACCCAGTTCGGCCGCGCCCTGGCCCAGCTCGGCATCGAGCTGATCCCGGCCTACTCGCCCGAGGCAAGGGGGCGCTCGGAACGCATGTTCGCCACCCTGCAGAAGCGCCTGCCCCAGGAGCTCAGGCTCGCCGGCATCACCGACATGGCCCAGGCCAACCGCTTCCTCAAGGAGCTCTACCTGCCAGGCCACAACGCCCGCTTCGCGGTGCCGCCGGAAGCCGAGGGCACCGCCTTCGTGCCCTTCGCCGGTACCCTCGACGACATCCTCTGCGTGCAGCAGGAGCGCACCGTCTCCAACGACAACACCGTGCGCTACAAACGCCTGGTGCTGGCGATCCCGCCCGACCGCCATCGCCGCCACTACGTCAAGGCAAGGGTCCGGGTCCACGAATACCCCGACCGCACCCTCGCCGTCTTCCATGGGCCGCGCTGCCTGGCCCGATACCAGGCCGACGGATCGCCCATCAACACAAGCCACAGACAGGCCGCGTGATCCGCTTCGACGCGACCGGCCAGTGGATAAGGGGACGGCCGCTCCGCGCCCGACCCCTTATCCACTGGCCCAACAACCACAACTGAAGCGGTCAATTCAGTTTGTTCTCGACAGCCTAGGTGGGCGCCGATGGGTTCGCCGGCCGATCCTCAAGAATTGAGTCGCCGGCATCGGTGTGGGTGGCTACGCTGGGTGGGATGGCAACACCCATCGCCGCGAAAAGCCCCCTCACCTCGGAAGGTGCGGAATCGTTCCTCGAGGAGATGGCGAGCACGATCGTCCACGGCGTCGGGCTCGGGCTCAGTGTGCCCGCGCTCGTCGTTCTCGTCGTGTTGGCATCCAACGGCCAGGGCGCCGAGCCGATCGTCGCGGTATCGATCTACGGCAGCTGTCTGATCCTCCTCTATCTCGGATCGACGCTCTACCACGCGATCTGGCATCACCAGACCAAGCGCGCCTTACTCGTCTTCGATCACTGTACGATCTTCCTATTGATCGCCGGCACCTACACGCCCGTGACCCTAATCGCGCTGCCGGAGCCCGTGGGGTGGTGGCTGTTCGGCCTGATCTGGGCGTTGGCTCTGTTCGGTATCGTGCGCGTGCTGGTGCGGCGCCACATGAAGCCGGCGGTCCTGCTCTATCTCACTATGGGGTGGCTTGGCGTGCTGTTCAGCGAGACGATCGTCGAGGCAATCGGCGCCGCGGGCGCGGCGCTTCTTCTCGCCGGTGGGATCACCTACACCGTCGGCCTTGCCTTCTTCGGCTGGCGGCGGCTGCCGTTCAACCACGCGGTCTGGCACCTGTTCGTGGTTGGCGGCAGCGCATGTCATTTCTGCGCAATCGCCTTCTTCGCTCTTCCCGCTTAAACGCCGGAGCCTCGCCGCTCTACGATACAGCGGCCCGCCGATGCGCGGGCACGAACAGAGTTTCCATCTCTCGACGCAGCGCCACTGCTGGCGATTCGGCGGCGGCCTCCACATCGGTCCAACCAACGACCTGGCCCGCGCCGACCGCGCGAACCAAACGCAGGCCGGCAGCGAGGCCGAGCGGCAACGCCCCACGCTGCAGCGAATCGGCGGCCGGCATCAGCCGGCCATAGACCGTGTAGCCGCCTTCGCCGTCGAGCGTCTCGCCCGCCGCCAAGTCGCGTTTGGCCGTTGCGACGACGTCGGCGCGGAAGTCCGTCGGGGTGCCGGTCGTCTCGCCGCGGAGTGCGACCGAGGCAATGCTGATGCCAAGCTCAAGCCCGATCAGATGGTAGGGACGGTAGAGAGCGGCATACCGGCCCGAGGCGTCGGTCTTCAAACCGTACTCGGCGAAACAGCGCTGCGCGTAGTCGCCCGGCGCGGCGAAGGTCACGTAAACGCCCCACCGCAGATCGCCGGTGACCGGCGCGCCGTCACGCTCGAGGCTCGAGATCACCTCAACCGTGCCGGCGCGGTCGAGGATGCCGCCGTCCGCTGCCGGGATAAGCGTCGCGGCGAGCGCCTCGGCGCTACAGGGCGGAAAGGCGAGACCCTGCGACGGCGGTTCCAACCCCGTCGCGTTGGCCACGGCGGCCATCTCGATCGCCGATTTGGTGCCGTCGAGGAACGAATTGAACATGCGGGCGTTGTAATCTCCCGCGGCGACCATTTCCGACTCGAAGCCGTAGTGGTCCCACACGGTCTCCGGTGTCGAGGCATGGTAGGCGGGCAAGTACTTGGTGCCCTTGCCGGCGCATACCACCTCAAAGCCGGCAGCCCGGGCCCAATCCACGAGCTCGCAGATCAATGCCGGTTGATCGCCGTAGGCGAGCGAATATAGCACGCCGGCCTCGTGCGCCCGACGGGCCAGAAGCGGTCCGACGAGGGCGTCGCCCTCGACCGTCACCATGACCACATGCCGGCCGGCGGCAAAGGCCGCGAGCGCGTGCGCCGCCCCTGCCGCGGGATCGCCGGTCGCCTCGACCACCACGTCCAGGCCATCCTGCGCGATCAGTTCCCGTACGTCATCGGTTGCCGGGACCGCGTCGGTCGACCATCCGGCACGGCGTAACGCCGTGTGAATGCGCTCGGCCGAAAGGTCGGCGATGCCGATCAGCTTAAGACCCGGCGTCGTCAACGCCTGAGCTAGGAACATGGTGCCGAATTTGCCGGCGCCGATCAGACCGACACCGACTGGCCGACCGGCGGCGGCGCGCTCTTCAAGCAATCGGGCGAGGTTCATCGTCGATCTCCCAGCGGCATCCGCCCCTATGCGGCGGGCGCCGCCATTGAAACGAGCCCGGTCATTTGCGCGCTCACGTCCCAAAGACGCCGGGCGATCTCGGCATCGTGCGATTGTGAGGTGGACCGCGCCTCGCTCGTCCGTTCGTAATAGCGGCCCGAGACGCCTTCGAGTTCCGGCGCAAGCGCGAGCTTGACCAACCCCTCAGCCCCTTTGGCCGGGCTGATGAAGAACAGCGTCATCGGGAGGATCAAGGCGCGCGCAGGCCACGGCGTATTGTTGAAGATGCGGCTCGCCACGACACCAGGATGCACGCAGTTGGCGGTGACCGCGCGCCCGCTCAGCCGGCGCGCGAGCTCATAGGTAAACAGAATGTTGGCGAGCTTGGACTGGGCATAGGCGCCGAAGGCGCTCCACCGTTGCTCGCCCTGCAGGTCGTCGAAGTGAATGGTGCCGCTACGGTGCGCGGTCGAGGCCACCGTCACGATACGGGCCGGCCCGGCCGCTGCGAGTCGGTCCAGCAGGAGGTTGGTGAGCAGGAACGGCGCGAGATGGTTCACCGCCAAGATCGTCTCGATGCCGTCGAGCGCGAGCGTCCGCCGGCTCGTCACTAAGCCGGCGTTGTTGATGAGAAGGTCGAGCCGGTCACAGCGGGCGCACACCTCGTTGGCCACGCGTCGCACTTCGGTTTGCGAGGACAAATCAGCGATCAACAGTTCTACCCGGCCAAGGCCGGTGCGACGCTGCACCTCTTCGAACATAGCTTCGCTCCGCCGTCGGTCACGCCCGAGGAGCACGAGCCTGACGCCGCGTTCGGCGAGCTGGAGCGCGGCCGCGCGCCCGACACCTGAGCTCGCGCCGGTCAGTAGGCAGACCTTGTCGGTCACCTCACTGTGCATCACCAGGCAGCCCAGCCGCCATCGACCATTATGTTCACGCCGTGGACCGAGCGCGCATCGTCCGAGGCCAGGAACACCGCGGTGCCGACCATATCCTCGGCGGGCAGAAAGTCCTCGCCGGTCGGCGTTCGATAGCGCACCCGCTCGCACCACGCGGCGTTCGCCCGGAGATCCTCGTTCATCGGCGTGACGATGTTGCCAGGCGAGAGCGTATTGACGTTGATGCCGAACCGGGCGAGCTCGAGAGTGAGCGATTTGGTCAGCATGTTGAGGCCGCCCTTGCTCGCGCAATAAGGGGCGGAGTTAGGAAAGCCGCCGACACCGGCGATCGAGGACACGTTGATGATCTTGCCGCCGCCCTTGCGCTTGAACTCCGGAATAACCGCGCGGGCGAGGAAAAACGGCGCCTTGAGATTGAGATCGATATGGTCGTCCCAGTCCTCTTCGGTGTTTTCCTCGACCAGCTTGGTGCGAATGATCGCGGCGTTGTTCACCAGGATGTCGACCGTGCCGAAGGTCTCGATCACCGTGGCGACGACGCGTTCGACCTCCGCGACCTGCCGAATGTCGGCTTGAACGTGTATGGCGTGTCCGCCAGCCGCCTCGATCTCCGCTTCAACCGCGCGCGCCGTCGCGACATTGGCGAGATTGACGATCGCGACCTTGGCCCCCTCGGCCGCGTACCTCTTGGCTATCGCCGCCCCGATCCCTTGCGCGCCGCCGGTTACGATCGCGATCCGATCCTCGAGCTTCATGGAATAGTCTCAGGCGCGCGCGCAGGCGGCATCGAACTCCGGTTTGGCGAAGGCCGTCATCGTCTTCATGCGAGCGATGCCCTCCTTGGCGATCCAAATGGAATAGGCGAGCACCGCCTGGGGGTCGTCGCATTCGACGATCTCGATGAAGTCGAACTCGCCCTGGGTGTAATAAATCGATTCGATGGTGATGCCGAGCTCCTCGAGCTTCGGGGCGACGAGCTTCCATCTGTCCTCGGTGCGGGTCGCCCAGGTCGCATCGACGGTGCCGTAGTAGATGTACTTCATGACGTGCTCCCTCCTGTTCGGTCTTTGACGTGGGTCATCGTGGCCGCCGCTCTTTCAGTGATCTTCGCCCACGCATGCTTGCGGATCAGCGCTTCTGGCGCTGGCCACGAGCCGCCTACCGTCACTACATTGGGCAGAACAAGATAGTCGGTGAAGTTATCCGGGCCGAGCCCTCCGGTAGGGCAGAAGCGAACCGTCGGAAACGGGCCAGCCAGGGCTCGAAGCGCCGCGATGCCGCCTGCCGGCTCGGCCGGGAAGAACTTCATCGCCGTCAAACCAAGGTCGAGTGCCCGCATGATGTCAGTAGCGGTCGTGACTCCGGGCAGGTAAGGCATCGCGGCATCGCGGCACGCCGCGGCCACGGCATCGCTCAAACCCGGACTGACAACGAAGCGGGCTCCGGCCTCGGCTGCCTGCCGCACGCCTTCGGCCCCAAGCACCGTACCGGCGCCGGCGATCACTCCGTCGATCCCGGCGACCGCCCGGATCGCCGCTAGCGCCTCCGATGTTCGCAGCGTGATCTCGAGTGCCCGCAGACCGCCTGCTTTGAGCGCTTCTGCAAGCGGCGCCGCGTCCTCCGAGCTGGCGATCGTGAGCACCGGTAGCACCGGTCCCAGTTCCAGAATCTCGTCGATCGTCACGGCGGGACCTCCCTCCGTCAACCAGGCACACGGTTGCTAAGGTGGCACGCACCGTATCATATCAGTGGTCCTCTGCTCTCGGTTGGAAGGCCCCATGACACAACGCGTTGCCGCCATCGGCGAATGCATGATCGAGCTGCATGAGGAGGCGCCGGGTCGGCTCGTCCAGGGCTTCGGTGGGGATACGCTGAACGTCGCCGTCTACCTCGCACGCTGTGCGGCGGGCGATGGGGTCCGGGTCGATTATGTGACGGCGCTCGGCGACGATCCGTTCAGTGATGCCATGGTGGCCGCCTGGGACGCGGAAGGCCTTGGCACCGAGACGGTGCAGCGCCTTCCCGGCAAGCTTCCCGGCCTTTACATCATCCGAACCGATTCAGCCGGTGAGCGGTCTTTCCACTACTGGCGGCGGGAGTCAGCGGCGCGGTCGGTCCTTCAGGCGCCGCAGGCCCGAGCGCTGATGGGCCGGCTCGCCGCCTACGACCTCCTGTATCTCTCCGGCATCAGCATGGCGATCCTCGATCACGATGGCCGTCGCGAGATGATCGCTCTGCTCGATGCCGCCCGTGCCAGGGGCGCGCGCATCGCCTTCGACAACAACTATCGTCCCGACCTCTGGGGCGGAGTCGCCAAGGCGCGTGAGGTTCTGAGTGCCGCCTGGCAGCGCACCGACATCGCGCTGCCGGGTGCCGCGGATGCCGCCCGCCTGTACGCCGACCGCGATGCCGCGGCGACGGCCGAACGGTTGCGCGCGCTCGGAGTTGGCGAGGTCGCGGTCAAGCGCGGGCCTCAGCCCGCGCTCGTCGCTTACGGCGACGAACTGATCGAGGTGCCGGTCGAGACGGCGGTGGCGGTGGTCGATACCACTGCGGCGGGCGATTCTTTCAACGGCGCGTACCTGGCGGCGCGGCTGACCGGCGCCAACCCGCGCGAGGCGGCGCGTGCCGGGCATGCACTCGCCGGTATCGTCGTTCAACACCGCGGTGCGATCATCCCCCGCGACGCGATGCCGTCTCCGCCAGTGCGTCAGGTCGGCAGCGGTGGGGTGCGATAGAGGACCTCGCCACCGACCGCGATCTCGGCCTCCACCAGATAGCGCCCCATCGCGGTGTAGTCGAGTGCGACGCCGAGCCCGGGCCCTTCGGGCAGGTGCAGGAGCCCATCGGCATCGGGGGTGAGGCGCGTCCGGCTCATCTCGGCGGCGACCGGCTTGGGGTCGACCGGGTACTCGCAAATGTCATGATCGGCGAGGCCGGCGTAGGGCTGGAGCGAGGCGCTGAGGGCGAGGTCGGAGGTGAAGGTATGGTTAACAAACTTAACACCACGGGCGGCCGCATAATCGGCGATGCGCTTGGCCGGGCTGATGCCGCCGATGCGTCCGGCATCGATCTGGATGAAGCCGAGGCCGGCATGATCGATCATGGTCTTGGCGAGAAAGTAGTCGTGGCAGCCCTCGCCTCCTGCGAGCTTTACCGAAGATGTTTTCAACGACAATGTGTAATAGGCGTCGAGCGCGCCGGACACGAACGGCTCCTCGAGCCACATCGCCCCGGCAGCCTCGAGCGCCGGCAGGCGCGCCGCCGCCGCTTGCCCATCGTCGAGCCACACCGTGCCGGCATCGATCAGCAGGATGCCCTCGGGGCCGAGGCCGGCGCGCGCCGCCTCGAGCTGGGCCGCATCGGCAGCCACCGAGCCGGTGCCGAACGGCGCCCAGCCGAACTTGACGGCACGAAAGCCGGCCGCGCGCGAGCGGCGCGCCTGGGCCTCGGTCGCCTCAGGGGTCGCGCCAAAGAGCTGCGAGGCGTAGGGCAACTTCGGATGCGCCCGGTCGTAGCCGAGCAAGCGCCATACCGGCTCGCCCAGGCGCTTGCCGAGGAGATCCCACAGCGCGATGTCGATGCCCGACAGGGTGTGGTCGGCCTGGAGGAGATCGAGACTCTGCTGGCGCACGAGATCGCCGATACGACCGATGTCGGCGGGCTCGTCGAGGCGCTGGCCCAGCACCGAGTCCGAGACCGGCCGGCAGGCGCCGTGCGAGCGCGGGCAGACGAAGCTCGCGATCGAGACCAGCGGTGCGGCCTCGCACTCGCCCCAGCCCTCGTGGCCACCGGCCCGCACGCGCACCACCAGCGCGTCCTGGCTACCGTCGACCGCCTCGGTCACCTCCGGCATCGCCAGGTAGAAGAAATCGACCGTTTCGATCTTCATGGGTGCTAACCTAATGGGAACGAACCAAGATCCAGGAGGGTGCGCCATGGCCAACAAGTTGTTCACCAACGTGATGGTTTTTGACGGGACGAGCAAGCGGTCGTTCCCCGGCGAGGTGCTGGTTCAGGGCAACCAGATCAAGACGGTTGCCAAGGGCAAGACGCGGGTCCCGCGCGAAGGCGCGAGCGTGATCGACGGCGGCGGCGCCACGCTGATGCCGGGGCTGGTCAACTGTCACGGACATCTCGCCTACACCGACTTCGCCTCGCCCGACGATGCCGGCAATACCCCGGCCGAGGAGAACATGCTGATCGCGACGGACAACGCGCGCACCGCGCTCGATCACGGCTTCACTGCGGTGGTCAGCGGCTCGACGCAAAAGCCGCGCATCGACATCGCGCTCCGCAATGAGATCGCGGCGGGGCGCATTCCCGGCCCGCGCTACCGCGCTAGCTCGCAGCAGTTCAACCCCACGGGCGGCCCGTGGGATTCGCGGCAGATGCACATGCACCACGAATCGATCTTCACCATCGCCGATGGGCCGATCGAGATGCGGCGCAAGGTGCGCGAGCTGATCCGCGAGGGCGTCGATATCGTCAAGCTGACGATATCTGGCGATGAGTTCGCCGAACACGCCGGCGAGGAAACCACGGTAATGGCCGAGGATGAGGTGGCGGCGGCAGCCGAGGTCGTGCACTCGCGCGGCAAGCGCATGGCGGCGCACGCCCGCAGCGATCTCTCGGTGCAGCTCTGCATCAAGTATGGCGTCACGTTCATCTACCATGCGACGTTCGCGACCGAGCGCACCCTCGATTTGCTGCAAAAGCACAAGGCCAAGCACGTTGTCTGCCCGGCGATGGGCGCGATCTACACGACGCTCCATGAGGCCTCGGACTGGGGCATGACCAAGGAGTGGGCGCTCGCCCACCGCTTCGATCGCGAGCTCGAGACCGCGTGCGAGGTCTCACGCAAGATGTTCAAACGCGGCATCCACGTCCTGCCGTTCGGCGATTACGGCTTTGCCTGGAACCCGCACGGGACCGATGCCCGCGACCTCGAGTACTTCGTCAACCTGATGGGCTTCACCCCGGCCCAGGTGCTGACGATGGCGACAGCGTGGGGGGCGGAGGCCTTCGCCGGCGATGAGCCGCTGGCGCTCGGCCAGGTCAAGGCCGGCTATCTCGCCGATCTGCTGTTGGTCGACGGCGATCCGCTGGCGGATGTGACGCTGTTGCAGGACAAGGACAACCTGCTGATGGTGATGAAGGACGGCCAGTATCACAAGGCGCCGCAGCGCCGCAGCGCCCAGCGCCGGGTCCGCGCCGCCGAGTAGGAGCGGCGCACGCTCGCCGCATACGCTCCATAACGGGTGTCCGGGCAACCTCGCCCGGGCACCCTACTCGGTGAACTCCTGAGCAAGTGACATTGTACGAGCTGCTCGGCGATTATCATCGTTACGGCTTCACCTATGTGGTGCCGGACGGTGATGGGCGCCGGCGATAAGGTGCTGATGACGCAGCAGAATCACACGGCTTCGCTGTGGGTCCGGGTGCGCGCCGTCGGCGACATCGCGTGAAGGGGCGACCACCTCCAAAAAAAGGGGCACTCCATGTCCACAAGTACTTCGCCGCTGTTCGAAGGACAAAAAGAGCATGCCCTTCTTCTGGCGGCTCGATCGTGTCCCGGGACGTGGTGTAAGAGCCGCGAGCGGGTCGCGGTGTCCGGCGGGCTGAGCCGGATCGCTCAAGCGGCCTCGGGAGGCATCTTGATGAGGGCATTGTCGCTCACCGGCGCGATGGTTTCCAGGGTCATGTAGCGCGCCCTCTGCACCGCCCATTCGTCGTTCTGCTCCATGAGGATAGCGCCGCTCAGTCGGGTGATGGCGGCCTCGTTGGGGAAGATGCCGACGACGTTGGTGCGGCGCTTGATCTCGCCGTTGAGGCGCTCCAGGGGATTGGTCGAGTGGAGCTTGGTGCGGTGCTCCTTGGGGAAGCTCATATAGGCCAGCACGTCGGGCTCGGCTTGGTCCATGAGGTTTGCCAGCTTGGGCGCCTTGGGGCGGAGCTGGTCGGCCACCTGGCGCCACTGGGTCTTGGCGGCCGCGGCGTCCTCCTGGGCGAAGGCGGTGGCGACGAAGGCGGAGACCACGCGCCGGCCCTGCTTGCCGGCATGGCCCAGGAGGTTGCGCATGAAGTGCACCCGGCAGCGCTGCCAAGTGGCGTTGAGGACACGAGCGGCGGCGGCCTTGAGGCCCTTGTGGTCATCGGAGATCACCAGCGTGACGCCGCGCAAACCCCGTCTGGCCAGGCATCGGAGGAACTCGGTCCAGAAGGTCTCGGCCTCCGAGGCGCCGACCGCCATGCCGAGGACCTCGCGCCGGCCCTGGGTGTTGACGGCGACGGCGACGATCACCGCGACCGAGACGATGCGCCCGGACTGGCGCACCTTCACATAGGTTGCATCCAGCCAGAGGTAGGGCCAGTCGCCTTCCAGGGGCCGCTCGAGGAAGGTCCGGACCTTGTCGTCGATCTCTCCGCAGAGCCGCGAGACCTGGCTCTTGGAGATGCCGGTCATACCCATGGCCTGGACCAGGTCATCGACCGATCGGGTCGAGACGCCCTGGATGTAGGCCTCCTGGATCACCGCCGTGAGCGCCTTCTCGGCCATCCGCCGGGGCTCCAGGAAGCCGGGGAAGTAGGAGCCCTTCCGCAGCTTGGGAATGTTCAGCGCGACGCTGCCGGCGCGGCTCTCCCACACCCGGTCGCGATAGCCGTTGCGGTGGTTGATGCGCGCCGGCGAACGCTCGCCGTGGCCGGCGCCGGTCAGGCCCCGGACCTCCAGTTCCATCAAACGCTGGGCGGTGAAGCCGATCATCTCGCGCAGCAGATCGGCGTCAGAACTCTTTTCCAGCAAACTACGAAGCGTCATCATGTCGTCGGTCATCGTGGTCTCCATTGGTTCCAGGTTGCGTTGCCACAACCCAACCCTAAACCGGAAACCGCGATGACCGCCCGCTGTGGATAACCGGCTTGCCTAGGCCAAACTCTTGGCGGTCGCTACGGCAAGCCGGTTACCCCCAGGCGCGGTCCTGCGCGGTCCGAACGCTCGCCGCGATCCGGCGGGGAGAGGGCCCGCCCCGCGATCCCGCCGAGACCCTCTTCGAGGCCGTCGCCGAGACCGTATTCGAGCGCTACCGGAGGCTCTGGAAGCCGGGAACGCTCGATGTCAACCGGTGCTACCTGAAAAACCAAATCCTGCCCCACTTCCGGGGACGGCAAGTCGCCGACATCGACCGGCGGAATGTCCGCGACTGGTTCGCCTCGCTGCGCGCCACGCCGGTTGCCGCCGACCGGTCCATGCCGGTGCTCTCCGTCATCATAAGGGAGGCGGAAGCCATGGGCCTTCGACCGGAGGGTTCGAACCCCTGCCTCGGCATCCGGCGCTACCGCCGCAAGGGACGGGCGCGCTTCCTGTCCGACGACGAGATACGCTGCCTGTCCGCAACACTGTCGGCCCATGTGGACACATCGCCCCGGCAGGTCGCCGTGGTCCGGCTCCTCCTGCTCACGGGATGCCGCAAGAGCGAGATCTTGACCCTCCGCTGGTCCGACTACCGCGAGGGTCACCTCTTTCTACGCGACAGCAAGACCGGGTCCCGCACCGTCTGGCTGTCGCGGCCGGCCCGGAACGTTCTCGACGGGCTGGACCGGACCGGACAGTGGGTGTTCCCGGCGGCGCGCGGCAAAGGGCCGAGGAACAAGGGCTGGCTCGAAGGGTTCTGGGACACGGTTCGTGCCGAAGCCGGGTTGCCCGGCGTTCGCCTGCACGACCTCCGCCACACGCATGCCAGCATCGCCCTGCGGCAAGGTGAGACCGTCCTCACCATCGCCAGGCTGCTCGGTCACCGGAACCCGGAAACGACGCTCAAGTACACGCACCTCGCCGACAAAACGGTGATGGACGCCGCCGAGACCGTCGGCGCCGCGCTGGACGCTTGACCCATGGCCGGCAGGGAACGCATGCGGCTTACCGACGCCGCCATCGCCCGTCTCCGCCCCCGCGAGCGGGAATACACGGTCTGGGATAATCATGTCGCCGGCCTCGGCGTTCGGGTTCGGCCCTCGGGCGGGCGGAGCTATATCCTGCTGAAGAATGCTGGCGGGCGATCGAGACGGGTCTCTCTCGGCCCGGTGTCGCTGAAGACCGTCGCGGAGGTCCGCCGGCGTGACATCGAACCTGCCCTTCCAGGAATGGACCTCGGTGTTCGCCAGCGAGCGCCTCACCGGCGCACTGCTCGACCGTATCACCCACACACCATGTCCATATCCTGGAGATGAACGCAGACAGCTTCCGGCTCAAGCAGAGTCGGTCTGGACGCCAGCACCCATCCGAATAACCCCGCTTGCCCCCGTGGGCCCCCAGGCTGAATCCGTGCCAGCGGAATTGCGGCGTTGGATCTGGGCCGGTGGTCGGAAGTTGAAGGGGCTCATGCGGCGACGCGAGGCCGAGGCCCAGATTTATGCCGGCTAACGAGCCCGGATGCCATCGAGCACCACGCGCGTCGCGACGCAGTCGTCCTCGTTATAATCAAGAATGCGCTGTTTGATCGCGGTATCTCCAGTCTGAATCCAGCGGTCGAACCATTCGATCGAGGCCGCGCCCGACGGGTGCGTGTCCCGCCAGTTGAAACCGAGGAACTTGGCGAGTGTCTTGATCGAGTGATCACGGGTCGGCCACTCGGTCGCCTTCTTTACGACGTCGTAATAAAGGTCGACCGACTGGCTGGGATGGAACAGGTCCTCAATGTCATCGGCAGTGCAGACCGATGGGTAGCTCGATTGCAGCTTTCGCCAAATCGTGCGCTCGTACTTTGAGTAGTAGTAAACGACGCAGGGCTGATGATCGCCTATGTACCGCCAGGCCTCGGCAAATGCCCGCTCTTCCTCGGCGCCGCTGACCTGATCCGCGAAGAAGGCGACGTATCGCTCAGTCGAATTTGCGCCGCCGCGGCGCTCGACGAAACCGTGCAGGTAGCAGAGATCCCGCATCGGATCGACCTCGATGTCGAAGAACAGCTCTGTCTCAGAGTGGGGCAGGCTGACCGGCGCCGTCAAGTAGGGACCGGCGCCCTTGGTGGTGTTGAGCTTGGCGCGGTCATGGAACTTCCGGAGCATGCCGGGGCCGACGCCCTTGAATGTCGTCTTCTTCCCCGAGATGAATCCATCGATGTTTGCTGTAGCCAAATCGGACACGGTCGGGATTCGGTCGATCATTGCATCGCGCCTGGCCCGGCCGAGCTCAGGTAGGAGCGTCAAGTCGTCCGATTTCTCGAGATCGGACAGGCACGCTGTATACCAGTGACAGAGCTTGCAGGCTCCGCAATAGGCAGGATTGGTTTTTTCGGTCCGCGCGACGATGCGTTGCGCTCGGGCCAGCGCGTCCTGATATATCTCCCACATGGTCCATGGGTCCCGCTTGCCCTGGGGCACCTCAAGGTCGTAGGTGACCTCTTCCCCGTGGATGTCCCACACGAACGGGCGCTTTGAGCCGGCCAAACCACGCCGCTCCAGGATATCCGTGTATAGGGCGAGCTGCACCCCGTAGTGTTTCTTCAGCTTGGCGTCGTCGCCGTCGCCATATTCCCCAGATCCGGACTTGATGTCCCCCGCCACATAGCCATCACCCTCCCGTCGCAGCAGGTCGGGATCTCCCAGAAGATCATCCGCGGTGATGCGGGCGCTGTAAATCAGCGGCTCGCCGCGCTGCATGGCCTCGAAGGTTTGACGTTCTTTTTCGTCGCCGGCATACCGTGAAAGGTCGAGAATCGGCAGCGTCAGACCGTCGATGACTTCATGCTCGTAGGCTGTGCCTTTTTCCCAGAGAAGCTGGACGAAGGCATTGATTTTGTCGCGCTTCGCGGGATCGCCGAACAGGTCCATTGCCGGCCGGTGGCCACACTGAACCAAGTCGTAGAGCATTGCGGCGGTGATCTGCACTATTCCAGCCACTTCGCGTAAGCCATCACGTCCAGCATTGGGACGGTCGCTCGTTGCTGTAACAGTGAGACCAGCCGTAATAGGAAAAGCGTGAGGGCCTTTTCGCTTTCGTGTATCGCGATCTGGTCGCCGTCACTGACTTCAACGACGCCGGCAGCCGCAATACAAGAAAGGTCGAGGCGCCCACCTGCCATATCAGCCCCAATAGCAGTCTGTAGAGGCTCTCCCAAGGCAGGTTTCCAAGAACTGTCAACACAGAGAATACCACCGAGAATGTGCTGTGGCTCTTTTGCTTGGGCAACGCCCTCAATATGCGGAACAGGCAAGCTCGTCCGATCCAGGCTTCGTACGGACGCTATTTTGGACTGCGCATATTGGATGTTCCCTGCTGATGCTTCCTGTTTCACCTCGAATGCGGCATAGAGACTCTCCGCCGGCACATAAATGGCTCCTTGGAGTTCGAAGATGAGCGGTGAGTACTGCCGATCATGGATCACGATGTCGATCTGATCGCTGGCGTTGCCTTTTGCGTCTATTACAAATGCCTTTGTCGTTCGGTATCGCAGGGGAAGATAGCTGTTCAGG
This sequence comes from Alphaproteobacteria bacterium, assembly GCA_965248765.1. Taxonomy (GTDB): domain Bacteria; phylum Pseudomonadota; class Alphaproteobacteria; order VGEJ01; family VGEJ01; genus CBDFKF01. The sequence goes on from CBDFKF010000003.1 coordinate 271,949, forward strand.
AGATCGATCCAATGAGCCTCGCTGGCATCTCCTTTGGCGGTGGGATGGGCGATTGTTTCTCGAGCAAGTCTTAACTGCCCTGCCAACGATGCGTGAAGGCTTTGGAAGAGCTTGCTGATATCCGCTTTGCCGCTCATCCAACCAATTCCTGCCAGCTACCATTAAGTGTTATGGTTGCCGCCGACGCCACGGCCTGCTTTCTGGCGGCGGAAAGGTCGTTTGACACGACATTGTTGGTATTCGCTGGATCGACCAAACGAGCTGTTGCCAACCGAGCCTTGAGGTATTCGAGTGCTGCAATCACATTGTTCGAAAGGTCACCTGTACGCTTGCCCTTCAAAGCTTCGATTACTGCGAGCTCTAAAAAAAGGGATGGGAAATTCAAGTTGTGTCGGTTACGCCAAATTTTCAAAATTCGTATTTCGTCAGTCCGACCTGAGTTCGTAACCAAGTTGATGTGTTGGGTAACATTTGTCTGAGTCCATGTATTTGCGCGACTACGAAACAAATTGTGATCATTGCTCCACTGATCTTGGCGTTTACCCGGTACAATATCGATCTTGGTGCCGCTCAGTGTGATCCCTATTGAAACGTTTTGACGACGAGCCTGGAGCGGCTGATTCTGGTACTGCAGGTTCTGCATCTTGTTGAAGAGGGTGCTGTAAACCTCTGCCAATGTATCCGGGGTGGTAGAAGACAGCGAGACGAAGAGATCGATGTCTGTGCCGTTCGAGACGGCAGTGCCCTTCGTAAATGATCCGGACGGTTCGACAGAGATCAGGTATTGGCCGGCCCATTCTCGTATTGTCGGCTCGATCAGTTGCGCCGCCGAGCGTGCCGGTGAAAAGGCGCCTGTGTTGACGGCATATCGTTGCAACGCTTGGCGCAGGCATTGGTCATGTGACATCGTTTGACTCATCAGCGCTTTACCGGCATCAGCTGCGTTTGGCCCTGCTTATTGATGGCGGTCTCGGATATGGCGACTGCGATGGAAACCATCTCATTCGAGCTTCAATTCGTCAGACACCTCAGAGAGGAGCGCATTGATCTTGTCCACCGCCTCCGGGTCCGGAGCGGTTTCTCCACCGAACTCAATGCGGAGATTGAACTTGAGATCGTTCCCGACAGCGGCCTTGGTGATGTCCGGAATCTGGTCAGCCAAATCCTGGATGCCGTTGGCTTCCAGCACCGCCTCGGCGATGAGCAATCCTTTAGGTTTCGGCGTGAATGGCTTCCCTTCGCCCTCGCCGAGCCCTCGGCCAGCCGGCACATGAAGAACAACGTGCTGGGCTCCGGCGATGTCGCACGGCCATGAGGCACTGTCGTCGGTGAGCTCGATCCATCGCGCCCGGATGCCGGCGTCGATTGCTGATTGCACAATCGGCCAGGGCAGGGTCCTACCGCGTTTGGTCGAGAGCGAAGTCGAAATGGCGAGGGCGTTGGCCTTACCGTCTTTCCACGCGTCGGGGATCGACTCGGCCATCAACTCGTCGACGGAGATCGGGTCCGGCGGCGGCTGAAGCGTTGCAGATGCGCTGGGAACGCCGGCGGGTACTGGCTCCCCAAGAATTGAGGCGGGCCCATTGGTCAACCACACTAACCCCCGCTCGACAGCCTGCGAAACGGCATCCTCGACGGACGATGGCTCGCATTTCGGGATAACAAGCGTCTCTTCGTAGCCTTCTCTCGGTACGGTCACTGTGTGGCCGCCGGCGAAGTAGCCGGTCACGTCCTTGACGCTGATTTCTTCGGTGGCCCAAAGCCCCGGGAGTTTCTGATGCGCGAGAAGATCGGATGCGAGTTCGCTGAGCGTTGCAGCCTCCGGCAGAAGAACCTCGAGGCCCGGGTCCTTGAGGACAGGCTCGTCGATCGCAGTTCGCCAAAACGTTTTGGTGGTCCTATCGGGGCGTAGGACCTGCGCCACCCAGATTCCTTCCTGGACCCCTTGCACCACGGTATCCAGAATCTCTTTCCGGCGAAGCATCTTGGGCAACTTCGGAAATTGGGCGAAGGCTCCAACCAGGTCCTTGACCCGTCGGGAATTTTCTCCTTCCCGCCACAAGTCGTAGGGTCCGCCCGGCATCATCGCTTCCGAGCTGATGGCAGTTTCCTGGATGCGGGCCCGCTTGTCAGCCTTGATGGTCGTAAACAAGGGCTCATCGGTCACCGTGATCTTGAACGCGTGGATGTCGTTGCTCTCGTTGATGGTGACGACGATGGAATAAGCCTGCCTGATAGAATCGGGAATGCGTTTTCTCGCCGACTCCGTTTCATTGGCCAGCATTTGCTCGCGGATCGGGTCGATCGGTTGATCCTTGAGCTGATCGCGGACTTCCTGCCAACCCAGATACTCCCGGACCCGGGTGCGCGCGGCGTCAAGGCCGTCCTTGGAAGGAACGGCGAGGGCGACCGCGTTGCGATAAACGCGGGGGCGATCAGGCGCGGTCGTCTCGTCGATAAACCGCTTCGCTTCCGGGCTCGGTTTTCCGGATTCCGAGGTCGCCTTCGGGCCGAGCACGCCGAAATGGAACTCGCCGTCATCCTGGATATCATGCGGCTTCTCCGGCAGATTATGCACTTTGGCGCCTGCTGCGGACGCGCCGGACGTTAGTGCCTTCAGTTTCTCGATGGCGTCGATGATCTGTGATTCCACGAGCGCGGGCGGCACACGGGTGCTACAGGCATCGTGGTGCATCTGACGCAGGTTCGGGCGATTACCCAGCCGCCACGCCTTCGGCAAATGCGTGGTGCCGTCTGGGTTGGTTTCTCCGGTGCCGACCTCCACCTCGTCCAGGAACCATGACAGTTCCGTCCAGCGGCGCAGTGCCTTTTCCAACTCGATTTTGTCGGGCTTCGTTGCCCCGAGCAGCACGATCAACTCGTGCGTCAGCGCCTTGTGGCCGATCGGCTGAGAACTCAGGAACACGGAGATGGCGGCCTGCTCCATCTCCCGGTGGTGGAGACCGGTTGTTTCGGACTGAATGGTGCGCGCCTTGGAGAGTTCCCCCTCGAGAATCGGTCCCCATTCCTGGTGCTTTCCGTCGCCAGTGTCCACGCTGGCAAAGGAAGAAAGTTCGCGCGCAGCTTCGGCAAGATCGTTCTTTCCCGGCTCGTTCAGAAACGCGTTTGATCCGACCAGGGGACTCGTGTCCCACTTCTCGGCATTGCGAAGGGCAATTGCGAAAGTCCGGAGGATGCCACGTGTTCTCTGGAATCCATCGAGTTGAGTCCAGCGAGTGTAAAAGATCTCGGTGAGGTCTGGGTGGAAGGGATAGCTGTCCAGATAGCGCTCTTCGGCAGCCCCGCGCTCCTTCTTGGTCTGCTCGTCAAGAGCGGCGATGCTGCTGACCACCGCGGTCACATGTGGACGGAAGATGCTCGGATCGCGAATGGAATCGGGCTCGAAGAAGCGGCGGCGCAGAACCTCCGCCACGTCCTCCTTACTCACCGGGCTCGCGTCTTCTTCCATCTGGCGACCGAATACCTCTGATACGTCTGCCAGGAGTTCCTTTCCGAAATCGTCATACTTCCGGGGATCGGAGGCGAGGAGCGAGGCCACCATGGCGCACCGGTCCACCTTCACGACCGCCTGAGTGAGGTATTGGAAGAAGCTGACCAAGCGTCCGCGCCAGGTCGGATCGGTTTCGACTTTGCTGCGGGTGTACATCAGCACTTCGTCGAGGAGCACTAACGTCGAGAGATCATCCTCTTGGGGCTTGGACAGCAAATCCACAACAAGGGGCTCAGCCGGTGGCGTGTCACGCTCCTCGTCCTTGCCATCGGCGTGGATTAGCTTGAGGCCGTCCGCCCCCGCCAACTGATAGGCAAGGATGCTCCACGGTGCTTGAGCATCCTGATCGTTCCATCGGGACCAGGCGTTTCGATACCCTTCTCCAGGTCGATCTTGTCAAAGCACAGCGCGGCAACCCGCGCCTTCGGCGCCTTGAGGCCGATGTGCGCCTCGAACTCCTGAACGGCGGGCAGGTCGGGCAGACCGGATGGGTCGTGCACGAGATGCCTGAGCGTGATGAGCGTATGGGCTTTGCCGCCGCCGTAGTTGACGGAGAGTTTTCGATACGCCTTGTCGGTCTTGCCCGCTAGGCGGAGGACAACGTCCTTGACCAGCTCACGAAGATTATAGGTCGGGTAGGTGAGGGCGAAGAATTCCGCAGGGTCCTCGTAGACCGGCCGCCTGCCTTTCTGCATGACGACGTCGTAAAGGTCGGCGGCAAATACGGCAAGCGAGAGTTCGCCTGTTTTCAGATCGTCGCGCAGCTGCACGACTTCATGCCAGGGTTTCCAAGAAGTTTTCATCTTTCGTATCTCCTTACACCAGTTGCCCCTGGCGTGGAGCGCTGATCCCGCCGCGCGCGGCCACGTGGTTGCTCAAGGATTCGAGCAACGAGCGTTCGTCCGAACCACTCGCGGCGAGCTCGATGAGGGCTTGCAGGATCTGGTTGAACAAGGCGTTTCGATTGAGCCCGCGACTATCGAGATAGTCATCGACCTTGACCTGGTCCCCGGCGCGCCACATGTGCATCAGCTTGTGCACCTGGTCGATGAGAGGAACGGGCCGCCCACCCGGCGCATCCAGGCCCAGGTTTCGGCCGCGCCGCTGGGCCCAGGCCTTGAGCTTCACCTTGGCGCCCGAGCCGCTGTCCTCATCTTCGCCAGTATCGGCGGCGGCCTCGACCTCATCATCTTCGGCGCTGGCGCTCGCTTTCCCCGACTGACCGAGCACGTCAAACTGGTTGACGAGCGCGGAATCCGACAAGTTGCATGACAGGGCGTACAGGATGCAGGCCCCTATCGGCGCCTCGTCCATCCCGAAGTCATGACGGTGGAGCAGGTAGTACGTAGTCACATCGTCGAGGCCGGTCACAACCTCCTCGCCGCCGTCATGGGTGAGCACGCGACCAACGACGAAGTCGACGACCATCCGCCGAACCTCGCGCAAGAACTCCGAGACGGTCATGAGTTGGTTAGGGTCGTTCGCTTTCTTGACGACCGGATGCCTGCTGAATGCTTCCATTGCAGGCCCGGTGGCGGCCCACACGAAGTCCGGCCCGCGAATGCCGGCATCCCAGAAGTCGCGTAGCTTTTGGGCGATGTTCTCGCGCATCTCTTTGAGAACAGTGTTGTCCCATCCCGGGCGCGCAACGGATGAGCGCTTGCGACATACGAGCCAGACCGACGAAGAAAGAGCAGCGGAAGCCATCGCGCGGGTCCTCGTGCTCATCTCCGTTTGGATCGGCCAGGACCCATCAACGAGGAACCCGGCGCGTATCAAACCGGACACGAGCGCCTCCCAAGCGTCTGGCTGCTTGTTTGCAAAAACAACAACTATTCGTCCTTCCGGCACGAGAGCGGCGTGACAAGCCTTAAACGCTCGGAACATTCCGTCTTCGTAATTCGCCTTCGACCGCTCTTTATCGCCGTCGAACCGACCCGCATCGTCGATTAGTTCCCCGTCCTTGCTCTCGTGATCCCATTTCGGGCCAAGAGGTTTGGTGAGAATTTGATCCGTTGCCGAATTAACCCCGGTAATCGATCGGCGCAGCCAAACATAGAAATAGTCCATCGCGTCGGAATACGGGATTGCGTCGTAATAAGGTGGGTCAGTGACAATGACATCCACTTTGTCGTCCATGGGAACTAGGGCGCTCTGGCACAGTGCGTTGGCTTGTGGAGCTCCGATGGCTGCCAGGCACGCGTGAGAAACCACCAGCGAAACCCAATCTAGCGCGCTTTGATAGCCGCCGGTGGTAGCGCCCAGAGGATTGACTTCTGCGAAATCCCAACAATAGGCAATGCAAATCTTGAGAACGTCCCTTCGACCTTTTCTCCTCGATTATGCCAACGGGAAATATTGCTATTTTGGTTCGCGAGCCGATCTAGCATACATGCCAAGTAAAACCTGACGGACTCTGCCCAATATTCGGGGTAATTGTGCTGTTTTACTTTGCGGCCGGTATTATCTGTGGCCTTCAGAAAAGTTCCAAATTCGACGAGTTGCCGGGTCGTAAACAGCTTTCGCCACGTGTCGATACCGTAGCCGTCCACGGAAAACGCACGCGCAGCACCGCTTCCTCCCTTAGGCGTAGGCTCTTCCGGCAGACCGAACGGTATGTCAGCATAAAGCGCTTGAAGCTGCTCCTCGGTCACCTCCGTCGCTGCGCGCTCATGGTCCGTGGGCAAGCGGTATTCTTTACCGTTTGTCCCGTCCAAAACCACGACGGTCATGACCGCGCCCAATCGACCGGCACGGCCTTCGAGCCGAATATCTTCCATGGTCATAGTGGGCTGATTGCAGCAGGGGCAGGTTGCTCCCCTTCGGCTCATGGTTCCGGTGCCAAGCCTCTTGTCGTTCTCGCGCCGCTGCGCCGCATTGCCGCCGTTTTGCGGAACTTCGGTTTGAACGTCGAATACCACACTCGTTCGACCGGCGTCGGGTTTCATGGTCAGCAGAACGCGCTTTCGGTCCTTCTTGCAAAGCCAGCGCGTCTTGAGCAGCGGTGCGGTGGCGCGGCAGTTCTTGCATTTGACGGTCCGGGCCCAGAGGTATGCAACCGTAGGCTTGGCCACCCAGCGCGGCTTCTGTGGGTCCTTCAAATAGGCTTCATCGAACTCAGTATTCAAAGGGTCAATCTGCGGGTCGCCGTTCTCGTCGACATCAAGAAGTCGCATCGGCTTTTTCTCGTAATCTTTGCCTGGCTCCAACGGCTCGAACTCGGCGTAGGTGGGGTAAAGGGGGGCAAGTTCCTTGCGGGCTCTAGCCAGCACCCATCGGCCCCAGGCGCGGACGTGCCAAGCGAGATCGGCCTTGAGCGTAGGGTCATCGTGGGGCAGGGCATCGAGCTGGATTTCCCCGCCGTCGCCGTGGCCGAGCCGCTCAAGGAATGTCCGCAAGCTTGCGCCCTTGAACCCCTTCGCCTTCAAGAATCCCTCCATGAACTGGCAGTCCTTGAGCGCGAACTCGGGTAGCGGCTTGGCTTGGCCCGCGAGCTTCTGCGGATATTCGAGTGTGCACTTGAGGATGAACCAGGCAACCGGGTTGATGTCGATGGCGGTCACTTCGCACCCCAGACGCATCGCCTCGAGCGGAATGGCGCCGCCACCCGCGAACGGGTCCAGCACTTTTGGTGCGCGGCCGCCGTAAGCCTTGCGGATTTCCTCGCGAAACCAGTCGAGGTTCGGTCCGTTCTCCCGCTTCCAGTGAAGGATGCCGCCGATCGTCTCCTCCTTCACTTTCTCAACCGTGCGTCCGCCGACGCGCTTGCGCTCGATCTTCTCGACGACGTGGCCGGCCATGCGCTCCAGAATCGCTTTTCGTTTTCAGGATCACCAGGATCGGGAAGCAGAGTCGCGATCAGGGCGGCGCGCGATGCCGCCAACGGCCGCCGCGCCGGCCAAATATGCAGCGTGGAAATGTGTCCGTGGCGCACGTTCTTCTCGTGGACGGAGTCGAGCGAGGCCTCCTTGAGGGGGAAGGCGATTTCGATGAGGCGGCGATTTTCAGGCACGGCTGGCTTCTCCCTATCTCAAGAACTGCTGTCCGGAGACCGGGGCAGGCCGAGTAGGACCAAGTTCGTCGATGAAGCGGGATGAAATGGTTCCGACCGTATTGCCTCGGCCCCGCACTTCGACGCCCATCCGGTAAGCGCGGTCTCGGGGCAGGTTGGTGACGCTCGAAAGGACCAGAACCTCGCGGGCGCGGGTAATCGACACGTAGAAAAGCCGACGCTGCTCTTCCAACGCAACGTTCATCTCACCTTGCGAGGCGTCCCGAGGTAGCGTCGGAACAAGGCCCTCGACGCAGCCCATCGCCACGACCAAGTCGGCGGTGAGGCCCTTTGATTTATGGAGGCTCATCACGCGCACATAATCGACATCGGTCGGCAGCTCGGGTTGAGTAATGCCTGTTCGTAGCCGATCGAGAAGCTGCGCTGCGTCCGCGTCGGGATCGAGGCCCGCAGCCATGGTCCGAATCTGGGCGAAGTCGGGATCGTTGTTCGGGAAAAGAGCATCGAGCAACGCATCGCCTCGAAGGGTTGCCAAGATATCCAGTTGGTCTCTTAGGTCGCGTAGCCGTGCAATCAGATGCCGGCCATGCGGAAGAATGAGTTGTCCAGCTTCGATACCTTGAAGCGTATTCGTCAGCGAGATCCCGTTCGCGGCAATTGAGTTTCGAACACGGTCCCACGAGCCTCTCCGCAAACTGGCGCTCCCGAAACCGCACCTGCAACGAAGCGCGACGCTATCCTCCGGGTTCGTGGCCAAGGTAAGAAGCGTGAAGGCTTGCTGCGCTCGGCACCTCATGAGGTTTGTGGGGTCGCCATCGAGTGCCTCTTCCTGGAAAAAGCTATGGGCTAATACGCCCCTTTCGTTGAGCGATTGGCGAACGGCGTAACCGAATTGGCGGCGCGGTGCGGGCACGAGAACTCGACCGGGATCGACTCGATCAGAACGTACAAGCCGTTCAATGAATTCGGCGAGTCCCTGGGCCTCTCGCTCCATGCTTTGCCATTGCACGATGTGGATTTCACCCGCCCCATTCTCGGGGCGGGCGGTCAGGACACGATTGGTCCGCCGCCGGTTGTTCGAGATGAGCCGGTTGGCCACCTCTACGATATCGGTGGGGCACCGCCGGCAGAGGTCCAGTGTTTCATCCACCGTTTCGGGATGCTGATCATGGAACTCCGCGATGCCCTCGGGGTGGGCAAACTTGAAGGAATAGATCGACTGGTCCTCGTCGCCGATGATCGTAAGCTGGGCATTCTCGGCGACGAGCTGGACGAATTCCTGTTCCGCCGCATTTAGGTCTTGGTATTCGTCGACCAGAATGCGGGAGAAGGCGGTGCGCTCAAGGCTGGCAGGATTATTCCGCAGATAGCGGAGGGCCTCCGGGACGAGTTCGCCGATCAACATGGCGTCGTGAAACGCCAGCCAGTCGAGTAATTGCCGGTGAAACCGCTGATCCACTGGATCGTTCGGCCAACCAGGCTGCTCGCTCTGAAGACGCGCCCAGGCCGACTCGAAGGCTTTGAGGCGCCTTCGTCGTGCATGGAGGTTCCCGAATTGACCGTCGTGCATGTCCTGCAGCAGGAAGCGCTTCTCGTACTCGAGCAATGGGCGCGGCACACGGCCAGTGATCTCGAGCACTTCGTTTCGGGCAAGTATGCGGAAACAGAGCGCGTGTACCGTGGTGGCGCGAACCGAGGGCGCGCCATCGGCGTCGAGGTCCTCCAGTTCGCGTTTTAGGTCGCCTGCAGCAGTGCGGGTGAAAGTACAGACCAAGATCTGCCGAGGCGCCACGCCGCTCTCCAGGAGGCGTGCGATCCGCCGGATTAGTGTGAATGTCTTGCCAGTCCCTGGACCGGCACGAACGCGGAGTGGCGAGTCGTCGGTAGCCGCGATGCGCAGTGACGGACCTTCGAGATTGTCGTCCCGGGGCATTACTCGCTCTCCGGTTCTGCGGCGGATAGGACTTCCGCGCTCGGAATCACCACGTTGCCCTTGGCCTTCACCAAGAGGTTTCGAAACGGATCCCGCACTCGGACGAGCCGCGGCCTCGGACTGGCGCAGTTGAAGGCGACGTAAAGCCAGTACTGTTCCCGAAGGTTGCAGGCCTTGGCCCACTCGTTCTCGGACAGTTCGATCTCGCCGACACCAGCCCGCCCCTTGACTTCGATCGCGCGTTGTCCTGCCTCAGGACGGAGGGACAGGAGATCGAAGCCCGGCCAGTCCGTAAGCCCGGCACGCCGTGCAAGTTCGGGGCGCGAGACGTCCTTCACTTCGGCTCCGAAGGTCTCCTCGTATGCGGCCGCGACCTTCATGGCGATTGCTTCGACCTGGGCGTCGTAACGCTTGATCTCTTCGGGATCCTGGGAGGGTACGACGAGCGCATGGGCGAGAAACTCGACCTCTCCGGCCCGGATATGGCCCGGTTCGCCTCGTAGTTCGTTGAGACGGCAATTGCGCGTTGCCGCCAAGCTCCGCTGCCGTTCCTTGATCTTTGAGAGCTCCCCCTTGGCGTGCGGGTCGCCAGCACGGGCTTTGTCGGTGAAACGGGCTCGTGCCGCTGCTAGCTCGGCGGTCTGATAGTCAAAGCCTCGGTTAACGAACTCCAGGCGGGCGGGCAGATCGTCGAGGAGGCGCTGTCGGTGGGACTGCACGAGGCGCTCGATCACGTCGTCGCGGGCGAATCCGATGGCGTTGGGCACCATCCTGCGAGCCAGGGCAGCAAGTGGCACGCGGCTCGGCGCGAAGCCTTTGGCTCCTCTTAGCAGAAGAAGATGCTCGACCGGCCATTCCTCAACGGCACCGTCTTTTGTTTGGCGCAACCCGACCAGCCGCGAATCGAGCAGCTTCGCGCCAATTTCGACACCGCCGATGCGCATTGAAGCGATCATTGCGCGGCCCGCCGTGCTCACAGGAAGGGATGCGTAGCGATGAGACGCTCGGCAACTTCGCGGATGCGGCAGCGCTCATGCACGTGCACCGGCCCGCGGTAATCCTCGTCGAGATGGATGACGTAGTAGTGGGAGCCGGGGCGGAGGCAGTCGGGCTGGCGGTAGACGTCGCCGACGAAATCGTCATCGAGATAGATCCTGGACTCGTCCGGTGCGATGCGTTTGAAGCGGACGGGTTGCATGGTGCGGTTCTCCTTCGGTGTCGCCGGTGCCGCGGACGGGACTCTCTCTTCCTCCCCGCGGCGTCAGTCCCTCTTCCGCTTCACTCTCCTCTCCGCTTCGCCCGCGCCGGCCCGCCGAGCTGAGAGACGATCGCGCCCGCGGCGATGCGGTTCATGTGCTCGCAAGCCGTGCGCGGGTGAATCTCGGCGAGGTTGAACACGGGGATCTCGTGGTGGCGCGCGATGCGGATGGCCATGCCTGTGCCGCCGGCGACGACACCGCCCTCGGTCCAGCAGATGACGGCATCGACTGGGTCGTCGGCGCCGGGACCGAGCAGGATGGCGGTGTTCCTGGCATGAAGCTTGCGCACCGCGGCAGAGCAGCGTTTCCAGGCCGGATGATGCGGCGCGGCAATGGGGTGCAACATCGAGCAGTCCTTTGCCGAGAGCGCATAGCCGTCGGGCGTGGACCAGCCGTTGAAGCGTGGCCAGGGGAGGAAGATGGTGCGCCGGGCGGGGAGCGTGCCGCGAGCGAAGGCCCGGTCGGCTCCCTCGGCGCCGCCGGTCCGTAGATGCCATCCCTGATGTGCGAGATAGCGGGCGAAGCGTTCCATGATGTCGCGGACGGGCTCGGGCGTTCTCCGCGCACCGATGCCGGCGTAGGTGAAAAGGGTCATGCTCGCTCTCCACGGCTGATGTCGCTCGGCCCTCGCTCCTCTCCACTCTCGCCGGCGCGTCCGGGGATGGCCGCGAGGAAGGGCCGCAGGCGTTGCGCAAGGCCCTCCCGGCCGATACGTACGAGGTCGTCGTTGAAGTCGCCGTACTCGGGCACGATGATCGTGGCGGCGACGCCGGCCCGCGCGCAGCGCCGGGCGAGGCGTTCGGCGGCGTGTTCGCCTTCGGGATCGTTGTCGGCGGCGATAACGAGATGGGTCACGTCAGGAGGCGGCGCGAATACGCCGAGGCTGCCGGCCGAGAGCGCGGCGGCGGCCTGGGTGTCGGGCAACGCGGTGACGACGGAGAGCACGGTCTCGATGCCCTCGCCGACGAGAAGCGAAGCGCCGTCGTCGGCCGGAGGCGTGCCGAAGCGGATGGCGAGGCCGTGGATGCGCCCGAGGGCCTTGCGGGGGATCGCGACCGGGGCCTTGGCTGGCCGCGCCGGGTCGAGCCAGGTGCGGTGGACGCCGGTGATGTCGCCGTCGTCGTTGGTGACGGCGGCGACGAGCGCAGGGAGCCGCCGGAAGCCCTCGTCGCCGCGCCAGGCGAGGCTCGCGTGGAACCGCAGCGCCGCGAAGCGGCAGCGGTGAATCGCGCGGGCGCGGAGATAGCTCTCGGCATGGGTGCGGTCGATCGAGCGGCAGGCGGTCCAGAGCCGGGGCGCGGCCGCGACGCGGTCGGCGGTGGTGACCGGCGCGGCACTGGCGGCCGGACCGGCGGCGGGAAGCGCGAGGAAGCCGCGCGCCTCGGCGAGGGCGGAGCGAAGCGAGGTCCCGCCGAGGTGGTGGCGGACGAGGTCGAGGAGATCGCCGTGCTCGCCGGTGGCGCCGTCGCACCATTTGCCGACGGTGCCCGGGGTGCTTAGGCGGACGTAGAGCGAGCGCCCCTTGGCGCCGCGCACGTCGCCGGCGACCCAGTAGCGTCCCTGGCGCCGTCCGGCGGGAAGGTAGTGGCGGCAGACCTCCTCGGCGCGTTGCGCGAGCGCGGCGGCGATATCGCCGGCGGCGCTCATGACGCGAGTGCTCCGGCGGGAACGCAAGGGGTGCTGTGTGGGACCATGGACTCTCTCCCCGGACTGTCTGGTGACGGCCGGTCCCGGGCTCCCTCGGCCTCTCGGGGGCGCAACGCCGGGTGGCGATGCGCGAAGCGCGAACGCCGGCGCGGCGCCCGTTATCCGGCTCGGCCGGGCAGTCAAAAGAAAAGGCCGACGCCCTGCGGCGCCGGCCCGAGGTGGGAGGAAGGAAGCGGCCGATTAGAACGGGATGTCGCCGTCGGTGCCGGTCGCGGCCATGGGCTCGGCGGACGCCGGCTCGTTGTCGTTGGCGGCCGGCATGGCGCCGTCGACCGGCTTGTCGAGGAACTGCACGCGCCCGCCGGGCACGAGCAGGATTTCGGCCGAGAAGCGGTCGGAGTCCTCGCCGTCCTTCTTCCAGCGCCGCGTTTGGAGTTTGCCCGCGATATAGACGAGGCGGCCCTTCTTCGCGTGCTTTTCGAACATCTCGACGAGACCGGGCTGGAAGGTGACGACGCGGTGCCACTCGGTGCGGTCGCGGCGTTCGCCGGAGTTCTTGTCGATGTAGGACTCGTCGGTGGCGACCGAGAGATTGGCGACCTTGCCGCCGCTGACCATGTGGTTGATGACGGCGTCGCCGCCGAGGCGGCCGATGACTTCCGCGCGGTTCAATCCGAATGCCATGATGATGCTCCTATGGTCCAGGTGGATGACGTTGGGTTCGGCGAACGGCGAGCGGACCCTCTCGGACCTGCCCCCGCTCACTCCTTCAAAGCTCCTCTCGAACTCTGCTCAGCGGTCCGCGCCGGTGCCGGGCGGATCGCCGATGACCTCGCGAACGGCATGCGGCGACAGGCCGATTTCAGCCAGGAGTTGGTCGATCGCGACGAACTCGTGGAACGGGTCGTCATTGTCGTCGGTGACGGTGAAGACGGTGATGGGGGTATCGGACATCGAGGGGGTCCCCCGTGAAAGGGATGGTCGACGCTGCCGGGTGGAGGACCTTCCTCTCGACCCTCCGGGCGTCGCCCTCTCGAAGCCCTCCTTCACTCTCCGCCGAGCCCCCGGGGTCACATCAGGCCGAGCTCGACAAACGAGGTGACCTCGCCGTCGCCGATCACGAGATGGTCGAGGACCCGCACGTCGAAGAGAGCGAGCGCCTCGGTAAGCCGCCCGGTCATGACACGGTCGGCGTTGCTGGGTTGCGATTGGCCCGAGGGGTGGTTGTGGAAGAACAGGACGGCGGCGGCGTTGTGGACCAGCACCCTGCGCGCGACCTCTCTCGGATAGACGCTGGCGCTGTCGATGGTGCCGGGGAAGAGCTCCTCCACGGCGATGACGCGGTTCTTGTTGTCGAGATAGACCACGCCGAAGACCTCGGAACGGCGGCCGCGCACGCGCGCCTCGATGAACCGGCGTGTATCGGTCGGCCCGCCGAGCGGGCCGCCGCGTCGGAGCCGTTCCTCCATCCAGCGCGAATGGACCTCGAGGATGGCCTGGACGCGCAGCATGTGGTCGCGAGCGAACGGCGCCTCGCGGACTGCGTCGCCGGGATCGTCGAATACGCCCCGCAGGCCGCCCGCCGCGGCGAGGGCGGCCTGCGGGGCGGATGCCGAGCAGGCCGAGCAACTCGTGGGCTGCGAGCGCGGCCGGGCCGGCGCGCTCAATGCGCGCCAGGGTCTCGGCGGGAACGGCGGCGACACCGGCGAAATCGATCGTGGCTGCATGGTTCATGACGGCTCCCGGGTGGCGATGAGGTGGCGGCCCCCGGGGATGGCTCTCTTCATCGCTCTGAAGGGTCCACCTCCTTCCGCCCGGCTCGGCTCTCGCGGATGTGCCGGCCGGCGGCCGGCCGGCCGCGGGCGGCGTCGTGAAGGCGCTCGATTCAGTGCAGGACGTCGTTGCCGGGGACGTGGCGGGGCGGATCGGCGGACATCGTCCGGCCGGCAATCTTCATCCAGGCATCGCGGTCGAGGCCGAGCCGGGCGTTGAAGCGGTCGCAGAGCCTCTCGGCGTCGTCGAGGGTGAGCGCGACGAGCGCCGTGGGCACGTAGCCCGGCACGCCGTCGATGACGATGCGGATCTGCTGCGGGCTCTCCGGCGGCCCATAGGCCGGGCAGAAGGCGTAGTTCGGGTCGTCGGGAAAGGTGTACGGGGACATCGGAAGCTCCTTCGATTGCGGGCAGGCTGCGTCCGGGCCGGAGACGGTGCCAAACGAGGATTGGTGGAACGGCAGCAGGCCGGCCGCCCGACTGCCGCGGGTTGGCCGGCGGTCCGAACAGACAAGGGGTGGACGGCTGTCCGTACAGAGAAGGCGCGGTCGATCAGGCGGCGACCGCGGCCTGGCCGACCGGCCAGCGGTCGACGACGCGCGCGAGCACGGTCTCGGCGGGGACGAACACGCGGGTCCGATACGAGACGATCTCGGTCACGCAGCCGAGGCGCTTGAGCGCCTCAATGTGACCGTCGGCCGGCCCCTCGATCTCGATGCGCTCGGCGCCCGCGAGCCGGCGCCGGGCGATGCGCCAACCGTTGGCGAGCGGGAACGCCGTGCCGCGCGCCAGAACCTCCTCGTGAAGTTCGGCCGGCGTCAAGCCGAGACCGCCGGCGAGGCCGAGTGCTGCGCGGAATTCGAGCGCCTCGGCGGGACCGAGCACACGGCCGATCAGGCGCTCGCCGGTATCGGTGGTGAGCCTCCGCACGCGCATATGGCGGTCGGGCAGGCGGTCCCAGATGGGGAGGAGCAGTCCCGCCACGAGCCACATACGCGATTCGGTATGGGACGGCAGGCCGGCGATCTCGGTCTCCCAAAGCGTGCGCCATTGCGCTTCACCGGCGATCTGCCAGTTGGAGGCATCGAGCTCCATGCGCGCCATGGTCTCGCGTGTCGCCGGGCGGACGAGACGGACGCGGGTCTCGACGCCGCCGTCCTCCAACATGCGCGAGGCGTGCGGCAGCACCAGAGCGGCGCGGTGCGAGCGCTCGTTCACCATGAGGCGGGCTTCCCTGGATCGGTCGCGGAGCGCGAGCGTGGCGTCGAGTGTGAGCGGGTCGAGCTTGTCGCGCCGCGCGATCTCGCAGAGCTCGGTCGCCGCCCCGGTGGCCTCGTGAACGAACACCGGCTCGCGTGAGGTGAGAGCGAGCGAGTCGGCATGGATTGTCTCGACGCCGCGATCGAAGGTGCCGGATTCCATCGCCTCGGCGATAAGCCCGGCGATGCGCACTTCCAACGCCTCGAAGAGCTGGTTCTGCTCGTCGATCGGCAAGGCCAGCAGGCGATTGAGGAACCGCGACATCGGCGGCAGCTCCTCCTTGAGTGTGCCCTCGTAGGTGAGCGTTAGCCCGGTCGCCGCCTCGAAGGTCTCGATGCCCCAGTCCTCGATGTCGCCGCGGTAGAGGGCGGTGTAGAAGCGGCGAAGGGCGGCCCGGGCATAGGTCGATTCGAGATTGTCCTCGGGCCTGAACATGGCGCCGTCCTCGCCCATGGCGCTCTGCGAATCGCGCTGGCCGCGGGTGATGGCGCCGAGGCTGTCGAGCCGGCGCGCGATGGTGGAGATGAACCGGCGTTCGCCTTTCACGTCGGTCGCGATGGGCCGGAACAGCGGCGCGGACGCCTGGTGGGTGCGATGGGTGCGGCCGAGACCCTGGATCGCCTGGTCGGCGCGCCAGCCGGGCTCGAGAAGGTAGTGGTGTCGGCGCGCGGTATTGGTGCAACCTAGATCGGCGTGATAGCTCCGCCCGGTGCCGCCGGCCATCGAGAACACCAGGATTCTCTTCTCGCCCGCCATGAATGCGGCGGTCTCTGAAAGATTTGCCGAAGCCGGCCGGCCGCGGAGCGCCAGGCGCGAGCCGCCGGGGTCGGTGATGCGCAGCACCCGGCGCGAGCGGCCCGTGACTTCGGCGACGGCGTCATCGCCGAAGTGATGCAACAACTGGTTGAGGGCCGCCTGCACCGGCGGCAGGGCGGCGAGCTTCTCGATGAGCGCGTCGCGCGCGGCACCGGCCTCCTGGCACAGCACCGGGTTGCCGTCCGTGTCGAACACCGGGCGGCTCATCAGATCGCCGGACTCGTTGGTGAAGCTCTCCTGCAACTGGACGGGGAAGGCGTGGGCGAGGTAGTCGAGCACGTACTCGCGCGGGGTCAGGTCGATGGAGAGATCGTCCCATTCCGAGGCAGGGATTTGGGCGATGCGACGCTCCATCAGTGCCTCGCCGGTCGAGACGAGCTGGACGACCGAGGCGTGGCTGGCCGCGAGATCGGCCTCGATCGCCCGGACCAGGGTCGGGCACTTCATCGAGGTGAGCAAATGTCCGAAGAATCTCTGCTTCGCCCCCTCGAACGCGCTGATCGCCGCCGACTTGGCGTTACGGTTGAGCGTGCGCGTGCTTGCCTCGCCCGTCTGTGTCACGCCGGTCGCCTCCAGCGCCTGTTCGATATGGGCGTGGATGACCTTGAACGCCTGCGCATACGCGTCGTAGATGCGCCGCTGCTCGGGCGCTAGCGCGTGTTCGAGAATGTCGACCTCGACCCCGTCATAGGAAAGCGCGCGGGCCTGGTAGAGCCCGAGGGACTTCAGATCCCTCGCGACCATCTCCATCGCCGCGACCCCGCCCGCTTCCATGGCGGTGACGAAATCGTGCCGGCGCTCGAACGGGGTCTCGCCGCTCCCCCAGAGGCCGAGGCGTTGGGCATAGGCGCGTGGAGGCACCGGTCGCCGACACATACAGGATGCGGGCATCGGGCAGCGCATGCTGGAGGCGGAGACCCGCGCGGCCCTGCTGCGAGGGCGCGATGCGGCCTCGGCTGCCGGTGCCGCCCGCGGCGTTGGCCATGGCGTGGCTTTCATCGAACACGACGACGCCGTCGAACGCATGGCGATGCTCATGATCGAGGCCGCCGGCGAGCCAGGCGACGATCTGATCGAGCCGTGAGCGGGATCCGGAACGCGCGGGGCTCCGGAGTGTGGCGTAGGTCGCGAATAGGATGCCGGTGTCACGCGGGATGTCCGCCCCTTGCCGGAACTTCCCCAGGTAGAACACGTCGTTCTCGTCGCCGCCGAGCGCCGACCAGTCGCGGCGGGCATCTTCGAGCAGCTTGTCGGAGGCCGACAGCCACACGGCGCGGCGCGTACCGCGCAGCCACCGGTCGAGGATGACGGCCGCGACCTGGCGCCCCTTGCCGGTGCCGGTGCCGTCGCCGAGCATCCAGCCGCGCCGGAACCGGACCGGGGGGATGAGCGGCGTATCGTCGTTGTCGTTGGCGGCGGTGTTGTCATTGGCGGCTTCGATACCGTCGCCGACCGGCTGGATGTTCTCCCAGTCGTGCTCGACGCGGTATTCGGTGGCGAGCCGGCGGCTGTGGGCCTGGCCCGCGAGGATGACACTTTCGAGCTGGGCGTCGCTCAAGCGCGCTTCCGCGACGACGTGCTCGGGCAGCATCGGGCGGTAGTCCGGCGTCGGGTGGGGCACCGCCGCCATCGCGCCCGACTGCACCAGCGGCGTCGGGTGCTCATGGGCGCCGGCGATTCGGACGGTGCGTGGACGCCAGGGCTCATAGGTGCCGGCGTTCGCGGCGGTCTCCGGCGCGCCGGAGACCGCCTCGCCGGGTCCGGTCTCGTAGGTAAGCTCGGCTACCGGCCCCCAACCCTGTTTCCGCGTCGGTTGCGGCTCCGGCTTCGCGGCCGCTGTGACGGCACGCCGGGGAGAGGCCGGCGGGCGCGGGAGGGGTTGGGCGGACGTGCCGGCGAACAGGTCGCCCGTTGGGCTCGCCTTCGCCTCGACCTGACCGATGGGGAGCCTGGGCGGCACGAGGGCGGTGACGGTATCGAGCAAGCCGGCGGCGTCGGCGACGCAGGCCTCGGGATCGATCTCGATGCGGCCGCCGGGCTCACCGGCGCGGTCGAGGACCGTGAGGCGGGTATCGAAGGTCGTGCCCCGGCGGGCATAGGCGCGCCCGTCGATGCCGACCGAGCAGACGACATCGGCATCGAGACGGGCGAAGGCGCGCCGCCAGTCGGCATCGCCGGGGAGGCAGTTGCGCGAGGTGATGGCGGCGAGGCGTCCGCCCGGCGCCAGCATGAGGAAGGCGGACCGGAGATGACGCAGATCGGCGTCATGGCAGATACGTTCGATGCCGGGCGAGACCGAGAACGGCGGGTTCATCAGTACGACGCTCGGATGGGTTCCGGGGAGGTAGTCGGCGATGGATTCGGCGTTGTGCCGGGTGACGGAAGCGCCGGCAAACAGGCCTTGCAGAATCCCGGCACGGGTCGCGGCGAGTTCGTTCAGGTGCAACGCCCCCGCGGCCTTGGCGCCGAGCGCACACTCGGCCATCACCGCGAGCATGCCGGTGCCGGCCGAGGGCTCCAGCACCACGTCGCCGGGCCTGACGGCGGCGGCTTGGAGCGCGGCGTAGGCGAGCGGCAATGGGGTCGAGAACTGCTGGAACCGGAGCTGCTCCTCGGAACGTCGCGTATGCGAGGGCTCAAGGGCCGCGAGCGTCTCAAGCATCGCCAGCATGCGCTGATGGGAGCCTGCCTCGCGCCGCATGGCACGGCCCCAGCGCTTCAGAAACAGCACCAGCGCGGCTTCCGCCGCGTCATAGGCGTCGCGCCAGGACCAGGCCCCATCCGCGTCGCTCGCGCCGAAGGCCTCGCTCATGGCCTCGCGAAGGATGTCGGCGTCGAGCCGGCGGCCGGCTTCGAGATGCGGTACGAGGGCCGAGGCCGCGGCGAGCAGTGCCGTCGGCTTGGACCGCGGCCGGACAGGTGCGATGGGGACGGTCGGGGGAACGGCGGGCGCACGCAATGACGCCTCGACCGCCGGATTGGCGTCGAGCATGGCGGATCTCCGTCAAGGAAAGGGTTGGAAGCGGCCGGGCGGCGCGGGGCAGGTCCTCCCCTGCCGCCTTCGTCGGCTCATCCCGAGCCGGCTGACCGGACCTCCTCGTGCCGGCCGGCGAGCGTGGGTCGGATTGCGGGACGGCGGCGCCGGAGCGTTCAGCCCGCCGGTGCGTTCACCATTCCTCGGCCGTCATCAGGGTGAGGCAGCGGCGGGTGACGGCAGGGTCGGCAGGATCGTCCGAGGCGTACTCGGTGGAGGGATCGAAGTAGTCGATCTTCCAGAACAGTTTCCGGCCGTCGAGGGTGAACGAGCCGAAGTCATGCTCGCCGTAGGGGTCGTTGCCGTTGCTGAATTCGCCGAAGGTACGCAAGGCGTGAAGGGCGTCGGCAAGGAACGCTTCGCCGTAACCGCGGACCCCGGCCGTGGCGAGGACCGTGCCGCCCTGGAAGGTCTCGCGGAAACGGTCGTTCAGCCTGGCGATTCGCTTGCCGCGGTCGGTTGCGGGATCAGGAGTCATGGCCGGTCTCCCTGGAATCTGAGGTAGCAGTGCCGGAGCGTTCGGCGGCGCGGGCGCGGCAGGTATCGAGCAGGGTCTGGTAGTCGGTGAGAGGAATGTCGGAGTTGCCGTTGACCAGGAATGCGAGCTGGGTCGTCATCAGGCGGATGGCCGGGTCGGTGCGCTGATCGCCGCCCTCCGCGATCGCCTGGCGGCAGGCGTTATGGATGGCGAGCGCCACCCCGGCCGGGTTGCAGGCGCCGGGGTCGACGATGAACACCGCGTCATGGTGGCGGTCGTAACCGTCCGGGAGATCGGAGAACGCACTCATGCTCCCGTCCTCCGAACCTTGGCGGTCAGCCCTTCGACGATGGCGGGGTCGGCCTCGCAGGCCCTGGCCCAGCCGCGCAGGTTGCGCGTGAGATCGGCAAAATCACCGAGGTGGGTGTTGAAGAAAAGGTCATCCGTGGTGGCGGCAAGGACGCACTCGCTGGAGACGGCGAGGTCGACGATCGCGGGTTCGGTCAGGGGCGGCAGGTCGAGCAGCCAGCAGAGGATGGCCGTGAACTTGGGCGACAGGGTCTCGCCGCGGCGCGGGTCCATGGGATGGGTGACGGGAATCGGGCCGGATGGCAGGGTGGGCGGTGAGGTCGCGTGTCTGGTCTGAGGCATGGTGATCTCCATAGAGATGTCGAGGCGGCGGCTCCCTGACCGGAACCGGTTCGCCCGGCACGAGCCGGACTCGGCTCCAGGCGGCGCGGCACCGCCCGGACGCCTGAATCGCGGGAGAGGTGTGCTCAGGAGACGGCGGAAGCTTCGGTGTGCGGAAAGCCCGGCGGCGGGCCGAGGGTGACGTCGACCTGCTTGCCCCGGACGTGGACATCGACGTCGCGGTCACGCGGGAAACGCCACAGCACCTCCTGCCAGATTGCATCGGCGATAGAGCGCCTGATGGCGTCGTCGTCGCTCGCGAGCAGCTTCATCGAGAGGTGCGGCGCGTCGGCTTCGTAACGGCTGCGCTGGGTCTGGTAGGAATCGGCATCGGCGTCATCCGAGGCGCAGAAATAGGCATCGACGATGAGTGCGGCGAGCTCGTCCGGCGCCAGGTCGGCGGTTTGCGGCACGAGCGGGTGCATGTCGTCGAGCCAGCACCAGGCGTCGCCGGCAAAGACGACATCCGCGGGTATGGTGAGGGTATGGAATGCGGGGGAAGCGCAGGGGTCGAGGGACCGTTCGGCGCCGTCGACGATGACGCGGACGGTGACAGCCTCGACCCGTCCGAGGCGGTCGTACCAGTTGAAGCCCGTAAAGCGCGGCTCGGCCTCGAAGAGCCTTCTGTCGATACCGGCGCGGCACGCGGCGCGGTAGAGGGTGTGGGCCTCGGGCGGTTCAAGGCCGGCGTCCACCACCAGAGCCTGTCCCGGGTCCGGCTCGGGAACCCCGGTTACGACCGGCGCGTAGTCCGCCGTCTCCCGCCAGTCGTCTACGTCGGCGACGGAGGGCCGCCAGGGGCGGAGCTCAGGCGACGGCACCGGCAGGTCGATGCCGGCGGCGGCGGCGCGCTTCCAGTCCTCGTGTGCGATGCGCGGGGCGGGCTCTGCCTGGGCCATGGCGCGGTAGATGGCAATACGGGCGGCATCGCGCATCTGGTTCAGAAACGGCGTCTCGACCGCTTCCTTCCGCGCCGGCAACACCAGTTCCAGCTCGGGACAGGCCTCGATTTCGGCCCGCACCGTCCAACTCTTGCCGTGGACCGTATCGACCTGGGGCAGCCGTACCGGCAGCGTCAGGCCGTGAAAGTTCACGTCCGGAACCCGGTAGCCCGTATGGCATCCCCTGTAGACACCGAAGACGAGACCCCGCCAGCGCTCGGCGTGCAGCGCGCCGTCGAGAAAAGCGCGGCGCCGGACAACCTCGTCGTCGAGCGTGACCGGAAGCGGATAATGGCGCGCGGCCGCTTCGATCATGGATTGGACGCTGTGTTGCTCCCCGTCCGTATCGAAGGAGACCGAGGTTCCATGGGGCCAGGGGGCGCCGTCGTCGGACTCGACCTGAGCCGGTTCACGGCCGAGGAAGTGATCGGGCTTCAGAACCAACCTGAATCCGGTAGCGGGGGAATCGTTCTCGTCGAGGGCGCGCCAGCGAACCGTGCAGCCCCGGCGTGAAAGGCTTAACAAGCCCATGCCCGCGGGGTCTTCGGCCTTGGCGATGCCGGCTTTCCAGTCGCTGTCGCCGAAGGTGAGAAGGATTTGTGGATCCGCGATGCCGGCGCCGTCGTCGATGATGGTGACGTGGGTAGCGCCGCCGAGCGGCTCCGTATTGACCATGATTCGGGTGGCGCCGGCACGGCGTGCGTTCTGCAGAAGCTCGACGCAGGCGTCGGGTAGGGAGGCGTTGAACAGTCTGGTGACCTTGTCGATGGCGCCGGCGCCGACGCGGGCGCGGATTGGCGCGTGATCGAGGGGTGCGGACATGGCAAAGCTCCTTGTCGGTGAGACGGCGGGAAACGCCCCGGCGGTGGGGGCGGCGGGGCCGTATGGACGGTGAAGGAAGGGACCGGGGATTAAGGCGCAAGGGGGCCGGCGCGGATGATCAGCCCCCTTGCTCCTTGATGCGCTGGCGGCACCGAGGGCATCGATAGCCGGTGCCGGCGCGCAATCTCTTGATGCGCACGGCCGAGAACCGATAGGTGGAACATGCGCAGGTCACGGGAAACGTGCGCACCTTGCGCGCCGGCGTTGTCTCCATGTCGTGACACCGGCTCGGCTCACAACCGAAGAGACGCATGACCGATTTCCATTCGCGGCCGTGCGGGCGGATGCGCTCGCCAAACACCGCAGGGGCGACGATGTGCGCGATTTCGTGGGCCGTGGTGCGTTCGACGATCCGGTCCGCATAGCGTTCGAGCAGATCGTTGTTGATGCGCACGTAGCTGCCGGACCTGTGGGCCTGGCCGGCCGTGCGTCCACGCAGGTCGAACCGCACCCTTGGCGTGGGAATAGTGGCATCCGGCCAGCGCTCCCGCGCGGCCGACAGGCACGCCTCGATGCGGGCCAGGACACGCTGTTGGCCTGGGGTTCGCCCGCCATGGCGATGGGATTCAGACATCCGGGACTCCTTCCAGAATGTGCCGATGGTGAGCTGTGATCGGGCAGGCGGCGACGAGGATGAGCCGTGAACGAAGCGGCTACGGCGTGCGGCGCAGGAATGCCGGGATTTCCAGTGGATCGCCGCTGCCGGGCTCGGGCGCCTGGCCGTTGCCGCGCGGCGGCGCCAGGCCCCGCTCACGCTCGGCGGTGACGTGCCGTCCGCCGTTGGCGATGGTGATGCGCACCGCGTCGTAGTCGGCAGGCCCAGGGGGCGTTTCCTCGGTGGTGACGACCACTGTTTCCGACACGTCCGGTTCGACCGTTACCGCGTCGGCATCGTCGGCGTCGGCCAGGGGTACCGGCGCCGCATTGCCATCCGGATCTTCCGGATCGGAATCCGCTGCATCGATCTCTTCGGGTTCCGTCGCCGGTGACTCGGCCGGCTCGGCGGTGTCCGGCTGTTCGGCGGGGTCGATGCCGCTCTTGTCGAACGCCCTGAAGCCGGGCGGTGTCCAGGCGAGTGCGGTCATTCGCGCCTCCGCGGTGAGGCCGGACGGGGCGACATCGCCCGCGGCGAAAGCCTCTTCCATGGCGTCGGCCAGCTCGGCCTTCTTGAACCTGGCATGGCCTTGCGCCCAGGCCTCGCCCAGGGTCTCCCGGGCAATCGCGAAGATGCGGTTCTTGACGATCCGCTTCCAGAACAGCTCCGCGGTCGGGCGGAAGCGGGCGGCGAAGTCGATCTCGAGCCGCGCGATGGTGTGTTCCAGCTCGGGCCGGGCGCCGTGCTCGAAGGCAAGCTGGCCCTTCACCGTCCTCGCGACACAGGAAGCGAACAGGTGGCGCTTCTCGGTATCGGACAACGAACAGAGCTTCTCGAAGGCGTCCCCGTCATTCTCTTCGCGCATCCAGCCGAGCTTCAGCTCCGCGCGGTCGGCGGCGAGGTCCTGCTCGCGGGTGTCCATCTCCGGGAATTGGCTGTCGTTTCCCCGGACCATGGGCCGGTCGGCGGTCTCGCGCACCGTGATGTCGAGCGCGTCGGTGTGGTAGCCGTTGCGGAACGCGCCTCTCGCGAGCTGAAACAGCAGCAGGTCGAACGCGGCGTCGAAATCCCTCGCCAGGTGCGTCTTGATGTCGCCGGTGCGAACCGCGCGGAGATCGTCCGCCAATCCGATGCCGACACCGGCTTCGTCGCGGGCTTTCCGAGCGGGGTCGGTGGCAGACGCTAAGGCCGGTCTGATTCCGGTGTCGTGCTCGTCGTCTTCGTCGTCCTCGGAATCGGCCGGTGCCTTGGATGCATCGGGTACGTCTTCGGGGCGCACCAGTCCCTGGATGACCCGAAGATTGCCGTCGTTTCCGATGGTGACGATGCACCCGGCGAGCGCCTTGTGCTCGGGACGGTAGGTGGCACGGGACTCGACGATGGCCTCGATCGCATCAAGGCGCGCCTCGATGGCCTCGCCTTCCTCGATCAGCTCGTCCGTCCAGTCGCCGTCATCGAGATTGACGAGCTCGTCGTGGCGCGTGTTCAGGCGCTCGATCTCGGCGCGCTCCTCCTCTGTCGGCTCGCCCGGCTTGGGCGAGACACGCCCGTAGCGCGCGGTCGCGTTCCAGTCGACATCGAGCCGGGGCTCGACCCATTTCCAGTAGGATTGGAGGTCAGAGGCGGCAGCCTTGAGCTTGGCCGCGGCGAGCTTGCGCAAGAGCTCGGGATCGTCGAACCAGACGCCGCGGTCGTCCTCATCGGCGAAGAGATCGCGGGTCAGTGTGCCGCCGGCCGCTTCGTAGTCCTCGATACCCACGAACCGGGCGATGTCGGCGTTGCCCTGCACCCGGTCCTCGGTGAGCATGCGCTTCACCTGCCAGGCGCCCGGGCGGTAGCTCTGCTCCTTCACCTGTTCCCAGACCGCGAGTTGGCGGTCGCGGTCGGTGGTGAGCGCGAACGCCATCAGCGTGTCCATGTCGATCTCGCCTTCGCGGTACGCATCGAGCAGCTCGGGCGCGGCGTTGCCGAGCCGCAGGCGCTGCTCGACGGTGCGCTCGGGCACCCCGAAGCGCGCGGCGATATCGGCGACGCTCGCACCGGCCTCGGCGAGCGCCCCGAAAGCCTGCACCTGGTCGGCCGGGTGCATGGCGACCCGCACGACGTTCTCGGCGAGCGAGAGCTCGCTCTCCCGGGCGGCGTTGTCGACCGTCAGGCAGGGCACGGAAAAGTCGGTGGAAAAAACGCCGTCGCGGGCAAGGTCGATGAGAGCGGTCAGGCGCCGGCCGCCGGCGATGACCGCGTAACGGCCGACACTATCCGGGCCGGGGCCGAGGCAGCGGACGATGAGGTTTTCCAGCAAGCCGTGGGCGGCGATCGAGGCCTTCAACTCGTCGAAGGCGGTCTGGGCCGCCGGAGTGCGCCGGACGTTGGCGGGCGAGAGTTCCAGTTGGGAAAGCGGGATGGACCGGATCACGGGTTCGGACATTGCGGTCTCCAGAATTGCGAAGGCCGCCCGGACGGCGGCCTGTCGATGGAAGGAAGGTGGTGGGCGAGGACGCCGGCTCGGGCGCGGCCTCCGGGCGGCGTGTGGCGGGGTTCGGAGAGAAAAGGATTAGTCGTTGAGCTGCATGGCGTGGGTGATGGACGGGCGGAGCGGCGTGATGCCGGCGTCCGTTGCATCGATGCCGGTGAGTTCCGGAAGAGACTTCCGCGCCGGACAGCGTGTGGCCGATACGCTGCTCAAGGGCCACGTACTGGCGATAGAGACTGCGGCCTACTGGCTGATGCTCGCCCTGCGCGATGCAGTGCCCCGGACGATGCCGCTCACTTGGGCCGAGTTCGCGACCCTCAGGCAGAGCTTGCTCAAGATCGGCGCCCGCGTGGTCGAACGAGCCGCCCGCATCCGCATCGACTTCGCTTCGGCCTGTCCGGACGCCGCCCTGTTCCGGCTGCTGGCGGGGCGCCTCGCCGCCACGGGCCTCTGACCGGCGGGGCGCTGTGCCCCGAGAACCCGAGCCGGTTCAACCTCCCACCCCCGACACCGCCAACCTCAAATCCCGGCACGGCAAGGCGCCGAACGCAATCCCGCGCCCGCATAAATCAACCGATCAACTCTGCATCCGATGAATAAATCAGGCTAGTGATCATGCGGTCGAATACAGTCGCAAGCGTTTTCTGATTTCATGCGTGGGAAGTCGGCATCGCGGATGCGATGCGATCGTTTCGAGCGAGGCGTGTAGTTCGTTGCCGGAGGCGACTCCGAGGTCGTACATCTGATCCGTCAGCCAAAGGACACCGTGAAAGGCGACGCCTTCCGAGCGGGCGCGGTCACGCAGTCCGCTGTCGCCGGACAACAGCGTCCAGGAATTGCGTTGAGCGAGAGCGAGGGCGAAGCTGTCGGGTAAGGATAGGGACTGATCAGCCTGACGATAGCGGAGGGCGACGGCGACGCCGTCGCCGTCCAGTTCCTCAACCCTGAGCCCAAGTTTGAGCAGATTCGGGCCGCCGTGTTCTGCGAGTTCCTGCCTGTACAGCAAGTCCGGCACGGCGAATTCGAATGGCAAGGAGAAGGTGGTCTCCAGAAGCGACCCGCGTTCAAGATCGATCAGAACGGAGGTATCGGAGACCAGCACCCTCATTTCGATTAGGCTCGAACAGTGTCAGGTTGGACTAAGGGCGGCTCTTCCACTCGGCGGTTCAATTCGTGAACCGAGCTTCCAAGGAGTTCGGCGGCCTTAGAATCGGAGATGACGCCCTCTACGAGCGCACGGAGGCACAAACGCTCGAACCGTCTCGGTTTGACGCGCTTCATCGCGTGGGGCTCTTCGTAGGGGGGACTGCGCCATCCGAGGCGCTCGAACTCGTCGAACAAGAACCGGAACAAGGTGTCGCTGAAAATGCCAAGATCCTTACAGCGATAGGTCAGTGCCTGTACGCTGACACCGAAGATGCGTTTCAGCTCGAATAATTCGCTCCAACCCATGGATTTGCGCCGTTTGCCGATCTCGGCGCGCAGGGTTTCCGCGGGCATGAGAAAGGCACCGGCGAAGCGGTGCGCGGCTTTCTCTTCCTTCTGCTTGTTCGACACTTCAATAACCATGTGGCCGAGTTCGTGTGCAATCGTGAACCGCTGACGTTCGCCCCAATGTTCCTGATTGACGACGATCACGGCCGAAGGGACACCCCTGTCGCGCCGAACACGAGCGGTAAGGCCGTCGATGTCTCCAAGGTCCATCGCGAGCACCTTGATGCCGCGTTCTTCCAGAAACTCGACCAAATTCGGAACCGGGTCGAGGCCCAACCCCCAATGGTGACGGAGGCCCAGTGCCGCTTGTTCGGCCTCGGCAGGATCATGCAGCACGGGCCACGGAGCCTCGCGCGGCTTGTCCCAAGCCACGCTCGGGAGTCGGAGGAGTTCTTCGACCGTGAGATAGCGTTCGAGTAGCTGGAGCACCTTGGCTTCGACCTGGGACTCCTGACGCCTGCTCGTAAGTTTCTTATTGCGGAACTCAACGGCTTCCAGAACCAGCTCGCTGTCACCGACCAGATAGTCCACGGGCACGTCGAGCGCGTCTGCGAGCGCGATGAGGACGCCGGAGCTCGGCATCGACTCATTGCGTTCGTACTTGCTGATCGCCTGTGCAGTTACGCGGTTGTCGATTCTTGCTTCCAGATCGCGGAGAGACAGACCGGTGGCGGATCTGGAGACACGAAGTCTCTGTCCTATCATGGTTTTTCTCCTGTATGGCGCGGTGGACAAATTTAGACTAATTTCTATGTTTGTCAACTGATGGGCTTGATTTCCGTTTTCGTGCCCCCCATATCCATGCCGGGATACAAGGATAGCTGGCACATGGTGACGGAAGAGACTCAGAATGGCCCGGGAACACGTTGATCACGGCGAAATCGTCCGTTTTGCGCAGGACAGGGTGAATCTGCCGCGAGACAAGGCAGGTGAGTATCGCGCCCAGGCGAGGCGCCTCCGTGAGAAGCTGGACGACTACCTGGAGGACCACCCCGACTTCACCCTCAAGAAGATGCTGCTGTCGGGCAGTCTCGCCAAGGGCACCGCGCTACGATCGCTCAACGACATCGATGTGGCTTGCTACATCAGCGGCGCGGAGGCGCCAGGCGACGTGGCCGAGTTGCTCAACTATCTCGTGGAGCGCCTGCGGAAGGCATTTCCCAACTTCAGCCCCGATCAGGTGGAGCCGCAGACCTACAGCGTGACGGTGTCGTTTCGCGGGTCGGGGCTCGATGTCGACGTCGTGCCGATCCTCTATGACGACGATCCCGACTGGTACGGAAGGCTCGTCAGCCAGGAGGACGGCTCCTACCTCGAGACAAGCATTCCTCTCCATCTCGAATTCACGCGGAAGCGTAAGCAAGCTCAGGAGCAACACTTCGCGCAGGTCGTGCGGCTGGTGAAATTCTGGGCAGGGCTCGTCAAGAGCGAGCATGTAGGCTTCCGGTTCAAGTCGTTCATGATCGAGATGATCCTGGCCCGTCTCTGCGATCAGGGTCTCGATTTCGCGGACTACCCGGAAGCACTGCAGCACTTCTTCACCTATGTCGCTAGAAGCGACATGCGGGAGAAGATCGTGTTCTACGATTGCTACCCGGAGTCGGAGGTGGGCTCGTTTTCGGAACCGGCACAAATCATCGATCCGGTCAACTCTGAAAATAATGTGAGCCGGCTGTACACGACGGCACAGGCGGACGCGATCGTGGACGCGGCACTTGATGCGGGTGATGCCATCGACGCCGCGTTGGCAGCGCCAACCAAACAGGACACCGTTAGATACTGGCGAAAGGTGTTTGGCCCTTCGTTTCAGGTGTGAGAAGGCAAATGAATTCCAGTTTCACTTATTCCGACACGCAAACCTTCACCCGCACGCACGCGAGGCATATGGCGGCGAAGGTCGCTACCGATCTCAAGCGGCTTCAGCGGCTTTACCATCAACCAAGTAACAGCAGAATCGATGACTACGAAAACGAGGCCATTAAACTTCTAAAGGCAGGATTTCTTGGCGAGGTCACGTACGGTTTTCGGCGCAACGGCAACTGGATCGAGCCTACCCTACGGTACACAGCACGAGACCTCCAAGGCGCCACCGGAGTTGACGATGATCCCGGACGAATTCGTCCAGGAGCAGATGTTGGAGGTGCGAGTTTCGGCAGCTTCCTGACCTACGGTTGGTCTTGGGACTTGCTTAGCGGACCTGAGAAGGAAGCGTTTGAACGACAACTTCCATTCCGGCGGAGTGGCGGTTCGGAGCCAGGTATCGATGGGTACTTAAGCCAGGACTTGACGTATTCGTCGGGCGGGCGGGCGCTCGAGCGGGCAGCGGTGAGGAGTTGGCAATGACGCCGGTGACAGACATCGACGATTTGTTCGAGCGGCGCATCGTCTATCCGGACTTCGAACCGCGGGAACGTTTGGCGGCGCTGGTAGGTCTGGATAGTCACAAGGCGCGCCTGACCAAGATCCTCGGCCTGCTCGTCAATCCGGCGGGTCTATCCGAGTGGGCGGAGAAATTTTGTCCCGACGCCGACAGGGTGTTGAGCGCAGTCCTCGCAAGGCCGCCTCTCGTCGTGCTAGCCGGCGACGTGGGATCCGGCAAATCGGCGCTCGCCGAAACAATCGGCGATGCCGTAGCGCGCCAGGAGGACATCGAGGTCACGCTGTTTCCTCTTAGCCTTTCGACGCGCGGCCAAGGTCGTGTCGGGGAGATGACGCAACTACTGTCGGCGGCTTTCGATCACACCATCGAAGCTGCGAAGAAGCTCCGGAGTGGTGATGGGGAAAAAGCGCGTGGAGCGATCATTCTCTTGGTCGATGAAGCTGATGCCCTGGCGCAGTCTCGCGAGGCGGCGCAAATGCACCACGAAGATCGCGCCGGGGTGAATGCCTTTATCCGGGGCGTTGATCGGCTTGGAAACGGCAAGCTACCGGCCGCAGTGATCATGTGCACCAATCGACCGGGCGCACTGGATCCGGCGGTTCGCCGCCGTGCGGCCGATATTCTGACGTTCGGCAGGCCCGACGACGAACAGCGCCTTGCGGTATTGGCACCGTCTCTCGGAGTGCTTGGCTTCTCATTCCAGCAAATCGAAAGGCTTGTCGCTGCCACTGGCCCGCGCGAAGAGGCCGGCCATGGATTCACGTTCTCTGACGTTACGCAGCGACTGTTACCCGCGATCGTACTGGACGCCTATCCGGACCGGTGTGTGGATCCGGATATGGCTTTGAACATCGCGCGCGACATGGTTCCGACTGCACCGTTCCAGGACGGTGCATCATGAGTGAATGGTCGTTGCCGCAGCTTTTGGCGGGTCTGCACGACGACATCCAGACCCGCCTCGAAACAGTGCGAAAAAGCTTCGGCCACCCAGGTACGAAGGGAGATGGCAGCGAAAAAGTGTGGCTTGATCTCCTGGCGACCTACCTTCCGCGACGCTACCAGGCGGCCAAGGCACATGTCGTCGACAGCCAGGGCAAATTCAGCCAGCAGATCGATGTTGTGGTCTTCGATCGGCAGTATTCGCCGTTCATATTCAGTTACGAGGGGCAGACGATCATACCCGCGGAGAGCGTCTATGCTGTTTTCGAGGCCAAACAGGCCGTCAATGCGGAGCACGTCAGATATGCGCGGAACAAGGTCGCCAGCGTAAGGGCTCTGTACCGGACAAGCCTTCCGATCCCGTATGCGAAGGGTACCTACCCACCCAAGCCGCTCATCCCAATATTGGGAGGGATTCTAACCTTTGAGAGTGAGTGGTCGCCGGCCTTGGGGAAACCGTTCCGGAATGTCCTCGGCAGCGGCGAGAGTGACGACTGTCTAGATGTCGGATGCATTGCGGCCCATGGCCATTTTGAATTCGATCGGGACATGTCCGAATACGGGATCCACGCTGGCGGGAAACCTGCGACAGCTTTCTTGCTCAAACTGATTTCGATGCTTCAATTCAGCGGGACCGTACCGATGATCGATGTGAAGGCATACGCCGAATGGCTGTCGAAGTAATGGGACCTGGTATGTCGGGTAGGCCAAGGAGGACTTGATGACAGGTTTGCGCACAATTGCTGTAGCGTTGCTTCTTGGGATTTTGGCATCTTGCGCCCAAGTGCCGGAGGAATCCATCACGTTGTCGGAGGATGTTGGATCGGTCCTTGAAGAGCTCCGGCAAAAGAACGCGGCGCTGGTCGTCCGCATGTTCGATGACCGGAAGGCTCAGATAAATCAGTTTATCGACGAAACCTACGCGCCTTTCGTGGTGTCAGCGGCAATGAAGAAAGTAAATGCGCTGGATCGGCTGAAGCGTCTGGTCGATGAAGGGAAAGGCGATCAGGCGCTGAAGCTGATGCAAATCATGGTGAACAGGTCGCTCGCCAGGATCCAGGCAAAGCGTACCGAGCTGCTGCAACCAATTCAGCGGCAGGAGGGGCAGGTCAAGGCTGCTTTCGATAACGCTTTCGGGATTGCCATCAAGGGGACTGAGACAACCACCGGGCTTCTGAGGTCTGTTCGTCGGGTTCACTCGGCTCAGGATCAGATCCTTGGAGAATTGGGCCTGAAGGATTTGCGTAACACAGTCAACATGGATGCCGCCTTGGTGTCGGACACACTAGCGAAGCTCCTTACGAGCGCACGCAATCTGGACGCCTCACTTGACGAGGCTACCAAAGACGGGGGCGGATGCGCGGCTGGGGATGTTGAATGCAAATTCAATAGGATCAAAGGGGTGCTGGAAAGCGCCGCCGGCGTTGGCAGCGCCGCCACGGGTGCGCTCGACAACACGGTGAAGGTTGGAAACTAGGTAACAACACAGCTTACGTAATGCTGGCTGTCATCGTTCACGCCAGGAGAGAAGAAAGGACCTGCTATGGAAAATCTTGATGATTTTGAGAAGGAATTCGACAAGGCGCTCGAAGAGGCCGATGCCGAATTCAGCGCGAAGTACGCCGATGAGCTGGAGGCGCTCAAAGACCTGTCTCCAGAGGATCTGAGGGCAATCACCCCTGATGCAACGGTTGAAGATATTGACCAGCTGATTGAAGCGGTTCAAGCCGCTTCGGCTCGCAACGAAAGCAACGCGGCCCTGGCCAATCGGATCCGCGGCATGGGCGACATCGCCATGTCGCTAGCGAAAAGGGCTCCAAGTCTGGCGACGATCCTGTGAGATGGTAGGTCCCACGCCGAATGAGAGCCTCCAGATAAGGCTGTCCCGGCGAGGCCTAGCATTCGCGGGACCAGTGTATCGCGAGAAATTGGCACGAAAAGACAAACTCGATCAACGGAGAAAAGTCGTGAAGAAGCCTTCGAATCTGAATGGAATAAGCCCATGCAAATAGAT
Organism: Alphaproteobacteria bacterium; assembly: GCA_965248765.1. Taxonomy (GTDB): domain Bacteria; phylum Pseudomonadota; class Alphaproteobacteria; order VGEJ01; family VGEJ01; genus CBDFKF01. The sequence continues at coordinate 304,079 of CBDFKF010000003.1, forward strand.
ATGCACTATTACTGCACTTATGCCATGGCGAGAGCAGCAGGACTTTCACCGGACGATTCCTGCATAGTCGCAATCGCGGCCCAATTCGTGGATGACAATGCGGGCAAGGACACGATCACGTTCAGTGATGGGGCCAGACTCGATGTCGATGCAACTGCGCATCATGTCTTCGACGTGGCCAACATCGACCCGGAGGATCAGCGGCACGTCTGGGTTCCATTTCATTTCATCCCTGGAAATGAAGGAAACGAATACACAGAAAAACTGATCTGCAGGAAGAACAGTGCAGTGGTCCGGGAACTTGTAGATCACCATGTCGGATTATCGGACAAAAGCTATTACCTTCCTCTATTGGGAGTTACAGCGCACGTCTTTGCCGACACTTTCTCCCATTACGGTTTTAGCGGAGTCTCCTCAAGAAAAAACCGAGTTGACATAGAAACGATGCAAATCGTCAATGGAGATCAGTTCGACGATGGCCTTCACCGTCATATCAAGAAAAAGGAAGAGAGGTTCCGGCAACGATACGGTCGCGAGGGCGGGTTCCTGCCGAACATCAAGCGATTGTGGAGGTCGATAAAATCCGAGTTTGCAGAAACTGGTTCCGGTGCGCTCGGCCATGGGGCGGCGCTCACCTATCCGGATCGGCCCTACATGCATTGGCAATTTGAGTATGAGGATCAAGCGGGTGTGGAGCGTGACGGACTTCAGGATCGCAACAACCCGGAGACCTTTCTGGAAGGCGCCGAGTCGCTACATGGCATGTTCCGGAAGGTCAGAGAATTTCGCGATGTGGAAGGGGCGGACAACGGTCGGGAATGGGAGCAGATTGCTGATCTGGTCAAGAAAATCATCGAGCGGCCCGGGCGCAAGGCGGAGCGTGTAGGGTACTGGCAAGAGGCTGCGGGGAGCGGGGATTTGTATGAAGGGCCCGGAGAGCCGATCCCGAACTACGAGGACCACGACTGGAACGAGCAGCGAGAGCATCTGGCTGAAGAACTGGCCAACTCGTCAACGGTGTTCCAAAGGCCGGTGTTTCAGTTCTACCAGGCTGCAGCAGCGCATCGCGTATACGTGCTGAGGGATCTCCTTCCAGGCCACGGACTGCTCGGCAACTAACCAGCGGGTCTCGATGATCTCGCGGTGGTGGGTCGGAGGCGCGGATCGCTTGAGCTCTGCATGGCTCCGCTGCCCGCTCCCGCCGAAAAACCCTCGCGCCGCGTCTCCGAAATCCAGTCTCACGCCAAGGTCAGTCCACCAACCCAGGTGGCAGTCTTTTGCGCCGTTCTTTGGCTGAATCTTCAACCGGCGTTGACATACGGATGCACGGCGCGCTCATGCCGCGATGCCCGGACGAAACCGCCCATGGTCGGCGTCCTTACCGCGTTCGTGCTGACCCGTCAACACATGCTGCCATATCTGACTCTGCACTCCGGCATTGATCTACATCCCAGGCGAGCGCACGTTGCTACTTGCGTTTGGTGGGCCTACCCGTCCACCGCATCCAGGTCCTGGTCGATGCTGTCGCCGATGCGGGCGGCCGATAGCTTGACGGTGTCGCGGGCAAGGTGGGCGTAGCGTGCGGTGGTCTGAACCTGCGTGTGCCCCAGGAGCTTTCCGATCATCGGCAGGCCCTCGCCGAGGGCCAGAGCGCGCGAGGCAAAGCTGTGACGGAGGTCGTGAATGCGCACATCGTCGAGGCCGGCGCGCTCCCGGATGCGCCGCCAGGGATGTTGCAGGTCGGTGAGGTGAGAGCCCGGTTTGCGGCCGGCGATCACCCACGGGTTGTCTTCATCGCGGGGCAGTGAAGCGAGCAGCCGAACGGCCGACGGCGCCAATGGCACAACGCGCCCGCCGGTCTTGGTATCCGGCAGGTGCAATTCGCCCGCCTCCAGGTCGACATTCTCCCAGCGCAGCTTCTGAATCTCCATGAGACGGCACCCGGTGAGCATTAGGAGCCGGATCGCCGCGGCTGCCGAAGGGGTTTCCGAACCGTCTTGCAGGATTTCCTCGAGGACCTGGCCCAGGCGGGTGAACTCCTCGGAGCTGAGAAACCGCTCGCGCTTCTCTTCCTTGTAGCGCTTGACGTGCAGGCAGGGGTTGGAACCGTCGGGCCGTATTCCCCATAGCTCTGCCAAGTTGAACATCTTCGACAGGACCCCGAGGGTACGATTGGCCTGATAGGGCCGATCTCTCATACCGTGGTGAAGTTCGGCGATGTCGCTGCGCTGTATCTGCTCCACCTTGCGCGAGCCGATATGGGGGTTGATGTAGAGTTTCACGGACCGGCCGTACTCATAGGCCGTGCTCGGCTTGCAGTGGACCGGGACGTATTCCTCGAGGAAGCGTTCGCCGAGAGCCTTCATGGTCAGAGCCTTGCGGCCGTTGTCGCGCTCCGCAGCGGGATCTGCACCACCCTTGGCATCGGAGATCAGAGCCATCGCCCGCCGTCTCGCGGTTTCCGGGGCAATCGTTCCGTGCCGGCCGAGCGTCATCCGGCGCAGCCGCCCGTTGGCGCGGAACTGAGCGACATAGTATTTGCGCCCGGACTCACGAACGCGCAGTCCGAAACCGGGGAGATCGGCGTCCCAGTAGAACTGGTCCCGGCCGTCGGCCTGGAGCTTGTCAACGGTCCGCTTGGTGATCTTGATCTGGGCTGGCATGGCGGCGTCCGGGGTGGCTGTCGACCGGTCTGTGACAGGACCCACCATAGCAGACTGGGAATCACATGGGAATCACCAGGAATCAAAATCGTGCTTAAGAGAGAGCGCTCCTGGCGTCACGCATCAAGCTTTTGTTAGGTAGTAACCTACTGTAATATAGCGAAATATATTAGACGGGAGTAGGGTATCGCACTTGGGGCAGGAAATGGCGTTGCAGTCATTATCCTGACTCATAACCTGAAGGTCGTAGGTTCAAATCCTACCCCGCAACCAAAAAATCCCCGTTAATCCAGCAGGATAGCTGGGATTTTTTTTCCACACAATCTGAAAGAAACGGCAACTCAACACCAAATCAACACGCATACCGGCCGGCGAACGATTGTTCCTTGTGAACCACCGATCCCAACGCGTGCGCATCCGTGATCTCCGGCATCCCTTCACAATCAAAGCATCGGGCGGCCTCGTCTTCGGCCAGAGCCTGCCAAAGACCGCCAGGCTGCTCGGCCCCACTCCTAGATCCAGACCACGGCCCGCTACATGTTCGCTTTCGACACCGATTACGACCTCGTAACCCCTTCCGCCGGCCAACTCATCGCCGAGCTCGGCCTCGACACCCGTTCGGTCCGCGACGCCATCGCCGACGACCGGGCCCGGCGCTGTCCCGACTGCGAGGCGCTGGCAGACCGCGTCGAACTCATCGGCCGCCTCGGCGCCGACGTCACCGTCAACCATCTCGTCTCGGGGGGCCGCGTGGCCAATCTGAGCGTCGCGACCGATGAGTCGTATATCGACCGCAACTCCGGGGTGAAGGTCGACCGCACCGAGTGGCACCGCATCGTCACCTTCCAGGACGGCCTCATCGACATGCTGGACAAGCATGCGAAGAAGGGCCGGCTCGTCCACGCCGAGGGCAAGCTCCAGACCCGGCGCTGGTCGAAGCCCGACGAAGACGGCGACCGCTTCTCGACCGAGATCCTGGTCGTCCCCGGTCACAGGATCCAGTTCCTCGACAAGCCGAATGGCAACGGCGACCCGGCGTCGACGCCCGTGAACGGCGGGACCCCGGCGCAGGTCGACGATATGGATTCGGAGCCAATTCCGTTCTAACCCGTCCCCTCCCTTCCTCTCGCCAACTCGGGCGGCCGTACCAGCGGTCGCCCTTTTTTCTTGCAGCCGGTTTCGAGTCCGCCCGCGCTCCGCGCGGGGCGCGTCCGCACCCATCCCGTCTACCGATGACGGCGGTGTGCATGGCGGGCAGGGGATGTTGGGCGAGCCGCTTCGCGCTTTCGCTTGCCAGGGAGCGGCACGGCCCGCGCGTCAACCCCGAACGCGGTGCCGGGCGAAGCGCCGAAGGGGCCGTGCCAGCGACAAACAAATACTCCTTCCGACGTGCTGGGCCATTGTCCCACACGTGCTCACTGCGCCAACCCCGCCAAAGGCGGGGTCCTCCACTGCGCTTGCGCTCCGTTACGGCCGGACCTCGGAATGAAACGGCGCTAAAGCGCCTAGTCCCGACGGCGCGCGCGACCGTGGCTCGCTCGCTGCGCTCCCTGCGCCCGCACCACTCGCGCACACCGCCGCGCCATTCATTCCGGACCAGGTGGCCGCGCTGCGCGCGCGTGAACCAATAACCCATCACATCGGGGCGACGCTCCGGTCCCGGGCAAGAACGCCCTTCACTCTCAAGCAGGAGAACGTCATGTTCGATATCGACAGCATCGACACCCAGAACCAGTCCGCCACCGCAACCGCCTGCGAGCAGGCATCCCTCTACGGCGCAACCCCCGAGCGCGATGAGTTCGACCCCCGCGATATCTGGGACCGCGACGACGCCATGGAGGCCGTCAGCGAAGCGTTCCGCATCCTCGGCACCGGCGTCGGTCCCGACGGCACCCAGCTCGCCGACGAGCGCGAGGGCCTGCTGTGGGGCTTCGTCAACATGCTCGACGCACAGGCACGGCGCCTCGACCGCGCCACCGACCGGCTCACCCCAGAGCTGCACGACCTCCAGACCAGCCAGGACGGCTCCGAGATCAAGTCGCGCGAACTGGAACTCGTCACCGACCGCGCGCAGAACTTCGGCGACCGCCGCGACGCCTTCGAGCAGCTCCGCGACCTCGCCGCCGACGCCTACCGAACCGAGACCGGCGACACTTGGCGCCCGGGACGCGGCAGCCACGTCTCCCAGACCGGCAAGCTCACCTCGGCGGCCATCGACGCCCGCGACTTCCTCCGCGCCCGCAAGGACCGCGAGGCCCGCGCCCACCTGCCCGAGGGAACCCTGGTCGCCGTCGCCGGCGGCAAGACCGTCACCGACGCAGGCGCCGTCATCGCCCGCCTCGACAAGGCGAGGCCAAGTACGCCGATTTCATCCTCGTCCACGGCGGCGGCCCCGGCATCGAGCGCATCGCCGCCCAGTGGGCCGAACGCAACGGCGTCCACCAGGTGGTGTGCAAGCCCGACTGGAACGCTCACGGACGGGCCGCTCCCTTCCGGCGCAACGACGAACTGCTCAACCTCCTGCCCAAGGGCGTCATCGCCTTCCCCGGCTCCGGCATCACCGACAACCTCGTCGACAAAGCAGTCAAGCTCGGCATCCCGGTTCACAGGGTCAAGGCATGACCCGCATCGCCTCCACGGGCCGCGTCGCTTCGGCGGCGCGGTCCCCCCCTTTTTGCCGGCACCGCCGTCAACGACACCGCCGGCGTCCGCCTTCGCTCGCGCGTCGCCTGCGGCGCCGCGCTCCGCGGCGGCTCCGCCGTTTTTCTTCCGCACCATGTCGCACACTCGCCGAGACAGTATCGCCAGCACGCGCCGCTTCGCCTCGCGCTTCGCGCATCGCTCATCGCACTTCGTGCGTCGCCGGCACCTTCGACAGCGTGCTTCGCTCCAGAGCCACTCCGCGTCCCCGAATTGATTCCGGCGGCAGTAGTTGGAATGTCCCTCCCAGTCCTGAGGTTCGAAGCGCCTCTCGGGCTCTTTCTTTGCACTCGCGACGGCTTTTTCGCGCGGCTCTGGTTCTCTAGGGTCATATTCGCAACGCGCATGCCATCTCGGTGTTTTGTCGCCCTCCTTCTTTGACTCCTCAATCAAATGCTCAAGTTCTCTTTCGAAAGCAAGTACCGTTTTTTTCCTCCAACCTTCACAGTGAAGAAGGCGAGTGACTTCGATAGCGATGGTTTCGCGGTCGTACTCGACCAGGTAATCGGGCGGCCCTCCGCCATCCTCATTGCCAACGAAACAGATGTTCGTTGCCCCGATTTGTTTGAGCCATTCTCCAGCCGAAACTTCGCTCTCCCTTGGACCATCTTGCCGTTTTCTCGCCATCGCGCACCTTCCCACGGAAATTCCGGTTGCCGACGTGAATCCGAAGCACTGATTTACATGCCGGTCGCGCCTCTCATGCGGAAAGCAAGACGCGTTTGACGGCTTCCGGCTCCTTCTGAATCACGCACAGAAGCGTCGCCGCCGGACCGCTGACCCGCCGCGTGCCCTGCTCCCACTTCCAGTACCCGGAGAGACTCATACCGATTAACGGTGCCATCTGCGCCTGCGTGAGGTTGGCCTGCTTGCGGATCTCGCGTGGTGTCACCGAGACGTGAACGATAGCGGGCCGTCGCCCTTCGCGTGAAGCTGCGCAAGCGGCTTAATGTCGTCGGCACCGCCGGGAGTTGGGCACGCAGGCTGCCAAGCCTCATTCGGCGCCAAGTGCGCAACAGGAATTGAATGGCTTAAGGTCAGCGATTGACCTCGATTTCGATGTCGTGGATCTGTTCAATCAGCGTGTTGAACTCCGGGGCCTTCGCGCTCAACATGCCGGCGGAGAGCATCGCTCCGTAATCGGCCTTCAGGCCGAGCACGCCGTCGTCGTCCGGGATTAGCCTCAGCCTGCCCCCCAGGCACTCGTCGTAACGGGCGTAGCCGGCGTTGAAAAAGATTTGCTTGTGCCGAACGACGTCTTCAAGAAGGGCTCGATTCGAGATTGCCGACTTGCCGGCATCGTGCCGAGCCAGACAGGTCAGATCGTACCAGTGCCGGACAAGTCGGTCCGGACTGTTTCGCAAATGTCTTCTGTTGCACTCGACATGGATCAGGGTGGCCTTCTCCCAGAACGTTCGTGACGGGGAGAGAACCGTCACGACGGCCACGGGATAGTCGACACCCTGAGTCACGGGGGCGACATCGGGGCCGATCTCGTGTTGCTCGTTGGGGTCGATGACGTTTCGGCCACCGAACTCCAGGAGGACCTCGCTCGTGAGGTAGTCATCCTGCGTTTCGACCACGGATGGATAACTGAACCAGACCTTCTCGCCGCTCTCGTCAAACCGGATCTCGTGTCGACCGGAGGTGGCGAGCACCAGCGCCTCGTCCGCCAGGGCGGGCACAACAACATCGTGAGCATAGCTCTTGACGTAGGATTTCAGGCGGTCGCTGAATTGCTTGATCTTGGTCCCACTGGCGCTTTCCGAGAACGGATCGAAATCGTCGTCGAAGTAGCGGTAGTCGAGGGTCACGTCCACGTCTTCGGAAAAACGATCAATAATGCCGTAGACCTTCGACAGGGATGTCCCGCCCTTGAACGCCATGGGGTGGTGATCCGGGATGGAGAAGAGGGTTCGCAGGACCCAGCAGACCCAGATGTCCTTCTCCAGGACCGCCGCCCGCCGCCCCAGCCGGGCGGCCGCCGTTTGAAGGATTTCCTTTTGCTCCGCCGCTTTCAGCGACAGATAGGGTTCAGCCATGAACGGCTTCCTGAGAAGGGGCGTTCAGGGCGTCGGCCATCCATGCCGGCAAGTCGGCGGCTTTGAGGGTCTCGAACTCTTCCGGACTCAGACCAGAATTGATCCTGGAGATCGTCTCCGGATTCACGTTCTCCTTGCCGAGATACCAAAGGGCGGAGAGGGCGAGGCCAGTCTTCTTGCCCGCGAACTGAAGCCGTCGCCGGTTCGTCGTGTGCATCAATTTGACCGTGATGCTGCCGATACGAAGCGAACGGCTCGAGCCGCTCGTGTAGAACACGGGCGACGTCGGCATCTGAGTGCTGAGCTTGAACCGTCTCACGGCTTCCGCGCCATGCACCTGGATGGTCTCGCCATGGTCCCTGGCAATGACCTCCACCACCTCGGACACCTCGGGCATGACGGTACCGACGAACCGGCTCTTCCTGGGGCGAACGAAAACACCGCGGGCAAGACGCTCGATTTCGCCTTCCGCGACGAGGCGCGACAGGGCTCTGTCCACAGCGCCGCGCGGCCCGTGCTTCAGAAAGCGCGAACTCGTGAACGGCTTGCCCCTGGGTAGCCTTCGTATGCGGGTGCGAACGGTTTCTGTCGTAGACATGGTGTTGGCTCCTCCGTGTCCGAAAAACTAGGTGATTTTCGGACACAATGCAAGGCACCAATCTGAACAAACCCAAAGGTCGAACTTAACCTGGGCGGCCGGCGGCGTCATTCCGAGACGCCGCGGCGGTCATGCTCCTTCAAGGCCGCGGCGAGCTTGGAGCTCACCCGGACCGTGGCCCAGCGCGGCGGCCAGCAGATCGGCATGAGAGAACACCGCCTGGCGCTCGCTCCGATGTTCCACCGCCCACCCGGTCATCGCTGCCCACGAGCGCGGCCAGAGAGACCGATTTCGGCGTCGACAGCGTGACATCGCGCCCCGGACGGCAATAGATGTTGCCTTCCCTGTCCCGCTTGCCGAGCTGCGGCCCGTCCGGCACCTTACCTTCCAGCACCGCTTTGAAGGTTGCGGGATCGACCGGACTGGAGAGCCCGAGCGCGTCCGCGCTCTTGCTGGCCCAGGCGCTTGCGGCCTTGTGCGCCGGGTCGTCCTTGGCGTACTAGCCGTCCCGCTCGTAGTAGGTGACACCCTGCGCGGGCGAAACGATCTTGCCGACCGAAGCTACCATTGCAGCCCTCTCGGACGGTCGAGCACCTATGTTCACTGCATGAAACCATGCAGTGAACATAGGCAGAACAAAGGCCGGTCGCAAATCCGCGCTGGAGTGCACGAAATGCCGCCTTACTTCTTTCTTCTGTTGGGTCGTTGCGTCAAAGCAGAGCCTGCCGCCGACTTTGCGGCCGCGCTGGACTTGGGGTCACGCAGCACCTTGCCGGCGGCCGACGCCGCTTTCATGCTTGTCACTTCCTTGTTCGACTTGCGAGCCATCCGAAATCACCCCCTTTCGTCCATAAATTGTGCCGAGACTCGTCGTCAGCACCGTATATAGGGGCTGTCTGGTCATGTTCAATCGGTGGTTGGCGCAGCGGGCCGTTGTGCAAGAACAGGTGCGAGCCGGATTTCCACCCTGCCGGACTCTCACGCGAGCGCTTGGCGGACGCATCGCCTGATGGCGTCATGATCTCCCGCGTGGGAGTGTCGGCAGGCTTCCATCCAGGCGACGCGGTCGGGCCGCGTTAGGTCGATTACGTGGCCGGCCCGCTCGGCAAGTTGCTCCAAATATTGGAGTTGCGTTCGACGGTTGCCCTCCCGAAAGGGATGGACGTGATTGACATCGCCCAAAATCGGCCCCGCCCCGTCGGCGAACTCCTCCGGGCTCGTGCCCTGGAAATGGGCCGCAGCCACAATCCGGCGATGCGCATCCGCCATGCCGGGGTTTCGATGAACCGTCTCGGCTGGATTTGGGTGCCACCCTTGCTGATCTCGACAGTGCGGATCTCGCCCGCCCATTCGTAGATGTCTTGGAACAGATGGCAGTGAATGGCGCTCAGATGATCGAGGTCGAAATCACCCGTGGGAAGCGTTTCAAGAACCCGCTGCGCCACAAGCTGCCGCTCGGCCGCCTCAAGTGTCGAAGCGTCTCTGATTTTCAGCTTGTTTCGGAGAACCGCGAACTCCGGCGGATAGCAGTAGTCGGGGTCGCTCATTCGGCCGCAGCAATATCCTCACGGGCTTGGAATTTCCGCAATATGAAAGTGCGGCGATCCTCGGGAGGCCCCCCCTCGCGCTCGAACATCTCGACCATGGCGACCTCTTCAGGCAGAAGTGGGTTCGCTTCGATCGCCTGCAAGTGCATAGCCACAGCGAGACGCTTGCGGACTGCGCCGACCTTATGCCCCCTGCGATCGTTTCCCAACTTGTCATACATCCCACCTACCACGATTCCCCGTGCGAAGCAGCGGAAGAAGGCTGGCGAAAGGCGGGTGATGAGGTAATGCCGTTTGCGGCAAGATGCCCACCCGTCCCAACGGCTTCGCCTATGTTACCGGACGGTGCCGTCCCGTTCATCAACGCGTCGATCCGATCAGCGATCCGTTGCGCCGGGGTGCGGAGTTGGGCAAGGGTCCAGTCGGCGGCGTAGCCTTCGGTCACGTCGTTGGGCCGGGCATGATTGACCAGCCGCTTTGTCAGCGTTGCCGGCAGCATCAGATCGCGTTCGGCGACGGTGATGAAGCAGTTGCGGAAGCCGTGGAACCAGAACTTGGCGCCACCGACTTCGGTGATGCGGGCGTAAAGGTGGTGCGGGTCCTCGACGTGCCCCGAGGCGCTGGTGAGCGACGGGAACACCGAGGGACGGATGTTCTCCGGCAGGCCGTCACATTCCGCCCGGCGCCGTTCGAGGATCGTTGCCAATTGCCGGGTGATGGGGAGCTCCAGCGGAACGCCCGTCTTGGTCTCCTCGACCCGGAAAAAGAGCGCCGTCATGTCCACGCGCTCCCAGCTAAGGGTCAGCACCTCGTCACGGCGCATGCCGGTATAGAGCCCAAACCAGAGCGCGTCCCGGATCGCGGGGTTGTTCACCTCGGCTTCGATGCCAGCGCGCCAGCAGGGCAGCACTTCGTCGGGTGTCGATATCTTGCGCCGCACCTTGCGGTGGAACTTGCCGCCCCCCGCGAGCCACAGATCGACGGGATTGCGCAAGCCTTCAAGATCGACGCAGGGGCGACGATAGACTGAACGCAACAGGGACATCGCTCTATTGGCCGGCGACCAGCCGTGATTCTCGGTGATACGGTTGAAGCGCTCCTCGACATCCTGGCGGCCGATGGCATCGATCGGGCGGGTCAGCCAGTCGCCGAGATAGCGGTTGGCCTCGTAACGATAGAGCTTGTCGGTACGATGCGACCGGTTGGGATTGGCCGCCATGTAACTCTCGAAGGCGCCCTGCAGGGTCTGCATGGCGCGCGCTTCTGCCCGCTTGCCCGCCGGATCACCGCCGTCGGCGACCTGGCCCAACAGCTTTTGAGCCAGGCGGCGCGCTTGGTCGGGGGCGTACTTGCCGTAGCGCCCGATGACCACGCGCTTGTTGGGCGCCTTGCGCCCGCCGTCCCCGGCCCGGTAGTTGACCAGGAACGACTTGATGCCGGACGGGTGCACCCGTACCCCGAAGCCGGTCAGTTTCTCGTCCCAGGCTATCCACGGCTTGTCGGCGGCTTCGAGAGCCTCGACGGCCCGCTTCGTGAGTAGCAGCTTGACGTTCGCGGTGCGCTTTGCAGATGGTGTTTCCATGCCGACGATTATCGCTCGCCGATCGATGAAGTCAACACTGAGATCAACACCAGATATCGATTGGGAGCGCGCTGCGGCGCAGATTAGGGCAAGTGGAATGCCTAGAAATATCCTACAACCTACTGTATTTACGATATTTTAGAGAACGTCAGCGTATCTGAGCGCCGTGTGGCGCAAACTTGCAGGTGAGTCTCAAAACCTGAAGGTCGTAGGTTCAAATCCTACCTCCGCAACTAAGACAAAGCCCTGAAAACACTGTCGTTTTCAGGGATATCCAACTTGGCTGGCTAGCGGCAAGACGTAAGCATACCGTAAGCGGAGTCATTATAACTTCCGCGCAATATGGCGTAGGTTTGGCGGAGTTGGCCTTCCGGAGTCGTTCAGCCACTCGTCGAGCTTTGACCAACGGCGCCGTCCCGAGACGTTGCGCACGGCGATGGCCACCGCCTTCTTCTGTCCGACCAGCACGACCAGCCGTTTGCCGCGCGTCACGCCGGTGTAGAGCAGGTTCCGCTGGAGCATCGTGTAGTGTTGCGTCAGGAGGGGGATAACGACGGCGGGATACTCCGAGCCCTGGCTCTTGTGAATCGTCGCGGCGTATGCCGGAACCAGCGTGTCGAGCTCGCCGAAGCCATAGGCGACGGCGCGCCCGTCGAAACGCGCAGTCAGCTCGCCTTCATCGGGATCGACATCGTCGACATAGCCGATGTCGCCATTATAGATTTCCTTGTCGTAATCGTTTTCGATCTGCATCACCTTGTCGCCGGGCGCGAAGGTCCAGCCGAAGCGTTCGACCTTGCGCTCGCCGGCCGGGTTGAGGGCGGCCTGCAGTTCGATGTTGAGCGAGCGGGCGCCGGCACCGCCGCGGTTCATCGGGCACAGCACCTGGATGTCGCGCACCGGATCGAACCCGAAGCGCTTCGGGATGCGCGTCTTCACCAACTCGATGATCATCGGCACCGCGGTTTCCGGATCGTCCGCTTGCACGAAGTAGAAGTCGCTGTCGCCCTCGGGCTTGGAAAGATTAGGAATGGCGCCCCGGTTGATCCCGTGCGCGATGGTGACGATCCGGCTTCGCGCCGCTTGGCGGAATACCTCGGTCAGCCGAACGACGGGAACCGCACCGGAGACGATGACGTCAGCGAGCACCTGGCCCGGACCGACGGAGGGCAGTTGGTCGATGTCGCCCACGATCAGCAGCGCGGCAGTGTCGGGGACCGCTTTCAGCAACGCCTGCATCAGCATGACATCCACCATCGAGGTCTCATCGACGACCAGCAGGCCGCAGTCGAGAGGATTGTCTGCATCGCGCTTGAACCCGCCGCCCCTGGGATCGACTCCGAGCAGCCGGTGGATCGTCATGGCTTCAAACCCGGTGGCCTCTGTCATCCGCTTGGCGGCGCGGCCGGTCGGCGCGCAGAGCAGCAGGGTCACGCCCTTGGCGGCCAGGATGCGCAGGATGGCGTTGACGATGGTCGTCTTGCCCACGCCCGGCCCGCCGGTAATGACCATGGCCTTGGAAGTCAGGGCCAGGCGAACAGCATCGGCCTGGCTCGCCGCAAGCGACAGGCCGGTCTTCCCCTCGACCCAGGGCAGCGCTTTGCCGGCATCGATATCCGGCCAGGGCAGCTTACCGCCCACGATCTTCAGAATCCGTTCGCAAATCGCCCGTTCGGCCCGGTACAGGCCGCCAAGGAATATACAGGGAGTTCCGGCGACCGTGTCCGCGACCACCGTTCCCTCGGCCAGTTCGAAGTCCAGAGCGGTCTGAACCAACGCGTTTGGGACTTCCAGCAATTCGACGGCGAGCGGCGCAAGCTCCTCGGACGGCAGGCCGCAATGACCGTCGTCCATCGCCTCGGTGAGCGCATAGGCAATGCCCGCACGCACCCGGATCATGGCCGTCTTCTCGATACCGAGCTTCATGGCGATCGCGTCGGCGGTCTTGAATCCGATGCCGCGAATATCCCGTGCGAGGCGATATGGGTTCTCGGTCATGACCTGAACGGCATCCAAGCCGTAGGTCTTGTACATCCGCACCGCGCGCGCCGTGCCGACGCCATGGCTGTGCAGGAAAACCATGATCTCGCGGATGACTTTCTGTTCCGCCCAGGCGTCGGTGATGCGTTTGGCCCGTACTCGGCCGATTCCGGTCACCTCGCGCAACCGTTCCGGCTCCGCCTCGATGATGTCGAACACCTTCTCGCCGAACGCCCTGACCATTTTCCCGGCGTAGACCGGTCCGATGCCTTGGATCATGCCGGAGCCGAGGTATTTCTCGATGCCCTCGATCGACGACGGCTCCGAGGTGCGCAGGAAGCGCGCCTTGAATTGCTGACCATGGGTGCGGTCGTTGATCCATTCCCCCGATGCCGTAATCCACTCTCCGGCCGACACCATGGCGGCGTGGCCGACGACCGTCACGAGATCGCGATGGCCTCGGGCCTTTGTTCTCAGAACGCAGAACCCGTTATCGGCATTGTGAAACGTCACGCGCTCGACGAGGCCAGCCAGAACCTCCTGGGTTGACGATTCCGGTTGCGGTTTGACTACGCCGCTCATGACGTGCCGAGCGCGGTGGCGGTCAACAAGTCCTTGACGACATCGAACTGCCGCGCCCGCCTCGCGACGTGTTCCCGTCGTGCTCTTTCACTCCAGCGTCTTGCATTCGCCGGCTGCAGCCAGCGGTCTCGAGTGTTCAGGCGTCATGGCTACATTTCGGCCGTTCCGGGTTGAAACGCGTCGGGCCAGCCACCGTGCTGCTCGATAGCTTGGTCGATTTCGGCCATTAGATGCCGAGTTTCGGCAAGGGCGGAGATAATCTTTCGGTAGTGGTCTATGTCGTCCTCGGAAAGCCTGCGGCCTTTTCGGCCCTTGAGCCACTTCTCCGCCGGTCGGTAGCCGCCGATGGTGAACGCCCAGATTTCTGGCTCAACACACTCGAAATACTGTTCGCAGTTGATCCATACCCGCCCTGGCACACCATTCTTCGGGCGCGCGTAACGCACTTTGTCTACCTGGTTGCTGCCGGCATCAGGAAACGTCGCCTGCACGTCCGTGCTCTCGGCTTCCATCAGATGCAGGCTGACAAGGCGCCCGCCGTGACAGACGAGGTCCGTGAACAACGCCCGGTCGCCAGGCAGCGGTACGCGGGGGAAGTCCGACTTGAGGAAATCGGCGTAGCGGCGGCGGTATTCCGGGCTATGGAGCACCGCGTAAACGTAGTTGAACACATCCTCGGGACCGAAGGTGGTGCCAAGATTCCCGACGCCATCGGAAATGAAATCGAAGCGGATGGCAGAGACGATCGCCTCAACAAATTCGCGGTCTAGATTCGGTTCCCGTCCAGTCGAAGATTGGGCTAGCGCCTCCAGAGAGTAGGCGTACAAGGGAAAAAGATAATTGACCTCCTTGAGCGAGACCGTGTGGTGCTGGATGAGGTGCTTGGACGCGAAGATGTGCTCCCACCCTCCAACCAATTCCTTCGATCTCGTGGTTGATAGGCCTACATTCTCCCCCGCCAGCATGTGCCGCATGACGTTTGGTCGGGGTCTGCAAATGAAGCCCCGGGAGTTGCCCGTATAATAGGTAACGCGTCTGTCGAACGGCCGGTACAGCACGGGGCAAACGAGCCCGTTTTCCCTCCGAACATCTTCCTGCGCCAACTCTACTTTCCAGTCCTGCGCGTCCTTGCCCAAGTCGTAGAACGACCGTGCATCCTCCGTCCCTCGGGCGGCGAAGTCCGCGACGACGCGCTCCATATCTTCTGCCGTCCACTGGATCGTGAGTTTGTCGCGTGCAGTGACGATGCCAACCGAATTGACCGGGAAGATGTCGGTCAATGACCACCCGGCTTCGTACTCCTCATGCAGCGCTTCGTCGCGCGGCACGAACAGACGCAGGGGGAGTTTGAGGGACAGTGCCCGCCACTCCGTGCTTGCTGCGTCGTTACCGACAAGCCAACTGTACTTGCCTGCATTTTTATCTGTCTGCTCGCGACTGCCCCACAGATCGGCATGGCTGCACGGGCGCGGGCCCGACTTCGGCGAGGCGGTGGTGGAGCTGCCGGGCCGGCGCGAGAAGGTTGCCTTCTTCTGCCTGATCCTGCCCCATTCCAATGTCTGGTTCGTGAAGGCCTCCCCCCGGGAGACGACGGAGGCATTCCTGGACGGCCATGTCAGCGCCTTCGCCTTCCTCGGCGGGGTTCCGCGCTCGATCCTCTACGACAACACGACCCTGGCGGTGGCGCGGATCCTGGGCGACGGCACGCGCCTCAGGACGCAGGCGTTCTCACATCTTCAGTCGCACTATCTGTTCCGCGACCGCTTCGGCAGGGGAGCAGGCGGCGGCGCTGCTCGCCGATCTCGAGGCCCTGCGTGATCTGCCGGCGGTTCCCTTCGAGGCCTGCGAGCATGTGCCGGGCCAGGTCTCGTCGACGGCCCTGGTGCGCTACCGGCTGGTGGACTACTCGGCACCGGCGGTGCACGCCCACAAGAAGGTGACGGTCAAGGGCTATGTCGACCGGGTCGAGATCGCGCTCGGCGCCGAGATCGTCGCCCGCCATCGGCGCAGCTATGTCCGCGGCGACGTCGTCTACGACCCGCTGCACTATCTGTCGCTGCTGGAGAAGAAGCCGGGCGCCCTGGACCAGGCGGCGCCGCTGAGAGGGTGGAAGCTCGATCCGGCCTTCGACACGTTGCGCCGCCTCCTCGAGGCGCGCTTCGGGCCGCGCGGCAAGCGCGAATACATCCAGGTGCTGCGCCTGCACGAAGACTTCCCGGAACCGCAGGTGGCGGCCGCGGTGCGCGACGCGGTGAAGCGCCGCCTGATCGGCTTCGACGCCGTCAAGCACCTGCTGCTGGCCCGCATCGAGAGGCGGCCCGTGCATCTCGACCTGTCGCGCTATCCGCACCTGCCCCAGCCCTTCGTCGCCGCCACGCGGAGCGCCGACTACGCCACCCCGCTGGCCGGTGGGGCCGGCCATGGTTGAGGCCCCCCGCATCCTGCTCGAACATCACCTGAAGAGGCTGAAGCTGCCGACCTTCCTGCGGGAATACGAGAAACTGGCGCGCCGGTGCGCGGCCGAGGGCCTGGATCATGTGCGGTTCCTGGCCCGGCTGGTGGAGATGGAGCTGATCGACCGCGAGCGCCGCCTCGTCGAGCGGCTTATCAAGCAGGCCGGGTTCCCTGTCGTCAAACAGCTTGAGAGCTTCGATTTCAAGGCGATCCCGGCGCTCAACAAGATGCTGGTGCTGGATCTCGCGCGCGGCGAGTATATCGCGCGCCGCGAGAACCTAATCCTGCTCGGCCCGAGCGGCGTCGGCAAGACCCATGTCGCTCTCGCCCTCGGCCTCGCCGCCTGCCACAAGGGCCTCGGCGTGCGCTTCGCCACAGCCTCCCATCTGGTCCACGAGCTGATCGAGGCGCGCGACGAGAAGAGGCTGCTCCGCCTCCAGGCCCAGCTCGCCAGGGTCAATCTCCTGATCGTCGACGAGCTCGGCTACGGGCCCCTGTCGCAGACCAGAAGCGAGCTGCTGTTCGACGTCTTCAGCCGGCGCTACGAGAACGGCGCCACCATCGTGACCTCAAACCTGCCCTTCCAGGAATGGACGACGGTGTTCGCCAGCGAGCGCCTCACCGGCGCGCTGCTCGACCGCATCACCCACCATGGCCATATCCTGGAGATCAACGGCGAGAGCTACCGCCTCAAGCAGAGCCGGTCACGACGCCGGCAACCGTCCGAATAACCCCCCGCTTGTCCCCGTCGGCCCACAGCCCCCTCCCGTGGACTACGGGGACAAGCTACCACCCAGCCCGCAGTACATTTTTACGACGCCGCGCCGGTACATTTTTACGCCGCCGTTGACACGCTAGTGTTCTTCTAGACGCGACGGGGGTTCGCGAAGCGCTGCAAGGATCTCAGGTACCGCGGTTCCGATGCTTCTCGCGCCACGCATCCCAATCGACTTCAACGGGATCGTCGATCTCGATCTCATGTAAAGCGACGGCGTCGGTGAAAAGCACGAGGTTGAGACAGCCCCAGCGGGCATTGGGCACTATCAAACCGTCAAAGCCCATGAATTGCGCTGCGTCGCCGATTGCCTGCGTCTTGTCGTACAAGAGGTCACGGTAGTGCGCCTCCTCAACCCCCAAGGCGTTGAGCGACTGCGTGTTTGCGAGGCGCAACGTCTTCTTCGTGCCAACATTAAGCCTGTACAGCGAGTAACGGAGCTGGGATGGGAAGACCGGTTGCCGCGCCAGGTGAAAGAACACCTCGGCCCGCGCACCATCCGGATTGAGCGAAGTGTACAGCACGTCGAAATGACCGGGGCTCCATCGGCCTCGCGCGTTCGACGCCTCGAGCGGCTCGAGCGGCTCGCGGCCGTCACGCACGATCCGCCAGGTTGAACCGACAAAAGCCTCGGGCTCTAGCGCGCCAAGGGCATCGAGCAGTCGATGATCGCGCGCGCGGCGCCCGCGGGGCACAGCTAGAGGTACGCGCCGCTGTCGAGCTGCTCGATGACCTCAAGTACTTCGCTCGTACGGCCCTCGTTGATGAGGTCGATCGCCCGTTCGCCGTTCAGAAGGGGGTGTGGGGCGTGAAGCCAAAGGCGCGCCTCATCCGGCGTGTAGAAGTCCGACAGGCGTTCGGCGACCCAGCGGAGCTCGGCGATGACCGCCTGCCTCTGGATCGAGGGCGCCCCGATACCCTTGCTCCACCGCGTAACCGTGGCCGGCGAGACGTCGACGATGTTGGCGATGTCTCTCCCGGTAAGGCCGCCGCGCTCCTTCAGGTCGGCGACCAGTCGCGCGACGGCGGGTGGCTTCTCCGCGACTCCGCTCATACCCGGCGATGCGCGGGATCGGATCGAGATCGCGCTCCTCCACGCTCCGGCGGACGAGGCGCGCGGAGTGCCTTGATCAAGTCGGTTTGGTGATCATGGCTAGCCGCGTCGACGACAAACCGGGTCGGTGGGAGCCTGCCCGCGCTCAGCAGATGCTCAAGCTGGCGATGGCCGGTTGGACTGATCCGCAGATAGTGCGCGATCTGCCTCGGCGGCGGGATGAGGTAGTGGACGTTATCGGTCATGACGGATATTTACATTTTCGTTTCACAGATATCAATGAAGGAAACCATATTGAGCGAATTCTTGTTTTGCCGCCCTGAGACCCGCCCCCGCGAAACGCAGTCTCGCCCGCCTTGACATCGATTCGATATTTCCAATATGATGGAAATATGGAAATCACAGCGGTGGTGGAGCGGCTTTCGGCGCTGGCCCAGGCGAGCCGGCTCACCATCTTTCGGCGGTTGGTGGAGGCCGGGCCGGCCGGCATGGCCGCCGGCCACATCGCGAAAGAGCTCGGCCTCGCCGGGCCGACGCTGTCGTTTCACCTGAGCCAGCTCCGCCACGCCGGATTGGTGAGTGCTCGCCGCAACGGGCGCTCGATCACCTATGCCGCGGAATATGTCGCCGTCAACCGCCTGATCGCTTTTCTCACCGACAACTGCTGCCGCCGCCCGCCGGCGGCCGTGACCAACCCCAGCGAGCCGCTAGAGGAGATCCCGACATGACCAAGCGCCTGCACATCAGCGTTTCCGTGAGCGACCTCGACCTCGCCGTCGGCTTCTATTCCACCCTATTCGGCACCGAGCCGACGGTCCTGAAGGACGACTACGCCAAGTGGATGGTCGACGATCCGCGCATCAACTTCGCCATCACCGACCGCGGCCGGAAGCCCGGCGTCGACCACCTCGGCCTGCAGTTCGATAGCGAGGAGGACCTGCGGGAATTCGTCACCGAGGCGACCGAACGCGGCCTCACGGGGCACCCCATCCAGGACGGTGCCTGCTGTTACGCACGCTCGAACAAGCTGTGGGTCGCCGATCCCGACGGGCTCGCGTGGGAAGGCTTCCACACCCACGGCAGCCACGAGTCCTTCGGCATCGAGGACATCACCGATGACGAGATAAACGAGCTCGCCGCGGCATCGCAGACCCGAGCGCAAGAGACGGCAACGGAGACCAAAACGTCCTGTTGCTGAGGCCCGGCGCCGTTCCGGGCCCTCAGCCAGACTTGGCCTCCTCCGGCGGTGGCGCTAAGATAGCGCTCGCCGGGGGGCGCCGAGGCAAGGGTGCGGGAAACGGCGCGGCATGAGCCTGATCGTCGAGTTTCTGGACTTTGTCGAGCGCGAGCATGACCGCTCGCGCGCCCGCCTGCTCGATCGCATTCTCTCAAAATGCCGTCAGGTCACCGGCGCCGAGGCTGGCACCATCTATCTCGTCCAGCGCCAGAGCGCCGGCCCGAGCCCGGAGCCGGCGAGCGTGCAGAACGATGCCATCCGCATCAAGCCGCGCCATCGCGCCATGCCGGCGGCGGCCTCGGCCATCGCTGCGCACGTTGCCGAGACCGGCGAGGCGGTGGTGATCGAGGACGTCTACGAGCTGCCGGCCGGCACTCCCTACCGGTTCCAGCCGCGCTTCGAGATCCCCGGCTATCGCACCCGCTCGGTGTTCTGCTTCCCCGTCCGTAATGCCGCCGGTGCGGTGATCGCGGTGGTCGAGCTGATCAACCGCCAGGACAGCGCGCGCGGCACGACCATCCCGTTCGACCACGACCAGGCGGAGCTGCTGGAGCCGGTGGCGCGCATCCTCGGCGGCCAGATCGAGCGGGCCGGCGCGATGGAGCAGGTGGCGGCCAAGAACGCCAAGCTGCGCGAGCGCAATAAACAGCTGCGCACCCAACGTGCGCGCATCGCCGATCCTCAGGAGGAGACCGAGGCGGCTTTCATGCTGTCGATTACCTTGTTGGCGCGGGCCGCCGAGATCCATGATGAGGACACCGGCAACCACATCGTTCGCGTCAACGAGTACAGCCACTTCCTGGCCGATGCGCTGGGGATGGGACGGCAGTTTTGCGATGAGATCCGCTACAGCGCCCAGCTGCACGACGTCGGCAAGATGAGCATCGATGCCGCGGTTCTCAAGAAACGCGGTCACTTCAACGAGACCGAGCGCGAAGAGATGCGCCAGCATCCGATCTACGGCTACCGCATCCTGTCGCACTCGCCGCGCCTCAGGATGGCGGCCGAGATCGCGCTCTATCACCACGAGAAGTGAGACGGCACCGGCTATCCCCACGGCGTCAAGGGCGAGGCCATACCCATCTCAGCCCGGATTGTCGCGCTCGCCGATACCTACGACGCGCTGCGCTCGGTGCGGCCGTACAAGCCTCGATTCGATCATGCCCGGGCGATGGACATCATCGTCAACGGCGAGGCGCGGATCGATCCCAAGGGGCACTTCGATCCGCGCCTCGTCGAGGTGCTGCGCCGTCACGATGCGCGCATGGACGAGATTCACCAGACCTTCTCGATCGCCCGCCCGAGACGGCCATCGCCGAAGCGGCGAGCCCGGCTTAAGGAGATCGACGGACGCGACGCCTAAACGCCTGGCTTCATCTCATCGTCCCTCTGGCCCTGATCGTGCTCGCGGTCTTCGTGCGGGTGCAGAACATCCCGATCGTGCTGGAGGCGCAAAACAGAATCTTCGACCAGTTCCAGATCATCCAGCCGCGCGTCTACGAGCCGGCGGCGGTCAAGATCATCGATCTCGACGACGAGAGCCTGACACGCATTGGCCAATGGCCGTGGCCGCGCACGGATGTCGCCAAAATGATTGCGTACCTGGCCAACGCCGGAGCGGCGGTGATCGCTTTCGATATCGTATTCGCGGTGCCCGACCGCACCTCGCCAAGCCAGATCTTGCCCGTGTGGTCGGAGTTCACCCCGGACATCGAGCAGCGTCTCGAAGGCGCGGAGCTTTACGATCACGACGCCATACTTGCTGACATCATCGCCCAGACCAGCGTAGTGACCGGTTTCGTCTTGGCCGACGACGTCGAGGGCGGAGCGCCGGCGACAAAGGCCTCTTACGCGTTCGCGGGCGACGATCCACTGCCGGAGCTTTTCGGCTTCTCAGGCGCGGTCACCAACCTACCGGCCATTGAAGAGGCCGCGAGCGGCAACGGCAGCTTCAATCTGATCTCCGAGACCGACAACATCGTGCGCCGGGTGCCGCTGGTCCTGAAAACGGGCGACCAGATGCATCTCCCGCTGTCGGCCTAGGCGATTCGGATAGCGCAAGGCGCCCGCAACTTCATCGTCAAGTCGGCCGGTGCGAACATGGAGGAGGCCTACGGCGAGCATACCGGGATCAATCACGTCAAGATCGGCCGCATCGAGGTGCCGACCGATTCGAAGGCCCGCATCTGGATCCACTTCACCGACTTCGTGCCCGAGCGCTACATCCCAGCGTGGGAGGTCTTCGAAGAGGATTTCGATGCCAGCCGCGCGGAAGGCCACATCCTGCTGGTGGGGACGAGCGCAGCGGGCCTCAAGGATCTGCGAGCGACTCCTTTGAATCCTGCGGCGGCCGGAGTCGAAGTCCACGCCCTGGCGATCGAGCAGATGCTTCTCGGCCACTACCTCGAGCGGCCGGACTGGGGCGACGGAGCCGAAATCACCTACATGGTGGTGCTGGGCGTGACGTTGACGCTGCTTCTGCCACTCCTCGGCGCGTTGTGGTGCGCGTTTCTGGGTGCTGCCGCTGCCGCCGCGGCGGTCGCGCTTTCCTGGTACAGCTACACCGAGTTCCAGCAGCTCCTGGACCCGGTGTATCCGTCGTTGGTGGTGCTGGCCGTCTACCTCGCCGGTTCGCTGATCAACTTCCTGCGCAGCGAGGCCGAGCGCCGCCAGGTGCGCGGTGCCTTTAGCCGCTACATGTCGCCGGCGCTGGTCGAGCAGCTCGCGGAAGATCCGAGCCGGCTCGTGCTCGGCGGCGAGATGAGGAACATGACCCTGCTGTTCGCCGACATCCGCGGCTTCACCACGATCTCGGAGCAGTTCAAGGCGGATCCGCAAGGACTGACGCGGCTTATCAACCGGTTCCTGACACCGATGACCGACAAGATCCTCGAACGCCGCGGCACCATCGACAAGTACATGGGCGACGCCATCATGGCATTCTGGAACGCGCCGCTCGATGACGAGGGGCACGCAACGCACGCGTGCGATTCGGCGCTCGAAATGTTCAATGCGCTCGAGGGCCTCAACGCCGACATCAAGGCCGCGCGCGAAGCCGCCGGCGAGCCGTTCTTCCCGCTCAACATCGGGATCGGCCTGAATTCCGGCGAGTGCTGCGTTGGCAACATGGGCTCGGACCAGCGCTTCGATTATTCGGTGTTAGGCGATCCCGTGAACCTCGCGGCGGCTCGAGGGCCAGTCCAAGAACTACGGCGTCGGCGTCGGCATCGTCATCGGCGAGACCACCAAAACCGCCATTCCCGAGTACGCGACGATCGAGCTCGACTACATCGCCGTCAAGGGCAAGACCGAGGGCGTGCGCATCTACGCACTGCTCGGCGAAAAGGACATGAAGGAGAGCCAGCAGTTCCAGCTGCTCGAGGAGCGCCACAATGCCATGCTCGAGGCCTATCGCGGTCGCGAGTTCAGCCAGGCCGCGACCCTGGTCAAGGAGTGCCGGCTGTTGGACGGAGCGCTCAACACCCTCTACGACCTCTACGAGGAGCGGCTTGCGGACTACGCAGCCGAGCCGCCGCCGCCCGACTGGGACGGCGTCTACGTCGCTACCTCGAAGTAGCGCGGCAGGTGACGGGACCCGGCGAAGGCCGCGAGGCACGGGGTTTCGTAGCGTCGCCAAACATGGCTATACTCCGGCATACGCTCTGAAAGGCACCGACCGCGGGTGATGACGCCCTGGTTGTGCCCGAAGGCGAGCCGGATCGGGGGCGGCACGAACCGGAAGCGTTGCGTACGCGTCCCTGGGGCCACTTCACCCATACCGGCTGGTCGGCAGATGCGAAACGAGGCACTGGCCGATGACTTTTTGGGCCGATGACTTTGCGAACGCTAGCCACGAAGAGGGAGGACATGGCCAAGGACCCCAAGATGCACCCCTACGTACCGGAAATCGCCGAGCGACTTCGCAAGGGCGAGGTCACCCGCCGCGAGTTCCTCGGCACCGCCACCAAGCTCGGAGTCACGACCAGCTTGGCCTACGCCATGCTCGGCAAGATCACCGGCGAGCCCATGACACGGTCGGCCCACGCCGATGTCCCAAAAATGGGCGGCAACCTGCGGGTCTCGATGAACGTCAAGGAGAGCTCCGACCCGGCGGTCTACGACTGGACCGAGAAAGGCAACGTCGCCCGGCACATGACCGAACCCCTGGTCATGATAGGCCCCGATGGTGCCGCGCAGGGTAGCCTTCTGGAGAGCTGGTCGGCCTCGGAGGACCTCAAGACCTGGACGCTCAACCTGCGTAAGGGCGTCAAGTGGTCGAACGGGGACGACTTCGCGGCGGAAGACGTGATCTTCAATTTCGCCCGCTGGCTCGACCCGGCTACGGGCTCGTCCAACCAGGGCCGTTTCTCGTCGCTGACGACCAAGGTGGATACCGGCAAGAAAGACGATGACGGCAATCCGATCATGTCGACCGTGGCCGCAGAAGGCGCGCTCGAGAAGGTCGATGCCCACACCGTCATGCTGCATCTGAAGACGGCGGATCTCGCCATTCCCGAGAGCCTGGCCGATTATCCCGCGCTGTGCGTCCACCGTCGCTTCTCGGACGAAGGCGGCGATCTCACCAAGAACCCGGTCGGCACCGGCCCGTTCACGCTGGGCGAGTTCACGGTCGGCGAGAAGGCAGTGCTAACGAAGCGGGCCGACTATTGGGGCGGCGAGCCCTATCTCGACAAGATCACCTACGTCGACCACGGTGACGATCCGGCGGCATCGATCGCGGCGCTCGCCTCGGGGCAGGTCGATGCCTGGCACCAGGTCTCGATCGAGCAGGTGGCGACCGCCCAGTCGCTGCCTGGAATCGTCGTCCACGAAGGCGTGACGGCACAGACCGGCGTCGCCCGCATGCGGATCAGCGAGGAGCCCTACGACAACAAGAAGCTGCGCCAGGCGATGCAGGCCTGCGTCGATCCAGCCCGCATGCTTGAGGTCGTCTACCTCAACCGCGGCGCCGTCGGCGAGGATCACCATGTCTCGCCAGTTCACCCCGAGTATGCGCAGATTCCGGCGCAGAAACAGGACTACGATCGCGCTAAAAAGCTCCTGGCCGAAGCCGGCTATCCAGACGGCATCCAGATCACGATCGACTGCGTCGCGCAGCCGACGTGGGAGCAGAACACCTGCAAGGCGCTCTCGGAAATGGTCAAGCCTGCCGGCATCGACCTCGCCATCAACATCATGCCGGGAGGCACCTACTGGGACCGGTGGATGTCGACACCGTTCGGATTCACTGCCTGGACCCACCGTGCGTTAGGGGTGCAGGTGCTGAACCTGGCCTATCGCAGCGGTGTGGCGTGGAACGAAACCGCCTATTCCAACCCCGAGTTCGACCGGCTGTTGGACGAGGCCGGCACCAAGCTCGATGCCGACGAGCGGCGCAAGGTGATGGCGCAGCTACAAGGGATCGTTCAAGACGATTCGATCATCTCGCAGGACTTCTGGCGCTCGGTGTTCACGGCCGCGCACGAGAAAGTGCACGGGGTGTACGCGCAGGTCGCGCTCGAGCACCACTACGCCAAGGTGTGGATGGACACCTAATGCGGTAGCGGCAGTGGGCCGGCCATGAGGCCGGCCCACCGTCAGCTTGGGCGGCTGGGTGCCGCTCGCACCGCGAGTTATCCATGATCCTGTTCGTTTTTCGCCGCCTCGGCTTCATGGTCCTGACCATGATCGTGGTGTCGGTAGTGTTGTTCCTGCTGCTCGAGTTCTCGCCGGGCAACGTCGCCACCAAGGTGCTGGGGCCCTATTCCAGCGACGAGCAGCGCAACCTGTGGCTCGAGGCACACGGCTACTTCGAGCCGCTCCACGTCCGCTACCTGAGCTGGCTCGGCAACTTCGCGAGCGGCGACTTCGGCGAGTCGATCCGGTTCAAAGCGCCGGTGGCCGATGTGCTGTGGCCGCGGCTCGGCAACACCGGCATCCTTGGCCTCGCCACGTTCGCGGTGATGATCCCCTTGTCGCTGTTGCTCGGGGTGCTCGCCGGCATGCGCGAGGGCTCGCCGCTCGACCGCGTGATTTCGGTATCGAGCATCGTGACCACCTCGGTGCCGGAGTTCGCGAGCGCCGTATTCCTCGCCGCGATCTTTGTGTTTTGGCTTGGCCTCCTGCCGGGCACGAGCGCGATGTCCGACGGCTTCGACCCGGTTCAGCTCGTGCTACCGGTGATGGTGCTGGTGATCTACGACTTCGGCTATGTCACCCGCATGACCCGGGCCTCGATGGCCGAGGTGATGACGCAGCCTTACATCCGAACGGCGGTGCTCAAGGGCCTACCCTATTCGCGCGTCATCGTCCGTCACGCGCTGCGCAATGCCCTGATCGCCCCGTTCACCGTAATCATGCTGCAGATCAACTGGCTTCTTTCCGGCGTCATCGTCGTCGAGTTCTTCTTCGCCTACAAAGGTTTCGGAGCGCTGTTGCTGGAGGCCTCGCTGAACGACGACATCTTCCTGATCGAGGCCTGCGCGATGGTGGCGGTGTTCGTCGCGGTCGTGACCCAGACCATCGCCGACATTGGCTACACCTATCTCAACCCGCGCATCCGGGTGAGCTAGATGGGCGTGCAAAAGCATACGTAATGGCCGAGGTCGCACAAAGCCCGCCTGCCCCTAGCCACGGCGCGGCCCTGATGCGGGCGCTGCGTTCCTTCGCGCTTTTGCGCGAGAGCGTGGTAGGCATGATCGGGGCCGGCATCATAATCTTCTGGGTATTGGTCGCCATCTTCGCGCCGCTCCTGGCGCCCTTCCCGCCCAACGCGATCATCCAACCGTTTGCCCCGCTGTTCACCGACTATGTCGAGGGCGGCACGTTCTGGCTCGGCACCGACCACCTCGGTCGCGACATCCTCTCGCGCATCATCTGGGGCTCGCAGACGGTGCTGTTCTACGCCCCGCTGGCGACGCTCTGCGCGTACGTCGTGGGCATCGTGATGGGACTGGCCGCCGGCTACTTCCGTGGCTGGCTCGACGAGTTCCTCTCGCGGCTCAGCGACATTATCCTGTCGTTCCCCGTGTTGGTGCTCTACATCATCATCATCGCCACCATCGGTGCCTCGGGCATCAACATCATCATCGCCATCACCTTCGCGAGCGCACCCGGCATCATGCGCATCGTGCGCGGGCTGGTACTGGACTTGCGTAATCGCGACTATGTTGCCGCCGCCCAGACCCGCGGCGAGAACCCGTGGCACATCATGCTGATCGAGATCCTGCCCAATGCGCGCGGGCCGTTGATCGTCGATGCGTGCCTGCGGTTGGGCTATGTCGTCATCACGATTGGCGTCCTCGGCTTTCTCGGGCTGGGGCTGCCGCCGCCCGATCCCGACTGGGGCGGGATGATCAACGAGGCGCGGCCGATGGCGCTGGCGTTTCCCTATATGACGGTGTTGCCGTGTATCGCCATCTCGTCGCTGATCCTCGGCTTCAACCTGCTCGCCGACGGGCTGCGCGAGATCTCGTTGAGGGATTGAGACCGTGAACGAGCAACCCGGCGCGCCGCTCTTGGAAATCGAGGACCTTCGCCTGTCCTACTACACGCGGGCGGGCGAGATCCCGGCGGTCAAGGACTTCTCGCTCACCTTGCGGGCGGGCGAGGCGGTCGGGCTGGTCGGCGAATCGGGCTGCGGCAAGTCGACGGTCGCCATGGGCATCATGCGCTACATGGGCAACAACGGCGGCATCGTCGGCGGCGCCATCAAGTTCGACGGCCGCGATATGGCGAGCCTGAGCAACGAGGAGCTGCGCCGGATCCGCGGCTCCTCGATCGCGATGATCTATCAGGAGCCGATGGCGGCGCTCAACCCGAGCCTCACGCTCGGCACACAGCTCATGGAGGTGCCGCTCGTTCACGATGGCGCAAGCACGGCGGAGGCACGCCAGCGGGCGATCGAGGTGCTCGGCGATGTCCGCCTCGCCGATGCCGAGCGCGTGCTCGCCTCCTACCCGCACCAGATCTCCGGCGGCCAGCAGCAGCGCGTCGTCATTGCCATGGCGCTGTTGGCCAACCCCAAGCTGCTCCTCCTGGATGAACCGACGACGGCGCTCGACGTCACGGTCGAGGCCGGGATCGTCAAGCTGATCGGCGAGCTCAGCCAGAAGTACGGCACCGCGCTCCTTTACATCTCGCACAACCTGGGGCTGATCCTCGAGACCTGCGACCGAGTGTGCGTGATGTATTCGGGCGAGGTGGTGGAGGAAGGCCGGGTGGACGAGGTCTTCGCCGCTCCGCGCCACCCTTACACCCAGGGTTTGTTCGACTGTATCCCGCTGCCGAGCGCCGACAAGAACGCCCGCCCCCTGATGCCGATCCGCGGCCAGCTCCCCTTGCCCCATCAGCGCCCCCAAGGGTGCAACTTCGGGCCGCGCTGCGATCACTTCAGCGCCGGCCATTGTGATCAGGACGACATCGCCATACGGATGGTGGCCGACGGCGCGGTGCCGCACCGCGCGCGCTGTGTCCGCTTCGAGGAGATCGAGTGGCAGACCAAGCGGCAGGCGGAAGCAGCGCGTCCGCGATCGGAGATCGGCGAAGAGGTTCTGCGCGTCAACGACATGCAGAAGTACTACCCGGTCCACGATCGATCGATCGCCGCACTGGTGTCGGGCAAGGGTGTGCGCTGGGTGAGGGCCAATGAATCGCTCAACTTCTCCGCCCGGCGCGGCGAGACGGTGGCGATCGTCGGCGAGTCGGGCTGCGGCAAATCGACCTTCGCCAAGGTGCTGATGGGGCTGGAGACCGCGACCGACGGAGAGCTCCATTTTGTCGGCAACGATATCGGCGAGGTGCCGGTCAAAGCCCGCTCGGGCAAGCAGATCAGCGACCTGCAGATGGTGTTCCAGAACCCCAACGATACGCTCAATCCCAGCCACACGATCGGCGCACAGATCGGCCGGGTGATCCGTCGCTTCGGCGTCGATCGCGAGCCGGCACAAGTGCGCGAGCAGGTCTACAAGCTGTTGGATACCGTTCGGCTGCCGCGCGACTTCGCCCAGCGGCGCCCGCGCCAGTTGTCCGGCGGGCAGAAGCAGCGGGTCGGCATCGCCCGCGCCTTTGCCGGAAATCCGGCCATGGTCGTTGCCGACGAGCCGGTCTCGGCGCTCGATGTCTCGGTGCAGGCGGCGGTGACCGAGCTGTTGATGGATATCCAGCGCGAGCACGGCACGACGCTCTTGTTCATCAGCCACGACCTTAGCGTCGTGCGCTACCTCGCCGATCGCATCGTCGTCATGTACCTCGGCCAGATCATGGAGCGCGGCACCACCGAAGAGGTGTTCGCCCCGCCCTATCACCCCTACACCGAGGCGCTGTTGTCGGCAGTGCCGATCGCCGATCCGGCGATCAAGAAACGGGACATCGTGCTCGAGGGCGCGGTGCCAAGTGCGCTCAACCCGCCGAAGGGGTGCCCGTTCTCATCGCGCTGCCCGCGCAAGATCGGCACGATTTGCGAGGAGGAGCCGCCGCCGGTACGGGACAGCGACACCGGCCACGCGATCGCCTGCCACATCCCGCTCGAGGAACTGCGGGCGGTGGAGCCGGTGTTCGAGGTGCCCGGCGAGGCAGCGCACGCCTGAGCGCCGGCTGGGGGAACCAAAACGCTAGGCAGTCCGGCCGGCGTTCGTTTCAACTCCGAGCTATCACGTAGCCGCGGGGGTGATCGAGACTAGACCCCGTCAGACTTCGGCCGCAGCAGGCGGGCGAATACCATGACGTGCGTCACGATCAGGGCGGGGACGATGAACGTCGGGATGTACCAGGCGGCGCCCATGTGTTCCTGGGCGTCGACGGTCAGGCCGCGGACCACGGCGTGGAGCAGATCCACGGCGCCGACGATACTGAAGAGCCACACCAGCGGCAGTGCTATTCGCCAGCCGCCGCGCAGGGCAAGTAGGGCCAGGATGGCCAGAATGCCAGTGGCGAAATCGCCGTAGGCGGCGGGATCGGCGAACGCAGGCGGCAGGGGCTCGGCCACCACGCCGGGCACGAGAAAAAGCAGCCCGATATGGCGGAACGCGTGGGGGAAGATCAACGGCATAAGCGCCTGGTTGATCGGTTTTGCCGCGAGCCACGGCGCCACGTACCACTTCGCGATCAGCACGTAGACGATCAGGCTCAGCAGGAATTGGAGGCCGAAGATAGCCGGATGTTCCATCGCTCAGTGCACTTCCGCGACGTCGGTCACGCGGTTGACCACGGTGTCTGCGCTGATCCCGCTGGAGACATGAGAGGTTCAACCACGGCTCGCGTTATAGCGCGTCCACCCGCGCCCCGGCAAAGTAACGCGATCGGATGAGCCGGCCCCTCCCGGTATCGCCTCCGCGTCAGGTTTTCCTGACGGCCACAGGCGCATCGCATTGGGTCTATTCATGCGCGCGCGATATCTCCATATGACACGTATGAAGGATGAGGTGCGTATTCAGCTGGGCGTACCCAGGCCGCGGTATGCCCAGGCAACCGCTCTCTACTGCCAGGCGTTCCGAGAGAAACTGTGCCCTTTCCTCGGGCCCATCGAACGCGCTTCACGCTTCCTCGCCGCCGGGCTGGTCGCTGATCGCGCGTTCGTCGCGTTGCACGATGACGAGGTGGTCGGGACGATGGCGACAAGCCCGCTCCGGATCACCAATACCACTCCAGATGTGGTAATTGACACGGAGCTCGTTGCGATGACGCTGACCGGTATTAGCATCACCGGCCCGGACGCCTCAGCGTTCGAGCTTCCTACCTTCACGCCGGGAACGGTTCTCGATCCGACGCAGTTCGCCGATCTTCTGGTGAAGTATTCGCCGCTCGCTGCTGGCGTGGCCAATGCCACACTGGAGCTCCGCACCGACGTCGGGGCCCCGTTCGATGGCTCCGGCCAGTCGTTTTTCATCCCGCTTTCCGGCGACCCGTTCGTGAAATCAGCGGCCCTGCCTGAGCCCACCACCCTCGCCGTCTTCGGCTTCAGCCTCGTCGGACTCAGCCTGGTGGCGCGGCGGAGACGCCTGAACTAGGCTGCTCATGACTTCCTACCAGGCCCAGCCCGACGGCCGGTTGTGGCTAGACCTGGCCGCCCGCGAGTCGGCCGCGCCACGGCCAGAGTACCCCGGTTGCTGACTGTCGGCGCCGCGACGTTCGCTAAGCGCTGCCAGGCGTCATCGCTTGTGGTTCGCGTGCTGGTGGCTGTATCGTCCGCTCCCTTGACGGTCGCCTCCCTGCGCATTCACGGCGACGTCGGAGCCAACCCAACGAGGTGATCGTGAAGCTCTACAGCATCGACCTATCCCCAAATTGCGTGCGCGTTCGCGCGGTTGCTAACGAGCTCGGACTCGATCTGAATATCGTCGACGTCGACATACAAGCCGAGACCAAGACCGAGACATTTCTCGCGATGAACCCCAACGGAAAAGTGCCGGTGCTGGACGACGACGGGATGATCCTGTGGGAGAGCCGCGCGATCAACGTCTACCTTGCGGCCAAGAAGCCCGAGCAAAGCCTCTACCCGGAGGACCCCGCAATCCGCGCGGTCGTTGATCAGTGGTCATACTGGGGAGCTATCCACTTCGGCCGGCGATCCAAAGGGTCACGTTCGAGCGAGTTCTAAAGAGCAAGTTCGGCATGGGGGATGCTGACGAGAGCGCCATCGCGGATTCGGTTGCTGAAACCCACAAGCTGCTCAAGGTCCTCAACACTGGTCTCGATGTGCGCAACTGGGTCGCGGGCTCGTTGAGCCTAGCGGACTTCGCTATCGCTACGGCGTTCGTATTGCGGGAGCCGTCTGGAATCTCGCTGGCAGCAGTTCCGAACGTTGCCGGATGGATATCGCGCATCGAAGACGCGATTCGTGGACCTCCGCGGCGGCCCCAACTCGGGCTTTCGTCGGGCTTTAACACGGATTCAGTTCGCGCTCGTCGGTTCTGTAGAGAGCGCCCAACGCAGGCGGCGAAGGAGGGGAATTGATGACGGTTTACGTGATTGCGGAGGTGAATATCACCGACGACAGCTGGTTGCCGGATTACGCGGCCAATGTTCATGACATCGTCCATAGACATGGCGGGAAGTACCTATCGCGGACGAGCAACATAACGACGGTAGAGGGCGAAGGCTCAGACGCAACAATGATGGCTTTGATCCAGTGGCCTTCGATGGATGCTCTGCAGGCTTTCGCAAATGATCCAGACTACGCGCCCTATGCAAAGGCGCGCCAGGAGGGGAGCGTCAGCACTCTCCACGTTATCGACGACGCGGACGCGACAGGCACGATCCCTTACCTCCCCAAGGGTTGATTCCCGGCCCCTTCCTCGCTCGGTGCGATGGCGGGATGCCCGGAATTGGCTAGCCCCGGCCGTGCCGGCCACCGATGAATCACGGCCGCTCCGCCTCCAACAGCAGATCTTGAGCTCGGGAGGTCCGCGTTCTGCTAGAAGGCGGCCGCATATGACAGGGGGTCCTTCGTCCGCCCTTAGACCTCCAGAAATTGGTGTGCGAGCCAGCGCTCGACGCTTTCGTCATTACACTGGGCAACGAACCACCGAGCAGCCAGCTGTTCGGCTTGGCGCCTCACGACCTGAGCATCGGCCGGAGCAAGTGGCCCGTCGTTGTTGCCATGTACAGGCCGAGCACGATCACCACAAAGCCCACCAAATGGAAGAGTTCAAAGGCTTCCCCCAGGAAGATCACGGCTAGGATCGTCGTCAGGATCGGCGTCAGGTACAGAAACTGCCCGGCGATGCCGGGACCGAGAGCTTTGACGCCGGCGTTATAGAAGACCAAGGCCAGCACCGACGGAAAGACCGCGATGTAGGCCATCATTGCCACATTGCTCCAGGAGACGGTGAAGGCCATCGGCGAGAACAGCTCGGAGGCGTAAATTAAGCCGTTGACGACCACGCCCGCGACCGCGAACACCCACAGCGTCGCCAGCGGGTTAAGCTCAGCCGGCGCGTGCCTGAGCAGCACCGTATAGAGTGCCCAGGCCATAACCGCGACGACGATCAGCAGATCGCCGCTGTTGAAACTGAGCTCCATCAATACGGCGATGTCGCCACGCGCAATGACCAGCAGCACTCCCACGAACGCGACCGCGCTGCCGAAAGCTGCCCGCCACGAGATCGCCTCGCGATACAGCAGCCATGCCAATGCAATGATCGCCGCCGGCATGGTGGTGCTGATGAGTCCGGCGTTGATTACGGTGGTGAAGGTGAGGGCGTTGTAGATCAGATGGAGGAAGAAGCTCATCGCTAGTGTGCCAATCAGCGCCAGCTTGAACCAGTTGCGCAGTACGAGATCCCGCCGGGCGAGCACGTGTGGCAGCGCGAAAGGGCTCAGCACGATGACACCGATGACCCAGGACCAGAAAACCAGCCCGGCGGGCGGCACGCTTGCTAAAGCGGTCTTGGAGACAACACCGTTGCTGGCCCAGAAG
The DNA here is from genome assembly GCA_965248765.1 of Alphaproteobacteria bacterium. GTDB lineage: Bacteria > Pseudomonadota > Alphaproteobacteria > VGEJ01 > VGEJ01 > CBDFKF01. The sequence continues at coordinate 336,710 of CBDFKF010000003.1, forward strand.
CACATCGTGAGCAGAAGCAGGACGTACGGCGAGCCAGCCGGGCGACGACTGCGTGATGTCATCGATCACTCCGCTGGGGTGGCTGCTTTCCGCTGTCCTTGACACAACGGTAAGCATGGCAGGGCGGGGTAGAAAGTCGTGTTGCCACGTGTCTCCTCTATGGCGGGCTCAAAGACGCTGGAACTAATCAGCCAACGGTATCCTCTCGAAGCTGGACGAACGTCGGCAACTGGCTAGACCTGGCCGTACCGGTAGCCGCTGAATCGCGTCCGCTCCACCTTCAACAGCAGACTTAGCGGCTCCGGAGGTCCGCTTTCCCGCTCGAAAGCGGCCGAAAATCACGTGCGCATTGTGGTCCGGGTCTGTCTCGATTAGAGGTCATTGCGGCGCATCTGCTCAGCGATGTACTCCGCCTGGCGTATGGCGAGCGCGACGATGGTCAGGGTCGGATTGCCGGCCATCGACGAGGCAAACTGGCTGCCGTCCGAGATAAAGAGATTGGCGACGTCGTGGCTCTGGCCCCACCGATTGACAACGCCCTCGGCGGGATCATCGGCCATCCGGCAGGTGCCCATGTTGTGCGAGTTGGGAAAGGGCGGGGCCTCGAACGTGCGCTTGGCCCCGACCGCCTCGTAGAGCTCGCACGCACGCTTCTGGGCGTAGTTCTTCATTGCGAACTCGTTGGGGTGGTCATCGATGTGGACGTTGGGGATCGGCAGCCCGAACTGATCCTTCTCGGATCCGTGCAGGCTCACGCGGTTGGTGTCGATCGCCAGGTCCTCACCGAGCAGGGCAAGACTGGCCATGCGGCCATAGGGCTCGATCCAGCTCGTGTAGTCGGCTCCCCAGCGCTTCGGGGCGAGTGAGGCGGCATAGAGCGGCAGGCCGTTGCCGAAGATCATGGTGTAGTAGCCACCGACGAAGCCGCGCGTGGGGTCATGGCGCACCTCATCGCGAACCACGCCTGCAACCGGCTGGCCGCGATAGAAGTTCACGGGCTGGTCGAACTCGGCGTAGACCACGCCGAGCACGTGGCGCATGTAGTTGGCACCGACCTGGCCTGAGGAATTGGCGAGGCCGTCGGGAGAGGCGCCAGATTCCGAGTTGAGCAGCAGCCGCGGCGTCTCGATCGCATTGCCCGCAACGCAGATGATACGCGCTTTCTGTGACTGGTGATTGCCATCGGCATCGGCGTAGATGACACCGCTGACCCGGCCGGCCTCATCGTGCTCGATGCGCAAGGCCATGGCGTTGGGGCGCACCTCGCAGCGGCCGGTCGCCTCGGCCTTGGGAATCTCGGCATTCATGGTCGACCATTTGGCGCCCGAGGTGCAGCCCTGGCGACAGAAGCTGATCTGGTCGCAAGCGTTGCGGCCATCGCGCGGTTCGATGTTGACGGCCACATTGTTCGTATCGATCTGGCTATAGCCCAGCCGCCGCGCGCCGGCGGCCAACACCTTGAAGTTGTTGTTGGCGGGAAGGCGGGGGATGCCGTGGGTGCCGGTGACCCCCATCTTGTCCTCGGCCTTATCGTAGTAGGGAGCGAACTCCTCAAGGCCGAACGGCCAATCGATCAGGCTCGCGCCGGGGATCTCGCCGTAGACGCTGCGGGTCTTGAAATCATGCTCCTGAAAGCGCGGGCACATGCCGGCCCACAGCAGCGTCGAGCCACCGACGCCCTTGCATATGGACGTCGGTGAATCCTTGGAGAACAGCACCGTGGGCGAAGAACCGCTAGTCGTGCGCTTGTCGTGCCACATGAAATTCTCGTGCGCGGCCCATTCGTCGTTCTCGAAGTCCTTCTCGGTGAAGCGCCGGCCTGCCTCGATCACGACCACATCGATACCCTTTTGGCACAGCTCGTTCGCAAGGGTCCCGCCGCCGGCGCCGGAGCCGATGATCACGACGACCGAATCATCGTCGTGATCGAAGGTGACCGCGGCAACGTCGTCGTCATATTGGGTGCTCATGATCGCCCCGTCAGTGGCTGTGGTAGTCGCAGATAACGAACTCCTTCATCTCCTTGCGCAGATGCGGCCGGAGCTCGTCGTGGAGCGGCGCTCGCTGATAGGCCTCGTGAGCCTTGGTGCTCTTGAAGGCGGTGATCAGGATGTGCGTGAAGCCTTGCATGTGGCCTTTGCTGGCGTGCTGTGCCGAGTACGTCTCGGCCGCGTTCTCACCGTAATGGCACTTGATCGCGCCGGGAATCTCCTTCGCGACGTCACGGCAGAACTTCTTTAAGCGGCGGTGTATGTCCTGGTCGTAGCCGCGCTTGTACTTGATGAGTACTATGTGATGGAACATGGGGTCCTCTTTTGGCCGTGAGGTGCGCCAGCGGTCGGTGAGGCGCGGCTCCTCAAAAGCATCGTACCTGGGGGCGGGCCCTAGTTCAGCTCCTGGCGCAGCTCACCCAGAAAGTCGGTGGCCACATGGGCAGGCACGGTCGCCGCCCGCACCAGCGCATCGAAATGGCGGGTCAGCACGCGGATGTGCTCGATTGTGTTAAAGGCGAAGAATATCTGGCCGATATAGATCACCGCGCGCTGCGGCCCGAACACCGTATAGGGGACGGAGAAATGGGTGCGGCCATCGAAGAAGAACATGCGCTGGGTGGGGTAAAGCTCGTCGATCAGCGTGATCATCCGATCCAGTTGCTCGCGCCGGGCCGGCAACGATAGGTCGGTCCAGATACCCTCGGCGCGCGCGAACGATTCCATCGACTGACGTGACAGGCAGATCTCGATGTCGGTCTCCGGCATCCGCACGTACTCAAGGCGGCCGTGCGAGACCGCGATCGCCTGATCGGTCGTCTTGGCGACGAAGTCGCGGTATTCGTAGTCCAACACCTCTTCGGTCTTCATGAGGTCCGGCAACGTCGCCGGCACGTGGCGAATCTTGTAGCCGGCCGCTTCGACGTACCAATTGGCGAGGCTCTGATCCACCGGCGCGCCAGCGCTCAGCGTCACCTCTACCGACTCGTTCAGGATATCAGCGCCGAGCTTGGCCTCGTGACTGAGGCCGAGCAGCCAGTCGAGGCTGACTTGGAGGGCGCCCGCGATCGCCGCCACTGTGTCGGCCCGCGGCAGGCGATCGGTCTCGGCGGATAGAAGCTGCGAGAGCGTCGAACGGTCGATGCCGATCCGCGCCGCGAGCGTCGAGCGATTGACCTCCGCCCTATCCATCGCCTCGAGCAGACGCTCGCGGAAACGCCGCGCCGTATCCCGCCGAGTCACATGCGATTCCCTCGTGACCATCCGGCTTATCACCAACTATAGAGAATCATCAACATTATGGCAAAAACTGCGCGGTTGGTGACCAAAAGGGCACATCCTCACGTTGTTTCACCGGAGCGGTCCATGCACGGTGGTATCACTAATTCACTGCTGCTGCCGCGGAATTATGACGTCGTATCGCGCCCATTCTCATCCCCGCGCGGATTTGTCCGCGTTTTGGCACCGCGCGGAAGGCCCAACGTGGCTGGTGGCGCTGGGCGTTTACGGCGGTTGGATGGTACTGACCTGGCATCATCAGACGCTGCCGTGGTGGGTGGTCCTGCCGCTCGGCGGATGGGTTCTGGCCTGGCACGGCTCGTTACAGCATGAAATTCTGCACGGCCATCCGACGCGGTGGCAGACCGTCAACACAGGCTTGGCCGTAGCGCCGTTGGCACTATGGCTGCCCTACGCGCTTTACCGCAGCCGGCACCTCGAGCACCACAGCACCGCACACCTGACGGACCCGGCAGCAGATCCCGAGTCGTTCTACATCGATACCGAGCGCTGGCAACGGCTCGGTCTGCGGCGGCGCCGGCTGTGGCGCTTCCACAACACGTTGGCCGGCAGGCTGCTCGTCGGGCCAGCGTGCACGGCGTTCCAGTTCTGGCGGGAAGAGGGAGCACGACTTGCCCGCGGCGAGCCGGGGTGTGCGCGCATGTGGGCCGAACACACCGCCTCGGTAGCGCTCGTGCTGGTATGGGTGGTGTGGGTCTGCGGCATCCCGCTGTGGGCTTATGTTCTGCTCTACGTTTATCCGGGCACCGCGCTGATCCTCTTGCGCTCCTACCACGAGCACCGCCCGGCGGCCGTCGCATCAGCGCGAACGGCCATCATCGAAGCCGGTCCGCTGGCGGGCCTTCTCTACCTCAACAACAACCTCCATGCCCTGCACCATGACCAGCCCGGGCTGGCGTGGTACGAGCTGCCCGGCGCCTATCGCGCACGGCGGAACGAGATCCTCGCGCGCAACCGCGGCTTGGTGTTCGCAGGGTATGGCGAGCTGGCGCGACGGTTCCTGTGGCGGCCAAAGGATTCGCCGCTACATCCCGGCTGGGCTAGCATTGCCGGGGGAGGAGACACGCATGAGTAAGACAGCAACCGCCGCGCAGGGCCTTCGTGAGCGGCTGGAGAATGGGCCGCTCGTCTGCGCCGAGGGCTATCTGTTCGAGCTCGAGCGGCGCGGCTATCTGTCTGCCGGCGCATACGTTCCCGAGGCGGTGCTCGATCACCCGGATGCAGTCGCGCGGCTGCACCGCGACTTCCTGCACGCCGGCTCCGACATCATGGAGGCCTTCACCTACTATGCCCACCGCGAGAAGCTGCGGCTGATCGGCAAGGAAGGCGCGCTCGAGGAGATCAACCGGAATGCGCTGCGCATCGCGCGGGAGGTAGCGGACGAGGGCGGCGCCCTGGTCGCCGGCAACGTCTGCAATACCAACATCTTCCTCCCGGACGACGCCGAGGCCGCCCGTGCCGCGCGCGCCATGTTTGCCGAGCAAGTGGGCTGGGCGGTCGACGAGGGCGCGGACTTCGTCATCGGCGAGACGTTCTCGTACAACGAGGAAGCACTGATCGCGCTCGAAGCGATTAGAGAGGCTGGCCTGCCGGCCGTGATGACCCTCAGCATCCACCGCGATCCCCATACGCGCGAAGGTCTGAGCCCGGGCGAGGCGTGCAAACTGCTCGAGGACGGGGGAGCTGAGGTGGTGGGCGTCAACTGCCAACGCGGACCCGACTCCATGCTGCCGCTGCTCGCGGAGATCCGCGAGGCGGTGAGCTGCCACGTGGCGGCTCTGCCGGTGCCCTATCGCACTAGCGAGCAGGAGCCAACCTTCCAGTCCCTGCGCGATCCGGGCTGCGGCTGCGTTCCGGACGGCCGCCCGTTCCCGACCGCGCTCGATCCGTTCACCTGCAATCGCTACGAAATCGCCGAGTTCACGAAGGCCGCCCAGGCCATCGGCGTACGCTATCTCGGCGTCTGCTGCGGTGCAGGCCCCCATCACATCCGCAGCATGGCAGAGGCGCTCGGCCGTCGCCCGCCGGCGAGCCAGTACTCGCCGGACATGTCCAAGCACGCCTTCTTCGGCACCGACAACGACATACCGACCGAGTACCAGGAATACGCCGACCAGTTGTAGCAAGCTCAAGCCAGCGTGAGGTGAGCATCGTGAGCGACCAGAGCACCCTTCCCGCAGCGACCACCTACCTCATCATCGGGGCCGGCGTGCACGGATTGAGCACGGCCTGGCATCTGGCGATGGAGCTCGAAAGCCGCGGCGGTGGCGGCGGCGATATCGTGCTGGTCGACAAGACCGGCCCCGGCGCCGGGGCTACCGGTATCGCCTGCGGGTGCGTGCGCAACTTCTACATGACCGAAGCCCTGCACCCGATCGTGCGTCATTCAGTCGATGTATGGAGCTCCGATCCGGTCAATCTCGGGTTTCAGCAGGTCGGCTACCTCTCGTGCGGAGAGGAGGGCCAAGCCGAAGATTATGCGCGCATGCAAAAGAGCCAACAGGCGGTGGGCTATCATTCCGATGTTTACCTCGGCAAGGACGCCCACGCCCACCTCAAGGGCATCTGGCCCGACTTCAAGACCGACGGCATCGGCGTCGTTCTGCACGAACGGCTGAGCGGCTACGCCGGCACGCAGCAGGCCGTCACCGGGCTGGCCGAGAAATGCCGTGCCCACGGCGTCCGCTGCCATTGGGGAGTCGAGGTGACCGGCTATGACGTCACCGACGGACGTATTGCCAAGGTGCACACGAGCGCAGGCGACATCGTCTGCGATGTCGTGGTGTGGGGCCTTGGCGCCTGGCTGCCGCACCACTGGAAGATGGTGGGCCGGCCCGAGGTTCTCGACCTCGCGTATCCCGACGGCGCGGTGGTCCAGAATCACCCGATGTGGACCTATTGGCGCCTGGTCGAAGGCGAGGTCTACCACGAGCCGACCTATCGCGATGCCAGCGATCGCGATCCGCCAGTTCTCCACGTCGAGCTGATGGACACCCCAGTGGTCGATCCGACGACCGGGCGCGAGCTCGGCGAGTCGACGTACATCTACTGGAAGAACGGAGCCGAGCGCATGGACCGCCCCGGCATCCAAGGTGGTGGCATGCCGATCAAGATCGGACCCGAGGCGGCCGTTGAGCCCTATGGCCACGCCAACGATGCGTACCAGGCCGAGGCGGCCTTCGCGGATTACTTCACCGCCGGCATGGGTCAGGTGATGGGCCGCTTCGAAGGGTGTCGCCCACAGTTCCGCGAGCGCCGCAACGGCGGCATCGGCGCCTTCACCCCCGACAACCTGCCGGTGCTCGATTGGATCCTGCCCAACCTCTATATGATCGCGGACAGCAACCACGGCTTCAAGATGACCGGCATCGGCAAGCTGGTGGGACGCATGCTCGCGCGCGGCGAGGATGTCGCCGAGCTGCAGCCGTTCGCGTTCAGCCGATTCGCCGAGGGCCGAACCTACGGCGATCGCAATTCCAACTGTCCGTGGATCTGAGGCCGCAGCGCGCGGCAGGAGGTCCCGCAGCTTCCACCCCCGCGCGGCCGGCCGCCTACGCCGTTACCTGGTCGAGTATTTCTGGATTGCTTCGCGCAGAGATCGCAACAGCTCGAGCCCGATCTCGCCACCGTCGCCCATGATCTTGCCGCGGACGACCGCGCGCATGGCATCGATGTGAGCGCGGACGATCTTGAGGTGATTGTAGGTACGTTGCGCCCCGACCGAGGTGAAATCACCGAGAGACGAGCCGAACCTCGCCGGGTGCAGCTACCGCGGCGGCGTGAAAGTCCGCGAGCTTCCCGAGGTATTTGTCGAGGAGAGCGGCGTGGTTTTCCGGCGGCCACTTAACCCGCTCGATAACGTCGGCCCCGGATTCCCGCTGCGGCGCCGGCTTTCCTTTCGCATTTGCTTTCAGGCGGTTCGGCATTTTGTACAGCCGCGGCCGCTCGCCCACGGGGGGCGTCGTTTCCGTATTGCGGGGCATCGTCTCTGGCGCGGCGCCTTCGTGCTGTCACCTCGAAGCGCGCGCATCGTAGCGCTTCGGTCTGCGACGAGGAAGCGCGATGAAGAATGGTGCGCGGAAGTGACACCCGGCAGGTCGATGCGATAGGCTAGTTCCGTCAGACGATCGACTTTCGTGATGCGTACCTCTGTTCTCTCATATCCCGGCTCGATGCTGCCGCTGGTGGTGCCGGCTGCCATGGCGATGGCCGGACGTCCCAAGCCGGCCGGCTCCGGCTCGCCCGACCTCGCGACGCTCGGATCGGTAGTGCGGATCGCGGCCGAAGTCCCGGCTTCGGCGCGTACCGCCGAGGCGCTTGGCACCTATCGCGAAGGGTGCGGCGTGGTGATCGATGCCGACGGGTTAATCCTGACCATCGGCTACCTGATCGTCGAGGCCAAGGCGGTAGCCGTCCGCGGCGACGACAAAGCCATGACGCCGGCCACCGTCATCGGCTACGACCATGAATCCGGTTTCGGTCTACTCAGGGCCAAACAGCCACTCGACATCGCACCGCTGGAGTTCGGTGATTCGGACGAGTTGAAGGAGCGCGAGCCAGTCGTGCTCGCTTCGGCCGGCGGGTCCGAGGGCGCCACCGGCGCCTATGTCGTATCGCGGCGCGAGTTTGCCGGCTATTGGGAATACCTTCTCGACCAGGCGATCTTCACGACCCCGCCGCACGACAATTGGGCCGGCGCCGCGCTGATCGGACGCGACGGCCGACTTGGAGGGATCGGCTCGCTGATGGTGAACAACACGTTGGCCGAGGACCGTCCCTTGCCCGGCAACATGTTTGTGCCGATCAACGCGCTCGTGCCGGTCATGGATGAGCTGCTGAAGCACGGGCGGCCCCTGCGGCCGCAGCGACCCTGGCTCGGCGTGTTTGCCGGCGAGAGCCTGGGACGCCTCGTCGTCACGCGGGTCTCACCGGACTCGCCGGCCGAGCGGGCGGGTGTCCGCGACGGCGATGTGATACTCAGCGTCGCCGGCGATGCGGTCCTTTCGCTCGCCGACTTCCTCCGCCGTATATGGTCGCTGGGCGACGCCGGCGTCGCCGTCAAGCTCCTGTTGCTGTCGGAGACGGTGGTGCGCGAGGTGACCGTGCAGACGGCGAGCCGCCTCGATTACCTGCAAGTCAACTAAGAGTACCGGCGCCGTTGGCGGCGCGAGTGGGAAAAAAGGGCGCCAGGATGTCCCGCGTGCGGGTCTCCTGGCGCCCAAGGCGCCTGTTATGCCCCTGACGCGGATCCGCCTGCCAGCCGGCGTGCCCGCCTCGATGCCAGGGCCCGAAGAGCCCGAGATCGAGCTGGGCGGTTCTTGTTGCCGAACGCGGCCACGGCCCGAGCGCCATGTGGAGGCGCTACCTCATGAGGACCGCGATCGGCGCACGAGCATCGGCCTCCCTCAGTGCAGCGGCTGCCAGGGAGAGGACAGTCGCATACGTGAAGCCGCCGCGCCAACGGTTGCTGGGTTCCTACGCAGGCGCTGCCGCTCGCCCGTCTACCCAGCAACCGAAACAAGACCAACCTACCAGCGTCAGGACCAAGCCTTAGGCCTGCGAGCCCTGACCGGGAACTCAAACAGCGTCGGGATCGGCACCTATCGGTGCCACAATCGTCCCACGGCCACTCTGCCCCCACGCGAACCGCGCGGTAGAAGTATCGATAGTTACGTAGAGTAGTTGCAAGAAATAATATGTTCTCGAACAAAGAAAGTTGTGCAAAACACTGGTTTTCTTGCACATCGTGTCCACAAACTATCCACATATTTCTTCACAGTTCCCCTAACCCATTGACATTGGTGCGTTTCCTTGCCCGATGTAGTTTGTCGGTTGCTTTGGCTTCCCGGAAGTGAAAACATACGCTGGCGCGCACCTGGTTCGGCGACTATTTCTCGGGGGACTACTCGTCGGATGCTATCCCGCAGAGAACTGCTGCTGGGCACCGTCCTGCTGCTCGCCATTCACCGACGCGGCGCAAGCGCCGCTACGCCCGGGGCGGCCTCGCACTTCATCAAATCGCTCGGCGAACAGGCGATCGGCGTCCTACAGCGCCAGGACATAAGCCTCGATACCCGGGAAGCGCATTTTCGCGGGCTATTGGAGGGCGGCTTCGACCTCGCGTTTATCGCGCGATTTACCCCTGGGGCGGCACTGGCGGCGGGCGTCGCTGGGCCAACAGGCCGAATTCGCGGAGGTGTTCGGCGAGTACATCCTGCAGACCTATTCGATGCGGCTCGGCGGCTATGCCGGTGAAAAACTGACGATCGTCGACGAACGGCCCGCCGGGGAGAAGGACGTGATTGTGCACACACGGATCGATCGACCAAGTGGGGCACCGATCGATGCCCGGTGGCGGGTGCGCACGACCGGCGAACGTCTGCGCATCATCGATATCATGGTCGAGGGCGTGAGCATGGCGGTCACTCAGCGCGACGAGTTCGCTTCGGTGGTGCAGAACCGGGGTCTGGATGAACTGGTGGAGATCTTGCGGGCAAGGACCAACAAGATGACGGCGGTAGAGCGATGACCGCCCTGATGGGAAGGCTTGCGATTGGCGCTTGCCTGATCGCCATGGCGTGGGCGGGGAGCGCAGCGGCGACACCGAGCTTCGAGTCGGGTTGGCAGGCGTATCAGCGCGGTGAATTCGGCGTGGCGCTGGAGGCGTGGCGTCCGTTGGCCGAGACTGGGCATGCCGGTGCGCAGTTCAACATCGGCGTCATGTATGACGACGGCCGCGGCGTCACGCGCGACCGCGTGCGCGCTGTCGGCTACTGGCGCATGGCCGCGGAGAGCGGCTTCGCGCCGGCCCAGCACAACCTCGCGTCGAGCTATCTGGCCGGCGACGGTGTCACCGCCGATTCCGAGGAGGCGCATCGCTGGTTCCAGAAGGCAGCCAATCAACACCTGCCGCGCGCGCAATACACGCTTGGCAAAATGTACCTGACCGGCCTCGGGATCGGCCGCGACGACGACACGGCGCTGTTTTGGATACTCAAGGCCGCCGGTGCAGGTTTCGCGCCCGCCGCCTACAACGCCGGCAAGATGTTTCGCGACGGGCTCGGCACCAGCGTCAACTACCCAACGGCGGTCCGTTGGTTCCGCCACGCCGCCGAGCGTGACTACGCCAAGGCGCAACGGGCGCTCGGGCAGCGTTACGCGCTTGGCCAAGGCGTGCCGCAGAGCAATGCGCACGCCTTAATGTGGATGACGCTGGCCGCGCGCCAGGGCCTCGAGGAAGCTGCGCGCCGCCGCGACGAGCTGCGCGCGGCCATGGGTGCCGAGGAAGTCGCCACAGCCGAAGCGCTCGCGCGCGACTGGCTAGCCACGGATCGCTGATTCGGGACGGTCCCGCGATGGTTGCAAGGTCGACGCCCGTACGGATCGGGCTGTTCCTCGTGGTGGCGACGGCGCTGGTGGCCGCGGCAGCGGCCGAGGCGGCCGTTCCACAGTCGCTCGCCGACCGCATTCGCGAGGCCGGCGCGCTTTCGCGCCTCGCCGCCGCAGAGGATGCCGCGCGCGCCCGGACCCTCGATGATCGGGGGCTGAGCGCGACCGCCTTTGCCAAGTCACGCCAGCGCGCGGAAACGACGCTGAACAGCATCGTCATCGCCGCCATCGCCGAACGACCTACGCTGACCGCTGAAATCATCGCGACCGCCGTGGCGGCAGCACCGGAGCTGCGGACCAGCATCGTTCATAACGCCGTCGAGGCTTTCCCCGGCTTTGCCGCCAGCATAAGGCGGGCCGGCGGTACGGCGATCGCCGAGACGCCGCGGCGGGTCGCCATCGAGCCGGCCGAACCGGCGGATTTCGATGAACCCGAGGTGGTCGGCCGCGAGCCGATCTCCGATCCGCTCGAGGGGCTCAACCGGGTCATCTTCACCTTCAACGACGGCGTCGACATCTTCGTGTTGCGGCCGATCGCCGCGCTCTACGGCTTCATCGCGCCCTCGGTGGTCAAACGCAGCATCGGCAATGCTTTTGAGAATCTGAACGCACCGGTCGTCCTGGCCAACGATCTCCTGCAGCTCGAGTTCGGCGATGCGGCGACCACGACGGGGCGCTTCGTAGTCAACTCGACGGTCGGGGTCCTCGGCCTGTTCGACGTCGCCGAGAACTTCGGACTACCCCATCACCCGGCCGATTTCGGCCAGACCGTTGGCCCGGGCCCATACCTCATCCTGCCCCTGCTGGGTCCGAGCACGGCTCGCGGCGGCGTCGGTGACGTCGTCGACATCTTCCTTGATCCTCTGACATACCTCCTCGAGACCGGAGCGACGGTCGGCGTGGCAGCGTCCAAGGCCGTCGTCATGCGCGAGCGGCTGCTGGTCCCGCTCGAGGAGCTGCGGGCCACGTCGATCGACTACTATGCGGCGGTGCGCAGCGCCTTTTACCAGGATCGCGTCGTTGTGCTGAGAAAGGGTCGCGAGACCGGCGGCGCCGACCTTGACGCCATGTTCGATGCTGTGGAGTAGTCGAGGCTTGGGTGGGCAGGCAATGCTGATGACAGGTGAGCGCGGACGAGGTCAATCATGAAGCCGCCGTATCTCATGTTCCTCGGCGATGCGCGCGATCAGCTCGCGGCGAAGACGGCGAGCGGCGTCGCGCACTGGCGGCCGGAATGGTGCCTTGGCCAAATCCGGCTCGAGAACTGCCACGCCGATCTCGGTCTTGAGGATCTGACGGTCGTCGAAGCAGCCGAGCGCGGAGCACGAACACTGATCATCGGAGTCGCCAACCAAGGCGGCTTCATCCCCGACAACTGGAGCGACACGATGGTCGAGGCGGTCGCGCGCGGCCTCGACATCGCGAGCGGCCTGCACATGAGGCTCGGCGACATCGTCGCGGTCCGCAATGCAGCCGCGCGTCACGACCGCATGCTGTTCGACGTTCGCCATCCGACCCAGTCGTTCAAGACCGGAACCGGGTCCAAGCGCGAAGGCAAACGGCTGCTCACCGTCGGCACCGACTGCAGTTGCGGCAAGATGTACACCGTGCTCGCGATCGAGCGCGACCTCAAGGCGCGGGGCGTCGAGGCGGACTTCCGCGCCACCGGTCAAACCGGGATATTCATCGCCGGCGATGGGGTCTCGGTGGATGCGGTGGTCTCGGACTTCGTCTCCGGGGCAACCGAGTCGCTCGCGCCGGCGAACGCGCCCGATCATTGGGACCTAATCGAGGGCCAAGGGTCGCTCTTCCATCCAGCCTACGCCGGCGTCAGCCTGGGACTGCTGCACGGCGCGCAGCCCGACGCGCTGATCCTGTGCCACGAGCCCACGCGGACTCACATGCGCGGCCTGCCCGATTATCCGATACCCGACATAGGCGTCTGTATCGAAGCGAATCTGGCGGCGGCGGCTCTGACCAATCCGGACGTCCGATTCGCCGGGATCAGCATCAACACCAGCGCGCTCGGTGCCGAGGCGGCGGACGACCTGCTGGCCGAGACCAAGAAGGCGACCGGGTTGCCGTGCGTCGATCCGATGACGACCGGCGTCGGCCCGATCGTTGATGAACTCGTCTGACCCGCGTCGGCTGACGGTCCGCACCGAGACCTGGCCGCTGCGCGGCACCTTCACCATCTCGCGCGGCGCCAAGAGCGCGGCCGAGGTCGTCGTGGTGGAACTCGTGCAAGGTGGCGTGGTCGGCCGCGGCGAGTGCGTTCCCTATCCACGCTACGGCGAGAGCCCGGACAGCGTCGTCGAGCTGATCGAAGGCTTGCGAACGGACCTCGAGCGAGACCTCACGCCGGAGACGCTGCAATCAGCGCTGCCGCCCGGTGCCGCACGAAATGCCCTCGACTGCGCGCTCTGGGACCTCATCGCCAAGCAATCCGCGCAACCGGTATGGCGGCTTGCGGGGGTGCCGGCACCGCGTGTCTTGACGACGGCCTACACCCTGTCACTCGAGGCGCCCGAAACGATGGCCGCATCCGCCCGCGCCGCCGCCGACCGACCGTTGCTCAAGCTCAAGCTCGGGGCCGACGGCGATCTCGAGCGCGTTCAGGCCGTCCGCGCCAGTGTGCCGAATGCGCGCTTGATCATCGATGCCAACGAGGCCTGGACCCCGGCGATCCTGCAGGACCTCGCCCCGGCGCTGGCCGCCGCTCGCATCGAGCTCATCGAACAACCGCTGCCCGCCGATGCCGACCAGGCGCTCGCGGATCTGACACTGCCCATTCCGGTCTGCGCTGATGAGTCGGTTCACGACCGGGCGACGCTGGCGGGGCTCGCCGACCGCTACGACTTCGTCAACATCAAGCTCGACAAGACCGGGGGCCTGACCGAGGCGCTGGCGATGGCCCGGGCAGCGGCCGATGGGGGGCTCGGTATCATGGTCGGCTGCATGATCGGCACCTCGCTGGCCATGGCACCGGCCTTTCTGGTTGGCCTGCTGGCCGCGTTCGTCGATCTCGATGGACCGCTGCTGCTCGCCAGCGACCGTGATCCGGGGATCAGCTACCGGGCGAGCGAGATGCAACCGCCGCCCGTAGCGCTGTGGGGCTGATCGGCGGGGCGCGATGGCGAGCTTCCGTACCCTCGATGAGCTGGACGTGGGCGGCAAACGGGTGCTGGTCCGGGTCGATCTCAACGTGCCGATGCACAATGGCGCGGTCACTGACATCACCCGGCTCGCCCGGATCGCGCCGACCCTCATCGACCTCACGCGGCGCGGCGCCCGCGTGGTGTTGCTTTCGCACTTCGGCCGGCCCCGGGGCCAGCGTGATCCCGAGCTGTCGTTGGGGCCCGTCGTGCCCGCTCTTGCCGAGGTTGTGGACGGACGAGCCATCGCCTTCGCCGACGATTGCATTGGCGCGCCGGCAGAGCAGGCGGTTGCAGCGCTGCGCGCGGGGCAGATCTTGCTGCTGGAGAACCTGCGCTTCCACCCAGGGGAAGAGGCCAACGACGCGGCATTTGCCAGGGCCCTTGCCGCCCTAGGCGATCTCTACATCAACGATGCCTTCTCGTGTGCCCACCGGGCCCATGCCTCGGTCGAGGCACTGGCGCGCCTGCTGCCCGCCGCGGCGGGCCGGGCCATGCAGGCCGAGCTCGAAGCCCTGCACCGCGTGCTCGACGAGCCTGATCGGCCGGTGTTGGCCATCATCGGTGGCGCGAAGATATCGACCAAGCTAACCGTGCTCGGCCACCTCTGCGCCAAGGTCGAAGCGCTGGCGATCGGTGGCGGTATGGCCAACACGTTTTTGTTGGCCCGCGGGCTCGACGTGGGCCGAAGCTTGTGCGAGCCCGACCTCCTGAAGACGGCGCGCGGGATCGATACTGGGGCGGCGGCCGCGGGCTGCGATATCATCCTGCCGTGCGACGTCATCACCGCCGCCGCGCTCGAAATAGGCGCGCCGTCGCAGGCTGTTTCGGTCGGTGATGTCGGTGCCGAGCAGATGATCCTCGACATAGGCCCGCGGACCGCGGCTGACTTGGCGCAACGCCTCGAAAAGGTGCGGACGGTGGTGTGGAACGGGCCACTCGGCTGCTTCGAGACACCGCCCTTCGATGAGGGAACCAATCAAGTAGCCGCCGCTACCGCCAAGGCGACGCGGGCCGGCCGGCTGCTAAGTATCGCTGGTGGCGGCGATACCCTCGCGGCGCTCGCCCATGCCGGTGCGGCGCCCGGCTTCAGTTACCTGTCGACGGCTGGCGGCGCGTTCCTCGAATGGCTGGAGGGCAAGGAACTCCCAGGCGTCCTCGCGCTCCGCCCTTAAGCCTCAGAGCTTGGCTGGGGCGTTGAGGACCGAGCCGTCGATGCCGGCCGCGGTGAGCGATTTCTTCAGCGCTTCGACGCGCGCCGCGCGCTGCCTGTCATCGTCTGCACCGGCCAGGTACTGCGGCAGAAAGTCAGGCTGCAGCAGGTAATGACCGGCGATCTGGCGCGCGACGTCACTATTGCGCCCCGGCGTGAAGGTGCCCTTGGCACACAGCTCGACCAGCCGGATCGCCTTTTCGAGCGATTTTCCTCCCTCGCGGTTGAACCGGCCGAAAAAGTCGGCTTCCTTGAGGAAGGCCTCCTGGAGGCGCTCGAACCTCGCCTGAAAGCGGCCCTTGCTGCCATCGCCCAGCGCTGAGTCACGCACCGCGCGGTGCAGACTGGCGAAGAGGCGGAGGCGCCCGACGTCATCCTCTCGCTCCGCCACCAGCTTCTGGTCCAACTCGCTATCCTCGATGATATAGGCGATGAAGTTCGTCACGAGTTTGCGGTTCTCCTTGCCGACCACATGCCCACCGATCTCGAGAAGAATGCTGATCTGTTCGGATTTCTCGAGCACATCGCGGACCTGCTCCCCGAGGTTCTCGAGGCTGAGCGTGCGCCCGACGCGCTGTTCGACGAGCTGGATGGTGCGCGCCCCGCCGAGCACGCTCTTGACCCTGGCTGTGTAAGAACGCTTGCCTGATATGATTCTTCGGTGGTCTGAGCGGGGAGATCGTATGGGGCGTTTCGTTGAAGGGACCGATCGCGG
This sequence comes from Alphaproteobacteria bacterium, assembly GCA_965248765.1. Classification (GTDB taxonomy): domain Bacteria; phylum Pseudomonadota; class Alphaproteobacteria; order VGEJ01; family VGEJ01; genus CBDFKF01. Next base: position 352,472 of record CBDFKF010000003.1, read on the forward strand.
GCAGCGCACTTTGTTCCCGGAGTGCTTGGACGACTGGATTGGCGAGGACAATGCGGTTCGGGTGATCGATGTCTTTGTCGAGGAGCTGGATCTAGCCGAGCTTGGCTTCAGCCGTGTCGCGCCGAAGGATACCGGCCGGCCTGCGTATCATCCGTCGGTTCTGCTGAAGCTGTACATCTACGGCTATCTCAATCGGGTCCAATCGAGCCGCCGGCTTGAGCGGGAAGCCGGGCGCAACGTGGAAGTGATGTGGCTAACCGGCCGCCTGGCTCCCGATCACAAGACGATCGCCGACTTCCGCAACAAGGACAATGGTCGCGCCATCCGTCAGGTCTGTGCCCGGTTCGTCGCTCTGTGCCGCACGCTCGGTCTGTTTGCCGAAGCCCGCGTTGCGATCGATGGCAGCAAGTTCAAGGCAGTGAACAACCGAGACAGGAACTTCACGCGAGCCAAGATGACGCGGCGCCTGGATCAGCGTGTCGCGCTACCTGCACCAGCTGGACAGCGCCGACCGGCAAGAGCCGTCTCTGGCACGCACGACCAAGACGGTCCGTCTGCACGAGAAGATTGCCAGGCTCAGGCAAGAGATGCAGCGCCTCAAGGGGCTCGAGGCGCGGATGCGCGAGAGGCCGGACCAGCAGATCTCTCTAACCGATCCCGACGCTCGCTCGATGGCGACCAGCGGTCGGGCGTCGTCGGCTACAACGTGCAAGCCGCCGTCGACACCAAGCATCATCTGATCGTTGCCCACGAGGTGACCAACGTCGGCACCGACCGGTCCCAGCTCGCCCGCATGGCCAAGCAGACGAAAGCGACGCTGGGGGCGGACACCTTGGATGTCGTCGCCGACCGGGGCTACTTCAACAGTGCGGAGATCCTGGCGTGCGAAGACGCCGCCATCACGGTCACGCTTCCCAAGCCGCAGACCTCCGGCCGCTATGTGGCGCAAAAGGACATCTACATCTGCCCGGCCAACGAAAGGCTGAGGTATCGATACACGACTGAGGAAAAGGGCCTGGCCTTACGCCGCTACTGGACCAACGCGTGTCTGAGCTGCGCCATCAAGCACCGCTGCACCACGGGCAGAGAGCGCCGGATCACCCGCTGGGAGTACGAGCATGTTCTCGAGGCTGTTCAGAGGCGGCTCGACGAGCATCCGGAGAAGATGCGCCAGCGCCGCGAGACGGTCGAGCATCCCTTCGGCTAGCGCGGTGGTCACAGAGGGCGGATTGTTGCCAAACACCTGAGCCTTCTCGATAATTGCGGCGCGCGATTCGCTCCTGTAGAGGCGGGTAATGACGGGTGGTAGCAATGAGCCGGCGGACGGCGGCGGCGGCGATCCTGGGGCGGTCGACAAGACCGCCCATTTCCGCTTCTTCGACAATCGCGAAAAGTATCTCCTGTTCGTGACGACCTGCAGCGAGAAGTGGGTGGTGGCCGAGCAGGTCGGTCATGAGCTTGCACAGCTCAGCCCGAGCCCCCCGGCGCTGCGCATTTTCGATGCCGGCATGGGCGATGCGACGGTGCTCACCCGCGTGCTGCGCAACGTCCACAACAAGTTTCCGGCGGTGCCGTTGTTTGTCGTCGGCAAGGAAATCAGCCTCGAGGACATCCGGCTCAGCCTCGAGAAGATGGCGGATCGGTTCCACGAGCATCCACAGATGGTGCTGGTGCTGACCAACCTGTACTACTCGGAAGCACCCTGGCTGGTGCCGAATTCGCCGAAAGCGGCGGCCGAGCTCAACTGGTACGAGGTGCCGCTCTCGGGCAATACCGCTCATGAGTTCGACGGGCAGATCAGGTCATTGCAATCGACGATCGCCGAGGGATGGCAGGTTCGATCCAGCGCGCGGACCGGCAACCCGTTGTATGTGCGCCCCTCGGTCCTCGTGCTCTATCGCGAGGACCAGCGCTTCGTGCTCGACAATGTCATCCCCGAGACGGGCCGACGGGATCAGGGATATGACCTCGTCATCGCCTCGCAGCCTTTCCGCGCCCGCCTCGATGCCGAGACCAAGGTGCGCAACGTGCTGAGCCCGCTGGCGCGGGCGCTGGCGCCGGGCGGGCGCATGCTGACGATCCAATCGCACGGCCACGATCCAGGGATGGAAATCATCAATGAGATATGGCCGGACGAGCATCCGTTCCGGACCGGGCGCAAGCCGCTGATCGAAGCCCTCAAGCCGGCACTCGCCGAGGAGCATCCCGACCTCGACGTCCTCGACTACCCTGATGACCGCGCGATCTTCCGCTACCACCTCCACTTGCTGCCCTCGGAGATCAGCAGCATCGGCACCTCGACCCTGTTGGCAGCCTGGAACGCCGCTGTCTACGTCGCGCAGGTCGAGGACGATCGGCTGACCGAACTGATGAACGGAACCGCCTACCTCGATGCCACGCGGCGGGTGGTGCAGAAGTACGACGGTCTGTGGTTCAACGACGAATCGTTTGTGGTGACCCGACGGCCCCTCTGAGCATTATTCGCCGGGCCGTCATTGGCGCGCCGCGAGTATGCCAGTTTCCTCGATGACGAGAGGCACCGCCGCGGCGTTCAGCGGGGCCATGAGATGGACCCCAGCCACGTGGGGAGCGTCTTGAAGCTCGCGGATCAGCTCGACGCAGATCCGCCTTCCCTCCTCCTTGGGATCGGCCGCCTGCTCCATCCGATCAACAATTGCGTCAGGAATGATCGTGCCGAAAAGATGCTCGCGCATCCACCGGGCCGAGCGCGCGGATGCCAGCGGGCCGATGCCGATCAAGATGAACACGCGCTCGGTCACACCGAAATCCGCCAGCCGGTCGGTATAGCGGCGAACGACCGCTGGATCGAAGCAGAATTGGGTCTGCACGAAGTCGACCCCGGCGTCTACCTTGGCCAGCAGCGCTTCGGGCTGCCACTTGCGCGGTGGGTCGATGGGCGAATCGGCCGCGCCGACGAAGAGGCGTGGCGGCGTCGCTATCGGGCGGCCCGACGGCAAAACGGCGTCGTCCCGCAAGGAAACGGCGGCGGCCACGAGTTCGGTGCTCTTGAGGTCAAAGACCGCCTTGGCGTCCGGCTGATCGCCGGCCTCGGGGCGATCACCGGTCAGGCAGAGCACGTTATGGATGCCGAGGGCAGCGGCACCGATGAGGTTACTCTGCAGGGCGATCCGATTGCGATCGCGCGTATTGAGCTGAAGCACCGGTTCGACACCTTCGCGGCTCAGTATGGCCGCGGCGGCCAGACTTGCCATGTGAGCACGCGCACTCGCACCGTCGGTGACGTTGACGCCATCCGCCAGCCCCTTGAGCGGCCGCGCCTCGGCGAGCAGCGCCTCGGCATCCGCCGAGAGCGGCGGCGTGAGCTCCGCGGTGATCGCAAACTGCCGAGCCCGCAGCACCCGCTCGAGGTGGCTCGCGGAAACAGGCGAGGACGGGCGGCTTGCAACGAGCGCGGCTCCATCTTGGGACATTTTCGACAGCTCCATGGCGGTGATTCGACCGGGCCGCACTTAATCACAGGTGGGCGGACGGGGGTAGGCGCGCATTGGCGCCGTCGGCCCCTGCGCGCCGCGACATTTCGGCAACAGGCGTTGTCGAAACGACGCCGATGGGTGGTTTTTGACCCGACGTTATGGTACGGAACTGCTGCCGATTCCTTGGGGTGTAAGGCCCAACGTACCCTGAGGGGATCGTGTGTTCTTGAGGTAGTAGCGGCGGTATTAGTGGGTACGTCCGCAAAAGCACAACGGGAAACGGGAGGGCCTACCGTCTTCCCGCCAGGCCGCCAGCAGAGCCACCGTTTCGGGATGGGAGCGGCGGGCGCCCAAACGCGATGGTTGCGCGGCATCGTCGCGATCGCCGTCGTGCTCATGGCCGGCTGTGCGACACCGCCGGAGGACCCCGATGCGCGTGCCGAGTTCGATGCGGCGAATGATCCGCTCGAACCCACGAACCGGGCCATCTTCGCCTTCAATCTGGCACTCGATCGCACCATCCTGCGCCCGGTCGCCGAGGTTTACCGGGGGGGGCTGCCCGAGTACGGCCAGAACGCAGTGCGAGACTTTCTCGACAACCTGGAATCGCCGGTGATCTTGGCGAATGATCTCCTTCAGGGGGAGGCTGGACGCGCCGGCATCACCGCGACCCGTTTCATCATGAACACGACATTAGGCTTTGGTGGACTTCTGGATCCAGCAACCGTCGCAGGCTTACCCAGGCACGAGGAGGATTTTGGCCAAACGCTTGGAGTCTGGGGCGCTGGCGAGGGCCCTTACCTGATGCTCCCCGTGCTCGGTCCGTCGCCGCCGCGGGATTCCATTGGCTTGGTCGTCGATCACTTCATCGATCCGCTTACGTACTATTTCGATAACGCCGATGTCGAGTATCTCGCGTACGTGCGCTATGGCCTGCGTGCTGTTGATTCACGCTCGCGCAACATCGAGACATTCGACGAGATCGAGCGGACCTCGATCGACTTCTACGCCACCGTCCGCAGCCTGTACCGACAACAGCGCATGGACGAGATCAGAAACGGCGAGCCGGCCGAGATGCCGTTGATGCCGGAGATCACCTTCGAGGACGCTGACGGCGTCGACGAAATTTCCAGCACCGCCGAGTAGTCTGCGCAATGATCGGTTGGAAGGCTCGATCGTTCCTTGCCGCGCTGTGTTTGGCGCCGTGGCTGGCGACCGCGCCCGCCGCCGCCGATGCCGCCACCGACGGCCCGGTCGAGTTCATCAACTCACTCGGCCATGCGACGATAGCGATGCTGACCGACGACGCGCTCAGCGATGACGAGCGGGTGTCGGAGTTTCGCCGCTTTTTGAATCAGGGCTTCGACCTCGATGCGATCAGCCGGTTTGCGCTCGGCCGTTATTGGCGCCGCGCGACGACGACCGAGCGCGAGGAATATCGGATCCTGTTCGAGGAATTCATCGTTCATGCCTACAGCAGCCGGCTCGGCCGGTACGGCGGAGAGACCTTCGAGGTGCTGGGGACGATCGCCGGCGCCGACGGCGAGACCATCGTGCGTACCGAGCTCCGCGACCCAGGTGGACCGCCAATTCGGGTGGACTGGCGCACCCGCGAGACTGGCCCCGGTTATCGAATCGTCGACGTCACCCTCGAGGGCGTCAGCATGGCGATCACCCAGCGCGACGAGTTCGCCGCGGTCATCCGTAGCAACGGCGGGACCGTCGCAGGCCTCATCAACGCGCTACGCGAGAAGGCGGTCTCGGTCGACTGATCTCGGTGGCCTCGCGGGCGGCGAGCGACGCCGCGAACAGCAAACGATGTCTGCATAACTCGGACCGGGTGGACGATGGCAGAGCAGGCGGCGGTGATCGGCGTCCTCGGTGGCAGCGGCGTCTATAAAATCGCCGGGCTGAGCAACGCCGAGTGGCGTACGGTCGAGTCACCCTTTGGCCCGCCGTCCGATGCGCTTCTGTTCGGCGAGTTGGACGGCCAGGCCCTGGTGTTCCTGCCGCGTCACGGCCGAGGCCACCGGCTGTCGCCGAGCCATGTCAACTATCGCGCCAACATCGATGCCCTCAAGCGCGCCGGCGTCACCGACGTGATTTCGCTGAGCGCGGTCGGTTCGTTTCGCGACGAGCTGCCGCCCGGGACCTTCGTCATCGTCGATCAGTTCATCGACCGCACCTTCGCCCGGCAGAAGACGTTCTTCGAGCCCGGCATGGTCGCCCACGTGTCGATGGCGCACCCGGTCTGCGCGCGGCTCGGCGATGCTCTCGAGGCCGCTGCGGGCCAGGTCGATGTTGCAATGGCCCGCGGCGGGACCTACCTCGTGATGGAGGGGCCACAGTTCTCGAGCCTGGCCGAGTCCAACCTCTACCGGTCATGGGGCTGCACCGTCATCGGCATGACCAACATGCCGGAGGCCAAGCTGGCCCGCGAGGCCGAGCTCTGCTATGCGACGGTCGCCATGGTGACGGACTTCGACTGCTGGCATCCGGATCACGATAACGTGCAGGTTGTCGACGTAATTCAGGCGTTGGTCGGCAATGCTGAAAAGGCGCGCGCGCTTATCCAGGCGGTGGCGCCGGCGCTCAAGACGCGGCCACAGGCCTGCGGACACGGCTGCGACCGAGCCCTGGAGGCGGCGCTTATCACGCCACCTGAGGCGCGCGATCCGGCGATGGTGGCGAAGCTTTCGGCGGTCGCCGGTCGGGTCCTGAAACCGGCTTGAGACCATGCGCTCCGCGATACCGATAAAATCCCGCATCCGCACGATTCCGGACTACCCCCGCCCGGGCATCATGTTTCGCGACGTCACCACGCTGTTAGGCGATGCGGTCGGGTTCCGGCTTACCATCGAGACGCTCATCGAGGCCTTTGCCGGCAAGCCTATCGACAAGGTCGCCGGCATCGAGGCCCGCGGCTTCATCTTCGGCGGGGCGGTCGCCGACCGCCTCGAGACCGGTTTCGTGCCCGTGCGCAAGAAGGGCAAGCTGCCGTGGACGACGATCGGCCAGGACTATGAGCTGGAGTACGGCAAGGACCGCGTCGAGATCCACACCGATGCGATCGGTGCGGGCGAGCGCGTCCTGCTGGTTGATGATCTGATCGCTACAGGCGGCACCGCCGCCGCGACGATCCGGCTGATTGAGGAGGCCGGCGGCACGCTCGTCGGCTGCGCTTTCGTGGTCGATTTGCCCGATCTCGGCGGTCGGGCGCGCATCGAGACGCTGGGTCATCGGGTCGAGGCGATCTGCGCCTTTGAGGGCGAATGAAGGTCGGCGAACGCCACTACCGCAGCATCTGGATCGCCGAGGACGGGTGGTCGATCGACATCATCGATCAGACCCGCCTGCCCCACGCCTTCGTCACAGCGCGGTTGCAGACGGTCGAGGCGGCAGCAACAGCGATCCGCACGATGCAGGTGCGGGGGGCGCCGCTGATCGGAGCGACCGCGGCCTATGGCGTCTGCCTTGCCTTGCGCGCGGACGACTCAGCGGACGCGCTGCGCGCCGCCGTCTCCCTGCTGGGGGCGACACGGCCGACCGCCGTCAACCTCGCTTGGGCGCTCGAGCGGATGGAGGGCGTGCTTGTGAGTCGGCGCAACGACCGGGTGCAGGCCGCCTACGACGAGGCTGGCCGGATCTGCGAAGAAGACATCGCGACCTGTCGGGCCATCGGCACCCATGGCCTTGAGTTGATCGAGAAAGCGCAGGCCGCCAAGGGCGCGGATACGCCGGTCAACGTGCTCACGCACTGCAACGCCGGGTGGCTGGCGACGGTCGATTACGGGACGGCGCTGGCGCCCCTTTACCTCGCCCACGACCAGGGCGTGCCGGTGCACGTGTGGGTCGATGAGACTCGGCCGCGCGGTCAGGGCGCACTGACCGCCTGGGAGCTGGGCCAGCACGGGGTGCCGCACACCCTGATTGCCGATAACGCGGGCGGTCACTTGATGCAACGGGGCGAGGTCGACCTCTGCATTACCGGCACCGACCGCACGACCGCCAACGGCGACGTCTGCAACAAGATCGGCACGTACCTCAAAGCGTTGGCGGCGCACGACAATGGCGTGCCGTTTTATGTCGCCCTGCCCCACTCCACGATCGACTGGCGCCTGGACGACGGCGGCGCGGTGCCGATCGAGGAACGGAGCGCCGATGAAGTCGGCTCGGTCCAGGGCTTGAGCCCATCGGGCGAGGTGATCGCGGTGCGGGTCGCGCCCGCGGCGAGCGATGCCCGAAACCCGGCTTTCGATGTGACGCCAGCGCGCCTGATCGCCGGCCTCGTCACCGAGCGCGGCGTCTGCCCTGCCTCGGCGGAAGGCCTGCTCTCGCTCTATCCAGAGCGCAGGGGGACAGGTGTGTCTTAACCCGCCCGCGGCGGGCTCAGTCGTCGGTAGCTGAGGCGGTTGCCTTCGCCGAGAGCACGAAGCGGCGGCCGCAGTAGGGACAATCGATCCGGCCGTCGTCGCCGAGGTTGAGATAGACCAGCGGGTGGCCGAGCGTGCCGCCGCCGTCGCATTCAACGACCTCTTTATCGACGTGGATGACCTCGGACGGCTCCATCGGCTCCTCGCTCGCACATCAGGTTCGTTGACCCCGCGGCGCGCCGAATGATACCCATTGGTCCCCCACGATCAACCGCGCCATGTTGGGCTCACCCGAGCCCGGCACCGTATGCCCGATCGCCTCGGGCAGAGATTTCCCGCGAGGTCAGAATCTACACCTTAGCCAGGAGGCCGGCCCCGTGAACGCCTTTCACGGTAACGGGTCCGTCGAGGAACCGGCCCTGGCGATCGAGGCCACGGGCCTCGGCAAGACCTATCTCGACCATGGCAAGCGCGGACCGGTGCGCGCGCTCGACGGGGTGGATCTGGCCATCCCCCGCGGATCGTTCTTCGGGCTGCTGGGGCCTAACGGGGCCGGTAAGTCGACGTTCATCAATATCCTCGCCGGCCTCGTCATCAAGAGCGCGGGCGAGGTCAAGATCTGGGGCTACGACCTCGATCGCGACGTGCGGATGGCGCGGGCCTCGATCGGTGTGGTGCCCCAGGAGCTGTCGATTGATCCATTCTTCTCGCCGCGCGAGGCGCTCGAGCTCCAGGCCGGCCTCTACGGCGTGCCCAAGGCGGCACGGCGCACCGATGAGATCCTCGATGCGGTCGGCCTGACCGAGGTCGCGGAGGCCCGCGCCCGCAACCTCTCGGGCGGGATGCGCCGACGCCTGTTGGTGGCCAAGGCGATGGTGCACTCGCCGCCGGTGCTGATCCTCGATGAGCCGACCGCCGGCGTCGACATCGAGCTGCGCCGCCAGCTCTGGACCCGGGTGCGCGAGCTCAATTCGGGCGGCACGACCATCGTCTTGACCACCCACTATCTGGAAGAAGCCGAGCAGCTCTGCGATCAGATCGCCATCATCCACCGCGGCCGGGTGGTGGCCGCCGATACCACGGTGGCGCTGGTGCAACGACTGGACCACAAGGAGCTGACGCTGGCGCTGGCCGAGGCGCCGACCGAGATCCCGGCTCCGCTCGCTGGCTACGAGGTCGAGCTCACCCCCTTTCGCCAGCTCCGCATCCGCTACCAGCCAAGCCGCACCCAGATCGCCGAGATCCTGGCGGCGGTGCAGGCCGCCGGCCTCACGATCTTGGATATGACGACCGAGGAATCCGATCTCGAAGACATCTTCCTCGCCCTCACCGGCGATGCCGCCGAGACAGATGCGGAGGCGCCACCCTCGGCCTGAGAGGCGCGGTGATCCGTTAGCCGCCTTCTTCGGGGTGCGGCACGCCGCCCAGCAACGTCCAGGTGATCGCCGCCATCCAGCCGCAATCGATGGGGATGGTGATGCCGGTGATCGCCGAGGCCTGGTCCGAACACAGGAAGTAGATACCGTCGGCGATCTCCTGTGGCATGACCATCCGGTTCATCGCCGAGGTGCCGCGCATCAGAGTGGGATCGCGAGTACCGGCCTCGAAGTTGCGTTGTTGCGCCGGCGTCAGCACCAGCCCGGGTGCGACCGCGTTGACTCTGACGCCCGAGCGCCCGAGCTCGACGCCGAGGCTGCCAGTCAGCGAGACGATCGCCGCCTTGCCCGGCCCGTAGGCGAACTCCGGCAGGAAGCACAGCGCCGAGATCGAGGCGATGTTGACGACGGCGCCGCGGCGACGGGCCGCCATGTTGAGGCCGAAGTGCCGACACGTGAGGTAGGTACCGCGGTAGTTGACGTCCCACAGGCGATCGTGCTCTGCCATCGAGAGCTCTTCGAGGCGCACCGGGTTCTGCAGGACGCCGGCGCAGTTTATGAGCGCCGCGACCGCTCCGTGTGTCGAGTCGATCTCATCCGCGGCCGCCTTGACCGCGGCATCGTCGGCGACATCGAGGCGATGGTAGATGCCGTTGAGGCCTTCAGCCTCGAGCTCGCCCTGGACCGCGCGGCCGTTCTCGTCGTTGACATCGACGATGACCACGAAATCGCCGGTCCGCGCAAACCGCTTCACCGTGGCGTGGCCAATGCCACTCGCCCCGCCCGTAACCACGACCACGCGGCCGCCTTCGTTCTCAACACTTTCCGTCATCGGCGGTGAGCCGCTGGGATGGGCGACCGGGCCCGATTACTGCGCCGCCGCGCGGTCGCCGAGCGCCTGGCGTAGCCGCGGCATCACATTGGTGGCCATCAGCCGGATCGAGTTTCGAATCTTGTCGCGGGCACCGGCGTACTCGAACGAGGTCAGCAGCAGCGTGCCGAACGGCGGCACCTCCTCGCAGAAGGCCAGGAGCTTCTCGAAGATCGTGTCGGGACCGCCATACATCAGGTTGTCCCGCTTGTACTCCCGCCAGCTGTAGTCCTCCTGGGCTTGGGTATCGACCATCTTCGGGCAGGATGATCTTGCCATAGCCGAGCTTCTGGATGATCTCAGTGAGATAGCTGTAGTAGAAATCGAAGGTGTTGCCGTCGCCCTGGACGTAGTCCTCGGCCGCGGCGTCGGACTCGTCGACGTAGATCGCGCGGGCGACGCGCCAGCTGGCCGGATCCGGCCGGTGGCCGCTGCGCTCGCAGCCCTCGACATAGGTCTTCCAGTGATCGGCCACGATCCAGGCCGGGTTGAGCTGTGCCGTGATCGCAATAAAACCGTTCTCGCCAGCGAAACGCACGGATTCGGAGTTCGGGCTGATGCAGGGGATGGCCACGGGCGGGTGCGGCTTCTGGTAGGGCTCGAGCATCTCGCCGATCCCGTACTCTGGCCACAGGCGCTCCTCGCCGAGCTCGAAATCCCAGTACTCGCCCTTGACGTGGAACGGCCCTTTTTTGGCCTTCCACAGCGCGATCGTTTGCAGCACGCCCTCTTTGAGCATCGGATAGAGGTCGACCGCCTTGTACATCTCGAAATCGGTCGGGCAGGCGCCGATACCGAAACCCACGATCACTCGTCCTTCGGACAGGTGATCCAACAACGCCATGTGCGCCGCCGTATAGCCGGGATTGGCCACCGGCATCGGCACCACCGCGGCGCCGAGCTTCATCTTGTCGGATCGGGCAATCAGGTTGGCGAGGAAGACAGCCGCCGAGGTGATGTTCTGCGTCTTGTTGGTGTAATGCTCGCCAACCCAGAACTCATCCATGCCGACCTCAGCGCAGTAGGCGCCGACCTCGACGTCTTCGAGAAGAGTCCTGTGGACGTCCCGCTCCGTCTCGTGAACGGGCTGCATGAACATGCCGAGCCTCATGGGGATCCTCCCTGGGCTGAGACCAGTGCATCAAACGCCAGCAACTTTTTCTGACCTTACGATACGGCTCGCCGGCGTGACAACTTGGGCCCGCGCGTTAAGCTGGCCGAGGTAAGCCGATCGGGAGGCGCCTTCAGATGAGTGATCCGGAAGCCTACGAGGTCTTCGCCATCCGCTACGGCAGCCGCCAGGAACGGCATCGGCACGAGAACTTCATCACGGCCGACCCCCACGACGGGATCATGCCGCTCGACTACTACGTCTGGGCGCTCGTCAACGAACGCCGGACGATCGTCGTCGACACCGGCTTCGACCACGCCGAGGCCGAGCGGCGGGAGCGCCAGCTGTTCCGGCTCCCGCGCGAGGGCCTGGCGATGCTAAGAATCGAGGCCGCCGCGGTCGAGACGGTGATCGTTAGCCATCTCCACTACGACCATGCCGGTACGCTCGATGATTTCCCGCAGGCGCGCTTCCACGTGCAGGAGCTCGAGATGAGCTACACCACCGGGCCGCATATGTGCGAGGAGTACTTCCGCTACGCCTACACCGCCGAGCACGTTTGCGCGATGGTCCGGCGGCTATTCGAAGGGCGCGTCGCCTTTCACCGCGGTGCCGCCGAGGTCGCCCCCGGCGTCAGCGTCCACCACATCGGCGGCCACACCATGGGCATGCAGTGTGTCCGCGTTCTGACCAAACGAGGCTGGGTGGTCCTGGCCTCGGATGCCAGCCACTTCTACGAGAACATGCAAACGGCCTCACCGTTTCCGATCGTCTACAACGTCGGCGACATGCTCGCGGGTTTTACGACGATGCGGGGACTGGCCGAGTCAGACGATCACATCATCCCCGGACACGACCCCCAGGTGATGGCGCTCTATCCCGCGCCGCGGGCTGGCCTCGAGGGCATCATCGCGCGCCTCGACGTCGCGCCAATGGGCTGAGAGGTCAGGCCGACAAAAGAAAAGCGGCCGGGTCGCCCCGGCCGCCATGGTTCGTTCCGTTGACTGTTTGCTGGCGGTCTAGGCTACTCCGCCTCGCAGGGATTGCACGGATTGCAGGCGCTGGCCGAGCACGGATTGCAAGGATTGCAGGGGTTGCACGGGTTGCAGGCCGCGGCCCCGCACGGATTGCATGGATTGCAAGCGCCGCAGGCGCTCGCCGAGCAGGGATTACAGGCGCTACAAGCGGCATAGGTTGCGGACACCATCGCAGTCGATGCCATCGTGGCAATCGCGGCAGCGGTGACGACCGTTCTGAACTTCTTCGTTGACGTCATCCTCGTCTCCTCGGTTGTAACAGGCAGGATACTCGAACAGTGACCCGGCTGTGTCCCAAGGACGGTGCAAAGCCGAAAGCCGCAATTGTTTGAGTCAGCAAGGGGGGCATGCTTCGGAGGCGGCGCGGCGATGTCGAGTCATTTGCGCTCAAATGTTTGTGAAATTCGGTGCTGGTGGCGCAGCACGCCCTGGCGCCACACCGACGATCACTCTCGCCCCTGATCCCACCGGGAACCCGGCGAGGCCCGCTTGCCGGCGGCATCGCCCGGGCTGGGTGCCCCTGGTTCCTGTATCGGCGGCAGGTCGGACCCAAGGGTCTCCCGCACCTCCAAGAGTGCGGCGAGCGCATTGCCGGCCAGCGGGCTCGCGTGTTCGATGGCGGTAGCCGGCTTCGCGTCGGCTTGCTCCTCGCCGGCGGCGCGATAGCTGCCGCGGGCGGCGCGGGGGCCGTTAGACGTCGGCTTGATACGGGGGTTGAGTCGCGCTGGAACGAGCCTTCCGATCTCCATAGCGACAATCTCCTCGCTGGCGATGACGCACTACACAACCAGCAAGGCGCGTGCCAACTTTCAAGCGCGCGGACGACCGTCGAAAAATGGCGCGTCACGGCGGCCCAAAGGGGCGGCAATATTGGCCGGGGGTTCCTATATTGCTGAGCGCGACCGATCTGGTGGGAAGGAGTGTGCATGCGGTCGGCAGGAGTGAGCGTGCTCGTTGCGGGGACCCTCGCTATCACCCACGCCATGGCGGCGAGCGAGGGACCGGCGACGGTGGAGGTGCCAGCCGGCGCGGCGATCATTGGCTCGGATACGGCCGAGCGCGAGACCGCGTACCGGCTCGACGAGGCTGCCTACGGCCACAGCCGCACCCGTGAGTTCGGTTGGTATGACCGCGAGCGCGCCCCCACCAGCATCGAGATTGCAGGCTTCGCGATCACCCGAACGCTGATCACCAACCGCACCTACGCCGCCTTCATCGCGGCCACCGGCCGCCCGGCGCCCGACGTCGATCCGGACACGTGGAAAGGCTATCGCTTGGTTCACCCCTACGAGCGAACCCGGCGGCATGCGTGGGCTGGCGGTACGCCGCCGCCTGGACGCGACGACCACCCGGTGGTGATGGTGAGCCATGACGATGCCACGGCCTTCGCCGCGTGGCTCAGCCGCACGACTGGGCAGAGCTGGCGGCTGCCGACCGAGGTCGAATGGGAGAAGGCGGCGCGCGGCGACGATGGCCGGTGGTTTCCCTGGGGCAACAGGTTCGATCCGGCGCGGCTCAACAGCCACGATGCCGGACCGTTCGACACCCTGCCCGTCGCGAGCTACCCGGCCGGGGACAGTCCCTATGGCTTGGCCGATGCCGCCGGCCAAGTGTTCGAATGGACAGCGACGCCGACCGGCCAGAACCGCTTCCTCGTCAAGGGCGGCTCATGGGATGACAAGGGCTGTGGGGTGTGCCGGCCGGCGGCGCGGCACGGACGGCCCCGCCATCTGAAACACATTCTGGTAGGCTTTCGCCTAGTGCGCGAAGCGGCACCCGACGAAGCCAGCCCGGCAACCCGCGACAGCGTGGACTGAACCGATGCTCGACTACCGATCACTACCGCGCAAGCGACTCGAAACCATGCTCGCCGCCGGCGAGGAGGTCATCGAGTGCTTTCGCGTCCTCAACAAGGGCGGCTCCAACGTCACCGCCGAGGTGCTCAAGGGGCAGGGCAAGTTCATTGAGTTCAACCACTACCCGAAAGGCGATTCCTACGACAACGAGACCCACTCGCAGTACTACTATCACGCCCATCGCGCGGGCGAGAACGGCCACTTTCACACGTTCATGCGCCAGCGCGGCATGCCGGCCGGGATTGAGCCGATCCCCTACATGGGCGACGTCGCGTGGCCCAAGGGCACGGATGCGCTCTCGCACCTGATCGCGATCTCGATGGACAAGTACGGCTTTCCGCTCTCGCTGTTCACCACCAACCGCTGGGTGACCGGCGAGAACTGGTACGTGGCCGATGACGTCTGCCGCATGCTCGACCGTTTCGACATGGACCACGCCTACCCGTCGTGGGCTACCAACCGCTGGCTTACCGCCATGGTCCGCCTGTTCCGGCCTCAGATCGTCGAGCTAATCCAAGAGCGCGACCGGGTCGTTGCCGCCGCGGCCGAAGCGGCAAAGGACGGCGACATCTTCGAGGATCGAAGCCTTGAGGTAACCTCGGAGGCGACAATCGACGTCGATGAGCAGACCGAAGCGATAGAGACGGCGTTGAAAGAGGGGCCGCTACCTGCCGAGGCCGAAGGCCGGTCGTAACCGCACACCGATCGTGCAGCCGGCCATAGCGGCAACGAACCAGAGCCAGCCGTGCAGGCTCGCCGATACCACACCGCCGAAAAAGGCGCCGATGTTGCAGCCGAAGGCCAGGCGCGCGCCATAGCCCATCAACAGGCCGCCGATCACCGCTGCGAGAAACGAGCGGTAGGGGAGACGGCCGAGCCGCCCGAACCGGCCGGCGGCGCCGGCCGCCAGCATGGCGCCGATGATGATGCCGAAGCCCATCACCGATGTCGTCTCGGCAAGGATGCTGGCCTCAAGGGCGGCCTTCGGATAGGGCCAGGTCCAGAAGGCCCAGCTCGCGACGTCGAGGCCAAGAGCGCCCAGTATCTTGGCTCCCCACAGGCTGAACCCGAAGGTCACGGACCACGGGTGGCCGGCCAGCGCGACAGTCAGCGCGGCGAGGAGGGCAAGGCCGATCGCCCCTCACCATAGCGGCCAGGGGCCGCGCAAAAGGCGCTCGGTGAACGGCGACGGCGGCGCGCGCGGCGCGTCCTCACCTCCCAGTGGTGGCGGTGTGCGGCGCCGCTCGATCCATAGCGCAAGCCACGCGATCGCCGCGATCAGCGCAAGCTGGATGCCGAGCGCCGGTGCCAGGCCGAACGCATAGAGCAGCGAGAGGCGCCCGAGACTCGGCGTCTCGAGCCACCACGGCAGGTGGCGGGTGGCCGCGACCGAGCCGAGGATGAAGGCGGCGAGCGTCACCATCATGCGCGCATTGCCGGCGCCGACGGTGAACAGCGTGCCCGAGGCGCAACCACCGCCGAGCTGCATGCCGATGCCGAACAAGAAGGCGCCAAACCCGACGGCGAGGCCGAACGGCGCGACCGCGCCGCCGACCGAGCGGCCGAGCACATCGCCATCGGCGAGGAGTGGCAGGATAACGACGGTGGCCAGGCCGAGCATCAGCATCTGGGCGCGCAGGCCGGCGCCCCGACCGTCGCGAAGGAATACGCGCCACGCACCGGTAAACCCGAAGGCGGCGTGGTAGAGCACGAGACCGAGGCCACCGCCGACCAGATAAAGCGCGCCGAGCCGCCATCCGTGTGCCGTGGCGATCAATGCGGCGCTACCGGCAAGTAGCAGCGCCGCGAGGCTGAGGACCGGCAGGTTCGGTCTCGGGCTGTCGCCCTCAACCCGGCTCACCGTGCCTACGGTCGTCTCGGCGGCAACGCTCATCCAGAGTGTCTCGGACGATGGCGGCGCATACTGTTATGTAAGCCAACCGGCGAGGCCGGGCAAAGCGGTGGGCCTCACGTGAACGTGACCGAAGCCGGGCGGCGACGGCGCACGGGCTCGGTTGTCAGGCCGGCGCCGCCACGCGATCATCCGCGCGGACCTAGTGTGTGGCCGGTGAGGTGAGCCGATGCGACCGTTTCCTGTTCTGTTTGGCGCCGTGGCGTTTGCGCTCGCGGCCGCCCATACGCTGCCGGCCGCCGCCGACAGCCCGTCCCCCTATCCCGGCATGCGCACCGTCACCACCGAGCTCGGCTTCGATGCCGCGTGGGCGAAGCTGACGGCGGCGGTAAAGACGAACAAGATGAGGGTGGTGACGCAAGCCAGCGCCAGCAAAGGCGCGGCCGGGCGCGGGGTTGCCATCGCTGGCAACGCGGTCGTCATGGTGTATCGCAACGACTTCGCTGTGCGTATGCTCGAAGCGAGCGTGCCGGCGGGCATCGAGGCGCCGCTGCGCTTCTACATCACCGAGGGCCCGGACGGCACGGCCAGCATCACCTACCGCCTCCCGTCAGCAACGTTCGCGCCGTACGAGAACGCCGCCCTCGATCAGATGGCAACCGAGCTCGATGTCATCTTCGCCAAGATCATCGCCGACGCGTACGGGATGTAGCTGCTCGCAAACAGCCTGCCCCGACTGCCGCCCGGCGAGGCGTTCATGCCGGGGCTTCGGTGCTAGGATACCTGTGGAGGGCCAATGCGGCGTTCACTGATCCTGCTGTCGCGGTACTGGCGTGGGTACTTCCGAGCGGTTGGGCCGCTGGTGCGGAGACCGAGTTCGGCAGGTACTACGCGCTCGTCGTCGGGATCAATGATTACCAACACATGCAGGATCTGGAGACGGCGGTCAACGATGCGAGCGCCGTCCACGACCTGTTGCGGCGCGAGTACGGCTTCGAATCGACGCTGTTGTTGAACGCGAGCCGCTACGATGTAATCCGTCGTCTCGACGCGTTGCGGGCCGAGCTCACCGAGCGCGACAATCTTCTCGTCTATTACGCAGGGCACGGCGTTCTCGACCGCTAGACCGGCGAGGGCTATTGGCTGCCGGCGGATGCCGAGGAGGACAGCCAGGCCAACTGGATCGCCACTCACACAGTCACCAACACCCTGAAAGCGCTGGCTGCCAAGCACGTCCTCGTCGTCGTCGATTCGTGCTATTCGGGAACCCTGGTACGCGAGCAACCCGCAGGCCTCGAGACCGGCGCCGAACGATCGGCCGAACTGCGTCGGCTCGCCCAAAACGTGCGCGCAAGGCGCTGACATCGGGCGGGCTGGAGCCCGTGTACGATGGCGGCGGCGACGGCCACTCGATCTTTACGCGCGGCCTTCTCGACGCATTGCGCGAGGGTGGTGAGATAATCGACGGATATCAGCTGTATACCCAGATTCGACGGTCGGTGATCTTGGGTGCCGAGCAGACGCCGCAGTACTCAGACATCCGTTTTGCCGGCGACGAAGGCGGCGACTTCCTGTTCGTGCCGACACGTGCGGTGGTGGCGGTGGAAGAACCCGCGGGACAACCCGCCGTGGCCGATCGAACCACCGAGCTGGCGTATTGGGATTCGGTCAAGGACAGCGACAATCCGGCCGAGCGTCGGTCCTATTTGTCAGCTTATCCCGAAGGGGCGTTTGCCGACCTCGCGCGGCTGCGAGTCGAGAAGCTCGAAGGTGCGTCGCAACAGCACGATAGAGAGCGAGCGGCGCAACGCGAGCGCGAGTTCTGGGAAACCGTCAGGAACAGCTCCGACCCCGCCGCGTTGCGCGCTTACATCGAGAGGTATCCTGCCGGCGCATTTGCGGATCTCGCCCGCTTTCGCCTCGACGAAATAGAAACGAAGCAAGCGGCCCGGCGCCAGCAAGAAGAGGCACGAGCGCGCGAGCGAGAGCACTGGTTATCGGTAATGGATAGCCGCGAGCCTGAGATGCTGCGCACCTACCTTGATGCGTATCCCGGTGGCGCGTACGCAGATCTTGCGCACCTGCGCCTCGTTGGGCTCGAAAACGAGCCCGCGGCGGCTACCCGCGAGCGGGAGGCGGCCGAACCGGAGATCGCCGCGCTGAGCGAGCCCGCCGCGCCTTCGACCTCGGTCCTACGCACAGATCCCCAGTATGACGGCGTGTGGAAGGGAGCGTGGCTACCTTCCGGCGATTGTTGGCTGGTGAAGTTGGAGCTCCGTGTGACCGGAACATCTGTCAAAGGCAGTTTGCGTAGCACCGGCGGCGATTACGACCACGAGTTCTTGGGAGCGCTGGACCCGGACGGAAGTTTCCTCTTCAAACACAAGGGCCGAACTCTGAAAGGACAGCTCAATGCCGCGACCGGGACCGCTACGGGCCGCTCGACCGGGGCGACCTGCCGCGGCGATTTCAAGCTCAGTCGTGAGTGATCCGCTGAGGCGCAGCAGTCCCGACAGTGTCGCGACCGACGGTATCGATTGCCCCAGCCCGTTCCTCACGCATCATCACAAGGCGGTGTGACGCCCAAGGGATGTAGCGCGCTGCACATATGAACCGCACATACAGGTATTCACCGTTATCGATCGTTCTTCACTGGCTGGCGGCGATCCTCGTGATCGCGTTGTTCGTGACCCACGAGGGAGAACGCGGCAGCGCCGCGTACGTCATTCACGTCAGCGCTGGTGCGATTGCCGGCCTGTTTCTTCTGTGGCGGGTATGGCATCGCGCGAAACGTGGGATGACGGACGCGCCGGATCAGGCATTCATCCTCAATGTTGCGGCGCGCCTCGTGCAGTGGGGGTTTCTCGTGGCCATCGTCGTGGTGGTGATCTCGGGGTATCTATTGCCCTGGTCGCTGGGGCGGCCGCTGGACGTATTCGGAATGGGCATTCCCTCGCCGCTGGGATCCAGCCGGGGCGTTCACGAGTTCATGGAGGAGGTGCACGATGTCTCCGGACATCTGTTCATACCTCTGCTCGTCCTGCACATCCTGGGGACAGCCAAGCACGCGATCGTCGACAAGGACGGCAGAGCCCGTCGCATGTTTACGCCGGCAGCCGGCCGTCGTTGATCGTCGACGGACCGCCACCGTGATTGAGGCGGGACCCCGTTCGCCAGCCGCGTGCGCCTCGCGTAACATCTCGGGCGAGGGAGGGTTGATGCCGGTGCGGCTGGTCGCATTCTTGGTGCTGGCTTCGTGGCTTACCGGCGGCCCGGCGCGTGCCGAGGTGGATTTCGGCGCCTACCATGCGCTGGTCATCGGCATCAACGAGTACCAGCACCTGCCGCGTCTCGAGACTAGCGTCAACGATGCGAGCGCCGTGCACGACCTCCTGCGCCGGCAGTGCGGATTCGAATCGCAGTTCCTCCTCAACCCGACGCGCTACCAGATCGTGCGGGCGTTGGACGAACTCCGCGCGGCATTGACCGAAAGCGACAACCTGCTGAATCTATTACGCTGGGCACGGCGTGTTGGAGCGCGACAGCGGCGAAGGATACTGGCTACCGGTCGATGCCGAGGAGGACAGCCAGGCCAACTGGGTGCTCGTGCACACCGTCACGAGCACCTTGCGCGCGATGTCGGCGAAGCACGTTCTGGTGGTCGCGGATTCCTGCTACTCGGGCACGCTCACCCGCGATGCGCCGTTGACGCTAGCAACCGGTGCGGACCGACTGGCGGAGCTTGAGCGCATGGCCGCCAAGCGGGCGCGCAAAGCGCTGACATCGGGCGGGCTGGAGCCGGTCTTTGACGGCGGCGGCGATGGTCACTCGGTGTTCACCCGCGCGCTGTTGGAAACGCTGCGCGCCAACCAAGACATGCTCGATGGCTACGAGGTCTATCGCAGCTTGCGCCAGACCGTGGTTCTGAACGCCGACCAAACGCCCGAGTACGGTGATATCCGCGTCGCCGGCGACGAGGGCGGCGAGTTCGTCTTCGTGCCGGTGGATCTGCGGCAGGCCCCATCCGATGAGGCTGCGTCGGCCGAAGCCTTACCGGACTCGACCAAGGCGGCGCTCGACATCGCCTTCTGGGAGTCGATCAAGGACAGCGATAATGCCGCGGCTTTTCAGGCCTATCTTGAGCAATTCCCGGCTGGGACGTTCGCGTCCCTGGCAAAACTGAAACTTGCGGAGTTGTCCAGCGGGGAGGAGGTCGCGGCGTTAAGCGCGCCCGAGCCAGAGCCGTACCATGGAAAACTGCAGGCTCAGGTGACGCTCCGCTGCCAGCCGAGCGCCGATGCCTGCATGGCGATCTTCGGCGAGAAGGACGGGTTGATCCTTTCATTCGAAGGGCCACTGCGCGTCCACCAGGGGGAGGTCGTAGAGGCTAGCAGGGTCGTGTCGGTACCAGAGGCCAAGATGAAGGTCTTCATCACCGAGGGCACCGTGGACAGCCAGCGCTTCACGCTGCGCGGAACGGTCATCGGCAAGGTCACAACGGACGGCACCAGCCTCGAGCCACGGCAGTTCGATGCCTCGGGCAAGATGACCGAGGGACGCTTTACCGGCAGCTTCCTGACCGAAAAACCGGGGGCAGCTGGGACACCTTCGTCATCGAGCTGCGCCTGCAACCACTGTCCTGAGCACGGTCTCTGACCCTTCGAGACGCAGCCCTTCGAGCAGATGAGGACGCTTTTTGTTCAAGCACTTGCCTCACGCTGAGAGGCGCGCATCGCCGTCTCGAATGTATGGGCCTGCCACGGACCGCTTCTTCTGAGAAGCAGCCCTTCGGGCTGCTTCTCAGGTCCTCCCCTGTGTACCCTCACCCTCCCGCTGGCACCGCTCGCGGGTCCCTCTCCCGCCCGGCGGGGGAGGGCCGGGGTGAGGGTTGCTGGCGCGAAGCGCCGTCTCCAAGCGCGAGGCCGCCTCCCTAGATAGTCGACGGGTAGACGACGCGAAAGCGCTCACACAGGAGCGGCATCTCGCGGTCCGGGACCCGATCGAGGGCCCGGCATTGATCGGCGTAGTACGCCCAGCACTGCGCGCGCCATGTTTTGAGCGTGCCATCCCATTCGCCGTAGTCGCGGGCGAACTGCGCGTCGACTTGGCTGAAGGCGCGAACCTCCAGCCAGGTGGTCTCAAAGACGCATACCGGCTTCTCGTCGCCGTCGATCAGGATGCTTAACGCGCCCACCTCAGGCGGCGGCTTTCCCGTCGTCTCGTACTCCCACAGGAGCGAGGAGGTCGCGGTCTTGCGGCCCGCCACCACGAGCGCCGCGCCTTCATCGGCCGAGGCTTTGGTATCGCCGATACCGACAGCCTCATAGAAGCGTGCTTTCGCACCCGCCGGATCGTCGACCTGGCGCACGAACTCTTCCCAGAAGCACCGAACCGCCGGTGTCATCGGACTCAGTCGCCGGCGCTGTCCTTGCCCAGGAAAAAGTCGATCACGACGCGGCAGTTCTCCTCGGTGCCGTCGAACAGCGTGGAGTGGTTGGAGCCTTTGATGACGTGCTTCCGGGCGCCCTTGATGTGCTGCGCGATGTACTCCTGGCCGGCGCCGCTCGGCCCGACCTCCCATGGGGTCATGATGTCCTGATCGCCGCCGATGACCAGCGTCGGCGCGGTGATCTTTGTTAACAGCGGCCGGAGGTCCATGTCGATCATGGCCTGACAGGCGCGCTGAAACACCTCCCTGCGATTGCTCCGGCCCAGGATGTCCTGAATCATATCGATCGCGCCCTCGCCCTGCTCGCCATCGAGGAAGGTGCGCGACAGCGCCTGCACGGCGATGAGCTCGGCGAGCGTACGGCTGCCACACCCCATCGTCCCGGCGATGTCGATCCAGTTTCTGAACGTCAGGACACCGGCCCGATCGAGCTTGGCCGCGCCACAGTTGAGAACGAGGCGGTCGACTTTGGCGGGATACTTGGCGGCGAACTGCTGCGCGATCATCGCGCCCATCGAGGTGCCGTGAATGTGCGCCTTGGGGATGGACAGTGTATCCATCAAGCCCGCGATATCGTCGGCCCAGACCTCCATGTCGTAGTGCTGAAGCGGTTGCTCGGATTGACCGTAGCCGCGGAGGTCGAAGTCGATCACGCGAAAGTGCTCGGATAGCGGCGGCGTCGCGGTCGCGAAGTTGAAGTGCCCGAAGCCGGCGCCGTGGATCTGCATGACCGGATCGCCCGTGCCCGTCTCCTTCCACCAAAGGCGGGCCCCATTGATCGTCGTGCGTGTCATTTCCCTCTCTCCCGACACCGTCTGCGATGGCTCGTTCAGATTACGGCAGGTGCTCGGTAAGACGAAACTCTGGGCGACCCGCGCGCGACCGGCGACAGGCCGTCAACCACTGAACGCGGGTCAGCCGGCAGCGGCCTCACGTATCTTGCGCGGCCGGTCGTCGCCGATGAAGTTCGCCTCGATCTTGATGCCGTGGGGATCGTGGAAGAAGACCTGATAGACCTCTATCTGCGCCAGGTTGCTTTCCTGATAGGCCACCCCGTGCTTGTCGAGGTTGGCGACGAAAGCCTCGAACTCATGCGCGACAAAGGCGACGTGGTCGAGGGCGCCACTGCCCTGCGGTACCTCTTCGTCGTACTTGAGGATGTGCAAAAGCGGCTGGCCGTTCCTGTACAGCCAAATCCCTTCACGGGCGATGTTGGGCCGGAAACCCTCCTCAAAGCCGAGGATGCCGCAATAGAACGCGCGGCACGCATCGAGATCGTTGGTTGAAATGTTGACGTGATCGAGACCTGCGAGCATCGTGACTCCATCCTTTTCCGAGCGCCGCGTCGCCAATGATACTCGGCAGCCGATCACTCGGCGATCACGGTGTTGCGGAGCATGCCGATGCCGCTGATCTCCACCTCCAGCACATCGCCTGCGCGGAGGTAAAGCGGCGGCTCGCGGCGCGAGCCCACGCCGCCCGGCGTGCCGGTCGCGATGACATCGCCCGGGACGAGCTCGGCGAACGTCGAGATATAGGAGATGAGCTGCGGGATCGGGAATATCAAGAGATCGGTCGTCGCCTGCTGCACCGTCGCGCCGTTCAGCCTCGTCTCGAGACTGAGGCGGCTCGGATCGCCGATCTCGTCAGCGGTCACCATCCACGGACCGAAAGCGCCCGAGGCGACGAAGTTCTTGCCCGGGATGAACTGGCTGGTGTGGCGTTGCCAGTCGCGCACGCTGCCGTCATCGAAGCAGGCGTAGCCGGCGATGTGATCAAGTGCCGCCGCTTCGGCAATGTGCCGCCCGCGCCGGCCGATGATCACGGCAAGCTCGCCCTCGAAGTCGAGTCTGTCCGAGGCCCGCGGCTTGACGATAGGCTGGTCGTGGCCCACCTGGCTCGCCCCAAAGCGGGTGAAGATGATCGGGTACTGAGGCACGTCCATGCCGGTCTCGTCGGCATGGGTCTTGTAGTTGAGACCGACGCACAGGATCTTGTCCGGGTTGGGGATGACCGGCAGCAGTGCGACATCCGCGAGGCTCGCATCGACCGGCTGTGGGCCGAGGGCGTCGGCAATCTCGCCGAGCGCATCGGCGGCGATCGCAGCATGCAGATCGGGACAGCGCTCGGCCAGTGCACCGCCCACCGTCTTCAAACCCTGATCGGTGACGAGGCCGTAGGCCGCGCGGCCGCTGACCTCGTAGCTCGCGAATCGCATGCTGCGCCCTTCCCTAACTTGCCGCTAACAATCCAGCTCGGCCTTCCGCAGGCCATCCCACATGTGCTCCATATCTTCGGCGTCCTTGAGCGGCTGGCCCTTCGCTGTCTCGACCAGATCCGGTGTTATCCGTTGCGCCTCTTTGAGCGCTTGGCTCGCTCGCTCGGTCTGGCCAACCTGTGCGCAGGCAATCGCCAGATCGAAATGGCCAAAGATGTAGTCCGGGTACTTGGCTGTCATGCGGCTCGCCCACTCGGCCGCCGTCACGTAGTCCCTGGCGAGGTAGGAGCCCCAGGCCACGAAGTTCTCGAACGCGAACATGAGGGGGTCGCGCGGGCTGAGGCGAATAGCCATGCGTGCATCGGCGACGCCCTCTGTGGGACGTCCGGAGTACACGTTAACGAAGCTCCTCGAAAGGCGACCAAGTGCCAGGTTGGGGTTGAGTTCGAGCGCGCGCTCCGCCTCTGTTTTGGCCAGCTCGTGTTCCTTGCGGAACACCAGACACATTCCCAGAATCGCATGAGCGCGGTCGTTGTAGGGGTCAAGCTCAACAGCGAGACGCAAAGCCTGGAGAGCCTTCTCTTGCGACTGGGCTGGGTCGTCGCCCCATCGAAACACGTGCTCGATGAAGTACATCCAGCCTAAACCGACGTGAGCGTTGGAGTACGTCGGATCAAGCGCTAATGCGTTCGAGAACGCTTCTTTGGCCTTCACCACTCCCCGACGGCTTGGAGTTACCATAAACCCCATTCCCTGGGCATAGAGGCCGTAGGCGTTCAAGTTCTCGGGCCGGCGGCGGTTCGCCGATTCGATCTCGGCCGACAGGATGCCGCTGCCGACGGCGCCGGCAGTCCGGCTCGCAACTTCGTCCTGGAGATCAAAGATCTCCTCGAGGCTACCGTCGTAGCGATCCGCCCAAATGTGTCCGCCCTTGGCCGCTTCAATGAGTTGCGCCCCGACCCGCACCCGGTCGCCGGCACGGCGAACGCTGCCCTCGAGCACATAGCGGACGCCGAGCTCGCGGGCGGTTTGCGTCACATCCCCGGTTTTGCCCTTGAACGCGAAGGCCGAGTGGCTGGCGATCACGAACAGATCGCGGTAGCGCGACAGCTCGGTCGTAATGTCCTCGGTGATCGCGTCGGCGAAATGCTCCTGCTCGGGATCGCTGCTGGCGTTGTGGAATGGCAGCACGGCGATCGATGGCTTATCCGGCAGCTGTGGATCTGTTGTGGCGGCCTCTCGCACGATGTCTTCGACCACGTGCAGGCGGTAGATCCGAACCGGTCGTGAGATGTTCTTGAGCTCGCGTTCGCCTAGGTCCTCACAGCGCACATCCAGCTTCTTTTCTATCTGCCGAAACGCATCGCCCGAGAGGAGAACCCCGCCCGGGTCGGCCAGCGCCTGAAGCCGCGCTGCAATGTTGACCCCGTCGCCCTGGATTTCCTCACCATCGACGATCACATCGCCGACATGGATGCCCACGCGAAAGAGCATCTGTTGGGGCTCAGGCAGGTGCGCGTTGCGTTGGCGCAGGCCCTGCTGGACTTCAATAGCGCATTCCACCGCGTCGACAATGCTTGCGAACTCGATTAGCAGGCTGTCACCGGCGGTGCCGACGACGCGCCCGCTGTGCTCAGCCACCTTCGGATCGATCAGCTCTTGGCGGCGGGCGGTCAGAGTCGCGAGCGTCGCTACCTCATCTGCTTCCATCAGCCGCGAATAGCGGGCCACATCTGCCGAAACGATGGCCGCGAGCCGGCGCTGCACCTTGCTGGCCACGGAGTCCCCCGCGGGGTTCAGCCCCGCAACCTCAGAGTGTAAGAGCGGGGCGTGGGCGAGTCGATGGCGGCGGAAACCGCGCCTAAGCGTCGCTCGGCGGACGCCCACAGCCACCCTCACCCCGCTCGCATGCGGGAGATGGGGATACTCGGCGCGATACCCTCTCCCGCATGGCACCCGCATGGCGGGAGAGAGAGAAACCCACGAGCAGCGGGAGGGTGAAAGCGCGTGCGCCCTAGTGGGCCTCGTCCCAGTTGTGGCCGGCGCCGGTATCGACGGTGAGTGGGATGCTCAGGTGGGCGACGCCGCTCATGACCTTCCGGGCAAGGCCTGAGAGGGCGTCGATCTGGTCCTCGGCGACCTCGAAGATCAGCTCGTCGTGCACCGAGAGCAGCATCGCCACATCGAGGCCGGCCTCATCCAGCGCGCGCGCCATGCGGATCATCGCGCGTTTGATGATGTCGGCGGCCGAGCCCTGGAGCGGCGCGTTGATGGCCGCGCGCTCAGCAAAGTTGCGCTTGGCGTAGTTCTTGTCGTGAATGCCCGGCAGGTGGCAGCGGCGGCCGAAGATGGTCTCGACGTAGCCATGGCGGCGGCAGAAGTCCTTGGTCCGCTCCATGTAATCGCGGATGCCGGGATAGCGTTCGAAATAGGCCTCGATATAGGCCTGCGCTTCACCGCGCTCGATGCCGAGCTGGCGGGCAAGGCCGAAGGCGCTGATGCCGTAGATGATGCCGAAGTTGATGGCCTTGGCGCCGCGGCGGACCGCGGGGTCCATGCCCTCCACCGGCACACCGAAGACCTGGCTCGCCGTCATCGCGTGGATGTCGGCACCGCCGGCGAAGGCCTCGCGGAGCGGCGCGATCTCGGCGATGTGGGCCAGCAGCCTGAGCTCGATCTGCGAGTAATCGGCCGAGACCAGACGCTTGCCGGGCGCGGCGATGAAGGCGCGGCGGATCTTGCGCCCCTCCTCGGTGCGAACCGGGATGTTCTGCAGGTTGGGATCGTTCGAGGCGAGCCGCCCGGTCGCGGCGCCGGCCATCGCATAGGTCGTGTGCACCCGCCCGGTCTCAGGATTGATCTCCTCTTGCAGAGTGTCGGTGTAGGTGTTCTTGAGCTTGGTGAGCTGGCGCCAATCCAGCACCCGGGCCGGCAGGTCGTGGCCTTCGGCCGCCAGGCGATCGAGGACATCGGCACCGGTACCGTAGGCGCCGGTCTTGGTCTTGCGGCCACCCTCGAGGCCCATCTCCTCGAACAGGATCTCGCCGAGCTGCTTGGGCGAGCCGATGTTGAAGGAGTGGCCGGCGAGCCCATGAATCTCTGTCTCGAACGCGGCGATGCGCTGGGCGAAGTCGCCTGACAGCTCGGCCAGGATCGTGGGGTCGATGCCAATCCCGTTCCGCTCCATGCGGCAGAGCACCGGGATGAGCGGTCGTTCGAGGGTTTCGTACACGCTGACCAGGTGCTCGGCAATCAGCCGCGGCTTGAGCGTACGGTGGGCGCGGCCGATCAGGTCAGCCGCCTCGCCGGCGTACGTCGTCGCCCTTTCGAGCGGCACCTGGTCGAAGCGGAGCTGGTCGCGCCTGGTGCCCGCGATCTCCTTGTAGGCCATGCGCCCGGCGTCGAGCTCACGGCGAGCGATCGCATCGAGCGTGTGACCATCGGCGCCGGCGCCGAGCACGAAGGAGACCAGCATCGTGTCGTCGACAGGGCCGAGCGCGATGCCGTCGCGGGCCAACACCTGCATGTCGTTCTTGATGTCCTGACCGACCTTGAGAACGGCCGGGTCCTCCAACAGCGACTTGAGGAGCGGGAGAGCGACATCGGCGGGCAGTGCGCCGACGGCCTCAGCAACCTCGACCAGGTCGCCACCGCCGTGGGGGTGGAGCGGCGCGTAGCCCGCGCGGGCCGGATCGAGGGCGAACGCGACGCCGATCAGCCGGGCTCGCATGATCCGCGGCGAATCGGTCTGGGTGGCGATCGCAACGATTCCGGCCTCGCGCGCGCGGGCGATCCATCCCTCTAGCGCATCGATGGTGACGATCGGCTCGTACACGGTCTCGGCCGGTGCGGCCTCGGCGGCAGCCGCGATCTGCCCGCCCTCGAAGCGCGGCCGCAGGCGTTCGGCGAGCTTGGTGAACTCCCACGTCTCGAGGAACGGGAAAAGCACGTCGGGATCGGGCGGCTCGGCCGCCATGGCCTCGATGCCGTCGGCGACCGGAACATCGTCGCGCAGCTTCACCAGCTCGCGGCTGAGGCGGGCATCGTCGGCACTCTCCATCAGAAGCTGTCGGCGCTTGGGCTGCTTGATCTCTTCGGCCCGAGCGAGAAGCGTATCGAGGTCGCCATAGTCGTTGATCAGGGTGGCCGCGGTCTTGACGCCGATGCCGCGGACGCCGGGCACATTGTCGGTGGAATCGCCGGCAAGCGCCTGCACGTCGACCACGTGGTCAGGATCGACGCCGAAGCGCTCGCGCACCTCAGGCGCGCCGATCGGGCGCGACTTGATGGGATCGAACATGCTGACCGCATCGCGAACGAGCTGCATCAGGTCTTTATCGGACGAGACGATCACCACCTCGAAGCCCTCGGCCTCGGCAAGGCGGGCATAGGTGGCGATGATGTCGTCGGCCTCGAAGCCCTCAACCTCGATCGACGAGACATTGAAGGCCCTGGTCGCCTCGCGGATCAGCGGGAACTGCGGCACCAAGTCCTCGGGTGCGGCATCGCGGTTGGCCTTGTATTCGGGGTAGATCTCGTTCCGGAAGGTGACGTGGCCTTTGTCGAAGATCACTGCGATATGGCCGACATCGCCCTCGGCGGCCACATCGTCCAGCACCTTGCTCAGCATGTTGCAAAAGCCGAGCGCCGCGCCGGTCGGCGTACCGTCGCTCCGGGTCAACGGCGGCAGCGCGTGATAAGCCCGGAAGATGTAGCCCGAGCCGTCGATCAGATAAATGCGTTTGCGGTGGTCGGCGGCGGCGGCGGCCGTCGCCGCGCGGGCAGGTGCCATGGCGATCACTATGCCATGACTCAACGCCCGCCCCTAGCGCCACCCTCACCCCATCCCTCTCCCGCCCCGCGGGAGAGGGAGCTGTAGCGTCCCCGCCTCTTGACGGGGGGTTAAGCGCGACCGATGTTGCACCTACTGCGCCGCCGGTCCCCGGAGATCCGCCGTTGTCCCCCTTTGCTCGTCTGGCCCTCGTCGTGATCTGCGGCGGCCTGATCGTCTTCTTCTCGGTCGGCGTGCGTCAGTCCTTCGGGCTGTTCATGCAGCCGATCTCGCTCGACCTCGGCTGGGGGCGCGAGGTCTTCGCCTTCGCGCTGGCCTTCCAGAACCTGATGTGGGGCCTCGCGCAACCGGTCGCCGGCGGCATCGCCGACCGCTACGGCTCAGGCCGGGTGGTGGTGGTCGGGTGCCTGATCTACGCGCTCGGGGTCTTCCTGATGGCCGAGACCTCCACGGCCTGGGAGATGCACATCGGCGCCGGCTTCCTGGTTGGCATGGGGCTCGCGGCCACCAGCTTCACGGTAGTGCTTGCCGCCGTCGGCCGCCTGGTCTCGCCGGAACGGCGCAGCCTCGCCTTCGGCGTCACCACCGCGGTCGGCTCGTTCGGCCAGTTCGCAATGGTGCCGCTCGGTCAGTCCTTCCTGGCGGGCTACGGCTGGTCAGCCGCGCTGCTGCTATTGGCCGCCTGTTCGCTTCTCATGATGCCGCTCGCCGCCGCGGTGGTGTTACCGCGGGCGGCCGCGGCCGGGCCGGATCGCCCTGATCAGACCGTGCGCGAGGCGTTAGCTGAGGCCGCTGGTCACGGCGGCTATCGCTACCTCACCGTCGGCTTCTATGTATGCGGCTTCCAGGTCATGTTCATCGCCGCGCATTTCCCGGCCTACCTGGTCGATTCGGGCATCGACGCCTCGGTCGGGGCGTGGGCGCTCTCGCTGGTCGGGCTGTTCAACGTGATCGGCTCGTTTGGCTGCGGCTACCTCGGCGGCCTGTTTCCTAAGAAGAACGTCCTGGCCCTGCTGTATCTGGGGCGGGCGGTGGTCATCAGCCTGTTCCTCGTCGTGCCGCTGACGCCGGCTACGGCGCTGGTGTTCGCCTCGGCGATGGGACTGTTGTGGCTCGGCACGGTACCACTCACGAGCGGCATCGTCGCCCAGGTCTTCGGCACCCGCCACATGGGCACGCTGTTCGGCATCGTGTTCCTGAGCCATCAGCTCGGCTCGTTCACCGGGGTGTGGCTGGGCGGCTATCTCTATGACGTGACCGGCACGTACGACGTGGTGTGGTGGATTTCCATCGTGCTCGGAGTGGTGGCGGCGCTTATTCATTGGCCGATCGACGAGCGCACGGTGGCCCGGCCAGCCGTGGCGGTGCGCGCGTAGGTTCAAACTAGGCGGGGAGGCCGCGATGGCCGGCTACGACTATGATCTGTTCGTCATCGGCGCGGGCTCAGGCGGGGTGCGAGCAAGCCGGGTCGCTGCCCAGCACGGCGCCAAGGTCGCGGTGTGCGAGGAGAGCCGGGTCGGCGGCACCTGCGTCATTCGCGGCTGCATCCCCAAGAAGCTCCTGGTCTACGGCGCACACTTCCACGAGGACTTCGAGGATGCTGCAGCCTTCGGCTGGGAGCTCGGCCCGGCGGTATTCGACTGGTCCCGCCTGATCGCCAACAAGGACAAGGAGATCGACCGGCTCAACCGGATTTATCTGAGCCTGTTGGCCGATGCCAGCGTCAAGCTGTTCGAGTGCCGCGGCGTCTTGGAGGATGCGCACACGGTGCGGCTGACCAACTGGACTGTGACGGCCGAGACCATCCTGATCGCCACCGGCGGCTGGCCGAGCCTACCCGCGACGCCCGGTATCGAGCGCGCCATCACCTCGAACGAGGCCTTTCACCTCGAGTCGCTGCCCGAGCGCATCATGGTCGTCGGAGGCGGTTACATCGCCTGTGAATTCGCCAGCATCTTCAACGGGCTTGGCGCCGCGGTCTCGCAACTCTACCGCGGGCCGCTGATCCTGCGCGGGTTCGATGACGACGTGCGCGCCTTCGTCTGCCAGGAGATGATCAAGAAGGGGGTCGATATCCATCTCGATCACGACATCCGCCAAATCGAGCGCCGCGACGGTGCGATCGAGGTGACCCTGAAAGACGACACCCAGATGACCACCGATCTTCTGATGTACGCGACGGGCCGGGCGCCGAACACGAGCGGCCTCGGGCTCGAGCAGGCAGGCGTCGCGATCAACGAGAAGGGCGCGGTGGTGGTCGATGAGTGGTCGCGCACCAGCGTCGGGAACATCTACGCCGTCGGCGATGTCACCGACCGCATTAGTCTGACTCCGGTGGCGCTCAACGAGGGCTTGTGCTTCGCCGAGACGGTGTTCGGCGGCAACCCGCGCAAGATGGACCATACCAACGTCGCCTCAGCGGTGTTCTCGGTCCCGAGCATCGGCTCGGTGGGGTTGACCGAGGCCCAAGCGCGCGAGCGCCGTGGCCCCGTCGATATCTACAAAACCAGCTTCCGGCCGCTCAAGCACACCCTCACGGCGCGCGATGAGCAAATCTTCATGAAGCTTGTCGTCGAGCAGGAGAGCCAGCGTGTCGTCGGCGTCCACATGGCCGGCCCGGAGGCGGCCGAGACCATTCAAGGCATCGCCATCGCGGTCAAGATGGGGGCGACCAAGGCCCAGTTCGACGCCACCGTCGGCATCCACCCCACCGCCGCCGAGGAGTTCGTCACCATGCGCGAGAAGCACGTCGATCCCGGCGATGCCGCGGAATAAGCAACACGCGCTGGGGACAACTGGCGCGCAGCGCTTGCCAGAGGGGATCGCCTTCGGGCACCCTGAACGCCGCGATCGAATCAGGGAGCGGGCCATGGCGCTGCCGGCGGAGCTAAACCTCGAGAAGCCGATCTACTTGAGCGAGGCCCAGCGCGAGGCCTACTTCGAGGACGGCTATGTGTTGCTTGAAAACGTGGTCTCAGCGGACTGGCTCGACCGCCTGAGCGAGGCGACCGAGCGCGTGGCCGCGCGGGCGCGCACGATGACCGCGCCCGACAAAGACATCGACCTCGAGCCCGGCCACACACCAGAGACGCCGCGGTTGCGCCGGCTTACCCAGCCGGTGGAGCTTGATCCGGTCTTCTGGGAGTTCGGCTCCGAATCGGTGGTCGTCGATATCGCCGCAGATGTCCTGGGACCGAACGTCAAGTACCACCACTCCAAACTCAACTTCAAATGGCGCGGCGGCGGAGAGGCGGTGAAGTGGCACCAGGACATTCCGTTCTATCCCCACACCAACTTCACGCCGCTCACCATCGGTGTCTATCTGGACGACGTCGGCCCGGACCAAGCACCCGTGGAGATGATCCCAGGCAGCCACACGGGGCCGATCTTCAGCCACTTCAACGCCGATGATGTCTGGGTCGGGGCGATCGGCGATGACGACGTCGCCACTATCGACGTGGATACCGCGGTCACCTTGGAAGGGCCGGCCGGCTCGGTGACGGTGCACAACTGTCGCACGGTGCATGGCTCCGGCCCCAACCGCTCGGACCGCTCGCGACCGCTGCTGCTCTACGCCTACTCAGCGGCCGATGCGTTTCCCTACATCGCGCACACCCATCCGCGACCGCACAACGGCGACATCGTGCGCGGCCAGGCCGCGCGGTTCGCCCGCTTCGACCTCGATCCCTGTCCGGTGCCGCCAGACTGGGCGAGGACACCCTACCGCACGATATTCTCGGCCCAGCAGGAGGAAGTGTTGGCCAAGAGTGCCGCCGAGTAACCGGCGCCACCCCCTTCACACTTACTGTCGCTCGACCTCTTTCAGCAGGCATTTGAGCCCGCTGTCGTTCATGCCGAGCGCCTCGAGGTGCTCGACGGTATTGGTGAGGTAGTCGAGGTTGGCGCCGCTTTGGCCACGCCCGGCGCGGATGATCGCGGCCACTCTCTCGATGCCAAGGCGGCCGCTGTACTGGGGGTGGTGGCGATCGGCAATGTAGCAAACAGCAGTCAACCGATCCGCCCCAGCTTGGACCCGGCAGCGCCTCGGCTCATAGACATAGAGCACCCGCTCGCGCCGATCGAGGTAGTCGAGCACGTCGGCCGCATGGGCGGCAGCGACGCGATAGATGCGGCCGCGGCACGAGCCGCCAAGATCGAGACCGAGCACCAGACCGGGCCGCTCGCGCGTGCCGCGGTAAACGTAGGAGTAGATGCAGAAGGCGCGGTGATAGCCGTAAAGGGTCGCGAGCCTCGTCTCGACGTAGGCGAAGCCGGGATCCCACAGCAGCGAGCCGTAGGCGAACACCCAGACATCTTCATCGGCGACAGCGCTGCCCAGGATGTCTCGCCAGTCGCGCATGGCGGCTGACCATAAGCATCACGCCTCGGTCAGTAAATCCCGATGCCCCTGGCAATGCCGCGCCGACCCGTCGCCTTTGCGCTGCTGATCGCCCTCAACGTCGCCCTGGTGGTCGTTGGCTACAGCGTGTTCTGGTGGGTCACTAGCGACAACCTCGAGACCGAGGTCGTCGGCTGGACCGAACGCCAGCGCGCGCGCGGCTTCGATGCTTCATACGGCAACCTCGAGGTCGGGGGCTTCCCGCTCCGGCTGCGGGCTTCGTTGAGCGCGCCGCGCCTAGGGCGCGTCGAGGCGAGCGGCACCTGGCGCTGGTGGGGCGATGGGCTGACGTTGGTGCTGCGGCCGTGGCAGCTCGAGCGCCCGATCATCAGGCTCGACGGGGCCCAGCATGTCAGCGTGAGCCACGGAGCGACGGCCAACGAGCTGACGATGAACGCGGCGGCCGCCGGCGCCGAGCTGTTCTTCGACCTTGGGCGGATCGAGCGAATCGCCGGCAGCGCCCGCGAAGTCCGCCTCGACGGCACGCCGCTCGACGGCACGATCACGATCGAGCGGCTTCGTTTCAATGGCCTGCGCGACTGGCGGCAGGACGGGCCGCCGGCGATCGATCTGTCGGTGCTGGTAGAGGATATCGGCCTGCCGCAGCCACCGGAGGGCCTCGCCGCGGACATCGCGCGAATAAGGGTCGAGCTCAGTTTAGTGGGCTCCGTGCCGGACGATTCCGCCCTGATCCCGGCGCTCGCGGCGTGGCGCGATGGGGGCGGCACGATCGAGGTGCGTACCTTCGCGCTGGCTTGGGGCGAACTGGAGATCAACGCCGAGGGCACGTTCGCACTCGATGCGGCCATGCGCCCCGTCGGTGCCGGCACCGCCACGATCGGCGGCCACGAACGCACCATCGATGGGCTGATCGCCGACGGCCGTCTCAATGCGCGCGACGGGGCCACAGCCAAGGTCGTGCTCAACCTACTCGCGCGGCTGTCACCGGGCGAGGGAGGGCGCGCCAACGTGCCGATCAGTATTCAGGAGGGGCGTATCTTCCTCGGGCCGATTGCCATCGCTCGCATCGAGCCGCTCGTCGCGCCCGGCTTCTAATGCCCGGACGCTTGCGGCGGGCGACCGCTGCCGCCTTCGGCCTGGCCGGCGTCGACGACCCCGCGGCGGATCTCACGGGTCCGGCGGAACAAATCCTCAAGCGCCTGGCCGTCGCCCCAGCGGATAGCGCGTTGCAGGGCCGTCAGGTCCTCGGTAAATCGCCCCAACATCTCCAGCACCGCTTCGCGGTTATTGAGGAAGATGTCGCGCCACATGACCGGATCCGAGGACGCGATGCGGGTGAAGTCGCGAAAGCCGCCCGCGGAGTATTTGAACACCTCGGAACGGGTCACCACCTCGAGGTCGGCGGCGGTGCCGACGATGTTGTAGGCAATGATGTGCGGGAGGTGCGAGGTGATCGCCAGCACGAGATCGTGGTGATGGGGATCCATGATCTCGATCTTCATGCCGGCCCGGCGCCACAGCTCCGAGACTCGCTCGACCGCCGCCTGGTTGCTCTCCGGCGGCGGTGTCACGATGCACCAGTGGCCTTCGAACATCTCGGCGAAGCCCGCATCGGGTCCGGAGTGCTCAGTGCCGGCGACCGGATGTGCGGGCACGAGATGGACGCCTTCGGGCACGAGCGGCCCGAGCTCGCGGATGACGGCCTGCTTGACCGAGCCGACGTCGGTGAGGACGGCACCGGGTTTCAGATGCGGGGCCACCGCAGCCCCGAGATCGGCGTAAGCGCCCAATGGTGCGCACAGAACGATGATATCGGCCTCGGCGACGCATGAGATCGGGTCGTCGTGGACGCTGTCGACGATGCCGAGCTCTTCGACCCGCGCGCGCGTTGCCGCCGAACGCGCGGTACCGGCAACGTGTCCAGCAAGTCCATCGCGCCGGATGGCGCGGGCGAGCGAGGAGCCGATCAGGCCGAGCCCGATGATGGCAATGCGGTCGCAAACAACGCGGTCGGCCACGACGCTTCACCCGCCTCCGGCGGCCAAGCGGCCCAGGGATTCGAGCAAGAGCTCGTTCTCGCTGTCACGGCCGACGGTCACCCGCAGGCAGTCGGGCAGCCCATACGCACTCATGTCGCGGACGATGATGCCGTCGCGACGGAGATGAGTGTCGGCGGCATGCGCCGCACCCTCGTCGTCGAAGCGGACCAGCACGAAGTTGCCGACGCTCGGGATCACGGCAAAGCCGGCAGCGGTGATCCCTTCGCTCAAACGGGGCAACCAGTCGTCGTTGTGGGCGCGCGCTTTGTCGAGGTGTGCAACGTCCTCGAGGGCGGCGATGCCGGCGGCCTGGGCCGCCGCGTTGACGTTGAAGGGCTGGCGCAGCCGGTTGAGGACATCGGCGATGGCCGGCGGACAATAGGCCCAGCCGAGACGGAGCGCGGCCAGCCCATAAGCCTTAGAAAAGGTCCGAGTCATCACCACCGTCTCATAGCGGTCGACCATCTCGAGGCCCGATGAATAATCGTTGCGCTCGACGAACTCGGCGTAGGCGGCGTCGATCACCAACAGGACGTTCGCGGGCAGCCGCCCACGCAAACGCGTGAGCTCATCGGCGGATATGTAGGTGCCCGTCGGATTGTTGGGATTGGCGAGGTAAACGACGCGAGTGCGTTCGCTGGTGTGGGCCAGCAGCGCATCGACATCGGCGCGGTAGTCGGTCTCCGGCGCGGCCACCGGTGTTGCGCCGACGCCCTTGGCCGAGAGGCGATAGACGAGGAACCCGTACTGTGAGTAGAGCACCTCATCGCAGGGGCCGGCGTAGGCGCGGGCCAGAAGGTCGAGCAGCTCATCGGAGCCGTTGCCGCAGACGATGCGGGCCGGATCGAGCCCGTGACGGCTCGCCAGCGCGTGGCGAAGTCCTTGGACCGGTCCGTCGGGATAACGGTGGAGCGCACACCCGACCTGGCGGTATGCGGCGATCGCCTTGGGGCTGGGGCCAAGCGCCGATTCGTTGGAGGCAAGCCTGACCACCTGCTCGACGCCTTTGATGGCGGAGCCACCGCCGACGTAGGGCACGATGTCGAGGATTCCCGGGCGCGGGGTGAGGTTCATCGGCGGTCTCGGCTGCGCGCTCAGCGCGCCGGCGCGAGTTCGCCAGCGCGCAAAGGTCGCGGGTAGCCGCCGAGCGCGGCCACCCGGGTGACGCTGGGCGCCATCGCCTGCAACAGCTCAGAAAGGCGCGAATCGCTGCCACCGAGAAACCCGCTCACCTCGATCAGGTGAAGACAACTGCCCTCACCCCTCCGCCCCCCGAAGGTCGCCGTACAACGGCCATCGATGGAGACGCGCCGTAGCGCCTCGGCGAGACGCGGTCGGCTGATCTGCCCGTCGGCGGCCACCACGAGCAGGCTGACGTCATCGCCGCTCTCGATAAACGGCGCCGATCCCACGACCAAGGCCGACAGTGGCTCGAAGCGCGCGGTCTGGTCCTCGAAATAGGGCAGCCGCATGATGATCCTCGGGCCTTTCTCGGGCACATCCACGAGCTGCGGCCACCACGGCGCCTCGTCGTCCTCGGGCAGTATCGGCAGCACGCCAAAGGCGCCCGGCTCGCTCGACACCGCCCGCATCACGACACCGGGCGAGCGATGCAGGCTCATCAGCGTCGCCGAGCCGAAATGATTGCGGGCCAGATCCCAGTAACCGACGGAGTGCTCGGGCGCGCAGATGGCCACCGAGGTGGACACCTGCAGGCGCAGGGACGCCGCCAGGATCTCGCGCCAGATGCGGTAGATCACGGCCGACGGCAATGGCCCCGAGTGCTCGCGCAGGCGCCGCCCGATCAGCGCAGCCTCGCGCTGGGGGCGCATCGGCCCATGGCCGCCATGCCGGTCCTTCTTGGCGGCAAGGGCGATGACCACCTCTGCGCGCCGGATCAGCCGATCGTGTATGGCGTCGTCGATATCGTCGATCTCGGCGCGAAGACGATCGAGATCAGGGCCGTCCACCATCGGCTATTCCATGGAACCATGCTGGGGTGATGACCGCTAACAAGTAGACCCGTGATCGCCAAAAATCAAAGAAAACGTTGACATTTGAGGGTCTTGACGCGAGGTTGCTGTCCCTCCGCGGCAGCGCCGCTCCAGGATGCCGCGCCATGGGTGAAGTCTTGCAAACCCCGCTCGACGTTCAGACCATCACGCGGTTCGGCAAGGTGGTCGAGCTCGGTGGTGAGGTGCCGTTGACGCTCGACAGCGGCGCCGAGCTCGGGCCTTTCCATATGGCCTTCCAGACCTATGGCGAGCTCAACGCCGATCGTTCCAACGCCGTGCTCGCGTGTCACGCGCTGACCGGAGATCAGCATATTGCCGGCGCCCACCCCGTCACCGGCGGCGCCGGCTGGTGGGATTACACCGTCGGACCTGGCAAACCGCTCGATACCGACCGTTTCTTCGTCATCTGCTCGAACGTGCTCGGCGGCTGTATGGGCACCGCCGGGCCCAACCAGATCGATCCGCGCACCGGCGAGCTTCACAGCACCAGCTTCCCGGTCGTCACCATCGCCGACATGGTCCGGGCTCAGGCCATGCTCTTGGATCACCTCGGCATCGAGACCCTGTTCTGCGTCATCGGCGGCTCGATGGGCGGCATGCAGGTGATTCAGTGGGCCGCAAGCTATCCCGAACGCGTGTTCGCGGCGGTGCCGATCGCCTGCTCGGCGCGCCACTCGGCCCAGAATATCGCCTTTCACGAGGTCGGCCGACAAGCGATCATGAGCGATGCCGACTGGCAGGCCGGCAACTATCTGCAGCACGACACCATCCCACGCCAAGGGCTCGCCGTCGCGCGCATGATGGCCCACATCACCTACCTCTCCGAGGCCGCGTTAGGGCGCAAGTTCGGACGCAACCTGCAGGATCGCTTCGCCATCACCTATGGCTTCGATGCCGATTTCCAGGTTGAAAGCTACCTCCGCCACCAAGGCCAGTCTTTCGTCGAGCGGTTCGATGCCAACTCGTACCTCTACATCACCCGGGCGATGGACTACTTCGATCTCGCTGCCGACCACGGCGGCGAGTTGGCCAACGCCTTCGCTGGCACCCCTGCGCGGTTCTGTCTGATCTCCTTCACCAGCGACTGGCTGTTCCCCACCGCCGAGAACCTGACCATCGTGCACGCGTTGAATGCGGTGGCCGCCAACGTCAGCTTCGTCGAGATCGAAACCGACACCGGGCACGATGCCTTCCTGTTGGACGTGCCCGAGTTTCACGCCGCCCTGCGGGGCTTCATCAATGGCGCCGCCGCGCACCGCGGGCTGCCGGCGCCGTGAACGAGACCGGCGCTGCGACGCCGGCGCGGGACAGGCTGCGGAGCGATCTACGGCTGGTTGCCGATCTGATTGAGCCGCAGACCCGCGTCCTCGACGTCGGCTGCGGCGACGGCGCGCTTCTCGACTACCTCGAGCACGCGAAGGGGGTGGACGCGCGCGGGGTGGAGATCAGCCAGGACGGGGTGCGCCACTGCGTCAGCCAGGGACTTTCGGTGATCCAAGGCGATGCTGACGCCGACCTCGGCGATTACCCCTCGGACGCCTTCGATTATGTGATCCTTAGCCAAACGCTGCAGACCGTGCGCGAGCCACGAACGGTGCTACAGGAGCTCACGCGTATCGGCCGGCGAGTCATCGTCTCGTTTCCCAACTTCGGATACTGGCGGGTGCGACTCTATCTGGCGGTGCGCGGGCGCATGCCGGTGACCCAGGCCCTCGGCCAGCCGTGGTACGAGACCGCCAATATCCACTTCTGCACGTTCCGCGATTTCGAGGCGCTATGCCGAGCCCTCGATGTGACGGTGCGTCGTCGGATCGCGATCGATCATCAGGGTCGGGTTGGATCATTCCCCGCCCTCGGGCCACTCGCCAACGTCTTCGGCGAAATCGGCGTCTTCGTGCTCGAGAAGCGCTGAGGAGACCTAAGGGCGGCGCGCCGTCCGGCCCCGCCCGGCGACGGCAGCCGGCTGCGGCAGCGGCACCAAGAGACGTCGGCGACGGCGCGCTCTTTCAGGGGTAACGGCATAAATCTGCTTGCCGGCCTCGACCACCAGGACGCCCGAGAGCGCCGACAACCAACGCGCGCCCACGTTCTCCACCGCCGGCGCAGCGCGCAGCACCATGCGCCGGTTGACCGGTGGCATGTAGAGCGCGCCGGTCGTAAGGCCGGGCAAGAACATTGTGTCGCGCAGGAGCCTGATCAGTTGGGGCGGGCTATAGGGGTGGCCGTAGCCGAAGGGCGAGCGCGCGACCTGGGCCCAGATGCCGCGCCGGTTCGGCACGACGGTCAATAGCCGGCCCTGCGCCGTCATCACTCGCCACACCTCGCGCATCAACGGCCGCACCTGCTCGCTCGTTTCCAGCGCGTGAACCATGAGGATGCAATCGAAGCTGGCATCCTCGAACGGCAGTTCCTCCTCCTCGGCGAGGGTGACGAGGTTGCCGCTACCATCCGGCCAGTGCTCCACCCCCTGGTTCGCCGGCATCACCGCGATGACGCGTTCGGCCTCTTCGCGGAACGGGCGCAGGAACGGCGTGGCATAACCGAGGCCGAGAACCCGCAGGCTGGCCGTATTGGGCCACATCTCGCGCACGCGGCGGCGGATCATCCGACGCGCGACCTGGCCGAGGCTCGAGGCGTAGAAATGGCCAAGATCGATGACGTCAGGGCGCATGGTGGGACTCTACCATGTCGGGGCAGCGGCCCGCGGCTACAATGGTCAAACGATGGAGGCGCCAACGATGGAGGCCGAGGAGGTCATCGTCCGGTACGGACTGGCGCCGCACCCCGAAGGCGGCCATTACCGCGAGACGTACCGGGCACTGGCACCGGACGGCGGCCGCGGCGCGGTGACCGCGATCTACTACCTTTTGAAAGCCGGCGAGGTCTCGGCCTGGCACCGGATCGATGCGGTGGAGATTTGGCACTACTACGCCGGTGACCCCTTGCGGCTAGAGCTTTCATCCGACGGCATCGCGCTCACGACCCGGCGCCTAGGCACCGGTGCGGACACCGAGCCCCAGGCCGTAGTGCCCACCGGCACGTGGCAGCGTGCGCATTCGGAAGGTGCCTGGAGCTTGGTCGGCTGCACGGTGGCGCCGGCTTTCGAGTTCGCCGGCTTTGAGCTGGCCTCGCCAGACTGGCATCCCGAGTGGGGCTAGCGACGCGCCGTCAGACGATACCCTCGCCCAAGACCAACACGCCAAGCCCGTAGGCGCTGGCGAGGCCGACCACAAGCGCCGCCGAGCCGATACCGGTTTCGGTGAGGGCGAGGCGGCGCAGAAGCGCTTCATCGATGCGCGTCGCGGCGGCCTCGGCACCGCGTGCGAAGGCATCGGCGCCGAGGCCGTATCGTTGGAGCGTGACGCGGCAGCCTGTATCGACCAAGTCCCGCACGAAGGATTCGTGCACGGCGAGATCGCGCGCTGCGAGCGTGTGTGGGATCTCGACCTCGAGCCGGCCGGCGAGCTCGCCCTGGGCCGACAACAGTCGCACCAGCGCCTGGCGCCACGACGGCTCGTCAGTACCCGGCGCTCCGAGATTAAGAACGAAACGGGCGCCGTTGTGCCGCCCGACCTGGAGCAACAGGCTGGCGAGGCGGTAGCGGGCGGCGTCGGGATCGCCGCAGTCGATAGGACGCCCGCGCCAATCGATCAGGCCGGCTCGGCACGCCCCGAGCACGGTATCGCCGCCATCGGTCACCGATCGGAGAGCAAGGCGCAGCCGACCTCGAATCAACGCCGAGAGGAGGTCGGGTGGCGCCATCGAAACCGTAGCGGCAGGCGTCGTTGCCGGGCGGAACGGAACGAAGCGGGCGCCGCCGGTGCGGAGCGCCACGGCGATCGCCTGCTCTGCTCCGGCCATCGCCTCCCGGGCGGCCCGAGTGGCCGCGGGCAGCGCAGTCCCTCCGATCGACAAACTCACAGGGCCCGCCCACAGGCCGGCATTCGGCGCCCGCTCGCGCACCGAGCACAAGAGCTTAGTGGCAGTCGCCGCCATGGCGCCATCATC
Source organism: Alphaproteobacteria bacterium (assembly GCA_965248765.1). GTDB lineage: Bacteria > Pseudomonadota > Alphaproteobacteria > VGEJ01 > VGEJ01 > CBDFKF01. The sequence continues at coordinate 393,284 of CBDFKF010000003.1, forward strand.
GCAGTCGTACAGCACAACGCCGAACCGGTCCTCGCCGATGCGTCCCATCGAATCGCGCGCTCGCAAAGAAAGGCCAAGTACCTGCTCGACGCCATGGACCACCGCCTCGGCGGGGGCCGGACCCTGCGCGGCGACAACGCGTGCGAGGCCATCGATACTGATGCAGAGGTAGGCGCAACTGCCACCGCTCGCTAGCGCATCGCGCAGAGCCTGGTCCAACAGCGCCCGTAGCCGCCGCCAGCTCTCGGCTGCGCGGTCGTCGCCGTCGAGCCCGGCGCCGCCCTGGTCGGCCTGCCCGTCGCGCTTGGCATTTGCCGTCATCGCCAGCCGATCCTCCCAAATCATTGCCACCAAGCGTAGCTAACGTTGGTTAAGAATCACTCAAGATAGCCGGCCGCGGTCGGCGGTACTGATGCAGTCTGTATTCCCGATATGTTCCGGAATGATAAGCGGAAATCCTAATAGTTATGGTTAACGCAAGACCAACGTCGACCCACACCTCCGCCTACCTTGGGGAATCCCGTGGCACCACCCGGTATTGACAATTTTTTTGTATTAAATGTTAAGTAATCTTTCCACACTATCGTCGCGGGGAGACGTGGAAGCTAGGACGGGAGTGTTATGCCCGCGGCGGTGGGATATGCCGCGCCGTTATCGGTTCTGCCCGATCCACTGGCGCTGCCGAATCCAGCCAACGATGTGCTGGAGCGGCGGGATCGCGAGTCGGTCGCGCAGAGTTCGATCCGTGATGCCGATGCATCCGACGCCCGGCCGGAGCGGGCTCGGCGCGCCGGCCAGTTCCAGCGGCCGCGAAGCCGCGCTTCGGATGCTGAAACCGCGCAACGGCGTGGCAATGCTAGCCCGGAACGGCCAGGGAACGGCCGCGCGCCGCTCGGCTTCGGCGTACCGTCGAGCCCGTTTCTGACCCAGCTGATCGCCCAACAGATAATCCCCGAAGACGCGCCACCGCCAACGGAATCGGCGGACGAGGGCATCAGCGCCTACCAGACCGTACAGCGGCAATCCGAATCGTTCTTCGGGCCGCTGATCCCGACTGAGATCCGCGTCTAGCGGGCCGCATCACCCGCCCCACCGCAGCGACGGCGCATTTGCCGTTCGTATGACGATGTCCCTGTAACCGGGCGCGTGCGCCGTGCTATAGGCGCATCAGCATGGCCGAGCGCTTGGGCCTGATCGAGGAAGCGGCGTCATGACAGCGAGGCTCGCGCGATGAAGGTCTGCATCGTCGGCGCCGGTGCGATCGGTGGCTACATCGCCGCCCTCTTGGCCGCCCATGGGCTTGAGGTGAGCCTGATCGCGCGCGGCCCCCACCTTGCCGCGATGCGCAAGGGTGGCCTCAAGCTCTTGATCGGCGGCGAGGAGATTGTGGTGCATCCTCAGTGCACCGACGATCCGGCCGAAGCCGGGCCGCAGGACTACGTCATCATCGCGCTCAAAGCGCATTCTGTGCCGCCCATGGCCTCGCGGCTGACGCCGTTGTTCGGGCCTGAGACCGCGGTGCTCACCGCAATGAACGGGATTCCGTGGTGGTACTTCTACCGGCTCGAAGGACCGTTCGAGAACCGGCGGCTGGCGACCGTCGATCCCGACGGCAGCCAGTGGGACAGCATCGGGCCGGAGCGCGCCATCGGCGCGGTGCTCTACCAGGCCTGCGAGATCGCCGCGCCCGGTGTCATCCGCCACATCGTCGGCGACCGTATTCCGATCGGCGAGCCCGACGGCACCCTGTCGGAGCGCTGCGCGCGCTTGAGTGAGACGATGATCGGCGCCGGCATCAAAGCGCCGGTGCGCCCGCGCATTCGCGACGAGATTTGGATGAAGCTGTGGGGCAACCTCTCGATCAACCCGGTAAGTGTGCTGACCCAGTCGACGATGGAGACCATCGCCACCGACCCCGGCACTCACGCGATCGTGCGGGCGATGATGGTCGAAGCCCAGGCGATCGCCGACAAGCTCGGGGTGCACTTTGCTATCACCGTCGATGAGCGCATCGAGGACGCCCGTTCAGTCGGCGCCCACCGCACCTCGATGCTCCAAGACCTCGATGCCGACCGGCCAATGGAGATCGAGGCGCTGGTCGGCGCCGTCCGAGAGCTCGGCCAGCTGGTCGAGGTGCCGACCCCGACGATCGACATGATCTACGCGCTGACAGTTCGGCGCGCGCGCGAGGCCGGCTGCTACCCGGGATGAGTGCAGCCGGCGCACACCAATAGCGCGCGGCATCCGATCACACTAAGCTGAGAGCGGGGCTACGCTTATCGGGGCGGTCATGCCACGTGATATCGGCGAATGGCTTGAAGGGTTGGGTCTCTCCAAGTACGCGCCCGCGTTCGCCGAACAGGAGATCGCTCTGCGCGATGTGGTGCGGCTGATGGCCAAGGCACTGCTCGAGGAGTTGGGTTGATGGACCGCGACTACCCGCGCGATCTGGTCGGCTACGGCCGCAAGCTGCCGCGCGCCCAATGACCGGGCGGGGCGCGGATCGCCCTGCAGATCTCACTCGCCTACGAAGCCGGCGGCGAGGCCAGCGTCCTGCATGGCGATTCGGGATCCGAGGGCATGCTGACCGATATCGGGTTCCCGGCCGTGGAGGGCCAGCGCAGCATCCATGCCGAGGGCTCGTTCAACTACGGCAGCCGCCGTGGTATCTGGCGACTGCTCAAGATCTTCGAGGAGCGCGAAATCCGCGTCGGTGTGCTTGCGGTCGTCATGGGTCTGGTGCGCAACCCCGAGGTTGCCCAGGCCATGGCGGAGACCGGCCATGAGATCGTCAGCCATGGCTGGCGGTGGATCGACTACCAGGATGTGCCCGAGAAGGTGGAGGCTGAGCACATCCGGCTCGCGGTCGAAGGGATCGAACGGGTCTGTGGCAAGCGGCCGGTGGGCTGGTTGACCGGGCGCCCGGGTCCCAACACGCGCCGGCTCGTGGTCGAGGAGGGCGGCTTCCTCTACGACCGCGATGCGCTCGACGATGAGGTTCCCTACTGGGTCGAGGTCGCGGGCAAGCCGCACCTCGTGATCCCCTATTCCTATGAGACCAACGATAACCGGTTCAACGAGAACAGCGGCTTCAACACCGCCGATGACTTCTTCCAATACATGCGCGATGCCTTCGACGTGCTCTACGCCGAGGGCGCGGACGAGCCGAAGATGCTATCGCTCGGCATCCACGACCGGCTGATCGGCCGGCCCGCCAAGTCGCTCGGCCTGGCGCGCTTCCTCGATCATGTGTGCTGCGCCACGACAAGGTGTGGATCTGCACCGGCGAGGAGATCGCCCGCCACTGGATGGCGGCGCACCCCTACCGCCCCACCGCGTAAATGCGGTTCCACGACACCCAGCCCGGTGCGGGGTATCCCACCGAAGGTCGGTGATCGCGCGGGATCATGGATCGCCTGTCTGAGCGCGGATGGCGGCGGCATGGGCTTCCAGTTCCGCCGCCGCGGCGTCGCGCTCGACCTCGCGAAGCAGCCTGGCGTAATCGTCGAGGCTCTTGAGGAGGTTCGGGTCGTCCGGGCCGAACACCGCCTCTAGGATCGCGAGCGCGCGCTGGTAGAGGGCCTCGGCCTCATCGAAGCGGCCTTGTGCGCGATAGACGCCGGCGAGATCGCCGAGACTCACCGCGACATGGGGGTGACCCGGCCCGAGTGCGCCCTCGCGACTGGCGAAGACGCGTAGGAAGAGCGGCTCGGCCGCCGCGTGCTGCCCTTGGGCAACGTGGACTAGCGCCAGGATATTGAGGGCCTTGGTCACGTCCGGGTGGTGCGACCCAAACGCGGCCTCGAGCAGGGCCAGCGCACGGCGAGCCAGCGGCTCGGCCTCCGCGTAGCGGCCTTGGGCGCGGTAGAGCTCGGCCATGTTGTCGAGGGTTCGGCCGACGTCGGGGTGTTCGTGTCCCAGCGCCTGTTCGGCGATCGTCAGGGTGCGGACATAGGCCGCCTCGGCCTCGGCGTAGCGCTCTTGCGCCTTGTAGAGCAGGGCCAGGTTGTTGAGCAGCGCCGCCGTGACCGCGTGGTCGGAACCGAACTCCGCCTCGCTTAAGTGCAGCGCCTCCTCGGCATGGGCCTCGGCCGCCTCATAATCGCCGGCGGCGAAGGCCCCTGAGAACCGCTCGTGCGCCGCCAAGAGCTCGGGCGACTGCCCCAGCGCGGTTAGCGGCCATAGCGCGAGGCACAGCAAGCCCGCCGCCAACCATCTTGTTGCCGTGGCGGTGATGGTGATGGGATAGGGCCGGCGCCGACGCTAGAAGCCGAGCGCGCAGCCGTCCTTGCGCGGCTCCGATCCACCGACCAACGCACCGCGCTTCCAGTCGATCCAGATCGCCTGGCCGCCGCCGAGCGGTACCGGCGCCTCGACCACGTTGTGGCCGATGCGGCGCAGGACCTCAGCCGTCTTGGGGCTGACGCTGCGTTCGAGCTGGAGCGCCCCGTCGTAATAGAAGCCGCGTGGGCAGTCGAGCGCCTCCTGCACGTCCATGCCGTAGTCGAGCACGTTCGAGAGGACATGGGCATGCCCGGTCGGCTGATACTGCGCCCCCATCACGCCGTAGGGCATCACCGCCCGCCGGCCCTTGGTCACCATGCCGGGGATGATGGTGTGCAGCGGCCGCTTGGAAGGAGCGATGCAGTTGGGGTGGCCGGGCTCGATGACAAAACCGGCGCCGCGGTTTTGCAGCACCACACCGGTCTTGGGGCTGACCAGGGCTGAGCCGAAGGACAGGAACGTCGAGTTTATGAACGAGATGGCGTTGAGATCGCGATCGACCACGGTGAGATAGACGGTGGTCGCGTGCGGCAGCGCCTCGCCTTCCTCGATATCGGTGATCACCCGCTTGCGGTGGATGCGCGCGCGCTGCTCGTCGGTGTAGCCCTTCGACAGGAGCCGCCTGACCGGCACCGTCGCGTGGCCGGGGTCGGCGATGTAGGTATCGCGCGCCTGGTAGGCGATGCGCGCCGCCTCGGCCTCGATGTGGAAGCGCTCCGGCCCGATCGGGTCAAACTCGGCCATGTCGAAGCCGGAGAACAGGTTAAGCATGATCAGCGCGGTGATGCCCTGACCGTTGGGCGGGATCTGGTGGACGTCGTGGCCGGCATAACGCGTCTTGATCGGCTTGACGTAGTCGCTTTGGTGGGTCGCGAAGTCGTCGAGGGTGTGGAGGCCGCCGAGCCGCTTGAGGTAGCTCACCATGTCGCGCGCGATCGCCCCGCGGTAGAAGGCATCCGGCCCTTCCTTGGCGATCCGGCGCATGGTCTTGCCGAGCTCGGGCTGGCGGTGGATATCGCCCGTCGCTGGCGCCCGGCCGCCGGGCAGGAAGATGCGGCGCATGTTCGGATCGACCTTGAGCACATCGACCAGCGCCGCCCAATCGTGGGCGGTACGCGGCGCGACCGGCGCACCCTCCTCGCAATAGGGGATCGCGGGTGCGAGGCACTCGCCGAGGCTGCGGGTGCCATAGTCTTCGAGGATACGATGCCAGGCATCGACCGCCCCTGGGACCGTCACCGAATGGACGTTGCGCGGCTCGATCTTGCGCATGCCACGCTCAAGGTACCACTCGGGACTCGCCGCCGCCGGCGCCCGGCCCGAGCCGTTGAGGCCGACAACCTCACCTTCGGCGCCCGGCACATAGAGGATGAAGCAATCGCCGCCAAGACCGGTCGATTTTGCCTCGACCGCGCACAGGACGGCACTGGCGGTTACCGCCGCATCGACGGCATTTCCGCCTTCCTGCAACACCCGCATCGCGGCGAGAGTCGCCAGCGGATGCGACGTTGCGGCCATGCCGTTGCAGGCATGGATAGTCGAGCGGCCAGGAAGCTGAAAGTCGCGCATGGGTCCCCGTCGTGTGTGGCCGAGTGGGGCAAAGTATGCACGGGGTGTCCGCCTTTGCAATCGGCGGCCCGGCGCCCCAGCGATTAGCGCATGCGAACGATGAGGTACTTGATGAAGGCGTCGTCGACGCTCTGCTGGCTCGCCCTGCGCCAGACTTCGAACGCCTCCTCGTACGCGGGGAAGATGCCGCGGATGTCGAGGGCGGAGAGATCGACGAACTCGCTCGCGCGCGGGTCCTTCACGCGGCCACCGAAGACGAGATAGAGCTGTTGTTCCGCCATCGTCAGCTGTTGGCCTGTCGCGGGCACCGGCATGCCGGAGGGGGTGCGGGCCCTGCCCGCGGTGATGTGGCGACCGGTGGTGCGGTTATATCGGCGGGAGCCATCGGCGTGAACCCTTGTCAGCCAATGTGGACCGCCCGCGGCGTCGAAGACCTTAACGAATCGCGGTTGGCCCCAAGAGCCCCTATGCTCAGCCCAACGGCGTCCACCGCCTCGGAGCTACCATGACCTCAAGCGAGCGCAAGGAACCTGCCAGCCCCAGCATGCGGCTCGACGGCATGACCGCGTTGGTCACCGGCGCCGGTCGCGGCATTGGCGCGGGCTGCGCCGTTGCGATGGCCGAGGCCGGCGCCGAGCTGATCCTGATGAGCCGCACGCTCGCCGAACTCGAAGCGGTCGCCGCCGAGATCGCCGAGCGCGGCGGGCGTGCCGCGCGGTGCCTGGTCTGCGATGTCACCAACGACGCCGAACGCGCGCGCGCGTTCGCGGCAATCGACCGGCTCGATGTGTTACTGAATAACGCCGGCATCAACCAGCCCCAGACCTTCGTCGAGGTCGAGGCCGCGGTGCTCGACCGGATACTGGATGTCAACGTGCGCGCGGCGTTCCTGGTGGCGCAGGCGGCCACGCACAAGATGCTTGAGGATCCCGACCGCAAGGCCAAGGGCGGGGCGATCATCCACGTGTCCTCGGCGCTCGGCCATGTCGGCATGCCGACGCGCACAGTCTATGGCCTGACCAAGCACGCGATCGAGGGCTTGAACAAGGCGATGGCGTGGGAGCTCGCCGCCCACGGCATTAGGGTCAACGCCGTGGCGCCGACGGTGGTCGAGACCGAGATGACCCGGCCCTTCCTCGCCGACGAGAACTATCGCAATAGCCTCTTGAGTCGCGTCGCGCTCAGCCGGGTCGGTGCGGTGAGCGATGTCGCCGGCGCCGTCGTCTTCCTCGCCTCGCCGGCCGCCGCCTACATCACCGGGGCGAGCCTGCTCATCGACGGCGGTATGACCGCCCGCTGAGAGTCAGTCGAAGATTTGCGTGGGCTGGCCGTCCTCGTACGCCTGCAGATTAGTCAGCTGGTGGATAATCTGAACGTACAAGCTCTGCGGCGACGCCGCGGCCGCTATCGTCCCGAGCGTCCGAGAAGGCAGTGTGCCTTCGGCGAATTCAAGCTCCAGCTCGAGAAACGCCACCAGAGCACGCTGGATCTCCAGAGCGCCACGATATTTGCCCGCCTCCGCAAATACCTCGGCTAACTCGCGGTATAGATGCGTGTTGGAGACCTCCCAATCCGACAGGGACGAGGCCTGCCGGTAGAGCGCGGCGGCCGCCGCATGGTCCCCTGCGACGCGCGCTTCGTAGGCCTTATCCAACACGCGCTGCTGTGGCCAGTCGGTGGCATCCCAATCAACGTCGGCGCCCGCATTTACCACGGGATGATCGGGCCAAAAACGCTCGGTCCATTCGGTGGGGTCGACGCGTTGGCCGCTGAGATATATCTCAACATGCAGATAGGGCCGGATGCCAGGGAAGTCCACGGCCGCGTCTTGCGTGTGGCCGATCACCTGGCCGGCGACTACCTCGTCGCCCCAGGCGACAGTCGGCTTTAGGCCGAGTAGGCGCAGCGTCAGATCGGCCTGGGGCTCGTCGCCTTCGAGCACGCCGCCTTGCCAGTCCGACTCCATAGTGAGGTCGCTCACGACCCATGCGATACGCCCGGCGATCGGCGCGTGCACTACTTCTCCGACGGCAAATTTTAGGTCCACTCCGGTGTGGCGTCGACCATGGTCAATGATCTCGGCGTCGTCCGGGATGAAGAGCTTCGTGCCGCCAAGCTCGATCTCGGCGGCACGAACGGAAGCGCCAGTAACAGCGCTGGCGCCAGGTAGGCCGCCAGCGTTCTGATCATCTCATCTCGCGGCGCTTCTAGGAGAGGCGGTCGCGCTCGGTCGTGGCCGGCTTGGCGAACACGCGCTGGACCATCGGTTCAAAGGCCTCGAGCGGCATGGTCGGATAGTCGGGATCGAACGACGGCTGGTCCCAACGCTCGCAGAACTCGGCGGTGAACTCGAAGTGAGGATGGCCGCGGTAGCGTTCGCGCGCGTTGCGATCGCCGCCGATGTGGTGCCAGAAGAAATAGCCTTGGAAGACACCATGGTTGGTCACCATCCAGAGGGTGCGCTCGCTCACGTACGGCTTGAGAACGGCAGCAGCAATCTCCGCGTGGTTGAGGGGCGCGAGGATGTCGCCGATATCGTGGACGACCGCCGCCACCACGACCTCCTCCTCGGCGCCATCGTTGTGGGCGCGGGTCGCGGTCTGGAGTGAATGCCCGAGCCGACTCACCTTGTAGCCACCGAACGAATCGGCGAGCGAGGCGAGGTGCGCAAGCACCCGGTCGGCAGCACCTTCGCGATACTCGACGCCGAGCTCGGAGAGGAACTGGTACTCCTCGGTGGTGCCCTCGGCCATTTCCGTGAAGTCGACGGTCTTCATTGCATTCACCCTGCGTAGGGAACTTGGGGGATGCCGCGCGCGCCGGAATCGATGGCGAAGATGCTGCCGGCCAGCGGATACTCGGCGCGCTCGGCCTCATCGGCGCCATTCCAGGCGGTGACGATGTAGAGTGTCTCAAGATTCGGCCCGCCGAAGATCGCGCTGGTGATGCGCGAAACCGGCAGGTCGATCTTGCGATCGATGGTGCCATCCGGCGCGAGCCGCAGGACGCAGCTGCCGCCGTATCGGGTGTTCCAGATGAAGCCCTGGTCGTCGATCTCCGAGCCATCCGGCACACCGAGGGAGGGATCGTCGGTGGCATCGAACCAGTCGCGTCGGTTCGCGATCTCGCCGGTGGCCGCATCGAAATCGTAGGCGTAGATGATGTTGGCGAAGCTGTCGGTGAAATAGAAGGTCGTATCGTCGGGGCTCCAGACGAAAGTGTTGCAGCAGCTGATGCCGCTTTCGAACTTCTTGTAGGTGCCGTCGGGATCGAAGCGGTAGAGGTTGCCGTGCCCCATCTCGATCTCGCGGGGCGTGCCGTCGGCATCCCAGTTGTTGTACATCGAGCCAGCCCAGAACCGGCCCTGGCGGTCGGTCTTGCCATCGTTCATGCGGTTGTCAGGCAGGTCCTTTTCGGGCTCGTGGATGCGCTCCCAGAGATCGGTCGCCGGATCCCACAGGACGACGCCCTTGTCAGTGGCGAGGATCCAGCCACCCTTGGCGCGCTCGGACAGCGTCGTCACCATCTCCGGCAGATCGTGCGTAGTGACCTCGCCAGTCGCCGGACTCCAGCTGCGCACCGCGCGCGCCGGAATATCGGTCCAATAGAGACGGTTGTCGCGGGTCGACCAGATCGGCCCCTCGCACAACTCGTCCCGGCAATCGACGACGCACTCGACCTGGCTCATCGCGCTCCCCGTGCTTCTTGTTCGACGTTGGCGCGATCTTAGGCGCCGCCAGGCGCGGGCGGCAAGGGCGAAGCACCTGTGTCCCTGCTTGTCGATGCCCGGCTGGTACCGTTAGGCTCGCGACGCTTCATCCCGCATGACACGCAGCGTCATGGACGATTCGATCGAACGCACCGATATCGAGGCGGCCCGGGCCGCGCTAGGCGATCTCGTCATCGAGACGCCGGTTCACCACTGGCAGGGGCCCGAGCTCGCTGCAGCCGTCGGGCGCGAGACGGAGGTGATACTCAAGCTGGAGCTGTTCCAGCGCACCGGCACCTTCAAGCCGCGTGGCGCGCTGACCAACGTGCTGAACCTGACGCCCGATGCGTTGATGCGCGGCGTGACCGCGGTCAGTGCTGGTAACCACGCCATCGCCACCGCCTATGCGGCAAAAATCCTGGGCACCACCGCCAAGGTCGTGATGATGGACGCCGCCAATCCGCTACGCGTCGCCCTCTGTCGCGAGTATGGCGCCGAGGTGGTGCAGGTCGCCGACGTGCACACCGCGTTCGAGACGGTCAAGCGCATCGAAGCGCAAGAGGGCCGTAGCTTCGTCCACCCGTTCGAGGGCCGCTGGACCGTGCTCGGCCAAGCCACGCTCGGCCTCGAGCTATGCCGCCAGGTCGCTGACCTCGATGCGGTCATCGTGCCGATCGGCGGCGGTGGGCTGTGCGCGGGAATCGCCCGCGCGGTAAAGCTGGTACAGCCGGATTGTTTGATTTTCGGCGTCGAGCCGGAAGGAGCGGACTCGATGCATCGCAGCTTCGCCGCCGGCACTCCGCAGTCGATCGATGCCGTGCGCACCATCGCCGACAGCCTCGGCGCCCCCTACGCCGCGCCCTACAGCTTCGATATGTGCCGCCGCCACGTCGATGAGCTCACGATGATCGACGATGCGGCGATACGGCGCGCTATGAGCCTGATGTTCCGAGAGATGAAGCTCGGAGTCGAGCCAGCGGGCGCGGCCGCCACCGCGGCGTTGACCGGGCCACTCGCGCAGCGCCTGCGCGGCAAGCGGGTCGGCGTCATCGTCTGCGGCGCCAACATCGACATTGGGACATTCGCGGAACAAGCAGCACCCGCCTGAAGTCGACCTCGCCTCGGCGCGCTGCAGTCAGCCGCGGCGCAACCGCGTTTAACGTGTGGCGGGGGTCTCGTGGATCGCGGTGATGCCGGGCCCCGGTTTGCCAAAGAGGTAGCCCTGGCCGTACTCGACGCGCGCATCGATCAGGAACTTGGCTTCGTCCTCGGTTTCGACCATCTCGGCGACCGTCTGAATGCCGATGTCGCGGCACAGGCCCGCCATCGCCCGTAGAAACGCCTTACCGTTGGGCGTGGTGAGCGCCGCGCGCACATAGACGCCGTCGATCTTGACGTAGTCCACCTGCATGGCGCGCAGGTACTGGAAGGCTGCGGCCCCCGCGCCGAAGTCGTCAAGATACACATGGTGGCCGGCCTTGCGCAGGCCTTGAATGACCTCGTTGGTTTCATCGAGGCGGGAGATCTTGGCCGATTCGGTTACCTCGAACATGAGCTGATCGCCGACCTCGGCATGCCGGCGCAACAGCTCGTGCAGCGATTCCACGAAGTTCGGGCTCTCGAGCGAGCGCCCGGACAAATTGACGGCGATGCGTAACACATCGCCGTTGCGCTGGCCCTCGAGAATCTTGTCGATGACCCGGTTCGTCATCGCCAGATCGAACTCGCCGATCATGTTCACCTCCTCGGCGAAGGTGATGAATTGAAATGGCGATGGGTAGCGTTCGGTCTCGCGCAGACGCACCAGTGCCTCGTGGTGGTGCAACGCGCGGCTTGCGAGGTCAACGATCGGCTGAAAGACGATGTCGAACTGCTTGTTCAAGATGGTGTTGCGAAACGCGCCGATGCGATCGACGGTGTCGTCGAGCATCATGCGGTAGCCGTCGGAAAGATCGCTGATGGTGAAGGTCTCGCGCTCATCGGAGAAACGGTTGATGGCGTAGAGCAGCGCACGGGCACTGTCCTCTGGGCTGACATCGCCACTCGCTTCGAGCGGCACGCTGGAAGTCTCGACAGCGATGCCCTTGTGCGCGGGATCGAACACCTGGGCCCGCTCGGCAAGCGTGCGTTCAAGTGCCGTCACGTTGAGCGATGCTTCATGGACAATGCCGTAGCGGTCGCCGCCAACGTGGCCCGCCGTATCGCCGTCGACAGAATGCACCTGCAGGTGAGCGGCCATATCGGCCATGAAGGATTCGGCTTCCTCGCCCCCTACCTGCTCGCTGAGCTCGCCCATGCCATCGAGATCGAGAAAGGTCATGACGTAGGGCGCGGCCCCCGGAGGCGGATTCCGCAGCGCCCGGCTGGCGCGGTCGGCGAAGCCCGATTGGTTGAGGAGCCCGGTGTCGTCGTCACGGTCCTCCGGCACCTCGGTCTCTACAAGCGGCGCAAGCTTGAGCGCGTTGAGGGCAAGGAAGATGTGGTGCTGCCCTGGCAGGTGTGTGCCGGACAGGGTGACTGCCTGGGTTTTGCCGCTCGGCTGACGCAGCTGTACGCTGACCGGGCCAAAGCGCTCAGGCGCGCCGAGATCGGACAGAAGGGCGCGGATGATGGGGCGGTTCTTCGGGGCGACGAGATCGAGAAGCGGCCGCCCAATCAGCGCATCGGGCGGCTCGCCCGAGAGCCACTGCACGGCACCCGCCGCGTACGACATCTTAAGGCTCTGGTCGATCTCAATCAGCGCATCGGCGTTGGCGAACGCAAAACCGACAAAGCGGTCCCGCTCCTGGCGCAGTTTATCCGTGCTTTCGCTCACCGCCACCATCGGCCGCGCGCAGAATGCGCTGTCACTAACACACGATATGTCCGGTTTATGTACCAGACGATCTGTCCGGATTTAGAAGCTCTCCAGGCTATGGAGGGTTTGGATGCGCCGGACAGAGCAGTTGCAGGGACTGAGATTGATGAAGTTCGAGGAGGTTTACGGCCGCACCCATCGGGGTTGCTTGAGCCAAGCCGAGGCGGCGGAGGTTCTCGGCGTTTCAGAGCGCACCTTCCGGCGCTGGCGCGACCGCTATGAGGCGGACGGCGCGGAAGGGCTCTACGATCGCCGTCTGGGCCGGGTCTCGGCGCGGCGCGCGGCGGTCGACGAGGTGACGGCGCTGTTGGCGCTGTTCGACACCCGCTACTGGGACTTCACCGCCAAGCACTTCCACGAGAAGCTGGTCGCGGACTATGCCTTCAAGCGCAGCTACAACTGGGTGCGGCTGAGCTTGCAGGCCCATGGGCGAAGACGGGCGGCGCCCAGGCGCGGGGCGCACCGGCGCAAGCGGCCGCGCCGCGCGCTGCCCGGCATGATGCTGCATCAAGACGGCTCAAGCCACGCGTGGGTCCCCGATCAGTGGTGGGACCTGATCGTCACCATGGACGACACCACCAGTGAGATCTACTCGGCCTTCTTCGTCGCCGAAGAGGGCACGATGTCGAGCTTTCAGGGGGTGTCCGAGGCGATCCGGGCCAAGGGGCTGTTCTGCTCGCTCTATGCCGACCGCGCCGGCCACTACTGGCACACCCCTGAGGCCGGCGGCACGGTCGACAAGGACAATCCGACCCAGTTCGGCCGCGCCCTGGCCCAGCTCGGCATCGAGCTGATCCCGGCCTACTCGCCCGAGGCAAGGGGGCGCTCGGAACGCATGTTCGCCACCCTGCAGAAGCGCCTGCCCCAGGAGCTCAGGCTCGCCGGCATCACCGACATGGCCCAGGCCAACCGCTTCCTCAAGGAGCTCCACCTGCCAGGCCACAACGCCCGCTTCGCGGTGCCGCCGGAAGCCGAGGGCACCGCCTTCGTGCCCTTCGCCGGTACCCTCGACGACATCCTCTGCGTGCAGCAGGAGCGCACCGTCTCCAACGACAACACCGTGCGCTACAAACGCCTGGTGCTGGCGATCCCGCCCGACCGCCATCGCCGCCACTACGTCAAGGCAAGGGTCCGGGTCCACGAATACCCCGACCGCACCCTCGCCGTCTTCCATGGGCCGCGCTGCCTGGCCCGATACCAGGCCGACGGATCGCCCATCAACACAAGCCACAGACAGGCCGCGTGATCCGCTTCGACGCGACCGGCCAGTGGATAAGGGGACGGCCGCTCCGCGCCCGACCCCTTATCCACTGGCCCAACAACCACAACTGAAGCGGTCAATTCATATGGTACATAAACCGGTCAATTCAGTTTGTTCTCGACAGCGCGCGCAGAATGCGCCCGGCAGGGATGCCGACATATGCAGGGTCTTTGACATCGACAAGGACGACCGCGAATTCATCGCCGCCAAGGCGCGCCACCGTGTCGACGGCGCGGCAGCACTCAAGTAGGCGCTCGCCAGTCAGCGTGAGAAGCCGGTCCCCAGTGGGATGGCCAAATGTGTCGTTGATGGCCTTGAAGCCATCGAGGTCAAGGAACATCACCGCGGCCATCTGATTGTGACGTCGGGCCAGTCTAATCGCGTCCTCGAGCCGGCGGTGGAACAGGTTGCGGTTGGCGAGGCCCGTCAATGGGTCGTTCAAGGCGAGCAGCCGGATGGTCTCCTCGGCTTTCTTGCGGTCGGTGATATCGCGAGCAACGCACGTGAATAGACGCTGGCTAGCGATCTGCATTTCGCTCGTCGAGAGCTCGACCGGGAACGCCTCGCCGTCCTTGCGCCGCGCCAGCTTTTCGATCGTCGCCCCGATCAACGGGTCGCCATCGTCGAGCCGGGTGGTCAACTTGCCATCGGCGCCGGCGAGCTCGGGCACCAGACGCGTGATGTTCTGGCCGATCGTCTCCTCTTGAGTGTAACCGAACTGGACGGTGGCCGCGGGATTGAACGAAACGATGACGCCCTCGGTATCAAAAGTGATGATGCCGTCGACAACGGTGTCGACCACTGTCTTGATGCGAATAGCGGCGGCTTCGGCGCGCTTGGCTGCCGCCTCCGCGGCCTCGCGAGCGAGAGCGAGATCGCGGGCCATTTCGGCCATCTGCTCTGCCTGCTCTGTCAAACGCTCCTGGTCGTCTTTGAGTTCGTTAACCTCGCGTCTCAGCGCCGCGTACTCTTCGAGGCGCTTCACCTGCGTCAGCCGGGAGTCGATCGTCGCCAGCAAGAGGTCGAAATCCAGCGGCTTGGTCAGGTAGTCGTCAGCGCCAAGCCGTAGTCCGGCGAGCGCGTCCATGCGATCAGCGAGCGCGGTGAGGAAGATGAACGGAATAGCACCGAACTCGGGGTGATTTTCGCGCAGCTCGCTGAGGAGCCGGTGGCCGTCCATCCGCGGCATGGTCACGTCGCACAGCACAAGGTCGGGGCGGTGCTTGATGATTCCTTCCAACCCCGTGCAGCCATCGCCAGCCTGAATGGTCTCATAGTTGGCGGCTTCGAGTACCTCGACGATACGTTGCCGAATCTCGGTCTCGTCCTCGATACACAGAATCAGCGGCACGTCGCGTTCTACCTCCCCGTCGGGATGCTGGTGGGCGCTGGAAAAGATGTCCATCGCACCGCCTCAGCCATGCGTCGCCGCGGGGCCCTCCGGCGTCGCGACTGCGGCATCACGCTCTGAATCCGCGCCCATGCGGCTCTTTTGATAACGAATCAGAAACCATACGGCAAAGGTCGAGCCGACGCCTTCGGGACTTTTCACCATCAGGGCGGCGCCATGCAGCTCGACGAAATTGCCGTACGAGATCGCGCCCGCCGCCGGTGCGGGAATTCCCCTGCAGATCTAGGCACGGCGCCGCCAGCCGCCGCCACGCTTGGGTTTGACCTGATCGCGGCAACAATCGAGACTGCTGAGCGTTGAGGTTGCACGTGCGGGGGATGCCGACCGATTCGTTTCATAAGGCCGCAGTGTTGTTGTTCGATCAGCAACACAACGTCCGGCAGGCAACGCGCATCGCCCTAGGCGCCGTGGGCTTCAAGGAGATCGACGATACCCACGACTTCGCCGCATTCGAGGAGCGGGCGGGCCAGCGCGACTATGAGCTGCTGATCGCCGAGATCCACGGCGTTGACGGCGATTCGTGCGGACTGGTCCACCGCATCCGCCACAACGAGGCGGGCCGCAATCCCTTCATCCCTATCATCCTGACTGCCTGGAACCCGTCGCGCGAGCTCGCCATGCAGGCCATCGACTCAGGAGCCGACGATCTTCTGAGCAAGCCTCTCTCGACTGCCCAAATCAGCAATCGAATCACGACGCTGGTACGTATCCGTAAGCGGTTCATCGTGACCACGGACTACGTCGGGCCGGACCGCCGCAACGACTCGACCCGGGCTTCCGACATAGAGACGATCGAGGTACCGAACGTACTCAGGGCCAAGGTCGACAACGACCCAGCCGCCGCCGCACCCGAGGCCGTCGAAGCGGCCCTGGAGGCAATCAACATGCAGAAGCTGCAGCGGCACGATTTTCAGATCGGCGTGCTCGTGGCGTTCATCGTCGAGAGTTACGAAGGCGGTGGCCCCGAGACCCGCGCTGCCGACCTCGACCGCCTGCTGCACGTGACCGCGGACCTGAGCCGGCGCATCCAAGGCACGGCATATGCCCATATTTCGAGCTTGTGCCAGGCGCTTGCCAGGATCGCACGGTCGATAAGCGCGGCGGTGGATGCGCCGCCGGGCAAGGACGTGAAGCTGCTGGACCAGACCGCGATGGCGATCCACCTCGCCTTCGATCCCGAAACCGACTCCGCTGCAGTTGCGGCCGACATCGCAACGACCATCGGCACGATTAAGAAGCGCGGGCGCCACTGACGCGGGCGTACCACTCGGTTGTCCGCTTGTGGCCGCCTAGCGGCTGAGCTCGCGCCTTACGGTCTGTGCAAGCCCGTCGCCGTCGAGACCATAGTGTCGGTAGAGATGTGTCGGTGGGCCGAGGAGGATATATTCGTCCGGCACGCCGATCCGGACCAGACGCACGCCGGCACCGGCCTCGGCCAGTACCTCGGCTACGGCGGAGCCGAACCCGCCGGTCACGTTGTGCTCTTCGGCCGTGAACAACACAGCCTGGTCCTTGGCCGCCTCGAGGATGACGGCGCGATCGATGGGCCGGATCGAGTACAGGTCAACGACACGCAGCGCGATCCCGTCGTCGGTGAGGATCGCGGCCGCATCGCGCGAAGCGCGGACGAGGTTGCCGATGGCGAATACGGTCGCATCGCGCCCATCACGCAGCACGTTCGAGCCGCCGATCCGCCAAGTGGGTGGCGCATCGTACACGTCGGCCTCGCGGCCGCGGCCCACCCGGAAATAGATCGGCCCGTCGTGGTCGATCGTGGTCCGCAACGCGGCCCTGATGGCGTTGGCATCGCACGGCGCCATCAGCGTCAGGTTGGCCATGGTCCGCAGCACGCCAATGTCCTCGTTGCTGTGGTGCGACGTACCGTAAAACCCCATGGCGATACCGGAATGGGTGCCGACCATGCGCACCTTCAGGCGCGGATAGCAGATGTCGTTGCGGATGTTCTCGCAGCCCATGAGGGCGAGGAAGAACGAATAGTTCGAGATGTAGGGCGTGAACCCGACCGTCGCGAGCCCGGCGGCGGCGCCGATCATGTTGCGCTCGGCAATGCCGAAATTGTAGTAGCGATCGGGGAAGCGCGCGCCGAAGTTGTTGACCCGCGTCGGCCCGCCGAGATCGGCCGTCAGCACGACGATGTCGTCACGACCCGCATCGGCCATGTCGATCAGCACGTCGCCGGTAGGCAGCGCCTTCGACAGATCGAGGGCGCCGACCATGTCCCAGGATTCGGCGTCGAAGCCGGGACCGACCGTGGTGCCCGCCACCTCAGCCACCGTCGTCGAGCCCCCCTTGCGATCTCCGCCAACGCGCGGTCCCTATCGTCGGGTCCGAGGAAGACGAGATGCCATTGCCAGGTGCCTTCCATGAACGAGACGCCCTTGCCGGCAACGGTGTGCGCCAGCACGACCCGCGGGCCATCGCCCGGCGCGTTCAGCGCCTGATTGAGCGCGGTGAGGACGGCGTCGAGGTCATGACCGTCCTCGAGCTCGATCACGCGCCATCGGAACGCGCGCCACTTGTCGGCCAGCGGGCGGCTATCCATGACCTCCGCGGTCGGTCCGTCCGAGCCGACGGTGTTGATGTCGACGATGGCGACCAGGTTGGCAAGCCGGTAGTGGCCGGCCGACATCGCGGCTTCCCAGACCTGCCCCTCGCACATTTCGCCGTCGCCCATGAGACAGACGACGCGGGCCGGTGAGCCCCGCGCTGCCAAGCCCAGGGCCATGCCGACCGAGACCGAGAGGTTGTGGCCGATCGACCCGGACGAGAAGTCCGCCCCAACCACCTTGCGCATGTCGGGGTGATCTCCGAGCGGACTGCCAAGGCGCGTGTAGGAGTCGAGCACCTCTCTGGGGAAGAAGCCGAGATCCGCCAGCACCGGATAAAGGCCGATTGCGGCATGGCCCTTGCCCATCCAGACCGTGTGGAAACTCTGGGTGGCGGGGATGGAGGTTTAGGTAACCATGATTTGCGGCGATCCCACGTAATCTGGCGGTTTGGCGCCGGTAGCCCTGTGGAAGGGGCTCCAGGCCTCCGTGGATCGATGTGCGGCGCTCGATTTTGGCCTGATTCCCGTCTCATGCCCTCGCGGCGGCGATCAAGGCGGGAACACCTACCAGCGAGATCGCGCGGCGGATGTTGTAAGCCAGCGCCGTGATGCTGAACTCGCCGCGCACGTTCTCCAGCCGCCGGGTCAGGAAGGCACCCTGGCCCATCCATTGTTTGATTGAGCCGAAGGGATGCTCGACGCTTTCACGGCGCGCATCGAGCAGCTCCGGGCGGGCCGCCAATCGTTCTGCCATGCGCTCCAGGATCGCTTCGGCGCTTGCGCTTGCTGTGTAGCGCCAGGCGTTGGCCGTCGGGGCAGATGTAAATGTCCTCGCCGCCGTCATAGCGGAAGCGTTCCTTGGGAAAGAGCCCCTGGCTCACCGTGGATCCGCGCTGGGGCTTGGGCACATGCGGCACGACGCCGGCATTCTCGCAGGCCTCGATATCCTCGATCTTGAAGTAGCCCGCGTCGGCGACCGCGTCGATCCGATCGACGGCCAGGTTCCGACGGGCCACCACCGCCGTCTCGGCCAATAGACCGAGATCGCTGACCTTGTTATGGACCTGCTGCTCGGCGATCAGTTTGTGCTTGGCGTCCACGGCGATCTGAATGTTGTAGCCGACACCGACCCGGGTCTCGGCGTACATCGCCCGGCTGTCCGGATCCGTCAAAGAGAGCTGGTCCTCGCCACTCGCAGCCAGCGCGTCTCGATGTTCCTCAAACCGCTCACGCCGCCCTTGGATCGCAGCGATCTTCTCCTGGATATGCTCCACCTCGCCGCCGCCGGTGCCGCCCTCGTCTTGCTCGTCGGCCTCGTCGAGCCGGTCGAGATAACGCGACAACCTCTCGTCGCTCTCGGCCAACGCCTTCGCCAGCTTCGCTTTGGTGAAGTTCCGCTTCCGGCTGTTCACTGCCTTGATCCGTGTACCGTCAACCGCCACCAGCTCGCGTCCGAACAGCTCCAGTTCGCGGCATAGCCTCACGAACTCCCGAAACACCTGTCGGAAGGCCGCCCGATTGATCCGCCGGAAATCGGCGATCGTCTTGAAGTCTGGCGACAAACGCCGCAACAGCCAGATCACTTCGAGATTACGCTTGCTCTCTGCCTCCAGCCGGCGGCTCGAACGTACCCGATTGAGATAGCCGTATATGTAGAGCTTCAGCAGGTCCGCCGGATCGTAGCCGGGACGACCTATCGCCTTCGCCGCGGCGCGCTCGAAACCAGCGGCCGCTAGGTCCAAACCATCCACGAAGGCATCGATGAAACGGACCGGGTTATCCCGGCCCACGTAATCGTCCACTGCTTCCGGCAGAAGCAGAACCTGAGAGCGGTCAACGCCAGGAATGTGTCTCATGGCGGACCCTAACATCGCCATGAGACGGACGGAATCCCCCGCCACCCAGAGTTTCCACACGGTCTGCATGGTGAAGCGGTCGCGATCGGTCCAATCGGGCTGATCGGCGCGGATGTTCAGAAGCTGGTAGTAGAGCACCGTCACGAGTTCGGCCATGGAGAACGCCGAGCCATAGTGACCCGAGCCGCAGATGTCGGTGAGCCGCACGGTCTCGCGGCGGATCATCTTGGCTTTCTCGACCAGCTCGGCCTTGGCGATGTTGCGAACGGGGCGCGACATATCGTTCTATCCGCGGGGGGTAACGGGCTAAGAGTGTGCCAGAGCGGATCAGAAAAGTGGACCAAGCGCGTAAGCGGAACCCCAGGAGGGTGGGATGCGGCGCGAAGAGATGATCATGGTTGGCTTTTGCGACTATGCCGGCAAGGTCCAGGCCAAGGGCTTTGCCGCGGCCGACTGGGGTGCGCGCCGCCACCAGGGCATTGGCCTTGCCAAGACCAATCTCATGATCAACGCGCTCGGGCAGATCGCGGCCTCGCCGTGGGGCCCGCGCGGCGACCTCGTGGTCATCCCCGATCCGGACACCCGTATCCGGCTCACCTTCGACCCGGACGATCCGGTCGAGCACACCTTCCTCGGCGATGTCCGCAACACCGATAACACGCCATGGGCCGGCTGCCCGCGGAGCTTTCTGCGTTCAGCGCTCGCCGACCTCGAGACCGAGGCCGGGTTGCGCGTGCTCTCGGCCTTCGAGCACGAGTTCCACTACTCCGGGGCCGAGTCGCGCATCGGCGATGCCTATGCGCTCGAGTCGGTGCGCTCGACCGGGGTCTTCGTCGAAGCACTGTTCGCGGCGTTGCGCGCGGGCAACGTCGAGCCCGACACCTTCCTGCCAGAGTACGGGCCGCAGCAGTTCGAGCTCACCCACAAGCCCGCGCTCGGACTCGCCGCCGCCGACCGCGCCGTCCGCCTGCGCGAAATCACCCGGCTGGTCGCGCGACGGCTCGGCCACCGCGCCTGCTTTTCGCCCGTGGTCACCCGCAACTTCGTTGGCAACGGCCTGCACATCCACTTCAGCCTGATCGACGAGCGAGGCCAGCCCGCCGGCTATGACGCCGAACGGCCCCACGGCATCAGCGCGGTAGCCGGGGCCTTCGTCGCCGGCGCGCTGCGCCAGCTCCCGGCGTTGTGCGCGTTCACCGCGCCCAGTGTCATCTCCTACGAACGTCTGCGCCCCAATAGCTGGAGCGCCGCCTATAACAACCTCGGGCGCCGCGACCGCGAGGCGGCGATCCGGCTGTGCCCGGTGTTCGAGGAGGCCGGCATCGCCACCGAGCGCCAATACCACTTTGAGCTCCGCGCCTGCGATGGCGCGTCGAACCCCTACTTCGCCCTGGGTGCGCTCGTCCGCGCCGGGCTCCAGGGCATCCGCGACGGCTTGGCGACGCCGGAGCCGACGTTGGAGGGGCCCGAAGCGCTCTCCGAGCCGGAGCGGGCGCGCCGCGGCATCACCCGCCTGCCGCAGTCGCTCGATGAGGCGCTCATCGCCCTGGAATCCGATGCGATCGCCAACGCCTGGTTCACGCCCGAGATCCTGGGCGCCTACGTCATGCTCAAGCACGGCGAGATCGAGGGCCTGCGCGAGTGCGACGCGGACGAGATCTGCGAGCGCTATCGCCAGGCCTATTGAATCGCCGCGTGCCAACCGGCAGGAGACATGACGTGCCGACTCAAGAAGAAAAGGCGACGGCGTTCCAGGAACTGCACACGCGTTCCGGTGCCTTCATCGTGCCGAACCCCTGGGATGCCGGCACCGCGCGGATGCTTGCCGCGTTGGGCTTCGAAGCGCTGGCGACGACCAGCTTGGGTGTCGCCAACATGCTGGGCCGCAGTGATGGCACCGGGGCGGTCACCGCCGACGACATCGTCGAGAATTGCCGGATGATCACCGCGGCGAGCCCGCTGCCGGTCACCGCGGATTTGGAGAACTGCTTCGCCGATGAGCCGCGCGCCGCGGCCGAGATGATCGGCCGTGCCGCGGAAGCCGGCATCGTCGGCGGCTCGATCGAGGATTTCACTGGCGATCCGCGCAAGCCCATCTATGAATTCGACCACGCCGTAGAGCGAGTGCAGGCGGCGGTGGAGGCGGCACGCGCGCTGCCGTTTTCCTTCGTGCTGACGGCACGGGCGGAGAATCTACTGCGCGGCCGCGACGACCTCGACGACACCATCCGGCGCTTGCAGGCCTTCGAGGCGGTCGGCGCCGATGTCCTCTACGCGCCCGGCACCCGGGACCTCGACACGCTTCGCACCGTTGTTGCCGCCGTCACCAAACCGGTGAACGTCGTCATGGGCCTCGCCGATCCGGCGATCACCGTCGATCAGCTCTCAGCGGTCGGCGTCCGGCGAATCAGCGTCGGCGGTGCGCTGTCGCGCATCGCCCTGGCCGCCTTCCTGAAGGCGGCGCGCGAGATGCAGGACGACGGCCGGTTCACGTTTATCCGCGACATGGTCCCCGTGAGCGAGCTTAGAGACATGTTCCAGGATGAGGACTGAAACGATGGCGGATGCGCTGCGCACACATCTTCAAGGCATTCTCGATGACTACGTCGAGCGTGGGATCATCGGCGTCTCACTGGCGGTGAGCGTGCCCGGCGAAGGCGAGATTCTGCAGGCGAGCGGTGTTGCCGACCGAGCTGCCGGCTCGGCCATGACCCCCGATCATCTCTTTCGGATCGGCAGCAATACCAAGACCTTCGTCGCCGCGGCGTTGCACCAGCTCATCGCCGAGGGCGGCGTCGATCTCGACGCGCCGGTCAGCCGCTGGTTCCCCGAGCTGCCCAAGGCCGACGTGATCACCGTTGGCGCGCTGATCAATCACCGCAGTGAGCTGCCCGAGTTTGAGTACGACATTCCGATCATCTCCGACCGCGTATGGACGCCCGAGGAGGGTGTCGCGTTCGCCTTCGAGGTCGGCGAGCAGAAGGAGCCCGGCGGCGAGATGGCATACAGCAACACCGGCTACGTCCTGGCCGGCATGATCATCG
The DNA here is from genome assembly GCA_965248765.1 of Alphaproteobacteria bacterium. Classification (GTDB taxonomy): domain Bacteria; phylum Pseudomonadota; class Alphaproteobacteria; order VGEJ01; family VGEJ01; genus CBDFKF01. Next base: position 415,844 of record CBDFKF010000003.1, read on the forward strand.
CGGCCGAGACCGACGCGCCACTGTCGCGGCGTATTCGCACGCACATCTTGGAACCGTTGGGCCTGCACCACACCTGGATCGGCTCCGATGAGGCCTTCCCCGTTGAGCGGCTGGCGCGGGCTACATGCACCCCGACGAGGACGGCCACCGTTTATGGGACCTGCGCGATGTGCCGGACCAGGGAGACGAGCCGCGGGATGCGACCGAGTGGTTCCCGCTCTCCGGCGCCGGCGCCGCCGGCGATATGATCTCGACGCCGCGCGATACCGTCCACTGGCTCCAGGGCCTGTTCGGCGGTCGGGTGCTCGACGAGCGGGGCCAATGGGAAATGACCGGCAATCTGATGCCGGCGAGCTTCCCGGGCACGCCGTTCTCGCACAACGGCCACGGCATCCTGGTCTTCACGTTCGGCGACGACCTCGCGGTCAAGGGCCATGGCGGCGGCATGCCGGGCCACGTCACCTGGATGGCCCACGATGAGCAAAGCGGCACCACCGCCGCGCTGTTTCAGAACTCCTGTGCGAGCGACATGCATGCCTTCCAGAGGGGCGGCATTCGCGAGCCCTTCGAGGCGGTCTTCCGCACCGCGCGCGCCTGAGGAGGCCCGAGCGCGCTCAGCCGCGACCGCGGTAGGGCTGCACCTGCTGATCGGGGATCCACACGCCTTCCGGTGGTGAGCCGGTCTGAAAGAAGACGTCGATCGGCATGCCGCCACGCGGATACCAGTAGCCGCCGATCCGCAGCCACACCGGCGCGATGGTCTCGACGATCCGTCGCCCAATGTTGACGGTGCAGTCCTCGTGAAAGGCGCCGTGGTTGCGGAACGAGCCGAGGTAGAGCTTCAGCGATTTGCTCTCAACCAGATAGGCGTCGGGGACGAAGTCGATGACGAGGTGGGCGAAGTCGGGTTGTCCCGTCACAGGGCACATGCTGGTGAACTCGGGGCAGGTAAAGCGCACGAGGTAGTGGACATCGCGGCTGGTGTTGTCGATGCGCTCAAGGACGGCCTCGTCGGGCGAGGTGGGCAGCTCGACGGACCGACCCAGCTGTGTCAGTTCTTGCTCGTTCATGTCATCGGATGTCCCGCAGCGGGACCCTCGCCTAGCTCAGATACATGCAGCGCATGAGGCCGAGCTCGCGATTCATGGCATCGAGCGATTCGTTGAGGCGATCAACCCGTTTGCCGGCATCGTCCAGCTTGCCCTCCAGGGCCTTCATTCGGACCAGAATGCTCCCGGTCGCGCTCCGCGTCGCCAGGGCCACGTTGCGCAGGTCCTCGGCGATATGCGATTCGAGCCTGCTGATCTGTTTCTCGATGTCGGTAATGTCGGTCATGCCCCTTCTTCCCCTGCCGCGCGCGGTGCGACCGGTGTGCTAGCACAGATGGGCAGCCTTCGGGTCGTGTTTCGGACTTGACGGGAGGGCGCGGCGCAAAGAGAATCGGAACATAAGAAGAACATACCGACAGGACGGGACGCCATGACGATGTGGGACCTGCACCAAACGGCGAAGTTCCTGCGGGTGACGCCGGCGACGCTGGAAACGATGCCCGATGGTCCGCCCTACCGGCGCGACCGCGATGCACGGTCCTGGTATCAGCCCGCCGACGTCATCAAGTGGAAGCGGGGCCACCGGTGGGACCGCGCCGCAAGCGCGCCGCGGCAGCCGAGCACGGCGCCACCGCGCAGCCGTGAGGACTTGATCGCGATCATCACCGAAGTGCTGTGCGAAGAGACGATCAGCTTCTCGGCCGACGAAGCGCGCCGTGCGGCAGTCGGCGTCCTCGACCGGCTGAAGCAGGCCGGCGTCGCCATGCGCGCGATCCGATGATCGATCCTTCACCACAACCACGCCGCCCCCAAATGTCTCCCGCCCACTCGACGGGGGAGGGTTGGGGTGGGGGTGACTTCCGAACCAGGGCCGACGATGCGTCGACTGCGTATGATCGCCGCCCCCTCCCCCCGACCCCCTCCCTCACAGGGGATGGGGAGACGACCGCTCTCAGCCGCGCCCCGACATCCTAGAGCGCGAGCCGGCGGGGCGGCTGCAGCACGGCTCGCGGATCGTCGCGCCAGATCTCGGGCTGGACATCGATGTAGAGCTCGACATCGTTGCCGTCGGGATCGCACAGATAGATGCTGTGGCTGACCGTGTGGTCCGCCGTTCCGGCGATCTCGATGCCGTTCTCTTGCAGCTCGGCGAGGGCCGATCGCAGCTGCTCATCGCTCGTGCCGATCTTGACGCCGAAGTGATACATGCCGACGCGGCGGCCCTGGGGAATCGCGGCGGCGTCCGCGCCGACCTCGATCAGCAACAGCTCGTGGTGCGTGCGCCCCGTGGTGAAGGCGGCGACCGGCCCCTGCACCCCGTCGATCTCCGCCCAACCCAGGACATCGCGATAGAACCGGCGGGAGCGCTCCAGATCGCGCACATAGAGGACGACGTGCCCAAGCTCCTTGATCTCCATCTGCGCCTCCCGCTTTGCCGCTCGTCAAGGCCCCCAGCCTAGAGCGAAACGGGCCTCACCGGACTCACGAATTTTCTGGTGGTGCCGCGCCGCATTGCGCAAGTGCCCTGGCCCGTCTAGGAAAGCCCGTGGCAGGGCGTCTGGAGAATCGGATCGCGATCGTCTGCGGCGCGGCGGGCGGGCATCGGCGCGGGCATCGCCGAGGTGTTTCTTGAGGAGGGCGCCAAGGTCGCCATCGCCGATCGCGAGGCGGCGGCCGGCAGAGCCACCGCGGAGCGCCTTTCGGCCAAGGGCGAGACCGCGTTCGTTGCCTGCGATGTTAGCAGCGCCGATGAGGTGACGGCGCTGGTCGCCACCGTGCTCGACCGCTTCGGCTGCATCGACATCCTGCATCAGAACGCCGGCATCTTCCCCGAGACCGCGCTCGCCGACATCTCGGTCGACGAATGGGACGCGGTGCTGGGCGTCAACCTGCGCGGCTGCTTCCTCACCGCCCAGGCCTGCCTTGGCCCCATGAAGACACAAGGCTACGGGCGTATCGTCTTCACCTCCTCGATTACCGGACCGCGAGTCACGGCACCCGGTCACGCCCACTATGCGGCGAGCAAGGGCGGCATCAACGGGCTGATCCGCTCGGCCGCGCTCGAGTTCGCGCCCTTCGGCATCACCGTCAACGGCGTCGAGCCCGGCAACATCCTGACCGAGGGCATGCGCGAGCACCGCAGCGAGGCATTCATCCGCCAGATGGAGCGTTCGGTGCCGTTGGGGCGCCTCGGTACCCCGCGCGATATCGCCGAGGCCTGCGCCTTCCTCGCCTCCGAGGCCGCCGGTTACATCACCGGCACGACGCTGATCATCGACGGCGGCCAGATCCTCTCCGAAAGCAAGGTCTAGCCCACCCACACCAGCCCGGCCCGCCGCGCCGGCTCGCGCCAATCATCTCCGAATAACATAAATATGGTAATATTCGACCTTGATGATATAATGAACCTCAAGAAACCTATATCTATGAGGAATACACCGATGCTCAAGCCGCTGGGCCAGCGCCAGCTCGACGCCATACGCGACGATCCCATCTACTTCGACGGCGACCATCCCGATCATGACGCCTACGTCGCGATGGTGGATGGCGAGTATCGCCGCGTCTACAGCCCCGGATTGCAGCAGGCGACGCTCAAACAGGACCGGCCGCGCCTCGGTCCGGCAGCGATCCAGATCAAACGCACGGCCGGACCGGATACCGCCAGAAACGATCCAAACGACGTCAAGGTGCTCAAGGAGGCGTTCGACGGCCTTGGCGCATTTGACATGGGCACCAAAAGGAAGCCCGGCGACGCCAGCGAAGACAGCAAGCTTCGCGCGGCGATCTGCGGCTTTCAACGCGCGCACGGACTGAAGGCCGACTGCGAGGTCACGCCCAACGGCCCTACCCTCAAAGCCCTACGGGTCGCCGCCGTCGAATCGAACGAGGAAGTGCCACCGGTACCGCGCAGCAAGCCACCGGCGCCACGGGATGTTTGGCCGCCGGTACCGCAGCGTAAACCGCGACCGCCTGCTGGCGATCCGGGTGCAATATTCCTCGCGGGAATTCGAGGGGCAGAGAATAGCCTGCTCAAATCTGTACACGCAGATGCCCGGCCCGGATATCGCGCCAGACATCCTCGATGTCGCCGCGCTCGCTCATGCGCAGCGTGGCGATGCCGCGGCCGTTTTCGATGCGGGCGGACTCGGGCGCCACCGAGCCGATCACGGCGTCGAGGTCGCGCAGCTCATGGACCCGCAGGAACGGTGCGCCGGCGTTCAACCGGTCGAGCCGGACATGGGCCGGATCGAGGCTCAGTTCCTCGTCATAGGCCTCGCCGAAGAAGGGCACCCGGCGGATCCGCGCGCCGGTCGACCAGATCACCTCGACGGTGCGCTCCTTGGCGTCAACTGAGTTCGGGGCAAGTTCCGCCGCCCGGCGCATCGCCGGCAACTCGATGGTGTGTTTCATAGGGTGTCCTTTCGGAAAGATCAGATGTCTGAGACCTCGCGCAAGGACCGCTCGGTCTCGTCATCGTCGGGCGGATCGCCTGCGTCGTTGGCTTGCGCGACGCCGGTCTTGGTGACCCGCCTCGGGTCGGAATCGAGCACGATGCCAAGCTCATCGAGCTTCTCGTTCATGGCCGCGATCTCGGCCAGCACCGCGTCGGGGTTGCGGCCCTTGCGCGCGATCGCCTCGGCCAGGGTCGTGGTGCCCGAGCGCAGCGCCAGCAGATCGGCCATGGCGTCTTTCTGCGGGTCGACCGCCTCGAACTCGGGCGGCGACCAGTCGACGCGCACGATGGGCTCGGGGACATGCCCCGCCGCCCAGGCGGCCTCGGTAAACCAGCGCCACACCGGCGTACAGAACATCGGGATGAAGAGCTGCCACTGGACCGCATCGATCATGCGGCGGAACTCAACCAGCCCGGCCCGGATCGAGGAGTAGTTGACCTGACTTAGATCGCCGGTCAGCAGCTCGTAGGGCACCCGGAACCCGGCGCCAACGGTATGCAGGCTCGCCCGCTTGTACTCGGCGTAGCCGCCGGTGGCGGCCGGCTGGTTGAAGCGGATCTCCTTGCTGCCGCGGGCATAGGCGATGAGGCCGGGCTCGAACTGCTCGACATGGTTACCGTCGGCGTCCACCACCGTCGGCGCGATGCCCTGCTCGGCCTCGTCTGCGCCGAGCACAATGGCGGTCACGCAGGCCTCGGTCTTCTTGCGCACGATCTCGGCGACCTCGTAGTCGTCGACATCGCGAAGCGCCCGGATGACCGGCGCGCCCCACGGCACGCCGCGGGCCTGGGTGCGCTGCTTCTCGTAGACATGGGCGATCTCGGCCGCCGGCACCGGCTTGCTCTTGAAGCCGCCGCGTCCGCCGCCGACGAGGGCGCCGAAGGCATCGCCCGGATGACGGTCATGGAGCCAGTAGGCGCGGCGCTTGCCCAGCGCGTCGAACTCAATCCCCTGCACCGCCTGACGACCGTTACCGAGGGCGCCGGTCTTGCCTGCATCCAGAAAATCCGCCTCGAGCACCTGCAGTTGGACCGGGACCGCGAGGCCGTCGGAAGCCCGGCGGGCGCGCCGGCGCACCAGCACCTCACCGGCTTCGACCATCTCGTGGCACGCAAGCGTCTGCAGGCCGTAGAAATCGAGCTGACCGTCACTGTCACAAGCGCCGGTCCAGTCCTCCCACAGCTTGTTGACGGTCTTGTCGAGCGGCCTCGTCGCCGGTCGCGGCGCGCGGCATGATGCCGGCGCCGACGATGTTGTTGACCAGCACCGCCACCGCCTTGGCGGCGTGCGGGTTGTTGCGCACCAGATCGCGCATGCGGTCGCGCAGGAGCGCGCCGGCCACCGCGATCTCACCGTCGGCCGAGCTCGCCGCCGCACGCCAGCCCTCGGTACGCCGGCCCCTGGCCGCGCCCTCGTAACCCCGGGTGAGCCCCTCGAAGGCCTGGCGGGCCAAGAGACGCCGCGTCGCCGCACGGGGCGATACCGTGGCGATCGCCCGGTCGAACCAGCTCGCGCCCATCAGCGGTCGCCCCGCTTGAACCGGGCATAGCCCACCATCGGAGATGCCTTGCCAGTGCTGCCGATGGCGCGCTCGATGGTGCGGATACGGGCCAGCAGGTCCTGGGCGGAGCCGTATTCGACGGACTTGCCGTCGTAGCTCACGCGCAGCGTGCCGCTGGCGTAGGCGCGCCGCAGCGCCGCCAGCTCCGTCTCGGTCCAGTCGCTCATTCCAACCATCCTCCCGGTGGCCCAGCCAGTCCGAGCGCCGCTTGTTGCCGGTAGGCGCCGATGGCGGCCGGTTGACGATGCCGGCGGTCGCGTCACCGTCGCCGGCGACGCCCGCCTGCGCCTCGAGATCGGCCCACTTGGCCTCGCCCCAGCGGTCGGCGCCGGCGATCCAGGCGGCGGCCCGGGCATAGACCCGGCAATCCAGCGCCTCGTTGCGCTCGCGCATCTTCTGCCATTCGAGCCGGGCGAAGCCGCGCCGTGTGCGCACCGTCACCAGCTGCTCGGCGACGAACTGCTTGAGCCATTCGTCCTCGATCCAGTGGGGCAGATGCACGCTGCCCGACGGATACACCTTGCCCTCGGCGCGCTCTTCTTCGGTCGGGCGTTCGAGCCTCAGGAAACGATAGGTCTCGGCCTTGAAGGTCGAGACGGCGACGGTCCAGAGCCGGGCGCCGCGACGCAGCCGCTTGCCGCCGTCGGAAACATCGACATAGGTCGGCCCCGAGACCGGGCTCGACCGGTTGAAGCCGTCGGTGCCCTTGACCGGGGCGACTTGCACGATCCCGGCGCGCCGTGCCCAGGCGTAGACGGCGGTCGGCTCGTAACCGGTATCGATGGAAAGCTTCGCCAGACCCAGCGCGGCGGCGTTCTCATGGGGCCAGGTTTGGCCAAGCAGCCGGTCGAGTTCGGCCCAAGGCTCGGCTCGCTCGGGCCGCCCTCGATGACGACATGATCGATCAGCCAGCTTTCCAGGCCGCGGCCCCAGACCCAGACATCGACCTCGATACGGTCCTTCTGCACGTCCGCGCCGGCGGTGAGGAAGAGCCCGCCGGCGGGCACCGTGCCCGGCAACCAGCGCTCCCGGCGATCGTAGAGCCGCTGCCAGTCGGGCGCTTCGCCGCTCTCGACCCAGGTCTCGCCGAGGATGGTGTTCTTGAACGCACGGACGCGCTCCAGGTCGCTCGAACCGGTGGCGCTCCCTGTCGCGCCGTCGGACCCTTGGGCCGCCACCCAGGCGCGCGCGATGGCCTCCCATGAAAGCCAGCCGACCGGCGAATAGAGCGCCGAGAGATGAAACCCGATGGTCGTGGGATCGGTTGCTTCCGCCGTCGCCCGCCACTCGCCCGCCGCCAGCATCGCCGTCTTGTGGTGCTCGGCGATCGCCTCGTCGCAGGATGCGCAATGGTAGGCCGCCGTCTCGGGCTTGCCCTTGTCCCAGCGGAGCCGCTCGAAGGCGAGCCATTGCCGATGTCCGCAATGGGGGCACGGCACGAAGTAGCGACGCTGGTCCGAGGCCTCGTACTCGCGCTCGATGCGCGAAAAGCCCTTTACCGTCGGCGTCGAGATCAGCAACACCTTGCGCCGGTGGGCGAAGGTGAGCGAGCGGGCTTCCGCCAGCGTCACCGGGTCGCCTTCCTCGTCCGCCGAGGCCGGATAGGCGTCGACCTCGTCCAGGAGGATGTAGCGCGCCGGGATCGAGCGCAGACCGACCGCCGAGTTGGCCCCGGTCATGATCAGGATGCCGCCGGCGAACTCCTTCGACAGCATGGTGTTGCCGGCATCGCGCGAATGCGCCGGCCGGACCAAACCTCGGAGCGCCGCGCTCTCCTCGATCAGCGGATCGATGCGCTGGCGCGAGTTGCGCTTGGCCAGCTCCACCGTCGGCTGGACCGCCAGCATCGGTCCCGGCGCCTGGTGGATGACAAAGCCGATAAAGTTATTGGCTCCCTCGGTCGCGCCGACCTGTGCTGCCTTCATGAACACCACCCGCCGGCACGGATCCGCCGGTGACAGCGCGTCCATGATGGCCCGCATGTAGGGCGTGCGTGCGATGCGGTAGCGCCCCGGCTCCGCCGACGCCCTTGCTGCCAGCATGCGGTGCCTCTCGGACCATTCCGAGACGCTCAACAGCGGGTCCGGCGTCAACCCGTCGCGCCAGGCGCGGGCGATGTCGTCCGCGCCGGCGAAGGCCTCAGCGGAACTCGGGCCGGATCTCGGCGAGCTCATTGAGATGATCTCGGACATGGGCCTCCAGAACCTTCTGCATGGCGTGCGTATCGAGGCCGAGATCGGCCGCCATCAGGGCGGCGACGCGGGCCGGCCAGTTGACCCAGGCATCGCGCTCACGGCGCGCGAGGCGGAACACCTCGACCGTCGCGTGGGCCCGGTCGACCACTTCCTCGCGCAGGCGCTGCACCTGAATGCGAGCCCGCTGCGCCTTGGCGATCTCGTGCGCGGTGCGCGCCTGGGTGAAGGTTGCGGCCCCTTGCGGGGCGGGTTCGGTTGCGGCGGGCGGTGGTGCTCCGGCAGCCTCGCCACCGGGCTTGTCCGGATCGGAGGCCCGTGGGGTCTCGTCAGCTTGTGCGGGCTCGTCCTCGGGCGGCTCGGACCGGCGCGCCGGATCGGTTCGAGCGTCCCATTGGGCGTCCGCCTTGTCCGGATCGAGGGTGCCGTCGGGCTCGGGCGTGAGCCGGCCCGCGCGGATCGCCTTCATCACCGCGACGTGGCTCACCCCGCGCCGGCGCGCGTATTCCCGCAGCGATACGCCCATGCTCGTGGAACCTTAAAATAGCATTGGATTCATTGGCTTAAGCGCTTGCCTTCGGGTCGGAACAGAGCGTGTATGACGTTGCAATCAAAGGAAGAAAACGATGGCCCAGACACTCACCGGCACCGAACGCGACGCGCTCACCGCGGCCGCCAAGCGCCCGGACGGGCGCATCCACCCGCTGCCCAAAAACATCGATGCCGACTTGCTGGTCGGCGGTCTCGTTGTGCGCGACCTGATCGAGCAGGTGCCCGACGAGCGCCCCGGCTTCGATCCCTTCCTGCGCATCAACTACCAAGGCCTCAAGGCGCTGCATGCCGATCCGGACGGGAGCGCATCGGCCGACGAGCCGGGCGGCAAGACCGCACTCGAAACCTTCATCGCCGGCCAGTACGAGTTCGACGACCTGCTCGGGCGGCTGAGAGACGCGTGCGGCGTTCACTTCAACGTCGACCCCGAGCGGGTCGATTGGGCCGCCGTCGGGACGCTCTACATGCGCCTCGCCAGCCTGCGCACCCTTTGCGACCACGTCTTCAAGGAAGGCGAGCACGCCGAACCGGCGGGCGGTCACGACGGACACGCTTTCAACGCGGACGGCCGCAAGGTCGCCGTCTGCGTGCCAACCGACTGACTGGCGCCCACTCCCCTCCGGCCCCGACCGGGTTCACCCGGCGGGGCTTCGGGCAGTAGCGGCGCCGCGACGGTCGCGGCGCGCTCAACCGAAGGAGGGAGCGATCCCATGAAACTCACCGACACCAAAATGATCATTCTCTCGGCCGCCGCCCAGCGCGACGACGGCTCGATCCACCCGCTGCCCAAGACGCTCAAGGGCGGGGCCGTCACCAAGGTCACCGGCGCGCTGCTGCGCCGTGGCCTGATCGCCGAGGCGCCGCGCCGGAACGGTACTGCCATCGGCGAGACCAACTTCGCCATCACGGCCGAGGGCGCGCTCGCCATCAACGTCGAGCCGGCCGAGTGTCCCCATTTATCCGACACGGGCGCACAGGTGGCCGACGGTGGCCGGGAGGCCGAGCCGGCGGCGGACATCCCGCCCAAGGCGAAGAAGGCCGCCACGGGCCGCGGCACGGCGAAGGGGCCGGTCAAGGTCCGCACCGGCACCAAGCAGGCTCTCGTGGTCGAGATGCTGCGGCGGCCCGAAGGCGCGACCGTCGATCAGATCATGGAGGCCACCGGCTGGCAGCGCCACACGGTGCGCGGCGCCTTCGCCGGCGCGCTCAAAAAGAAACTCGGCGTCACCGTCACCTCGGAAAAGGTAGCGGATCGCGGTCGCATCTACCGCGTTGCCGGTTGATGGGTCTCCCCATGAAAACCATCAGGATCAGTGACGCGACCTATCGCGCCATCACCGAAGAGGCGATCTATCCGTTCCACTCGACGGCCAGGCGGCTGCCAGACGGCGACTGGCTCGTCGAGATTGCCGACGACACCTGCGAGCGCATTGAGAGCGCTCGCCTGCCGGGCGAGACCGACGACGACACCATCCTGCGGGCGCTCCACGTCCACTCCGGTCGGCCGGACAACTGAGGCCGATCGCTCGACCGACACCGCCGTCCCTCGCGGGACGGCGGTGTCACGTTCGGATGCCGAAGAGCGGGAACACCAGCATCTGCATCGTTACGGCAAAACCGTAGCCAACCGCCACATTGGTCACCGCCTCAATGAGCGACATCGCTCGCGACTGCCGCCTCATGCCGCGGCCCGCTCGGCGCCGTCGGCGACCGCGTCGAACGTCTTGCCGTCGCCGTCGAGGGTCGCGGCCTGACCCGTCCAGTCCTGCCAGCGCTTCACGATCACGTCGCAATAGCCGGGGTCCGACTCCACGAGGCGGGCAACCCGCCCGGTCTTCTCGGCCGCGATCAGCGTCGAGCCGGAGCCGGCGAAAGGATCGAGCACCACGTCGCGGCTCTTCGACGAGTTGCGCAGTGCGCGCTCGATCAAGGCCACCGGCTTCATGGTCGGATGCAGATCGTTGCGCGCCGGCTTGTCGACGAACCAGACGTCGCCCTGGTCGCGGGTTACCACCCAGGTTACCACCCTGATCTTGATCTAAGTCTTTGTAATGTCGTTATTTTCTCCGCCGGGCGCAGGTGGCAACCGGTGGTAACCCAGTGGTAACCCAGTTTTTCGGCCTGTCGCTGGCGCGATTTCGCGCTGAGCCCGCCCACTTGCGTTTGACGCCAGGAAGGACCCGCAATATCAATGTGTTAGGCAGGTCCGTGGTCCCATGTCGGGATCGTCACGCCGCCTCACGCGGCATCGTCGAACCGAGCCTTGAGAGTTCGCCACGCGTGCGCGGCAACCAGAGGGACCACGCCGTTACCGCAGAGCCGAAGGCGGTCCACCCGGTGGGCCGGCCCATCAGAGTCTCGACGAACAGCGGGTTCAAGGTCCGGCGCGCACCGGAGGAATCGCCGCCAGCCGTCCCGGTCTTCAGGACCTGGCGGCCAAGCAGGCCGTTCACCGGCGTGTTGGCAAGCGTCGTCGCTCCGTCCTTGTGATCCCGTGCCGTCGGCGTCATCCAGCGCCGCGCGCTGGCTCGCGCGACCTCGTCGAGCCCGATCTGTTTCTTGCTTCCGTCCGGCGCCTGCCCGGTAGCCGACGTGCCCGGCGGGTTGACCCGGCCGCCGTTCGGAACGTTCGGTGTCGGCCACAGCCGCGCCCGATGGTCGAGGTCGGCATCCCGCCGCTTGCCGGCGCTCGGTTTGCTGCCGTCGCTCGCCTTCGGCGTCGGCCAACCCAGCGCCTGGTCGGCGAGGTTGACGGTGTGGTTCCCGGCCAGCCGCTTCTCCGGGGTCTGCGCGCCGCCACGGCGGCTGTCGTCGGTCGGCGTCCGCCACGCCCGCATCATCTCGGTCCGGTTGCCGCCGCTGGAGCGCTTCCCCGAACAGGCCCTCGGCGTTGGCCACGTCATACACCGAAACTCTGAAGACTGGCGCAGTTGCGTGGTCCCGAAGAGAGCGCAGGCCGTGCCTTTCCATGACGGGACGACTATAGTCCTTGCGCAAAGGTCACACTCAAATCCCTGTGCACTAAAGGGTTTGTTGCCGGCCCGCGGAGTTGCGTGTCTGGTTGCGACACGACGTGGCGGTGCCGGAATTCCTCAACGAGTTCGCTTCGCTTGACGATAAGGTAGGGGGTTCTATTGTGCCCGGCACTAGCCCGAACATTCCCCTCTCTGAGTGGAATAACCGACGTGACCAGGCAATGCTGACGGGTCCCCGTTGGCGTTCGTGTGGTACGCGGCGATGCAGCCCGTTGCGCATCGACATTGCCGCGAGGGATCTGTTCCGACGTTGGAATAAATTTTAGAGGAGTATGGAGAATGAGAAAAATCGGGCCCGACTCAATCAGAGTGGCCATCGCCGGCGTCGGCAACTGCGCGAGTTCCCTTGTCCAGGGGTTGGAATACTACCGGGGCCGTAACGAGGAGTCATTCAGCGGTCTTATGAACGCAAAGATCGGCAACTGGGGGCCGAGCGACATCGAGATCGTGGCCGCCTTCGATATCGACCGCCGCAAGGTGGGTAAGTTGGTGGAGGAGGCGATTTTCGCCCAACCCAACTGCACCAAGGTCTTCCAGAGCACCCTGCCGGTATCCGACGTGGTGGTGCGGATGGGGCCGGTTCTCGACGGAGTGGCGCCTCACATGGCCGACTATCCCGATGACGAGGCTTTCCGACCTTCCAACGAGCAACCGGTCGATGTTGTCCAGGTCCTCAAGGAGGCCGAGGCCGAAGTTCTGGTCTGCTACATACCGGTAGGTTCGGAAGAGGCGGTTCGGCACTATGCCCGGGCCTGCCTGGAGGCCGGAGTGGCCATGGTCAACTGCGTTCCGGTTTTTATCGCCTCCGACCCCGAATGGGTTGAGAAATTCTGTCACGCCGGCCTGCCCATCGTCGGCGACGACATCAAAAGCCAGGTCGGCGCCACCATCGTGCATCGAACCCTGACCCGCCTGTTCGGTGACAGGGGCGTGCCACTTGACAGAACCTATCAGTTGAACACGGGCGGCAACACGGACTTTCTCAACATGAAGGCCCTCGATCGACTGAAGTCCAAGAAGGTTTCCAAGACGGAATCCGTGCAGTCGCAGTTGGACGAACGTCTGGAATCCCGGGACATCCATATCGGACCGTCCGATTACGTGCCGTGGCAGGACGACAACAAGGTCGCTTTCATCCGCATGGAGGGGCGCGGCTTCGGGGACGTGCCGTTGGAACTGGAACTCAGACTGTCGGTCCAGGATTCCCCCAACAGCGCGGGCGTGGTCATCGATGCCATCCGTTGCGCCAAGCTGGGGCTGGAGCGCGCAATCGGCGGCTCCTTGGAAGCCGCTTCCGCCTATTACATGAAGAGCCCGCCGAAGCAGATGCGTGATTCGTTGGCCTATGAATTGACCGACGCATTTATTCAAGGCGGAGATGTCGGCGAGGGGACATCTCGAACGGACGCCGATGACTAGGTCGTGGACTCATAATGCCTGAGCCACAGACGTATGGAAGCAAGTGCCACGGCGGCGAGGAAATTTCTGGCGAGTTTGTCGTAGCGCGTGGCGACGCGTCTGAAGTGTTTGATCTTGTTGAAGAAGCGCTCAACGAGGTTGTGTTGGCGGTAGAGCTCCGGAGCAACGTAGCGTGGCATCCGTACATTGCTCTGCGAGGGGATGTGGGCGGTGGCGCCGGTGTTCTCGATCAGCTCGATGAGGCAGCGGGCACTGTAGCCGCGGTCGGCGATGACATCACGCGCCAGGCGCAGTCCTTCGAGCAGCACCGGGGCTGTGGTCTTGTCGGAGGCCTGGCCGGCAGTGAGCAGCAAGCGCACCGGCAGGCCCCTGGCATCCACCACCGTGTGGATCTTGGTGCTCAGTCCTCCACGAGAACGACCGATGGCGTGATCCGGACCCCCTTTTTTCCCCCGGCGGCGTGTTGATGCGCGCGTACAATCGAGGAGTCGATGAGGTGAAGAGAGGCGGGCGATTTCTCGGCGAGAGCCTCGAACACACGCAGCCACACGCCGGCCTTGGCCCAACGATTGAACCGGTTGTAGACCGTCGTGTGGGGCCCGTAGCGCCTCGGCAGATCGCGCCACGGCGAGCCCGTGCGCAGGGTGTAGAAGATACCGTCCACCACACGGCGGTCGTCCACACGCGGCACTCCGCGTGGCTTGTTCGGAAGCAACGGCGCGATGATCGCCCACTCCGCGTCGCTCAGATCGAAACGTGCCATTCTCAAGCTCCCACAATTTGGGAACTTGAATCATATCTCCCCGTAAAGGGGAATCCCCTTTATGGGTACAAGACCTAGACGCGACGGTCGGGCTGCCAACAATGGTCCGGGCGGTGGCAACACAGTCCGGACTGTGGACGCGCCGTGGGTGGAGCTGCTGCTCGCGCTCCACTGCCAGGTGCGGAACGCGCTCGCGAAGGCCGGCCGCGGCAGCACCGGGGCCACCAACCCCAAGGGCGACGAGGTCAAGGTCTTCGACCTCGCCGCCAACGACGCGGCAGTGGCCTGCCTGAAGGCGGCGGCGGTTCCGCTGATTGTCCAATCGGAAGAGGCCGAGCCCCTGGAAATCGGCCGCGACCGGCCCCGCTATCGACTGATCCTCGATCCCGTGGACGGCTCCGACAACCGGGCGCGCGGGCTGCCGTGATCGGCCTTGTCTTGCGCCGTGCTGCCGGTCGACGCCCCCTTGCATCCCGACTGGGTCGAGGCGGCCCTGGTCGGGCCGCTCGAGGAGGAAACGCCCCTGATCGCGCTCAGGGGCTCCGGCGCCTGGCGCGGGAACGACCGGCTCGAATCCTCGGACGTTCGCGGCATCGCCGAGGCCATGATCTCGGTCGAGCTCAATCACTTTTCTTCGCCACCGGGCTTCGCCCGCATGATGGCCGCCGCCAGGGGGGTGCGGTGCTACGGTTGCGCGTCCCGAGCCCTCTCCCTGGTTGCCGCTGGCGCCACCGACGCCCATGTGGACGTGCGTCGCCGTCTGACGGCGGAAAGCTATCTCGCCGCCGCGCGGCTGGTGACCGAGGCGGGGGGATGGATTGGCGGCCTCGACGGCACGCCCCTGGCGGAGGCCGAAGGCTTGACCGACCGCATCTGCTTGATCGCGGCGGCGAGCCGGGATCTGTACGACGAAATCGTGGAGGTCTTGGGCGATGAAGGACACTGAGTTGGCGAACGCGGCGCCGGAGGTGGCGCTGATATTGGCCGCCGGGCTGGGGATCGCGGCTTCGTCCGCAAATCAACACGCCGAAGCCCCTGATCAGGGTGCTCGGACTGAGCCTCGCCGAAAGGGTCATCTGCACGTTGCTGGCTGCCGATGTTTGGCGGTTCCTCGTCACCCTAGGCCATGAGGCCGAAAGGGTCAGGGCGCATTTTTCCGATATCGCCCGGCGTCGCGGTGTCACGGTCGACTTCGTCGAAGTCGAGGGCTGGGAGCGGGGTAACGGCGCCAGCGCCCTTGCGGCTAAGGCTCACATCGGCGACGCGCCTTTCTTCGTGGTCATGACCGACCATCTTTTCGACCCCGGGATTGCGGGGGCACTGACCGACGACCCGCCCGCACCAGGAGAAATGTGCCTCGCCGTGGACTGTGACAAGGACGCCATCTTCGATCTCGACGATGTCACCCGAGTCAAGATCGACGACGGACGCATTCAGGCGATCGAGAAAAACCTTGGCGATTGGGATGCAGGCGACGTCGGGGTCATGCTCTGCACGTCGGGCCTGTATGAGGGTCTCGAGCGCGCGGCGGCAAGAAACGAGCATGGGCTTTCCGACGGGCTCAGGGAACTGGCGGGCGAAGGCCGGGCGAGAACCGTCGATGTGACTGGAATGTCATGGCTCGACGTGGACACGCCCGACGCATTGCGTGAAGCCGAACGACGTCTGATGCGCGACCAGGGTCGCAAGACCCGGGACGGGCCGGTGTCGCGCCATCTCAACCGGCCGGTTTCCCGGTGGTTGAGCCGCTATCTGGTGCGCACAACGGTGACGTCCAACCAAATCTCTCTGATCTCGTGGATGCTGTCGTGCGTTGCCGCAGGATTGATGGCTGTGAGCGGTTATCCTGCTCTGGCCGCCGGTGGCGCCTTGGCTCAACTGGCCTCGATCATCGACGGCTGCGATGGCGAGATCGCCCGGTTGAAACGATCCCAGAGCGAGTTTGGCGGCTGGTTCGACGCGGTCCTCGACCGGTATGCCGATGCCTTTCTCTTGTTCGGCCTGATGTGGCACGAATATGCCGCGACCGGCACGAATCTACCCGTCGTGCTGGGGTTCGCGGCGATTATGGGGTCGTTCCTGAACAGCTACACGGCCGACAAATACGACGGCCTGATGGCCAGGAAATTCCCTGGCGTTGTCTATCTCAGGCTGGGCCGGGACGTCCGGGTTTTCGTCATCTTCCTCGGCGCCCTTTTGAATCAGCCCTTGCTCACCCTGGGCGTTATTGCATTAGTGATGAATGTGGAAGTGGTCCGGCGGATCGGTGTTAGTTCCCGCGCGGACGAAAAACGATGAAGCACCCCCCTGAATTCCGCGGGTTCGAGAGAAGCCGGGAATGACCGGCGGGACGGGATCGGGACCGTCGTCAGCTTCTCCAAAGGACACGACGAGGACAACCCAGGCACCCTGGATCCTGAGATGCGGGAATTCGCTCTCGGGATCTACCGTCTCGACGACCGTCCGATTGTAGTTACCGACGTGGATCGGGTGCTGGACATCACGGTCCAATAAGAATGGATCAAATATCAGCCAATCGGGCACCAATGTTGTGAGACGATGAGAAAGCCAGGAATTGAGATCGGGGACAGATTGGTGAAGCTTGGGGGGCTGAAACTGTTTTGATCGTGCAGCGGTTCGTCAATCCTCCTGGTCTGCCCCGGCATGTTGAGCTGAAAGCCCAGGGGCATCTCGACCGAAAAATCACGCTGTCCGTATCAACCATCATGGACCGGAATTTGTACCGGCGGGTCGAGAAACACTGATCAAGGATTGTGGTATTATACAAAGAAGGGGTACGAAAAATTTGCCATGTCTGACGTTGCCGATCGGAAAGCGTTCGTTCAAGGTGTGATGGGTAAGGTGGATTCAACGATTGAGAGTTCGCTTCCAGTCTTTTCGGGGGGTGTCAACGGCGGAGCAAAAAGGGACCCCGTGGCGGAGTAAAAAGGGACCACTTGGCGGCTGCGGGCTTGTCCTCGTAGTCCATGGGAGGGCCCCGCGCGCGACGCGGCGTGCCCACAACAGGCTGACGCGGCGGCGCGCGCACGGTCTGTCTCGCCGCGGCCGATGACTGGCTCAACCAGAACGAGACCGACGAGCGCGCGCACAAGAGCCGGGGCTGGCTCAATCAACCGGCAACCGAGAAGCAGATGCGCTACCTCCCGCCGGCATGCCGCCACGACTACGGCATGAACCGTTATCAGGCATCGGCGCTGCTCACCTTCACCTTCAACAAGCAAGCGATCCGCCGGCTGGTCATGAACGCGGCGGGCGACCAGAGAGAGGCCGCGTGATGGTTGTCCCACGGCCGCACTCACTCACTCCCATTGGAGTCGTGCTAGGCGACCCCGACAACCAGACGCTTGCCGAACACCGCCAGCGCGTCCTCGATACGTCCGATCTTCGAGGCGTGCTCCGGGTTCAAGAGGCGCCGAACGTCGCTTTCGTGGACCCCCATATGCTTGGCCAAGGCGACCTTGGTCATGCCCGAGGTGCGCAGTTCGATATAAAGCGCCGCCTTGGCAGCGATCACCGCCGGCGCTGCGACCATCGGGCGCCCGCGCGCCGGCGACGGCGCGGGGATTTCGGCCCCTTCGATCATGGTGGTGGCGAGAAGTTCGCGCAGGAGGTCCGACGCTTCCGTCAGCGCCTCGTCACGATCAGCCCCGTCGGTCGCACCCCATCCGAAATCGGGGAGGGTTACGACAACGCGCCCGTCCTCGTCAGTTTCCAATTTTGCGGGGTAGGCAAACGCCGCCCGCGATGCTGGATATCGTGCCATAGCGACCTGCCTCACAGTTTTGAAACGTTATATCTCATCGCGTTTCAGCCCGAGGTCACGGAGCATCTTGCGAAGCAACCCCTTGCCAATTTCCTTCTTGCGGTCTTTGACCGTCGTCTTTCGGTCGCCGTAGTACAGCGTGCCGTGGCTACCGGGGCCTTCGGTGGCGGCGAAATAGACCTCGACGCCCCTCAGACGCCCAAGCTTCCGAATGGCACGTATGATTGGGCTCCCGTCATGATCCAAATATCGTGCATTTATGCGCGATTGTCAAGAGGATAATCGGGCAGTTTTGCTCGAAGAACGGACCAGACCTCAACACATTCGATGTAAAGGAAGTCATTTAATGCGTCCTCTGATTCGTAGGCTATTTCGACCGCTACGCCAGCGCTGGCGCTGGTAGATGACGACGAGGGCAGCAGGGACATGAGCGACAACGCGAAGCCCGATTTATGGGTCGGCGAATGCGAGGGGATGTGCGGCGTATGACCGTCCGGTCCTCACCGGCGACGTGTTCAACCGCTTGGCCGAGCTGCCGGACGAGAGCGTGCATTGCGCGGTCACGAGCCCGCCATACTTTGCCCTTCGGGATTACGGCGTCGAGGGTGCCATCGGCCTCGAGCCGACTTTCGACGAGCACCTCGAGGTCATGGTCCGCGTGTTCCGCGAGGTCCGGCGCGTCCTGAGAAAAGACGGGACGCTCTGTCTCAACTACGGCGACGCCTACGCCGGTTCAACCAACGGACGCTCGGCCGCCGACACGAAGGCTCTCGGCAAGGATGACCGCACCTTCCGCGACAAGCCGTTCTCGACCGTGGGCGGCGTGTTCAAGCCCAAGGACTTGATGATGATGCCCGGCAGGGTCGCGATGGCGCTTCAGGCGGACGGCTGCGACGTCGCCGCCGCCAGGGCGATCGATCGGGCGATGGAACGGATCGCTGAGGCCTGCGGCGACGCCCCGATCCCCGACCGGGTGCGCGTGACGCTCGAAGCCCTTCGAGCCGAATATGCCGAAGCCAAGGGGCACTCGTGGTGGCTGCGCAGCAGAGATCGTCTGGCACAAGCCGAATCCACGGCCGGAATCCGCGAAAGATCGGCCAACCAGCGCGCATGAGAAGGTCTATCTGCTCACCCGGAGCGCCCAGTACTTCTACGACGCCGAAGCGGTCCGTACCCCGGAGACCGGCGGCGCCCACGCTCGGCGCAAGGATGGGGAATACAAGCCCGCCAAGGGATCGGACCCGAGCAACCGCCGCGCCGGGACGTGGAAGGAACGGTCAGTGAAAATGCCCGACGGCTGGGACACCGGCCCAGGCGCTCACGACAGTTTCCACTGGAAAGGTCGTGAAAAGGGCAAGCGAGCGCAGCCACCGCGCCATGAAGCGCACGGTCCGATGCACAATGGGCTTGCAGCGTTGGACGAAGTTCCCAAGGCCGAGCAACAGGCGAATGGCGCGAACCTCCGCAACGTCTGGACTATCGCGATCGAGCCTTTTGCTGGCGCTCATTTTGCCACCATGCCTACGGCCGCGGTCGAGCCCTGCATCAAGGCGGGCTGTCCGGCAGGTGGCGTGGTGCTGGACCCCTTCGCCGGCGCCGGCACCGTAGGTCTGGCCGCCGACCGCCTCGGCCGCGATGCGATCCTGATCGAGATCAACCCCGAATATGCCGACATGGCACGCAACCGGATTGCCGATGACGCGGGCATGTTCGCGGAAGTGGCGGCAGAATGAGAGACGATCTGAGTGCCCTTGATTGGGCCAAGCTGGTGGTTGCCATTGTGGCTGTATTTGCCCCCATTTTAGCGGCGGGCATCCCGTTTGTTCACATGGTGTGGACGTTCTGGGCGGAGCTGCTGCTATGACGTGGATGACCGCCGGCGCCGACGTGCAGAAGGACCGCATCGAGGTCGATGTCTGGGCCTGGGGCCGCGGCCTCGAGAGCTGGCTGATCGAGCATATCGTCATCGAGGGCGGGCCCGAGCGGGCCGAACCCTGGGCCGAACTCGACCGGCTGCTCGGCCAAACCTGGCGCTATGAGAACGGCGCCGCGCTGGCGCTCACCAAGCTCGCCATCGACACCGGCTACGAGTCGACCGCGGTCTATGGCTGGGCGCGCCGCGCCGGCGTCGCGCAGGTGGCCCCGGTCAAGGGCGCCGACGGCTTCAACCGGTCGAGCCCGGTCTCGGGTCCGACCTATGTGGATGCGTCCGACGGTGGCAGGAGGCTGCGCCGCGGCAGTAAACAGCATGCCCGCCTCGATGCGCCCGTAGACGGTGAAGATCATTGCCTCGGCCGCCGGCACCGTGGCCCCGACGGCGGCGGCGAAACGGTTCGCCAGCAATGCCCGGCGCCAATCCGCGAGCACCCACGCACGCAACGCCAGGCCTTGGTCGGCATAACAGCCGATAGTCACCTCGAGCGCGCGTTCGAGCTCGAAGTCGGCATCCAGCAAATCCGCGATCATGCGAAAGCAATCGACCCGCGCTTTGCGGCCGAACGCCAGCTTGGCGAGCCGCCTCTGGAAGGCGCGCGGCACAGCGGCGTTCATCGCACCCCGCCATCGACGACGGTGAGCGGCGCCGCGAGTTCCCGTTCCGTGCGCGCCCCCTTGATGAGCGCGTCGAACGGATCGACGGCGCCCTCAGCCACCAGGCGCCAAATCTTCGTGCCGATCGGTGTACCGCCCATCCCATCGCGCCACCAGGCCAAGGCGCCGAGCGGATTACAATCCCGCACGAAACCCAAATACCTCTCGTCAGGCAGGATCATCTCGGCCACCGCCTGTTGGCCCGTGTAGCCGTTCCAGGCCGCCTCAGCCAGCGCGGGGCTCGCGCCGGAAGTTCATGGCGCCGCCCCGGCGCCGGTGTCGATGAACTGCAGCACTTCGCGCGCCGTAGCGGCGGCGCGGATCTTCGAGACCATGCGGAAGGCCGGGTACACCCGGCAGAAATCCGTCAGCGTCTTGGCGAAGTGCTCCCTGGTTCCCGTGGGCCGCACCGCGCCTGAAATACGATAGTCCACCGGATCCTCGATCGTGACCAAATTAGGCTCGTTCCCCATCTCAACCATCTGCAAGTACAGCTTGCCACCGCCCGCGCGATCAGGGGCGGCCGTGCCCGCCTTGCGCCCCAAGAGGGCTCGTAATTTTCATGGCGTGGCCACCGCGCCCGGCGCCGGGCCATAAGGCAGCAACGCGTCCTCCACACCTGCTATCCACACCCCGGGCGGGCGGACGCCGATCCGCTCGATACGACCCCCGCCGGGCAGCGGATCGCCCACCCGCACGAACCACACGCCGCTGCCGTCGGTAACCCCGGCGCGCAGATCAGCCCCGCTGCCGATAATCGAAAACCAGACAAAGGATGGCGGCGGCGGCAGCTTCGTCTCGCGGGGTCCCGTGGGCTGCGCGCCGGGCTCGGCCTCACCGGCCTCGCCACCCGCCGCCCCGCCGGTCAAACGGGACAACAGCACAGGCGCCGTCCCCGGCGCGTCCGCCTCGGCGGCGGCCGGCTCCGCCTTCTCGCCCGGCGGCGCCCAAAGCTCCTCGAGCCTCGCATCCATCTGATAGACATCGGCAATCACCTTCTGGCGCCCATGGCACAGCTTCAGCATCTCACGCTCGATCGCGAGTGCCGCCAACGCGTCATCCTCGTCGGCCGCATCCGCCAACAGCCCCGTCAGGACGTCACGCGGACAGGCAGGGATGCCGTCCGAACCCGACACAGCCTCCGGCGCCTCCACGCCATCCTCCAACTGTCCGAGAAGCCGGCTTGCGCCGGGCGAGGGCGCCTGCGGCGCCGCTGCCGGCGCAGGCTCACTTGCCGGCGGGAGAACCGGCAACAGCGCCTCCTGAGCCAACAACTCGCCGGCAGACAGCGTCGCCACGGCCAGCGTCAGACAGAGGCCGGCACGAGCCGCGGCGCCGCAGGCCCAGGAAACAGCCCGGATCATTGCGACAGCGTCCAACCGACATGGGCGGCAAGCTCGTCCCAGGGATAGGCGTTCGTGCGGTCGATCCCTTCAAGGTTGACGTGCAGCCGTCCGCGCGACCACCACCACGTGCCGGGCACATCTTCCCCGTCCGTGGTCCGGGCAACGAGCTGGCCGCCCTCAGCGAACCCGAACGCCACCCGCTCGCGCTCCAGGAAGGGCAGCACCACGTCCTCGCCGCGTCCGACGACCCAGTCCATCATCTGCATCGCCGCGTAGCGCTCGCCGGTGGCAAGAAAGGGCAGCGCAAACCCCAGGAAGTAGGTGCGCTTCTCCGGCAAGTGCTCGTATTGAAGGTTGAGTTTCTTCCCGTCGCCCGAGGCGACGAGATAGCCGATATCCTCAATCGCGCCGTCGGCGTTAAGCCGCCACAACTCATCGCGCTCCGGATTGAGCACGAGCACGAATCGTGGCCCGGTGAAATCAACCAGCACCCGGCCATCGTTCTCAATCAGGAATTGCTTCAGCGCCGCCGCCGGAAAGGTCGGCCCACCGTCCGCTGCCCCCATGCCGGTGCCGCCAGGCGTTGGCGGTTCCGAACCCATGAGCCCGCGAAGCGGCGCATCGGGGTCCTGAACCATGAGTTTATCGAAACGCTTGGCGGTCTGCTTCTCGTTGATCGGCAGGTCGGCGGGAAGAGCCAGCTTCGGGCAAGCATCCTTCAACACCCGTGGCCAGCTATCTTGGACCCAGCCGACCGCCGCATGGTACCAAGCCATTGTCTTCCGATCCCAAAATTCGTCGTGCACCATCCCGGTTTGAGGGTTGTAAAAGATCGGCCTGTGACGCTTCTTCTCGGCCGGATCAGGCTTTTTGCCCACCTTGTATTGGTTGTAGAGAGCACGGTACCGATCGGACTTCGCCATCCGCCAACGCTCATTGATGGCCTGATATCGGCCCCGCACACGTTGGCACGTATGGATATCGCCGTTCGGGTCATGATAGTGCGCCCAGACAAACTTACGATCCGACGCGCGCCTAGCAAGAGGTCTCTGCAGCACCCAAACCCGCCCGGTAAGCAATTCTTCAAAGAACTCCGGGCCATGGGAACTGTAGTTCTGGTACCGAACATTATCTTTTGCCTTAGTGCTGGCGCTCCATGTCATCGCAAAAGCAGCCATCAAACATACGGCGGCAACCGTTGCCGTCCTTGTGGCTATCATCATCCGGTCCTTGCTCCTTCAGCCACACTCTGCATGCTAGACTATCCCCCTCGTTAGTCCCCTGAACTTTAAGCTCCACCACCGCCCTCTGGACATACTGTGGGGCCGGGGGAGTGGCTGGGCCCACAGCCCCCACAAGGCGCGGGGCCGCTTGGCCCCGAACCGGGCCCCGGACCGGGCCCCGGATTGGGCCCCGCGGCGGTCACGCAGGTATCGGCGTCAAGCACCCAGTTGGTGTAGCCGATGTTGATTATGGGCTGCATATCCCACGCGAACTGAGTCGAACGCTCGATCCTCGTACGCTGCAATGTAATGGAACCGGTTTGCCCCGCTGGGCAACTCTCGGCACTTGCCTCCGTAAAACTGTTCTCGAGGATCGCCGGCGTCGGCGTCACCGGCGCCAGCCCCGTCCAGCAACTCGACGAGACGAACTGCGGCGCACCCAGCGTTGTGCCACCCGCCGTCACGGTCTTCAGGCGCCGCCAGATATCACGCCCCTCCATCGTGCGGTTGTGCGGCGGGCCCGCGAACCAGGAACAGACATTGCTATAGTGCTCCCACTCACTGTAGTCGGTCCGGCAGGCATCAATGAAGACCTGCCAAGGGCCGTTAACCGGCGCGCCGACGTCATCGCCGCGGGCGTTGCGATCCTGGCTCACCTCGCGGATCATCGTCCGCCCGGCGCCGTGGCTGCCAGACGGGCAGGCATCGAGCCGGCGCTCGCGGGTAACGCGGGCAGTTATCTGCCCGTAGGGGTCGGGCACGAGGCCGGCAAGGGCGGCCCGTCCCTCCGGCAAGGCGCCGCCGAACGACGCAGCCGACAAACAGGCGGCCAGAGCCACGTCGGCACGGCCCACCGCACCCTCCGCCACCCCGCCCTCGAGCCAGTGCAGCACCGGCGGCCGGCCGCCGACCCCGTCCGAGCCGTAGGTATGCGGCGCCGCATGAACCGCCCGGTGATCGGTGCCAACCCCCTTGAGGGTTTCCGGCTCCAAATATACCAGCAGAGTGTCGTCGCAGTACCGCGCCCGGACGCCGCGGGTCGTTCACGAATCGAGCCATCTTGTCGCCGCCGGCGGCACCGCCCCCGTCCACACGGTGGCCGCGGTCGATTCGTCGCGAATGAAGTTCTCGAGATGGCGGTAGGCGACATCAACCGCCCGGGCGTGCGCCAAGCTCTCCTGGCGATAAACCGCCGCCGATCCCTCTTCTCGTGCTCCTGCCGGCGTGGCCGCGAACAGCGCGACGACGCAAACGACCCCCAGCAGCCAACTGGCGTAACGGCTAAAGTGCTTCATTCTTTCCTCCCATCAGTTCCTCAAACCGGGATTCCAACATCGATACCGGCGCCACCGGCCGGCCCTCGAGACGCCACCCGCCCTCCACCGCGCGGACGAGCTCGACGATCTCCAAAGCGGCGATCTCCGCGGCGTCGTCCGCGATCGGACCCAGCGCATCCTCGCTCTCGATGCGCACCATCCAGGTGCCGTCCTGCGCGCGCGCATACTTGATCTGCGCCCCGTGCACGCCGAAGCGGCGGTCCACCGCCCGGCGAAACGCCAGGAACGGCGGAGCAGGCGGAACCTCAGTCGTCAGCACGGGCCCGAGCAGCAGCAGGCCCCAGGCCCGCCCGCCCGTGACCGCAGCCGCATACCAGCCCGAAAGATGGCGCTCGGCGATCTGCCGGTGCAGCGGTTCGGCATGCCCCGCCTTGAGCCGCCAGCGCACCAGTAGCACCGCACGGTCCGTGACCTCCGGGCGCAGCGCCGTCAGCGCGGGATCCGCAAACCGCGCCGCACACGACAGCCGCTCGATCTCCCACGCCGCCAAATAAGGCGGCTGCTCCCGCAACACCCGCCGGCAGGCCTCGATCAGCACCACACTGTCAACGGCCGCGCTAACCCGGGGCGGGGGCGCTTCCGCGACCACCGGCGCGAGCGGTCCCATCACCAAACTCGTGATCTCATCCCAATAAACCCAGCCCAGCCCCGCGCCAAACAGGCTCAGTCCGACGATGACCGACGCCGCTATCCCGCCCGCGGTGAACCGCACCGCCAGCGCCGGCTTCAGCACCATCTCCGGCTCGATCGCAAGCGCCGCCGGATCGATCTCCCGAGCGCCCTCGACCAAACCAGGCGTTGCATAGAGCGACCAACCCAGTGCCCGCGCGCGGCCAAACGCCGCCAGAGCCGACCCGCGGTCCCCGAACACCTCATCGCCATCGGCGAGAACCGCGCCGTTGCGCGCCTTCACGAGCGCATACCTGACCGCGGCGTCGTCCGCGACCAGCGCCATCCAAAAGTCTTCCTTGATGTGACGCACCAGAGCCGGCACCCCGTCGGGCTTCTCGCCGCCGGCCGACTCGTCGGCCGCCGCATAGCCCGTTTGCGCGCCCCAATGTACGATCCAAGGGCCGAATTTGCGCGCATCGGCCGCGCTGGCCAGCGCGCCGCCGCGATCGAGCCAGAACAACCCGGCCGCAAACCTCCGTCCCTTGATCTCCAGGACCTGTTACGACATTAACGACGACGGCGCGCCCGAGCTGTTCGTCTACCTCGGGCTGGGGACCTGGACATGCGGATCGGCCGGTTGCGAGCTCCTCATCTTCGAGGGCCCGCCGGGCGCGCGAACGGAGTTCTCCGGGATGGCCTCGGGCGATACCCTACGCGTATGGATCAACCCGGAGACCGGCCACAAGACGGGCTACGCGCACATGGCTGGCCTGCGCTGGACCGGTACCGATTACGAGTGGTTCTGCTACCGTCGGTGCTTCCCGCGCTGCTAGCCTCGGCCGCGATGCGAGGTCGGGACGGATAGGACCGGCGGCGGCCCCGCGCCGCTACTCGGCGAACTTGATGAGCCGGCCTTGGACGGTGCGCTCGACGACACCGCCGACGATGCGGCGGAAGTCGAGCGCCATGCCGCTCGGCGAGAGCGTGCGCTCGTAAACCTGCATCGTGTAGGCGCCGTCGGCGGCGATCGTGAGCACGCTCATGCTCAGCGTGTGCTCGCGGATGTGGGCCCAGGCAAAGGCACCTCCGTCCATCGGATCGCCGTTGGCCTCGCCGCGGAAGACGCCAGCCCGACCGGTGCCGACAAAGCGCATACGGCTGGATTTGCGCACCTCGGTCGGGTTCTCGGGATCGCCCTTCTGGTGCAGGATGGTGGTCCAAGCGATGTCGAAGCCGCTGCCCGACGGCCGGATCGTCACGTCGAGGTCGCGCATCGTGACCGCAAAGGTGACGCTGACCGTGCTCTCCGAGATGGCGCTTCCCTGCCAGGTGCCGGCGAAGGCCTGAATCGAGAGGTCGCGAGTCTGCGCCGCCGCCGTCCCGCCAAGCCAGAGCGCCACCAAGCCCGCCGCCAGCGCGGTCATCACCTTTGTCATTACCTTCGTACTCCTCAGGGCCAGCTTACGAGCGGCGGCAGGGACATCAGGATAGCCTCCGGGTTGCCCCCGGTCTTGAGGCCGAACTGGGTGCCGCGGTCATAGAGCAGGTTGAACTCGACGTAGCGGCCGCGGCGTTGGAGCTGATGGGCGCGCTCGGCCTCGGTCCAGCCCTCGTTCATCCGCCGCCGTACAATCTCAGGGTACACATCCAAGAAAGCTATTCCCACATCGCGGGTGAAGGCGAAGTCTTTCTCCCCGTCCCCGGTGTCAAGATTGTCAAAGAAGATGCCGCCGATGCCCCGCGCCTCGTTGCGGTGGGGCAGGAAGAAGTACTCATCGCACCAGGCCTTGAACCGCGCGTAGTAGGCGCCGTCGTGGCGGTCGCAGGCGGCCTTCAGCGCCCCATGGAAGGTCGCGGTCTCGGCGGCGTCCGGATAGATCGGTGTGAGATCGGCGCCGCCGCCGAACCAGCTCACGCTCGTCGCGATGTGGCGGGTATTCATGTGAGCCGCCGGGACGAGCGGTGAGCGCATGTGGGCAACGATGGAGACACCGCTCGCCCAAAAGCGCGGATCATCCGCCGCACCGGGCATGCGATCACGGTACTCCGCCGAGAATTCGCCGAACACGGTCGAGACGTTCACGCCCACCTTTTCGAATACCCGCCCGTGCATCAGAGCCATGACGCCGCCGCCGCCGCCGGGCCGCGTCCAGGCCGTGCGCTCGAAGCGCCCCGGGGCGTACGTGGGCGCGTCCGCGCCTGCGTATTCGTCCTCGATCGCCTCGAAGGCAGCACAGAGCCCATCGCGCAGCTCGGCAAACCAGGCGGCCGCCCGCTCCTGCAACGGGCCGACCTCGCTCGCGGCGGGGCGGATACTGGACATCGCCCGGATTATGGGGAAAATGGCGCGCGCGTTCACGAAAACTTGTGCATCGCACCCTTCAAGGGGACTCCATGACGACAATGGCGGGGGACGGCGGCCACGCGGCCGATGGGTCGCGGCGCGATTTCTTGTATGTGGCGACCGGCACCGTCGGCGCCGTCGGGGCCGCACTCGCGATTTGGCCGCTGATCGACCAGATGAACCCGGCCGAAGACGTGCTCGCGCTCGCCTCGACCGAGGTTAACCTGACCGCGATCGAGGTCGGCCAGAGCATCACCGTGGTGTGGCGCGGCAAGCCGGTCTTCGTCCGCCGCCGCACGGCCGAAGAGGTCGCCGCGGCCGAAGGAACCGACGTGGACAGCCTGCCCGACCCGCAGGACGACAGCGCTCGGGTCCAGCAGCCCGAATGGCTTATTCTGGTCGGCGTCTGCACCCATCTCGGCTGCATTCCACTCGGCCAGAAAGGGACCGATCCGCGCGGCGACTGGGGCGGCTGGTTCTGCCCGTGTCATGGCTCGCACTACGATACCTCGGGCCGCATCCGCAAGGGCCCGGCGCCAGCGAACCTCGCGGTGCCCCCCTATGAGTTCCTCGACGAGAGCACGATCAAGATCGGCTAGGGATCAGGATCCGCTAAGCAACAAGAACGGTAAGAGGCCCGTGCTCATGGCATCAGGCGGCTTTCAGTCGAGCAACAAGATCGTCCAGTGGATAGAATACCGGCTGCCGATCTTCAGCTTCCTCGACCATTCTGTCGGCACCCAGTACCCGTCGCCGAAGAACCTGAACTACTGGTGGAACTTCGGCTCGCTCGCCGGCATCGCGCTGGTGATCCAGATCATCACCGGCATCGTTCTGGCCATGCACTACGTGCCGCACGGCGACATGGCCTTCGACAGCGTCGAGCGCGTCATGCGCGACGTGAACTACGGCTGGCTGATCCGCTACATCCATTCGAACGGCGGCTCGATGTTCTTCGCCGTCGTGTACATCCATATTTTCCGCGGCCTTTACTACGGCTCGTACAAGTTCCCACGCGAGCTCTTGTGGTGGCTCGGTCTGGTCATCGCGATCCTGATGATGGCGACGGCCTTCATGGGCTACGTGCTGCCATGGGGCCAGATGAGCTACTGGGCCGCCACCGTGATCACCAACCTGTTCTCGGCCATCCCGTGGGTGGGGCCGGCGTTAACCGAATGGCTGTGGGGCGGCTTCGTCGTCGCGACGCCAACGCTGACCCGCTTCTACAGCCTTCACTATCTCTTGCCGTTCGTGATCGTCGGCGTCGTGATCGTGCACATCTGGGCGCTGCACGTGCACAAATCGAACAACCCGCTCGGCATCGAGATGAAGGGGCCCAAGGATCAGATCCCCTTCCACCCCTACTACACCGTGAAGGACCTGTTTGGCTTGGGGGTGTTCCTCATCATCTTCGGCTTCTGGGTGTTCTACTTCCCGAACTACCTGAGCCATCCCGACAATTACATCCCAGCCAATCCACTGCAGACGCCGCCGCATATCGTGCCGGAGTGGTACCTGTTGCCGTTCTACGCGATCCTGCGCGCCATCCCGTCGAAGCTCGGCGGCGTCATCGCGATGGCCGCATCGCTCGCGATCCTGTTCCTGGTGCCGTGGCTCGATACCTCGCGGGTGCGCTCCGGCGCCTTCCGTCCCATCTTCAAGCAGTTTTACTGGCTGTTCGTGCTGGATGTACTGGTGCTCGGCTACATCGGCTCGCAGCCGCCCGAGGGCATCTTCATCCACATCGGGCGCATCGCGACGGCCTACTACTTCGTCCACTTCATTCTGATCCTGCCGATCGTCGGCTGGGTCGAACGACCACGTCCGCTACCCGATTCGATATCCGCCGCGGAGGGCGCCGAAGAAGGGCGCCCGGTGGCGCAGGCGGGGGAGTGACGGTCATGCGGAGCGTGGTGGGGATGACCGCAAGGGCCGCCGCGGCAGTAGCCTTCAGCATTGCCCTGTGGCTTGGCGCGGGAAGTACCGCACAAGCGGCCGAGGGGGCTCAGTTCGAGTCGCGGAGCTGGTCGTTCTACGGCCTGTTCGGCACTTACGACCGCGGTGCGTTGCAACGCGGCTTTCAGGTCTATGCGGAGGTCTGCTCCGCCTGTCACGGGCTTAACCGCATCGCCTTTCGCAACCTGATCGACCTCGGTTTCTCCGATGCCGAGGCCAAGGCGATCGCGGCAAGCTATGAGGTCGAGGACGGCCCCGATGCAGAGGGCGAGATGTTCTTCCGGCCGGGCCGGCTCGCCGATCGCTTTGTGCCGCCGTTCGCGAACGATAATGCGGCGCGGGCCTCGAACAATGGGGCCCTGCCGCCCGACCTCTCGCTCATCATCAAGGCACGCCAGGGCGGCCCCGACTACCTCTATGCCCTTCTCGTCGGCTACGCCCACCCGCCCGGTGGCGAGGAATTAGCGGACGGCATGAGCTATAATCTCGCCTTCCCCGGCCACCAGATCGCGATGCCGCCACCGCTGTTCGCCGACGGCGTCGAGTTCGCCGACGGCACGTCAGCGACCGTCGCGCAGATGGCCGACGACGTG
This sequence comes from Alphaproteobacteria bacterium, assembly GCA_965248765.1. Lineage (GTDB taxonomy): Bacteria > Pseudomonadota > Alphaproteobacteria > VGEJ01 > VGEJ01 > CBDFKF01. Next base: position 445,654 of record CBDFKF010000003.1, read on the forward strand.
AGCCATTTCCTCGCGTGGACGTCCGAGACCAAGCTCGAGGAACGCAAGCGGCTCGGCCTCAAGGTGATGATCTTCCTGATCATCATGACGGCGCTCCTGTATGCCGTGAAGCGCCGCGTCTGGTCAGACCAGCACTAGCAACACGCCGACCCGCGACGCGGCCTTAGCCACAAGCGGGCCGATTCGCGCATCACTCCTAAGCCGCCTCGGGACCCGGGGGCGGGGTCGCGAAGTGACCACGCTTGACGTAGAGCCGACACGCCCCAGCCGCGGCAAGCGGTCGCGCATGGCCGATCGGCGAGCGTATCCAGGTACCCGTGCCGTGCAACCCAAGGGCGCCGGTGCAGGCGCCATCGAGGACGAAGATCTCCTCTCCTCCGGGCAGCTCGCGCGCCGGCAACATGGCACCTGGGCTGAGCCGGTACAGCGCCGCGGATTCCGCTTCGTAGCGGTGCAGAGGCATGATCTCGATCCCCGTCCGCGACGTCGATCGCCATAGGTCCTCGCGCGTTGTGTCGATGCGGACGAACTCCTGATCGCCCGCATGCATCCACCACAGCTTGACGAAGATGGCGGTGCCATCGGCCGAATGCGGCGCATGGCGCGAGCCGACGGGATTGCGCACATAGGTGCCGGTTGGGAAGTCGCCGGCCTCGTCCGAAAACGTCCCCTCCAGCACGATGAACTCCTCGCCGCCGCTATGGATGTGGGGGGCGAAAGAGCTTTCGGGGGCGTAGCGCACGATGCTGGTGACGCGCGCGACCTCCTCGCCGTCGCGTTCGAGCATGCGCCGCTCTACGCCGGCGAGCGGCGAGGGAATCCAAGGGAGAGTGCTGCTGTCCACCAGGGCCGGGCGCGACAGATCGGCGTTGATCTTCATCCAGTGATTGCCTCGGGCATGAAATTTTTTTCGAGGTTAGCACGGCCGTCGGGCCGCGTGCTCGGGTGGGTGCAGCAGCCGCGACGATGGGTTACCGTCGCCGCTTTCGCCACGGGAGGACGCGAAATGCGGGTGTTCGTAACGGGAGCGACGGGCTATGTCGGCAACGCGGTGGCCGAGGTGCTGCTGGGGGCCGGCCATGCGGTCACAGGGCTCGTTCGGACCGAGGAGAAGGCGAAGGCGCTGCGGAACCGCGGGGCAGCGGCCATCGTCGGCGATATCACCGAGCCGGCAAGCTACCGCGAGGAAGCGGCATCGCACGAAGCGATCATCCACGCTGCGGCGGTCGCCGACGGCATGGCCGAGGCCGACCGCACGGCGGTCGATGCCCTGATCGACGCGGCGCAGCAGGGCGCCGGTGTCCGATCGCTCATCTATACGTGCGGCTATCTGGTGGTCGGCGAGACCGGTGACGAGGCGGTCGGGGAGGATGCGCCCACCGATCACCCGATCGCGCTCGTGGCATGGCGCCCACCGCACGAACGGGCGGTGCTGGCGGCGGCGACCGATACCCTGGCGACCGCGTCCATTCGCCCGGGCTGGGTCTACGGTGGACCGGCGGGCTACGGCGGCGCTCACGTTAGCCAGTACTTTCAACGAGCTGAGAGCGAAGGGGCGGCGTCACATGTCGGCGATGGCGCCAACTATCAGTCGATGATCCACCGCAACGACCTCGCCGAGCTCTATCGCCTCGTTCTTGACCGCAAGGCCCGCGGGGTTTTCCACGGCGTGGATGGAACGCCGGTGACGCTCGGCGAGGTGGCCGCCGCGGCAAGCCGGGCAGCAGGCGGCGAAGGGCGGACCCGCCAGATCCCGCTCGAGGAGGCGAAGGCCGAGATGGGGCTGTTCGCAGATGTCCTGGTAGCCAACCAACGGGTGATCGCGCCGCGTGCCAAGGCCGAGGTCGGCTGGAAGGCCGCGCGGCCACCGTTCACCGAGGGAGCGGAGCGGGCCTACGCCGAATGGAAAGCCGGCTGAGGACGCTTCACATCAGGATGGACGCCGTCCCTTATTCAACAGCCGGCTAGTCCGGCTTAGGGATCCAGAGGCCTTTCTGCACTGCCGGCCTGGCGTGGATCGCATCGAACCAGCGCTTAAGGTGCGGGAAATCGTCAAAGCCGATGTCGTGCCAATCGTAGCGGAACACCCAGGGGAAGGTCGCAATATCGGCGATCGAGTAGTCGTCAACCAGAAACTCCCGATCGCTTAGGCGTTTATCCAAAACGCCGTAGAGCCGGCGCGTCTCGGTCTGGTAGCGGTTGTACGAATAGGGCTTGTCGGCCTGCTTGCCCCGGAAGTGATGAAGCTGGCCGAACATCGGTCCGACACCGCCCATTTGGAACATCAGCCACTGGATGACGTCGTAGCGGCGACGATGATCGGTGGGGAAGAAGCGGCCGGTCTTGTCGCCAAGGTACATCAGCATCGCGCCGGACTCGAAGAGCGTGTACGGCCCGCCCTCCGCATCCTGGTCGATCATGGCCGGGATCTTGCCGTTGGGGTTGATCGCCAGGAAATCGGGCGCGAACTGATCGCCCTTGGCGATGTTGATGGGATGGACGGTGTAGGCGAGCTCGACCTCCTCGAGCATGATCGTCGCCTTACGGCCGTTGGAGGTGAGCCAGGTGTAGAGCTCGATCATTGCATCACTCACAATTTGTCGGCGAGCGGAGGCTTCCGCTGGGTCCAGGTCCGCGCAGTCTCGAGCTGGTAGCCGAGACGGAATAGGGTCGCCTCATCGCCGTGTCTGGCCACCAGCTGGACCGCCACCGGGGTGCCTTTACCCGAGAGGCCGATGGGGAGCATCATCGCCGGCTGGCCGGTGTGGTTGAACCACACCGTAAAGGGGCTGAACCGGGCGATGCGGTCCCAATACTCATCGACGTCGTCCATCATCATATCGAGCCAGCCGAGTTCGGGCGGGTCCATCGCCAGGCCCGGCGTCACCAGTACATCGTAGGTGCGGTGGAACGCCGCCATCTGGCGCCCGAGGTGATGGGCGGTCATCACCGCGCGCTGGTACAACGGCGCCGCCATTGCCTCGCCCATCTCAGCGGTCTTGCGCGTGACCGTCTCGACCTCGTCCGGACCGGGACGACGGCCCGAGGGGTGGCTAGCCAGCATGACCGCGAGATTGGTCGCGATGATGGTGCGGAAGGCCGGCTGGATCGCCTCACCCTCGATCTCGGGGTCGGCCTCTTCGACGTTGTGGCCAAGCTCCTTCAACAGGTACACGGTCTCGTTCAGCACGCGCATTGGCACATCGCCAATCGGGACGCCGTTCGGCGCTTTCGAGGTGTAGGCGATGCGCAACTTATCCGGCTTTTCCCCGATCTCCTCGAGAAAGGGACGTGCGGGTGGTGGCGCGACATACGGATCGCCCTCGCCGGGTCCGGAGGTAGCATCGAGGAGCGCGGCGGAATCGCGCACCGTCAGGGTCACCGCATGCTCCTGCGCCAAGCCCGCCAGGCCCTCGCCGAGGTAGGGCGCGAAGGTGTTGCGCCCGCGGGTCGGCTTGAGGCCGACCAAGCCGCAGCAGGCGGCCGGCGCGCGGATCGAGCCGAAGCCGTCGCTGGCGTGGGCCATCGGCAGGATCCGTGCGCCCACCGCGGCAGCAGCGCCGCCGCTCGAGCCGCCGGATATCAGGTCGGTGTTCCAGGGATTGCGCGTCGGACCATGGAACTGCGGCTCGCAGGTGAGGCTCGCGCCCAGCTCGCAGGTGTTGGTCTTGCCGAAGATGACAAGCCCGGCCTTCTTAAGCCGGAGGACCATCTCGCTGTCGCGGGGCGGGACCTGATCGGCGAAGAAGCGGCTGCCGCGGGTGGTGGGCACGCCGGCGAGCGATGCGGAAAGCTCCTTGAGCAGGTAGGGCACGCCTTTGAGCGGGCCGTCGGGCAGGCCGTCATCGATCGCCTTGCGACCGTGGTCATAAAGCTTGGTGACGACCGCGTTGATCTCCGGGTTGCGGGCCTCGACCCGCGCAATCGCCTCCTCCAAGAGCGCGAGTGGCGTGATCTCGCCCCGACGCACGAGGCGCGCAAGGCCAACGGCGTCATGGAACTCATAATCGTCGAATTTACCCACGCGGTCCCTCCCCCACGCTCAAGCTGCGCCGGCCCGGCGCCAGACAAGACGGTTGGTCATCGTGGCGCCGGATGCCGTGGTCTGGCGCGCGCTCAACACCATCACATCGCCGCGGTAGTCGATCTCCCGAGTTTGGGCAGTGCCCACGAAGTCGGGGTTGAGCGCCTGTTCTATCTCGTGGACCATCTCGCCGTCCGCAAGCCGCCATCGGCCAGCGTAGCCGAAGTAGCCATCGAAGGCGGCCGCCCGCTCAGCCTCGGGCGCCTTGCGGGCGTTCGCATTCGAAAGCGAGGCGCGGCCTGCGCGCATGATGGAAACTGCCATGGCGCCGTCGGCGGCGTAGATAAGAACGCCCTGCGCGCCCTCGCCAAACGGCCGGCTCAGGGTGCGACCGTCGTCGTACTCGATCGTCCAGTCATCGAGCTGCCAACTGCCGATCAGTTCGTGCGGTTTGATCATGGCTGCATAATATCAGGCCTATGGCGCGGCTGGTGGCGCCCGCCTTGTCAGGCAGTGGCTGCCCCGCCAAGATGCGGGCACATACGAAACCCTTGGGGGAGAACGATGAGCGAGGCCAAGGACGGCCCGGGCGAGGAACTCTCGGCCGCGACGATACAGGCGATCGCCAAGGCGTTGCACGGCATCGACCTGAGTGCGGAGCGGGCGGCCGTCATCGCCGCGGAAGTGACGGCAGCCAATCGTTTCGTTCGCGAGGCGGGCGAGCGCGTCGCCTACGATGCCGAGCCGTTCGGTTTCGACGACGTTCTCTCAGCCCAAAAGCGGTGAGGCCGACATGAACGCAGCACCGTCGCCCGAACCGACACTGACGGGGCTGACGCTGGTGGAGGTAGCGGAAGCCATCGCTACCAAGAAGACCTCGGCGGTCGAGGTCACGGAAGCGTGCCTCGCGGCGATCGAATCCGCCCAGCCCACTCTCAACTGCTTCGTCACGATCGAGCCTGAGGCGGCGTTGGCCGAGGCGCGCATCCGCGACGCGGAGCTTGCCCGGAGCGGGCCGCGGGGACCGCTGCATGGCGTGCCGCTGGCGCATAAGGACCTCCTCTATCGTCGCGGCCGGCCCATCAGCTGCGGCTCGAAGGTGCTTGCCAATTTCGTGGCGGACGAAACGGCGACGGCGCTTGAGCGCTACGAGGCCGCCGGGGCGATCTATCTCGGGGGCCTCAACATGGCCGAGATCGCACTCGGCCCGGCAGGGCGCAACGAGCACGTTGGGCATTGCCGCAACCCGTGGAACCCAGCCTATATCACGGGCGGCTCCTCAAGCGGCTCGGGCGCTGCGCTCGCGGCACGGCTCGTCTATGGGGCGCTCGGCACCGACACTGGCGGGTCGATCCGCATCCCCTCGGCGGTGTGTGGCGTGGTCGGGCTCAAGCCGACCCACGGCCGCGTCACGCGTCACGGCGTCATGCCGCTCTCGACCTCGCTCGACAATCTCGGGCCGATGGCCCGCACCGTACCCGATTGCGCCCGGCTGCTGCAGTGCCTAGCCGGCCACGATCCGCGTGATCCCCTGTCGAGCATCGAGCCGGTACCCGACTATGAGGCAGCGCTCGCGACCGCCGACGTCAACGGCCTTAGGATCGCCGTGCCGACCGATTACTTCTACGACGATGCCGATCCCGCGGTGGCGGCGGCGTTGCACGCGAGTCTAGAGGTCTACCGTGGGCTAGGGGCCGAGATCGTCGAGATCGAGCTCGGCGAGCAGGGTCTGCTGCGTCAGCTCACCGCCATGTTGATCCGGGTCGAGGCTGCGAGCATCCATGCGCGATGGTTGCGCGACCAACCGGAGCTCTATTCGACCGAGATCCGCGAGCGGCTGGAGACCGGGCTTTATCTACCGGCGGTGCGCTACCTCGAAGCGCTGCGCCTGCGCGCCCCGACGTCGCGCGCGTTCTGCGAGCGGGTTTTCGCCGTTGCGGACATGCTGCACTTGCCGGGGGTGGCGATCGCGACGCCGAGTTTCGAAGTGCTAGAGAACGCGGTCAGCAACGATTCCCCGCGAATCAACGATCGCCTGGCCTGGTGCACCCGTGGCGCCAACTATCTCGGCCTACCGGCGCTGGGTGTGCCCTGTGGGTTCGCCAACGGCCTACCCGTCGGCTTTCAGCTGATGGGACCACCGTTCTCCGAACTGCGGCTGTTCGCCGCAGGCCACGCCTTTCAGGGCGCGACCGATTGGCACATGCAGGCGCCCAACTTGTGAGGTGCGCTGAGGCGGTCCGACGGCGCGGCGGATTATCCAGAGCTCAAGTTCGAGCGTAAACCGCGCGGCGTTTCTCGAAGAAACGCTGGTGGTACTCCTCGGCCCGGTAGAATGGCCCGGCCGGGGCTAATTCAGTGACGACGGGATCGCGCCGGTCGGTGCCCTGAGCCTCCTTGGAGGCGCGCGCCACCGCTTCCTGCTCCGGGTCGTGAAAGAAAATCGCCGAGCGGTATTGTGTGCCGACATCCGGACCCTGCCGGTTGGGCGTTGTCGGGTCGTGGATCTCCCAGAACAGCCCGACTAGCTGGTCATAGGAAATACGGGCGGGATCGTAGTCAACCTGCACCACCTCGGCATGGCCAGTGGTGCCGGTGCACACATCTTCGTAGGTCGGTTGGTCCAGTACGCCGCCCATGTAGCCGACGGCAGTCGCCGTCACCCCATCGACCGCGCGGAACGCTTCCTCCACGCCCCAGAAGCAACCGGCCGCAAATGTCGCCTTCTGCATACCGTGTCCGCCTTCCCGCGCGGCGCTACCCCACCGCGCACTCTTGCCGCAGGTCCGCGCTGAACCATATCCCATTGCGGCTGTATCGCAACTGCGGCCGAGCGCGCGTTGTGGCCTCGGGCGGGCATTGTGGAGGGGCACTGTTGCGAGTAGGCTCGCCGGCTTTCGCAGAGGGATCGCACTCGTGAGCGAGGAATCAGGTGGATTGCGGGCCAACCGACGTCCGCCGGCCAAGCACATCAAACTCACCTCGCATGCGCGCGTCGGGGCTGGGCATGCGCACCCGCTGAAGTGGGGCGCGGCGGAAGGGCGCGCGCGCGGTCCTGTGATCGGCTCACTCGCCGATCCCGAGCGGCGCAACGTGATCGGCGCGCACTCAGGTGGATATGCGGTCTATCGAGCGCTCGCCATCGCTGCGCAGAGCCTCGACCGTGTGCACGTCCCCGACCTCACGAATACCGCACCTGCCGAGCGCATCGGGCCGCATCCGCAGTGGGCGGATGGCGACAAGATCGTCTCGCTCGATCCTTACGGCCACATGGTAAGCGAGGTGTTCGCCGATGAGTTCGCGCATGGGGTCGACATCCGGCCGACAATCGCCATCACCAAGGCCCGCATCAATATGCCGGAGGTCAAGGACGCGCTGCGCGCAGGGCGCCTGGTCGCCGACGGCGATATCCTGACTGACAAGGGCGACGTGCGGGTGACCAAGGCTGCGATCGAGCCGGTTTGGCACCTGCCGGGCGTCGCCAAGCGCTGCGGCATTGCTGAGACGGACTTGCGCCGCGCTCTGTTCGAGGAGACGGGCGGCATGTTCCCGGAGCTGGTCACGCGCCCGGACCTGCACGTCTTCCTGCCACCGATCGGCGGCCTGACCATCTACTGCTTCGGCGATACCGCGGCGATGACCGACCCCGAGCGCAAGCTCGCCTGTCGCGTCCACGACGAGTGCAACGGCTCGGACGTGTTCGGATCTGATATCTGTACCTGCCGTCCCTATCTCGCCCACGGCATCGAGGTCTGCATCGAGGCCGTGCAGACCGGCGGCGGCGGGCTCATCGTGTACAACCGTAAAGAGGGGCGGGGCTTGGGCGAGGTCACCAAATTCCTGGTCTACAACGCGCGCAAACGCCAGGAGGGCGGCGACCGGGCGGCCGCGTACTTCGAGCGGACCGAGTGCGTGGCCGGCGTCCAGGATGTTCGTTTCCAGGACCTGATGCCCGATGTGCTCCATTGGCTCGGAATCACCCGCATCGATCGTTTCGTCTCGATGAGCGATGCCAAGCACGACGCGATCACGAGACAAGGTATCGACATCTGCGAGCGCGTCGAGATGCCGGAAGAGCTCATTCCCGATGATGCTCGCGTCGAGATGGATGCAAAAAAGGCCGCCGGCTATTTCACCGAGCGAGTGCCGGGTGAGGCGGAACTCGGCCTCGCCAAGGGCCGCCGGCTTGTCGATCAGTAGAGAGCCCGTCAACAACGACCCACTGGCCCAGGCCGCGGAGATCGCGCGGACCATCGCTTGGCTGCGCACGCCGGCGGCGATCCGCGAGCGGGCGGGGCGCCTCACCACGGCAGCCGAGCAAGGCGCGCTCGACCATTTCTTGCTCGATCCGGATCGCCTCGATGCGGCCGCGGCCTATGTCGCCGAGGTGATCCGTGCCGACCATCCACGGCTCGACGTGCCGTACCACAGTCGCTGGCGGCACTTTGCGGCCGGCGGCGCCGACCGGTGGAGCGACCTGGCGGCGGGCTTTCGCCATTTGCCACCGGACGAGGTCGCGCGCATCCGCTTCGATCTTGTCACCGTCAGCGTGCTCCTGGATGCCGGCGCCGGCCCGGCCTGGCGCTACCACGACAGCGCAACGGGTATGGACCTGAGCCGATCGGAGGGTCTGGCGGTGGCAAGCTTGAGACTGTTCGCCGCAGGTGCCTTCTCGATTCGTCCAGAGCAGCTGCTCCGCGCCGATGCCGAGGCACTCACCAGCGTGACCGAAGGGACAGTGGCAGAGGGCTTCCAGGCCAACGATCGAAACCCGCTTCTCGGCCTCGAGGGACGGATCGCGCTGTTGCGGGGCTTGGGCGCGGCACTCCGCACCACGCCGGAGATGTTCGGCGCGGAGTCACCGCGGATCGGCGGCCTGTTCGACTACCTCGCGGCCGAAGCGAGAGGCCGGCGGCTCCCCGCTGACAAGATTCTGGAAGCCGTGCTCGCCGGGTTCGGACCGATCTGGCCCGGGCGGTTGATCCTGGGCGGCATCAACCTCGGCGATGTGTGGCACCACGGATCCTTGGTGGCGGACGATCTCAGCGACGGCCTGATCCCATTCCACAAACTCTCCCAATGGCTCTCCTATTCGCTGATCGAGCCGCTCGAGGAAGCGGGGATCACGGTGACCGATCTCGATGCGCTGACCGGCCTGGCCGAGTACCGGAATGGCGGGCTGTTGATCGATCTCGGCGTCTTGCTACCCAAACATGCCGGCGTCACCGGCGAGGCGCATACCGTGGACTCGGAACTCGTGGTGGAATGGCGCGGCCTGACCGTGACACTCCTCGACCGCCTTGCCGAGCCGGTCCGGGCGCAGCTCGGCCTCAGCGCTGAGGACTTCCCGCTTGCCAAAGTGCTGGAGGGCGGGACCTGGCTGGCGGGCCGACGGATCGCCGCAGAACGGCGGGAGGACGGGGGGTCGCCGATTCGAATCGACAGCGACGGCACGGTCTTTTGAACGGGGACAAAAGGGGGGACTGGGGATGGAGACCAACCTGACGATCGTCGATCATCCGCTCGTGCAGCACAAGCTGACGCTGATGCGGCGCAAGGGAACGCCGACCGCCCTCTTCCGCCAGCTACTGCGGGAGATCAGCACGCTATTGGCCTACGAGGTGACGCGCGATCTGCCGCTCGAGGAAACCGAGATCGAAACGCCCGTGGCCGCGATGCGGGCCCCCATCCTGACGGGCAAGAAGCTTTGCTTCGTTTCGATCCTGCGCGCCGGCAACGGCATCCTCGACGGCATGCTCGATCTCGTCCCTTCGGCCCGGGTCGGCCATGTCGGCCTCTATCGTGACCCGCAGACGCTGGTCGCCGTCGAGTACTACTACAAGGTGCCGGAGGACGTGACGGACCGGCTGGTGGTCGCCGTCGATCCGATGCTCGCGACCGGCAACTCGGCCGTCGCCGCGGTGCAGCGGCTCAAGGAGGGCGGCGCCCAAAGCATCAAGTTCGTGTGCCTGCTGGCAGCACCTGAAGGCATTGCCGCCTTCAACGAGGCCCATCCCGACGTGCCGATTATTGCCGCCGCACGCGACAGCCATTTGAACGATCACGGCTACATCGTGCCCGGCATCGGCGATGCCGGCGACCGGCTTTACGGCACCCGCTAGCTAGGCCACCACTAAGCGGTGGTCGCAATGCGGCAGATGATGGCGCCGACGCGGGTCTCTTCGCCCGCCCCTACCAGTATGTCCTCGACAGTGCCGACGACCTCGCATTCGAGCTCGATGGTGGTCTTCTCGGACTCGATCTCGGCAAGCAGCGTCCCCGGCGCCACGGCATCGCCGATGGCGACGTGCCAGGCAATCACCTCGACCTCGACGGTCGCTTGGCCCATCTTTGGCACCTTCACCGCGATCACGGCTGGGCACTCTCCAAGACAAGAGGACTGTGCGACCTAACCATCGCAGACGGCACGGATGGCGGTGGCCAGCCGCTCCTCTGAGGGGAGCGCCGCCTGCTCCAGCGGGGCGCTGAAAGAGATCGGCACATCGGCCCGCGTCACCCGCTTGATCGGCGCCTTGAGGTCGCTGAAGACGCGCTCGGCCAACAGTGCCGACAGCTCTGCCGCGAAGCCGCAGGTGCGGTTGGCATCGTCGTAGATGACGACCCGACCGGTCTTGGCGGCGGCGGCGCAGACGCCGTCCTTGTCGAGCGGCAGCAGGGTGCGCGGATCCCACACCTGGACACTGATCCCGTCGCCGTCGAGCGCTTCGGCAACGCGCAGAGCCTCGGTCACCATCTGGCCGATAGCGATGACGGTGACATCGCTGCCCTCGCGCTTCACCTCGCCCTGCCCGAGCGGAATGGTGTAGGCCTCCTCAGGCACATCGCCCCGCTGGGCGAGGCAGCCGGCCGGTGCGAAGAAACCGACCGGATCGTCCTCGCGAATAGCGCTGACCAGAAGCCCCTTGGCATCGTACGCTGTGGCCGGGCAGACGGTCTTGATCCCGGCGTGGAGAAAGAACGGATAGGGGTTGTCAGCGTGCTGGCCTGCAAGGCCGTTGCGCGCACCAGTCGCCATCACGGTGTAGGTGACCGGCACGGTGACCTGCCCACCCATCATCAGGCGCATCTTGGCGGCATTGTTCACGAGCTGGTCGAAGGCAAGGTAGAGCAGCGTCGCAATCTGGAACTGGACGATCGGCCGCATGCCGGCCATCGCGGCGCCGGTGCCGAAGCCGACGAACGCAGCCTCGGAAATCGGTGTATCCAGGACGCGCATGGGCCCGAACCGCTCCAACAGACCCCGGGTCTCGCCGCGCAGATTGTCGCGGATGTCCTCGCCGAGGATGAAGGTGCCGGGATCGCGCTCCATTTCCTGGTGATAGGCCTCGTTCATGGCCTGGAGATAGCGGAGGCGCCGCATCAGTCGGTTCCCAGGGCCGGAAGGCCTGGATAGGTCTTGGCGTACACGTAGTCGAGCGCGTCCTCGGCCGCCGGCCAGGGCGCCTGGCGGGCGATCGCGACGGCATCGCTGAGCTCCTGATCGACGCCCTCGTCCATCGCGGCGCGATCGGCCGGACTCCACAGGCCCGACTCGACGAGCCGGCCGCCCCAGCCTTCGATCGCGTCGCGTTTGCGCCACTCGTCGATCTCGGCCTCGGTGCGATAGTTGAGCTTCATGTGTCGTTCGGCCGTGTAGTGGCCGACGTAGCGGTAGGTTTGGCACTCGATGAAGCTCGGGCCGCCGCCGCCGCGGGCGCGCGCCACCGCCTTGTCGGTCGCGGCGTGGACCGCCTGGACGTCCATGCCATCGACGGTCTCGCCCGGCATGCCGTAGGCATCGGCGCGGGTGTGGATGGGCACTTTGACCACCGATTGGATCGGCGTGGTGATGGCGTATTGGTTGTTCTCACAGACAAAGATGACCGGGAGCTCCCAGATCGCCGCGAGATTCATCGCCTCGTGGAAGAGACCGTGGTTGACGCCGCCGTCGCCAAAGAAGCTGGCGGCAACCCGATCCTCGCCGCGCGATTTGAAGGCAAAGGCGGCACCACAGGCCATCGGCATGCCGGCAGTGACAATGCCGTTTGCGCCGTAAATGCCCAGGCTCATGTCGGCGATGTGCATGGAGCCGCCGCGACCCTTGTTGTAGCCGGACTCGCGACCCATGAGCTCGGCGAACATGTAGCGGACCGAGCCGCCCTTGGCGATGATGTGGCCGTGGCCACGATGTGTCGAGGTCATGACGTCGTCGTCGCGAAGCGCGCTGCAGACACCGACCGGGACCGCCTCCTGGCCTACCGATTCGTGTGTGACCCCGGCGATCTCGTCGGCCTCGACCAGCTCGACGACCCACTCCTCGAAACGCCGGATCAGTCGCATGGTGCGGTACATGTGGGCCGCGGTCTCAAGTGGAACGTCAATGCTCATGGGGGCTCCCTGGGTCTCCCTGGCAGGCGCTGCGCCAGTTAGTATCGCAGATCGCGCACCCGCCGCATTCTGCCACAGCAGCTCACCCTTTCAATGCCACCAAGGAGGCTCGAGAACATGGCGCATCCCAGCTTCAAGGACATGGCCCGCACGCGCGGCCCCAAGATCGGCACCGTAGTGCTCGAGTTCGACACGCCCGGTATCGGTCAGATCCTCAAGGCCGCCGGCCTTGATTTCATCTTCCTCGACATGGAGCACTCGGGCTTCAGCATCTCTGACCTCAAGCGCACGCTGCGCTATACCCAGGCGGCAGAGATGCCGGTGCTGGTGCGCGTCCCGTCCGACCGCTACGACCATATCGCGCGCGCCCTCGATGCCGGCGCCGATGCGCTCATGGTGCCGATGGTAGGCACGGTCGAGCAGGCCAAGCACATCATCGCGTGCGCCAAATACAGCCCCCAGGGCATGCGCGGCTTCGCACCCCAGGTCGCGCACGATCGCTACATGCCCGGCCCGATCCTCAAGAAGATGCGCGCGGCCAACCGTCACACCTCAATCTGGGCCCAGATCGAAACGGCGGAGGGCGCGGCCAATGCGGATGGCATCGCCGCGGTGCCGGGGATCGATTGTTTATGGGTGGGCCACATGGACCTCAGCACCTCGCTCGGCATTCCCGGTCAGTACGACCGGCCCGAGGTGAAACAAGCCTTCCAGAGCGTGGTCACGGCAGCGAAAAAGGGTAGGAAGTTACTCGGCCGCATGGTGCAGGACGTGAAGGCGGGCGCCCGCGCCCATGCCGACGGCTTTAAATTCCTGGCCTATCACGTCGATGCGTGGGCACTGCATGAGTTCATGCAGGCCAACGTGGCGGCGATGCGGGCCCGCTGCCGTCGGCGCGCGGCGTGAGTCGGCGCTCGTCGTCTCGCGGTTGGGCCGTTCAGTCGAGCCAGGCGCGCCAAGCGTCCCACGCGCTGATGCGCTCGGCCATCATGGCGTAGCCCGCGGTGGTCGGGTGTACCGAGTCGCCCTTGGTGTGCTCTGCCGTCCAAGCGGGATCATCGATGAAAGCGGAGAACAGATCGAGGAACGGAACCTTGAGCTCGGCCGCGATCGCCTTGAAGGCATCGTTGGTCTCGCGGATGCGCTCGTTGGTGAACCAGAACTGGACGCCCATGATGGAATCGAGCGGCTGGTTGGTTTCATCGACCGGCACCTGACCGACCCACAACGCTGGTTTCTGCCAGGCGAGCCCTTCCTCGACCATGGCGCGGGCATTGGCGGCGCTTTCCTCGGCCGGCAACTCGATCTTGCCGTCGACCACGCGGGTGTCATTGGTACCGAAGTTGAAGACCAGATGACCGGGCAAGTGATCTGGCAAGCGCTGCTCGCACTCGGCGCGCCAGCGGGCGCGAATCTGTGCGGTGGTGTGGGCCCGAACTCCGAGGTTGTAGACGGTGATGTCATGGCCGCGGGCGCCCTCGGCGGCGGCGATCCGCGCCGGCCACCCCAGGCACTCCCCATCGCCGGTGCCGAGCGTGATCGAATCGCCTACGAAGCTGGTCACGAGAAACGTCATAGCGGGCCTCCTTGACTGACGGGTGATCATACGCGGTCCCGCGCCCGAGGCTCTTGATTATCGTAGTGCGCCTAGTGTCTGGCGATGACGCCGAGCGAGGGCCAGTTGGGCATGGCATCGATGTTGCGCGAGCCGCACCGGGTGCAGCGGGTAATAGTCTTGACCTTAGGCACGGGGAAGCCAGGTCCAAGCCGAGCGAGCAACGCATCGATAGAAAGGATGGCGTGGTGACTGCAATCCTCACACCACGCCCACATGTCGAGGTGCTCAGCACGAAGCTCAGCAAGCGTTGCCGGCGGCAGTTCTGCACGCGATTTCATACGACCGTCCGGCCGCTCTTCTATCAGAAGAACATAAATAGAACAATAACTGTATACGACCACGGCCGCCGACGAGCGCTGCTCCGGCAGTCTCCAGCTCAGAGAACGGCGGCGGAACGCGCCCTTAAAGGACGCGCTCCGCCTCGCCAGTCAGACTTGGCCGACCGAGAGTTCCTCGAGCCGCGAACGATCGCGGATCTCGATGCTCCTTCGCCGTCGTTCGAGAACCCCGGCATTCTCAAGATTCGCGAGCGTGCGGCTCACCGTTTCACGGGTGGTGCCGCTGAAGCTCGCGATCTCAGCCTGGGTCCGCTTCGGGTAGATGTGCCAGAAGCGGTTGTCCACCGGGTTCTGCTTCGCCAAGCGCAGCAGACCGAGGCAGATCCGACCCTTCGCATCAAGACTGTAGAGTTCCTGAATGCGTTCATAGCAGCACCAAGCCGAGCCCGACGTGCTGGCCTATATGAGCTTCCCCAAGGAGCACCGCACCAAGCTCCACTCGACCAATCCCCTGGAGCGCCTCAACGGCGAGATCAAGCGCCGCACCAACGTCGTCGGCATCTTCCCCAACGAGGCCGCCATCACCCGACTGATCGGCGCTATCCTCGTGGAGCAGAACGACGAATGGGCGGTGCAGAGGGCGCGCTACATGACCCTGGAAACCATCGCGCCGGTGAGCGACAATGCCCTCATCAAGATGCCTCCCGAGGCCGCTTGAGCGATCCGGCTCAGCCCGCCGGACACCGCGACCCGCTCGCGGCTCTTACACCACGTCCCGGGACACGATCTCTTTCGGCAAGCCAGCGAAGATAAAAACACCTCCGACACTAGGCCTGATCGGAGGTGTAAGCGGTAACTCAACACTCCTCCTTTTGCGTGGTCTCATGGAAAGTCCTCCCTTCTCTACAAACCCTGCGGCGTCCCGCAGGGGAGACCACGCTAGCATTCCTGCCGGCGTATGTTGTAACCAAATTGTCACAGCAACCTATGCGCGCGCCCGACGGCAATGAGCGGCTTGCCCTGGTCACTGCACAAAGTGCGCTGACTAGTCGAGAAGAGCGCGCCAGGCCGGCCAGGCGGCGATGCGCTCGGCCATCATGGCGTAAGCGGGTGCCGTCGGATGGATGCCGTCGCCTGAGGCGATGGCGGCGCGCCACGCGCCTTCGTCGACCAGCCCGGCGAAAAGATCGAGATAGGGCACTCCGATCTCAGCGGCGAGCGCTGCGTATGCAGCGTTGTAGTCGCCGATCCGGGAGTTGGTGTAGTCGTAGACGGCGCCAGTGAACGCGGTGATCGGCATCTTCGTCTCGTCGATCGGCGTCGGACCGATCCACATCGAGGGCTTCCAGTCCACAGCCTCGGCGAAGATGCCTCGCGCGGTTGCTACGGCTGCTTCGAGTGGAACGCGGATGCCGGCTCCCGCCTCCTCGGCGGTTTCGTTCAAGCCGAAGGCGAAGAGAAGAACCCCCATCACCCCATCCGGCAAACGGGCCGTGCACTCGGCACGCCAACGGGTGGCGATCTCCACCCCGGTGTCGGCCCGTATGCCGATGTTGTAGAGGCCAGGGTCGTGGCCGCGGTCGGCCTCGATCCGAGCCAGACGTCCGCACCAGCCGAGCGCCTCGCCGTCGCCGCGGCCATGGGTGATCGAATCGCCCACGCAGCACGTCACCAGTGCAGTCATGTAGTTTCCTTTTTGATCAATTGCTCAAGCCGTTCGAGGCAGGCGGCACGATCGGCGCGATAGTCGGTTTGCTGCCACCAGTCCTCGACCGCGCGCACGAGCCGGCCGACGTCCGGCCCCGGCGGCACGCCGCGGGCGAGGGTATCAGCGCCGCGCACCGGAAGCATCGGCGCCTCCCACGACGATGCTTCGGCCAGCAACGCGGGCCAGTCGTCGAAGTCCCGAGCCTCGGCCTGGGCTAGCAGAACGAGATCGACAAAGCGTTCCACGCCGAGGCGATAGAGCGCACGGCGGCGGGCACGTCGGTCCATGCCGACGAGACTGACGGGCAGCTCGGCCAGCACCTCCAGGCGCTCACGTTGGCGCGCCGATAGACGGAGCCGCTCCGCCACCGCGCGCGCGGCCGCAACATCGCTCCTGAGGAGCGCGGCCAGCCGGCGCTCAGCATCCGGTTCATCCTCGAGCTCGATCAGCTGCCGGAGGCGATCCCGACGGTCCGCCTCAGGCAGGATGACACCGAGGATGTCCGCCTCGGCCATCTGGTCCACTACCTCCGCGGCGCGTGCACTCGCCAAGAGCCGCAGCAATTCCGCCGCGATCCGCTCGCCCGATAGCCGGCGCAGATCATCCGCGGCGGCGCTGCAGGCGGCGTACCCCGGCGCGTCGAGCGGACCGCGGCCGTACGAGGAATGAAACCGGAAGAACCGGAGGATGCGGAGCGCATCCTCCTTAATGCGCCGCGCCGGCTCACCGACGAAGCGAACACGGCCGGCCTTGAGGTCGGGGAGACCGCCGGTGGGATCGTAGAGCGTGCCATCAGGATCGCAGTAGATCGCGTTGATCGTCAGGTCGCGTCGCGCGGCATCCGCCTCCCAGTCATCGGTGAACGCGACCCGGGCACGGCGGCCAAAGGTCTCAACATCCTGTCGCAGGCTGGTGACCTCGGCCTGCCAATCGGCGATGACAACGGTGATCGTGCCGTGCTCGATGCCAGTCGGCACGGTCTTGATGCCCGCCGCCTCCAGCAAATGACGGGCGCGTTCGGGTTCGATCGGCGTCGCGATATCGATGTCCTTGATCTCGCGCCCGACAACGGAATCTCGGACGCAACCGCCCACGAAGCGCGTCGGACCGGCAGCGGCGAGCGCCGCCACGGTCGCCGTCGTTTCCGCTGCCGTCATCCACGGCAGGGGATCGATCTTTCCCGCGGGAGTCAAAATGGGGCGACCGCCCGTGAGCACTCAGTTCGCGCGCTCACTCTGTCTCCGCGGGGATGACCTCACCATCCTCGCCAAGGCGCGGAGCGGTGTAGGTGCCGCCCGGCTCGAACCGGCCGACCTGGCTCACGGCGAAGAACGAGATGATCATCAATACGAGCCCGGCAGTGGTCAACCAGACCAGCGGCGCATCACGCCACGACACCGCTCCCGCCGTGCCCATCAGCCTGGCCCGGCGCCGCTCATACCAAAACCACAGCGCATAGACGATGAAGGGCAGAGCAAAAAATAGCCCGTGAAGCAGTATCTTTCTCAACATCCGTCGGTGAGCTTGTCGTGGAGATTGACGAGCATGCCGGCCGTTGCGCCCCAGATCCGCCGGCCGTCGTAAGGCAGCACGTAAAACTGACGCTCGACGCCACGAATGACCATCGTCTCGCGACGGTGGTTGTCGGCGTCGAGGACGAAAGCGAGCGGCACTTCGAACGCGTCGGCGACCTCGAAGGGATCGAGCCTCAAATGGAGTTCGGGATCGACGATGCCGACCACCGGAGTTATGCGGAATCCGGTGCCGGTCTCGTAGATATCGAGACGACCGATCACCTCGACGTGGTGCGGCGCCAACCCGATCTCCTCTTCGGATTCACGAAGTGCGGTTGCGATCGGCCCGTCATCGTGAGGCTCCTCGCGACCACCCGGAAAACTGATCTGGCCGGCGTGGTCGCGAAGATGCTCGGTACGCTGGGTCAACAGCACCGTCATGCCGCCAGGCCGCGCCACCAACGGCACGAGCACGGCGGCCGCGGTGAATGAGAGACCCTTCCACGCCCCGGGATTGAGGTCATAATCGCCGCGGAGCCTGGCCAGCGCACGCTTTTCATCGATTCGCACCGCCTCGCCAACGGGATGAAGGCGCGATCTCAGGAGCGTCTGCATGTCGCTACAACTGGCGCCGCCGAGCGCCGCTTCAAGAGCCAACCGCCTCGAGACGGCCGAGGGCGAAGAAGGAGCCACTGCTCCAGACGCCGAACACGCGATCGTGACTCGGCCCCACTTCGACACCGAGCTCAACCAAGTCATAGTAAACAGAGCGGGCAATCAGCGCTTCCAGCCCGTCCCGCACGAGGACGTAAGGCGCCGGCTCGTCTGTGCCCGGATCGAAGGTCACGCGTATCGGGTGGTCGGCATCGGCGGTGACGTGCTCGTCGAGGTTGGTGCGAAATCGGAGTGCCTGTTCCTGTCCGTCATGCTCACGGAACAATTCGACGGCGATGAACGGCGCATCGTCCACTTCGATGCGCCCTTTCTCGACCGGTGTAACGAGGTAATAGCAGCCGTCGGGCTCGTGCCTCAGCACGCTCGCGAACAGCTTGACCAACGGTTTGCGGCCGATGAGCGTGCCGTGATAGTACCAAGTTCCGTCCCTGGCAATCCGCATATCGAGATCATCGCAGGCGACGGCCGACCGATCGTCGGCGGGCCGCCGCGTCCCTGCGGAATCGGCGCCGCTGCCGCTCTGAGCTGGAGTTGCGATGGTTTCGCCGTCGTTCTCGATCATCGGTCGCCAGGGCAAACGAGTGTGCCGGCGGGAGTTCCACGATGAGTATAACTGACGACACCACTGCCGCCACCGCCGCCCCATCTACGGTGAGTGAGCCGGCAGCAGTGCAGGAGATCGAGGCGCTCGCGACGCAGATCAAGGCCGTACGCGACCACGTCGGCCAGTTCATATTCGGCCAGGAGGAGGTCGTCGATCAGGCGCTGATCACCTTGCTCTCGGGCGGTCATGCACTGGTGATCGGCGTTCCGGGGCTGGCCAAGACCAGACTCGTCGAGACCCTTGCGGTCGTCCTTGGCATGATGGAGAAGCGCGTCCAGTTCACCCCTGATCTCATGCCTGCCGACATCCTCGGATCGGAGGTGTTGGAGGAATCGGAGAGCGGGCGCCGCTCGTTCCGCTTCATCGAGGGCCCTGTGTTCTGCCAGCTGCTGATGGCCGATGAGATCAATCGCGCCAGTCCGCGAACGCAATCAGCGCTGCTACAAGCCATGCAGGAGAACGAGGTCTCGGTTGCCGGCCGGCGACATCCCCTGCCCCGCCCCTTCCACGTGCTGGCGACGCAGAACCCGCTGGAGCAAGAGGGAACCTACCCACTGCCCGAGGCTCAGCTCGATCGCTTCCTGATGCAGATCGACATCGGCTATCCCGACCTCGAGGCCGAGCGCCGGATGTTGATCGCCACCACGGGGATCGAAGAGCACGCGCCACAGCAAGTGATGACCGCCGATGATCTACGCGCGGCCCAGCGTCTCGTGCGGCGTGTTCCGATCGGGGAGAGCGTGGTCAAGGCGATCCTCGCGGTGGTCCGGTCCGGACGCCCTGAAGACACCGATATCGAAACGGTACGCGACCACGTGGCGTGGGGACCGGGGCCGCGCGCCAGCCAAGCTCTTATGCTTGCCTGTCGTGCCCGGGCGCTGTTGGAGGGGCGCCTGGCCCCGTCGGTGGACGACGTCATCGCGCTCGCCCCGCCAACGCTGCGCCACCGCATGGCGCTCACGTTCGCGGCACGCGCCGAAGGCATCACGATCGTGCAGGTGATCGCGCGCCTGTGCCAGCCCCTCGGCTGACCGGACGCGATCGAGACGGTGGCTGAATCCGGGAGCGAACAGGCCGAAGTCTTACGTCAGCGGGCGGAACAGCTCGCGGCGCCGTTGCCGCCTTTGTTGGTCTCGGCCGAGCGAGTGGCCATGACCGTCGCCCAGGGTGTACACGGTCGGCGCCGCGTCGGCTCCGGCGAGACATTCTGGCAGTTCCGGCGCTATCAGACCGGCGATCCGGCCAGCGCAATCGACTGGCGCACATCGGCCAAGACCCAGCGTCTGTATGTGCGCCAGACCGAGTGGGAGGCGGCCGAGAGCGTGTGGCTGTGGCGCGATGCCTCGCCCTCGATGCACTACCGCTCGTCGGTCTCAGAGGTCGAGAAGATCGATCGGGCAAACTTGCTGACGCTGGCGCTGGCGGTGCTGCTGGCGCGCGCCGGCGAGCATGTCGCCCTGTTGGGCACCGATCGCCTGGCCCGGACCGGGCGGGCGGCGATCGCGGGGATCGCGGATGCCTTCATGCGCGTGCGCGAAGGGCCGAGTCTTCCCCCCTTTGAGCAACTGCCACGGGATGCGCAGATCGTCATCATCGGTGATTTCCTGTCGCCGGTCGCCGACCTCGAGAACCGACTGACCCAGTACGCGGGCATCGGCCTTCAGGGACACCTTCTCCAAGTGCGAGATGCCGCCGAGGAGGATCTGCCGTTCACCGGCCGCGCCCGGTTCGAAGGCTTGGAGGCCGACGGCCAGGTGATGGTGGGCCGAGTGGAAGTATTGCGCGAGAGCTACTTCGAGCGCTTGGCCGCGCGGCGGGCCAACCTTACGGCGCTGGCCAGTCGGCTCCATTGGACATTCGCCACCCACCGCACCGACCGACCGCCGGAGACGGCGTTGATGGCGTTGTATGCCGCCCTGTCGGGAGGTCGGCTACACTGATGCCATGCTGAGCATCGGCGGCCTTGCCTTCGCCAGCCCGTGGATCCTGCTCGGCCTTGGGCTGTTGTCGCTGCTGTGGTGGCTGTTGCGGGCGACGCCACCCGCGCCGCGCCAAATCCCGTTCCCGGCCACGCGGCTGCTCCTGGGCCTCAAGCCGACCGAGGAAACGCCGGCCCGTACGCCATGGTGGCTCCTGCTTCTGCGTCTTGTCATCGCCGCGCTTATCATCGTCGCGCTGGCGCGGCCGCTCTTGAACGCCGTGGGCGCGTTCGGCGGCAGTGGTCCGGTCGTTCTGGTCGTCGACGACGGCTGGGCCTCGGCACCGGATTGGGAGAAGCGGCGCGCCGCGCTGGCGACGCTCATCGACCGGGCTCGCCGCGCAGATCGTCCGGTCCGCCTGCTGACCACGGCCGTGCCGGTGAGCGGCGTTCCGGTCTCCGCGCCGCCGCTGATGACCGCGGACGAGGCCCAGGATGCGGTCCGGTCGCTGGCGCCAAAGCCCTGGCCGGTAAAGCGGGCGGCCGCGCTGGCCGCCGTCGAGGCGGCGGCCCTAAGCGGACCCGCGGATGTCGTGTGGATCGCCGATGGGCTGATGGGGCGCGACGACGATGCAGGGATCGTCGAGTTCGCGGCATCGCTACAGCGGATGGGCCCCGTGGCAATGATCAGCGACGAAGAGCCGGCCCTGGCGATGGCGCTGCTGCCACCGGAGAGCGATGGTAACGCGCTGCGCGTCAGCGCCTTGCGGGCAAGCGCCGCCGCCGAAGAGACGCGGTGGCTGCGGGCGACCGGCGAGGGCGGTGTCGTTCTCGGCCGCGAACCCTTGAAATTCGACGCCGGCGAGTCGAGCGCGGCGGCGCTCCTCGATCTACCGCGGGAGGTGCGCAATCGATTGACCCGGCTCGAGATCGAGGGCGAGCAAAGCGCCGGCGCGGTGGTGTTGATGGACGAGCGCTGGCGCCGTCGGCCGGTGGGTCTGGCTTCGGGCGAATCGGTCGAATCGGCGCAACCGCTTCTTTCTGATCTCTTTTATCTCGAACGCGCTCTCGAGCCATTCGGTGAAGCCTTCCGCGGCAGCCTCGCAGATCTCCTGACGCGGCAGCTCGCGATCATCATCCTCGCCGACATCGGCCAGATCGTCGGCCCTGGTCGCACCGCCCTCGAGGAGTGGGTACGTGACGGAGGTGTCTTCGTACGCTTTGCCGGACCGCGGCTCGCCGAGCGGGTCGATGACCTGGTGCCCGTCGCGCTGCGGAGCGGCGGCCGCCTGCTGGGCGGCGCGATGACCTGGCCTCAGGCCGCGAGCATCGCGCCGTTCGCGGCCGACAGCCCGTTCTTCGGCCTGTCAGTACCCCAGGACGTGCGGGTGGAACGCCAGGTGCTGGCGCAGCCCTCGCTAAATCTTGCCGACAAAACCTGGGCACGGCTCGAGGACGGGACACCGCTCGTCACCGCCGAACGGCGGGGCGCAGGCTGGATCGTCCTGTTCCACATCACCGCCAACACCGAGTGGTCGAACCTGCCGCTGAGCGGTCTGTTCGTCGACATGCTGCGGCGAGTGACGGACCTGAGCCGCGGCATTGCCGGGCTGGGCGGCGATACACCGCTTCCACCGCTCCTAAGTCTCGATGGCTTCGGCCGGCTCGGAGCGCCGCCTCCGGGGGCGCGCGCGGTCGTCCCAACTGCCATGGCCGTGAGCACGGTCGGGCCGACGTTGCCGCCCGGGTTCTACGGCACCGAGGAGGCCCGCCACGCGATCAATGTCGGCGCCGAGCTGACCGAGCTGCGGCCGATCGCGGCGCTCCCCCAAGGCGTCAAACGAGCCGGCTTCAGCGCGAGCCGGGAGGTCGACCTGATGCCATGGCTGCTGGCAGCGGCGGTCGTGCTGGGGCTGTTGGACCTTGTCGCCAGCTTCGCCCTGCGCGGCTATCTGCTACCGCGCCGCGGGCTCGCCGCGGGCATACTGCTGGCCGCGGTGCTCGCGCAGGAGCCGGTGTCCGCCGCCGAGTTCGAAGATCAGTTCGCCATCGAGGCGACCCGCGAGACGCGGTTTGCCTATGCGCTGACCGGCGACCGCGAGGTCGATGTGATGAGCGCCGCTGGGCTGCGCGGCCTCACGCGCTGGCTCGCCGAACGCACCGCCGTGGAGGCGGCGCCACCGATGGGCGTCAACGTCGAGACCGACGAGCTCGTGTTCTTCCCACTTCTCTACTGGCCGATGATCCCCGAGCAGCGCCCGCTGTCAGGGTCGGCGTTGGCCAAGCTTGATGCCTACATGAAGAACGGCGGGCTGATTCTGTTCGATACCCGCGATCAAGGGGAGATCGGCGCGCTGCCGCAACGGCTGCGGAGCCGCCAGGGCGGCGTGGTCGGTGCCGGGACCCAGAGCCTGCGACGCCTCTTGCGGCGACTGGATATTCCGCCGCTGATGCCGCTGCCGCCCGATCACGTGCTGACCAAGACGTTCTATCTGCTGGACGTGTTTCCGGGCCGCTGGGAGGGCGGCAAGGTCTGGATCGAGCGCGATCCGGCCAGCATCAACGATGGTGTCTCCTCGCTCGTCATCGGCGCCAACGACTGGGCCGCGGCATGGGCAGAGGATGCCTCCGGGCGGCCGCTGGCGGCGCTGGTGCCGGGTGGCGCGCGCCAGCGCGAGCTCGCCTTTCGCTTCGGCACCAACGTCGTCATGTACGCCCTGAGCGGGAACTACAAGGCCGATCAGGTGCACGTGCCGGCGATCCTCGAACGGCTCGGCCAGTAGACGGCGCCGGGGAACCGCGTTGACGGCCGTTACGGATATCGCCTTCGCGCCAGCGCTGCCATGGCCGGTGATCGTGGTTCTCGCAGCAGCCGCGGCGCTCTTGCTGGGCTTCGGGCTTTGGCGCCGCGCCGGAGGCTTGGGATGGCGCGCGCTCGGCTTAGCGGCGCTGCTCCTCGCGCTCGCCAACCCGAGCCTGATCTCGGAGAAGCGCGAGCCCCTGAACGACGTCGCCGCGGTCATCGTCGATCGCTCCGCGAGCCAGCGGATCGGCGATCGCCTGGCCGACGCTGCCACAGCGGCTGAGCGACTCGAGGCGGCGTTGGCGGGATTGAGCGATCTCGAGGTGCGCATCGTCGAAGTCGGCGCCGAAGAGAGCGAGGGCGGCGACGGCACGCACCTGTTCGCCGCACGTGAGCGGATCCTCGCCGATACCCCGCCTGAACGGGTCGCGGGCACAGTCTTCATCACCGATGGCCAGGTGCACGACGTGCCGCCGCAGGCCAAGGGGCACGGCGGGCCGGTCCACGTCCTGCTCACCGGCCAGCCCGGGGAACGCGACCGGCGCTTGATCGTCGAGACGGCGCCGCACTACGGCATGGTCGGCGGCACCCTCGGCCTGCGCGTCCGGGTAGACGACGGCACCGACGAACGCCGCACGGTGCGGCTCGGGCTGCGCCAGGACGGCGGCGAAGTGCGCAGCCACATGGTGCGCACCGGGATCGTCACGACCGTGCCGTTCCGGCTGGACCACGGCGGCCCGACGGTGATCGAGCTTGAGGCAGCGCCAGCCGAGGCCGAGCTCACACTCGAGAACAACCGGGCCGCGATCATCGTCAACGGAATCCGCGATCGGCTTCGGGTGCTGCTGGTCTCGGGCGAGCCACACCCCGGCCAGCGGACTTGGCGAGCACTGCTCAAGGCCGATCCTTCGGTCGATCTGGTCCATTTCACGATTCTGCGGCCGCCCGAGAAACAGGATGGCACCCCTGTGCGCGATCTTTCGCTGATCGCGTTTCCGGTACGCGAGCTGTTCGAGGTCAAGCTCAATGACTTCGACCTGATCATCTTCGACCGCTATCGCCGCCGCTGGCTGCTGCCGGGGCTCTATCTGCAGAACATCGCCGATTACGTGTATGGCGGCGGCGCCGTGCTGGACGCCGCGGGGCCCTCGTTCGCCTCATCTTTGAGCCTCTATCGAACGGCGCTTGGCCAGGTGCTGCCGAGCGCGCCGACCGGCGTGGTGATCGACGAGCCCTACCGGGCCGAGCTGACCGCCCATGGCTGGCGCCACCCGGTGACCGGCGAGCTTGCCGGCGCCGAATCGGCTGACAGCGCCGATGGCACAAGCTGGGGGCGGTGGTTCCGTCTGATCGAGGCGCAGGCAAACGCTGGCACGGTGCTGATGTCTGGACCCGGTGCTCGGCCTCTGCTGGTGCTCGACCGCGTCGGCGAGGGACGGGTCGCCCAGCTCCTCTCGGACCATGGCTGGCTGTGGGCGCGCGGCTACGAAGGCGGCGGGCCGCAGGCGGAACTCCTGCGCCGGGTAGCTCATTGGCTGATGAAGGAGCCGGATCTCGAGGAGAACGACCTACGCGCTCACGCGGCCGGTCGACGTCTCGAGATCGTTCGCCGCAGCCTCGAGCCGGACGACAGCCCGGTCCGTGTCACCGCGCCGTCCGGCGGCGTCAGCGAGGTAACCCTGGAGGCCGATCGGGCGGGACGCGCGGTCGCCACGGTCCGCGCCGAGGAGGCCGGGCTCTACCGTGTAGAGGACCGCCTCCACCACACCGTGGCCGCCGTCGGTGCAGTCAATCCGCTTGAATTCGCCGACGTACGCGCCAGCGCGGAGGTCCTGGCACCGATCGTCGAAGCGACCGGCGGCGCGGTGCACTGGCTACAGGACGGCGTGCCGAGTATCCGGCGCGTGCGCCCCGGCGTCGAGGCGGCAGGCTCGGGTTGGATCGGGCTGCGCGCGAACAGCGTCTACGTCGTGCGCGGGTTGCGCCAATATCCGCTCCTGCCGGCGGTGCTGGTGCTAGCGCTCGCCCTCGGCGGCCTGATGGCAGCGTGGTGGCGCGAGGGGCGCTAGGCATGACGAGATGCCACGCGGCCGGGCCCGACCGCTGGCGCCACCGGGCCGGCGAGGCCACCGAGCGCACCCGGTTTCAGCTCCAGCACAAGAAAGCGCGCCGCATCGAGCGGAAACGGCAGGCGTAGCGGCCCCTCGACCGCGGTGAAGCCGAAACGGCCGAGAAAGCCGACATCGCCGATCGCCAGCACGACCGGCTCATCGCGCCGGCGCGCGGCCGCAAGGCCCTGTTTCATGAGAGCGCTGCCGATGCCGTGCCGTTGGCACTCTGGATCGGTCGCGACCGGCCCGAGCAGGAGGGTCGGCGTCTCGGCGATGCGAACGGCGTGAAAACGGATGGCGCCCCGCAGCTCCGTGCCGATCACGGCGACAAAGCCGAGCCCTTGGACCGGAGCGCCGCCGACACGCAGGCGATAGGACTCTCGACGATGACGCTGGGGCCCGAAAGCGCGATCGTAGAGCGCCTCGATGGCAATGGCGTGGCCCGGGTTTTCCGACGCGATAGTGAACATGGCTAACCTCCGATCCTTCAGGGACCAGGGGCGGCGGCCTCACCTGCCGGCTGGAGGTACCGATGTTCGAATTTCGTGGAAGAACTACCGGCTCAGGCGGTCAGACGCGCGCGCCCCGCACGCGTGCGCGGAGCCGTCGTCGTCGGAGCCGGGTGCGTGTTGCGCCGGGCAGTCCATGGCCGCATCGAGCCGTCATGGCGGGAGCGATAGCACGCGTGTGCGGGCAGGACCATGTTTTGACGCCTCAGCGCGGGTCGGCGCCCGGCGTATCCCAATAAGGCGTCGGTGCGAACCGCTCGGCGAAGTAATCGAGGAAGGCGCGGACCTTCGGCGACAGGTGGCGGTTGTGGGGGTAGACCGCGTAGACCGAGCGCTCCGCTGATTCGAAGTCGGTAAGGATCGCACGCAGTCGGCCGCTCTGAATGTCCGCGCCAACGATGAAGCTCGGCAGGTGGCCAACGCCGAGGCCGACGATCAGCGCATCGCGGAGCGCTTCCCCGTTGTCGGCCTGGAAGTTGCCCCGCACTCGCGCCGCCGTCGGGCCGTCCGCCCCGTCGAAACGCCATTCGTCCTGGGTGGTCAAGAGGGTGTAGTTGAGGCAGTTGCGGTCGGTGAGGTCGGCGGGTGTCCGTGGCGTGCCGTGCGTGTCGAGGTAGGACGGCGCCGCACAGGCGATCACGCGGCACGGCGCGAGCTTGCGCGCGATCAGACTGGAATCGGCGAGCTTAGCGACGCGAATCGCGAGGTCGTAACCCTCCTCGATCACGTCGACAAAATGATCCGTCATGCGCATGTCGATAGCGAGCTCGGGATAGCGCGCAACGAAATCGGGAATGGCAGGCGCAATGTGCATCTAGCCGAAGCTCATGGGCACGTTGACCCTCAGCGTGCCGCGCGGCTCGGCATGAAGTCGGGTCACCGCGAGCTCGGCTGCCTCGACCTCGGCGAGCGCGCGAGCGCAGTGCTCGTAGTACGCGGCACCCACCTCGGTCAGACTCAACCGCCGGGTGGTGCGATTCATCAACCGCGCGCCGAGGCGATCCTCGAGGCGCTTGACATGCTTGCTGATCGCCGATTTGGACAGGCCGAGCCGTCGCGCGGCGCCGGAGAAGCTCCGCGCCTCGACCACCTCGCCGAAGACCGCCATGCCAGTGAGCCGGTCCATGACCGGGACCGATTATGCAACTGGGTACCCACGATTGGTAGTCTCAGAGAAACAATCCCAGTGCCGCCGCAAGCGACCGCCTCGGAATCGAGATGATTCGCGGATGCCGGCCGGCTAGCGCGCGGCGCTGATAACGATCTCGACCTTGAGGTCGGGAAAGGCCAGGCGCGATTCAGCGGTCGCGCGCGCCGGCGTGTTCTCGGGGTCGACCCAGGCATCCCAGGCCTCATTCATCTCGTCATAGTAGGCAATGTGGGAGAGCCAGATCTGAGCGGTCAGCAGCTTGGACTTGTCGCTGCCGACTCGGGCCAAGAGGCCGTCGATCTTCGCCAAGATCTGCGCGGTTTGGACTTTAGCCGAGGCCGCGCTGTCATTGGCCACCTGCCCAGCGAGAAAAACGTGATCGCCATGTACCACCATCTGGCTCATGCGGGGTCCGACGTCGTGTCGCTCAATCGTCATCGCTCTGTAACCTCCTAGGGGATGAAAAGGGTAGTGATCATCGTGCGCCGAGTGCTCTGCCCGGGAGAGATATCTCCTTGAGCGTACCCCCGCCGACACCCGCGCAAGGAACCGCTGCGGCAAGATCATCGCGAAGTTGGGGCGCCTAAGCGGTGCGGCGCAACGCCGGCTGACGCAACAGCACGCTCTCGACCAGCACGATGTTGCGCAACCGCGCCGCGAGATGATTGGCCTGGACGTCGCTCAACGCCGCCACAGAAACGTCGACACGTAGTCCGCCGCCGGCGACGGCTCGACCCTCGAAGCGGTACGGCACGAGACCGCGCAGCGCAAACAGCTCGAGAACACGCGGCATCACCTGCGGCTCGGCCTCAGCGCGTATGGTGAAGTCGGTGGTACTTCGGTCAGGTGTGGGCATGGCACACAGTCTCCTTCTTGCAAGCGCGGACGACAGCAACCCGGTCCCTCGGCAGGACCGGGCGACTAATTCG
Source organism: Alphaproteobacteria bacterium (assembly GCA_965248765.1). GTDB lineage: Bacteria > Pseudomonadota > Alphaproteobacteria > VGEJ01 > VGEJ01 > CBDFKF01. The sequence continues at coordinate 473,883 of CBDFKF010000003.1, forward strand.
TGCGCTCGCTACGCGATGGAGCAACGTGTGCATGCGGCTAGATAACAGTGGCCCCGCCGGGCGTCAAGCAAAGGCGCGCCGGCGCTCGATAAGCAGAATAAGGAGCGTCAGGCAGGCGGCCACCATGAAGCCGGCGACGATCAGCGTGAGCGGGACTTGGGTACCGTCACGCAACAGCCCCACTGTCATGGTGGCGAGCGCCGCCATCGCCATCTGGGCGAAGCCCAACAGCGCCGAGGCGGTGCCGGCGATCTCGGGGAACGCGCTCAGCGCGCCCGCCGTGGCGTAGGGGAACACCAGCCCGATGCCGACGGCGACAACCATGATCGGACCAAGGATAACGACGGCATTGAAGACGCCTGAAAGCGCGAAGGCGGCCATGGCCACACCGCCGATCAGAGAGATAGCGGTTCCAGCGACCACTGCTGCGTCGATCCTGAGACGATGGGAGAAGCGCCCGGCCATCAGTGAGGAGAGCGCGTAGGCGCCGACGCCGAGCAGCGCGAACCAGCCGTAGACGGTTTCCGGGTAGCCGAGCATTTCAACGAAGATGAATGGCGATTCGGACATGTAGGCGAACAGTCCACCAAAGACGAAGCCCGAGTTCACTGTATAGCCGACGAACGCCGGCGACCGTATGAGGCGGAGGTAGCTTGATGCCATGCCGGCGAACGCCGAGGGCCTTACCCCGACAAAGCGATTGGTCTCTGTCAGCGCGCGGAAACTCCACATCCCGATGGCAGTGCCGACCACGGCGATGAACAGGAAATTGGCGGGCCAGCCGAACCAGACGTGGAGATAGGCGCCGATCGCCGGCGCGAAGGCCGGCGAGACGCCGAGCACCAGACCGACATAGGCCATAACCCGAGCCGCCTCTTCGCCGTCGTAGAGATCGCGGATGACGGCGCGGCCGACCACGGAGCCGGTGCAGGCGCCTATCGATTGCGCGAAGCGGGCGGCGATCAAGGCCTCGACCGATGGGGCCACAGCGCAGGCGATGCTCGCGAGCACATACAGACCGAGGCCGATCAACATCACCGGCCGCCGACCATAGCGGTCCGACAGCGGACCGAGGACGAGTTGGCTGATGGCAAAGCCGGCGAGATAGACGGTGAGCGTGAGCTGCAGAATTGCGGCGGTGGTGTCGAGCTCCACCGTCATCGCCGGCATCGAGGGCATGTAAATGCTGGTGGAAAGCTGACCGATGGCGATCAGCGATGAGACCAGCGCGATGACGAGGCCGGGGCGGGATTCCATGGGAGACGATGGCGGTGGCAGGGCGGAACTTCGCCGGTTCTAGCTGCCCCGTAGCGCGAGGTCCATCCGCTCCCTTGCAGAAACCGTGACGGCGGTCCAGCGCGCCCGCGATATGAGGGCATGCTTCATGGTGGCAAGCATGGCCTCGGCACAGCCGGCCCGACGGTGCTGAGTTTATCGATCTCGGCCCTTGGGCGGCGGTATGGCTGTTGCCCGCCCGGCTCGGAACCGAGAACTGCGGCTAAGCCGCGTCCCGATCAGGAATTGGAGTCGGCTTCGGTAGGTGTACGGGGCTTCCGCGGCGCAGGAGCGGTGACCGGCTTCACCGGTAGAGTGGCAGGACGCCGCAGATCGGGGATTATCCATACGTCGGCTGTGACGGCCGGCGCGAACGTATCGATATCGTCGGAATGCCCAGGAAACATTGCTCATCCATCGTGGGTCAAACGAAGCTCACACCCTAACCGGACGCATTTGGGATTGCTGTCGCAGTTGTCACATCCCGGCCTGGGTTTCACGCCACCGCACGGACCGGCGGCGTCATCCTATTCGGCACCCACCGACCAGGATCGAAGTATGCACAAACCGCTTCTTTACCTTCGCTCAAGTTTGCCTTATTTGTTGCGCCACAACATATTTTACGGTCGGAAAGGTCGAAAATGGCGAAGAAACCCACCTCGGGAACTGGAAAGAAACTTGATGAGACCGCCCTCACAAAAGGGCAAATCCGGAAGCTCAATGCTCTACGTAAATCCATAGGCGATGACATCGGCCGGCGCGCATTTGCCGAGTGGCTCTCTAAGCAGGAGACCGGCGCTGCGGGCGCGGTGGACAAGAACGCCGAGAACATTAAAGCCGCGCTCGAACCCCTTATTAAAGGTGGGAAATTGACGATTCCCCGCGGGGGGTATCTTCTGCGACGCGGCCGCGGCCGTGTGATTCTCACCCCCGCGCGGTCGAGTTAAAGGCTGCTTCGACGCGCGGGGCATGAGCCGATGCCCCGCGCGCCGCATCCTTTAACGGGGGCGATGCAGGCGGGGCGGCATCGCCCGATGTCATCCTCCAAATAGAAAACTGTTGAGAAATCGCCCCGGCGCGAGCGCGAACACACCGGCGCTGATTAAGCCGATGTAGGTGCCGACCATGAAGCCACGATGCGCGCGCCGGTTGCCGCGTCGGATGTAGATAATCGCACACGTCACGGCAAACAACGTCCACACCGAGATCAAGTGGATGACGCTCGGGCCGGCGCCCTGCCGGATGTCGAAGATCGCAAACGATGACATGGCGGCGAGCGCGACAAGCACGACCCAGACACGTCCTAGCGCTTTGTGAAGACGCGTTCCCTTGCGCAGCGCGAGAATGCTGCCACCGAGCACCAAAGCCGGCACCGCGGCGGCGAGGTGAACAGCGATCTCCGGACTCACGGCACGACCACCGCGGGTGTCACGGCCCCGGTGGACCATTTATAGTCGTCTGATGTCATCATTCCTTGGCGCGCTCGTAATCGCTGCGTTGATCGCGACGGCCGGCGTGCTGGCGGTCGGCCTTTTCTCGATGGTGCGCGGCGGCGAGTTCAACCGTCGCCACGGCAACCAGCTGATGCGTGCGCGAGTCATCACGCAAGGTGTGACCTTGTTGTTGGTTCTCATTTACTTTTTGGCCGAGCGGAGTTGAAGCTCGTTCGGCCGCAACGCGCGGTCGAGAAGTTTCGCGACCATGCGCGAAGTGCGCCTCGTCCGTGCGCGGCCCTTCGGGCAAGCGTAACATGACCGAGGCGCGCTGGTCCTAATCACCGCGATAGCACGTCCCAACTGCTCGTCATCAAGGCCCTGGCCGATTATGATTCATCGGCGCGCAACGGGAACGACATGGTCAAACTCACCCGCATCTATACGCGCGGCGGCGATCGAGGCGAGACGTCGCTCGGGGACGGTACGCGCGTCCCCAAGCAGACGCTGCGGGTCGCCGCGTACGGCACGGTCGATGAGGCCAACGCCGCGGTCGGCATCGCGCGCCGCCACACAGATGGTGAGCCCGACGCCATGCTTGCCCGCATCCAGGATGACATGTTCGACCTAGGCGCCGACTTGTGTACGCCGGGTGCCGACGACCAGGCTCTCCGCATCACCCAGGCTCAGATCGACCGTATCGAGGCCGAGATCGACTCTTTGAACGCAACACTTGATCCGCTCGGGTCCTTCGTCCTTCCGGGGGGCAGCTCGGCGGCGGCCCATCTGCATTTGGCCCGCGCGATCACCCGCAGAGCCGAGCGATTAGTGGGCGAACTCGCCGAACGCGAACCAATCAACGCGCTGGCGCTGATCTACCTAAATCGGCTCTCCGACCATCTGTTCGTGCTAAGCCGCGCGCTCAACGCCGCCAACGGGGGCGATGTTTTGTGGCGACCGGGCGCCAATCGCTGAGCCGCGTCGGCACCGGCCCGATTAATCGAAGGGACGAGCGGCTCGTCAGGCCGCGGCGAGTTCGTGCCGCTTGGTATTGAGGCGGAAGAAGGCCCAGCCAAGCGTGGTGAGCCAACGACCAAGACGGCTGCGCGGCCGTAAGCCGACCGCCCTCAGTGCCATCGCCAGCGCTTTGGCGAAGTGCTCATAGCGATAGAGGGGCATCGTCCGGCGAGCATACGCGCCGCCGTGGCGGCGGCGGTGATAGGGCTCAGAAAGACCGTTGCCGCAGTAGTACGCATAGGCGAGTTCATCGTCAGCACTCTCGGCGAGTCGGCCGACGACGACCTTGAGGCCGGCCCACACCCCCGGTTTCTCGACCGCACGGTAGCGCTTCATGTTGCTGTAGAAGAGCTTGAAGTGACGGTACTCATCGCCGGCGATGCGGTGACAGATGTGTCGGAGTACCGGCTCCTCGGCGGCATCGCGCATGGCGCTGTAGAACGAGCTGGTGGCGACCTCGACGATGCAGCGGGCGATGAGCTCTTTGGTGCGCGTTCCACGCACCGACAGCCGCGCATCCAGCGGCAGAATATGGCCCGCTGTGTAACGTCTGAAGCTCCGCTCGAAATCGAAGGCGGGATCGGCGAGCTCGCACCAGCGGCGCAGCACGGCGCCATGCTGTATCTCTTCGATGCCCCAGGCCCGGGCCTCGGCCTGGAACGCTGAATCGCCGTCGAACACCGAACAGAGATACGTCACATAGTCGTCAGCGTGGTGTTCGACCAGGCAGGCACCCTTGACCGCCTTGAGCATCTCCGGATCGACCTTACTCGGATCGAACCGATCCCAAGGGATCTCGTCGACCGACCAGTGCCCGCGCCCCGGCTTTCCCTGTTGCGTCGTCATGAACTCACTGGAGATCCACGCCGCGCGCTGCGCCCCCAACCATCCCCTTCGCCGCTGGAGTGTAGCGGAAAGATCGATTCGCGCCAAGGCATCGACCAGCCGGTGTCACTAACACACGATATGTCCGGTTTATGTACCAGACGATCTGTCCGGATTTAGAAGCTCTCCAGGCTATGGAGGGTTTGGATGCGCCGGACAGAGCAGTTGCAGGGACTGAGATTGATGAAGTTCGAGGAGGTTTACGGCCGCACCCATCGGGGTTGCTTGAGCCAAGCCGAGGCGGCGGAGGTTCTCGGCGTTTCAGAGCGCACCTTCCGGCGCTGGCGCGACCGCTATGAGGCGGACGGCGCGGAAGGGCTCTACGATCGCCGTCTGGGCCGGGTCTCGGCGCGGCGCGCGGCGGTCAACGAGGTGACGGCGCTGTTGGCGCTGTTCGACACCCGCTACTGGGACTTCACCGCCAAGCACTTCCACGAGAAGCTGGTCGCGGACTATGCCTTCAAGCGCAGCTACAACTGGGTGCGGCTGAGCTTGCAGGCCCATGGGCGAAGACGGGCGGCGCCCAGGCGCGGGGCGCACCGGCGCAAGCGGCCGCGCCGCGCGCTGCCCGGCATGATGCTGCATCAAGACGGCTCAAGCCACGCGTGGGTCCCCGATCAGTGGTGGGACCTGATCGTCACCATGGACGACACCACCAGTGAGATCTACTCGGCCTTCTTCGTCGCCGAAGAGGGCACGATGTCGAGCTTTCAGGGGGTGTCCGAGGCGATCCGGGCCAAGGGGCTGTTCTGCTCGCTCTATGCCGACCGCGCCGGCCACTACTGGCACACCCCTGAGGCCGGCGGCACGGTCGACAAGGACAATCCGACCCAGTTCGGCCGCGCCCTGGCCCAGCTCGGCATCGAGCTGATCCCGGCCTACTCGCCCGAGGCAAGGGGGCGCTCGGAACGCATGTTCGCCACCCTGCAGAAGCGCCTGCCCCAGGAGCTCAGGCTCGCCGGCATCACCGACATGGCCCAGGCCAACCGCTTCCTCAAGGAGCTCTACCTGCCAGGCCACAACGCCCGCTTCGCGGTGCCGCCGGAAGCCGAGGGCACCGCCTTCGTGCCCTTCGCCGGTACCCTCGACGACATCCTCTGCGTGCAGCAGGAGCGCACCGTCTCCAACGACAACACCGTGCGCTACAAACGCCTGGTGCTGGCGATCCCGCCCGACCGCCATCGCCGCCACTACGTCAAGGCAAGGGTCCGGGTCCACGAATACCCCGACCGCACCCTCGCCGTCTTCCATGGGCCGCGCTGCCTGGCCCGATACCAGGCCGACGGATCGCCCATCAACACAAGCCACAGACAGGCCGCGTGATCCGCTTCGACGCGACCGGCCAGTGGATAAGGGGACGGCCGCTCCGCGCCCGACCCCTTATCCACTGGCCCAACAACCACAACTGAAGCGGTCAATTCATATGGTACATAAACCGGTCAATTCAGTTTGTTCTCGACAGGCATCGACCAGCCGGCGATGCGCTTTGCGAGGACGCTGTTGAAGTGTTGAGCCCCGCCGTCAGCTGGCGACGCGGAGCATTTCTTCGAAGAGCTGGATCGCCACCTCGGCGCGATGGCGATCGGTATCGGTTTCGGCGTCTTCGAGGTCTTCGCGGACGTTCTGAAGGCGCTGCTCCAGGTCGGCGCGGTCAAGTTCCTCGACCGGGACCGACTCCTCGGCAAGCACCGTGCAGCGCGTCGGCGTGACCTCGCAGAAACCACCCGAGAGGAAGATGCGGCGAACCTCGGCTCCCTCATTGTGAATTTCCAGAACACCCGGGCGCACTACCGCCATCACCGGCGCATGGTCGACCAGGACGCCGAAGTCACCCTCGGTGCCTGGCACCACAACCATCTCGACCTCTTCAGAAGCGACAAGCCGCTCGGGCGAGACCAGCTCGAAGTGGACGGCATCTGCCATCAGGCGACCTCGGCTGCCATGGCCTTAGCCTTCTCGACGGCTTCCTCGATCGTGCCAACCATGTAGAAGGCGGCCTCGGGCAGATCGTCGTGCTCGCCGTCGGCGATCTGCGTAAAGCCTTTGATTGTATCCTCGAGCGAGACCAGCACGCCGGCCTGGCCGGTGAAGACCTCGGCAACATTGAAGGGCTGGGAGAGGAAGCGCTGGATCTTGCGGGCGCGCGACACCGTCAGCTTGTCATCCTCGCTGAGTTCGTCCATGCCCAGGATGGCGATGATGTCCTGGAGGCTCTTGTAGGTTTGCAGAATTTCCTGCACGCGAGTGGCGACCCCATAGTGCTCATCGCCGACGATGCGGGGATCAAGCATGCGCGATGTCGAATCGAGCGGGTCGACCGCAGGGTAGATGCCTAGCTCGGCAATCTGGCGCGACAGAACTGTTGTCGCATCGAGGTGTGCAAACGAGGTCGCGGGCGCCGGATCGGTAAGGTCGTCGGCTGGCACGTAGATCGCCTGCACCGAGGTGATCGAGCCCTTGTTGGTGGTGGTAATGCGCTCCTGCAGGTTGCCCATGTCGGTGGCGAGCGTCGGCTGATAGCCAACCGCGCTCGGGATACGACCAAGCAACGCCGAGACCTCCGAGCCGGCCTGCGTGAAACGAAAAATGTTGTCGATGAACAGAAGGACGTCCTGGCCTTCCTCGTCACGGAAGTACTCGGCGACCGTGAGGCCGCTCAGCCCGACGCGGGCGCGGGCGCCCGGAGGCTCGTTCATCTGGCCGTATACGAGCGCCGCCTTAGACTCGCCTTCGAGATTGATCACACCAGATTCGATCATCTCATGATAAAGGTCGTTGCCCTCACGGGTACGCTCGCCGACGCCGGCGAACACCGAGAACCCGCCGTGCGCCTTGGCGATGTTGTTGATCAGCTCCATGATGATCACGGTCTTGCCAACGCCAGCGCCGCCGAACAGCCCGATCTTGCCGCCGCGCGCGTACGGTGCCAGCAGATCGACGACCTTGATGCCGGTGATCAGGATCTCCTGCTCGGTTGACTGCTCGACGAACGTGGGCGCTGGGCGGTGGATCGGGAACGACATCGAGGTCTTGATCTCACCGCATTCATCGATGGGCTCGCCAATGACATTCATGATGCGCCCGAGCGTTTCAGGTCCGACCGGGATGCGGATCGGGCCGCCGGTATCGGTCACCGGCTCGCCGCGCACGAGGCCCTCGGTCGCGTCCATCGCCACCGTACGCACGATCGATTCACCCAGATGCTGGGCCACCTCAAGCACGAGCCGCTGGCCCTGGTTCTTGCATTCGAGCGCGTTCAGGATCGGAGGAAGTTCCTCGTCGAACTGCACATCGACGACGGCGCCGATGACCTGGTTGATTCTGCCGACGATGTTCGTCTTCATGCCATGCTCCCGTACAGGGTTCTCTAGAGGGCTTCGGCGCCCGAGATGATCTCGATCAGTTCCTTGGTGATAACGGCCTGGCGCGAGCGATTGTAGTGGAGCGTCAGCCGGTCGATCATGTCGCCGGCATTGCGCGTGGCACTATCCATCGCGGTCATGCGCGCGCCTTGCTCGCTGGCAGCATTCTCCAACAGTGCGCGATAGATCTGCACCGCGAGGTTGCGGGGAACCAGCGCGGCGAGGATTTCGCCCTCGTCCGGCTCGAACTCGGGCATCGCTTGGGCCGAGTCCTCCTCGCTTTCGCCGCCCTCGACCTCAGAGTGTGCTGCCGGGATAAGCTGTCGTTCGGTGATGATCTGAGTCATCACCGTTCGGAAGGTATTGAAGAAGATCGTGCAGACATCAAACTGCTCCTCGTCGAACAGGCCGGCGATGCGGTCCGCAATCGGCACCGCATCGCTAAATGCGAGTCGACGGACGCCGCTTAGATCGAACGTCTCGACGACGAGGCTGCCGAACTCGCGGCCCAGCATTTCACGACCCTTCCGGCCGACGCACAGGATCTTGACCGAGTGCCCCTGCTGGATGAGACCGCGGACGCGGTTCCGCGCCGCCCGCGCGATGGAAGAGTTGAAGCCGCCGCACAGACCGCGTTCGGCCGTCGCGACGACAATGAGATGGGTCGAGTCGAAGCCGTTGCCGACCAGCAATCGGGGCGCGGCCTCACTCTCACCGAGGCTTGCCGACAGCGAAGCAAGCATGCGCTCCATCCGTTCGGCATAGGGCCGGGCGGCCTCGGCCTGCTCCTGAGCGCGGCGCAGCTTCGAGGCCGCAACCATCTTCATCGCCTGCGTGATCTTCTGCGTCGATTGGACGCTGCCGATGCGGTTGCGCAGCTCCTTGAGGCTTGCCATGGGTCTTGCCGTCTAGGTTATGGATTCGGCCCCGTCGATCGACGGGCGATTAGGCGAAGGCCTTGGCGAACTCATCGACAATGCCGGTGAGCTTTTTGTCCGATTCCTCAGACAGTTCGCCCTCGGTGCGAATGGTATCCAGAAGATCCCGATGCTTGTTCCGCATCACTGACAGGAGGGATTCCTCGAAGTGTCTCACCTGGCTCAGCTCAATCTTGTCGAGGTAGCCGCGGACGCCGGTGAAGATCGCCACCACCTGCTCCTCGACCAGCATCGGCGCGTACTGCCGTTGTTTGAGAAGCTCGGTTAGGCGGGCACCCCGCGCGAGCAACCGCTGGGTCGCCGGATCAAGATCCGAGCCGAACTGCGCGAAGGCTGCCATCTCGCGGTATTGAGCGAGCTCGAGCTTGATGCGCCCGGCCACCGTTTTCATCGCCTTGATCTGGGCCGCCGATCCGACCCGGCTGACCGAAAGGCCGACGTTCACCGCAGGACGGATGCCCTGGTAGAACAGGTCACTCTCAAGGAAGATCTGCCCGTCGGTGATGGAAATGACATTGGTCGGGATGTAGGCCGAGACGTCGTTGGCCTGAGTCTCGATGACCGGGAGCGCCGTCAAAGAACCGGCGCCTTTGGCCTCGTTCATCTTGCATGCGCGCTCGAGCAAGCGCGAGTGCAAGTAGAACACATCGCCCGGATACGCTTCGCGGCCCGGCGGCCGCCGCAACAAGAGCGACATTTGGCGATAGGCGACCGCCTGCTTCGAGAGATCGTCGTAGATGATGACAGCGTGCATGCCGTTGTCGCGGAAGTACTCGCCTATTGCGCAGCCGGCATAGGGCGCCAGGAACTGCAGCGGGGCCGGCTCCGACGCGGTCGAGGCGACGACGATGCAGTACTCCATGGCGCCGTAGTCCTCGAGGGTCTTGACGACTTGGGCGACGGTCGAACGCTTCTGCCCGATAGCGACGTAGATGCAGTAGAGCTTCTTGGACTCATCGTTGGTCGCGTTGACGGCCTTCTGGTTGATGATCGTATCCACAGCAAGCGCGGTCTTGCCGGTCTGGCGATCGCCGATGATGAGCTCCCGCTGGCCGCGGCCGATCGGGATCAGGCTGTCGAGGGCCTTGAGGCCAGTCTGCATCGGCTCGTGCACCGACCGGCGAGGTATGATGCCCGGCGCCTTGACCTCGACCCGGCTCCGCTCGGTTCCTTCGATCGGCCCCTTGCCATCGATCGGATTGCCGAGCGCATCGACAACCCGCCCGAGCAATGCCTTGCCGACCGGCACATCGACGATCGCGCCAGTGCGCTTGACTGTGTCACCCTCCTTAATGTCACGGTCCTCGCCGAGGATCACGATACCGACGTTGTCGCTCTCAAGGTTGAGGACCATGCCGCGCTGGCCGTTCTCGAATTCGACCATCTCGCCGGCCTGAACGTTGTCGAGGCCGTAGGCGCGGGCAATGCCGTCGCCGACCGTCAGTACCTGGCCAACCTCCGAGACCTCAGCGTCTGTGCCGAACCGCTCGATCTGCTGCTTGAGGATTTCGGAGATCTCGGCGGCGCGGATGTCCATCAACCAACCCCTTTCATAGCCAACTTGAGATTCTGAAGCTGCGTGCGCAGTGAGGTGTCGAGCATGCGCGAGCCAAGGCGAACGATCAGCCCACCAATCAGACCGTCATCGACGCGCGCGGTGAGATTGACCTCACGGCCGACGGCCTGGGCCAGCGCTCGACCGAGCGCTTCCTGTTGGGCCTCGCTCAGAGGCCGCGCCGATGTTACCTCGGCTCCCACCTCACCCCGGTAATCGGCGAGAAGCGCACGGTACGCGCGGACGATCTGCGGTAGCACAAAAAGCCGGCGGTTGTGCGCCAACAGCCCAACGAACTTGCGCACGAGTTCGATGGCACCAGCCCGGTCGAGGATCGCCGCTATCGCTTTACCCTGTTCATCGCGGCCCAGCACGGGGCTGCGGATCAGTCGCGCAAAGTCCTCGTTCTCGTCGATAAGCGTGCCGAGTCCGTCGAGATCGCCGGCAACCTCGTCCAACTGCGCGCCATCGCGGGCAAGCTCAAAGAGGGCATTCGCGTAGCGGCCCGCGAGTCCCGATGTCAGCGAAGTATCAGCCGCCACCTGGTCCGGTCCCGGTTTGTTGCGATGGGGCTCGCCTGCGTGAAAGCGCACAAGCAAAAGAAACGACGGACACGGCCGTCACCGCGCCGTCGATCAGGCCGCGGTTTCCTACCACAGCGCCTGGGGCCTTGCAAGCAGCGCCAGCCGGGGCTTTCGGCGCCCCGGCCGGGCCGCGGAAGACTGCCCCGACGGCGGCCGCGGCGGTCTGGAAAGAGCCCGCCCAACAGCCCCTGCGAAAGCCGCCAGCAGGACGCTCAGACCACCTTGCCGGGGTTCATGATGTCGTCCGGGTCGAGCGCGCGCTTGATCCGTCGCATGAGCTCGATCTCGATCTCAGACTTGTAGCCACGGATGGTGTCGCGCTTGAGGCGGCCAACCCCGTGCTCGGCACTGATGCTGCCGCCAAAGTCGGCGACGATGCCATGGACCAGCCCGTTGAACTCGTCCCAACGGGCAAGGAATGTCGCAGCCTCGATGCCGGTTGGTTGGGTTAGATTGAAGTGGATGTTGCCGTCGCCGAGATGGCCGAACGCGACGGGTCGAATACCGGGGAGCTCGGCGCAAACGGCCGCATCGGCCCGCGCCATGAACTCAGCGATGCGCGAGATCGGTACCGAGATGTCGTGCTTGATGCTCGCCCCCTCGTAGCGTTCCGCCTCGGGGATGGACTCGCGGAGCCGCCAAAGTGCGCGCGCCTGCGCCTCGCTCCCGGCGATCACCGCATCACGAACGATTCCAGCGCTCAGGCCGGCCTCAAGCGCCGCCTCGAGCACAGGTCGCAAGCTCGCGCCCTCGCCCGCGGTCGAAAGGCCGGTTAGCACGTACCAGGCGTGAGGCTCAGTCATCGGGTCGGCGCAGCCGGGAATGTGCGCGAGCACGAGGTCGAGGGCGATCCGGGGGATCAGCTCGAAGGCATCGACCATGCCGCCGCTCGCACGGGCAAGTGTCCCGAGCAGATCGAGCGCGGCGCCAGGATCGGTCACCGCCACCAATGCCGTCTGGGTCTCGCGCGCAGCCGGGAACAAGCGAAGCACGGCGGCGGTAATGATACCGAGCGTTCCTTCGCCGCCGATGAAGAGCTGTTTGAGGTCGTAGCCGGTGTTGTCCTTGCGCAACCCCTTGAGACCGTCCCAGACGCTGCCGTCGGGCAGCACCACCTCGAGGCCGAGGACCAGCTCGCGCACGTTGCCGTAGCGCAGGACGGCGATGCCGCCCGCGTTGGTGGAGATGTTGCCGCCGATTTGGCAGCTACCTTCCGCTGCCAAGCTCAATGGAAACAAACGATCGGCGTCAGCCGCCGCCTGCTGCACCTCGGCCAGCACACAACCCGCCTCGACCGTGACCGCGTTGTTGACCGTATCAACCGCGCGGATGCGTTTGAGCCGCGTGAGCGAGACCACGATCTCATCGCCGCTCTCGTGCGGCACCGCGCCGCCCATCAATCCGGTGTTGCCGCCTTGCGGCACGATCGGCGTCCGCGATTCCGCACAGATCGTGGTGATGGCGGCCACTTCCGCGGTGGTGTGGGGTCGCAGGAGGAGCGGCGTCCGGCCGTGGAACAGGCCGCGGAGCTCGCTGAGGTAGGGAGCGAGCTCGGCTGGGTCGTCTATGTAGCCCCCGGGTCCGACCGTCGCCTTCAGACGATCGATGACCTCAGGCGGTACCGCGCCCGCGCTCATGGCGCGGTGTAGCGCACCACCACAGCTCCCGGCAAGCGGGCCGTATCAGCGCGCGCGTCGGCGCTTGTTCTTGGGGCGCGGTGCGGCGGCGCGACGCAGCCGATCGTTGACCGCACGGCCGATGCCGCGATCGGGAATCGGCATGACGGCGATGGTCTTGATCTCGGGGCGATCGAGCCGTCGCAGCATCGTGAAGAGATTGCCCGCGGCTTCCTCAAGATCCCCCGTGGGGCTCAAGTTGAGACCGTTGCAGTAGGTTTTCGGCACGTTCGGCCCGAAGGCGAGAAGCACCTCGCCTGGCATGAGCTCGGTCGCGTTCACGCGGACGGGCCGATTAGGCGCATAGTGGCTCTTGAGCATGCCGGGGCCGAGCGCTACCAGATGTTGATCGGATGGCGGTGCCAAGGCGCCGATCTCTGCCTCGATGGCTTCGGTTGGGATCCCGCCCGGTCGCAAGAGCTGCGGCACGTCCGAGGCGAGATTGACCACCGTCGATTCAACACCGATCGGGCAGACGCCACCGTCGAGAATCATGTCGGGCTTGCCGTCGAGGCTTTCGGCAACATGCTCAGCGCATGTCGGGCTGATCGAGCCCGAACGGTTGGCGCTGGGCGCCACGATCGGTCGTCCGGCAGCCTTGAACAGCGCGAGTGCAACGGCGTGGTCGGGTACTCGCACCGCGATGGTCTCAAGACCCGCACTCGCCAACCAGGACACCGCGCATTCGGCCGCCCGGGGCAGCACCATAGTCAGCGGTCCCGGCCAGAGGCAGTCCGCCAAGGCCTCCGCCCGGGCATCGAAGGCGGCTACCTCGCGGGCGCTCTTGGTGTCGGCGAGATGGACGATGAGAGGATTGAATTTCGGGCGCTCCTTGACCGCGAAGATGGCGGCCACGGCGCGGTCGTCAATGGCGTCGGCACCAAGTCCGTACACCGTCTCTGTGGGGAAGGCGACCAGCCGGCCCGCACCGATCAGACGCCCCCCCTTGGCAATCGCCTCGGGGGTTGCCTCTACAACATTGATGGTGGCGACAGACAAGAGCCGTACGCTCGACTCGCAATCAGAGGAAGGTCGGTTTTTAGCACAGGGCGCTCGGCCCGACCTGTGACAGTGCTACATTTCGTACAGTTCGCGCAACAGGACGGGACCCGCCCCGCGCGACCCGCCGCGCTCCCGTGTGGCAAGGTTTGAACGGCCTACCCGGCCAGCGCCCAACGCTCATGTGAACAGCTGCAACACGAGCGACGGCGCTGCGTTCGCGATTGCAAGCCCCTGGACACCGAGCTGCTGCTGGATTTCCAGCGCCTGAAGGCGAGCTGCCTCCTCGGCGAGGTTGGCATCGACCAAGTTACCGATCCCGACCTCCAGCGTACCAATGAGGGAGACTGTGAAGTCGCTCTGCACCTCTATCCGCGTAGCCGCCGCACCGAGCGAGGCGAGGCGGTTGGAGGACAGCGTGACGGTTGAGTCAATCGCGGTTAACGCCAGCGCAGCGCTAGCGGAGGTCGCGAGCGACGAATTGAGGATGCCGAGGCTGGTGCTGCTCAAGTCCTGCGCGGTGACGGCGATGTTCGAACCACTGACGCTGCTGAGCACATTCAAATCGGTCGCGCCGGAGGCGATAAGATTGACGTTGTTGAAGTCGGCCGTGAGAACAATCGTCTCGATCTGGTCACGTAGCACGACGAAGTCCGCCTGAATGGCCGAGCGCGATGCCGAGTCGAGGCCCGCTTGGTTGGCCTGAGTAACCTTGGCCTTGATCTCGATCAACAGATCGGCCACTGACTGGCCAGCGGAAACGGCGACGGCCACCGCCGATTCGCCGTTCGCGAGCGCAAGCTTCACTGCTGTGAGCCCGCCGACATCGCCGCGTAAGTTCTGGGCGATGGCGAAGGCCGAGGCATCGACCTGCGGTCCGGTGACGCGCAGGCCGGTGGTAATGCGAAGCTGGGTCGCCTCGAGCTCGCGAGTCGTGCGCGTGAGCGCCTGGAGCGCGAGAAGACTACTCGCGTTGGTGTTGACTGATATCGCCACCGCGGTTGCCTCCCTGTCCGCGGCCCCGAGCGTCTTATTTAAGCGCTATCCTGACTCCTGCGCGGCACCTCAACAACCATGACGGCACGAACCATGCCGAGTACCCACACGATCGAGGCCGTCTATACCCACACCGAGGGGGAGCCCACCTGCATCGTCCATAGCGGCATTCCGTGGCCGGCCGGCGATATTCTGGCAAAGCGCCGTTTCATCGAAACCGACTTCGACTGGCTGCGCCGCGCCTTGATGCAGGAGCCGCGCGGTCACAAGGACATGTTCGGCGTCTTCCTCGCACCGTCGACCGAGCCCGGCAGCAGCGGCGGCATGGTGTGGATGGATGGTCGCGGCTACATGCACATGTGCGGCCATGGAACGATCGGCCTTACGACCGCCATGGTGGCGGAGGGCTGGGTGACGGCGGAGGCGCCAACCACCTCCATCCGCCTCGAGAGTACGGCCGGACCGATCCACGCCGAGGTCGGCATCGAGGATGGCCGCGCCGTTTGGTGCCGCTTCGAGAACGTCCCCGCCTTCGTTGCCGAACAGGACGTGCCGCTTACGCTGCCCTATCACGGCGAGGTGCGCGCCGACATCGCCTTCGGCGGCAACTTCTTCGCGCTGATCCGTTGGGATCCCAAACAGCTGGCGATCTGCCCCGAAAACGGCCACCACTTCCGTCGGTTGGGCACGCTCGCGCGCGATCTCCTGGCGAGCAAAGTGCGCCTGCGCCACCCGACCGAACCCCATATCGCCGATCTGTATGTGGTCACCTTCTGGCACGACTCGGTCCGTCCCGAGGCGCGTTACCGCTGCGTCCACGTGTTCGCCGACGGCCAGCTCGACCGCTCGCCGGGCGGCACCGGCACCAGCGCCATGATGGCCATGCTGGAAGCGCGGGGAGATCTGCGGGTAGGCGAAGTGCTGCACGCCGAAGGACTCCTGGGGAGCGGCACTTTCGAGGGGCGGTTGATCGGCGAGACCAGGCTGGGCAATCAGCGGGCCGTGGTGCCAACCATCAAAGGGACGGCGCATGTGCTCGGGCGCGCGACCTGGACCGTCGACCGCAATGACCGTGTCGGATTGGGTTTCG
The DNA here is from genome assembly GCA_965248765.1 of Alphaproteobacteria bacterium. Taxonomy (GTDB): domain Bacteria; phylum Pseudomonadota; class Alphaproteobacteria; order VGEJ01; family VGEJ01; genus CBDFKF01. Next base: position 489,693 of record CBDFKF010000003.1, read on the forward strand.
AGATCAGTTGAGGCGTTTGCGCGCAGCCAGCACGCATAATAGCTTCGGTCGGTAGCGTCCAGACGGCGCCAAGGGCATCCCGTTGACCGAATATCGCGCACCGCTCACCGACATGCGGTTCACACTCACCGATATCGTCGGGATCGAGGAAACCGGGCGGCTGCCGGGCCTGGGCTCTATGGGCACCGATGTTATCGATGCTGTTCTCGAGCAGGCCGGCAGGCTCGCCAGCGAGGTGATCGGACCGCTCAACGAAGTCGGTGATCGCGAGCGCAGCCGGCTTGAAAACGGCGCGGTCCGCACGCCGACTGGCTACCGCGAGGCGTATCAGGAGTTCATCGCCGGCGGCTGGAACGCGGCGCCGTTCGACACAGCGATCGGCGGCCAGGGGCTGCCGTGGTCGCTGACGATGGCGCTGTTCGAGATGTGGGAGGGCGCAAGCCTCGCCTTCAGCCTGTGCCCGACGCTGACCCAGGCCGCGATCGAATGCCTGAACCAGCACGGCAGCGAGGAGCTCAAGGCGCTCTATCTCGACAAGCTGGTCTCCGGCGTGTGGCCCGGCACCATGAACCTGACCGAGCCGCAGGCGGGCTCGGATCTCGGCACCATCGGCACCCGCGCCGAGCGATTCGGCGATCACTACCGGCTGCGCGGGACCAAGATCTTCATCACCTATGGCGATCATGACCTGGCCGAGAACATCGTCCACATCGTCCTCGCCCGATCGCCGGACGGCCCGCCAGGGGTCAGGGGGCTGAGCTGCTTTTTGGTTCCTAAGTTCATCGTCGAGCCGGACGGCTCGCTGGGCGCACGCAACGACGTCAAGCCGATTTCGCTCGAACACAAACTCGGCATCCACGGCTCGCCTACCCTGACGATGGCTTACGGCGAGGACGGGGGCGCCGTTGGCTATCTGCTTGGCGCGGAGAACGCTGGCATCGAGGTGATGTTCACGATGATGAACAACGCGCGCCTGCTGGTCGGCTTGGAAGGCGTGGGCCTCGCCGAGCGCGCCTATCAACAGGCGTTGGCGCATGCTCGCGAGCGGCAACAAGGCCGGCCTCGTGGTACCGATGCCGCGGTCAGCACCGCGATCATCGGGCACCCCGACGTGCGTCGGATGTTGATGCTGATGAAGGCCAAGACCGAAGCCGCGCGGGCCGTCGCCTACCTCGCAGCAAGCTGTCTCGACCACGCGCGCCGCAATCCAGACGCGGAGGCGCGGTCCGCGAACCAGCGGCGACTCGATCTGCTCACGCCGGTGGTCAAGGCATGGTGTTCGGAGGTTGGGGTCGAGGTCACCTCGCTCGGCCTGCAAGTGCACGGCGGCATGGGCTACATCGAGGAGACGGGCGCGGCGCGGCTCTATCGTGACTCCCGGATCGTCCCGATCTATGAGGGCACCAACGGCATTCAGGCCCTTGACCTGGTCGGCCGCAAGGTGCTGCCGGACGATGGCGCCGCCATGGCGGCGTTTCTTGGCGATGTGGACGCGCTGATCGACGAACTGGGTACAGTAGCCGACGCGCCGGCACGAGACGGCGCGGCTGACTTGTCTGTCATACGGCGGGAGCTCGCCGCGGCGCGCGGCGCCCTCGAAGCCGCGACCAGCTGGCTCACGGGCGGCGCGGACGGGGTGTCATCGGCGGTCGCCGGCGCGACGCCATTCCTCCATCTGTTCGGCGCGGTCGCCGGCGGTCACGGCTTGGCGCGCGGTGCCATCGCCGCCATGCAGCATCTCGCGGACGGCAGCAACGACGCGTTCTATCGGGCGAAGATCACCACGGCCCGCTTCTATGCCGAGCAGATCTTGCCACCAGCAAGCGCGCTGCTCGGACCCATCACGCGCGGTACCGACACGCTGTTCGCGATCGCGCCGGAGCACATGGGCTAGCTACCGCGTCGGCGCGCCACCCTGTGCCAGGAGCCGCGAGGACTATGGTGGTCATGCGCACTCGGCCTAGAATGCCGTCCGGGCGGCTCTCATCGCGAAAGGACACGCTATGAAACGCAGGTTGGTGGCGGCTGTCGGGCTCTGCCTCCTCGCCGCACCAGTTCTGGCCGGCACCGAGGACGGCCGATACGTTATCAAAGGTGCCGGCAACGGCACCTGCCAGCGATTCGTGACGGAGCGCGAGGCCGAGTCGCAGGCCTACGCGCTATTCGGCGGCTGGCTCGCCGGCTACCTCACCGCCTACAACCAGCTCTCCGAACAAACCTTTGACATCGCGCCGTGGCAGAACCTCGACCTACTCGCCGCCTTAATCGATAACTTCTGTCGCCAGAACCCGGACGTCCGTTTCATCGCGGCCGTCGGCTCCATGATCGTCCAGCTCCAGACCACCCGACTGCGCACCGCCTCGGAACAGATCGAGGCAACCGCCGGCGAACATACGATCACGATCTTTCGCAACGTTCTTCGCGATGTGCAACAGCTTCTCAAGGACCTCGGCTACTACGAGAGCGAGGTCGATGGTCTGTACGGCGAGGGCACGCGGCTCGCGCTCGAGAGTTATCAACAGGCCAAGGGTCTGGCCACGACAGGCGTGCCCGATCAACGCACGTTATTCCAGCTCTACCGCTAGAGCTCGCGTGATTGACGTTTACGTAAACGTAAAGTAAGACGGAGTGGTGGACCCCGAGCTTGAGTATCCGTTCGCCCTAGCGCCCGACTATGGCACCGTCACGGAGGTCGCCGACGGTGTCGGCTGGTTGCGTATGCCGCTGCCGTTTCAGCTCGACCACATCAACCTGTGGCTATTGCGGGACGGTCCCGGCTGGACGATCGTCGACGCCGGCCTGCGTAGCCGCAAGGTCCAGGGCCTGTGGGAGCAGATACTCGCGACCGCCCTGGAGGGGCAACCAGTTCGGCGATTGATCGTCACCCATTTCCATCCCGATCATGCCGGCCTTGCCGGCTGGCTGTGCGAGCGCCTCAAGGTCCCGTTGTGGATGCCGCGGACCGAGTGGCTTTATGCGCGGATGCTGACCTTGGATGCGCCGGAGGAGGTGCCCGACGACGTCATCGCCTTCTATCGCAGCGCCGGGTTCGAAGAGCCGATGTTGGCGATGATGCGGGCCGCCGGCTACGCCCACTACCGCAAAGGTGTCGCACCACTGCCCCGGCAGTTCCGCCGGCTGCAGGATGGCGATGCGATCGATATCGATGGGCGCGCCTGGCAGATCATGGTCGGCACCGGGCACAGCCCGGAACACGCCTGTCTCTATTGTAGCGAGCTCGGCGTGCTGATCGGCGGCGATCAGCTGCTTGCGAAGATATCGCCGCACATCGGGGTCTATCCGACCGAGCCCGAAGCCAATCCTCTCCAGGACTATCTAGGCTCGCTGCCGCGCTTCCGCCATCTGCCGGCCGAAACCTTGGTGCTGCCATCACACATCCTGCCCTATCGCGGCGTGCACAAGCGGCTCGCTTCGCTGGCGGCGCACCATGAGGAACGCCTGGGCCGCCTCAAACGCGCGTGTGCGACACCACACACCGCCACTGAGCTCGTGCCGATATTGTTCGACCGCAAGCTCGACGCGATGGGCTTCTATATGGCGACCGGCGAGACGCTGGCCCACCTCAACCACCTGCGCGCGGACGGTGTGATCGAGCGGCACAGCGAGCCCGGTAGCGTGGATCGCTACCGGCTCAGCGCCCGCGCCGCCGACGCCGCCTGAAGCCGGCCATGGCCAACCTCGGCGGCAAGACGCTATTGATCACCGGAGCCTCGCGTGGCATCGGCAAGGCAATCGCGCTTCGTGCCGCCGCCGATGGCGCCAACATCGCGATAATCGCCAAGACCGTCGAGCCGCACCCGAAGCTGCCTGGCACCATTCACAGCGCCGCGGCGGAGATCGAGGAGGCCGGCGGCAAGGCACTTGCGCTGGCGGTGGACATTCGCTTCGAGGATCAGATCGCTACCGCCGTGGCACGCACGATCGAGACGTTCGGTCGTCTCGATGTGCTCGTCAACAACGCGAGCGCCATTAGCCTGACCAGCACCCCGCAGACACCGCTCAAGCGCTTCGATCTGATGTTCGGCGTCAATGTGCGCGGCACCTTCGCTTGCTCGCAGGCCTGCCTCCCGCACCTCAAGCTGGCGCCGAACCCACACATCCTCAACATCGCGCCGCCACTCAACATGGAGGCGAAGTGGTTCCAGAACCACGTCGCCTACACCATGGCGAAGTACGGCATGAGCCTCTGTGTGCTCGGCATGGCCGAGGAGTTCCGGGCTGACGGTATCGCCGTTAACGCCTTGTGGCCGCGCACCGTAATCCTGACGGCAGCGCTCCAAATGATTGGTGCGCCGATCAAGCCGGAGAACTGCCGCATCCCCGAAATCGTCGCCGATGCCGCGCACCACGTCCTGTGCCGCGACGCCAAGGAGACGACCGGCAAATTCTTCATCGATGACGAGGTGCTGGCCGAGGCCGGAGTCTCCGACATTGAACAGTACCGGGCGGCCCCGGGCGGCACCCTGCTCCCCGACTTCTTCCTCGACTGACGCTTGTCGCTCCGGATCGGCGCCGGCCCATCGCTATTCGGGGCCCGGTGGCGGGCCGAGCGTGTTCGCACTAACATGAGCCCAACCGAGGCAGGAGAGCGGAGGCGCACCATGAGCACCGATCCTTGGTTCAACGCGTACCCACCAGATGTCGATTGGCACGCCGAGATTCCGGCACGGCCGCTTTACGCGTTGCTCGACGACGCTGCCCACCGGTTTCCCAGCCACCGGTGCATCGACTTCATGGGTCGCAAGTTCACCTTTGCCGACGTCGCTCGGCAGGTCGAGCATGCTGCGAGCGGCTTCCAACGGCTCGGCGTCGGCAAGGGGACCAAGGTCGGGCTGTTTCTGCCCAACTGTCCGCAGTTCGTCGTTGCCTACTACGGCATCCTCAAGGCCGGCGGCACGGTGGTGAACTTCAGCCCGCTCTATTCGGAACAGGAGATCCTCCACCAGGTCGAGGACTCCCAGGCCGACATCATGGTCACCCTGAACCTCAAACAGCTCTACCCGAAGATGGCATCGATGCTGCGCCAGAGCAGGGTGCGCCAGCTAGTCGTCGGCACCCTGCCCGAGGTGCTGCCGTTTCCGAAGAGCCTTCTCTACCCGATCGTCAAAGGCAGAGACATCGCCAAGGTCCCGAACGACCGCGAGCACACCTCGTTCAGGGAGCTACTGCACAATGACGGCTCGTACGAGCCGGCCCCCCTCGACCCTGAGAAAGATGTCGCGGTCCTCCAGTACACCGGCGGCACCACCGGGGTCTCCAAAGGGGCCATGCTCACCCACGCCAACCTCTACATCAACACCCAGCAGACGGCACTGTGGTTCACCGACGTCGAGCCCGGTGCCGAGCGTATCCTTGGGGTGTTGCCATTCTTTCACGTGTTCGCCATGACCGTGGTCATGAACCAAGGTATCCACATCGGCGCCGAGATCATCATGCACCCGCGGTTCGAACTGGAGGCGGTGCTGAAGGACATCGTTGCCAAGAAGCCGACGCTGATGCCGGGCGTCCCGACGATGTTTGCGGCGATCAACAACCATCCGAAGCTCTCCGATTTCGACGTCAGCTCGCTCAAGGGCTGCATCTCGGGCGGCGCACCGCTGCCACTTGAGGTCAAGCAGCGCTTCGAGGAACGCTCGGGCTGCAGTGTGTTCGAAGGCTACGGGCTGACGGAGTGCTCGCCCGTGGCATCGGCCAACCCGATGCAGGGGTCGAGCAAGGAGAACTCGATCGGCCTCCCCGTCCCCGGCACTCGCATCGTCATCACCGACCGCGACGATCCGCACAAGGTGCTGCCGCTCGGTGAGACCGGTGAAATCTGCATCGAGGGGCCGCAGGTAATGGCCGGGTATTGGCGCAACGACGAGGCAACCGAGAAAACCATCGTCGACGGCCGACTGCACACTGGCGACGTCGGCTACATCGACGAGGACGGCTACACCTTCATCCTCGACCGCATAAAGGATCTGATCCTCACTGGCGGCTTCAACGTGTATCCGCGCAATGTCGAGGAAGCGATCTATCAGCACCCCGGCGTTTCCGAGTGCACCGTGATCGGCGTTCCCGACGATTATTACGGGCAGTCCGTCAAGGCCTTCGTCAAACTCGGGGAGAGCCAGACTTTGACGGCCGATGAGCTCACCGACTTTCTAAAGGACAACCTCGGCAAACACGAGATCCCGAAGCACATTGAGTTCCGTGCCGAGCTCCCCAAGACGATGATCGGCAAGCTCTCAAAGAAGGAGCTGGTGGCCGAGGAGATGGAGAAGTACCAGAAGGCCAAGGCTGCCGAGTAAGCCGCAGCTTGAGGGACGGATTCCATACGGCCCGGACCGCGGCCAGCTAATCGACGAGACCGGCCTTGCGCACGCCGTCCATCACGTGATCCAAATCTTCGCCATTTCGGTAAGGAAGGAAGCCAACCATCCCGGATACGTTGATCCGCGGATTGATCCTCTGCACCTCAGCCACAGCGGAGCCGGCCTCGTCGCGCAGACCGAGGTGGGCATACGCCGCCGCCGCGAAAAGGTGGTTGGGCATAAAATCTCGAAACCGCTCCGTGGACCTGCGCAGGGCCACCGCGGCGTCCTCGTAGTGGCGCGCCTGAAAGTAAGCGTGGCCGAGCGCCCATAGATACACGGGCGGATAGTGCGGGTTGCCGCGCTGGGCCCGCAGGATCAGCCCGATCGCCTCGTCCGGCTCGCCGGACCAGCCCCAGGTTGAAATAGCCGTCCGGATCGTTCGGATCGAGGTCGATCGCGCGACGCGCCTCGATCACAGCGTCGTCGTGCTGCTTTCGCCACAGCAAGACCTGCGAAAGGATCATGCGTGCGAGCGGAAGCGTATCGTCGAGGGCGATTGCCCGCGTCGCGAACTCGTAGGCCGGATCGAGCGTCTCCTCCGGCTTGAGATTCCAGCGCTGATGCCAGGGGATCAGGTAGGTGGCGGCGATACCCGAGTAGGCCCGCGCGAAACCGCCGTCGAGCTCTACTGCCCGCCGGAACCACTCCTGCGCCTTCGCCATGCCCTCCTCTGTGTACAGGCTCAGCTGGTCGCGCCCGCGCAAGGTACAGTCATAGGCCTCGAGGTTATCCGTGCCGCGGCGCGCGACACGCTCCTCTTCCTCGGGGCTCAAATGGACCTTGAGCGCGGCGACGATCTCGCCGCTGAGCTCGTCCTGGAGATCGAATATGTCGCCCAGCGCTCGGTCGTAACGTTCGGCCCATAGATGGTGTCCGGTCTCGGCGTCTATGAGCTGCGCTGTCACCCGTACGCGCTCGCCGGCGCGCCGGACACTGCCCTCGAGCACGTAGCGCACGCCGAGGTCGCGCGCGACCTCCTACACCTTCACCGAGCGCCCCTTGTAGGTGAAGCTCGAGTTGCGGGCGATGACGAACAGACCGGCGATCTTGGAGAGGGTTGTGATGATGTCCTCGGACATGCCGTCGGCGAAGTAGCCTTGCTCGGGATCGCCACTCATGTTGTCGAACGGGAGAACGGCAATGGAGGGGTGCTCCGAAGCGGCCTGCGGCGCAGGAGACGCCCCGCGACCACTCTCACCATCGCCGAGATCGACATCGAAAACGTGAACCGCTTTGTCCATGTTCTTGACGGTGCGCCGACCGAGATCGCGGAAGGCGTGCGGCAGCTTGCCCTGGGCGTGCTCGACGACAGTGCCCGATACGTAGACCCGACCCGGAGAGGCGATCTCCTGCAGTCGCGCCGCCAGGTTGACACCGTCGCCGTAGATGTCGTCGTCCTGAATGATCACATCGCCGAGGTTGACGCCGGCGCGAAACTCAATCCGCCGCTCGACTGATACATCATGGTTCTGCACGCGCATCGCGCGTTGAAAGGCAACGGCACAGTTAAGCGCGTCGACGACACTGGAGAACTCGACCAACAGGCCATCGCCGGTGGTCTTGACGATGCGCCCGTTGTGATGCGCGACCGTGGGCTGGATCAGCTCGTCGTGGAGCGCCGTGAGTGCGGCGAGCGGTCCCGATTCATCTGCGCCCATGAGCCGGCTGTAGCCGACCACATCGGTGCTGAGAATCGCCGCCAGACGGCGCGTCTCGGCCACTACCGCCACGCCCATTCCATTCAGCGACTCTAGGAGGCAGCCAATAGTGTGTCCACTTGGAGGGGTGTCCGCTGCTGGCGGAGGTCACCGCTTGGCCGGTCAGCGTGCTATAGTCAGACCGTTGCGGCACCTGACAAGGCGATACCCATGACATCGGCCGAGATCATCGACATTGACGGCGATACGACTTCCGAATGCGTGCTCAGGGTCCAGCTCGCGGCGGCTTATCGATTGGTGGACTACTTCGGCTGGACCGAGCTGATTTACGGCCACCTCACGGTGCGAGTCCCGGGGCCTGAGCGACACTTCCTCATCAACCCCTACGGGCTCAATTATGACGAGGTCACCGCCTCGAACCTCGTCAAGATTGACTGCGACGGCAACATCATCGGCAACACCGAGTATCCGGTGAACGCCGCTGGCTTCGTCATCCACTCGGCGATCCACATGGCAGACACCGCCAACAAATGCGTGATGCACACCCACAGCCGCGCGGGCATGGCGATTGCCGCGATCAAAGAAGGCCTGCAGCAGGTCAGCATGTGTGCGACCACCTTCTACGGGCAAATTGCCTACCACGATTTCGAAGGGCCCAGCCTGCACCTCGACGAGCGCGAGCGCCTGCTTGCCGACCTCGGTGGCAAAAAGGCGATGATCCTGCGCAACCATGGCCTACTGACCGTCGGCAAAACGGTGGCCGAGACGTTCGTGCGCCTCCACCGGCTTGAGCGCGCCTGCCAAGTGCAGCTCGACGCGGCTGCGGCAGGTACCCTCAACCACCTGGCGACCGAGGTCTCACGCAAGGCCCATGAGGACACCCAGGCGTTCGTCGATCAGGAAGGCTATGGGCCCGGTGCGCTGGAGTACGCGGCGCTCGTCCGCAAGGTCGATAAGATCGATCCGACCTACAGCACCTGAAGGCCGCCTGGCCGCGGGCGGCCTATAGCGTGGTACCCGGCATGGCCAACGCATGGGCAGTGAGTTCGCGGGTAACAAACTCGTAGGCCTCGTCGACCGAATCCGTGCGGAAGAAGAGATCGGTGTCGTACGGATCGATCATCCCGCGACGCGCCAGGACGTCGAAATCGACGACCTCTGACCAGAACTCGGTACCGAACAGGACCACGGGCATCCGCTTCTTCAGCTTGAGCGTCTGGATCAGCGTCATCAGCTCGAACAGCTCATCGAGTGTGCCAAAACCGCCCGGCATCACCACGACCGCCTTGGCAAGATAGGCGAACCAGAACTTGCGCATGAAGAAGTAATGGAACTCGAAGGCGAGTTGGCGGGTCACGTAGGGGTTATCGAACTCCTCAACCGGGATCGAGATGGTGAGGCCGATGTTCAGGCCCTTGGCCTCCGAGGCGCCGCGGTTGGCCGCCTCCATGATGCCCGGCCCGTCGCCGGTGCAGACGACGAAGCGACGGCCGCCTGATTTGAGGTTCTTCGACCACTCGGTGAAGCGCGCGGCCAGCGTCCGCGCATCCTCGTAGTAGCGCGACATCTCGAAGCGGTTCTCGGCGTGCGCAAGATCGCCGTTGCCGGCCTGGGCGTCAGCAAGCTCCGCCTCGGCGGTCTCACGTGAAGGGATGCGGGCCGAACCGAAGAACACGATGGTGTCCTCGATCTCGTAGTGCGCGAATCGCGATTCCGGTTCCAGATACTCCGCAAGAAAGCGCAGCGGCCGGCCGTCGCGGCTGTCGAGAAAGGCGCTGTTGCGGTACGCCTTCGGCTTACGCTCAGTCGGCTCGGTCATGGCGCGAGAGTACTATTCCGCGGGCGCAGCGACGAACTCGCCATGCTCGACCTCCATCGCACTCAGGCGGCGCGCGATATGGCCGGACGGCTTGGTGAAGCGGGCGAGCAGAAAATAGAGGATAGGTACGAGGAACAGGCTCAAGAGAGTGGCCACGCTGATGCCGCCGATGATGACGATGCCGAGCGCGCGGCGGGACTCGGCGCCGGCGCCGGAGGCGAGCGCCAACGGCATGGCGCCGAAGGCGGTGGCAATGGTGGTCATGAGGATCGGGCGCAGGCGGGTGACCGCCGCCTCGCTGACAGCCGAGCGGATGTCGTAGCCACGATCGCGAAGTTGGTTGGCAAACTCCACGATGAGGATCGAGTTCTTCGCGATCAGACCGATCAGCATGATTATCCCGATCTGGGTATAGACGTTGAGCGAGAGATCGGTCAGCAACATTGCTCCGAACGCACCGGTCACGGCAAGCGGCACCGCCAGCATGATGATAAGCGGGTGCATGAAGCTCTCGAACTGCGCGGCGAGCGCCAGGAACACGATCAGAAGCGCGAGCCCGAAGGTCACATAGAGCGCCGTGGTCGACCGCTTGAACTCGCGCGATTCGCCTTGGTAGGTGACCCGCGCCTCGGGCGGCATCACATCCGCGGCGACCTGATCGAGATAGGCGACCGCATCACCGATCGGGTAGCCCGGCGCCAGCGAGGCCGAGACCGTGACGGCGCGCAGGCGGTCGACGCGCTTGAGCTCGCGGGCGCCAGCCGCCTCCTCGAACGTGACGAGGTTCGAGAGCGGGATCAGCCGGCCCGTCGTCTGCGAACGCACATAGAGGCGGTGGAGGTCGTCGGGGTTGGCGCGATCCTCGGCCCGCGCCTGTAGCACGACGTTGTACTCCTTGCCCCCGCGCACGAAGGTCGTGACGAAGCGCGCGCCGAGCAGCACTTCGAGCGTGCGCCCTATCTCCTCGATCGAGATGCCGAGATCGCCGGCACGGTTGCGGTCGATCTCCACCTTGAGCTCGGGGCGAGTCTCCTTGTAGTCCAGGTCAACATTGATCAAGCTCGGATTCTCCGCCCGCGCTCTGTCGACAATGCGCCCACCCCACTCGGCGAGCACCTCATAGGTCGGGCCGCCTATCACCATCTGGATCGGCGCGCTGAAAAAGCGCTGGCCGAGGCTTGCTGGATTGATCGCGTAGGCGCGCACCCCGGGCACCGCGACGAGCTTCGGGAAGATCTCACCCACCACCGCCTGTTGGCTGATCTCCCGATCGCCCCAATCCTTGAGGCGCACGAGCGAGAACGCAGAGTTGACCTGGCCGGGGCGACCGAACGAGGGCGCCAGGATGGTGAAAATACGAACCGCGTCGCCGCGGTCACGAAGCGGCTGAAGCGCTTCCTCGATTTCGAGAACGTAGCGCCGGGTGTACTCGAGGCTCGCACCCTCAGGTGCCAAGATCGGGATGAAGATCACGCCACGATCCTCGACCGGCGCGAACTCTCGCGGTAGCCGCTGAAACAGCTCATACGCGAGGCCCGAGACCGCGATACCGATGGCCAGGACCACGATTGGCATGTTGAGCGAGCGCGCCACGAGCCACCCATAACCCCGGTGCATCGCCGCAAAACCGATCTCCGTCAGTCGGTATAGGACCGCCTCCTCGCGCGCCGGGCGCAACAGCTTCGAGCACATCATCGGCGTGAGAGTGAGTGCCACGAGCGAGGAAAAGATGACGGCGGCCGCTACCGCGATGCCGAACTCGCGGAACAGGCGCCCGGTGTTGCCCTCCATGAACGAGATCGGCACGAACACCGCCACCAGCACGATCGTGGTGGCGATTACGGCGAACGCGATCTGCCGCGCCCCGCGCACCGCCGCCAGGAGCGGCGGCTCACCGCGCTCGATGCGACGGTGGATGTTCTCCAACACCACGATCGCATCGTCGACGACCAAACCGATGGCCAGCACCATCGCGAGCAGAGTCAGGACGTTGATCGAGTACCCCAGCGCGGCAAGCACCATGAACGAGGCGATCACCGAGACCGGGATCGCCATCACCGGGATCAGCGTCGCACGGAACGAGCGTAAGAAAACGAAGATGACCGCAAGCACCAGTGTGAGCGCTATCCCGATGGCGACGAAGACCTCCTGGATCGACTGACGGATAAAGATGGATTGGTCGTAGGAGACATCGAGCGCCATCCCTTCGGGCAAGGTCGGCCGAAGGCGCTCGACCTCATCGGCGATGCCGTTGGCGACATCGAGGGTGTTGGCCTTCGACTGCTTAACGATGCCGAGGCCCACCGCGTTCTGGCCGTTGGCGCGGAGCTCGCTCCGCACATCCTCAGGCCCAAGCTCCACGCGGGCGATCTCGCCAAGACGTACGAGATAGTCATTGCCCTGTTTGACCACCACGTCGCGGAACTCCTCGGGCGTCTTCAGCGCTGACTCGGTACGCACCGAGACCTCTCGCCGGATCGATTCGATGCGCCCCGACGGCAGCTCGACGTTTTGTCTGCGAAGCGCCGTCTCGACATCTTGGGCGGTGAGCTCCCGCGCTGCCATAGCGGCGGCGTCGAGCCAAATGCGCATGGCGTAGCGGCGGCCGGCGCCGACCCGGACTCGGGCCACACCAGAGACCGTCGACAGCGGATCGACCAGGAATCGCTCGGCGTAGTCGGTCAGCTCGAGCTGACTCAATCGATCGCTCGTCATCGCCACCCAAATGATGGCGCGAGCATCCGAATCTGTCTTGGCCACCCGTGGAATCTCAGCTTCCTCCGGCAGGCGGCCGATCGCCCGTGCGACACGGTCGCGCACATCGTTGGCAGCCCCGTCGATATCGCGGTTGATCTTGAACTCGATACTGACCGACGACGACTCCTCGCGACTGTTCGAGGTGATGGTGTCGATTCCCTCGATGCCGGCAATCGCCTCCTCGATGATCTGCGTCACCTGGGTCTCGATGATCTGTGACGAAGCGCCACGGTACGTGGTGTTGACCGAAACCACCGGCTTGTCGATGTCGGGGTACTCCCGCACCGTGAGCTGATCGAAGGCGAATAGTCCGAAAATCAGGAGGACCGCGCTCAAGACCGTCGCCAGCACCGGTCGGCGGATGGAGACGTCGGAGAGGATCATCCTTCGCTCTCGCCAGCCTCCGGGCCGGACTCAGCCGGATTGACCACCTGGATCGGCGAGCCGTCGCGCACTTTCTGCACGCCACCGATAATGACGTCGATGCCGGGTGCGAGGCCTGAGGAGACCTCTACCTTGCCGCCGCGATGCACGCCGATCTCGACCGGCGTGCGCACCGCCATCCCTTCGATCACGGCGAACACGTACTGGCTATCGCCGCTGCTGATGATCGCCTCTTCCGGGATCAGCACCGCGTCCTCGCGGCGCGAGACCACCAGCGTTGCGGACAGGAACATGCCGGGCTTGAGAAGGTCGTCGGGATTGGGCAGAACGGTGCGTACCTGGACGGAGCGGGTGTCGGTATCGATTCGCGAATCGATGGTCTCGACCCGGCCCTCGAAGCGACGGTCAGGGTAGGCAATACTGCGCGCCTCGACGGTCTGCCCGACCTCGACGGCGGCAAGCGCGGTCTCCGGCACACGGAAGTCGACCTTGATCCGGGTGGTGTCGTCGAGCGTGGTGATCTCATCGCCTGGCCGAATGAGAGTGCCAACACTGATCCGGCGCAGGCCGAGTCGTCCGGAGAACGGTGCGTCGACACGATAGTCCGCGAGCATCAGCTCGCGCGCACGCACCCGCGCCTCGCTGGTCTGCACCTCAGCGTCAAGCTCATCGAGGCGCGAGGCCGAGACATTGCCGCTCTCGCGGAGCTTGCGCGCGCGATCATGGAGCCGACGGGCGATGTCGAGCTCGGCGCACATCTCCTCGAACTCGGCGTGCATGGCGCCAGCATCGAGCTCGACCAGAACAATGCCCTTCTCCACCCATTGCCCTTCGCGAAAGCTGATGCTGGTGACGATGCCGGAGACCGAGGAGGTAAGACTAACCGCCTCGTAGGCCCGCGCGGTTCCGACTGCCTCCACCGACGTCGTGACCTCGCCGGTTGCTGCGGTCGCCACCTCCACCAGCACGGCCTGGTCGCCGCCGCCGCGGGCAGCCTGGGCACCATCACCGTCAGGAAACAGTTGGTCGCGGTAGTGCCACGCACCGGCGGCACCCGCAGCCAGTACAGCGACGACAACAATTTGCGATATGGCTCTCATGGCGGAACAGGCTCAAACGCCCAGCGGCGCGCGCTGCTCTGAGGGTAGCATTTCTCGGCTAAACCGTGGACAGTGCCCAACCTCAGCGCCCATCACAACTCTGTCACCCGCCATGACAACCCTTTATTACAGCCATCCGGCGTTTCTCGATCATGACACCGGCCCCGGACATCCCGAACGGGCCGAACGCCTGAGCGCCGTTGAAGCAGCGCTCGCCGGGCCAGCCTTCGCCGCCCTCGAGCGACGCGAGCCGCCCAAGGCCGAGATCGAGCAGCTCGCCCGGGTACATCCCGAGGAGCACGTACGGGCAGTGCTCGATGCCGTCCCCGAATCGGGTCATGTGCGGCTCGATCCCGACACGGTGATGTCGCCCGGATCGGGTGAAGCAGCGCTGCGCGCGGCCGGGGCGCTGGTGGCGGCTGTGGATGCGGTCGCCGGAGGCGAGGCGACAAATGCCTTCTGCGCGGTTCGCCCATGTGGCCACCACGCCGAGCCGGCACGGCCCATGGGGTTCTGTATCTTCAACAATGTCGCCATCGGCGCCTTGCACGCGCGCGAAAACCACGGCCAGAAGCGGGTGGCGGTAGTCGATTTCGACGTCCACCACGGCAATGGTACGCAGGCCTCGTTCGCCGAGGACGCAGCGCTGTTCTTCGCTTCGTCGCACCAGTACCCCTTCTACCCGGGCACCGGCGCCCGCTCGGAGAGGGGCGTCGGCAATATCTTCAACGAGCCGTTGGCAGCGGGCGCGGGTTCGGACGAGTTCCGCGCCGCCTGGGGCGATCGCCTGCTGCCGGCGCTCGAGACGTTCGGTCCAGACTTCCTCCTGATCTCGGCCGGCTTCGACGCCCACGCCGACGACCCGCTGGCCGGCCTCAATCTCACCGATAACGACTTCGCGTGGGTGACGCGGGAGCTGCTCGGCATCGCTGGCCGGGTCTGCGGCGGCCGCGTGGTGTCGGTGACCGAGGGTGGCTATGACCTGGACGCCCTTGCGCGCTGCGCCGCGATCCACGTCTCCGGACTGATGCCTGCCTAGCATCTGACTGTCACGCCTCGCCCCTAGCGAACGGGCGAGTGCCTCCCATATATGAACGAGCGCTTCGATGTGAACTGGGAGGCTAGTTGTGGACGAGATCAACCGGGAGCATCTGACCAAAGGCAGCACCTGGCGGCGGGCCATCTACATGGTCCTGTTTGCTGTGATCTACCGTATCACCGAGTTTGTGCTGTTCGCAGTCGTGGTCATTCAGTTCCTGTTCAAGCTGTTGACGGGCCGCGCCAACGAACAACTGCGCACGGCGGGCCAGAATCTCGGCGCCTACATCCGCGAAATGGTGCTGTTCCTCACCTTCGCGACCGAGGACATGCCCTACCCCTTCGGTCCCTGGCCCAGCGCTGGCGCCGTCGTGGCCAAGCCAAGCGGCACCGGCCGGCGCCGTCCCAAGGGTCCGCCAGCCAGCCAGACGAGCAACGCCTAGCCGATACCCAGAGCGCCCACCGCGACCGCCCGAGTCGGGGGCGGTCGCGAGCCGGCGAGCACCAGTTGCCTCGCGCCGTGCCGCGCCCTAGAGTGCAGCGGGGCCGAGGATGGGTAGCGACGACGGTTCGGCAGAACGGGGGGACATCCCCCGCGAAATCCAAGAGATGAGCTTCGAACACGCGCGCGAGGCCCTTGAGGCCATAATTGCGCGTCTCGAAGCGGGCGATGTGAACCTCGACGAATCGATCGAGATCTACAGCCGCGGAACGCAACTGCTGCGCCATTGTGAAGCCAAGCTCAAAGGTGCGCAGGAGCGCGTGGAGAAGATCGTCGCTGGCCCCGACGGCACGGTGACCGCCGAGCCGACCAAGCTTGAGTGAGACGAGTGTGGCCTCGTTCGCGGACGTCCTCGGCGAAACCGCCGAATCGGTTGACGAGGTAATGCGGCGGCTCCTGCCGGACCCCGATGGCCCGGAAGCACGGCTATTGGAGGCCATGGCCTACTCGACACTGGCCGGAGGCAAGCGTTTGCGTCCGTTTCTGGTCGCCGCGAGTGCCGATATGTTCGGTGTCGCCAGGAGCAGCTCGCTACGGGTCGGAGCCGCGGTCGAGATGATTCATACCTACTCGTTGGTTCATGACGATCTTCCGTGCATGGACGACGACGACGTGCGGCGCGGCAAACCGTCGCTCCATGTCGCGTTCGACGAGGCCACCGCGATCCTCGCCGGCGATGCCCTGCAGGCGCGCGCCTTCGAAGTGCTGGCCTCCACCGAGACCCACCCCAATCCGGCCGTGTGTTGCGAGCTCGTACGCTCACTTGCGGGGGCCTGCGGCTGTCACGGCATGGTCGGCGGCCAGATGATCGACCTCGAGGCGGAGCACGAGACCCTCAACGCAAGCGAGATCACCCGGCTCCAACAGCTCAAGACCGGAGCCCTCATCGCCTTTTGCTGCGAGGCGGGCGCAATCCTGGGCAAAGGTGCGATGACGCTGCGCCAAGCGTTGCACCAGTTCGCCCATGACCTGGGACTCGCGTTCCAGATCACCGACGACCTTCTAGACGCCGAAGGCGACGGCGAAACGCTCGGCAAGCGCGTCCGCAAGGACAGTGGGCTCGGGAAGGCCACGTTGGTCTCGGTCCTCGGACCGGAGCGGGCACGGACCCAGGCCGACATGTTGGCGCGCCAAGCCAGCGCTCACCTTGATCCGTTCGGGGAAAAGGCAGACATTATGCGCGGTGCCGCCGACTTCGTGATCAACCGAGACCGCTAGACCCGCGCCTCCCGCGAAGGAGACCCCGTTGAGCAACAGCCGCGCGACCCCGCTTCTCGACACGGTCAACCATCCAGCAGACCTGCGGAACATCCCGGCCGACCAGCTGCGCAAACTGGCGGACGAACTGCGGAGCGAGATGATCGATGCGGTGTCGCTGACCGGTGGGCACCTCGGCGCAGGCCTCGGCGTCGTGGAGCTGACGGTTGCCCTTCATTACATTTTCGATACGCCGCGCGACCGCCTGGTCTGGGACGTCGGACATCAGGCCTATCCCCACAAGATCCTCACCGGCCGCCGCGACCGTATCCGCACACTACGCCAAGGCGGCGGCCTGTCCGGCTTTACCAAGCGCGCGGAAAGCGAATACGACCCGTTCGGCGCGGCCCACGCTTCGACT
The DNA here is from genome assembly GCA_965248765.1 of Alphaproteobacteria bacterium. Lineage (GTDB taxonomy): Bacteria > Pseudomonadota > Alphaproteobacteria > VGEJ01 > VGEJ01 > CBDFKF01. The sequence continues at coordinate 506,949 of CBDFKF010000003.1, forward strand.
TCGATCTCCGCCGGCCTCGGTATGGCCGTCGGCCGCGACCTCGAGGGCGCCAAAAGCAATGTGGTCTGCGTCATCGGCGATGGAGCGATGACCGCTGGGATGGCCTTCGAAGCCATGAACAACGCCGGCTCGTTGCGAAGCCGGCTGATCGTCATCCTCAATGACAACGACATGTCGATTGCGCCACCCGTGGGCGCCATGAGCGCATATCTCTCGCGGTTGATCTCCTCGCGCTCCTATCGCGGGCTGCGCGAGATCGCCAAACAGCTCGCCAAGCGCCTGCCTGAACCGATCGAGCGAACGGCGAGGCGGGCCGAGGAGTATGCGCGCGGGATGGCCACAGGGGGCACTCTGTTCGAGGAGCTCGGCTTCTATTACGTCGGCCCGATCGACGGCCACGACTTCGACCACCTGCTGCCGGTGCTGCGTAACGTGCGAGATTCGAACAATGACGGCCCCGTGCTTGTGCATGCGGTGACGCACAAGGGGCATGGCTACCCACCGGCCGAGGCCTCGGCCGACAAATACCACGGCGTCAGCAAGTTCGACATCGTCACCGGCGCCCAGGCCAAGTCCAAGGCGGCGGCGCCCAGCTACACCACGGTGTTCGCCCAAGCGCTGATCGCGGAAGCAGAGCACGACGACAAGATCGTCGGCATCACCGCCGCGATGCCGTCAGGAACCGGCATCAACCTGTTCGCCGAGCGGTTCCCCGAACGGAGCTTCGACGTCGGGATCGCCGAGCAACACGCGGTGACGTTTGCGGCCGGACTGTGCACCGAGGGCTACAAGCCGTTCGCGGCGATCTACTCGACCTTCCTTCAGCGCGCCTACGACCAGGTCGTGCACGATGTAGCTATCCAAAGACTGCCTGTTCGCTTCGCGATCGATCGCGCCGGCCTTGTCGGCGCCGACGGACCGACCCATGCCGGCGCCTTCGACATCGCCTATCTCGGGACGCTGCCAGGCTTCGTCATCATGGCGGCGGCTGACGAGGTTGAGCTTATGCATATGGTGGCGACGGCTGCCGCGATCGACGACCGGCCGTCCGCGGTACGCTACCCGCGCGGCGAAGGGACTGGCGTGCTGTTGCCCGAGCGCGGCGTGCCCCTCGAGATCGGCAGGGGGCGGATCATCCGGGAAGGCAGCACGGTGGCCGTCCTGAGCTTAGGCGCCCGATTGGCGGAGTGCCTCAAGGCCGCCGATGAGCTGGGCCAGCGCGGTCTCTCGACGACGGTAGCGGATGCGAGGTTCGCCAAGCCCCTCGACGAAGAGCTGGTGCGCCGACTCGCGGCTGAGCACGAAGTCCTCATCACCGTCGAGGAGGGCGCGGTTGGCGGCTTTGCGAGCTATGTCCTCGACTTCCTCGCCCGCAACGACCTTCTGGAGACCGGCCTCCGAGTCCGACCGATGGTATTGCCCGATGTGTTCGTCGACCAGGACAGCCCCGCTCGCATGTACGAGGTGGCCGGGCTGAATGCGCAGCACATCGTGGCGACGGCGCTAGCGGCCCTGGATAAGGCCTCCGAGCGCGCCCGCGCCTGATCCATGGCCACTGCGGCGCCCAAGCCAGCGCCTCACCACTGTCACAAGCCGCGGCTCGATCAGCTGTTGGTCGCACGCGGACTGGCCGAGAGCGGGACGCGCGCGCGTGCCCTGATCATGGCAGGCCTGGTGTTCTCGGGTGAGCACCGGCTCGACAAGCCAGGTCACCGCGTTGCATCCGAGACGGCCCTCGAGATCCGCGGGCGCGACCACCCCTGGGTCAGCCGCGGCGGCATCAAGCTCGACCACGCGCTAACCCATTTCGGAATCGAGGTGCGGGATCGTGTCGCACTCGACGTCGGCAGCTCGACCGGCGGCTTCACCGACGTTCTGCTGACGCGCGGGGCAAAGCGGGTGTTCGCGGTCGATGTCGGCCACGGCCAGCTCGCCTGGAAACTCCGCAACGACCCACGCGTTGTCGTGCGCGAGCAGACCAATGCGCGTTATTTGAGCGCCAAGGAAATACCTGAGCCGGTCGATCTGATCACCTGCGATGCAAGCTTCATCGGGCTGCGCACGGTCTTGCCGGCAGCATTTGCGCTCGCCGCCACGGGCGCCCACCTGGTCGCCTTGATCAAGCCGCAGTTCGAGGTCGGGCCCGCGGCGGTCGATCGCGGTGGCGTGGTGCGCGAGACGGCTGAACAGGAACGTGTGTGCGAGGAGATCCGCGAGTGGCTCGCCCGGCACGCGCTCTGGTCCGTGCTCGGCATGGTCGAGAGTCCGATCACCGGCCCAAAGGGCAATCGTGAATTCCTGATCGCCGCTACGCGGAGCCCGTAACGCCGCTTCAAAACGGCAGGGTCACGCGAGTTGATGGACTCGCCCAGGCGACTTTCCTAGACTTCCTGCCCCCACGATCACGTGATGGGGGCGGCGATCACGCAGCTCGAAGTCAATCGCCGGCTCGCCGCCATCCTCGCCGCTGACGCCGCCGGCTATAGCCGGCTAATGGGCGAGGATGAGGAAGCAACGCTGCGGGCCCTGTCGTCGCAGCGCGCAGTCTTGGCGCGCTGTATCGACCGGCACCACGGCCGAGTGGTGAGCACGGCAGGCGATGCGGTGCTCGCCGATTTCGCCAGTGTCGTCGACGCTGTTGCCTGTGCGCTCACAGCGCAGGAGGAGCTGGCGACGGCCCAGGCTGACGAGGCCGAGCGACGGCGGCTGCGCTTCCGAATCGGCGTGCACCTTGGCGATGTGCTCGCTGCAGGCGGGGAGGTCTACGGCGAGGGCGTCAACATCGCGTCGCGGCTGGGAAGCATCGCCGAGCCGGGCGGCATCTGCGTTTCGGCGACCGTCTATGATCTCATCCGCAATAAGCTCCCCGTGGCTGTCGAGCCGTTGGGAGAGCAGCGCTTCGAGAACATCGCGGAGCCGATCAGCGCCTATCGCGTGCGCCAGCTCGGCGCCGTGCCGCCGGCGCCGTCTGGCGAGCAACTCCGGCCCGACAAGTCGATCGCTGTATTGCCCTTCGAGAACCTGAGCCGCGATCCTGAACAGAACTACTTCGCTGATGGCATGACCGAGGAGATACTCACCTCACTCGCCCGCCTGCCAGAGCTGTTCGTCATCGCCCGCAACTCGAGCTTCGTCTACAAGAACCAACCCACGGACGTACGCGAGGTCAGCCGCCAGCTCGGCGTCAAGTACATCCTCGAAGGCAGCGTCAGGCGGGCCGGCGAACGCGTACGTATCTCGACCCAGCTCGTGGACGGGGAGGCGGGGGTGCAGATGTGGGCGGAACGCTATGACGGCGTCCTCGACGATGTCTTCGGGCTGCAGGACGATGTCACCCAGCAGATCGTCTCCGCCTTGGAGCTGCGCCTCTCGCGAGAACAGCGTGCCGGGCGGCTGGTCGAGACCGGCACCGCACAGGTGCAAGCGTACGATTACTTCCTACGCGGACGCGAGCAGGTTCTCCGCTACACCCAGGAAGCCAATGAAACGGCACGCGCCATGTTCGAGAAGGCGATCGAGATCGACCCGAGCTACGCGCCCGCCGTGGTCGACCTGGCCGAGACGTGCTATTATGAGTCGGTCCACAACTGGGTGGTCCCCACCGACTCCACGCCTCTCGACCGCGCCGAGCAATTTGCACACCGAGCTTTGCAACTAGACGCGCGGTTGCCAGCTGCTCACATGATCCTGGCGGCCGTCCTGCTGTGGCGGAAGCGCTTCGACGAGGCCATCGCATCCTATCGCCACGCCATCGCCCTCGATCCCAATGACGCCGATGGCTATGCCGGCCTTGCCGAGGCGCTAACGTGTGACGCCGAGGGCCAAGCGGCGCTCGCCGAGATTGGCCACGCCAAGCGCCTCAACCCGCACTTTTCCCCGTGGTACCTGACGGTCGAGGGTGAGGCGTACCTGTCGCTCGAGCGCTACGAGGAGGCGATCGCGGCCTTTGAGCGGAGCGCGATACGCAATCCCGACCTCGTGGGCAACCACTTGCTGCTAGCGGCCTGCTACGACGAGATCGGCGAAGAAGCGAAGGCACGCGCCGCGATGGCGTGTTGCCTCGAGCTCAGCCCGGCGCTGAACATGCGGTCGGTCATCGAACAAGCGCCGATCCGCCAGCCGGCCGTGGTGGAGTGACCGCCCGGGCGAAGGCGGGCGGTCACGGGCCGGAACGCACGCTTCTCGGCGACCTAGTCAGCCGTTGAGGCGAACCGATCGAGGCGCGTGACCGACGGCCCCTCCTCGGCGCGGCCCTTCAACCCCTCAGCGAAGGGCTTGAAGTGCGGCTGTGCCTGAAAGCGCTGCTGCGCAGCTTCATCGGACATCCAGGCGTGATGCACGAACGAGACGCCGTCCTCCTTGCGGTAGACGGTGTAGCGATAACCCGGATCCGGCTGCTGCTTCATCGCACCGATGAATTCGCCGATCGCGGCCTCTTGGTCGGCCACTTTGTCGGCGGGAACGCGGTATTGGATCAGGAAGTCCATCAGTCTTTCCTCCGTGGTTGGGGTGGACGTCGGGTCGTGCGAGCCGCCTCCCATTCGGCAAGCTCGCGAAAGAGTTGGTCGTGGAGGGCCTACGCGGTACCGCCCTCGAGATCGGCTTCGCGAACGATCGCCGCGCGCCGAGCGAAGTTCTCGCCCGCCTCGGCGGTCGCTGGCCCGATCGCATCGATGTCGGCGTCGCGGCGCTCGGGCGCCGCGCGATCGCGAAAGCCTTTGCACTGCTGGCAGACACCGGTCTTGCCGATCAGCGCGCACATCCCCTCGAAGGTCGCCTGCATTGCGCCGCGCCCGGCACTGAGATGGTGGCGAAGCACCGATTCAGTGATATCGAGCACCTTGGCCGCCTCGCGGTTGGAGAGCTCGAACACTTCGCGTAGCAGCACCGCCGCTTGTTGCTCGGGCGGCAAGGACCGGCTGACGCAGCTAAAGCAAAAGGCGACATGCTCGGCGACCTCGTAGCGGTAGTGCGGATCGCCCTCGATCGCCTCGAGACTCGCGAGGTGCTCGGGAGAGGTGCTGCCGACACGCTGGCCATTGACCTGCGCATCCGGCCCCCAGCGCCCGCGGTGCCGTAACATATCGAGGCAGATGTTGGTCGCGATCCGGAACAGCCAGGTCTTGAGGCTGGCCTCGCCGCGGAAGCCGTCGATCTCGGCGAGGGCGCGGACGAGCGTCTCCTGCACCGCGTCCTCTGAATCGGCCCGGTTGGCGAGCAGCCGATAGGCAAGCGAGCGCAGGAGCTTGAGGTGCGGCGTGATCAAAACCCCGGAGGCATCGCCGTCGCCCGCCTGGGCAGCCGCGAGGAGTGTCGTCGTCTCTGTCGGTCGTGCATCCATGGATTGCCCCTTCATAGTTTGACGATCGGCCGACGGAAACCCGCCAAACCATTGACATGACGTAATTTTTTTCGCTACCGCCTTGGCCGTGCAACTCAGTCCGTGGTGTGCTCCACTCGGACCGGATCGCCCGCCGCCACCGCGCTCAAGGCGCGAACGTCGGACAGCGCGCGTCCCCAGATGTTGCAGGGCGAGGCCAGCCGGATTTCATCGCCTATCGAGATCGGCGTCCTTCCATAGCCGAGCGCGATAGCATCGCCGTCGGGCCAAAACGCGAGCTCGCCCACGTCCACGACCGCCCGCGCAGCGGGCTCGGGCTCAGCCTGAATCGGCGTCGAGAAATATACCTCCTCGCCCCACGTCTGCGCCCGCGATTCGAACGGTGCCGCGGCCAACAAGGCATTGGCGGTCGGGGTATCGAAGAGCTCGGCCTCTATGGTGACCGTGCCGCACACCAGCCTGAGTTTGCGCATTGTTCCATCCTGCTCGGTGACCGACCCCGAGCCCGTCCTTAGCCGCACTGGGCGCGGTGACGCAGCAGGTGATCGGCCAGGACACATGCCATCATGGCCTCGCCGACCGGAACGGCGCGAATGCCCACGCAGGGATCGTGGCGGCCGGTGGTCGCGATCTCGGTTTCACTGCCGTGCACGTCTACGGTGCGGAGCGGCTTCGGGATCGACGATGTCGGCTTGACGGCAAAGCGCACGACTACGTCCTGCCCGCTCGAGATGCCACCCAGGATCCCGCCCGCGTTGTTCGTGAAGAAACGGACCGCGCCGTCCTCCATGTGCATCTCGTCGGCATTCTCCTCGGCCGACAATGCCGCCGCGGCAAACCCCGCGCCAATCTCGACGCCCTTGACCGCATTGATCCCCATCATCGCCGTAGCGAGCTCGGCATCGAGCTTGCCGTAGATCGGCGCCCCGAGTCCTGCGGGCACGCCACTTGCCACCACCTTGATGACCGCGCCGGCAGAAGAGCCCTGCTTGCGCAGGCCGTCGAGGAAGCCCTCCCACGTTTGGGTCATCTCGCGGTCCGGGCACCAGAAGGGGTTGTCATGGACGGCGTCCCAATCCCACCGGTCACGTTCCACCCGGTGCGGGCCTATCTGCACGAGCGCACCGCGTATCACAACTTCGGGCCCGAGCACCTTGCGAGCGATCGCACCGGCGGCGACCCGCATCGCCGTCTCACGCGCCGAAGCACGGCCACCGCCACGATAATCGCGCCGGCCATATTTGTGCTGGTAGGTGTAGTCGGCGTGGGCGGGGCGGAACTTGTCCTTGATGGTTTCGTAGTCGCGCGAGCGCGAATCGACGTTGTCGACGATCAAGGCGATCGGTGTGCCGGTGGTCACACCATCGAATACTCCGGACACGATGCGCGCCTGATCGGGCTCGCGGCGTTGGCTCGTGAACCGCGACTGCCCTGGACGGCGGCGGTCGAGCCAGACTTGGACATCCGATTCAGCGAGCGCGATACCGGGCGGCGTGCCGTCGACCACGCACCCGATGGCCGGCCCGTGGCTCTCGCCCCAGGTCGTTACGCGGAACAGGTGACCGAAGCTGTTGTGCGACATGGTCGCGCGACGCCGACCGCCTACACGGTCGCGATGTCAGGCGCATCCGCGGCCTTCATGCCGACTACGTGGTAGCCGCCATCGACGTGGTGGATCTCGCCAGTCACGCTACGGCCGAGGTCGCTCACTAGATAAAGGGCGCTGCCGCCGACCTCATCGGTGGTAACGGTCCGCTTGAGCGGTGCGTTGTACTCGTTCCACTTCAGAATATATCGGAAATCGCCGATGCCCGAGGCGGCGAGGGTTTTGATCGGGCCGGCGGAAATGGCGTTGACGCGGATCCCATCGGGCCCGAGATCGGCCGCGAGGTACCGGACCGAGGCCTCGAGGGCGGCCTTGGCTACACCCATCACGTTGTAGTGCGGCATAACCTTCTCCGCTCCGTAGTACGTCATCGTCAAGAGGCTGCCGCCGTTTTTCATCAAACGCTCGGCGCGCTGGCAGACGGCGATGAAGGAGTAGCACGAGATCTGAAGCGTGAGCGCGAAGTTGTCGAGCGAGACGTCCACGAACCGACCCTTGAGCTGCTCCCGCTCTGAATAGGCGATGGCGTGCACGACGAAATCGAGCTCACCCCACGCCTTGTCGAGATCGGCGAACACCTTGTCGAGGCTCGCAACGTCGGTCACGTCGCACGGCATCACGAGATGCGAGCCAACCGACTCGGCGAGCGGAGTCACGCGCTTGCCAAGCGCTTCACCCTGGTGGGTGAATGCGAGCTCCGCGCCATGGGCGGCGAGCGTGCGCGCGATGCCCCAGGCGATGGACCGATCATTGGCTACGCCCATGACCAGGCCGCGCTTGCCAGCCATCAGCGGGGTGACGCCGGTCATTCGCTCCTCGCCGCAGTATCAAAGGCTTAGCCCGCCGGTGATGAGATCGAAGCGGGCAACGGCATCCTACACGAAAGGCGGGGGCCGCTCAAAGAAACGGCTGCTTTGACTGCTCTGGAGAATAATCGGGGCGACCGCGGCGGGGAGGTCGCCTCAGTCGGCGTCGGGACCGCGACCCTCGAGCGCCGCCTGCGCCGCCGCAAGTCTCGCGATCGGCACGCGATAGGGCGAACACGAGACGTAGTCCAGTCCGATGCGATGACAGAAGCGCACCGATTCGGGGTCGCCGCCATGCTCGCCGCAGATACCGAGCTTGATGTCGGCGCGAGCCTTGCGCCCGCGCTCAACCCCGATTCGCATGAGCTCACCCACCCCATCCGGATCGATCGTGACGAAGGGATCCGCCTTAAAGATGCCCTGACGCAGGTAGTTTTCGAGGAAGCGCCCCGAATCATCACGGCTGATGCCGAAGGCGGTTTGGGTGAGATCGTTGGTGCCGAAGCTGAAGAACTCGGCGGTCTTGGCGATTTCCTCGGCAAGCAGACAGGCGCGCGGCAGCTCAATCATCGTGCCCACGAGATAGCGGAGCTTGCCGTTCTGCTCTTCCTCCACGGCTCGCGCCACACCATCGATGCGGGCTTTGAGGAGGTCGAGCTCCGTTCGTGTTGCGATCAACGGCACCATGATCTCAGGCTCGATCGTCTCGCCAAGCTCGCCACTGACGGTGAGCGCCGCCTCGAAGATGGCCCGTGCTTGCATCTCGCAGATCTCAGGGTAGGACAGCGCCAGCCGACAGCCACGATGGCCCAACATCGGGTTAGCCTCGTCAAGCTCGCGTACCCTGTGGCGAAGCGTCGCTTCGTCCACGCCGGCGGCCTTGGCGACGGCGGCGATCTCGGCATCCTCGTGCGGCACAAACTCGTGGAGCGGCGGATCGAGCAGGCGGATCGTCACCGGCCGTCCCTTCATGATCCGGAACAGCTCGACAAAATCGGCCCGCTGCATCGGCAACAGCTTGGCCAGGGCCGAGCGCCGGCCCTCCTCGCCTTCCGCCAGGATCATCTCGCGCACCGCCGCGATGCGCGAGGCATCGAAGAACATGTGCTCGGTGCGAGACAGACCGATGCCCTCCGCTCCGAAACGAAGCGCGGTGCGCGCGTCCAGTGGAGTCTCCGCGTTGGTGCGCACGCCGAGGGTGCGCACTCGATCCGCCCATTCCATGAACGTCGCGAAATTGCCGGTGAGCTCGGGCTGCACGGTCGTCACCTCGCCCAGCATGATCTCGCCGGTCGAGCCATCGATGGTGATCATCTCGCCCTGCTGGACGGTGCTGCCGCCAATGAAGAAGGCGTTCTCGTCGTAGTCGACCCGAATGGTCCCGGCGCCGGCGACGCACGGCCGCCCCATCCCCCGTGCAACGACCGCGGCGTGGCTCGTCATGCCGCCCCGACTGGTGAGGATACCGCGCGCCGCGTGCATGCCGTGGATGTCCTCGGGGCTGGTCTCGACGCGGACGAGGATCACCGCCTCGCCCTTTGCTGCCATCGCCTCGGCTTCATCGGCGTGGAAAACCGCACGCCCTGAGGCAGCCCCCGGCGAGGCCGGAAGCCCGCGTGCCAGTACCTCGCGCGGCGCGTCCGGATCAAGGGTCGGGTGGAGAAGCTGATCGAGCGATGCCGGATCGATGCGCAAGAGCGCCTCTTCCTCGCTGATCACGCCCTCCTTAACGAGGTCGACGGCGATCCGCAAACCGGCCGCCGCGGTGCGCTTGCCGGTGCGGGTCTGCAGCATCCAGAGCCTACCCTTCTGCACCGTGAACTCGATGTCCTGCATGTCGCGATAGTGGGCTTCCAGCTTCTCGTAGGCCTTGGTCAGCTCCGAGAAGACGGCGGGCATGGTCTCCTCCATCGAGGCGGTGGATTGGCTATCGGCGACCTGCCCCAGTTTGGTCAACGGCTGCGGGGTGCGGATGCCGGCGACCACGTCCTCACCTTGGGCGTTCACCAGGTACTCGCCGTAGAACTCGGGTGCACCGGTCGAGGGATTGCGCGTGAAGGCGACGCCGGTCGCCGAGTCCTCGCCCATGTTGCCGAACACCATCGCCTGGACGTTGACCGCCGTGCCCCAATCGCCGGGGATGCCGTGAATTCGCCGGTAGGTGATCGCCCGTTGGTTCATCCACGAATCGAAGACGGCGCCGATGGCACCCCACAGCTGTTGCTTCACGTCCTGCGGGAACGGTTGGCCGCCCTCATGCTCGACCATGGAGCGGTAGGCCGCGATGATCTCGCGCCAGCCCTCGCTGTCGATTTCGGTGTCGAGCCTCACACCGCGCTCGTCCTTGGCGGCCTGGAGAATCTCTTCGAAATGGTGGTGGCCGACGCCCAAGACGACGTCGGAGTACATCTGAATGAGGCGGCGGTAGCTGTCATAGGCGAAACGGCCATCGGCACTCAGGCTCGCCAGCCCCGCCACGGTTTCATCGTTCAGCCCAATGTTTAACACCGTGTCCATCATGCCGGGCATCGAGGCACGGGCCCCGGACCGTACGGAAACGAGCAGCGGCGCTCTGGGATCGCCGAAGCGCGCGCCCATCGCGGCCTCGATCTCGGCGAGCGCGGCCTCGACCTCGGCTTCGACCCCATCGGGATAGCGCCGGTCGTTCGCATAGAACGCGGTGCAGACCTCGGTGGTGATGGTGAAGCCGGGTGGGACGGGCAGTCCCAGGCTCGCCATCTCGGCGAGGTTCGCGCCCTTGCCGCCGAGTAACTCCTTCATCTCGGCACGACCCTCGGCCCGGTTGGCCCCGAAGTTGTACACGCCTTTGCTCATGTCAGTCCTTGCTCTTCGCAAAGTGGGGCGCCCGCCGATTATGCCATCGCGCCTGGCGAGCCGGCGATAGAAGCCCACGCATAACGACCCCGTAAAGTCACATTGTCACAATTAGTCGCGTCGGCGCGCCTTACCCCTCGATCTGCCCGAAATCCGCAAGCAGGAGGAACCACGACCGGATCATATCGAGCAGCCTCAGCCGGTTCTCGCGTAAGCGCGAGTCGTCAGTGTTAACGGTCACCCGGTCGAAGAAGGAATCGACCGATGCGCGCAGTGTGGCGAAGGCGCGGCAGGCGCCCACGAAGTCTTCGCCATCAACGGCGGCCATCACGTCCTCCTGCACTTTTCGAAGCGCGCCATGCAAGTGTTTCTCTTCGGCCTCGCTCAGTAGCCCGTCGTCCACATGGTTGCCGTCATAGACCTTGCCATCCTTGCGCTCCTCGATCTCGACGATGTTGTTGGCGCGCTTGAAGGCGGTGAGCAGGTTGGCGCCATCATCGGTGCCGAGGAACGCCCGCAGGGCTTCGACTCGGGCCAGTAGTCGCACGAGGTCGTCCTCGCCGGCCACGGCGAACACCGCGCTGACGAGGTCGTGCCGCACCCCTTCTTCCCGCAAATGGACCTTGAGCCTGTCGGCGAAGAAGCTCATCAAGCCAAACAGATCGGACTCACCCCCCTCGATCTCCTCTTTCCATCGGTAGAGATTGAAAGCCGCCACGAAGACCTCGTTGAGAGGAATGCGGAGGCTGTTCTCGGTAATCAGGCGGATCACGCCGAGGGCGGCGCGGCGCAACGCGAACGGATCCTTCGAACCGGTCGGCTTTTCGTCGATCGCGAAGAAGCCAACGAGGGTGTCGATCTTATCCGCGAGCGCCACCGCAACGCTCGTCGGCGCCGAAGGACAGCGATCGGCCGGTCCCTGCGGCGCGTAGTGCTCGGCGATGGCATTCGCCACCTCCGGCTGCTCTCCCTCACCGAGGGCGTAGTAGCGCCCCATGGTGCCTTGGAGTTCCGGGAACTCGCCGACCATCGCGGTGACGAGATCCGCCTTGCACAGCCGCGCGGCCGAGCGCACCCGATCGTGGTCGGTCCCCGATAGGTGCGCGGTCAGCCGTTCGGCTAGCGCCTCGATGCGATCGACCTTGGCGTCCAAGGTCCCGAGCTTGGCTTGGAACACCATTTCGGCAAGCTTGGGCACCCGGTCTGACAGAGATACCTTGCGATCCTGATCCCAAAAGAACCGGGCATCGGCAAGGCGGGCGCGCAAGACACGCTCGTTGCCGGCGACGATCTCGCTGCCACCGTCGTCCGCCTCGATGTTGGCCACCACAATGAAATGCGGCGCGAGTTCGCCGTCGGCAGTCTCGGTCGCGAGATAGCGCTGGTGGTTGCGCATGGCCGCGGTCAGCACCTCGGGCGGGAGCATCATGTACGCCTCATCGATCGCGCCCATGAGCACCACTGGCCACTCGACCAGACCCGCGAGCTCGTCCAGCAGCGCCTCGTCGTGGCGTAGCCGTAGGCCCGAAGATTGCGCGAGCCCGTTTGCTTTCTCGAGGATCGTCTGGCGCCGCTCGGCGGCATCGAGCATCACACGCGCCGCACGGAGCTTGTTCTCATAGTCCGCGAAGCTCGTAACTACCAGCGGCTCCGAGCCGTGGGTACGATGCCCGCGGGTCGCGTCGTGCGCCTGTGTTCCGGCGAACGTGATCGGCACTACGTCGCCGTTGAGCAGGCAGAGGAGGCCATGGATCGGCCGCACCCAGCGGATCTCTCCCGCCCCCCAGCGCATCGATTTAGGCCACGGGAGCGCAGACAACGCGGGCGGCAGCATATCCGTCAGGACCGCCATGGTGGTCCGCCCCTCTCGCTCGACGACGGCAAAGTAAAAACGCCCTTTATCGGTCTCGCGTTCTTCGAGGTCGGCTGGTGTGATGCCGTTGGATTCGCAAAAACCAGCGAGCGCTTTCTCCGGCGCGCCGACCCGCGGACCGCGTTTTTCCGTCTTTGTATCGGGCTGGGCGAGCGGCAGAGCATCGACCATCAGCCCTAGCCGGCGCGGCGTTACGAACGAGCGCATGCTTCCGAATGGGAGCTCCGACTCCGTGAGCCCCTTGGCGATCAGACGCTCCAGATTCTCAGCGGCGCCCTTCTGCACTCGCGCCGGCATCTCCTCGGAGAGGAGCTCGAGCAGAAACTCCGCCATGTTTTAAGACCGCGCGACGCCGGCGAGCCACGCCTCGCAGCAGGCCTTGGCCAGCTCCCGCACACGTCCGATGTAGGCGGCGCGCTCCGTCACGCTGATGACGCCGCGAGCATCGAGGAGATTGAACAGGTGGCTCGCCTTCATGCACTGATCATAGGCGGGGAGCGCGAGACGGGCGGCGACCAGCGATTGGCATTCGCCCTCGGCATCGGCAAAGTGCCGGAACAGCATCTCGGTGCCGGCGTGCTCGAAGTTGTGGGCGGAGAACTCGCGCTCGGCCCGCAGGAAGACATCGCCATAGCGCACGCCCGCGCCGTTCCAGTCGAGGTCGAACACGTTGTCGACGCCCTGGATGTACATCGCCAGGCGCTCGAGCCCATAGGTGATCTCGCCGGAGACGACCTCGCAATCGATCCCACCGACCTGTTGGAAGTAGGTGAACTGGGTGATCTCCATGCCATCGCACCATACCTCCCAGCCGAGCCCCCAGGCGCCCAGGGTCGGACTCTCCCAGTCGTCCTCGACGAAGCGGATGTCGTGGCGGTGGGCGTCGATCCCGAGACGCGCGAGGCTCCGCAGGTACAGCTCCTGGAAGTCCTCGGGCGAAGGCTTGAGGATCACCTGGAACTGATAATAGTGCTGGAGGCGGTTGGGGTTTTCGCCGTAGCGGCCATCGCCGGGGCGGCGCGATGGCTGGACATACGCAGCGCGCCACGGCTCCGGCCCGAGCGCCCGCAGGGTCGTCGCCGGATGGAATGTGCCGGCACCCATCTCCATGTCATAGGGTTGCACGAGCACGCACCCCTGGTCCGCCCAATACCCCTGCAGAGCCAGAATGATGTTCTGAAAGGAGTGTGCGGACGGTGGTTGCTCGGCCATGGCGGTCGCCCGCTCAGGCCGTGTAGGGGCAGTCCTGGCGGCCGCACGATTCGGGCTCGGCCGAGGCAAAATAGGTATGGCAGACCGCGCATTGGCGCATGTCCTCGACGCCGCCCTTGCTAGCACCTTTCGCGTCCTTGGCGGCGGCGTCGCGGCCCGGATCGAGCATCGCGGCGCGGCGCTGGAACAGCTTGAAGCCGAACCACACCGCCCCGACGATCAGGCCGAGGAGGATGAATTTGCCGAGGCCGCCGGACATGTGCCCAGGTTTAGAAGCCGGGAGCGGCTCCGGTCAAGCCATCCGCCCGCGTTTCACAGTCCGAAACGGCTCCAATGTTCGCGCGCCTCCACGGCCTCGATCAGCTCCTCCGCCCAGCCCGGACCGGCGGCGGCAAACGGCCAGCGCAGCCGCCGGCCGAGCCAGCCGCGGCGATCGGCGATCACTTTTAGCTGGACCTTGTCGCCGTAGCGCTCACGCATGACCGAGCGCAGATCGCCGATCCCGTCGATCAGCCCGAGCTTGAGCGCCTGCCCCCCGGTCCAGAACTCGCCGGAGAACAACTTACGAGCGCCGCCCTTGAGACGATCGCCACGGCGCTCGCGGACATGGGCCTTGAAGCTTTCGTGGATTTCCTTTTGCAGCGCGTTGAGCCGGGTCACGTCCTCGGGCTTCTCGGGCGCGAACGGGTCGAGCATGGCTTTCTTGTCGCCGCGGGTGTGCATCCGGCGCTCGATGCCAGCCTTTTCCAGCAGGGCCTGGAAGCCAAAACCGGCGTAGACCACGCCAATCGAGCCGATGATCGAGCTCTCATCGGCAAAGATCTCATCACCCGCGCAGGCGAGCCAGTAGCCGCCCGAGGCAGCAACGTCCTCGGCGAATGCGACCACCGGGACCTTCTTCTCGGTCGAGAGCGCGCGAATGCGCTTGCTGATCAGGGCCGACTGCACCGGCGATCCGCCCGGCGAGTTGATAGCGAGCGCCACCGCCTTCAGATTGCGCAGCTTGAACGCGCGCTCGATCTGGCCCGCCATGCTGCCGAGGTTGAGGCCGGCGCGAAAGCGCGATCCCGACGCGATCACGCCATCCAGGCGCAGGACACCGACCGTGGGGCGGCGGTCGCGACCGAGGCGGCGCATAACGGCGTTCCCAATCATCACCAGTAGATAAGACCGCGGCCGGCGCTGGACAAGCGCTGCGATGAACGGTTGGCGGCCGGCCGCCAATTCTCGGCACGCGGCCGCCCATGGTGGCGGAGGCCGTTGCGTCCCGCCGACGCGCCTTCTCGGCAATCGTCGACGAAGCGACGGTGCTCAGACCCCGGTCGGATCCGGCGGCGCCACCGATACCTCTGCCTCGGCGAACAATCGGCGCGCCGCCGTCTCGTCGCCGTCGGCAACCATCAGGCGCCGCGGGATCGCGCCGATGCTGCCCTCGAGGACGCTGGTGTGGCTATCGAGCACGATGGCCTGGATGCCGGCCTCAGCGAGCAGGGCCGAAAGCCAGGACAATAGGACGGGGTCATTGGTGCGGAGGAGCTCGATCACAGGATGCGGGCCAGCTGGCGGCCTGCCTTGACCGCCTGAGGAAGCGCCTTTTATGCTCGCCGCTCGCCGCGGGGAGGTCAAGAAAAGGGTCCAACGTGAGTTCGGTCGTTCCGCTGGAAAGCCAGCGACTGTCGGCGACGAGATCGCTCGAGCCATTGCGCCGGCTCGTTGCGTCCGATCTGGCCGAGGTCAACGCGCTGATCATCGAGCGGATGAGCAGCCGCGTCCCGCTCATCCCCGAGCTCGCGGGCCACATCATCGCCGCCGGCGGCAAACGGCTGCGCCCGATGCTGACCGTCGCCGCCGCCAAGCTCTGCGGCTACGCCGGCAAGCGCCATCTCATGCTCGCCGCCTGTGTCGAGTTCGTCCATACCGCGACGCTGTTGCACGACGACGTCGTCGACGAGAGCGGGCTCCGGCGCGGCAACGCCACCGCCAATGCGGTGTGGGGCAACCAGCCGAGTGTGCTGGTCGGCGATTTCCTCTTCAGCCGCGCCTTCCAGCTGATGGTCGAGGACGGCTCCTTGCGGGTGCTCGATATCCTGGCCACTGCATCGGCCGTGATCGCCGAAGGCGAGGTGCTGCAGCTGGCGACCACCAACGATCCTGAGACAAGCGAGGATGCGTACCTCGAGGTGATCGGCGCCAAGACCGCGGCGCTTTTCGCCGCCGCCTGCCGGATCGGCGCGGTGGTGGCCGACCGGCCCCAAGCCGAGGAGCAAGCACTGGAGAGCTATGGCCGCAACCTCGGCACCGCCTTCCAGCTCGTCGACGATGCTCTCGACTACTCGGCGCGGCAGGCGACACTCGGCAAGACCGTCGGCGATGACTTCCGCGAGGGCAAGATCACCCTGCCGATCGTCCTTGCCTTTCGCCGCGGCGGCGACGAGGAGCGTCGCTTTTGGCGCCGCACGATCGCCGATGGCCGCCAGGAGGAGGCGGACTTAGGCCACGCAATCGCCCTGCTCGACAAGAGCGGTGCGCTGACCGACACCATCGAGCGCGCCCGCCACTACGGTGCCATCGCCCGCGATGCCCTCGGCTTCTTTCCCGATGGCACCGAAAAGCAGGCGATGATGGAAGCCGTCGATTTCTGCATCGAACGCGCCTACTGATCCCCTGCTAGCTGTCCTGATGCGCCCGCCGACGCGTTGCGAGGCGTCGGCGTTGACGCTATAACCTCGCGCCTGATCGGAGTGTAGCTCAGCCGGGTAGAGCACCGTCTTCGGGAGGCGGGGGTCGGTGGTTCAAATCCACTCACTCCGACCATTTAATTTTCAATAACTTAGTTGTATTCCACGCTCCGAGTGACGGCCCGGATGTGATCATATCTGATCACAAAGCGGCAGACCGGCGGCGGGAGCCGTGCGTGTTGCCGCGGCGTTCAGGCATTATCGCCTCGTGTGGCGATGTTGAGACCTACGCCGGCAGCGAGATCGGCGCGACTGAGGTATAGCTAACACCATCCACTGCCAGAAAGGAGAGGATGCACTATCAGCGATCACCGGAGGAGCAAACTCATGCATGATTACCCCAACTGCGAGATTGAAGTTACTAGGTTCCGGCCGAAACGGAGAGGACGCATCCGGGCGGACATTGCGGCTGCGACTGACACGGCAGACGGTGTGTGCCCCAGTGAAGGAGGAGCCTCAGATAGCGGCGGAGCGAGCGACGGGGACGGCGACGGGGACGGTGGCGATGACGAGGACGGGGAACCGCCTAATTCGACCGTTGCGGTGTTCGTAACGGTCGAATGGTCCTCAGGCGATCGTTCCTGGAAAGAAATGCTTCGGGACGAACTAATTAAGCTCTCGGCGAAGAGCCTTTGCAGCGTGATCCTATTGTTCGCCGTGCTTCTACTGACCTGGGCCTTGTAAGCTGACGCCGCGCGGCGGCCCTCCGCTTAGTGGCATGGGGCGTGCAGCAAAGCAGCCAGGCTTCTACTTGCCGGCTAGCTCCGCGGCCGCCTCAATCCAGGCCGCGAGCCGCTCTTTGTTGCTGTACTTGTACGCCTTGAACCCGTTGGCCTCGATCTGGCTTGGGATCCTTCCAGGCGACCCTCCGGTCTCCCCGTTTTGATCTTTAAGGTGGTGGATCTGGACCGCCACGAGCCCATTGCCACGAGCTAGTGATTGATCGATCTCATAATTGATGAACTTACGCACCGCAGTACCGTAAGTCACACAAACAACCGTGACCGTGGTCCGGTCGAGCGCCCCGTCGATCATCGCCTTGATCGCATTGTCGCCCTTTTTCTTTGACTCCTCCCAGAGCGAAGCGTCTTGGAACCCGGCCGCGGCCGTGCCGGTGGTATTCGGCATGCTCCGGATCTGGTTGACCCGCCACACATGCCTATAGTCGAAACTGAAGAAGACCCTACGCGCCATTTGACCGCCTCCCGTTTCACACGATTATCGTCACAAGAATAACCGCGACCAGTATAACGCCGTGGAACGGAACGAGGGTCTTGGAGAAGATCGCGTCCGGCCATCGTTCCTTTTTTTGGCGCCAGGAGCCTTGGTCACGTCCATCGAGAAATCGATGTCGTTGTCTGCCAAACCACGCACGTGCTTATAGAGGTGGAGTTCCCCCGGTTTGATGGACACCTTTTGACTGAGAGAGGAGAGTGTCCCGATGCCGAGAACGAGGAACCGGTACCCCGCGGAATTCAGGGATCAGATCGTAGCGTTGTCCCGGACCGGAGGTAGCGTGGAAGATGGCCAGGGAGTTCGAGCCGTGCGCGGCGACGATCCATGGCTGGATCAAGCAGGCTGAACGCGATGGCGGCGGCCGCATCGACGGTCTTAGCAGCGACGAGCGCGAAGAGCTACGTCGGCTTCGCCGGGAGAACCGCCAGCTTCGTCAGGAGAGAGATATCCTGGCAAAGGCCGCAGCCTGGTTCGCTCAGAGCGACGTGACGTCGTCTCGGTCTTCGAGTTCATGACGGCGAACCAGGCCATGTTCCCGCTGGCAACGATGTGCAAATCGTTCGGCGTCTCCCGCGCCGGATATTATGCGTGGCTCCGGCGTGAGCCGAGCGCCCGTTGCCGCGCCGATGTGGAGTTGAGCGTTCGCATCAAGGCGATCCACAAGGCCTCGAAAGAGACCTATGGGGCTCCGCGCATCCACGCCGAACTCCTCGATGAAGGGATCCGGCTGGGCCGCAAGCGCGTGGAGCGGTTGATGAAAGCGGCCGGTATTGTCGGTGTTAGCCGCCCGCACGACCTTCCGAGACGAGCGGGTTCGTCCCGCCAGCGACCTGGTTGACCGGAACTTCCATGCCGATGAACCGAACTGGCTCTGGGTCGCCGACATCACCTACGTGCCGACTTGGGCCGGGTTCCTGTACCTCGCCGTGGTACTGGATGCCTTCTCACGGCGGATCGTCGGCTGGGCGATGGGCCACGATCTGAAAACCCAGCTCGTGCTCGATGCCCTCAACATGGCGCTGACGCAGCGGCGTCCCGTCGGCGTGATCCATCACTCCGACCAGGGGTCGCAGTACACCTCGATCGCCTTCGGCCTGCGTTGCAAGGAAGCCGGTGTGCGGCCATCAATGGGCTCGGTTGGCGATGCCTACGACAATGCAATGTGCGAGAGTTTCTTCGCCACCCTCGAATGCGAGTTGCTCGACCGGCGGAAGTTCCGGACCAAGGCGGAGGCCCGCATGGCCGTCTTCCAGTTCATCGAGGGCTGGTACAATCCGGGGCGGCGGCATTCCGCGCTCGGATACAAGTCGCCCGTCAACTACGAGAGACAAGCCCGTGAGCAGCTGGAGTCTGTAAGCCCGTAACTGTCCACAAAACCGGGGGAACTCCAAGGTTTCGGAATAGGCGCTCTTGCCACAGATAGTAGCCATCGAGGCCCCAGAACACGACGGCCGGCAAGAACGCCAGAAGCGCGAAGTGCTTCGCTGAGTCCTTCGCGGCAAGCGCAAAGAGCGCGGCAACGAGAACCACACTCCAGCCCTTCAACAGCGCTGAGCTATGGGCCAGGCGGTTCACCACCCCCTGAATCATCTCGAGGTGCGCAATCTTCGCCGGCATCGGCATGACCATAGCACCATCCCGCCAACCGGTGATCCATAGACCGTTCGGCCACGTACAACCGTGCGGCGGCTGTTATGCCGCCGCCTTTGTGGAGCGGCGCCTCACCAACATGATCAAAAGCGGGCTTCGTCAAGCGTCCGAGGCAGAAACAAAAGCTATGGAGGACCTATTTCGTGACAGTGGCCCGTTGGGCTCGTTTTATGCCCGCATCGATCTCGGGCTTGCTATGGCTCGCTACACCGAACAGGTGTGGAGGGACCTGCACATCATCAAGCTAATCCGGAACGAATTCGCCCACCGAACAAGCCCGATCACTTTCTTGACGCCAGACGTCCGCCGATTGTGCCGCAAACTACAGCTCCCCAAACTGAGAATGCCGCTGGTGATACCGCTGGACCCGAAGACGCACGAACCGGTCATGGAATTTGATACGGACAAGCCGCGAGAACGCTTTATGTATGCGGTCCAATTAGCTCTCGCAGAGGTCATTCGAAAGCCGCGAACGCTCAATGCCCCTACATGGGTTGGCACTTCTCCGCTCATTCGTGGGGGCACGTCGCGCGAAATACTGAGACCGCCCGTTCCTCTTTTCTGCGGCCGCTGGGCGGGGTATGCGTCTGGGCGCTTTTCTACCACCTGAGAATCACCTTGTTGAAAGGGTGACAATCCCACGTTGTGTCCCATTTCTTGTGGCAGCCGACGCCCCATGCCCTCACGTATTTGTCGTTGAAATCAACCCTCAAACAAACATCACCCTTCACAAGCCCAAGATTCAACCTTTTACAAAATTGCACCCTATCGGGACTAAGACAAACTTGAAACATCCTATGCCCATCGAGTTTTTCTTCAGCGCACAATAACTTGGTGCCGTCCACATACCTCACGCACACTTCGATCGGGTCCTCAGACCAGCATAGGTCATATGTTTGCGCCGGCGGGGCGGGTTTTTCGTCAGCCGGGCCGTAATATCCGGGAGTGTCTGATTCGCGAGCGCCGTCGGGATAGTGTACTTCATCCGCCATTTGTGTTCCTCCATCACCTCAGTCGCAGACGCGTTCGACTATAACTGCAAAACAGTCGCAGTTCCCAGCCCGCGTCGTGATCAGATCTGATCACGCATGACGAACACCTAGCGAACGCGAGCCCATATGAGCGTCGATTTGCGCCACCGTGTTCGCATGAATCCCACTCACTCCGACCAGTTCTTTTCATGGATTTACCGGCCAACCGACCCTCGGGAGCTGGGCCAATGTTGGACCGAGCCCGAGCGCGGTGCTAGCTTTGCCAAAGCGGCAGACAGTCGACCGCGCGCGCCGCGGGGACGAACGAGAGGGATAGGAATGGCACTACCGGAACTCGCGAAAAAGCTCGCTGAGGGCAAGAATTTCGCCACCGTCGCGACGTTGATGGCCGATGGCTCGCCCCAGGCAAGCGTGGTCTGGCTCGATACCGACGGCGAGCTGTTGATCTTCAACACCGCCGAGGGCCGCATCAAGCCCAAGAACATGCGGCGCGATCCGCGCGTCGCGCTCACGGTCCACAACGCCGAGCAGCCCTATCAGCAGGCGATGATCCGCGGCCGGGTCGTCGAGATCACCGGCGAAGGGGCCGATGAGCACATCAACAAGCTCGCCAAGAAATACATGGGCGTGGACGAATACCCCTATCGCCAGCCGGGCGAGCAGCGCCTCATCGTCAAGATCGCGCCCGACAAGGTCGGGGTAATGGACATCTAGGCACTCGGTTCCAGTGACCTGAGTAAGGCGGCGCCCGGTGGGCGCCGCCAGCGCTTTGAGCCCCCTTCCATGACGGCTGCGACGCTGCCCCGCCCGCCCCTTTTGATGCTCATCGGCCTCGCCACGATCGGGCCGCTCGCCCAGAGCATCCTGATCCCGTCGATGCCCGGGCTCCAGCGGGTGTTCGCGACCGACTACGCGACGGTGCAGTACCTCTTGACGCTCTCGCTGCTGGGCATCGCTTTTGCTCAGCTGGTCTACGGGCCAGTCTCCGATCGCTACGGGCGGCGCCCGGTCTTGCTCAGTGGCGGCCTGATCTTCCTCGCCGGCAGCCTCGCCTGCATCTTCGCGCCGAACATCGAGACTCTGATCGCGCTGCGCCTGGTGCAGGCGGTCGGTGGCTGTGCCGGCATCGTGCTCGCCAGCGCGGTCCTACGCGACCTTTACGAACGCGCCAAAGTCGCGAGCATGCTCGCCTACGTCACCATGGCGATGGTTGTCGCGCCGATGGTTGCGCCGACGATCGGCGGCTTCCTCGAGGAATGGGTCGGCTGGTGGGCGAACTTCGCCTTTGTCGGCACCATCGGCGGGGTCATTCTCGCCTTCGCGCTGACGAACTTCCACGAGACCAACCACGCCCGTCTGCCGCTGACCGGGCCGGCACAACTCGCGCGCGCGTTCGGCGGGCTCCTGCGGGTTCCTGCGTTCCTCGGTTATGCCTTCGTCAATGCGTTCTCGCTCGCCATGTTCTTCGGCTTCCTCGCCGGCGCGCCCTACGTGATGATAGAGCTGATGGAGCGCAGCCCGAGCGAATACGGCCTCTACTTCATCGCCGTCTCGGGCGCTTTCATGGCCGGCAACTTCGTCTCCGCCCGGTTCTCGCAGCGGATTGGCACCGACCGCATGATCTGGATCGGCACCTCGATCGCGCTCGCGGGCGGCATTGCCCTGTTCAGCGTCACTGTCTTTGGCGCGCTCACGCCCGCGCTCCTGTTTGGGCTGCCGGGCCTGATGGCGGTTGGCAATGGCTTCACCATGGCCAATGGCATGGCTGGCGCTGTCAGCGTCAACCCGAGGGCAGCGGGAACCGCCGCCGGCCTGGTGGGCTTCATGCAGATGAGCCTGGCCGCGCTTGCCTCCTTTACCGTGGGCGTCCTGATCGACGATAGCGCGGTGCCGGTGGTCTCGGTCATGCTGACCGGCGCCGCCTGCGCCTTCTGCGCCAACGTGTTGGGGCGACGCGCAGCGCGGCGGGCCGCCCCCGCACTCACCGTGGCGCGCCCCTCGACCTGACCGAGGCGCGCGACCGCCATAGGACTCTGGCCTCTTGGCCCGCCGCGCGGCGCCTACGCCGCGAGGGCGCGTTGATATTCCCAGGTCTTGCGCGCACCGCCCCTCAGTGGGTAGTGGCCCGTCGTCACACCGCGATAGGTGAAGCCGGCCTTTTCGAGAACACGCGCCGAGGCCGGGTTATCGAGAAAAACATGGGCGATGAGCGAAGCGATACCCTGCTCGCTGGCATGGACGACGACCGCGGCGATGGCCTCGGTGGCGTAACCGTAGCCCCATGACGGGCGGCTGATCTAATAGCGAGCTCGGCCGCCCCCTTGTCGTTGCCGAAGCCAACGCTGCCGATGAACGCCCCATCGCTTTGGCGCACCACCGCGAGGCTCGTGCCTTGCGGTCCGATCCGCAACGCGATCCACTCCTGCACGTTCGCGAGCGTGCACGGAAACGGCATCGACGCCATTTGCTTGGCCGCCTCCCAATCGTGGCCCAAGAGCGTGACAATGTTCGCGGCATCGCTGCGCTCCAGGGGACGCAGCGACAGGCGTTCGGTTTGCAGGCGGGTATACATGCGGGCGCGGGCCTCCCGACCGCCGGTAACGCGAATGGCGGCTCGGCGGGTGGTAGCGTGAGCAACCTAGCACGCACACCAACCGCCGGCAGCGCCACTCGCAGCAAACAACCGGGTCGGCGGCGACCATGGGCCGCCGTCGACCTGGGGCATTGCGGTCAGGTTGGGTCGCCGACGAGGGGAGCTATCGCCGACCAATAGGTGCCCGAAGCCACCACGCGGCTGACTCCATTGGGCGTCGTTAGCAAGATCGTCCAGGTATCGCCCTCGACAGAGCTGAACACCTCGATGACAGCGCCATTGCGGTCGAGGCCGATGGCAACCGGGGCCTCATCGTATTTGTCGCCCAGGGCCTTGACGATCTGTCCCCGCGGTGCCCCCGGGGACTGTGCCAGTGCGGGGCGCGTCAGCATCGCCGCGCCGGTGAGGAGCGTGACCACCAAGGCGGCGGCGGTGAATGCGCGTGTCAACCTGGCCATCAGGTTTGCAAGTCTGCCGTTCATCACACACCTCCTTTCGCATCGGCCCCATCTGAAACCTCAGCACAGACTTGGGACCGCGTACGACGTCGACAATTTCGACGCCTCTGATTGGAAATATGGGGTTATGGAACGTACGTTCAAGTAACTCGGCAGTCACGAACATGCGAGGTCAGGCGAGCAACGGCCCGTCAATCAAGGATCGCGAGCGTAAGATCGACGATGTCACGCAACTGCGCCGGCGAATCGCCGGCCTTGGCCACGACACGCAGGCCCATGAAGCTCGACGTGAAGTAATGGGCCAACGCCGCCGGTTCGGCGCCAGTCCTGAGCTGACCGCGCTCGTGGGCGTGTTGCAGCACCGAAGTGAAGGCCCGTTCGATCCGCCCGAGGCTCGCCCACACCGCCGCCTCGACGTCCGCATCGTCCGCGGCCTGCTCCACCGCCGCGTTACAAACCAGACAGCCGCGCCCACCGCACCCTTCGGCAACGCTGAGGACGACCGCGTCGAACGGCCGTCGCACCACGCGCTTGACCGGCCCTGGTTGCTCTAGGAGATCGACGATCTGCACCACCTCGCTTTGCCGGTAGCGGTCGAGAGCGGCGAGATAAAGACCGTGCTTGTCGCCAAAGGTGGCGTACAGGCTACCGCGGTTGACGCCGAGCGCGTCTACCAAGTGCTGGATCGAGGTTCCTCCATAGCCGCGCGACCAGAACACATCGACGGCGCGGTCGAGCGCTACATCCGGGTCGAACTCTTTGGGCCGTGGCATGGGCGGCGTCTCCTACGCCGCACCAACATGCCCGTTCTGGAACGGATATTCAAGTATCGCAGCTGCGACCGATGATCAAAAGACCGTGTAGACGAAGGGCGCGATGGCAGTTCCCTGTGTCAACACGATCAGACCGCCGAAGATCGCGAACGTGATGAAGATCGGCAGCAGCCAGTATTTCTTGCGCACGCGGAGGAAGAACCAGAACTCGATGAGG
The DNA here is from genome assembly GCA_965248765.1 of Alphaproteobacteria bacterium. GTDB lineage: Bacteria > Pseudomonadota > Alphaproteobacteria > VGEJ01 > VGEJ01 > CBDFKF01. The sequence continues at coordinate 531,279 of CBDFKF010000003.1, forward strand.
AACGACATCGCGGCTCAGAACTGGTTGCGCATCGATTCGGGATCGGAGCCCGGCGGGTCACGGACGATCCAGTAGGTCTCGGCGTCAGGCTCGAAGCGGCGCCGCAGAGGGTCCTTGCCGAACAGCCGCAGCAAGAGCGCGGTGGGCGTGACGGCGCCGTAGAACAGAATGCCCATCACCAGCGGCGTCATGACGCGATGCATGACGATGCCGAGCCCGGTCCACAGCCGATTGAACGGACTAAGGATCCGCGGTTGCGCCACGACAACAAGCACGCCGGCAATGATCAGCGCCCACCAACGGGGCGCACTCGAAGAGAAGATCGGCCACAGGCCAACCAGCGCGAACACCACCGCGATCACCAGCCCGAAGGTGCGTTCGGACGAACGCCGCACTTCATGGGTTCGGTGGAGGTCTTCGTGGAGTGCCATGGCCGAGCGGATTCTAGCGAGCCGTGGCGCCCAAGCAAGCGGCGATCATCGCCGTGCGGCGAGCAAGGCCGGCAGAAAACGCGACTCAAGGATTGCCGGCAACAGGATGCCGACAACGACGATCATCATCGCGGCGATATCGAAAAGCCGAATGGATGTTCCCAGGTGTACGGCCGACATCGGGGTGGCCAGCGGCGCAAGCAGGCAGACGAACAGGCTGATCCGGCCCACGGGGAGCGACCGCAGCGAGAAGTTGTACAGGAAAAACGGCACCGCGCTGGCGAAGACACCGAGATAAACGAGGGTCAGCACAACGTTTTGCCGGTCGCCACCGCCGAGCACCGAATCAGGCCGATCGATGGTGAGCAGGGCGCACATCCCGACGCCTGCGGCGGCCGTCAGCTGGAGGGCGCTGACGGCCATTGGCCGGCCGCGGCGCTGGGCCACACGACGTGCAAGCAGCTGGTTGGCGCACGAGCACAACATGCCGGCGGCGACCAGCGCGTCGCCAAGCAGACTGTGCGTGCCAGCATCTTGGCCAGCGATGAACACGGCTGTACCGGCGATGGCGATGGCCGCGCCGATGACCACGGCCGGGCGTACGGGCTCGCCGAGGATCAGCCGGCCTGTAAATGGCTGAATGATCGGCATCAGGCTGAAGATCAACGCCGCGGTCATGGCTGAAGTGAGCGTCAGTCCGGTAACGATCAGGAGTGTGACCAGACCCGGCTCAATAAAGCCCATTAGGACCGGACGCAATCCCACGTCGCGCAACCGGAATCGCTGGCCGCTCAGAAGTATGACGGCCCACAGAACGGCGGCGCCGATGCCAAAACGGACCAGGACGATCTCGCTCACGGTGACGGTATCGACGAGCGATTTGCTGCCGATCAGGCTCGACGACCACAGCGTCATGGTCATCAGCATGGTTAGAGTCGCAAGCGTGGTCGGGGGCATGGCGGGTGCGCGGCGTCACGCGGCAGGAGCGCCGGCATGCACCGGCATCGCTCATCCTATCGCCCGGCACCCAATCCTGCCACCGCACGGCAACAGCCTCGCCAACCGGGCCTAACTCTCGGGCTTACCGCCTGGCCCCATCACGCCGCCCTCACCAACCTGTGCGTCGTCTTGATTGTGAAGCGCGGCGGCACAAGCCACATGCCACCTAATCGGATTCACCGAAAGGAAAGGACATCGCATGTTCCGTCAGATCGAAGCTGTTGTCCCGGCCGCCGGAAGTCTCGTTGCGCTGATTGCGCTGGTCACCGTCTGGGCATCGATCGCCTGAGTCGGCGCGCGCTATTGGGAGACTGTGGCAGCGGCAGAAAACGCGCTACATATCGTCACGTATCCACCCCGCTGCCGAGCCCCGGCCCGGCGGCGGGCTTTCCCACGCAGCGGTCCGATGGCGTCCTATCAGTACATTTACGTCACCTCGCAGCTCGGCATGACCTATCCGGGTGGGCGCGATGTCTTGAAAGACATCTCGCTCTCATTCTTTCCCGGCGCGAAGATCGGCGTGCTCGGCCTCAATGGTGCCGGCAAGTCGACGCTCCTGCGGATCATGGCGGGGATCGAGACCGAGTTCCGTGGTGAGGCATGGGCGGCTGAGGGTGCGCGCGTCGGCTTTCTGCCGCAGGAGCCGGTGCTCGACCAGACCAAGGACGCGCTCGGCAATGTCATGGAGGGAGTCGCCGACACCAAGGCGTTGGTGGACCGCTTCGAGGCGGTGAGCGCTCGATTCGCCGAGCCGCTCGATGACGACGAGATGAACGCTCTGATCACCGAGCAGGGCGAGCTGCAGGAAAAGATCGACGCCGCCGGCGCGTGGGAGCTCGACCGTACGGTCGAGATCGCCATGGACGCACTGCGCTGCCCGCGCGGCGATTCAGCGGTGGACCGCCTTTCGGGCGGCGAGCGGCGGCGAGTCGCGCTCTGCCGCCTTTTGCTACAACGCCCCGATCTTCTGCTGCTCGATGAGCCGACCAACCACCTCGATGCCGAGTCCGTGGCTTGGCTCGAGCGCTTTCTGCAGGAGTATCCCGGCGCCGTCGTCGCCGTCACACACGACCGCTATTTCCTCGACAACGTCGCCGGATGGATCCTCGAGCTCGACCGCGGGCGCGGCATCCCGTGGCAGGGCAATTACTCGTCGTGGCTCGAGCAAAAGCAGCAGCGCTTGGCCCAGGAAGAGCGCCAGGATGCCGCCCGCCACCGCGCCCTCGCCCATGAACTCGAATGGATCCGGCAATCGCCGCGGGCCCGCCAAGCCAAGTCCAAGGCCCGCGTCACCGCCTACGAAGAACTGCTTGCCCAGGAGAGGGAGCGTGCGCCCAGCCCGAGCCAGATCGTAATTCCGGTGGCCGACCGGCTGGGCGACCTGGTGCTCGAGTGCCAGCATTTGCGCAAGGGGTACGGCGATCAGCTGCTGATCGATGATCTGGACTTCCTGCTGCCGGCAGGCGGCATCGTCGGCGTCATCGGCCCCAATGGTGCGGGCAAGACGACCCTGTTTCGCATGATCACCGGCCAGGAACAGGCGGATAAGGGCAACCTGCGGCTCGGCGAGACCGTCAAGCTCGGCTACGTCGATCAGTCACGCGATGCCCTGTCCGCTGACAAAACCGTGTGGGAAGAGGTTTCGGGGGGCCTCGATGAGATTTCGCTAGGCCGCCACCAGGTGGCGAGCCGAGCCTACTGCGCGGCCTTCAACTTCCGGGGTCCCGATCAGCAGAAGAAGGTGGGGCAGCTTTCGGGCGGCGAGCGTAATCGCGTGCACCTCGCCAAGATGCTCAAAACTGGCGCCAATCTCATTCTGCTCGACGAGCCGACCAATGATCTCGACGTCGACACACTTCGCGCCCTCGAAGACGCTCTTCTCGCCTTTGCTGGCTGTGCCGTCATCATCAGCCACGACCGGTGGTTTCTTGACCGCATCGCCACTCACATGCTCGCCTTCGAGGGCGAGAGTCACGTCGAGTGGTTCGAGGGCAACTACGCGGACTACGAGGCCGACCGCCGGCAACGGCTCGGAGCCGAGGCCGACCGACCCCACCGTATCCGCTACAAGCCGATTTCCCGCAACTAGCCCGCGACGCCGCGCGATAGCCACGAGGTTTTATGCCGATTCAGACCAGCTCGACCATCACCTGCCCGTCCTGCGGCCATGAGAAAACCGAGGCGATGCCGATCGATGCCTGCCAGTTCTTCTATGAGTGCGAGGGCTGTGCCACGCTGCTACGGCCTGAGCCCGGGGATTGCGGCGTCTTTTGCTCCTATGGCACCCGCCGTGTCCGCCGGTGCAGGAGGCAGCCCAGCGCGGCGAGCCGCCCGCCGCATGCGGCTGAATCGGCGCAGGGCGACGACCGCGTAGCGGCCGCTAGAACAGGCGACCGCCGTTCGGCACCGGCAGATCGACGCAAACCAAGCTCACGGCACCGTTCTCATCGGGAAATCCGAGAACCAGCACCTCCGAGAGGAACTTGCCGATCTGGCGTGGCGGGAAATTGACGACCGCCGCCACCTGACGGCCGACCAGACCGGCCAGCGCATAGTGCTCGGTGATTTGTGCCGAGGACTTTTTGATCCCGATCTCGGGGCCGAAGTCGACCTTGAGCTTGTAGGCCGGCTTGCGCGCTTGCGGGTAGTCTTCCGCGGCAACGATGGTGCCGATTCGGATATCGACTGTGAGGAAGTCCTCGTAGTCGATCACGTCCGAGGTCAAGCTGGCTCCGGTTCGGCCGCGCTGTTCGCGCCACGGCCGCGACGACGCCCGCCGGGCAACCGGCATAGGGTAGCGATCAGCTGATCGGCCTGGCGCAAACGCCGGTCGAGAGCAGCCATGGTCTTCCCCATGTCCTCGCTATCATCGCCAAGCCAGGCGCGCAGCACTTCGAGATAGATCAGCACCAACCCCTTGATCCGCACGAGCCCACCGGGGCCGGAAGAGCCAAGTCCGGCCGCCTCCAGGGTCAGCGCCATCGAGCAGCCGACCCGGCCGGATCGACAGGCGAGCGCGAGCGGCCGGCGCCCTATGTCGCGCGCGATCGCCCGTACCGCCTCCTTGTCCGGGCGCATCGCATCGAACCGGCGCATGACCACCTCGAACAGCCGGTCCCGCGCGCCTTCGCCTTCCGTGACGCCCTCGGCCGCCACCAGCATGGCCGAGTCGACTCTGCGCGAGAACGCATTCAGCAGCGCTGCCTTCGACGGGTAGTGCCGCAAGAAGGTACCCAACGGTACCTCCGCGGCCGCCGCCATGTCCGCGAGACTGGTCTGTGTCCAGCCCTCCCGGGCGATGAGATCGAGCGCACGGTCCAGCATGCGCTCTGCAGTGATGGGTCGTTTCGCCATTGCTCACGCCTCCGTCCACTTGCCCGGGCCCCCTGAGCTTATTATAGGGAGATCGGGCAGGTGCCCGTCCAGCGATGTTGGGCCGAAAGCTGTTGTAGGCCGCCGTCAGGTCAGCCGGCGAGTTCCCGCGAGCGCCGTGTCGCCGCCGCGACGGCCCGACTCATCAACGGTTTGAGGCCGTCTTCAGCCATCAGCACCTCAAGCGCCGCCTGGGTGGTGCCGCCTGGGCTGGTCACGCGCTCGCGCAGGGTGCCCGGCGGCTCGCTCGCGGTGCGGGCAAGCTCACCGGCGCCGGCCACCGTGGCAAGCGCCAAGCGGTCGGCCAGCGCCGCGGGCAACCCGGCATCGACGCCCGCCGCGGCGAGGCACTCGATCAGCAGGAAGATGTAGGCCGGACCGCTACCCGAGACGCCGGTCACCGGGTCCATCAAGGCCTCGTCGTCAACCCACGCGACCTCGCCGACGGCCGCCAGCAGGGTCGTGCAGGCCTCGCGTTGCGTCGCCGCTACGCGGCCGTTGGCACAGGCCACCGTCATGCCGCGGCGCACCAGCGCCGGGGTATTGGGCATGGTCCGCACGATCGCGGCCGCCTCGCCCAGCTCGGCTTCGAAGAACCGGATGGGCGTGCCAGCGGCAACGGACAGGAACACCGCTGTGGCGGCGAAGTCGCGGTAGGCGGGGATCACCGCCGCCATCTCCTGCGGCTTGACCGCGACAACCACGACATCGGGGACGAAGGCGGCGTCGAGGTCCGCGGGTCCGGAAACCACGCGCACGCCGTTCTTGGACGCCGAGTCGGCAGCCGGCGCCGCCGGCTCGACCACTGCGATTTCTGCGGCCGCCAGGCCTTGCTCGAGCCAGCCGCCCAACATGGCCGCGCCCATATTTCCGCAGCCGACAAGCAGGATGCGATCACCCACGGTCAGGTCCTCCGCGTCGCCAATACATTAGCCCGACCCGCGACGGGCAGTGTCCGTCGATCAGGCTTCACCGACCGTGTCGAGCATCGCCGATGCTATCGCGTCCGTCGGTGATTTACCGCCCCAAATCACGTACTGGAAGGTCGGATAAAAGCGCTCGCACTCGCACAACGCCACGCCCACCAGATCCTCGAACTGCGTCGATGTAGCGGCTGCACCGCCCATGAGCTGAGCGTGCCGGAACATCAGGGTTCCGTCGTCCGACCACAACGTGAAATGGCCGAGCCACAATCGGCCGTTGATCAGGGCGAGCAGCTCTTGGATGCCCCCCCGCTTTGCCTCGGGCACGACGATGTTGAAGGTGCAGGTGAACTGGACTGCGGCACTATCCGGCAGCCAATTGAACCACAAGTGGTAATGGCACCACTGGCCGTCGACGTTGGCGCTGATCTCTTCGCTGTTGAAGCGCTCGAACGGCCACTCGTGGGCCGAGAGGATCTGCTCAACCACATCCAATGGATTTGGTGGCAGCTCGTTGGTCGGAGCAAATACAGAAGCCATCGATCACGCTCCGAAGGCTATATGTTGTAGAGAATGGACAGCGAGATACTAGATCTACAGACTGCCAAAAGGATACAGGCGATGCAAGCGCCGTCTCGGAAATCCATCGCGCAACGCACTACGCGGCCGCGCCGCGCGACCGTTTCCTAAGATGTCGTGCGGGTACGGCCCTTGGTCTTGGCCCGAGACGACGTTTTCTGCGCTGTGGTCTTGCGCGTCGTCTTACGTTTCGCCTGGCCGCCGCTGCGCGCCTTCGAGGGCCCCGCCGGTTCGAGCTTGGCGATACGCGCTGCCAGCGCCTCGTTTTCCTCGCGCGCTTTCGCCGCCATCTCCTTGACAGCTTCGAACTCCTCGCGGCTGACGAAGTCCATACGGGAGAGGATTCGCTCGAACTGCTCGCGAAGCCGCTCTTCGACCTCGCCGCGAGCATCGCGCAGGGTGCCCAGTGCGCCGGTGGCAAGTTTGGCGAGGTCGTCGAGCAGGCGGTTCTGGGTCTGCATGAGCGCCCTCCGCGTTCCTTTGCCCAGCCACTTCTTATGGGCGAAAGGCGCAGGCTGGGCAAGCCCTCTTCCCAGTGAGCCCGGCGGGCGCTACCTATAGCCACCCCGGCACCGGAGCCACCTATGTTCCTCCTCCAGACGCCGCCGGTCATCGCCTATCCCACCATCGACCCGGTGATGATCGAGATAGGCCCGTTGGCAATTCGCTGGTACGCGTTGGCCTACGTCGTCGGGCTGCTGTTGGGCTGGCGCTATATCATTACCCTTGCGGCACGGACCAACGCGGAGGCGGGCCGCAAGGACATCGATGACTTTCTGGTATGGGCGACGATCGGCGTCATCATCGGCGGCCGGCTCGGCTCCGTCATCTTTTATCACCCGGCGTATTACCTCGAGAATCCGTTGCAGGTCCTGTACGTCTGGCAGGGCGGCATGGCTTTCCACGGCGGCCTTGCCGGCATGATCGTCGCGCTCGTGCTGTTCGCCCGCCTGCGTCGGGTCTCGCTTCTTGGCTTCTCCGACCTGATCGCCTGCGCGGCGCCGATTGGCCTCTTGTTCGGGCGCATCGCCAACTTCGTCAACGGCGAGCTCTACGGCCGGTCGAGTGACGTGCCGTGGGCCATGGTCTTCCCACACGGCGGGCCGGAGCCCCGCCACCCAAGCCAGCTCTACGAGGCCGCGCTCGAGGGCCTCGCGCTCCTTGTCGTGCTGTGGGCGCTTTCCCGGCGCCAAGAGATCTGGCAACGGCGAGGGATGCTCACCGGCCTGTTCCTGTTTGGCTACGGGGTCGCCCGCATCATCGGTGAGCAGTTCCGCGAGCCCGACGCCCACCTCGGCTTCCTGCTCGGCGGGGCGACGACCATGGGTCAGCTGCTCTCGCTGCCACTCCTCCTCGCCGGTGTCTACTTGATCATGCGGGCGTCACGTCCGGCAGCATGAACCCGCTTGGCCGCCACCTTGCCGACCTGATCCGCAACCAGGGATCGATCACGATCGCGCACTTCATGGCCGAGGCGCTTGGTCATCCGGTGCACGGCTACTATTCGCGGCAGGATCCAATCGGCGCCGATGGGGATTTCATCACTGCGCCCGAGATCAGCCAGACGTTCGGCGAGCTGCTCGGCCTGTGGTGCGCCGCGGCGTGGGAGGCGATGGGAGCGCCGGTACCGATCCGCCTGGTCGAGCTCGGTCCCGGTCGGGGCACGCTGATGGCCGATGCGCTGCGCGCGCTGGCCGTGGTCCCTCGGTTCCGCGGTGCACTCGAACTCCACTTGGTCGAGACCAGCCCCGCCCTGCGCGCCAAGCAGGCACAGACACTCGCGGGAATCGCGCCGGTGTGGCACGACCGCTTCGCGGAGGTGCCCGAGGGACCGTTCGTCCTGCTCGCCAATGAGCTGTTCGACGCCCTCCCGATCCACCAGTTCCAGCGGACGCTCAAGGGATGGCACGAGCGCCTGATCGAGCTGACACCGCGGGGCGATGGTTTCCGCTACGTGCTCTCGCCGCCGCTGCCCGCCCCCGGTGTGCCCCTCGCGCTCCTCCATGCGCCGCTCAACAGTACCGTCGAGGTGTGCCCGGCCGGCGAGGCGCTGGCGGCTGAGATCGCCGAGCGTCTCGCGCGGTTCGAGGGGGCGGCGCTGATCATCGACTACGGCGCCTCAGGGGACGGCCCGCGCGACACCCTGCAGGCGGTCCGCCACCATGGCCGCCATCCCATTCTCGAGGCGCCAGGCGATGCAGACATCGCCGCCCACGTTGATTTTGCCGCGTTGGCGCGCGCCGCCAAGTGCGCCGGTGCCCGCGTCCACGGGCCGCTCGAGCAGGGGCGCTTCCTTGTCGCCATCGGCATCCGCGAACGGGCGGCCGCGCTTGCGCGAGCGGCGCCGGCGGCCGGGCGGACATCCATCGAGAACGGTGTCGCGCGATTGACCGAACCTGACCAGATGGGCAGTCTGTTCAAGGTATTAGCGATCGTCAGGCGGGACGCCCCACCGCCCGCCGGCTTCGAGACCTGAGATGATCACAGCCCACGCGTTCAGGCAGGTGCCGACGATTCGCCATGGCTTCTTCACCCGTGAGGGCGGTGTCTCTGAAGGCATATATGCCTCGCTCAACTGCGGGCACGGCTCCGGCGACGAGACCACGCGGGTCGCCACCAATCGGGTGCGCGCCGTCTCCGAGCTCGATCTCGATCCCGACAGCTTGTGCACGGTGCGCCAGCACCACGGAACGACCGTCGCCGTCGTCAATCGCCCCTGGCAATTGTCAGAGGCGCCAGCCGCGGATGCCATGGTGACCAAAGCCCCGGGGGTCACACTCGGGGTGCTCACTGCCGATTGCGCGCCAGTGCTCCTCCTCGACGAGGAAGCCGGCATTATCGGTGCCGCGCACGCCGGCTGGCGCGGCGGTCTGGCCGGCGTCATCGCGGCCGTCGTCGACGCAATGTTGGCCCTCGGCGCTCACATAGAGAACCTGCGCGCTGCAGTGGGTCCCTGTCTCACGGCCCTGCACTATGAGGTTGGGCCCGAGTTTCCAGGCTGGTTCCTGGCGCGCGACAGGGCCAACCGCCGCTACTTCCGGGAACGCGTCGGCACGCGTGAGCAGCTTTTTTTCGACCTCCCGGGCTTTGTCGCCGATCGCCTCCGGCACACCGGCATCGTTCGGGTCAGCGTCCTCAATTACGACACGTACGCGCAGCCGGACCGGTTTTTCAGCTACCGCCGCGCTTGCCACAACAGCGAGCACAACTATGGCCGAGCGCTGTCGGCAATCGCGCTAACCGGGTGAGGCGCCATGCCGTATCTGTTCTTTTTTCTTGCCTTTCTTGTCCTCGGACTGCTCGTTACCTGCATCGTGTGATCCGCTGGCGCGCGGCGTTTACAGGGCCAAGGGGCCCTGTTACATTCCGGCCGCGCGAGGAGCCCCCGCTCGGACCGCCCAAGCCACGAAAACGCGGACGATGCCATGAAGTTGGTCGCCGGCAACGCCAACCGGCCACTTGCGGAAGCTATCGCAGCGGTGCTCGCGGTGCCGATGACCGATGCCAGCATCCGTCGTTTCGCCGACATGGAGGTGTTTGTCGAGATTCTCGAAAACGTCCGTGGCGAGGACGTTTTCATGATCCAGCCTATCTCTTATCCGGCGAACGACAATCTGATGGAGCTGTTGGTCTGCATCGATGCTTTGCGCCGCGCCTCGGCCCGTCGCATCACCGCCGTGCTCCCCTACTTCGGCTATGCCCGCCAGGACCGCAAACCCGGGCCACGCACGCCGATCTCAGCCAAGCTCGTCGCCAACCTGATCACCACGGCCGGAGCCGATCGGGTGCTGACCCTCGATCTCCACGCCGGGCAGATCCAGGGCTTCTTCGACATCCCGACCGACAACCTGTTTACGGCACCGGTGATCATCAAGGACATCCTCGACCGCAACGACCACAATGACATCCTGATAGTCTCGCCAGACGTCGGCGGCGTTGTTCGCGCACGGGCGACCGCTCGTCGACTGGATGCCGGCTTGGCCATCATTGACAAGCGGCGCGAGCGCGCCGGCGTCTCCGAAGTCATGAACATCATCGGCGAGGTCGAGGGCCTGCGCTGCATCCTCGTAGACGACATCGTCGATTCGGCGGGAACCCTGTGCAACGCGGCCGATGCGCTGGCCGCGGCCGGAGCTAAGCAGGTTGCCGCCTACGTCACCCACGGCGTGCTGTCCGGAGGAGCAGTCGCGCGCGTGGCAAGCTCGGCGCTTGAGGAGCTGGTGATCACCGACAGCATTCTCGCGACCGAGGCCGTCCGCGTCGCCACCAATGTGCGGCGGATCTCGATCGCCCCGTTGATGGCCGAAGCGATCCGGCGTATCAGCGCCGAACAATCGGTATCGAGCCTGTTTGACTAAACGAGCGCGGATGCCCACAAGGGGGCAGCGCGAGGGAGAAGAGAATGCAACAGGAAGCGAAGATCACGGCCGAGGTTCGCGGCAGCAACGGTCGGGGCAGCGCCCGCGCCGCCCGTCGCGAGGGGCGTGTGCCCGGCATTGTCTACGGCGGTGGCGACGAGCCGATAATGGTGACGGTCGGCCAGACTGAGCTCACTCGCGCGCTCGATGCCGGTGGCTTCACCAACCGGCTCCATGACCTCGAGGTGGCAGGCAGCAAACAGCGGGTGCTGCCGCGCGAGGTACAGCTCGATCCGGTCTCGGACGCCCCGTTGCACGTCGACTTCCTGCGCCTTAGGGGCGATTCCGAAATCACCATCCTGGTCCCGACAGAATTCATCAACGAAGAGGAAGCGCCCGGCATTCGCCGCGGCGGCGTGGTCAACGTGGTGCGTCACCAGATCGAGGTGCGCTGCCGCGCCGATGCGATCCCGGAGATCATCACGATCGATCTCACCGGCTTTGATATCGGCGATTCCATCCACATGAGCAACGTGAGCCTGCCGGAAGGCGTGGCGCCGACGATTACCGACCGCGACTTCACGATCGCCACAGTCGCCGCCCCGACCATCTACGTTGAGGAGGTCGAGGAGGAAGAGGAGGGCGAAGAGGGCGAGCTGGAAGAGGGCGTCGAGGGCGAAGTCGAAGGCGAAGCGGCCGAAGGCGAGACCCCGGCCGCCGAGGAGTCAGGCTCGAAGGAGGAATAACCTCTTCATGCTGCTCCTCGTGGGCCTGGGCAATCCCGGTCCAGAGCACGCGCGCAATCGTCACAACGTCGGGTTCATGGCGGTGGATGCGATCAGCCAACGCTTCTCGTTCGCCTCACCGCGGCGACGGTTTCACGGCCTCGCAGCCGAAGGCCGGCTCGACGACATCAAGGCCATCGCACTCAAGCCGCTGACGTGGATGAATCGCTCCGGCCTCGCCGTGGCCGAGGCGGCGCATTACTACCGCCTCCTGCCCGAGGAAATCATCGTTTTCCACGACGAGCTCGACCTGCGGCCGGCCAAGGTGCGAGTCAAGAGCGGCGGCGGCCATGCCGGCCACAACGGCCTGCACGACCTCGACCGGCACCTCGGCGTCGATTACCGGCGCGTGCGCATCGGCGTCGGCCATCCAGGCGATCGCGACGATGTCATGCCCTACCTCTTGAGCGATTTTGCCGAGGGCGACCAGGACTGGCTCGATCGGGTACTGGGGGCGATCGTCGAGGCCACACCGCTGCTTGCGGCCGGCGATGACCCGGGCTTCATGACCAAGGTCGCCCTTCTCATCTCACCGCCCCAGCTCAAACCAGCCAAGCCCAAGCCGCCACCGCCCGCCGCGACCGAGGAGAACAAGAGCGAAGCGCACGAAGCGACCGACGAGAGCGACTGATGGGCTTTCGCTGCGGCATCGTCGGGCTTCCCAACGTGGGTAAGTCGACTCTCTTCAATGCGCTGACCATGACCCAGGCGGCGGAAGCCGCGAACTATCCCTTCACCACGATCGAGCCCAACATCGGCCGCGTCGCGGTGCCCGATCCGCGCCTTGAGGCGGTGGCGGAATGTGCCGGTGCAGAACGCGTCGTGCCTGCCCAGCTCACGTTCGTCGACATCGCCGGGCTGGTGCGCGGCGCCAGCAAGGGCGAGGGCCTTGGCAACAAGTTCCTCGGCCACGTCCGCGAGGTCGATGCCATCGTCCACGTGCTGCGGTGCTTTGAGGACCCCGACATCAGCCACGTCTCAGGCGGCGTCGATCCGGTCTCGGACGCCGACGTTGTCGAGACCGAGCTGATGCTGGCCGACTGGCAGGTGCTGGAGCACCGGCACGAGGCGCTGGTCAAACAGGTGCGTGGCGGCGACAAGACGGCCGCCGCCGAGCTCGACGCGGTCGCGCTGGCGCGCGGTGCACTCGGCGAGGGCCGGTCGGTGCGCGACCTGCCGGCGAAGGACAGGCACCTACCAGGCATACATGGCCTCAACCTCCTGTCGGCCAAGCCTCAGCTGTTCGTTTGCAATGTCGAGGAGAGCGCCGCGGCCGACGGTAACGTCTATTCACAGCGGGCCGAGGCGTGGGCTGCCCAGCAGAAGACCGCGGCGCTAGTTATCGCGGCCGCGCTCGAGGCCGAGATCGCGGCGCTCGAAGAGGCCGAGGAGCGCGCAGAGTTCCTCGCCGATGCCGGCCTTGCCGAGCCTGGCCTCAACCGCATGATCAAGGCCGGCTATCGCTTGCTCGACCTCATCTCTTTCTTCACCGCCAACGAGAACGAAGCCCATGCCTGGACCATCGCCAACGGGGCCACCGCGGTCGACGCCGCCGGACACGTCCACACCGACATGGCGCGTGGGTTCATTCGCGCCGAGACCATCGCGTGGAACGACCTTATCGCTCGCGGTGGCGAGGCCGGCGCCCGCGAGGCCGGCGAGCTCCGCCTCGAAGGCCGCGAGTATCACGTGCGCGACGGCGAGGTCCTGCGCTTCCGCTTCAGCGTTTAAGGGGCTCTCTCGCCGGTGCTACACTCCGGCCAACTACAAATCGGGTTCAGGGGAGGATGCCATGGGCGAGTTCATCACACTGCGGGCGGACGACGGACACGAGCTCGACGCCTATCTGGCCAAGGCGAGCGGAACGGCCAAAGGACAGCTCGTCGTGTTCCAGGAAATCTTCGGCGTCAACGGGCATATCCGAAACGTCTGCGACCGTTTCGCCGCCGATGGTTACACCTCACTCGCACCCGCCATGTTCGACCGCGCCGAGCGCAAGGTCGACCTCGGCTACACGGCTGAGACCATGGAGCAAGGCCGGGATCTGCGCGCCCGCATCGAATGGGATGACATGATCCACGACGCTCGCGCGGCCGTTGACTACCTGCGCGGCGGCGGGGCGCTCGGCGTGGTCGGTTATTGCTGGGGCGGCTCGGTCGCATGGCTAGCAGCCTGCCGAATCGAGGGGCTGTCGAGCGCGATCGGCTACTACGGCGGTCAAATCGCCATGTTCAATGACGAACAGCCGAAGTGTCCGACGATGCTGCACTTCGGCGAGAAGGACCCGTTCATCCCGCTCGATGATGTTGAGAAGATTAGTGCGGCCCACTCCGATGTTGCGGTCCATGTCTACGACGGCGCTGACCACGGCTTCGAGTGCGACGAGCGCGGCTCGTATCACGAGCCAAGCCGCAACCTCGCCCGCGACCGCAGCCTCGCCTTCTTCGCAGACAACATGGGATAGGCGGCGCTGGCCGCCGCGGTACGGCTAGCTACACTTGGAGTAGCCGCACACCGTACAGGTGTCGCAGTTCTCAATGCGGATCAGGCCGGGCTGGCTGCAGCGCGGGCAAGCACGGAAGTGCTCGTGAGGTGCCCCCTCGTCCATGCCGGCGGCGAGACGCAAGCGCTCGGCCTCATCGTCGGCGCTGTGGGGATCGGCGATGAAGCCGATCTTGATCAGGTGCTCCTCGATCACCTCGCCGATCGCCGCGAGTATCGACGGCACATAGTGCCCATCGACCCAGTAGCCGCCGCGCGGGTCGAACACCGCCTTCAACTCATCGACGACGAACGAGACATCGCCGCCGCGGCGGAACACCGCGCTTATCATCCGTGTGAGCGCGACCGTCCAGGCGTAGTGCTCCATGTTCTTCGAGTTGATGAACACCTCGAAGGGACGGAGCCGGCCATCAACGATGATGTCGTTAACGGTGATGTACATGGCGTGGTCGCTCTCGGGCCAGCGCACCTTATAGGTGCTGCCGGGTAGGGCATCGGGGCGATCGAGCGGCTTGGTCATGTAGATGACGCCGCCGGCCTCATAAACGTCCTTCGGCCGGGCTGGCGGCGCCCCTAGCGGGAGCTCGACCTGCGGTGGCGCGGCTTCTGCCTTGTTGTGGACCTCGAGCACCGCGCCGGTCACCGGGTTGGGCCGATAGGTGGTGATCCCCTTGCAGCCGGCGTCATAGGCCTCGATGTAGATGTCGCGGAACGCCTCGAAGGCGATCTCCTCCGCACAATTCACCGTCTTTGAAACAGCGCTGTCTACGTGCGCCTGAATCGCCGCCTGCATGCGCACATGGTGGTGCGAGCTCAGCGCCTGGGCATCGACGAAGGCATCGTTGAGCGGCGCGCTCTCGCCCTTGAGGCGGCGGTACAGCCGATAAGCATAATCGCTTACGTCCTCCTCGCGGCGCTGGCCGTCGGGGGCCAGCACGTTGCGCTTGTAGGTAAAGCTGAACACCGGCTCGATGCCGGAGGAGACGTTGTCGGCGAGGATCGAGATCGTGCCGGTCGGCGCAACGGACGTGAGCAGCCCGTTGCGCAGACCGTGTTGGGCGATGGCTGCCCGCACCTCGTCATCGAGGGCGCTGACCGTCTCGCCGGCGAGAAACGCCTCGTGCTCGAACAGCGGAAACGCCCCTTTCTCCGCGGCAAGTTCGGCCGAGGCGAGGTAGGCGGCCCGCGCGATAGCCTTCATCCACGTCGTGGCAAGCTCGACGGCGGGGCCTGAGCCATAACGGGCGCCGCACATGATCAAGGCATCGGCCAGCCCGGTGACGCCGAGACCTATGCGCCGTTTCGCCTGCGCCTCGTGCTCTTGCTGGGGCAGCGGGAACTGCGAGACATCGATCGCATTGTCGAGCATGCGCACCGCCACAGGTACCAAGCGCCCCAAGAGCGCGGTATCGAGCCCCGCGGCGGCCTCGAACGGCTCGCGCACCAAGGCGGCTAGGTTAATCGAGCCCAACAGACAGGCGCCATAGGGTGGCAGCGGCTGTTCGCCACAGGGGTTTGTTGCGGCGATCGTCTCGCAATAGTGGAGGTTATTGAGGCGATTGATACGGTCGATGAAGATGACCCCCGGCTCAGCGTAGCCGTAGGTTGCACGCATAATGGCATCCCACAGCTCGCGCGCCGGCAGCACCTTGTGGACGGTGCCGCCGAAGCTCAGCTGCCACGGCGCATCCGCCTTGACCGCGGCCATGAAGGCATCGGTCACCAGCACCGAGAGGTTGAACATGCGCAGCCGCCCAGGGTCCCGCTTGGCGGCGACGAAAGCCTCGATGTCGGGGTGGTCGCAGCGCAGCGTCGCCATCATCGCGCCGCGTCGATAGCCCGCGCTCATGATCGTGCGGCACATCGCATCCCACACGTCCATGAAGCTCAACGGGCCGGAAGCATCGGCGCCAACGCCCTTGACCGGCGCGCCCTTTGGCCTAAGCGTCGAGAAGTCGTAGCCGATGCCGCCGCCCTGCTGCATGGTCAGCGCGGCTTCCTTCAGATTCTCGAAGATGCCGGTCATGTCGTCGGGCACGGTGCCCATGACGAAGCAGTTGAACAGCGTGACGCGACGGTTGCTGCCGGCGCCGGCGATGATGCGGCCAGCCGGCAGAAAGCGGAAATCCTCCATCGCCTCGTAAAACGCAGGTGCCCAGCGGTCTGGTTCGGACTCCACGGCGGCCAGTGCTCCCGCGACACGGCGCCAGGTGTCCTCGATCGTCCCGTCGATCGGGCTCCCGTCCGACTGCTTGAGCCGGTACTTCATGTCCCAGATCTGCTGGGAAATGGGCGCGATCGTCGGCATGCGGGCGATTCCAAACCAAGGCCGGACGCAACCTGCGGCCCGCCCATACTATACCACTAGTTCACGATACGTTCGAAAATGAAACGCTGTGATGCGCCTCGCCGGGCGATCACAGCGGCGGGTCATACATGCCGACGAAGAAGAAGGCGACAAACGGCTTAGCGGCGTGCTCGATATACGATGGCGCGCAGGTGTAGAGGAGACTGACAGTGGGCAGCGATGCCTCAGTACAGCGCAAGCATCAAAAACGTCATGTTTCGTAGAGGGTTATAGGTGAATCATGAATCATGAGGTAAACCGAGGTGTAAAGAATTCTGACGGTCGGACGCCAGGATGCCCATTGCAAGGAGCCAACCAACCGTGCCCCTCGGTCACGCGACTTCAAACTTTAGTGGGGGTGGGCGGCCCTCGGCAGACCCGCCCTAGCGAGCCGGATCGCGGCTCTTGATCGTGTCCCGGGACGTGGTGTAAGAGCCGCGAGCGGGTCGCGGTGTCCGGCGGGCTGAGCCGGATCGCTCAAGCGGCCTCGGGAGGCATCTTGATGAGGGCATTGTCGCTCACCGGCGCGATGGTTTCCAGGGTCATGTAGCGCGCCCTCTGCACCGCCCATTCGTCGTTCTGCTCCATGAGGATAGCGCCGCTCAGTCGGGTGATGGCGGCCTCGTTGGGGAAGATGCCGACGACGTTGGTGCGGCGCTTGATCTCGCCGTTGAGGCGCTCCAGGGGATTGGTCGAGTGGAGCTTGGTGCGGTGCTCCTTGGGGAAGCTCATATAGGCCAGCACGTCGGGCTCGGCTTGGTCCATGAGGTTTGCCAGCTTGGGCGCCTTGGGGCGGAGCTGGTCGGCCACCTGGCGCCACTGGGTCTTGGCGGCCGCGGCGTCCTCCTGGGCGAAGGCGGTGGCGACGAAGGCGGAGACCACGCGCCGGCCCTGCTTGCCGGTATGGCCCAGGAGGTTGCGCATGAAGTGCACCCGGCAGCGCTGCCAAGTGGCGTTGAGGACACGAGCGGCGGCGGCCTTGAGGCCCTTGTGGTCATCGGAGATCACCAGCGTGACGCCGCGCAAACCCCGTCTGGCCAGGCATCGGAGGAACTCGGTCCAGAAGGTCTCGGCCTCCGAGGCGCCGACCGCCATGCCGAGGACCTCGCGCCGGCCCTGGGTGTTGACGGCGACGGCGACGATCACCGCGACCGAGACGATGCGCCCGGACTGGCGCACCTTCACATAGGTTGCATCCAGCCAGAGGTAGGGCCAGTCGCCTTCCAGGGGCCGCTCGAGGAAGGTCCGGACCTTGTCGTCGATCTCTCCGCAGAGCCGCGAGACCTGGCTCTTGGAGATGCCGGTCATACCCATGGCCTGGACCAGGTCATCGACCGATCGGGTCGAGACGCCCTGGATGTAGGCCTCCTGGATCACCGCCGTGAGCGCCTTCTCGGCCATCCGCCGGGGCTCCAGGAAGCCGGGGAAGTAGGAGCCCTTCCGCAGCTTGGGAATGTTCAGCGCGACGCTGCCGGCGCGGCTCTCCCACACCCGGTCGCGATAGCCGTTGCGGTGGTTGATGCGCGCCGGCGAACGCTCGCCGTGGCCGGCGCCGGTCAGGCCCCGGACCTCCAGTTCCATCAAACGCTGGGCGGTGAAGCCGATCATCTCGCGCAGCAGATCGGCGTCAGAACTCTTTTCCAGCAAACTACGAAGCGTCATCATGTCGTCGGTCATCGTGGTCTCCATTGGTTCCAGGTTGCGTTGCCACAACCCAACCCTAAACCGGAAACCGCGATGACCGCCCGCTGTGGATAACCGGCTTGCCTAGGCCAGACTCTTGGCGGTCGCTACGGCAAGCCGGTTACCCACAGCTCCTACACCACTCAACGCACCTTCGGTGCTAACTCTCTGAAACAGGGTCGTTTTTTCTCCTGGCAATTGTTGCAGCGGAACGGATTGCGCAACTCCCGCTTCCCCGGCTGCAACCGCAATCGGGAGAAGGTTCATGCCCAAGGTCATGCTGACCGACGCCCGCGTCAAGGTGCTGCGGCCGCGCATATCACTAACACACGATATGTCCGGTTTATGTACCAGACGATCTGTCCGGATTTAGAAGCTCTCCAGGCTATGGAGGGTTTGGATGCGCCGGACAGAGCAGTTGCAGGGACTGAGATTGATGAAGTTCGAGGAGGTTTACGGCCGCACCCATCGGGGTTGCTTGAGCCAAGCCGAGGCGGCGGAGGTTCTCGGCGTTTCAGAGCGCACCTTCCGGCGCTGGCGCGACCGCTATGAGGCGGACGGCGCGGAAGGGCTCTACGATCGCCGTCTGGGCCGGGTCTCGGCGCGGCGCGCGGCGGTCAACGAGGTGACGGCGCTGTTGGCGCTGTTCGACACCCGCTACTGGGACTTCACCGCCAAGCACTTCCACGAGAAGCTGGTCGCGGACTATGCCTTCAAGCGCAGCTACAACTGGGTGCGGCTGAGCTTGCAGGCCCATGGGCGAAGACGGGCGGCGCCCAGGCGCGGGGCGCACCGGCGCAAGCGGCCGCGCCGCGCGCTGCCCGGCATGATGCTGCATCAAGACGGCTCAAGCCACGCGTGGGTCCCCGATCAGTGGTGGGACCTGATCGTCACCATGGACGACACCACCAGTGAGATCTACTCGGCCTTCTTCGTCGCCGAAGAGGGCACGATGTCGAGCTTTCAGGGGGTGTCCGAGGCGATCCGGGTCAAGGGGCTGTTCTGCTCGCTCTATGCCGACCGCGCCGGCCACTACTGGCACACCCCTGAGGCCGGCGGCACGGTCGACAAGGACAATCCGACCCAGTTCGGCCGCGCCCTGGCCCAGCTCGGCATCGAGCTGATCCCGGCCTACTCGCCCGAGGCAAGGGGGCGCTCGGAACGCATGTTCGCCACCCTGCAGAAGCGCCTGCCCCAGGAGCTCAGGCTCGCCGGCATCACCGACATGGCCCAGGCCAACCGCTTCCTCAAGGAGCTCTACCTGCCAGGCCACAACGCCCGCTTCGCGGTGCCGCCGGAAGCCGAGGGCACCGCCTTCGTGCCCTTCGCCGGTACCCTCGACGACATCCTCTGCGTGCAGCAGGAGCGCACCGTCTCCAACGACAACACCGTGCGCTACAAACGCCTGGTGCTGGCGATCCCGCCCGACCGCCATCGCCGCCACTACGTCAAGGCAAGGGTCCGGGTCCACGAATACCCCGACCGCACCCTCGCCGTCTTCCATGGGCCGCGCTGCCTGGCCCGATACCAGGCCGACGGATCGCCCATCAACACAAGCCACAGACAGGCCGCGTGATCCGCTTCGACGCGACCGGCCAGTGGATAAGGGGACGGCCGCTCCGCGCCCGTCCCCTTATCCACTGGCCCAACAACCACAACTGAAGCGGTCAATTCAGTTTGTTCTCGACACCCCAAGATGTAGAAAATCATCCCCGCCATCAGCTCGCCCGCCTCGGCCGCTCGTAGCCGTAATGGACCGCGAGCATGCCGAGCGCGGAGAGCAGGATTCCGCTGGCTTCACCGCGTCGGAGAGGCCGTCCGTTCCAACCCTGCTGCATGGCCCATTCGCGCAGGCTCTTCTGCGGCCCGACCACGTGCCAGACGCAGCTGCCGCCGGGGCTCGCCATGCCGCCGAGCGCGTCATGCACCCGGTCGCGCGCCGCGATCTGGCGCACCGTGAGATCGTCGTTCCAGGTCATCTTCTCGCCGCGCAGCCGCCTCACGCGAACGATCGACGCGGTGGCCGTGGTGTCGTAGGCGGCGATGGTGAAGTGGGCCTGGAAGTCACGCGCCGCCTGATGCATGGCACGCGTGATCGTACCGGCCCTTCGCATGCGCGCCAGGGTGTCGACGGTGCGGACAAGGGTGACCGGCCGGCCCTCTGGGTCCGCCACGCGCACCGTCTCGAGCTTGCGGCCGCCGGGCAGGCGGATGGCCTCCGGCTTGGCGCGTTGGGACCGGGCCTTGCCCTTGGGAGCGCGCTTCCTGCGTTTAGCCACGCGCCGCCCTCGGTTCGGCCGGCCGCGGCCCGTAGAGTTTCTCGCCGAGCCTCTTGACCAGCTCGCGCTCGGGCCAGGTGAGGCGGCCGTCCTCGGCGGCGATCACCAGGATGCCCTGCTCGTGCCAACCCTCGCGTTTGATCTCGTCGGCCGGCCGGCGCTCGCCGCCATAGCCTTTCGGCAACCACCTCACCGGGTGATCTCCCGCAAGCAGGCGCCGTACCCAAGGACGTCGACGAGGCTGTCGAGATGCTTCGGATCGTGGGCGAGCCGGGCCATCTTGAGGTCCATGAGGCAGACCGCCACCTGGGCCGCCGTGACCCGGATGCCGAACACCTGCGACCAACGGGCAGCGATATGCTCGAACAGGTCCTCGGGCTCGCCGTAGTCGGCGCGGCGTTTCTCGACGACGCCGGCGGCGTGCTTGAGCAGCATGACGCCGTTCATCGCGCGCCCGCCCGGCTCTCGATCGCCCATAGCAGCAGCGCGATGGCATCGGCCTCGTTGTCGTCGGCGGGCGCGAAGCCGCGCGCGCGGACTGCCGCGATCACCGCATCCTTGGACGCATTGCCCTTGCCGGTGACGTGGCGCTTGATGGTGCCGACCGGGACACCCTGGTACGGAATCCCGTGGCGCTCGCACCAAGCGGTGACATGCGCCAGGAAGCCGCCGTAGATATGCGCTGCGGTCGTGCCCGCGTGACGGCGGACCTCCTCGAGATAGACCGCATCGATGCCGCCGGCAGCGTTCTTGAGCTCGGTGAGCCAGCACTTGAAACAAAGGAAGCGCATACCGCCGCCGCTGAACCGATCCGAGCGGAACGAGGCCGTGCCGCTGGTGATCGTGCCCTCCGTATCGCGGAGCGCCCAGCCGGTGACCGTGCCGAGATCAAGCGCCAGGACGGCACCCATCGCGGCCGCACCGGCGTCGTTGGCGGGCGGCACCGGGGGCTCGGCGGCCGGACAGGCGACGCCGGCATTGCCGCCATGCCGCACCGCCGGCGGCACGGTGCGGTTCTCAAGCAACGGTTTCTTGGGCAGAGTAGCGTGAGCCATGACTGTCTCCTTGATCGGGGTTGTCGTGGTGAGGGTGGCGGCGGGAATTCTTGGGCTCCGCCGCCACCCGTTCTCGGAGCAAAAAACCGCAGAATTCTGCGGTGCGAACAGATCGAGCAGGGAACCGGTATAAAACCGTACGCGCGTGTGTGTGCGCGCGCGTATACGTCGGTAACCCGGACACATGCTCGATCTGTTCGCACCCAGGATTTCCGCCATTTTTCAGCCACGGTCGTACGGCCCGAAGGCGCCGTTCGAGGCGTGCACGACCAGACGCAATCCCTGGAAGCCGCGCCGCCGCGACCTCGGGTGCCGCCAGCGCGGGAACCCGCGCGCCTCCAAGTTCTGGCTGAAGCGCTTGCGCGTGCCGGCGTATTCGCCCGTCGTGCGACACCACTCCTGCCAAGAGACGAAGAGATCAGCGACCGGCGCAACGTTGTCCTCGCCGGTGAGCTGGTCCGTCGGGCCGACGTCACAGCGCTCCTCGAGGAAGCGCCCGAGCGCGTCCTCGATCTCCATGTACTGGGCCGTCGCCTCACGGACCGCGCTCGGTGGTGCCAGGCCGATGCGCTGCCACTCGAGGCAGCCCTCGATTGCCCAGGCGAGGATGCCCGGCCACTCGGCCTCAAGCTTTGCGGGGAGGTCGGGGTCGCGCTCGGCCTCTGGAATCGTGACCGTGAAGGGGACCAGGTTGAACCGCGCGCGGATCGCCTCGTCGACGTTCCTCAGCCCTGGCCTGTGGTTGCCGGCGATGATCAGCTTGAACTGCGGTTGGAAGGTGAAATTGTCCTGGCGCATGAAACGCGCGGTGATGGGATCGCCGCCGGTGAGCGCCTTGATCCGACTCTCGGCCCAGCGCCGGCCCTCCTCGGTCTCCTGGGCGGAGACCAGCCGGGCGCCGCGCAGCATGGCGAGATCGGTGGTGTGGCGGTCGGTATAGCTTGCCGTGAAGGTCTCGATCGATGCGACGACGGCGTAATCGGCAAGGATCCGCGTGATCGTGTTCAGGAACACGCCCTTGCCGTTGCGCCCCGTGCCGTAGAGGAAGAAGAGCGCGTGATCGCGGATGCTGCCGGTCAGTGCACAGCCGGCGATTCGCCTGAGGAACGCCTCGAGGTCCTCGTCACCGTCGGTCACGCGAGTGAGGAAGGCGCGCCACAGCGGGCAGAATCCGCCGGGTCCCACTGCCGTAATCTTGGTCATGTAGGCGTCGACGCGGTGGGCGGAGAGACGACCTGTCGTGAGGTCGACGATCCCGTCCGGCGTGTTGAGCAGCCACGCGTCGGCATCCCATTGCTCGGCGTTGGCCGCGTGCCGGCGATCGGCCTTGGCGAGCCGCTCCACGGCGGCCACCGTCTTGGCGCTAGCGAGTGTCGAGGCCATTCGTGCCGCCGCCTTGACGTTCTCGATGCGAGCCAGCGCGCGGTTGCTCGCCTCTCGACAGACCCAGCGGGAGAGATCGAAGACGCGGAGCGTCTCGTCCGAACGCCAACAGCAGCCGTCCCACATCAGCCAGCGTGCCCAGGCGGCGCAGTAACGCAGGTCCTGCGCGTGACGCGCCGCGAACGCGAGCGCCAGCGCCTCCTCGGTAAACTCGAGAGGTACGCCGCCGGGCACCGCGGTTTCGGTCGTAGCCACGGGCGAGGCCTCAAGGGCCGCCGCGGTGTACTCCGCCGCCGCCTCGACGGTCTTGCGCACGGCGTCGGGCCCGTCGCGCCGGTGCAGGTCGTTGAAGTCATCCCCGACCCGGTTCGGCATGGCGATCCAGACCCGCCGGCCGTCGGCGTGATGTCGAGAGGCGGCGCGCTCGGCAGCCCGGAGGCCGGCGCCCTCGCCGTCATTGTCGGCGAGGATCACGACGCGGGCAGCATCGGGCGGGAGTGCGATCTGCGCCAGATTGCCGGCCGAGAGCACCGCCCAGACCGGCAGGTCGGAACAGGCCTGCAAGACGCTAAGCCCAGTCTCGATGCCTTCGGCGAGGCCGATCACGCTGCTCTCGCCGGGAGGCGCTAGGCGCACGGCGCCGCCCGCGACGAGCCCGAGCATCATGCGCGGTTTCGGCACCTCAGCCTTACCGGCACCGCCGGGCGCGAGATAGGTGCGGTGGACCGCGACGATCACGCCGCCGCCATTACGGACGACGGCGACGAGCGCCGGGAAACCCGTCCGCGTCTCCCAATGGGTTAGGTCGGGATGGAACCTGAGGTCTGGCACATCGGGCAGGGCCAGACCACGGTCCGCGAGATAGGCCTCGGCCGGCGTGCCGGCGAGGTCATGACCGCCTGAGAGGATAATCTCAATTTCTCGGGCGGTGTCCGCGCCGCGATGCTTTGGCGGTGGATCCGGCGAGGGGCGGACCTGGAGGGAGTCGACGCGCTCGGCGGCATGGTCGAACAGTGCGCGGCCCGAGAGACCGGTCGCGTGTTCCAACGCGCTTAGCGGACCACCGCCCTCGCCTGAGTCGAAATCGATCCAGTCACCGGCGTGCCCGCCCCGGAGCGTGATGACGCAGGAGCCGTTCTTGCGCGGCGCGTCGCCACGAATGTTGGCGAGCCGCCATTCGTCACCGTTACGCCGGCCGTTCGGAAAATGCCGCGGCACCCAATGGTCGGCGCTGTCGCGAAGTCGGCCGACGATCTCGTCGAGATCGTGGCACTCCGGCACCCCTCTGAGACAGGCGGGGCTTAGCTCACTCGGCGAGGGCGGCGAAACCGGTGACGAATGGACCCTCGTCAGCGGGCCGTGGTTCCGCCGTCGACCGGCAACATGATGCCGGTGACGTACCGCGCGGCATCGGAGGCGAGGTACATGACCGCGAGCGCGATATCGATCGGCTCGCCGATAGTGCCTGTCGGCACGTGCTCCTTGATCCGCTCGCGCATCTCGGCCGTGGAGAGCCCGGGCGCCCCCCAGCCCTGGTCCATCATCGGCGTATCGATATCGCCGGGACAGACAGCATTGACGCGGATACCGTCGCGGGCGTGGTCGAGCGCCATGACCTTGGTCAACATGATGATCGCGCTCTTGGTCGCGCTGTAGGCCGCCGTCTTCTGGTAGCCGATCAACGCGCACTCCGAGGAGGTATTGACAATGACGCCGCCGCCGCGCGGTTTCATGGCACGCACCGCGGCCCGCGCCATATAGAAGCTACCGCTGATGTTGGTCTCCACGAGCGCGTGCCAATCGTCGTCCGACATCTCGTCAATGCTTGCGTCGATGAAGATACCGGCGTTGTTGAACAGGACATCGAGCCGGCCGAGGCGATCGACGGTTTCGGCGACGACACTGTCGCAGAAACCGCCGTCAGCGACATCGCCGAGCCTGAGTTCGGCCGTGCCTCCGGCTCCGCGGATCTCCTCGACCACCGTCTCGCCCCGTTTGGCATCGCGGCCGGTGACGACGACGTCTGCGCCGTGCGCGGCAAAGGCTTTGGCCGTGCCCGCGCCGATCCCCGAGGTTGCCCCGGTGATTAGAACCGACTTCCCGCTGAACGCATCCTGTGCGAATAGTTGGGCCACACTACCCTCCCTCGTTTAGCCCCAACGATGCGGTATTGCGCCCGGCGAGTCCACGCGTCGCGGGCGCCACGAGAGCCTCTCCCGTCGCGAAAGCTCGCCTCGATGATGCCTTTATGCGCTATCCAGAGTCCACGCGGTCAGACACAGAATGGCGGCTACGGGTCTTGGTTGTGTAGGAACGCGGCGGCGTTGGCGGTCGGACGTAGCGGCCCGAGGCTGATGTGAGCGAGCCGTTCATCTAGCTCAGTGGGCAACCTGAGTCATCTAAGAGAAGCTCAGGTCGGGCGGTCTGGCGTTTCGTGGGCGTTGGAGCCAGGAAGTTGCGTTTCCTATGCCCTGATGGCCGCGATCAGCAGCCCGGTGCCGAGGATGTTCATGACACGGGTGAGGTTATAGGCGAGTACGTGCAGCGCCATCTCGGTGCTGACGCGTTGTGAGCGTCTTCATCAGGAAGTGGGTTGCGCGCCCATCGGGGCTTTGATCGTGCCGAAGGGATGCTCGACCGTCTCGCGGCGCTGGCGCATCTTCTCCGGATGCTCGTCGAGCCGCCTCTGAACAGCCTCGAGAACATGCTCGTACTCCCAGCGGGTGATCCGGCGCTCTCTGCCCGTGGTGCAGCGGTGCTTGATGGCGCAGCTCAGACACGCGTTGGTCCAGTAGCGGCGTAAGGCCAGGCCCTTTTCCTCAGTCGTGTATCGATACCTCAGCCTTTCGTTGGCCGGGCAGATGTAGATGTCCTTTTGCGCCACATAGCGGCCGGAGGTCTGCGGCTTGGGAAGCGTGACCGTGATGGCGGCGTCTTCGCACGCCAGGATCTCCGCACTGTTGAAGTAGCCCCGGTCGGCGAGGACATCCAAGGTGTCCGCCCCCAGCGTCGCTTTCGTCTGCTTGGCCATGCGGGCGAGCTGGGACCGGTCGGTGCCGACGTTGGTCACCTCGTGGGCAACGATCAGATGATGCTTGGTGTCGACGGCGGCTTGCACGTTGTAGCCGACGACGCCCGATCCCCGACCGCTGGTCGCCATCGAGCGAGCGTCGGGATCGGTTAGAGAGATCTGCTGGTCCGGCCTCTCGCGCATCCGCGCCTCGAGCCCCTTGAGGCGCTGCATCTCTTGCCTGAGCCTGGCAATCTTCTCGTGCAGACGGACCGTCTTGGTCGTGCGTGCCAGAGACGGCTCTTGCCGGTCGGCGCTGTCCAGCTGGTGCAGGTAGCGCGACACGCTGATCCAGGCGCCGCGTCATCTTGGCTCGCGTGAAGTTCCTGTCTCGGTTGTTCACTGCCTTGAACTTGCTGCCATCGATCGCAACGCGGGCTTCGGCAAACAGACCGAGCGTGCGGCACAGAGCGACGAACCGGGCACAGACCTGACGGATGGCGCGACCATTGTCCTTGTTGCGGAAGTCGGCGATCGTCTTGTGATCGGGAGCCAGGCGGCCGGTTAGCCACATCACTTCCACGTTGCGCCCGGCTTCCCGCTCAAGCCGGCGGCTCGATTGGACCCGATTGAGATAGCCGTAGATGTACAGCTTCAGCAGAACCGACGGATGATACGCAGGCCGGCCGGTATCCTTCGGCGCGACACGGCTGAAGCCAAGCTCGGCTAGATCCAGCTCCTCGACAAAGACATCGATCACCCGAACCGCATTGTCCTCGCCAATCCAGTCGTCCAAGCACTCCGGGAACAAAGTGCGCTGCCCGCGATCGGTCCCTTCAACGAAACGCCCCATACGATCTCCCCGCTCAGACCACCGAAGAATCATATCAGGCAAGCGTTTTTACACAGCCAGGGTCAGGATCGGTAGTTCGCCGGTTCGGAGTCGGCTACCGGTTGACCGAAGTGGCCTATGAGCGGACATCGCCACTCACAGCACCATTTACTGAGTACACGACCTAGGCGGCGTCGTGGAAGATCACGCCCAGGGTAAGGCGCTGACCGCTGTGGAGCCGGCTGACTCCGTGGCGCATCTTTACGCGGTGGTAGCCCCGCGTGCCGCGACGCGGTCGCTCGTTGACGGCGAACAGCACCGCCTCGCCCTGGGCTAGGGTCACGACCTCGGCGCGGGATTGCATGCGCGGGCGCTGTTCGGTGAGCACGAACTCGCCGCCGTCGAAATCCGCGGGATCGCTGAGGAGGACCGTGCATTGCAGCGGGAACACCTGCTCGCCGTAGAGGTCCTGGTGGAGGCAGTTGTAGTCGCCCGGCCCGTATTTGAGCATCAGCGGTGTCGGGCACACCTGGCCCGCGGTGTGGCATCGCTCCAACATGGCCGAGAGCGCGGCCGGGTAGAGGACATCGAGCCCGAGCCATGCCGCCCATCGGTTCGCCGTGCGAGCGGCATGGGGATAAGCGGCCTGGCGCAGGTACGCGACGGTGTCGGGCAGCGGGTACGCGAAGTACTTGTACTCGCCCTCGCCGAAGCCGTGGCGCGCCATCGAGACGCGGCTGCGGAACGGCGCGTCGGCGTCGTAGGTCGCCGCGAGCGCGGCGCACTCGTCGGGGCTCAGTACCGGGCCGAGGCGGCCGACACCGTACGCATCGAGCTCGGCATCGACCGATTGCCACTGCACCGCGGCAAGGCGCTCGGCAATGGTCACCGTCGGTTATCGGTGGCTTTTGGCGGGGCGGCTTCGCGGGCGAGCAGGACCCGCTTGCGCTCGATGCCCCAGCGATAGCCACCGAGGCCGCCGTCGGCCCGCACCACACGGTGGCACGGCACCAGGACCGCGGCCGGGTTGGCGCCACAGGCTTGGGCGACGGCGCGGTGCGCGCCCGGCGCACCGATCGTCGCGGCGATCGCCGAATAGGTTGCCCTGGTGCCGAGGGGGACTTTGCGCAGCGCGTTCCACACCCGCTGTTGGAAGGCGGTGCCGCGAATGTCCAGCGGCAGCTCGGCGGCGCGTGCGGGCTCCTCGATCGCTGCGGCCACGCCTCTCACCAACCCCTCGAAATCGCCCTCGCCGAAGATCAGCCGCGCCGCGGGAAAGAGCTGGCGCAGCTCCGCCTCGCCTTGTTTCGCGTTGCCGGTGATCCTGACGGCGCAGACGCCGTGACGCGTGAAGGCGGCGGTAACAACGCCGAGCGATGTGGTGGCGAACGCGTAGATGATCACCTCGCCCTCCGCGCCGGCCCGAAACACCTTGGGAGGTGTCGAGAACAAACTGAATTGACCGGTTTATGTACCATATGAATTGACCGCTTCAGTTGTGGTTGTTGGGCCAGTGGATAAGGGGACGGGCGCGGAGCGGCCGTCCCCTTATCCACTGGCCGGTCGCGTCGAAGCGGATCACGCGGCCTGTCTGTGGCTTGTGTTGATGGGCGATCCGTCGGCCTGGTATCGGGCCAGGCAGCGCGGCCCATGGAAGACGGCGAGGGTGCGGTCGGGGTATTCGTGGACCCGGACCCTTGCCTTGACGTAGTGGCGGCGATGGCGGTCGGGCGGGATCGCCAGCACCAGGCGTTTGTAGCGCACGGTGTTGTCGTTGGAGACGGTGCGCTCCTGCTGCACGCAGAGGATGTCGTCGAGGGTACCGGCGAAGGGCACGAAGGCGGTGCCCTCGGCTTCCGGCGGCACCGCGAAGCGGGCGTTGTGGCCTGGCAGGTAGAGCTCCTTGAGGAAGCGGTTGGCCTGGGCCATGTCGGTGATGCCGGCGAGCCTGAGCTCCTGGGGCAGGCGCTTCTGCAGGGTGGCGAACATGCGTTCCGAGCGCCCCCTTGCCTCGGGCGAGTAGGCCGGGATCAGCTCGATGCCGAGCTGGGCCAGGGCGCGGCCGAACTGGGTCGGATTGTCCTTGTCGACCGTGCCGCCGGCCTCAGGGGTGTGCCAGTAGTGGCCGGCGCGGTCGGCATAGAGCGAGCAGAACAGCCCCTTGACCCGGATCGCCTCGGACACCCCCTGAAAGCTCGACATCGTGCCCTCTTCGGCGACGAAGAAGGCCGAGTAGATCTCACTGGTGGTGTCGTCCATGGTGACGATCAGGTCCCACCACTGATCGGGGACCCACGCGTGGCTTGAGCCGTCTTGATGCAGCATCATGCCGGGCAGCGCGCGGCGCGGCCGCTTGCGCCGGTGCGCCCCGCGCCTGGGCGCCGCCCGTCTTCGCCCATGGGCCTGCAAGCTCAGCCGCACCCAGTTGTAGCTGCGCTTGAAGGCATAGTCCGCGACCAGCTTCTCGTGGAAGTGCTTGGCGGTGAAGTCCCAGTAGCGGGTGTCGAACAGCGCCAACAGCGCCGTCACCTCGTTGACCGCCGCGCGCCGCGCCGAGACCCGGCCCAGACGGCGATCGTAGAGCCCTTCCGCGCCGTCCGCCTCATAGCGGTCGCGCCAGCGCCGGAAGGTGCGCTCTGAAACGCCGAGAACCTCCGCCGCCTCGGCTTGGCTCAAGCAACCCCGATGGGTGCGGCCGTAAACCTCCTCGAACTTCATCAATCTCAGTCCCTGCAACTGCTCTGTCCGGCGCATCCAAACCCTCCATAGCCTGGAGAGCTTCTAAATCCGGACAGATCGTCTGGTACATAAACCGGACATATCGTGTGTTAGTGACACGTGAGAGCCGCTCCTCTTGCAACGTCGCGGGCTTACGTGCATTCTCGGGGTGTGCGTTAGACGCTCCTTGCGACGGTCGATTTCGAGCTGCCGGTCGAGCTTTCTTGAAGGAACGTGATGGCAGCGGGAACGGTCAAGTGGTTCAATCCCAACGAGGTTTCGGTTTCATTCGGCCCGATGACGGGTCGCGCGATGTGTTCGCAGGATGGCCGCTGAGAACCTCACTGTTTCGGCGTAACTAGTGCTCGGTGCTGTGATGGTGCCAGCGCGCAGCGCTGGAGCGACCGTTGGGGCGTAGGCCCAACTACCGCGGCAAGCGGCTCGACCGGGAGAGAAAGAAGGCGGCGAAGCGCGCGGCCAAGCAGGCCGACAAAGCGGACCGCGCCGCCAAGCGGAACGACCCCGAAATAGACGGCAATCTCGCCAGCGATACCCCGGCGGAGACCACCGGCGATGCCCCGGCGGAGACGCCCGACTCGGCCGAACCCCCTCTCGACTAGCAAAGCCACGTGCGCTCGCGCCCACGGTTGGGAAGTTCGGAGCGGCGCCCGTTCCGCCCTATGCCGTTCGCTGGCGCCAACGCGGTCTGCCCGAGACCGGCCGACCACGCTCCTGAGAAACCAAGCGTTCGATGACTCGCGCCGCTGCCGATAGTGACCGCCGCCAGATCTTCCGTCCCGGCGAGCTCATTTTCGGCGAAGGAACGCCCGGCGACGTGGCCTTCATCATCGAACGCGGCGAG
This sequence comes from Alphaproteobacteria bacterium, assembly GCA_965248765.1. Taxonomy (GTDB): domain Bacteria; phylum Pseudomonadota; class Alphaproteobacteria; order VGEJ01; family VGEJ01; genus CBDFKF01. The sequence goes on from CBDFKF010000003.1 coordinate 561,397, forward strand.
GTCGAGATCACCTGCCTACGCCAGGGCCGGAACGTGCGCCTTGGCCTGCTCGGTGCCGGCGAGATCTTCGGCGAGATGGCGCTCATCGACGATAACCTGCGGACCGCGACAGCACGGGCCGCCGAGGAGACCGAGGTAATCGCCATCTCGCGCGAGCAGATTCAGGGGAAGCTGCAGAGCGCCGATACCATCACCTCGTTGCTTCTACGCCTGCTGCTCAAGCGCTTCCGCGACGTTCAGGGGCTTATTGGTGGCGCCGAGCGCGCCCCGGTCGAGGACAGCGCTAGCGACTCGGAGGACTACACCCAGCAATACGAGGCTTTCCGTCGCCATCTCAGGCTCGAACAGGAGCTGGCCGATGCGATCGGGCGCGGCGAGCTGCGCGTCTTGATGCAGCCGATCGTATGGCTCGAGGGCGGCGCGATCGCCGGCTATGAGGCGCTGATCCGTTGGCAGCACCCGGAGCGTGGCATGGTTTCGCCAGGCGAGTTCATACCGATCGCCGAGGCCGGCGGCCTGATGCCTGATCTCGACCGCTGGTTGTTCCGGGCCGCCTTTGACGCCCTGGCGGCGATTCACGCCGAGGTCGGCAACGCCGCGCCACTATTCCTCAGTGTTAACCTCTCGGGCCTCCGGTTCGCCGATCTCAGCGTCGTCTCCGATCTCGCGGACGCCCTCACTGCGAGCGGCGTCGACCCGCGGCACATCAAGGCGGAACTCACCGAAGGCGCGCTCATCGCCAATCCGCAAGTTGCAGCAGCCGTGCTCGACGGGCTGAAGGGCCTCGGCCTTGCCATCGCGATCGATGATTTCGGTACCGGTTATTCCAGCCTCAGCTACCTCCACCGTTTCCCGATCGATACCCTCAAGATCGACCAGAGTTTCGTGGCAACGATGTTGGAGAGCGATACCAGCCTGCGCATCGTTCAGAGCATCGTGGGCCTCGCCAAGGCGCTCGACATGACGATCGTCGCCGAAGGCATCGAGCACCAGCCGGAGGTCGACACGCTTATCGAACTGCGTTGTGAGTACGGCCAAGAATATCTGTTTGCGAAACCGCTGCCGCCTGCAGACGCCACCGCGTTCGCCGTAGCCAACGCCGTCGCCGAAACCTGACAGACGGCTAGATCCGACCCTCCTCAACGCATGGCACGCGACCGTGGTCCCATCCGCGGTCGCCCGCGGCGCCGGCACCTCGGCCCGGCAGCGCCGATTGGCGTGTGGGCAACGGGCATGGAAGAAGCGGCCGGGCGGCGGGTCGATCGGGCTCGGCACCTCGCCCACCGTCGGGCCACGCTGAAACGGTGTGCCGTCCATCTTCGGAATCGCGCTGAGCAACAGCTGGGTGTAGGGGTGGCGCGGCTGCTTGAATAGGGTGCGCGTCTTGGCGACCTCGCACACGCGCCCGAGATACATGACTGCGACCCGCGTGCCGAAGTGCTCGACCACCGCAAGATCGTGGGTGATGAAGACGTATGTGAGGTCGCGCTGCTCCCGGGTATCCAGGAGCACGTTCAGCACCTGCGCCTGGACAGACACATCGAGCGCGGAGACCGGTTCGTCGGCAACCAGGAATTCGGGATCGGTGACCAACGCGCGGGCGATCGAGATGCGCTGGCGCTGGCCGCCGGAGAATTCGTGCGGCAGCCGCCCACCCCACTGCGGATCGTTACCCACCGAGACCATGACTGCCTCGACAAGATCGCGCACTTCGGCGTGGCTGAGCTCAGGACGGTGGAAGCGTAGCGGCTCCTCCAGGGTCTGCTGCACGCTCATACGCGGATTGAGCGATCCGTACGGATTCTGAAAAATCATCTGCATGCGCCGTCGATAGGGCCGGCGTTCGGTTTCGCTCAGCGTGTCGATGCACACGCCGTCGTAGGCGACGCTGCCGTCGGTCGGTTCGATCACCCCCATGATCAGCCGTCCGAGCGTTGTCTTGCCGCAACCGCTCTCGCCCACCACACAGAACGACTCGCCCCTCTCGACGTCGAGCGAGACCCCGTTGACCGCGTGCAGTCTCGGTTTGTGGCGGCGCAGGAAATGAGTCGGCAGCGCGAACTCTTTGCGCAGCCCCTCGAGCTCTAGCAACGGTGCAGTCCTGGTCACAGGCTTGCCTCGGCGCGCACGCACGCGACGGAACGGCCGGCAACCGGTCGCAACGCAGGGACCCCGGCGGCACACTCGGCTATCGCCAGGTCGCAACGCGGGCTAAAGGCGCAGCCTGCGAGGGTCTCGCCCAGGCTCGGCATCGTTCCGCGAATCTGGCTCAACCGCGCACCTGCGGCGCGGCGTTGGGGCAGCGCGTTGATCAGCCCACGGGTATAGGGATGGCGCGGATCGTCGATGATGAGGTCGGTCCGTCCCTCCTCGACGATCCGCCCGGCGTACATGACAATCAGCCGCCGCGTTGCCTGCGCCACCACCGCGAGATCGTGGGTGATCAGGATCAGGCCGACGCCATGGTCCATGCACAGTTCCAGCAGAAGTGCCATGACCTCGGCCTGGATCGTCACATCGAGCGCGGTCGTCGGCTCATCGGCGATGATGATGTCAGGCTCGGTCAGCAGCGCGATGGCGATGACGATGCGCTGGCGCAGGCCGCCCGAGAGCTCGTGGGGGTAGCTCGCAAGCCGCGCCTCCGGCGAGAGAATAGCGACCTCGCGCAGCTTGGCGAGCGACCTCTCCCGTGCCTCGGCCTCGGATATCGTGCGATGTGCCTTGAGCGTCTCGACCATCTGCGTGCCGATCGTCAGCACCGGGTTGAGCGTCATCATCGGGTCCTGGAAGATCATGCTGATGCGGTTGCCCCGAACATGGCGGATCGCTTACGCCGAGAGACCGGAGAGCTCCTGGTCGTCGAAGACGATCGTGCCGGCGCTGATGTAGCCAGGCTCCCTGATCAGATTGAGGATGGCGAACGCGGCCATCGATTTGCCGGCGCCCGATTCGCCGACGATGCCCAAGCGCTCGCCGCGATCGAGCGAGAAGTCGATGCCGTGCAGGGCCTTGAGATCGCCGCCGCGCATCGGGAACGTCACCTCGAGTCCGCTCACCTCCAAGAGCGGCATCCTCAACGCCCCCGATAGAGCTTGGGGTTCAGCGTATCGCGCAGCCAATCGCCCAGCAGGTTGATGGCGAGGATCAGAACGATCAGCACGATCGCCGGGATGATGGTGATCCACCACGAGCCCGAGAAGATGAACTCGAAGCCGCTGCGAATCAGCGAGCCGAGCGACGGTCGGTACACCGGCATACCGAGCCCGAGGAAGCTGAGCGCGGCCTCCGTGACGATCGCGTTCGCCACTTGGATCGTCGAGATGACAAGGATCGGCGTCATGGTGTTGGGCAGGATGTGGCGCACCATGATGCGCGAGCGCCGCAAGCCGATCACGCGAGCCGCCTCGACGTACTCCTTGCTGCGTTCGGCTAGCACGTTGGCGCGGATGGTGCGGGCATATTGCGGCCACTCGGCGATGCCGATCACGATCACCAACATGAAGATCGCGGTGTCCTCATAGGCCTGGAAGCCGAACGCGGCCTGGAACACCGCGAGCGCTATGATCGCGACCATCAATGTCGAGAGCGAAAGCTGGATATCGGCAAGCCGCATCAGGAACGCATCGAGTGAGCCGCCGACATAGCCTGCGAGTAGGCCGAACGTGATTCCCAGCACCGCCTGAAGGGCAACCGCGCATAGCCCGATCAAGAGCGATATCCCGGTGCCGTACATCACCGTCGAGAGGATGCCGCGCCCCTGGGCGTCGGTGCCCAACATGAAGCGGGAATCGCTGCCCTCCTGCCAAGCGGGCGGGATCTCCGAATCGAGGATGTCGATCTGCAGCGGATCGTACGGATTCTGCGGCGCGAGCACCGGCGCCAGTACCGACGGAGCGCGAGCACCACAGCACTCCCCACTGCCACTCGATCGCGCCCGAAGCGGTAGGCCAGATTCGACCGTGCGATGGCGCTGAGCATGCTCATCGGGCGCCCCTGACCGTTCTCACGGTCGGGTCGATCAGCGTGTAGAGCACGTCGACGACGGTGTTGGTCACAACGAAGATTAGGCCGACCACGATGATGTAGGCGATGATCAGCGGGGTATCGACGCGGTTTACCGCCTCGAGGAAAAGGAAACCCATGCCGGGCCACTGGAACACGGTTTCGGTCAGGATCGTGTAGGCGATCAACGTACCGATCTGCACCCCGCCCACCGTCACCACCGGCAGGAGCGTGTTGCGAAACGCGTGCACGAACCATACCCGCCGGGCGCGCAATCCCTTGGACCAGGCGTAGCGAACGTACTCGCTGCGCAGGGTCTCCATCATCTCGGCGCGGATGAGGCGGATGAACAGCGGCAGCAGGATCGAGGACAGCGCGATCGACGGGAGAACCAAGTGCAAAAGACCGTCCCCGGTCAGCAAGCCCGTCCGCCAGCCCCACGGCATTTCGGTCGTCTCACCGCGGCCGAACGACGGCATCCAGCCGAGCTCAACCGAAAAGATGTAGATCGCGAAGATCGCGGTGAGAAACACCGGCACCGAAATGCCGACGATGCTGATGCCGAGGATAAGCCGCGCGCCCACGCCATCGGGCCTGATGGCGCAATAGACGCCCGCCGGCACGGAGACCAACAGGATGATCAGGCTCGCGCCCAGCACCAGCTCGAAGGTGGCCGGGAACTTGGCGAGGATGACGTCAAGGAAAAAGTAGGAGTTGCCGAGGTCGCCCTGCACCGCCCCGGTGAGGAACCGCACGTACTGCTCGATGAACAGATCGTTGAGCCCCATCCGATCGCGCAACGCTTGGCGCTCGACCTCGCTGACCGATTGGCCGACGAGCTCGCGCAGCGGATCGCCAAGGTTATCCTGGATCGAAAAGCCGATGAGGCTGATGACGAACATCACCACCACGGCCTGCGCCAGGCGCCGTAACAGGAACGTTAGTGTTGCCACCGCCGCACCAACCGCCGCTCACTGCTTTGCGGACTGCATCTGACAAAGCAGGAGGGGCGCCCGTCACCGGTGCGTCCCTCCGCCGTGAACCGCTGCCTCAGTCGATTACGAGATCGCCGAGGTACGGGAAGTTCAGCACATTGACGATGGGGTCGATGTGGAGGCCCTTGCGGGCCGCCCAGGCTAGATCCTGCCAGTGCAACGGCACGAACGCCGCCTCATCGTAGAGAATCTGCTCGACCTCCTGCAGCATCGCCGCGCGTTTGCCGTCGTCAGTCTCGGTCAGGCTCGCGACCGTTAGCTCATCGACCCGCGTGTTCGAATAGTTGCCGGCGTTGTACTGGCCACGGCCGGTGTCGGTGTCCGGCGTCATCGCCAGGAACTCATAGAAGTTGGCCGAGTCCTCGGTGTCCGAATGCCAGCCGATCATCATGACGTCGGCCGCGCGCTCATCGAACTTCGGCCAGTACTGCGCCTTGGGCATCGTCGTCAGATCGACCTTGATATTAATCTTGGCGAGCATGCTGGCCACCGCTTCCGCGATCTTGGAATCGTTCACGTAACGGTTGTTGGGCGCCATCATGCTGATCGAGAGCCCATCGCCATAGCCCGCATCCGCCATCAACGCCTGCGCCTTCGCCAGATCGCAACGCGGTTGGCATGCCGCGTTGAAGCCGAGGTAGCCGGCCGGGCTCATCTGCCCAGCGCCGGTGCCAAAGCCCTTCATGATCTTGTCGGTGATGGCCTCGTTGTTGATGGCGTACACGATCGACTGTCGCACACGCGGGTCCTTGAAGGCCGCCACCCGGTCCTGGTTTAGCTGGAAGGTGATGATGCGGGTGCCGGTCATCGTTACGAGGTCGGTGTCCGCATGATCGCGCACGCGGTCGAGATCGGTCGGCGGAACCGGCGCGATGAAGTCGACATCGCCCGAGAGCAGCGCAGCGACGCGGGTCGGCGCCTCCTTGATCGGTGTCAGCACGATCGTATCGACGTTGCCGGGCGAAGCGGTGTCCCAGTACCCGTCGAACCGTTTGAACTCGACCCGCACGCCCTGCTCGCGCGAGGTGATGATGTAGGGCCCAGTGCCAGAGGTATTGGCGGAGGCGAACGAGTCGCCGTGCTTCACGATCTCTGCCTTGTCGGCACCGCGCGAATCTGTCCCCGAGTAGAACGCACTATCCATCGGGAAAATGTAGGTCGCATTGTGCAGGACTAGCGAGTAGGGACCTTTGGTGACCAAGTCGACGGTGTGGTCGTCGACGATCCTCATTTCCTTGAAGGGCTCGAAGATGCCCTTGAAGTCGGGGCTCGCGTTGAGGCGGTCGAAGGTCCATTTCACATCCGTCGCCGTCAGCGGGTTGCCCGAGTGGAACTTGACGCCCTTGCGCAAATGAAAACGCATGGTGGTGTCGTCGATCCGCTCCCAGCTCTCGGCGAGGCGCGGCTCGAAGGCCAGGTCCTTGGTCCAGCGCACCAGCGGATCGAAGACCATGCGCGAGAGCTGCAAGGTCCCGCCCGACAGCTGCTCGTGGGGATCGAGTGAAACCGGATCGGCGTCGTACGCCATGCGCAGCGTTTTGGCTTCCACGCCCGCCGCACCGGCGACCACCACCGCCGCCGCGAACGCGATCCTGAGTATGTTGTTCACGATGCTCCCTCCATCAAAGCGGCGCCGAGCCGCCTTGGGCTGATTGTGATTCGCCAATAGTGGACCACGGTTTGAGGGCCGCTGGGGGAGTCGGCCGACGGGCGCCGCATGATTTAATCGCCTAAAAACGCGTGGCGGCCAACCGGTCCTCATCGAGGATGAGCCCAAGACCGGGTGCCGATGGCAGCGTGAGCCAGCCTCTGTCCGCGGCGATCGGCTCGGCCAGCACGCAGTCGCGCCGCGCCGGCGTCCACGTCGGCGGATCGTAGGGGTACTCGAGGTAGACATCGCCGCCGGTCGCTGCGTGGAGCTGGGCATTGGCCATCAGGCCGATGCCATCGCCCCAGGTATGCGGCGTGAACGCGATATCATGCTGGTGCGTAAGCGCGGCGATCGCCATCAAACCCACCGGGCCCCCGGTCAACGCCGCATCGGGCTGTAGGACATCGAGACAGCCCTCGACCACCAGGTCGCGAAGATCGTGCAACTCGCGCGCCACCTCGCCTCCGGCGATCCGCACGTTGGCCTTCTCACGCAGTGCCTGCATCCCCGTGCGATCGGCACGATCGAGCGGCTCTTCCATCCACGATACGCCAAGGCTGTGGAGCTCACGCGCCACCTCCAGCGCCTGATCGAGCTCCCACGGCGATTCGGTATCCCACGGCATGTGCCAGGCCTGGTTGCAGTCGACCAAGAGCTCGAGGGTCTCGCCGACCGCCGATCTCACCGCTTCGAGGCCGGCGATGCCGGCACGCCAATCGCGTCCGATGCGCACCTTCATCGCCGGAAACCCGTCCGCTACCAGGGCGGCGGCTAGCTGGGCCAGTTCGGCCGGGCCGTGGCTTGCGCCCGATGAGGCATAAACACGCAGTCGATCGGGCGCCGGCCCATCGAGAGCACGGCAAGGTCGGTCTGCGGCTTGCCCGCACAGGTCCCACAGCGCGATCTCGAGCGGCCAGCAGCGGCCGTAGTGGAACGACAATGTCTCGATGACCCGATGGTGACGCGCCAGGTCGCGCGGGTCGCGGCCGACGAACAGGTCCTCGTGACCGGCGAACCCCGGCATCGTCCCGCCGCCGCTAATACCGATGAGACCCTGATCGGTCTCCACCCGCACTACAGTCGAATCAAAATGAGTGCGGGGCCGGCCGTCCCACGCCGCAACGAACGGCGGGTCGAGAACAAGGCGGTGATGGCTCAGCGTGATCCGCGTGATCTTCACGGGCAGCCCCGCCTGAGCGTGGACCGCCCTCGGCGGCTGTGTCAACGTGCGCCGAATGGACCCGGACGTGGAAGGCTTGGCCGAGTTTGTCTGGGAGCGGGAAACGCGCGTTGTCTTCGGCGCCGGCAGCCGCGCCGGCCTCGCGGAAGAAATGGGTCGCGTCGGGGTTGCACGCGGTCCGCTCCTCTATGTGTGCGACCCCGCGGTCGGCGATGTACGGCACGCGATCGAGTCGTGCTTGCGCGATGCGGGCCATACGCTGCGCGTGGTCGAGAACACGGCGGGTGAGCCCGGCATTGAAGTGATCGAGCGCGCGGCAACCATCGCGCAAACCTGCACAGCCGTGGTCGCCCTCGGCGGCGGCTCCACACTCGACATCGGCAAGCTCGCCGCCTGCCACGCCGATGCGCCGACCGAGGTTCGCGCCCACGCCCTCGCCGTGCTGCCGTTGCCCGAGCGGCGGCGCAGGTTGATTTGCCTGCCGAGCACGGCCGGCACCGGTGCCGAAGTCACCCGCACCGCCGTGTTCACGGCAGACGGCACCAAGCTGTGGAGTTGGGGCGATCCACTCCGGCCCGATCTCGCGGTGCTCGATCCGGAGCTGACCGTCGGCCTACCCGCGGCAGTGACGGCGATGACCGGGCTCGACGCTCTGGTCCATGCGATCGAGGCGGCCACCATCCGCACCGCCAATCCGGCGAGCTGCGACGACGGGCTCCGCGCCGTACGCTTGATCAACACATGGCTGAGACGCGCGGTCGATACGCCCGAAGACCTGCCCGCGCGCGGCGCGATGCAGATCGCCGCCTGCCTCGCGGGGCTCGCCATCGATGCCTCCGGCACCGGCGCCGCCCATGCCCTTGGCCACGGGCTCGGCAGCTTGGCCGCCATCCCGCACGGGCGCGCGGTCGCGCTCGCGCTGCCCTGGAACGCGGCTCGCGACCCAGCGCGGTACGCAGGCGTAGCCGAGGCCCTCGGAGTCGCCGAGGTCCCAACGAGCCGCGTTTTCGCGAAGGCGCTCCGCGAGCACTACGAAGGTCTCCTCCGCGATGTCGGGCTCGATCTCGACCTCGGGCACGATGGTCTGACGCCGGAGCGCCTGGCCGAGGCGACGATGGCACCGGAGAACCGCCCGATGGTCGAAGCCAACCCGCGAACAATGGGCCCCGGTGAGGTGTTCACCCTCGCCCGGGCCATGTTGGCGGCGCGCAAGCGCGTTCGTCGCGATACCATGGAGCCCAAGCCTGCACCAGGGAGGGCACCATGATCGAGCTGCCGAAGGAAGGCGATTACGACGCAAAGCGGGCGGCCATCCGCTTGACGATGCCTGAGTTCTACAACTTCGGTTTCGATGTCATCGATCGCCGCGCGCGCGAGGCCGACAAGACGGCATTCATCGCCGTGGCGCGGGACGGCGAGACCATCGCCCACCACAGCTTCGCCGATCTCAACCGGGCCTCGAACCGCTTCGCCCACGTCCTGATGAACCTCGGCGTCGCCAAGGGCGCGTTCGCGTTCGTCATGATCCCGCGTATCCCCGCGTGGTACGAGGTGATGATCGGCTGCATCAAGACCGGCGTGGTGGCGATGCCCGGCACCAATCTCCTGATGCCCAAGGACATCGAGTACCGGATCAACAAGTCGAAAGCCACGCTCGCCATCGTCACCGCCGACGCCGCCGACAAGGTCGAGGCGATCCGCGCGCGCTGCCCGAGCCTGCAGCATTTGATCGTGATCGGCGGCGAGCGGCAGGGCTGGGTATCGTACGAAGAGGCCTGTGCCGGCGCCCCGGACGAGCTCAGCCGCGATCAAATGCCGGCCTCGCGAGCCGATGACACGATGCTCGTCTATTTCACATCGGGCACCACCGCGTTCGCCAAGATGGTGCCGCGCGACCACGGCTATGCGCTGGCCCATGCAATCACCGGCCGCTACTGGATGGACCTCGGCGAGGACGATATCCACTGGACGCTGTCGGACACCGGCTGGGCCAAGGCGGCCTGGGGCATGCTGTTCCCGCCGTGGCTGATGGGCGCGGCCATGGTGCTCTACGACGGCGATACCAAATTCGACGCCGACAAGCATCTGCACCTCATCGGCCAGCTTGGCATCACCACCTTTTGTGCGCCGCCGACGGTCTATCGAGTGTTCGCCCAGGTCGACCTCACGCAGTACGCGCTCGGCTCGATCCGCCACTCGTTCGGCGCCGGCGAGCCCCTCAATCCCGAGGTCATGCGGGTCTGGAAAGATGCCACCGGCACCGAGATCCACGACGGCTACGGCCAGACCGAGACCATCAACATCGTCGCCAACATGCCGGGCATGCCGGTCAAACGGGGCTCGATGGGCCGCCCGGTTCCCGGCATCGAGGTCGATGTCATCGACGATGCCGGCACCCGGCTCGCCGACGACGAGGTCGGTCACATCGCGGTGCGGCTCACCGAGCCGCATCCGCCGGGGCTGTTCCACGGCTATTACGAGGACGACGCGGCCAACGCCCAGTGCTTCCGCCACGGCTGGTACTACACCGGCGATACCGCGACCCGCGATGCCGATGGCTACATCTGGTTCGTCGGCCGCTCCGATGACATCATCTCCTCGGCCGGCTACCGCATCAGCCCGTTCGAGGTGGAGAGTGCGCTGCAGGAGCACCCGGCGGTCGCCGAATCGGCCGTGGTGGGCAAGCCCGACGAGCTGCGCGGGGCCATCGTCAAGGCCTACATCATCCCGGCTGCCGGGCACACGCCATCGCCCGAGCTCACCAAGGACATCCAGGACTTCGTCAAGAGCCACACCGCACCGTACAAGTATCCGCGCGAGATCGATTTCCGCGAGGCGCTGCCCAAGACCGTTTCGGGCAAGATCCGCCGCGTCGAACTCCGCGCCGAGGCCGAGGCCGAGGCCGCCGGCCCGGAAGCGAGTAGCTAACGGGGCTCAGGCGGCCTTGGCCTTGGCCTGCTGGATCAGGTCGTAGACGCGGTTGGCGTTCAGGGGCAGCTCGGTAACCTCGACGCCGAACGGCAGCAGCGCATCCGAAATGGCGTTGCCGAGCGCGCCCGGCACGGGCGCGCAGATGCCCTCGCCGAGGCCTCGCGTGCCAAGCGGATTGTGCAGACACGGCGTGCCGGCGTGGGTCACCGTGATGTCGGGGACGTCGGGCGCCCGCGCGATCTGGTAGTTCTCGAAGTCGGCCGACAGGTGCTGGCCATTCTCGTCGAACGCGAACTCCTCGAAGCAGGCATTGGAGATGCCCTGCACCACCCCGCCCTGGGCCTGGCCCTCGACCACCAGCGGGTTGATGACGGTGCCGACATCCTCCGATGTGACGTAGCGCTCGATCCGGAACTGGCCGGTGGCGGGATCGACCTCGACGATCGCGGCTTGTGCCGAGAACGACCACATGGCGGCATCGGCCTCGAAATACGCGGTGTGCTCGAGACCGGCCTGCTCGCCTTCGGGCATGTTGATCGGCGCCATGATGATGCGGTTTGCCTGCTCGGCGAGCGTGCGACGGATATTCGAATCCCGCTGATAGATGACCTCGCCGTCGCGATAGTAGAAGTCGCCGGGCGTTGCCCCACTCAATTCGAAGTCGTGGATCATGAAGCGGTCCATCTTCGCCTTGAGCCACGACAGGCCTCGGCAACGCCTGAGACCGTATAGGAGGCTTGGCGCGAGCCGTTGGTGCCGCAGCCGAACGGCGTGGTACCGGTATCGCCGATCGTCACGAACACATCGTCGGGGTGGATGCCGAACTCCTGCGCCGCCACTTGCGAAAGCGTCGTCTCGTGGCTCTGGCCGCTCGGCGCATCCCCATGGAAGACGAGCGCCTTGCCGCGCGGATCGAGGCGTACGGTCGCCGAGCCGTAGCCCGGCTGGTTGGCCATCTGCACATAGGCCTCCGACGGGGCGCCCGAGACCTCGGCGCCGACGGCGAAGCCGGTGCCAAAGAACCGCCCCTCCTCCCGCGCCGCCAGTTGTGTTTTGCGGAAGCCGGCGAGATCGACGGCGCTGACCAGATTGTCCCAGGTCTTGAGCCAGTCCGAGGCATCGTAGTTGAGGCCGGTGCAGGTGGTGTAGGGGAGCTTGGCGATCAGGTTCTGGCGCCGCACATCGGCCGGCTCGAGCCCCAACCGATGGGCCACCATGTCGATGCAACGATCGAGGGCGAAGCGGGTCGGGAAGGCGCCGAACGAACGCGCCGGCGATGAGCACGACTTGTTGGTCACCGCCACCCGCACGCTGATGTCGCAGGTGGGCAAGTCGTAGGCGTTGGGCAGCAGCGCGGCCCCGAGGAACGGCATGAGGTAGCCCCAATAGACGCCGGCACAGCCGTCGCCGACATCGCCGAGCCCGCGGTCGCGGACGGCCGTGATCCGGCCCTCCTTGTCTGCCGCCACCTCGATATCGTGGATCTGGTCGCGCTCTTGGCTCACCGCCATCAAGTGCTCGGCGCGAGTCTCGATCCAGCACACCGGGCGACCGAGCTCGCGCGCCAGATGGCAGACCAGCACCGGCTCGCGATGGATCGGCGCCTTGACGCCGAAGCCGCCGCCCTGATCGCGCGGCGCGATCACCCGAATCTTGGCCTCGGGAATGCCCAAGAGATCGGCCAGCGCCAGCCGCTCGATGTGCGGCCGCTGGGTGGTAATCCAAGCCTTGAGCCCGTCGCCCTCTGTCCACACCGCGACCGCGCCGCGCGTCTCGAGCGGCGTGACGCCGGTGCGGTGCACGCGAAACCGCTCGCGAATGACCACGTCCGCGGCCCCGATCAATCGCTCGACCTCCGCGGCGTTGTTGGCCCGGTCCTCCTCGGTGGCGCCGCCGGTCAGCGTCATCGCGAAGATCTCGTTGTCCGGCCAGTCGTCGTGGACCTTCGGGGCCGCCGCGGCGAACGCGCTCTCGGCATCGAGCACCGGCGTCAGCGGCTCGTAGTCGATGACAATGGCTTCGGCGGCGTCCTCGGCCAGATAGGCATCGGTGGCCACGACCGCGGCGACCGGCTCGCCATGGAACTTGACCTTGTCGACGGCGAGTGGCCAGAACGTCGGGTGCCGCGCCGGCATGTTGGGGACGAGCACGGGCTGCGGAAACGGCAGCATCGCTCCCTTGAGGTCGGCGGCCGTCACCACCCGCACCACGCCGGGCATCGCCAGCGCGGCCGCGGTATCGATGTTGGTGATTCGCGCATGAGCGTGGGTGCTGCGCACAAAGGCCAGGTGCAACATGCCGGGAATAGCGATGTCGGCGAGATACTCGCCATGCCCGGTCATCAGCCGGTGGTCTTCCTTGCGGCGGTAACCCCGGCCGATCCAGCCCGATGCGGATTCGGCGTCCGTCATCCCTCGCCTGTGATCCCTCGCCCCACCGTGTCAGCCACGCATGCGCGCCGCTGCTGCCTTGATCGCCGCGACGATATGGACGTACCCCGTGCAGCGGCAGATGTTGCCAACGAGTGCGCGCCGTATCTCAGCCTCGCTCGGATCCGGGTTGTCCTTTAGGAACTCCACCGCGGTCATCAGAATGCCGCTCGTGCAGTAGCCGCACTGCAGCGCATGGTGCTCGTTGAAGGTCGTTTGCAGCGGGTGCAGGTTCTTGCCGTCGGACAGGCCCTCGACCGTCGTGACCTCCTCGCCATCGGCCTGGACGGCAAGCATCATGCAGGACTTCACGGCCTCGCCGTTGAGGTGAACGGTGCAGGCCCCGCACTGACCCTCGTAGGTGCACCCGACATGGGTGCCGGTGAGGCCGGCGCGGTTGCGGATGAAGTCGACCAGCAGCAGGCGCGGGGGCACCGTTTCCTGATAGGCGGTGCCGTTGATGCGAATGGTGATCGTCTGGTCCATGGCTCAGCCGCTTGCTGCCCGCGCAAATGCGCTCGCTACCACCGCACGTCCGAGACTGCGGATCTGAACCTTCCGGTAATCGGCGCTCGCCCAGCGGTCGTCCTGCGGCTCGACCTCAGCGCCCGCCGCATCGAGCGCGGCGTCGATGGCCGCGGCGTCTTCGGCGTGCACGCCTTTCAACGCCGCTTCGCCGGCCGTGGCCCGCCGGCACCTTGGCAGAATTCCGCCGATGCCGAGCCGCGCGGCGGTGCACGCACCGTGGCTGTCGGTCTCGATGTACGCGGCAACGCCGACCACCGGCAGCCCATCGGTCAGCGTGGCGAACTTGCGATAGGCGCTGCCAGCGTGGGCGGGCGGTGGCGGCAGCAGCACGCGAGTCAGGACCTCATCGTCGGCCCGCGCCGTCTCCAACGGTGCGATCAGAAACTCATCGGCCGGGACCACACGGCTCGTCCCGTCGGCCTTGTGCAGCTCGATCCGCCCGCCTAGCGTGAGCACCGTCGGCGGTGTGCAGGCGGCGATGTAGTTCCAGCACAGGCTGCCGCCGATCGTGCCGCGATTGCGCACCTGGCGATCGCCGACCGTGGCCGCTGCATCGGCAAGCGCCTGGTACGCGCCCTTCAAGTGGGGCTCGGTGGCGATGTCGCGATACCGCGCCATCGCGCCGATCGCCACGCTATCGTCGGTCACGGCCACGCCTTTGAGCTCGGTGATCCTCTTGAGGTCGATGATGTGCCGGGGCTGCAATAACCGCGCCTTGATCGCCTGCATCACGCTCATACCGCCGGCGATCACGCAGGCCTCATCGCCATGCTGCTCGAGAGCGGCGAGCGCCTCGTTCAAGGTCGATGGCGCGCTGTAGCTATCGATCGGCGCTGGGTACATGTCTCCCTCCCAGCCCTGCGGCTAGGTGCTACCAGTGTACCATCGGCAACCCCGCCACCGGGGACCGGAAGTACGGTATGCGGGTCCCGCGCAGGCTGCCGAGATAGACGGTGCGGAGATCGGGGCCGCCGAAGGTTGCGCTCGCCAGCCACGGTGCGATGGTGCCGGCTGCCGCCAACATGTGCTCCGGTGTGACCTCGCCGGCCTGAAACGCTGCTTCGAGCGCATCCGTCGCCACGGCATCGCCGTCATCCAGAATGATTCTGAGATCGCCTTCGGGGGTCAGCGCGAACAACTGTTCGGCCATGATCAGGGTGCCCCAGAGGTTGCCATATGAATCGAAGGCAATGCCGTCGGGAAAGCCCTTGCCCAGGTTGCTCGGTCCGAAGGTCTCGCGCGCAGACAGCGTGCCGTCGGCCCCGAGGCGCATCCGCGAGATGCGCTTGCCCATGGTCTCGACGATGTACAGGTACTCCTCAGCGGCATCGAGGCGGATCTCGTTGGTGAACGCGAAGCCATCTGCGGCGATGCGGATGCCGCGATCATCGACCAGCGCGACGTAGCCATCGGCGAGGTCGGTTTGGCGGAATGCCTCCATCCAGTTCGTGATGCGCGTCGAGATGGTCATCCACACCCGGTTCCGCGAATCGCGCAGGACAAAATTGACCTTGCCGATGGGCTGTCCGTCGATCGAGTCATGAATCACCCAGCTGCTGCCGTCGCGCGTCATGCGCTCCAGCCGGTCGGTGCCGAAGTTGGAGATCAGCAGGTCGCCGTCGTCCGCGAATGCAAGCCCGTTGGGCAGAGTGCCGGCCGTGAAGCGCTCGGCATCGGTCGCCGCCTCGGCGAAGTCGCCGCCGATCCTTTGGGTAATGATTTCCTGCCGGCCATCGGCGGTAATCCGCACCACGCCCCCGCGCGCATCCGCCGCCCACAGCGTGCCGTCTCGCTCGGCGAGGATGCACTCCGGACGCTGCAGATCCTCGCCGATGTAACGGATCTCCGCCCGATCCACGACGAAGCCGTCTATCGGGTTCGCCCCCATTCTTTCGGCCGCCTTAAGGCTGGAGCACGACCCGGCCAATGACGCGGCCGGCCCGCAAGTCCGCGATCGCCTCGTTGGCTTCTGCCAGCGGACGGGTCCGCGTCTTCGGCGGCGCGAGGCGACCGCTCTTAGCGAGATCGAGCAGCTCGCGCATCTCATCGAGTGTGCCAACGAACGAGCTCAGGATGTTGACGGTGCGCAATGGAAACATCGGCACCGGCACCGTGAGCTTACCGCCGTAAAGGCCGACGATGACGAGCGATCCGCCACGACGCAGCGAATCGAAGCCGAAACGAGCCGAGGTAGCGCTACCGACGAAATCGATCGCCGCTTGCGGTCCGCCGCTCGACAGCTCCCGCATTTGCTTGACGGCGTCCGCGGCGCCCGCGTCGATCGTCGCCTCGGCGCCGGCGGCCTCGGCCGCCCGGCACTTGTCGGGATCGATATCGGCGACGACGACGTCGGAGACGCCGAGCGCACGCGCGAGGCTTACCGCCATTAGGCCGAGGCCGCCCGCGCCGATGATCAAGAGCTTGTTCCCCGCGTCGATCGGCAGCACCTTCTTCAGCGCGCCGAAGGCGGTGATGCCGGAGCAGGCGTAGACGCAGGCCTGAGCCGCCGGGACACCGCCGGTGTCGAGCAGGTAGCGCGGGTGCGGGACGATCACGTGGTCGGCATAACCGCCGTTGATCCAGGTGCCGACGAAGCGCGGCTTAAGGCACAGGTTCTCGCGCCCGTCCCGGCACACCCCGCATTCACCGCAACCGATCCAGGGGTGTACGAGTTGCACCGCGCCGGTGGCCGGGCCGTCGGCCTCGGGGCCCAAGGCGGCGATCTCGCCGACGATCTCATGGCCAAGCGTGAACGGCAGGGTAAAACGCTTCGCGATGTCGATGCGATCGCCATCGCCGAGATCGAAGAAGCCGTCCAACAGGTGCAGATCGCTGTGGCACACACCGCACGCGCGCGTGCGCAGCAGCACCTCGGTGCCGTGCGGCTTTGGCGTCTCGCTATTGGTCTCGGCAAGCGGAGCGGCGAAGTCGACGATCTGCATGCTGCGCACGGCGTTCCTCCCGCGCCTCGGTCAGCCGCGAAAACGTGGCTCTGGCAGACCGCGCACGCCGAGCCCATGGACGGCGAAGATCCCGCCCGCCCCCGGCGAATCGTCCTGTTGGCCGAACAACGGGCCGCCGATCGACGTGATGTAGGCGATGTCGAGATCGGGACCGCCGAAGTTCAGGCTGGTGACGTAACGCACCGGCACCTCGACCAGGCGATCGAGCGTGCCGTCCGGGGCGAACCGCGCAAGCTGGCCACCGGTAATCAGCGCCGTCCACAGGTAGCCCTCGACGTCCACGGTGGCGCCGTCGGGCCGCCCATCGACGCGGAGCTCCTCGACCGAGGCGAACACGCGCTTGTTGCGCGCGGTGCCGGCCGCCGAATCGTAGTCGTAGGCAAACACCGTGGCCGCCCGGGTCTCGCAGTGGTAGAGGGTGCGGCCGTCCACGCTGAAGCATGGCCCATTCGACACGATGAAGCCGCGGTCGAGCTCGGTTACCGTGCCGTCGGTATCGAGGCGGTGCAGGGAGCCGATCGGCTCGGTGAACTCCGTATCGAGCGAGCCGGCGACAAATCGGCCCTGCCGGTCGACCTTGCCGTCGTTGAAACGCGCTCGCGTCTGGCCGGCGAGCGGCGAGGCGAGCGCCGCGACTGTCCCGGTCTCGAAGTCGAAGCCGTGAAAGCCCTGCTCCATAGCCAACACGGCCCCGCCCTGGGCGCGCAGCGCCATCGACCCGACGACCCCGCCAGCCACATCCCACGAGCGCAGGGCACCGCTCGCCGGGTCGAAACGCCAAATCCGCCCCGCTGGACAGTCGAGCCAGTAGAGAACCGCTTCCTCTTCATCCCACAGCGGCCCCTCGCCCAGCTCGCACGTCACATCGCCGATCCGCTCGACCCTGATGGCGTCAGACATGGGGGATGATCTTGTCCATGGCGAGCCGGTAGGAGTGCTCGGCCTGCTCGTGGGGAATACCGCCGATGTTGCTCCACAGGACGATTTCGGTCAGGGCGAAGCGTTCCTTCAGCTCCTGGAGATGATCGATGCAATAGGCCGGATCGCCGACGACCGCGGCGCCGTATTCGTGGATTTTGCCGAACGACAAGTAGCCCATCTCACGGGTCCTTGGCCCCTCGGTCATGCCCAGCTCATAGCCGGGAACGATGCGATCCGAGACCGTGAGCTTGCCGACGAGGATGTTGTAGAACCACTCGACCGGCGCGGCATAACGCGCTTGGGCACGCGCGTTGGTGTCATCGGCAAGGAACATGACGAGCAGCAGGCGCTCCGCTTTCTCGTTCTCGCGACCGTGCTCCTTGCGGGTCTCGGCGTAGAGACCAAGGCTCTCCTCCACCTTCTCTTTCCAGGCTTCGCGGTACACCCGATAGAGGAAGGTCGTCGCCATCATCGGGTGTATGCCGTCGCGGGCCGCCCCGACGAAGCTCTCGGGCGAGCTCGTCGCCATATAGACCGGGGGGTGCGGCGTCTGCACCGGCTTGGGCAGGACCTCGACCGGCTTCTCGATGTTCCAGAACCGCCCTTCGTGCGTCATCATCGGCTCGGTCCACGCCTTCAGAACGACCTCGAGGCCCTCCTCCATCCGCTCCCGGCTGTCGTCCATGGGCACCTCGAGCGCCTCGAACTCCAACGGTTGATAAGCGCGGCCGACGCCGAATGAGAGGCGGCCGTGGGAGAGGATGTCGACCAGCGCGAAATCGCTCGCTGTGCGCAGCGGGTGGTTGAAGGGGATGATCGAGACGGCCGTGCCGATCCTGACGCGCTCGGTGCGCCGCGCGATCGCGGCGGCGAGCACTTGGGTCGAGGTGACGATCGAATAGGGTGAGAACATGTGCTCGGCGATCCATATCGAATCGTAGCCGAGCTCCTCGGCGAGCTCGTAGTGCTGCATGTCGAGATCGATGCCCTCGATCCGCCGGGATTGATCGGGAAACTGACTAAGACAGAAAATGCTCCACTTCATCGCATCGCCTCCTGTTGCGATGGCAGCTTAACACCCAAGCCAGTGCTCAGGCGCCCCAGTTGCTCAGGCGCCACTGTCCAGCGCAACGGCTTTTAGGCGATGATGTCGGGGAGAAGATCGCTCTCGATCCGAGCAATCTGATCTTTCAGGGCAAGTTTCCGCTTCTTCATCCGCTGTGCCCGGATCGAATCGTAGGCACCCGATAATTCGAGGAGCGCCGCGATGGCGTTGTCGAGATCGCGGTGCTCTATCCTGAGCTCGACGAGCTTCTGTTGCAGTTCCCCCGCGTCTTCACTCGGGAATTTCGACATCGCGCCAATGTAGAACAAGGCCAAGGCGTATTATAGGGTGCTGGTGGCTCGCGCCGCTTTTGCGACTCACGCGGCCGAGCCCCAGCCGCTACAATGCCCGAGGGGAGCGACAGGACGGAGATAGTGCCAATGGATGGCCACGAGGCGGAGATTGAGACGCTCAAGACCCAACACCACGACCTCGACCGGCAGCTGGTCGAGGAGAACGAACGCCCCCACCCCGATTCCGCCAAGATCGGCGAGCTCAAACGCCGCAAGCTCCGCATCAAGGACGACATCGCCCGCCTAAGCCGCGTCTAGCCGATGTGCGGGCGGCTCCCCTAATCCGATCACTTGATAACCGGCGACCGTGATAACCGGCGACCGTGCGTTCCCTATACGATTCGCCGCGATAGGGAGCCAACTCGGCGCATCGTCGATGGGTCACGTCTCGGGTAACGACGCGCTCGGCGTTCGCAGGTAGACGAGAACAGCCGGTTGCTCCTCGAACCGAACCAGGCGCGACGTCTCCTCGGCCACGAAACTCGTTTCATCGAGCCGGGCGAGGCGGACCGGGCGCGCCGGTAACTGATCGCCGGCAGCAGCCATCTTGGCATGCGTCTCCATGCTTTCCCGCTGGCGGAGTCAATCAGGTCCCACAACGCCACGCCCACCATCGCGGCCGCGTTCGCGGCCCCCAACGCGGCGGCTGCGGCGGCGTTGGCGGCGTTGGCGGCGCAGATGACCCCATCCCTGTGCAAGAGCACGGGATCGGGCGGGGCCTCGGCGAGAGTCCAGAACCGATTTTCACTCCCGTTGCAACTCCTCGAGACGGTTGCTGCGGTTGACCTCGTGCACACTCGACAGGACAACGGTACCCGATTCCGACACCACAGGACCGAGGCTCACGTCAATCGACAGCTCGCGTCCCTGCTTGGTGAGGCCGACCAGCGGCAACCCAAGCCCCATTGGTCGCGCCCGCAGCGCGGCAGAGCAGTCTTCACGATGCTGCGCGTGTTGCTCGTGCAGCCGGCGCGGAATCAGCGATTCGATGGGCTTGCCCCCCAGCTCTCCACCCGGATAGCCGAATAGCGCCTCGGTCTGGGCATTGATCAAGATGATGCGCCCCTCGCGGTTGACGACGATCATGGCATCCGGCGCCGATTCCAGGAGTGCCCGGAACCTTGTCTCGGCTGCCTTGCGGAGCGACAGCTCGATGCGCAGACTCTCCCTCTCCGTCGTGTCCGGCTCGCTCATGAATGCATCATCATTTGCCGTGGTCGGCCGCCGCCATCATGACAGGGGCGCACAGCCTCGCACATTCCTTGCCCCGTTCGCCCTCATTGCGAGCCAGCGCGATACCCCTGAACGCAGACGTGTATTTATCCCCTTCGCGTATGTGGAAGGATGGAGTAGAATTGTGATCATCCCGCGCAACCGAGGGGAAAGATCGCATGCCAGACTCACGTGGCCGCCTCACCGATGCAGAGCAAAAAAATCATCGCGTGGCTCGACAGGCATTGGCGGAAAGAGGAATGCTAAATATGCGGTCATACACCGCTGGAGATTGGTAGATATACATTTGCTGCCCCTGTCATTTTAGGCGCGGGCGGGATCGATCACAGACACTCCGTTCCGTTTGTTTCGGTCGATTGTCCAACTTGCGGTCACGTGCTGCTTTTCAGTGCGGCGCAACTGGAACTTTTCAAGGGGTCGGAGGACGACTGACATGGCGCAGTCTCAGAACGACCCCCAAAATGTGGTTGCGCCACCGGCTACTCGCGGCGCACACATTGTCACACACTCGTCCGTGCGCGAGATGAAATCGTACCTAATAACGGAGACGGAATGGAATAACCTAACAAGCATTAATAATAGGATCGTGGCGCTTGTATCTATAGGAGCCGCTTTTTCTACGTTTTCTCTAGAGACATTTCGCGATCTATTTGGTATTGATAGGACTGACTTTTAGGAACTCATATACTCGTACGGCGCCCCCGCGTTTGGGCTCTTCGCAATAGTGCTCTTCGGTATTGCTGCTGCTGACTTGCGTTCTCGAAGTTCGTTACGAAAAACGATTGAGAGCCAGACGCGGGTGCTGGAGATCGGAACCAACAATGGCACGCGATAAACACCTGAGCCTTGACGAAGCCCGCCGACTCGAACTGTTGGACCAGTTCGCCGAGGAAACGGATTACCAGGAAGCCAACCGCTGGTGGTTCGACCGTGGCCTTAAGGCGATGGCTACCGGGAGACCGCAGAAGGCTTCGGGAAAGCGGCCAGCAAAAGGTCGAACAACAAAGAAGGCTCACGGCAAAGATTGTGCCGAAACTCAAACTCCCCGAGGTACTTAGGCAGGTGCTTTTCCGATACCCAAACGTGCGTCCCCAGGATCGAGCGCTTCAACCACGACCAGAAGCCATCGATCGTGTTGGTGTGGATCGGGCCGCGCAGGTATTAACCCTTCCGGTGCCGCGCAGTGCCGTGACAGTAGCCGTCGGTTGCCATGCGCGCACCGGCCACGACATGACGGGCAATGATTGGCAGTAACGTGTCGCGCTTCGCGTTGGGAACGACGTGGGTAATGAATTCGCCGTCGCGCTCGACCATGCCAAACACGATGCTCTTGTCGCCGCGTGGGCCGGGCGAGCCCCTATCCCGGCCGCCAACAAAGGTCTCATCCGTTTCGACCACAGCGCCGGCCGTGCCAAGCTCGCCGTCGCCGTCGACCCAGCCCATGTACTTGCGGATTTCGTGCCCCATGCGCCACGCGGTTTTGTACGTCACACCGCACTGGCGCTGGATTTCCTTCGCGCTCACCCCGTTCCGCGTTGTCGTGAACATGTAGAGGGTGAAAAACCACTTCTGCAAAGGCGTGCGCGTCAGTGCAAAAGGCGTCCCCTGCATCGGGTGAATGTGGTGCCCGCAGTTGCAAGTGTAGGCCGGCATTTTCCGAAGGCGGCGTATCTTGCCGATCTCGCCGCACTTGGGGCAGGCCGGGTCTTTCCCGTAGCGAGCGCGGAGCAAGTGTTCCAAGCAAGCGTCATCATCGGGAAACCGTTTGAAGAACTCTTGGACTGTGAGGGGCTTGGTCTTTGCCACGCCCCAAATATGGGGCCGACACGGACATACGTCAAGGGGATAAATATGAACGCAGACAGCAGCAGCATCTTCGGGGCCAAGCATGACGCCAGTCCTCGGGCCTGAACCGGTCGGCGCTGCGTTAAGCCTCCTTGGCCCGCTCGCGTAGGATGTATTTCTGGATCTTGCCGGTCGAGGTCTTCGGCAGCTCACCGAAGACGACCTCCTTCGGCGCCTTGAAGTGGGCGAGGTTGTCGCGGCAAAAGCCGATGATCGCATCGGCCGTGGCGCCTGCCGCGGGCTTTAGGGTGACGAAGGCGCAGGGCACCTCGCCCCACTGGTCATCCGGCTTGGCGACGACTGCTGCCTCCAGCACGTCGGGGTGGCGGTACAGCACCCCTTCCACCTCGATGGTCGAGATGTTCTCGCCGCCTGATATAATGATGTCCTTCGAGCGGTCCTTGAGCTCGATATACCCATCGGCGTGCACGACGCCGAGGTCGCCTGAATGGAACCAGCCATCGCGAAAGGCTTCCGCTGTGGCGGTCGGGTTCTTGAGGTAGCCCTTCATGACCACGTTGCCCTGCATCATGACCTCGCCCATGGTCGTGCCGTCGGCGGGTACCGGGGTCATAGTCTCGGGATCGAAAACCGCGAGTCCTTCGAGCACCGGATAGCGCACCCCTTGGCGCGCCTTCAGGACGGCGCGGTCGTCAGGCCCACGCGCATCCCACTCGCCGTGCCAATCGCAGACGACCGAGGGGCCGTATGTCTCGGTCAGGCCATAGACGTGGGTCAGGTCGAAGCCCATCGCCTCGATGGCGGCAATCACGGCGGCCGGCGGTGCGGCGCCTGCGGTCATCACGTTGACCGGCCGATCAAGCCTGGGCCGCAGGTCCCCGGGCGCGTTGACCAGCATGTTCAGCACAATCGGCGCGCCGCAGAAATGGGTGATGTCGCTCCCAGCGATGGCCTCGAACACCGCGCCCGCTTCGACCCGCCGCAGGCAGACGTGGGTGCCGGCGAGCGCACTCATCGTCCAGGTGAAGCACCAGCCGTTGCAGTGAAACATCGGCAGGGTCCAGAGGTAGACCGGGTGCTTCGGCATGCCCCACGACAAGATGTTGCCGATCGCGTTCAGAAAGGCGCCGCGGTGGTGATAGACCACGCCCTTGGGGTTGCCGGTGGTCCCCGAGGTGTAGTTGAGCGAGATCGCCCGCCACTCGTCGGCCGGCAGCGTCCACGCATAGTCGGCCGAGCCCTCGTCGAGAAACTCTTCGTAGGTGGTCTCGCCCAGGTAGTCACCGCCCGAGGCGAGCGGATCGTCAATGTCGATGACCAGCGGCCGCTTTTCGACGTTGGCCAGCGCCTCGGCGATGACCGGGCTGAACTCGCGGTCGGTGATCAACACCTTGGCGCCGCCGTGGTCGAGGATGAAAGCGATCGTCGCCGCATCGAGACGGATGTTCAGCGCATTGAGCACCGCGCCCGTCGCCGGCACGCCGTAGTGCGCCTCGAGGTGCGCCGGTACGTTGGGAGCCATCACCGCGACGGTATCGCCGGGCTTGATGCCGCGTCGCACCAACGCGCTCGCGAGACGCCGGCACCGTGCATAGAGCGTCCGGTAATCGTAGGACCAGTCGCCATGAACGACCGCGGTGTGGTCGGGATGGATGGCCGCCGCGCGCTCCAACAGGCTCAACGGGCTCAATGGCTGATGGTTGGCCGCCACCCGATCGAGATCGGTCTCGTATGGGTTGCCCATGGCCGGAGTGCCTCCCTGATCTCGCGACTGGCGCCACACGATGCGACGGGTCGTCGCAGTCGTCAACGCACCACGCGCGAGCCTCCAGCAATTGCTCCCCCGGCGCAAAACGGGCAGAGTCGCGCGGTGGCGGAAGAGAGCGCGGGGTAAGCCGATGAGCCGCTATGACGAGACGTACGGGCGGTGGCAGGCTGAGCCGCAGGCATTCTGGGCCGAGGCCGCCGAGTCCATCGACTGGTACCGCCGCTGGGACCGCGTCCTCGATGATACGCGCCCGCCGTTCTACCGCTGGTTCGCCGGCGCCGAGACCAATACCTGCCACAACGCCCTCGACCGCCATATCGATGCGGGACGCGGCGACCAGACCGCGCTGATCTACGACAGCCCGGTCACCGACACAGTGGAACGCTTCACGTACAAAGAGCTGCGCTTGATGGTCGCGCGGTTTGCCGGCGCGCTCCGCCGTCACGGGATCGAGCGCGGCGATCGCATCATCATCTACATGCCGATGGTGCCGGAGACGGTGATCGCGATGCTCGCCTGCGCCCGGCTCGGCGCCGTCCACTCAGTCGTCTTCGGCGGCTTCGCCGCCAACGAGTTGGCTATCCGCATCGACGATGCCAAGCCCAAGCTCGTGCTCACCGCCTCTTGCGGCATCGAGGTCGACCGCGTGATCCCATACAAGCCGCTGTTGGACGGTGCGATCGCCCTGGCCTCGAGCAAGCCCGAGGCCTGCGTCATCCTGCAACGCCCGCAGGGCCCGGCCGAGCTTACCAAAGGGCGCGACATCGATTGGCGCGATTTCGTCGACGGAGCACTGCCGACCGGTTGCGTGCCGGTCGCCGCCACCGACCCTCTGTACATCCTCTACACCTCGGGCACCACCGGCCTGCCCAAGGGCGTGGTCCGCGACAACGGCGGCCACATGGTGGCGCTCAAATGGAGCATGGGGAACATCTATGGGGTCGAGCTCGGCGAGACCTACTGGGCCGCCTCCGATGTCGGTTGGGTGGTCGGCCACTCCTATATCGTCTACGCGCCGCTCCTGCATGGCGCGACCACCATCCTTTATGAGGGCAAGCCCGTCGGCACGCCCGATCCCGGCGCCTTCTGGCGGGTGATCGCGCAGCACGGCGTGGTCGCCCTGTTCACGGCGCCCACCGCCTTCCGCGCGATCAAGCGCGACGATCCCGAGGCCGCCTATCTGGCGCCGCATGATCTCAGCCGCTTCCGCACCCTGTTCCTGGCCGGCGAGCGCGCCGATCCCGACACACTGCAGTGGGCCGAACAACATCTCGGCGTCCCAGTGATCGACCATTGGTGGCAGACCGAGACCGGCTGGGCGATCACCGCGAACTGCGCCGGGCTGGGGTTCTTTCCCGTCAAGCACGGCTCGCCCGGCAAGGCGATCCCCGGCTACGATGTCCGCGCCCTCAACGAACACGGTGAGGAGATGCCGCCCGGCGAGACCGGTGCGCTTGCCATCCGCCTGCCGTTGCCGCCGGGCTCTCTGCCGACGCTGTGGAACAACGATGACGGGTTCCGCGAATTCTACCTCGCCCAGCTTCCCGGCCACTACCTGACCGCCGATGCCGGCTATCGCGATGACGAGGGTTATGTCTACGTGATGAGCCGCACCGACGACATCATCAACGTCGCCGGACACCGCCTTTCGACCGGTGGCATGGAGGAGGTGCTGGCAAGCCATCCCGACGTCGCCGAGTGCGCCGTCATCGGCATCGCCGATCAGCTCAAGGGGCAGGTGCCGCTCGGCTTCGTCGTCCTCAACGCCGGGGTCGCTCGGGCCGCGGACGAGATCGAGGGCGAGCTCGTCGGCCTAGTACGCGAGCGCATCGGGCCGGTCGCCGCCTACAAGCAGAGCCGGATCGTCAGGCGCCTACCCAAGACGCGCTCGGGCAAGGTCCTACGCGGCACCATGCGCCGGATTGCCGACGGCGAGGCCTATCGCATGCCGGCGACCATCGACGATCCGGCGATCCTGGATGAAATAACCGAAAGCCTGCGCGAGATCGGACTGGCCGCGGGCGCACGGGAGGAGGTGGCGTGATGCGGCTTCAAGGCAAGGTGGCGGTAGTGACGGGGGCGGCGCGCGGGATCGGCCAGGCGTGCGCCGGTCGCTTCGGGGCCGAAGGCGCCAAGGTCGTTCTCGCGGACATCATCGATGACGAGGGCGAAGCGGCGGCCGAGGCCATTCGCGAGGCCGGCGGCGAAGCTGCCTTCATCCACTGCGATACCGGCGATGCGGCCCAAGCCCGAGCGTTGATCGCCAGCGCCGTCGCTCGCTTCGGCAGCATCGACGTGCTCGTCAACAACGCCGGCATCGCCACCTTCGGCGATTTCCTCGAGGTGACCGAGGAGGACTTCGACAAGGTCCTGCGGGTCAACCTCAAGGGCTACTTCCTGGTCGGCCAGGCGGCGGCCCGGGAGATGGCAGCCGGCAACGGCGGCTCGATCATCAACATGTCGTCGGTGAACGCGGTGATGGCGATCGAGACGATCACCCCCTATGTCGTCAGCAAGGGTGGCGTCAATCAGCTCACCGCGGTGATGGCGATCGCGCTTGCCAAACGCGGCGTGCGGGTCAATGCGATCGGCCCCGGCACAGTGCTCACGACCATGTCCGCCGCGCTGCGCACCGACAAGGAGGCGCGGCACCGCTTGCTCTCGCGCACCCCGATCGGGCGTTTCGCCGAGCCCGCGGAGATCGCTGGCATCGCCGTGTTCCTCGCCAGTGAGGATGCGGCTTATGTCACGGGTCAGGTGATCTACGCCGACGGCGGCCGCCTCCGCCTCAACTACACCGTCCCGGTCGACGAGGCCTGAGCGCTACTCGGCGGCGGCCTCTTGCGCAGCGGCAGCGGCGAACCGGAAGGTCATGAAGTCGGTTTCGTGCGGCGGGCCGGCCGCGAGCTCGACCTTGGGATCATCGGCAAGCGTGTTGTAGATCATCGCGCCGGCCGTGAAGCCGACCAGGTTGGGATCGTCAGGATCGGCGGCGCGCGAGATCGGATGGCGGGGGTCATCCCGCGAGCACAGGGTCTCTTTGATCACCGCCTCCGTAATGCGCGCGCCCGGCGCCGCGATGCGCCGTGTGAGGCCCTCATAGCGTATCTCTGAGTTGGTCGGGGCCATCGCGCCGGCACCTTGGGCGCCACCGCTCTCGCCCCCCTCGGTCGTCGCCCACGCTGCCCGGTCGTCGTTGGCGAAGGCGTGGTTGGTATGCCACACCCGGTCGGCATCCGCACCCGGGCGATGGGCCGCGACCCTATTGGCTGAGCATTCGAGCGAGACCACCCGTCCGGGCGCGCCGATCGTGTAATTCTGGCCCGAGGCGTGCGGCACCTCCTCGACGAAAGCGACCGCCTCATCGAGGCTTGCGCAGCCGAGAACGCCGCGGGTGAGGAACTGAACCGGCAAGCCGTCGCGGCGGTGGGCGAGACCGAGCAGCGCGTTGCAACAGACCGCAAGGCCCGCCCCGTTCATCCCGTTCAGGCCGAGCATGCCGGCGATGGTAAAGACCAAGCTGCGTTCACCGCTGTCTGGGTCGTCGTGGCGCAAGAGCACCTGATGGCCATCGGTCCACCCGGCGATGTCCATGGTCTGGGCGACGAACGTGGGGAGGCCTTCCTGGCCAGCGATGCCGAGAGCGCTGCAATGCTTGCCCTCGCCGCCTTCGTCGGCGCGCCAGTCCTTACCGAACCACCATTCCTCGTCCATCAGGTTGAAGGCGAGCATGAGGTCGCGATCGACGCTCGCGCCCTCGGCCATGCCGGCGATCTCCTCCGTCAGCGTGGGTGTCCAGCGCTCGATCGCCGGGACGAAGGCGGTGGCCGCGAGGAAGGCATCGACATAGGCCCGCGGCGGACGCGTCTGCGCCTGCTCGAGATCGGCGAACCAGTGGCCGAAGGCGCTGTCGATACGGGCGCGCTGGCTCTCGCCATAGGCCCGGCCGCGCTCGCGCGGGCCGCCGCACAGGTCCACCACCGGCATCTCTCGTGTGCGCATGATCGCCCTCCCGCGCCGCAGCGCGGCGGCCGCCTAATCCGTTGGCTTGTCGGACTCGGCGGCCTTGGTCTCCTCCTCCGCTTTGGCCTTGGGCCAGACCGCACCGAGAGTGACGCGGGCGGTCTCCGGTTTGTCCGCCGCCCCGCCGGGTTCCTTGGTGGCCGGCACTGGGCCTGCACCAATGGCGCCGCCGCCCGTCATTGGCTCAGCCGAGGGTGGCTGGACGCGGAACACGTCCTCGGCGCTGGGGCTTGCCTCGGTTTCCTGCGTATCGCTCCGGACCGCGCCGCCATCTGGGCCAAACACCGATTCCGCCGTCGGCGCGCTCGGCTGGGTGGCCGCCGCCGGCGAAGCCGCGGTGACAACCGGCCGGGCGGGCGCCGGCGGCGGCGTCACGATCTCGGCGATCGGCGGCGCCGAAGGCCCGGCAGGCGCCGCCTTGTCACCGGCGGCGCCTGCCTTGGCGTTCGGCTTGGCATCTCGCTCGGCGCGCTTTCGTTCACGGGCAGCCGCCGTCGTGACCGCCTCGTCGAGGTCTTGCTGCGAGCACAATCCGAGCGAGACCGGATCCTGCGGTCTGATGTTCTGAATGTTCCAGTGGCTACGTTCGCGAATGGCGTTGATGGTCGGTTTGGTCGTGCCGACCATTCGCGATATTTGTGCATCGCTCAGCTCGGGGTGGTAGCGCAACAACCACGAGATGGCGTTCGGCCGATCCTGCCGTTTCGACACCGGCGTGTAGCGCGGGCCTTTGGGGCGGGCGCGCGGCAACACCACCCGCGGCTCCGCTAGCTGAAGCTTGCGCCGGGGGTCGCTCTCGCACGCCTCGATCTCCTCGCGGCTGAGCTGGCCCCGGCTGATCGGATCGAGACCGACGATGCCGATCGCAACCTCCTCATCGGCAATACCCTGCACCTCAAGCGGATGCAGACCGCAAAACACTGCGATCTGCTCGAACCTCAAGCCCGTATTCTCGACCAGCCACACCGCGGTCGCTTTCGGCATCAATGGGAGCGTCGTCATTCATCCTCCTCGGAGCCAGCGCGCCTTCGCGCCGGCCTGTGCGGATCCTCTGCAACATATAGTGATGCCTGCGCACGTGCAAAAGATGGCCCGTCCGCCCTGCCTGAGGTCACCTTGCTGGCCCCCGGCGTTGGGCGTATAACCGAAAGCGACGGCTCCCGAAAGGGATCAATAGGGAACACGGTGCGGCCGTGGTCTTCGGAGTGGTGCGCCTGCGCACCGATCCGGCGGCCGGAGCCAAAACCGGGGCTGCCCCCGCAACTGTAGGCGGCAAGCTCGCGTCCACGAGCGCCACTGGGAAACTGGGAAGGCCGGACGCGTCGCGCAGAGTCGCAAGCCAGGAGACCTGCCGTCGAAGGCGATCACCCAACCGGCGGACGGGGTGTGCCACCGGTGCGGAACTCCGTAGTGGTGACGTCGTGAACGCGGCCTGCTGTTACGGGAGTTCGGCGTGATCGGCACCGAACACTCCGTTGATGATCGTTTCCGCCTTGCCCGCTACGGGCGGGCGTCGGCGCGCCCAGCCAACATCGGCGCGGCGGCAGGCCCTTTGTTCCCGGAACACCGACGGAGCCTGCCATGCCCAGAGACCATGTCGGCGAGGGCGCAATCGCTCTCGGCGTGTTGTTGTTTTGCCCGTTCACTGCGCTCGCCCAGACCGGCGGTGCCCCGCTCGTACCCGAAGTGGTCGTCACCGCCACCCGCTTGCCAACCGCCATCGAGGAGATCGGAAGCTCGGTCACCGTGATCACTGCCGAGACCATCGAGGAGAGAGGATACCGTGCGGTCCCCGAAGCCCTGCGCGGGGTCCCGGGGCTTCACGTGGTCCAGGTCGGTGGGCCGGGCCGGATCGCGTCGGTGTTCGCCCGCGGCGCTAACTCGAACCACACCCTGGTGCTCGTCGACGGTATCGAGATGAGCGATCCGAGCGCGCCGAACGGTGCGTTCAACTACTCCCACCTCCTGACCACGGACCTCGACCGGATCGAAGTGCTGCGCGGGCCCCAGAGCACGCTCTACGGCTCCGACGCGATCGGCGCTGTTGTCAGTATGGTCACCGCACCCGGCCGCGGTCGACCAAGCATCAGCGGCCGCCTCGAAGGCGGCTCCAATGAGACCGGCAGCCTCGGCGTGCGCATCGCTGGCGAGACCGGCCCGCTCGCCTTCGCGGCCACGGCTGCCGGGTACACCACCGCCGGCGAGTCGATCACGGCAAGCCGGTTGCGCGGTGGCGCGGCCGAAGAAGACGATGCGTACGAGAATCTAACCGGTTCGATTCGCCTCGATTACCGCCCGACTGGCGAGAGCGAGGTCACGCTCGTCGCGCGCTATATCGAAAGCGAGACCGAGCTGGACCCGGGTGGAGAAGATCCTGACGCCTTCGAGGCCACCCAGCAGTACTTCGCCCGGGCCGAGGCCCGGACCGTGCTGTTCGACGGAGTATGGGAGCCACGGATCTCGGTCTCCCACACGCACCACGATCGCGACGACGTCAACCGCTTGGATGCGCTGTCGCCAACCGACAGCGTCATCTTCAACAGCGGTGATCGCACCAAGATCGAGTGGCGCAACGATCTCTTCGCCCACCCCGATCACGTGCTCACCATCGGCTTCGAGAACGAGAGCGAGCGCTTCACCAACCTGCAAAGCGGCGCCTTCGGCTTCGGCTTCACAATCATCGGTGCCTCGAAGGCCGACGTGCGCACAAATTCTGCGTACATCCAGGATCAGTTCAGCTTCTCCGACCGTGTCTTCGGCACTATCGGCGCCCGCATCGATGACCACGATCAATTCGACCCCGAAATCACCTATCGATTAGCGCCCGTCTATTGGCATCGCGAGACTGACACGCGGCTCAAGGGCGCGATCGGCACCGGCTTTCGCGCGCCGTCTCTGTTCGAGCTTTTCGGCTCCTCGTTTAATAGCTTCGGCGGTGTCGGTACCGGCGATCCGAACCTCGAACCCGAGACCAGCCGGGGATGGGAGGTCGGTCTCGACCAGGCTCTCCTGGACGGCGCGGTCACGTTTGGCGCCACGTACTTCGAGAGCGAAATCAAGGACCTCATCGTCATCGTCTTCGATTTCCCCGATTCGCGGACCGTCAATCTCAACGAAGCGGACCTGCGGGGTATCGAAGCGTTTGCCGCGGTCGCTCCCTGGCAGAACGTCGAGGCCCGCCTCGACTATACTTACACCCGCGCCGAGGACGCGAACACCAGCACCGATCTCCTGCGGCGGCCCAAGCACAAGATCGATCTCGACGTCCGCTACCACCCCTGGCCCGCCGCCACCATCGCCGCTGGCATGATCCTGGTCGGTCGCCAGACCGATGTAACGTTCGCCACCGGCCAAATCATCAAACGCGGCAGCTACACCGTGTTTGACCTCGCCGGCAGCTACGATGTGACGCTTGATGTGCGGCTGTCGGCGCGCATCGAGAATCTATTGGATCGCGACCACGACGTCGCCGACGGCTTCCGCGGCTTCGGCCGTCGTGGCTATCTCGGCTTGTATGCGCGGTTCTAGGGTGCGTGGCCGGGCGAAGCTGTCGATCGTCCTCGCGGTTCTGGTGGGACTGCAGGGAGCGGCGCTGGCCGCGGCGCCCGAGCGGGTCGTCTCGCTGAACCTCTGCGTGGATCTGCTGCTCCTACAGCTGGCGGATCGCGCGCGTATCGCATCGCTCACGCATCTCGCCACGGATCCTGAGCTCTCCCCCCTCGCGCGCGAGGCCGAGGGTCTACCGCAGAACCACGGCTCCGCCGAGGAAATCCTGAGCTACGACCCCGACCTGGTGATCGCCGGTGCCCTGACGACGCGGCCGACGGTTGCCCTCCTTGAAAAACTCGGTCGCCCGGTTCTGAAGCTGCCGCCGGCTGAGAGCTTCGTTGCGGTGCGCGCGCTGGTCCGCGAGGTGGCGAGGGCGCTCGGCGAGGAAAAGCGGGGCGAAACCCTGATAGCCGATACGGACGCGCGGCTCGCCGCCATCCCCCCGCCAGCGCTCGAGCCCGAGCGCGCCGTCGTTTACGAGCCCCACGGCTATACCGCCGGTCGCAACACGCTGGTGGACGAGGTCATCCGCGCCGCCGGCATGCGCAACCTCGCGGCCGAGCTCGGCATCGCCGGACACAAAAACCTCCCGCTCGAGGTGCTGTTGTTGGCGGAGCCCGAGCGGCTGATCATTTCGAGCTATCGCCCCGATCAAGCCTCGCTCGCTCGAGAACTCTTACGTCATCCCGCGCTCAGCGCTGGCGTCGCCGGCGAGCCCATCGCGCTGCCGACCAATCTGTGGGTATGCGGCAATCCCCTCATGGTCGGCGCGGTTGAATTGTTGGCGGAGGCGCGGCGGCGATGAAGCGGGACCGCCCTCTGAACGCCGCGCTCGCTGTGCTTGTGCTCGTGACGCTCATCCTGTCTGTGCTAGCGGGGCGCACTTGGATCCCGCTGTTCGATGCCGTCAGGCTGGTGATCGCCGGCGATGGGAGCGGACTTGCCGTCGTGACGCAGGAGATACGCCTGCCACGGGCGATCCTCGGGGCATTGGTCGGCGCGGCTCTCGGCTTGGCCGGCGCTGCCATGCAGGGCCTGCTGTGCAATCCGTTGGCCGAGCCGGGATTGATCGGGATATCCGGCGCCGCCGCCCTCGGTGCGGTGCTCGCCTTTTACAGTGGGCTTGCCGCTCTGATTCCGCTCGCGCTGCCGCTCGGCGGCATTACCGGGGCGCTCCTCGCGGCTCTGGCGATCCACCTGTTTTCGCGTCGCGACCACAGCGTGCTTGCCCTAATCCTCGCCGGCATCGCCATCAACAGCCTGGCTGGCGCTCTCACCGCACTCGCCCTCAATCTCGCGCCGAGCCCCTACGCGGCGCTCGAGGTTTTCTTCTGGCTCTTGGGCTCGCTCGTCGATCGCAGCTTCGACCACGTCGCCCTTGCGGCGCCGCTGATGGTCGTCGGCTGGGCGCTGTTCGTGGGCGCGGGCCGCGGCCTCGATGCCCTTAGCATGGGCGAGGACACCGCCGCGAGCCTCGGCGTCGACCTCGGCCGGCTGCGCTTCAGGCTGATCCTCGGCACCGCGCTCTCGGTCGGTGCAGCGGTTGCCGTGACCGGAATCGTCGGTTTCGTCGGGCTGGTTGTGCCGCACCTGTTGAGGCCGCTCGTCGGCCACCAACCGTCACGTTTGCTGCTGCCGAGCGCGCTTGGTGGCGCCGCGTTGACGCTCGCCGCGGATACGCTCGCCCGGCTGACGCCAACCGGCTCGGAAATAAAGCTCGGCGTGCTGACGGCGATCCTCGGTTCGCCCTTCTTCTTTCTCCTGCTGGTGCGCACCCGCCGGGCCGTGACATGAACGCGATCGAGGCAACCGGCGTGGTGGTGCGGAAAGGACCGACCCGTATCGTCGATGGCCTCGATATCGCTGTCGGTGCCGGTGAGGTGTTGGGGTTGATCGGGCCGAACGGCGCCGGCAAGACCACGCTCCTGCGTGCATTGTGCCGCCTCGAGCCGTTGGCGAGCGGCCGGGTACTGCTCGACGGACGTCCCGTGGTGAACCTCGAACGACGCGCGCTGGCGCGAGGCCTCGCTTATTGCGCGCAAGGCGCTGTCTGCCACTGGCCGCTGACGGTCGAACGCCTAGTCGCGCTCGGCCGGCTGCCCCACCTTGAGCCGTGGCGGCAGCCGGGCGCCCACGATGAAGAGGCCATAGGACGCGCGATGGCCGAGGCCGATGTCACGCAGTTCGCCACCCGCGCTGTCGATACGCTCTCGAGCGGCGAGCGGGCCCGGGCGCTGCTGGCGCGCGCGAAGCGCCCGTGTTGCTAGCCGACGAGCCGGTGGCGGCGCTCGATCCGCGTCATCAGCTCGAGATCATGGCGACGCTGCGGCGACGGGCGGGCGTCGGCACGGCTGTCGTATGCGTCCTGCACGATCTCAACCTCGCCGCGCGGTTTTGCGACCGCTTGGCATTGATGAATCGGGGGCGACTCCGCGCCGTGGGGCCGCCGGCAGCGGTGCTGAGCCCGGCAAACCTGGAGGCGACGTTCGCCATCCGCGCCGCATTCGGCGATCACGAGGCGGAGCCGTTCGTTATCCCGTGGGCACCGACCGGCACGACCCCGCCGGAGGCGCAGCCATGACGCAGTGGCGGCCCGTGCTACCGATGTTGGCAGCCTCGCTGGCGCTTCATGCCGCGGCGGTGGCCGCAGTGCTCGTCATCAACGGCGCCGGATGGCTCGCGGCTTCACCCGCAGCCACCGAGCCACGAGCCATCGCGGTAGCGCTGTTCACCCCGGCAGACGTGCGCACGCCCGCTTCAGCACCGGCGTACGAACTGTCGGCGGGGTCGACGCTTGCTCCCGCCCTGCTCCCGGTAGCCGCCGCCCGAGATGCGCTGCGGCCATCGGAAGCGGCGATGTCCCTCTCGCCGCAGTCGCCCGAGGCGCTCGCGCCGACCATCGATGGCGCTGAGATCGCCGCACTAACCGAGTCCCCGGCGCTCGTCGCCGGCGCGAGCCCCTCCGGGACCGCCCGGTCAACCGATGCCGGGGACTCGGTGGCCGTTCGCGCCGTTGTCGGCGCCACGCGCCTCTCGCCGGGCGATGGCCCGACGCCGACCATTATCGGCACCGACCCGGCGGCGACAGATGGGCGAAGGGCCGCGGACGACGCCGAGGCGCTATGGCAGCTTGCAGCGCTCCAAAATCCGGCGCCGCGCTACCCGCCGTTTGCCCGTCGACGCGGCCTCGAGGGGCGCACCATCCTCGAGGTGGAGGTGCTTGAGGACGGGTCACCAGGCGATCTGCGGGTCGTTTCGAGTTCCGGCCACGCGTTGCTCGATCGCGCCGCGCTGGCTGCCGTCAAAAAATGGGCGTTTCGTCCGGCGCGCCGGGGCGGCCGGGCGGTCCGGGCTCTCGTCCGCATCCCCATACGCTTTCAGCTAACCGACTAGGTCATGTACTCATAAACGAGAGTTCGGTCAGTGGCGGAATGCAGATGTCGGCTTCAGAGCCAACACCGGTCGCAAATCGGTGCATTTGGCTACTTCCGCCTGTAGCCCAGGAGCCGACATTCAGGCTAAGAGCAGACTGGGCGCGAAAGTGGCACGAAAGCGATGCCTCATGCTCGCCAAGGACATCATTCCGGCAGTCCCGCCCGGCGCCAGGGAAATGCCTATGTCATGATCAGGCCGACCAAGACCGGCTGATCTCGGGTATGTGGGGGATGTCGGGAATCGGGGTAATTCCCCGCCGCGGCGGCGTGGCCTAAAGGCGCACTCATAGCAAGGGGGTCAATTCAGCTGGTCGACGAAATACATCCGCAGGGGCGCCTTGTTCTTCACCGGCAGGGTGCCGCGCTCTTCGGTCGTGGCGTTCCCGAGCAGTGTCAAGGTTGCCTCGGAAATATTGACGCGGCCGGCGTCGCTCGCGGCTTCCAGGCGGGCGGCGACATTGACGGTGTCGCCCCAGATGTCGAGATTGCCATGTTCGCCCAGGCTGCCAGCGATGGCTGGGCCGGAATGCACGCCGATGCGGACGTTCCAGGCCGGCTCCCCCAAGGCGACGCGGGCGCTGTTCTCCGCTGCAATGTAATCGCGGATCGCGAGGGCCGCGGCGCCGGCGTCGCGTGCATGGTCGGCGTTGGCCGCCGGGATGCCCGCGGTCGCCATATAGGAATCGCCGATGGTTTTGATCCGTGTGAGCTCGAAGCGCTCGCATATCTTGTCGAAGGCGCCGAAGTAGCGGGCGAGGGTTTCCAACAGCACGGCGGGTTCCAGCTCTTCGGTGTGGCGCGTGAAGTCGACAAAATCGGTGAACAAGATACTGGCTTGCGAATGGAACTGGCCGCGTACGGGCGTCTTCTCTTTTGCCGGTGCCACCGCTTCACCGCCAGTGCGTGGGAATCCGCCCTGCAGCAGGCGAATGACCTGGTCGGCCAGCCGGCGCAGCGCGTCGATAGCGCGCGGATCTAGGGTCTTCGGCTCCGGAGCCATGACGCAAAGCGTGCCCATGATATAACCGTTGGCGCTGACCAGCGGCGCGCCGGCGTAGAAGCGCAGGGACATCGGCGGGTTGATGATCGGATGGTCCTGGTCCTTTCGTCTGTGCGCAGGTCCTCGATGATCAGGACATCGCCTTGCGAAAGGACGAACTGGCAGAGGCCGCCTTCGATCGGCATCTTCGCTGGCAACGCCTCCGGCAGGCCGCACGATCGCAGCGTGTGCTGATCCGGCCGGTCCAGGATGTTGACCATCGCGATCGGGGTGTTGGCGACGGCGCAGGCGATCTGGATGATGTCGTTGAGGTCCGGATCCTTGCGGTTGACTCCGGTCAGGCCGAGCACGCTGATTTCGCGCAGGCGTTCTGTTTCGTTGTCGGGAACCGGCGCCAGCTTGAAGCCGCCATCCATCGTCCCCTCGTCGTCGGGTTTACTCATGACGTTGTTGGTCTTTCCCGTTTCCCGGAAACATGTGCTTCCGCTGCCTCTTCGTCAGCGGAAGAATTTCCCCTCGACCGACATGGAGCCATTTTTCACGATATCGTCCGTCATCGAGACTGCGCCAGGTGATCATGGTTTGATCGAAGTCTATTGTCGGCAGGTAACCCCGTCCACCGAGGCCGAATGTCGCAAATGGGGTCAGGATCGGTAGTTCGCCGGTTCGGAGTCGGCTACCGGTTGACCGAAGTGGCCTGTGAGCGGACATCGCCACTCACAGCACCATTTACTGAGTACACGACCTAGGCGGGCGACCCGCCGCGGCAACAACACGATGAATTATTCTTGACATAGAGCACAATATGTAGGGGTATTCGCGCTGCTGCCCACGGGGGCGGGTACGCGCGGGCAGACACCTTGGCAATCACCGAAGAGGCAGAAATGCCAGAAGTTCTAGACCGCGTTAAGAGGTGGATCGGCCAGATCACGGAGGTCGGTCTTTTGCTGGTGGCCCTAGGTATTGTGGTTCAGATCTTGTTCGGCAGGGCCACAACGTCGTTCCTCGGGGGCGACATCGTCGGCAATCTCACCTCGCTGATCGCCGCATTGGGGGACAACGGCCTAGTTGGCTTGGTCGCACTGGCGGTCATCTTGTGGCTGTTCTGGAGACGCCAGCCCGGCTAGCCGGACGCGCGATGCGCGATGGCTCGGGGCGGAGTTGCCCCGTCCCGAGCCTCTTTCCGCACCGTCAATAGACTTGGTTGCAGACTCGGCATCGGTCGTCAGGGGTCCGTTCAAGGCGAGTGCCGCCGTTTGGCGTAGTTATTTTTCACTTTCCTCCGGACTCTGAAAGTGTCATAGAATGCCGCCGGCGCCTTATGCCAGTGGTTGTTCGGTGAACGAAAGAGGAGAATGAGATGAACATCCTCGAGACTGTCAAGGAATGGATCGGTAAGTTAACCGAAGTGGGGCTTCTCATAGTAGGTATTGGCATCGTCCTGCAGATTTTGTTCGGCGATCGTGTCAACTTCATCACGGGCGACGTGATCTCTAACTTGGTGGAGGTGATCCGCAGCGTCGGTCAGAACGGCGTGTTCGGACTGATCGCTCTCGGGATCATCATCTGGATTTTCCACCGGCGGCGGCTGGCTTAGCTCGCACCACCGGTTGGGGGAGATAACGGCCTCCGGCATCGCTGGAGGCCGTTGCCTTGTTGCGGCTCTATCGGCTCAGCCGTCGGCTGGTGTCATCAACGCGATAACCGCCCCCGTGGGATCGGCGATCACCGCCATCCGGCCGATCCCCGGGATGGTTATCGGCTCTATCGCGATCTTGCCACCGGCGCTCGCGACCTTGCCGGCGGCAGCATCGACGTCGTCGACCGCGATGTAGGACATCCAGTTTGGTGGCACGCCGTCGAACTGCGTGCCACTCATCTTGAACATACCACCGACGTCCTTGTCGCTCTGGCGCCATAGGACATAGGAGCCGTTGCCGTCGGGCATCGGCATCTCGCGCGTCTCCCAACCGACCACCTCGCCATAGAAACGCTTGCAGACACCGGTGTCTGTGGTGCTGAGTTCGTTCCGGAAGAATGTGCCGTGGTCGGCCATGGAGCCTCTCCATCGGGTTGTAACGACGGCTCGAGCTTAGCGACCGCTGGGAACGCCAAGCAAGCGACGCCGAAGCGGCGGGGAATCTGAGTGAGGAAGGGCATGACGGGGACGAGAAGCGAAAAGGTGAGCTTCGAGGGTGGTAGCGGCGATAGCCTGGCGGCACGCCTCGATGAGCCGGCCGGCGTGCCGCGCGCCTATGCCCTATTCGCCCATTGCTTCACCTGCGGCAAAGACATCCGCGCGGCGCGCAACATCGCGCGGGGACTGGTCGATCGGGACATCGGCGTACTCCGTTTCGATTTCACCGGCCTCGGCCACAGCGAGGGCGAGTTCGCTAACACCGACTTCTCCTCGAACATCGAGGATCTGGTCCGTGCCGCCGACTGGCTGCGAGTCAACCGCCAAGCGCCTGCCCTCGTGATCGGCCACAGCTTGGGCGGTGCTGCCGTCTTGGCCGCGGCACCGAGGATGCCGGAGGCGAGAGCCGTGGCGACCATCGGCGCGCCCGCCGAACCAGCCGATCTGCGCCACCTGTTTCCGGATACGGCGGCGGCGATCGAGGCGAGCGGCGATGCCGAGGTGGCGATCGGCGGCCGCACCTTTCGGCTGCGCAAGGCGTTCCTCGACGATATCGCCAGCCACCGGCTCGCTCCCCTCATCGCGGATCTCGGCCGACCCCTCCTCGTCCTACACAGCCCACGTGATGCGGTCGTCGATATTGACAACGCGGCGCAGATCTTCATGGCGGCCAAGCACCCCAAGAGCTTCGTCTCACTCGATGACGCCGACCACCCGCTCTCGCGTGCCGAGGATGCCGACTATACCGCCGGCGTGGTCGCCGCCTGGGTGTCCCGGTATGTACCGGCTGCGGCGCCCGACCCGGCATTCGCGGCCGATCAGGGCGAGGTTGTGGTTTTCGAGACCGGCGAGGGGCGGCTCCAGCAAGCGATCCTCGCCGGCCCTCACCGACTGATCGCCGACGAGCCGAAAGCCCTCGGCGGCGACGACACCGGGCCGACGCCCTACGGGCTCTTGCTCGCCGCCCTCGGCGCCTGCACGACGATGACGCTCTGACTCTACGCCGAGCGCAAGGGCCTCGCCCTCAGACGGGCAAGCATCAGACTGCGGCACGCCAGAATCCATGCCGAGGACTGCGCCGATTGCGAGACGCGCATCGGCAAGATCGACGACATTGAGAGCGAGCTCACGCTCGAAGGCGACCTCGACGACACCGCCCGCGAGCGCCTGCTCGAGATCGCCGATCGCTGCCCGGTCCACCGCACCTTGCACGCAGAGGTCCGCGTTCGAACCCGCCTCGTTTCGCCAACCGCCGGGGGAGGTTAGATAACCGCGGTGACCTCGACCTCGACCAGCATGTCCGGTGTGAAGAGCGACTGGATGCCTAAGAGCGTCTGTGCAGAGGGCATATCCGAGCCGAAGAACTTCTTGTTTGCCGCGACGATGACCTCGCCATCTTCGGGCTTGTAGTTGACGATATAGGTGGTCATGCGCACGACGTCTTTCGGCGCCGCGCCGGCCTTCTTGAGGACGTTGCGGATGTTCTCGTGCGCCTGGGCCACCTGAGCGGCGAGGTCACCGGGACCGATGAGATTGGCGTCCTTGTCCCAGCCGATCTGACCGGAGACGAAGATGACTTTGGCATCGGCGGCGACCACGGCATGCGATAGGCCGTAGTCGATGACGGGAAAGACCCCGTCTTCTTGCGTCGGGTTGATGTGCGTGAGCGTGGCCATGGGCCTCCTCCCTACGAGCGTACTCATTATTTTGCGCCGCCGCGGCGGGCCGCTAACGCTACCACGAGCGCGGCGGCGAGAGTCTAGCCCTTGGTGATCGGGATGTGGCCGGGGTGGTGGCCGACGCGATCGAGCCAGTCGCGGATGCGGGGATAGCCGGCCAGATCGAAGCCGCCCTCATCGGCAACGTGGGTGTAGGCATAAAGCGCGATGTCAGCGATCGTGTAGCGATCGGCGACGAAAAACGGACGTCCCCCGAGGTGGCCCTCCATGATGTCGAGCGCCGCATAGCCCGAGGCGTGGCGTTCGGGTAGCAGCCGACGCTGCTCATCGGTCGGCCCGCCGTGCATCAGCCAAAAGCGCGCGACCGCGATGTGCGGCTCATGGCTGTACTGCTCGAAGAACGACCACTGCATGACGCGCGCCCGATCGAGCGGTTCCTCGGGCAGATAGCGACTTCCCTCGGCGAGAAAGGTCAGGATGGCACCAGATTCGGAGAGATAGACCCCGTCGTCGATCTCAAGGAGGGGAATACGACCGTTGGGATTCTTGGCGAGGAACTCGGGCGCCCGCGTTTCGCCCTTGGTGATGTCGAGTTCGACCCGCTCGAAACTGCGCGCGAGCTGCCTCAGCAGAAGGCGCACCTTGTACCCGTTGCCCGACGGCAGGTAGTCGTACAGGCGCATGTGGTCGAGCGAGCGCGGCGCTCAGTCGCGCGGGATTTCGCCGGGCGCGTCCGCCTCATCGATCGCCACCGCCGCCCGGCGGTCGATGTCGAACTCCTGGACGGAATGGTTCGAGAACGCGGTGAAGCTGCCGAAACGGAGATCGAGCGTGTGAAAAAGGACGCCGCCCGCGACGACCACGATCGTGGTGAACCAGGCACATGCCTCGAGGATGACGTCGAACTTGGCCATGTCGCGCGCCTCACGCCGCCGGTATGCGGTGTCACGTATGACAAGTATAGCCAGGCGAGCGCGGCGCCGAAGTGACGGTCCTCACAGGTTCGA
The DNA here is from genome assembly GCA_965248765.1 of Alphaproteobacteria bacterium. Taxonomy (GTDB): domain Bacteria; phylum Pseudomonadota; class Alphaproteobacteria; order VGEJ01; family VGEJ01; genus CBDFKF01. The sequence continues at coordinate 602,031 of CBDFKF010000003.1, forward strand.
AGACACCTGGCGAATAAATCGGCCGCGCCGGTCCCCTTCGCTAGAGCGCGAGAACCTCGATCTCGTCGTGCTGGCCACGCAGAAGGTGGCGCCCCACGGGCCTCGGGGTGATCGCCGTGCCGGCCGCGTTTGCGGTCTCGGCGCTGAGCAGAATAGCGACGTCCTGTTCGGCCTCGCCAAGGTCCTTGGCGAGCTGCTCCAGCCGGTTGGCGGTGTTCACCGTGTTGCCGACGATCGTGTAGTTGATGCGGCCCGGTGCGCCGATGTTGCCGACCGTCACCTCGCCGGTGTGCAGGCCGATGCGGACGCGGATCGGCGCCCGCCCGTCGGTCATGCGGATTGCATTGTCGGCCGCGAGTGCCACCCGAATGGCGAGCGCGGCGCGACAAGCAGAGGCGGCGTGATCCGGTTGTGTCTCGGGCGCACCCCAGAAAGCCATGACCGCATCGCCGATGAACTTGTCGATGGTGCCGTCCTCGGCTTCGACGCAGCGACTGAGCATGGCGAAGTGCTCGTTGAGGAACGCGGCCGTTTCCGATGCACTCAAAGCCTCCGACAGGCTGGTGAAGCCGACGATATCGGTGAACATCACGGTGACCTCGCGGGTGACCGAGGTCTCGACCGCATGCTCCCCCTGGCTCACCAGGCGGCGGACCAGCTTGCGCGGTACGTAGGTCTCGAACCAGCGCAGGCCGACCACCATCGAGTTGAAGGCATTGGCGGCATCGCTCATCTCGGTGAACAGGCTGGTCGGGAGACGCTGCACCCCTCCGAGCGAGAAATCGCGCACCTGCTGCGCCGCATCTGCCAAGCGATTGATCGGGGCGCTTAAATAGCGGGCGAAGCCGATCGCGGCGATCAAGGAGACGATCAGCACTCCCAGCCCGGCGATCGCCGCCCACCGTAGGCGCCTCAGTTCATCGCCGAGGTCGGCCGCGGGGAAGTACACTGCAACGAGCCACGGCTGGTCGCCATAGCGCTCGATCGTGCGGGAGATCGCGGCGTACTCGGCGCCTTGCGCTTCGAGAATGCGGATCCCCGTTTCGCGCTCGAGTTCCGCGCGGCGACCGCTGTCAGAGCGCGGGCGCGTGAGCGCCGAGACCACCGGATCGTCGATCTCGGCGACCCTGGGCAGGGGCTGCTCGGCGCTAAGGCCGGGGAATCCGCCGATGAGCCGCGGATGTGCGAGGACCCGGCCGTCATCGAGAACGACGAAAGCGGTACCGCCGAGGCCTTTTGCATCGGCGTCGATCAGCTCCGATAGGCGATCGACGCGCACCGTCGAGGCGAGGGTGCCGATATAGACGCCGTCGCGACGTATCGCGCTGCGGACGTTAAGGAGGGTCACGCCCGCGGTTTCCGGTCGAATGATGTCCGCCCAGAACACGCTGGTCCTTTTCTTGGCCGCCTCCACGGCCTCGACGATCACCCGCATCTCGCTGACATCGACGATCTGCAGAGCGACGCCGTCGGGACCGCGCAGCGCAAACACCATGCGCCAATCGTCATGGATGAACACGGCTGAGCGCACTTGCGGCGTTGCCGACAGGGCGCCAGCGAGACGAGCGCCGAGAATCGCGTCGTCGGTATGATCGATACCGCCCGTCTCAAGCTCGCGACCGAGCAGCACCAACATATCTTCGGCTGGTTGTAGGTACTGCTCGACGCGCGCGAGGACCACGCGCATCGTCGATTCGGACTTGTCAGCCAAGAGGTCGAAGGTGTTCTGGCGCGCGCTCCACAGTCCCAGCGCAAGCACCGAGACGACCGCGATCAACACCAGTCCGCCGAAGCCAATAGCGAGACCACGTGCGATGTGGATCTGGAACCGGACGGCGGATCCCTCGGATGCCCCCACGTCTCGCTTTAGCTCGGCCTCGCCGGTCACCGCCACTGTCCGTTACACCTGCGGAAGCGCAGCATGTGGCGAGGGTCCACGGCTGTCCAGCCCAACGAGAACTTGCGCCATGGGACCGGGCTCGCGGATATGGCATGAGAGTCACTGTTTCGTGACAGCGATCAGAGGCTCCTGCCATGGAAATGGCCTATTCGTTCCTGTTGTCGAGCGACCTCGACTACCTGGAAGAGGTCGGCACGACAGTTATCTATGCGGACCAGGACACGATCTTGGAGCAGGGCTCGACGTGCCAAGCCATCTTCGTGGTGCAGGACGGCACGGTGAAGGTGCAGCGCGAGCGCGAGGACCGGGTCTACACGATCACCGAGCTCGGGCCGGGAGAAGTTTTCGGCGAAATGTCGTTCGTGCGCGGCGGCGGGGCGACGGCATCGGTCGCTGCGACCGGGAAGGCCCGCGTGGTGGTGGTCGAGGCGAGCCAGGTCAATGGCCTGTTGTCGTCGATCCCCGGCTTCGCGACACGCTTTTACCACTCGATCGCGACCACGCTCGCGAACCGCGTCGAGTACACCACCGACACGATTCCCGATCTGTTGAACGAAGACTAACGGCGGCGCAACTCCGGCCGCGCTGCTACGACATCGGCTCTGGGTCGGGCACGCCGATCGCGCCGGCGAGCGAACCGCCGGCTCTGACGGCGGCGATCCAGCCCTTTTCCTTTACCAGCTTGGCCCGAGTGCCGGCGATCACGGCGTCAAGGTCTTCTAACGGGATGACGACCACACCGTCGTCATCGCCGAAGATCACGTCCCCCGGCCGCACTGTCACGCCGCCTACCACGATCGGCACATCGATGGCGCCGTCGATCCCTTGCGCCGGGCCGCGCAACGTGATTGCCCGGCAGAACACCGGAAAACCCATCTCAATGATGTCGGCGGTATCGCGCACTGCGCCGCCGACAACCACCCCGCTCACCCCGCGTTGAGCCGCTTCGAGCGTCGTGATGTCGCCCCAGGTCGCGTGCAGAGCGCCTTCGCCGGCATCGACCACCATCACTTCTCCGGGCCGCATCAGCGGAATCGCTGCCATCGCCGGCGAATTGTCGCCGCGGGCCAGCACCGTTCGCGCCTGACCGATGAGCTTCATGCCGCGCCCGATCGGCTTGATCCCGGCATCCATCGTCTGGCGCCCGTGCATGGCATCGCTCGCCAGCGATGGTGCGCACTGTTGCAACGCGCGCCGCTTGGCCGCGCTGAGTTTGCGGAAGTCGGTTGGGTATTTGACGATGGTCACGAATAACTCCTCACGTCGACAAGCACTTGCGGGATGCTAGCGCATTCCTCCCGCTGTGGGGACGATCAGCTCAGGCGGTCGCGGATCGAGGGTAATCGTCACCGGCGTTTGCAGGTGGTTGTCTCCGTCGAGTTGGACCGGTTTGCCGGCGGGCCCGGTGATCTCGATCGTGTGTGCCTTCAGGATGCGGATGTCGGCCTGCTCGGGCAAGCGTCCACGTGCCCAGGCGAGCGCGTAGCGCATGAGGGTGCGCCGGCCGTGGCCGAGCGAGACCAGGGCGTGAAGGTGAGGATCGGTGAGCGAGGCGCCCGGCGCGGCGATGCGCGGGCTGGCATAACGGCTGGCATGAGTGATCACGACCGACGACGCAGCGTACCGCTCGCCATCGACAACCGCCTCGAACACAGTGCCGCCTTCGGCGACAAGCGCCCGTGCCGCCGCGACCATGTAGGCGCCTCGCCCCAGTAGCCGCTTGAGCGCCGGGCTCAGGCGGGCGACAGCCGCTGCGTCGACACCGACACCCGCGGTCAGGAGGAAACGGCGTCCGCCAGCAAGACCCGGTTGCACCTGTTGGCGCGGCCCGGCAGCGATAGCCTCGGCGATCGCCCTTGCGCGCACCTCGAGACCGAGCTCCCAGGCCAGTACGTTGACGGTGCCGAGCGGCACCGTCGCCAGCGCGGGACGCCGTCCGCCCTCGCGGCCATCATCACAGAGACCATTCACCACCTCATTGAGCGTGCCGTCTCCGCCCGCGGCCGCGACCACGTCGAGCGGACCGTCGTGCTCGGCCGCCGCCGCGGCGGCAAAGGCCCAGGCGTCGCCCGGCCCCCGGGTCTCGCGAACGGTCGTGATACAGCCGGCTCCGGCCAAGTGGTCAATCGTCCGCCGGAACAACCGGTGGCGGCGGCGCCCCGCGATCGGATTGAAGATCACGAGGACGCGGCGGGGAGCCGCCTCGACTGCGCTCAGGCGGGGCGCACCCAGATGGCGATGTCGTGGAAGACGGCACCGCCGTTCGGCGGCGCTGCATCGGCGCCGGTCAAGGCGTTGATGCCGATACCGCCGGCGAATGCAGCGTTCGGGTGAATTGATTCGACGATGACGACGTCGGGTTGTAGGCCATCGAACACTTCGGCATGCACCAGCACCTCGCCGCGCCGATTACCGAGGCGCACGAGCGCTCCGTCGCGAATTCCGGCGCCGCTGGCGGTCGTCGGGTGAATCATCGCCGTTGGCCGTCCCTCCCTTTTCTGCGAGCCCGGCGTCTCGGTAAAGCTTGAGTTGAGGTAGGTGCGGGCGGGGGCCGTGACCAGCCGCAACGGATGCTCGGCGTCGGCCTCCTCGATAGTCTCGACGTGGTCTGGAAGGCGCGGCATCGCTGCGACGGCGGGTCCTTCTCGCCGCCAGTCGGGTGCAAAGTGGAACTTGCCGTCGGGCGTTTTGAACCCGTTGAGGAAATGCGCGGTCTCGAAGTCCGGCTGGCAATCATGCCAACGTGATCGCGCCATGGTTTCAGCATCAGGCCAGTGTGAGGCGCACAGGGTTTCATCGATGATCTCCCATGCGGTCATGTCAAAGCCGCGATGTCGGGCGCCGAGCCGCTTCGCCAACGCGCAGACCACGTCGTGGTTCGAGCGGCATTCAGCGTGGGGTTCGATCACCTTAGGCGCCACCTGCGCATACATATGGCCGCCGCTTTGATAGAGATCGTCGTGCTCGAGAAAAGTCGTCGCCGGCAGGACGATGTCGGCCATCCGCGCCGTCTCGGTCATGAACTGCTCATGGACGCAAACGAACAGATCGTCGCGGGCGAAGCCGGCGACCACCTTGTTCAGCTCCGGCGCCACGTTCATCGGGTTGGTGTTCTGGATAATCATCGCCGTGACTGGTGGCCCGTCGCCGAGATCGTCGCGATCGCCGGTCAACACGGGACCAACGCGCGATTGATCGAAGACGCGGATCGACGGATCGATGTCATCAAGTCCTTCGATCAGCGTCTTGTCCCAATGGTAGATCCCGGAATTACTGAAGAACGCGCCGCCGCCACGATGCTGCCAGGCACCGCTGACAGCGGCGAGGCATGAGGCGGCGTGCATATTGGCGGCGCCGTTGCGCGATCGTGAAAACCCGTAGCCGAGCCTTAGGAAACTTCGGGTGGTGCCGCCGTACAGACGGGCGAAATCGCGGATTTCGTCTGCTCCGAGCCCCGTGATCTTAGCTGCCCATTCCGGCGTCCGCGTGCCGAGGTGCGCCTGAAGCTCATGCGGCACATCGGTGTAGCGATCGAGATAGGGCCAGTCGGCGTAGCCTTCGGCGAACAAGACGTGCATGACGGCGCATGCGAGCGCCCCGTCGGTGCCCGGCCTGAGGCACAGGTGCGTATCAGCGGTCCGCGCCGTCGCGTTGCGATAGGGATCGACGACTACGAGCTTGGCACCGCGCTCGCGACGCGCACGTGCGACATGGTTCATGACGTTGACCTGAGTCGCCGCCGCGTTCGTCCCCCAGATCACGATCAGGTCCGATTCCGCCATCTCGCGCGGATCGGTGCCGGCGAGGATTCCGGTGCCGGCCCGCCAGCCGGCGATGGCGAGCGTCGCGCAGATCGTCGAGTGCTGGCCTGAATAACGTTTCACGTGGCGCAACCGGTTGATGCCATCGCGCATGACCAGGCCCATCGTGCCGGCGTAGTAGTACGGCCATACCGTCTCGCTGCCGAGGCGTTGCTCAGCGGCGAGGAACGCTTCGGCCACCTCGTCCAAGGCGTCGTCCCAGCTGATTGGTGCGAACGCGCCCTCGCCCTTTGTGCCGGTGCGCCGCAAAGGCTCGCTCAGGCGATCCGGATGGTGGACGCGTTCGGCGTAACGGGCGACTTTCTCGCAGATCACGCCGCGGGTGTAGTCGTTGTCGGGAGCGCCGCGGACCCTGCCGATCGTGTGCGCGTCCAGGCGCTCGACCTCGATGGCGCAGGTCGACGGACAATCGTGCGGACAGGTGCTCGGAACGATTTCGACAGCGTCCATCTGCCACTCCCACCGCGGGGGTTGAGGCTACGCCGCCCACTCGCGCGCCGCAAGCGACCGCCCGCGTTGTGTCACTAACACACGATATGTCCGGTTTATGTACCAGACGATCTGTCCGGATTTAGAAGCTCTCCAGGCTATGGAGGTTTTGGATGCGCCGGACAGAGCAGTTGCAGGGACTGAGATTGATGAAGTTCGAGGAGGTTTACGGCCGCACCCATCGGGGTTGCTTGAGCCAAGCCGAGGCGGCGGAGGTTCTCGGCGTTTCAGAGCGCACCTTCCGGCGCTGGCGCGACCGCTATGAGGCGGACGGCGCGGAAGGGCTCTACGATCGCCGTCTGGGCCGGGTCTCGGCGCGGCGCGCGGCGGTCGACGAGGTGACGGCGCTGTTGGCGCTGTTCGACACCCGCTACTGGGACTTCACCGCCAAGCACTTCCACGAGAAGCTGGTCGCGGACTATGCCTTCAAGCGCAGCTACAACTGGGTGCGGCTGAGCTTGCAGGCCCATGGGCGAAGACGGGCGGCGCCCAGGCGCGGGGCGCACCGGCGCAAGCGGCCGCGCCGCGCGCTGCCCGGCATGATGCTGCATCAAGACGGCTCAAGCCACGCGTGGGTCCCCGATCAGTGGTGGGACCTGATCGTCACCATGGACGACACCACCAGTGAGATCTACTCGGCCTTCTTCGTCGCCGAAGAGGGCACGATGTCGAGCTTTCAGGGGGTGTCCGAGGCGATCCGGGCCAAGGGGCTGTTCTGCTCGCTCTATGCCGACCGCGCGGCCACTACTGGCACACCCCTGAGGCCGGCGGCACGGTCGACAAGGACAATCCGACCCAGTTCGGCCGCGCCCTGGCCCAGCTCGGCATCGAGCTGATCCCGGCCTACTCGCCCGAGGCAAGGGGGCGCTCGGAACGCATGTTCGCCACCCTGCAGAAGCGCCTGCCCCAGGAGCTCAGGCTCGCCGGCATCACCGACATGGCCCAGGCCAACCGCTTCCTCAAGGAGCTCTACCTGCCAGGCCACAACGCCCGCTTCGCGGTGCCGCCGGAAGCCGAGGGCACCGCCTTCGTGCCCTTCGCCGGTACCCTCGACGACATCCTCTGCGTGCAGCAGGAGCGCACCGTCTCCAACGACAACACCGTGCGCTACAAACGCCTGGTGCTGGCGATCCCGCCCGACCGCCATCGCCGCCACTACGTCAAGGCAAGGGTCCGGGTCCACGAATACCCCGACCGCACCCTCGCCGTCTTCCATGGGCCGCGCTGCCTGGCCCGATACCAGGCCGACGGATCGCCCATCAACACAAGCCACAGACAGGCCGCGTGATCCGCTTCGACGCGACCGGCCAGTGGATAAGGGGACGGCCGCTCCGCGCCCGACCCCTTATCCACTGGCCCAACAACCACAACTGAAGCGGTCAATTCAGTTTGTTCTCGACAGCGACCGCCCGCGTTGGCGGGGGCGGGGGCACGTGATAACCTGCGCGCGATCATGCGGGGTCCGAGGTGAACGAACGGCAGACGGGGCCCGTCTCGCCACCTGTTGACCGGCGCGTGCCGGGTCGTGACCTTTTGCGGCGCCTACTGCGCGATCACGTCGGCCAGCATACGCGAACGATCGGCTTCGCGGCGGTCTGCATGACGATGGTCGCGGCCACCACTGCAGCGCTCGCGTGGATCATGGAACCCATCATGGACGACGTCTTCTTCGCGCAAGACGAAGAGATGCTCGTGTTGGTTCCGATAGGCGTCGTGATGATCGCGGTGATCAAGGGGCTGGCCACCTATGGCCAATCCTACCTGATGAACGCCGTCGGTCAGCGGGTCATCGCCGCCACCCAGCTCCGGCTGTTTGCGCACCTGATGCGCGCGGACCTCGCCTATGTCCAGCAGGCGACGACAGGAAAGCTGATCTCGAGCTTCCTCAACGACGTCAACCTGTTGCGCGAGGCGCTGGTCAAGGCCATCACCGGGATCGTCAAGGATTCGCTCTCCGTCGTCTTCCTGATCGGCGTCATGTTCTATCAGCAATGGGAGCTGGCGCTCGTGAGCTCGGTAGTCTTGCCGCTCCTGTTGCTGCCGATCCGCAACCTCGGTCGGCGGGTGCGAAAGGCCTCGACCGCCAACCAGGTCAAAACCGGGCGTATCAGCGCGTTGCTGAGCGAGACCTTTCGTGGCGCGCGCCACGTCAAGGCCTACGGCATGGAGGCCTATGAGACCGATCGGGCCGCAGCGGCGATCGCGGACCGCTTGAAGGAGGTTTTCAAGATCATCCGCTCCCGCGCGGCGATGACGCCTTTGGTGGAAACCGTCGGCAGCCTGGCAATCGCCCTCATTCTCGTCTATGTCGGCGGGCGGGTCATTGCCGGAGAGACCGAGCCCGGCGACTTCGCGTCGTTCATCACGGCGCTGTTGCTCGCTTATCAACCACTACGCAGCCTCGCCAACCTCAACACCGCATTGCAAGAGGGGCTGGCCGCGGCCCAGCGGATCTTTACGATCCTCGATGTCGAACCCGCAATTCAAGAGCAGACGGGCGCGCAGCAACTCGTGGTGGACGAGGGTGCTGTCCGTTTCGATGGCGTGAGATTCGCTTATGGCGATGCAGAGACCGCGCTCCATGACGTTAGCCTCGAGATCCCGGCGGGCAAGCGGGTGGCGCTGGTGGGACCGTCGGGAGCGGGAAAGTCGACTCTGTTGAACCTTATCCCGCGCTTCTACGATGCCGATGCAGGTACCGTGACGATCGACGGGCAGGATGTTCGTGGAGTGACCCTCGCCAGCCTGCGCAGCGCGATCGCGCTGGTCAGCCAGGAAGCAACGCTGTTCAACGACACGGTGCGCGCCAACATCGCCTACGGGCGCACCGGTGCCGCCCAATCCGAGATCGAGGCGGCGGCGCGAACCGCCGCCGCCGATGCCTTCATCCGCGAGCTGCCGGCCGGCTACGACACCGTCGTTGGTGAGGACGGATTCCGCCTCTCCGGCGGCCAGCGACAGCGCATCGCCATCGCCCGGGCAATGCTCAAAGATGCGCCAATCCTGTTGCTCGACGAGGCGACCTCGGCGCTGGATCTCGAATCGGAGCGCCAGGTGCGCGAGGCACTGGCCGTGCTGATGCGTGGCCGGACGACTCTCATCGTCGCCCACCGCCCCTCCTCAATTATCGACGCCGATCTGATCTGCGTTATGGAGGGAGGACGTCTGATCGAAACGGGCCACCACGCCGAGCTGATGGCGCGTGGCGGTGTTTACGCGCGCCTCTATGAGGTTAAGGACGTTAGTGCACCCGCTGCCGCACCAGCGCGGGCCCAGGCCTAAGGAATGGGCGTGCTCAAGCGGATCGGCCGCGACGCCCGAGTCCGCCGCGTCGCCAGTAGGTTTGTATCGATCTACATCCGCCTGGTGCGCCACAGCGGCCGTTGGACCGAGCAAGGAGGGGAGATACCCGGGGCGTTCTGGGACCGCGGCGAGCCCTTCATTCTCGCGTTCTGGCACGGTCGGCTGATGATGATGCCGTGTTGCTGGCGGCCCGGCGTGGCGATGAGCATGTTGACTTCCCAGCATCGCGACGGGGATTTGATCGCCGAGATCATCGCTCATTTCGGCTTGGGCACCGTGCGCGGGTCGTCAACCCGAAGCGGGGCGTCAGCGGTGCGCGCGATGGTGCGCGCTCTGCGCGCCGGTCAATGCGTAGGCATTACGCCGGACGCTCCACGTGGCCCGTACATGCGAGCAAGCGATGGCATCATTGCGGTGGCCCGCCTGTCTGGCGCCGCCATTATCCCTGCCACGTATGGGATCGCCCGCTGGCAGGTTCTTTCAACGTGGGACCGGTTCACCGTGCCGGCGCCGTTCAGCCGAGGAGTCTTCCTCTGGGGGAAGCCTCTCCACGTCGCCAAGGACGCAGAAGTGGATGCCGCGCGCAACGACCTCGAGACGCGCCTCAATGCGCTGTGCGCCGAGGCCGATGGGCTGTGCGGCCGAGATCCGGTTCTGCCCGCAGCCGCTGATGGCGGCTTCGTCGTCGAGGGAGTCGGCCGCGCCCGACCTGCGCCGTAGGTATCATGGTCGGCCTAGCCTCTTATCGTACGCTGACCACGGTCGCGGCGCCATTGATCGGCCTCTACCTGCGTAGGCGCCTCGGCCAGGGAAAAGAAGATGGGGAGCGCTTTGGCGAGCGCCTCGGCCACCCGGGGCGCCCGCGCCCTTCGGGGCCGTTGGTCTGGGTCCACGCCGCCAGCGTCGGCGAAGCAACTTCGGCCCTGCCGCTGATCGAGCGAATCATGGCGGAGCTGCCATCTGGCCACGTGCTGATCACGACTGGCACCGTCACATCCGCGCGCGTGATGGAAGAGCGCCTGTCGAGAGGCGCCTTCCATCAATATGTCCCGGCAGACCGCCCCGATGCGGTGCGGCGGTTTATCGAGCATTGGCGGCCCGATCTCGCGCTGTGGGTCGAGTCCGAGCTGTGGCCCAATTTGATCACCGAGACCGCGGCTCGGCTGCCGTTGGTCCTTGTCAACGGCCGCATGTCCGAGCGCTCCTACCAACGTTGGCAGCGCTTCCCGGCCATGGCCGCGGAGGTCTTGGCCGCCTTCTCGCTGTGCCTTGCGCAGAACGAGGCCGAGGCAGAGCGTCTGCGCGCACTTGGCGGGCGTGATGTTCGCTGCGCCGGGAACCTGAAGGAAGCGGCAGGCCCGCTGCCGGTGGATGCGGCTGACCTTGCCCGATTGCGCGCGCGTGTCGGTGATCGGCCGGTGTGGCTGGCGGCGAGCACCCATGCCGGCGAAGAGGCAATCGCTGTCAACGTGCACCGGAGCTTGCGCAGCGCCCACCCCGGTCTTCTCACCATCATCGTCCCGCGCCACGCCATCCGTGGATCGATGGTCGCCGACAAGCTGCGTTCAGACGATCTCCGGGTTGCCAACCGTAGCAGCGATGACGACGTCGATGTTGATACCGACATCTACGTCGCCGACACGATGGGCGAGCTCGGGCTGTTCTATCGGCTCGCGCCGATCGCCTTCGTCGGCGGCTCGCTGGTACAACGCGGCGGTCAGAACCCACTCGAGCCAGCGCGGCTCGACTGCGCCATCCTCTACGGACAGCATATGGAGAACTTTGCAGACGCGACGCGGGCGCTGGAGGCGGCAGGCGCAGCGGTGCGCGTGGGCGATGCCGACGCGCTTCGTGCCGCGATCACCGGACTGCTCTCGGCGCCAGCCCTGTGTGCTGAGCGCGCCCGGGCAGCACGTCGTATCGTGGACGCGCGGGACGGTGTCCTCGATACGGTATTCGCCGAGGTCGCGCCGTTCTTGCCGAGAGGCAAAGCTGAACCTGCCGGTGCACGCACCTAAGTTCTGGGACGCCGGCCACCGCGCCCTGCCGGCCGTCCTTAGCCCCCTAGCGCTCTGCTATACGCTCGCGGGGCGCTGGCGGCGGCAGCTGACCTTGCCGCATGATCCCGGCGTGCCCGTTGTCTGTGTCGGCAACCTCGTCGCCGGCGGTGCGGGTAAGACGCCGACTGCGCTGACGATCGGCGCCTGGCTCAAGTCGCAGGGTAGAGCAGTCCACTACTTGACCCGCGGCTACGGCGGTCGCCTCAAGGGACCTGTCCGAGTGCAGCCACACCGCCATGATGTGCGCGCCGTCGGCGACGAGGCGCTGTTGCTTGCGGCAAGCGCGGCCACCTGGGTGGCGCGTGATCGCACCGCCGGCGCGGACGCAGCAGTTGCTGATGGCGCCGACATCCTGGTGATGGACGATGGGCACCAGAACCCGACCTTACGCAAGCACCTCTCGATCCTTGTGTTCGATGCCGGCGTCATGCTCGGCAACGGCCATGTGCTTCCCGCCGGGCCGTTGCGGGAACCGCCGATGGACGGCCTGGCACGGGCCGATGCCATTGTGGTCATCGATGACCCGGGCCGGGCTCCGCCGGTCGATGGCCAACTCCCGGGTCCCGGGGCGTGCTTTCGCGCTCGCTTCGCGCCCACGCCCGAAGGCTACCGGCTGGCCGACGCGCCAATCGTCGCGTTTGCCGGCATCGCTCGCCCCGAAAAATTTTTCGCGACGCTCCAGGGCATCGGCGGACACCTCCTCGCCTGTCATCTTTACGCCGACCACCACGTCTTCACCGAAGATGAGATCATGGCGCTCATCGAAGAGGCGCATGCCAAGGGCGCACGCCTAGTGACCACCACCAAGGACGCTGTCCGCCTACCGTCCGAGGCACGGCGCATGGTCGAGGTATTCGCCGTCGACCTCGAGTTTGACGCGGCTAACGCCCTCGATGAGCTGCTCGGGCCGCTGCTTGCGCGTGAGTAAATGGGGGACACAGGTCGCGCGCTACCGCCGCGGCCTCGAGACGCTGGTCGTTCGCATCGCCTTCGGCGGGTTTGGTTTCTTGCCATTGGATTCAGCTTCGGGCCTCGGCGCCTCGATTGGTCGCGCAATCGGCCCGCGCCTCGGCGTGAGCGCCCGGGCGGGCCGCAACCTCGAGCTTGCCTTTCCCGACAAACCGCCGGCCGAGATAACGGACATCATACGAGGCATGTGGGCGCATCTCGGCCGAATGGCCGGGGAGTACCCACACCTCAGCGAGTTCGATTGCTATGGCGCGGGCGGCCGCGTTGAGGTCGTCGGGACGGAGAACATCGATGCCCTCCGGGATGATGGTATCGGCACCATTTTTTTCTCCGCCCATCTCGGCAACTGGGAGATCGCCTCGCTCGGCGCTACCCAGCGCGGGCTGCCAGTCCACCAGATCTACCGTGCTGCTAACAATGCCGCCGTCGGGCGACTAATCATGAAGGCGCGGGCTCCGGTCGGCGACGCCCATTACGCTAAGGGCCGGCAGGGCGCTCGCGAGATGGCGGCGGCGCTCGCTCGCGGCGAGCATCTCGCCATGCTCGTCGATCAGAAGCTCAACGAGGGGATCGCCGTCCCGTTCTTCGGCCGCGACGCGATGACCGCACCAGCACTCGCCACGCTTGCGCTACGCCACCGCTGTCCGGTGGTGCCGGTGCGGGTCGAGCGCCTGAACGGAGCCAATTTTCGGCTGACCTTCTACGCGCCGCTAGCACTCCCGGACAGCGGCGACCGCAAGGCCGACCGGGGCGCGCTGATGGCGCAAGTGAATATCATCATCGAGGGGTGGATTCGCGAGCGCCCGGAGCAGTGGTTGTGGCTGCACCGCCGCTGGCCGGGCTCGGGGTAGGCCCGCTCTCCTACTCGGCCAGTTGCTCGTGCTGCTCGAGCCCGGCTCTAGCCGAGGCGTACGGCTCTTGCCGTTCGACGCTCCAGTAGCGCAGATCCTCGAGCAGAATGCGTCGGCCCGTCACCGCACAGATCACGTGCGTGCCCGGCCGGATCACCTCGTAGGTGCCGGGCCCGTATCTGAGCTTCGCTTCGCCGCTCGCATCTTGCCCGTACATGCCAAGCTTCCTCCTCCGCCAGTCAGTCCATTATGGGGGTGGCGCACTGGCGCGGCCAACCCCTCTTCGCCCGCCGGCACAGGTCTCAGTAGGTACGGCCGAGGACTCGCGCGACGCTCGCGAATCGCTCTCGCATGATCTTTTGGTCCTCTGGCGATAGGTAAGGCCACACCGCATCAAGGTTCGGCTGAACACGATCGACGCCGGCGAGATACGCGAGGCCGTAGTACTCGTACGCCCGCCGGTAGTTGGGCGTGACCCCCCAGCCGGTGCTAAAGGCGAAGCCAAGCATCTCCATCGCGACAGTATCGCCGTCCTCGAACGCGCGGACGTGCATGGTCAGGATTTCCTTCTCGTACGGCGGCCGCTGCTTGAGAGTCTCGAGGAGTGCGTTCCACACGCTGTGCTGGATGTGCCAGTACTTGGGCTTCCAACGCGGCCGCGGGATCTCGTCCGGACGGAGGATGGGGTAGTCAGGATCGACGTTCGGCCGGCCGCGCCATTCCGCGCACCAGACCGGCGGCGGCAGCTGTAGACAGAAGTAATGCTGCAGCTCGGGCTCGAGCGTGCGCCATTCGACGTCCTGCGCCGAGGGCTAAGCTGGGCTGGGCGCCTCATCCGGCGTCGCTGGCTCCGCCTCCTGCGCCACGCTTGAGCCGGCGAGGACCAGGGAGGCGGCGACCAGCACCGCCAGTGGCCAAGCCGCCTTCACAACAACTTACCCTGACGTTCGCTGTCCGCCGGCACGCGCGCCCGCGGCCGGCGCGGCCTCGTCGGCTTGCCGTGGGCAACGGCGTGGGCATCGCCGTCCGCGAACTGGAGGGAGAGAACCGCGCCCGGCTTGACGGCGCTCGCCCGCGTGAGCGGTCGGTCGCGGCCGTCTCGGACCACCGCGAAGCCCCGGTCGAGGACGTTGTGATAGCTCAAGCTCTCGAGCAGCTTGGCCTGGGTGCCCAACTGCTCGCCGGCGTGGCGGACGAACATCGCCATCTCGCGCCCCAGCTGCCGAGCGAGGCCGCGCGTGTGCTCGCTGTGCCGCGCGATGTCCACGCCCGGGTGGTGGAGGCGCAAGCCGACACGGAGCGCACCCAGCCCGTCGGCACGCCGCTCGATGCCCCGCGACAGCGAGCGCGACAAACGATCAGCCAGATCGTCGAGTCGCTGGGCTGCGGCCTGCAACAGCTCGCGGGGATCATGCAGGCCGCGCGCCGCTGCTTGGACGTCGGTGCGGGCGGCTTGCAGGCGTCGACCGACGGCACCGACCAACCGCCGCCGATAGTCGGCGGTGAGATAGCGCAGGTCGTTGAGCGGCGGCACCGCCATCTCGGCTGCGGCGCTGGGCGTTGGTGCGCGACGATCGGCGGCAAAATCGATCAGCGTCGTGTCGGTCTCGTGACCGACCGCTGAGATCAGCGGGATGCCGCTGGCCGCCGCCGCCCGCACCACCACATCCTCGTTGAAAGCCCAGAGATCCTCGATGCTACCCCCGCCACGCGCCACGATCAGAAGATCGGGTCGTGGTACCAGGCCGTTCGCTGGAAGGCGGTTGAGCCCCGCGATGGCTGCCGCGATTTCCTCGGCTGCGCCCTCGCCCTGAACCCTCACCGGCCATAACAGCACCCGACGCGGGAACCGGTCGCGCAAGCGATGCAGAATGTCTCGTATGACCGCGCCAGTTTCTGAAGTGACGACCCCGATGGTCTCCGGCAAGTACGGCAACGGCCGCTTCCGTGCCTCATCGAACAAACCCTCGGCGGCAAGCGTACGACGCCGCGCCTCCAGCAGGGCCATGAGCGCGCCGATGCCAGCCGGCTCCATATGGTCGATGACGATCTGATAGCGCGAGCGGCCGGGATACGTCGTCAGCCGACCCGTGCAGATCACTTCGATCCCGTCGGCTGGCTCGAAGGAAAGACGCTCGGCGGTATTCCGCCAACATACGCCGTCGAGCACGGCGTCCTGGTCCTTGAGGCTGAGATAGAGATGGCCAGAGGCAGCGCGCTTGGTCCCTGAGACCTCGCCTCGCACCCGGACCCGTCCGAAGTGCTCCTCGACCGCGCGCTTCAGCACGAGAGACAGCTCGCTCACCGAATAAACGGGTGCGTTGTCTGTAGCCGTAGTGGCGGCGCGCGGAAAGGTTTCGGTCATGTCCGTGCGGGCAGTGCCGTCCTTGTATGATACAAGACTACGCTTGCGGCGGGGGACCGTGCATGAACGTCTTGGTGGTGGGCTCGGGCGGGCGAGAACACGCCTTGTGCTGGGCAATTTCGGCGTCCTCGCTGATCGACACGATCTACTGCGCGCCGGGCAACGGCGGGATCGCCGATGTGGCGACCTGCGTCGACATCGAGGCCGGCGACGCGGAGGGGATGACCGGGTTGTGCCGCTCCGAATCCATCGACTTTGCGGTGATAGGGCCCGAGACGCCTCTGGTGGACGGTCTTGTCGATCGCCTGGAGGCGGCAGGTGTCAAGGCTTTCGGCCCCGACCGGCGGGCCGCTGTTCTCGAGGGCTCCAAGGGCTTCACCAAGGACTTCTGTGCACGCCATGGCATACCGACGCCCGCGTACCAGCGTTTCGAGTCAACAGGACCCGCAAAGGCCTATATCGAGACCAAGGGGGCGCCGATCGTCGTCAAGGCGGATGGGCTTGCCGCGGGCAAGGGCGTCATCGTCGCGGTGACGATCGACGAAGCCCATCGAGCGGTCGATGAGATCTTCGGCGGCGCCTTCGGCGAGGCCGGCGCCGAGATCG
The DNA here is from genome assembly GCA_965248765.1 of Alphaproteobacteria bacterium. Taxonomy (GTDB): domain Bacteria; phylum Pseudomonadota; class Alphaproteobacteria; order VGEJ01; family VGEJ01; genus CBDFKF01. The sequence goes on from CBDFKF010000003.1 coordinate 618,395, forward strand.
TGATCGAGGAATACCTCGACGGCGAAGAGGCAAGTCTGATGGCGCTGGTGGACGGCACCGTCGCGCTGCCGCTGGCCGCCGCCCAGGACCATAAGCCGGTCGGCGAGGGCGACACCGGTCCCAACACCGGCGGGATGGGCGCCTATTCGCCGGCGCCCGTGCTCTCCGAGCCAGTATGCGCGGCGGTTATGCAGCGCATCATCCAGCCGACGGTGACCGGTATGGCGGCTGAGGGGCGCCCTTTCCGAGGTCTCCTGTACGCCGGGCTGATGGTCACCCAGGGCGGGCCGCAACTCCTCGAGTTCAACGTGCGCTTCGGTGATCCCGAGTGCCAGGCCGTGGTGCCCAGGCTGCGCTCGGACCTTCTCCCGGCGCTGGTTGCTACCCGCGACGGCCAGCTAGGGCACTTCGACTTGCGTTGGCGCGATGAAGCCTGCGTCTGCGTTGTGATGGCATCGCGTGGCTACCCGGGCGCCTACGAGACGGGCAGCACTATCGCGAATATTGGTACCGCGGGCGAGCTGCCGGGTATCACGGTGTTCCACGCTGGGACGGCCCGCAATGGCAGCGGGATCGTCGCCGCCGGCGGGCGCGTGCTCGGCGTGACCGCGCTCGGCGCCGACATCGCGGCAGCGCGCGATCGCGCCTACGAGGCGGTCGATGTCATCGACTGGCCAGCGGGCTTCTGCCGTCGCGATATCGGCTGGCGCGCCCTCGCTCGCGCCGATTAGCGACGGGCAGCGAAGAAATCGCGCAGGAGCATTTGGGCGGCGCTCTCGTTGAGTCCGCCATAGACCTCGGGACGATGGTTGCAGGTCGGCTGGTGGAACAGGCGTGGCCCGTGCTCGACGCCGCCCCCTTTGGCATCGTACGCGGCGAAGTAGAGCCTGCGGATGCGCGCCAGCACGATCGCTTGCGCGCACATGGGGCACGGCTCCATCGACACGTACAGATCGCAACCGCGCAGCCGGGGCGACCCGATCCGCGTGGCAGCTGCGCGGATCGCCAGCACTTCAGCGTGGGCCGTTGGGTCGCTGTCGGCGATAACGCGGTTGCCCGCGGTCGCCAGAACGGTGTCGTGTTCCGCATCGACGACTACCGCGCCGACCGGCACCTCGCCCTGATCGGCGGCCTCGCGCGCCGCCGCGAGCGCACGCGCCATGAAAGGATTCCCAGCTTGGCCCATCGCCCGAGACTCGATCCGCGCCTACATCTCGTCAAGCGCGCATACCACGGTATGCGACGGTCAGGCCTCACTGGATGCGCTGACTCCTGCGAAGGCGGTGCCGTGTGACCCACCTCGGCCTAGCGAAACCGCTGAGCCGTCCAGCGCCGACCGCTGCTCTAGCGGCGTTGTCGAAGGTATCACGACGCCCCTAGACTGCCCGCATGGGCGAGCGTGTTGCGAAACGCTTGGCGCGGGTCGGTCTCTGCTCGCGCCGCGAGGCCGAGCGCTGGATAGCCGCTGGCCGCGTATCGCTCGACGGTATCGTGCTAACGACACCCGCCACCGTTGTCGGGCCAGCGAGCGAGCTGCGGGTCGATGGCGAGATCGTCGCGCTCCCGGCACCCCGCCGCCTGTGGCGTTACCACAAACCGCCCGGGTTGCTCACGACGCGGCGTGATCCTCGTGGGCGAGCCACCGTATTCGACAACCTGCCAGCCGACATGCCACGTGTGGTCAGCGTCGGCCGACTCGACCTGGCGAGCGAGGGGCTGCTTCTCCTGACGAATGACGGCACTCTGGCCCAGCGCTTCGCTCATCCGCGGCACGCAGTGGTCCGGCGCTACCGCGTCAGAGTGCATGGTCGAGTCGATTTGGAGGCGCTGGCCGACCTGCGGCACGGCATCCATATCGGGCGCATCGCCTACGGTTCGATCGACGCGGCCGTCGTGCGCGCGGGTTCCAGCAACGCCTGGCTGGAGATCGCCCTGAGAGAAGGCAAGAAACGCGAAATCCGGCGCGTACTCGGCCATCTCGGGCTGGAGGTCAACCGGCTGATCCGCACGGCGTACGGACCGTTCACGCTCGGCCGTCTTCCCCGCGGCGCCGCCACGGTGGTTCCTGAACCGACGCTCGCAGCGGCGCTAGATGCTGTGGCGGCCGCGTCGCCTGAGCCGAGTCAATCAATCCCATGCGCATCGTCGGCGGCAACCTCAAGGGACGACGGCTGACCGCGCCGAGCGGGCGGCTTGTGCGGCCGACCGGCGACCGCGTGCGCGAGGCTCTTTTCAACGCCCTCTCCCACGCGGCATGGACGCCGCCCGACGGCTTTGACGAGGCCGAGATCGTCGATGTCTTCGCTGGCAGCGGCGCCCTTGGGTTCGAGGCCCTGTCCCGCGGTGCGCGGGATGCCGTGTTCATCGAGCGCGCGGCCGGCGCGCGGGCGGCGATCCAGACCAACGCGGCAGCGCTAGGAGTCGCCGATCGCGTGCGCATCCTCAACCGCACCGGCGATCAGCCGGGGCCGGCGCCCAAGCCCTGTCGATTCGCATTCCTCGACCCTCCCTATGGCCGTGGCCTCGCCGGCCCGGCCCTCGCCGCGCTGCGTGCGAACGGTTGGCTTGAGGCCGGCGCCGCCGTGATCGTCGAGCTCGCCAACAATGAAGACCTTGCACCGCCGCCAGGCTTTGAGACCGTGGACCGGCGCCGCTACGGCGGCGCACGAGTCGTCTTTCTTATCAACCTCCCTGCTTAACGGCGCCCGAACAGCCGCTCGATCGCCGCGAGATCGAGTGCGATGTACGTGGGGCGCCCGTGATTGCACTGGCCGGAATGCGGCGTCCGTTCCATTTCACGCAACAGCGCGTTCATCTCCTCGGCATTCAGCCGACGACCCGCCCGGACGCTGCCGTGGCAGGCCATGGTGCTGCATACCGCATCGAGGCGCTCGCGCAAGCCGGCTGCCCGGTCGAGCTCCCGCAGGTCATCAGCGAGATCGCGCACCAGCCCCGGCACATCGGTTTGGCCCAACGGTCCCGGCACCTCTCGCACGACGATTGCGCCGGGGCCGAACGGCTCGACGGTCAAGCCCAGTTCGGCCAGTTCGTCGGCACGCTCGGCGAGACGAGCGGCGTCCGCTTCGTCGAGCTCGACCACCTCGGGGATCAACAGGCCCTGCCGCGCCACACCAGCCCCCGCCAGGGCAGCTTTCATGCGCTCGTAGACCAACCGCTCATGGGCCGCGTGCTGGTCGACGATGACGATGCCCTCGCTGGTTTGGGCAATGATGTAGGTATCGTGCACCTGACCGCGCGCCGCGCCCAACGGGAACGCCGTGGCCCATTCATCGGCGTCTGCGCTCTCCATCGCATCGTGGCGGGCCGAGGGAGCATCGACCCCGGCCGTATCGCGGTTGCCGGCGGGCAGCGGCGCCTGATAGGCGATGCTCGCTTCCGCAAGGCCGCGGGAAAAGCTGGTACCCCGACCGCTTGCCGGGCGGAATGCACCGAGCGCCGCCTGCGCGACGCTGGTCGCCGAGCGGTGCCCTGCCAGCGCCAACGCGTGCTTGATGGCCCCGACGATCAGACCGCGGACCAGACCAGCGTCGCGAAAACGAACCTCGGTCTTGGCCGGGTGAACGTTGACGTCGATCGATTCGGCCGGCGCCTCGAGGTACATCGCCAACACGGGATGACGATCGTGCGCGAGCACGTCGTGATACGCGCCACGCACCGCACCGGCGAGGACCTTGTCGCGCACCGGACGGCCATTGACGCATAAGAATTGCGTGCGGGCGCTGCCCCGGTTGAACGTCGGCAGACCGGCATAGCCGGTGAGCCGGATGCCCTCGCGCTCGGCCTCGATCACCATCGCGTTCTCGGCGAATTCGCGGCCAAAAAGGGCGCGCAGGCGCGCCAGCCGCGCCTCGAACAAATCGCCGGATACCGCGGGCAACCGGAGCAGCGCGCGTTCTCCATGGCGCAACGAGAACGCGACATCGTGGTGCGCAGCGGCCAGCCGTTTGACGGTATCGTGCGCCTGCTCGAGCTCGGCGCGCTCGCTTTTAAGGAACTTGAGGCGCGCCGGAGTCGCGAAGAAGAGATCACGGACCTCGACGGTCGTTCCCCGGGTGTGCGCCGCCGGCACCGGCTTGCTGCGCACCCCGGCCGAGACCTTGAGTTCCCACGCGCTGTCCGCTGCCGCCGTGCGCGAGACGAGGCGCAGGTGGCTGACGGCAGCTATCGACGGCAGCGCCTCGCCGCGGAAGCCGAGCGTCCGAATGTTCTCGAGATCATCGTCCGGCAGCTTTGACGTGGCGTGGCGTTCGACTGCCAACACGAGGTCCTCGGCCGTCATGCCACAGCCGTCATCGCTGACGCGGATCATGTCCCTGCCGCCGCCTTCGAGCTCGATGTCGACCTGCCGGGCGCCCGCATCGATGGCGTTTTCGACCAGTTCCTTGAGCGCTGCCGCTGGCCGCTCCACCACCTCGCCGGCGGCAATCCGGTTGATGACCGATTCATCGAGCCGGCGGATCGTCATGTCCCAGCCTCCAGATAGCGTCGCGTCAGCACCTTGCCCTCTTCGACGGCCGGCTGGTCGAATGGATCGAGCCCGAGGAGACCGGCAGCGATGATTGTCTCCAGCATGAAATGCATGAACAACGCCCCGAGCCCGTGCTCGTCGAGCCGCGGGACCGACAACAGCCGCATCGGGCGTCCGCGCGCCGCCAGGGTCTCGGCCGTGGCGTGCGCCTGAGCGGCCACGATGTCGCCGATCGTATGATCAGCGAGATAGCCGAGTCCGGCAGTTTCGGCCAGATCGCCTGGAATCCGCGGACCGAGCCCGGCGCTCTCGACGGTAATCAGGGTGAACAGCTTGTTGGCTGGGCCGTCGAGGAAGAGCTGCAACAGGCTGTGCTGATCGGCCGGACCGCGGGCCTGGACTGGCGTCGTGCCGTGGCCATCTTTGCCGAGGCTCTCGGCCCATAGTTGGCAATACCACGCACTGAAACGCCGCAAGCCGTCGGCGTAGGCCATGACCACGCTCGTATCGATCCCGCGCTCGCGCGCCAATCCCACCGCGATGGCCGCCCCCACGGCCGCCGGCGCCTCCTCGCCGCTTTCGAGGTTGCGCGTGAGAGCCGCGGCCGCCCCGGCACGCAACGCGGCTGGATCGAGACCGAGCAGCAGCGCCGGCACCGCGCCGACGACGCTCAGCACGGAGTAACGCCCGCCGACACCGGGGTCGTGATCGAGAACCGTAAAGTCGAAGCGCTCGGCGAGCCGGCGCAGTGGGTTGTCGCCCGGCTCCGCGACGACGAGGAAGCGCTCGGCGAGGGGCCCGATCCGCGCCTCCTCGCACGCCCGGATTGCCACCAGCAGCTGAGCTAACGGCTCGACCGTGCCGCCCGATTTCGAGATAACCACGAAGCCGGTCTCCGCAACGTCGGCCAAGGTGAGCAGCTCTGCAAGCGTCCGGCCGTCGAGGCCATCGAGGAAGGTCAGTGCCGCCGCCGGGCCCGCGCCGGCGAGATCGGCGAGGCACTGCCCGCCGAGGCTGGAACCCCCGGCACCAATGAGGGCGAAGCGCGGGAACCGCTGCCGCAAGGCTTCCACCGCTGCGCTGATGACGTCGAGATCGTCGCGAAGGTCGGGCAATGCCAACAGTGGCAGCGCCCTCGACCGCCGCTCGCCCTCGAGCCATTCGAGGATCGTGACGCTCGCGTCGAGTTCGGCAGCGAACGCGACGTGGCTCAGTCCGCGCTCGCCAATGCGTTCCGCGAAGCAGCTCTCGGTCAGGTGTACATAAGACAACGATGCGCCCACGCGTGCGATGGGGGGCCCAACACGATTATACGCCGCCCCCTCGGCTCTGCGAAACGACGCCGGTTCCGCCTCTCAGTCCAGTCCCGCCGGGTCGCCGACAATCACTGTGATGAGATCGTCGGTGCGAATAATCCGCCGCGCGACGCGCCGCACATCGGCGGCAGTCACGGCGCGAATGTACTCGGCGCGGCGCTCGAGGTAGTCCAAGCCGAGCTCGTCGAGTTGGATGTTGATGAGCGCATTGGCAATGTTCCCGTTGCTGGTTAGCCGCAGCGGGTATGCGCCGGCCACATAATCCTTGGCCGCCGCCAGTTCATCGTCGCTCACACCTTCGAGGGCAATGCGATCAAGCTCGATGCGAATGATGTTGAGGGTCTCAGCCGCGCGCTCGTTGGCCGTCGCCGCCCCGCCCATGTAAAGGCCGCTGCGGTCCATGGTGCTCATATAGGTGTAGATCGAGTAAGCGAGCCCTCGCTTCTCTCGGACCTCGCGATAAAGACGCGAGGTGAAGGTGCCGCCGCCGATGACGTGGTTCATCACGTAGGCGGCGTAGAAGTCGGGGTCGTCCCGCTTGATGCCAGGCAGACCGAAACGGACGATGCTCTGGGGAATTTCGTGACGCACGACGATGGTTGCCCCGCCGGCCGCCGGGCGCGCCTCTGGCACCTCGGCCGGCCCGGCCGCCTCCGGCAGATCCGCAAATGCGAGATCGAGCAGGCGGCCCAGCTCCTCGGAGTCGATATCGCCGACCACGGCGATCACCAGATTGTCGCGTGCAAGACGGGTCGCGGCCAAAGTGTGCAAGTCATCCGCTGTGATCCCGGCGATGCTCTCCGGTGTTCCCTGCGCCGGCCGCCCATAAGGATGGTCGGGAAACGCCGCGCCGAACCATGTGCGCCCGGCGATGCGGCCAGGATCGGCCTCGTCCTGTTTCAACGTCGACAGGATCTGGCGCCGGACCCGCTCCACCGGCTCGGCATCGAACCGCGGTTTCGTGAGCGCGAGCCCGGCCAGTCTGAATGCCTCTTCACGGTTCTCGGCAAGGGTACGCAGGCTGATGTCCAGACTCTCACGCCGCGCCTGGACGCCGAACTCGATGGCGGAATCGGCGAGCCGTTCCTGGAAGGCCTGTGAATCCAGCTCACCGGCACCCTCATCGAGCAGACCCGACAGCATGTGGGTCAGGCCTTCGGCGCCTTCCGGGTCGAGCACGGCGCCGCCGCGGAAGACAAACTCCGCGGCGATGATCGAGATCGACGGCTCGTAGACGTGCCACGCTTTGATGCCGCCGGGGCTCTCGATGGTCTTGATGTCGAGCGCGGCCGCGCTCGCCGCGGCCCAAAGCGGCAGCACGAGCGCCAATAGCGTGACGCCCAGCGGTCTCTTCGCCGCCGCCATTCCTAGCCCCCCCCAGCGGTCGCCGGCAGCAACACACCGGTCACGTGGTAGCCGACGAGGACGTAGCGAGCCGCCGCATTGACGGCATCGACCGACACAGCGGAGATGCGCTCAGGCCACGTCTCGATATCCTCGATAGTAGCGCCGGACAACAGCGCAACGCCGAAAATACGCGCGGTCCGGCGCATGTTGTCGCGGGCGTAGACGGCGCTCGCGCGCATGCCGCGTTTGGACCGCTCGAGCTCTGCCTCCGTGACCCCTTCGGCCAACAGCTCGCGCACGACGTCATCGATCGCCGCCTCGATATCGTCCAGATCGAGCCCCGGATTGGGCGTCGAATAGAGGTTAAATTCCGAGATATCGAGCCGGTTGATACTGTAGTAGCTGCCTGCGGCCGCCGCGATTTGGTCCTCAACCACCAACGACCGGTAGAGCCTGCTGTTGGTGCCGCCGCCCAGAATGTCGGCGAGCAGCATGAGCGGCAGGGCATGCTCGGTAGCGCCGCGGTTGCCCGACGGCGCGAGGTAGCTACGCTGCCAACCCGGGCGCATCACCCGCTGGTCGCGGTACACGATGCGACGGTTGGCGCGTTGCGGCGGCTCCTCAACCCGATCGCGCACCACCGGCGGGCCAGCGTCGATCGGGCCGTAGTACTTCTCGGCGAGCGGCAGGATGTCTTCCAGCGTGACGTCACCGGCAACGACCAGGACGGCGTTGGCGGGCGTGTAGTGCTGCCGGTAGAAGGCCAGCGCATCGTCGCGCGTCAGGCCGCGCATCTCATGCTCCCAGCCGATGACCGGGATGCGATACGGATGGGCGAGATACAGCGCGGCATTCATCTGCTCGGCCAACAGCGCCGCCGGCTCGTTGTCGGTGCGGCTTCTGCGCTCCTCGAGGATGACTGCGCGCTCGGTCGCGACCTCGGCGTCCGCGAGTGTCAGATTGACCATACGATCGGCCTCGAGGCGCATGACGGTTTCGAGCTGGTCGGCCGGAACGGTTTGGAAATAGGCCGTGTAGTCGAGGCTGGTGAACGCGTTCTCGCTGCCGCCGTGGCGCGCCACCGCGGCCGAGAAGGTATCGCCAGGCGCACTCGGCGTCCCCTTGAACAAAAGGTGTTCGAGGAAGTGGGCGAGGCCCGACTTGCCCGGGGGATCGTCGGCGGCGCCCACCCGGTACCAAATCATGTGGGTCACGACCGGGGCGCGACGATCGGGAATGACGACGATCTCGAGCCCGTTTGCGAGCGTCGCGACCTGGGGATTGAACAGACCGGCCTCCGTCGGCACGGCCGCCAACGCCAGAACGAGCATGGACAGTAGGGCCGGCATCGCCCGGCTCATAATTGCGCGCGTTGGTGAAAGGAAGCGGAAGATGGGCTCAATATGGAGGAACGCCCGGCATTGGCAAGGTCCCGCTACTCAACCTTGCGTGAGCGCGCCCCGCCAGCCCTGCAGGGCGCTGATTCAGGCGAAGATCAGGAGCAGGACAACGACGACGAGAACGGCAACGCCGGCGACCCACCGTACGATCTGCTTGCTGTCCATCCGATTCCCCCTGCTGGGCTTGGGTAGCCGCCTAACGATTTAGCTGCGGTGGCGCGCCACAAACTGGAAAAGACGGCAGCGCTAGAAGACCTCCTCGAACAGCGCCTTGTCACGCTCGATGACGACCGGCGTCTCCCCCTCAGTGACCGAGCGACCAGTCGCTGCGTTCTCCTGCAATCGCTCTCTTTCCTTGGCCGCATCGACCAACTCTCCCGGCGGCGAATCCTCCCTCCAGAAGACCAACCGATCCACAAAACCCTCATCGCGGCTTGCGAACAACGCAGACTCCTGCCGCAGAACCTGGCGGATATTGGGATCGGCGCGATCGGCGCCCGCCGCTTGCAACAGCGCGGTTTCGGCAGCGGGCAATTCGTCGTTGGCCGCCGGCGCGTTCGCCACTGGTTCGTCGAATAGCGCAGCTTGGGCCTGCTCGCTTGGCCGATACTCCTGCGGTCGGGGTGCCCCGGGCGATGGCGGCCTTAGGGTCAGCTCGGGCGGCACGATAAGCGGCGCCCGCGTCACCACCGCGAACTCGTCGGGCTGGTTCTTGGTCAGGCCGAGGGCCTCGCGGCTTTGCTCACAGCTGGCGAGCCACGGCAACGATGCGCACAGGAGGGCAGCGCCGATGAGCCCCCTGCGTGGCGCCCATCTATCGCTCGATTGGCGCAAGGTCATGTCCAAGTTTTAGTCCGTTCGCGACTGCTCCACAAGCCATCGACCAACAGAATCAAGACGCCGATCACGATGGCCGAATCGGCAACATTGAACGCGGGCCAGTGGAAGGATCCGACGTGAAAATCGAAGAAGTCGGCCACCGCGCTGTACGCGATGCGGTCGGTAACGTTGCCTACCGCACCGCCGATGATCATGCCAATCGCAAGGGCCGGCCGTGGCTGCCGGGTTCGCCACAACCACACCGCCAGTGCGGCTACCACGATGAGCGCCACCGTCACCAAGACCCAGCCAGCAGCGCCATCGCGCCATAAGCCGAAGCTGATGCCAGGGTTCCAAACCATGACCAGGTTGAACAAGCCGGGAATGACGACCTCGCGGCCGACCTCTTGTAGGTGGTCGATCAGGATGAGTTTCGAGAGCTGATCGACGGCATAAACGACCACGCCCGTCGCCAGCCCTAGCCGCCACATCAGCTCGCGGCGGCAGCGCTCGCCGGCTCTTCTACTGCCGCCGCACAGCGACCGCACAGATCGGTGTAGCCGGCGACCTCGCCCACCTCGATGAGGACGCGCCAGCAACGCTCACAGCGGGCGCCGTCAGCGGGCTCACAGACCACGGCGACATCGGGCACATCGGCGACCGTGAACGCGCCGGCGGGCGGCGGGCCGTCGACCAGCGACGCCTGGGAGGTGATGGCGATTTCGGCAAGATCGATACCGTCGAGGGCCGCACGATACTCCTCGGCCGCGAACACTTTGGCATGCGCTTGCAGGCTTGAACCGAGGCGCTTCTCCCGGCGCTCGATCTCCAGCGCTCCGGTGATGACCCGCCTCAGGCGGCGGATCCTCTCCCAGCGCTCAGCCAGCGCATCGCTGCGCCAGTCGGCCGGAACCTCGGGCAGCGTTTGCAGGTGGATACTGTCCGCGCCATCCCCGAAGCGGGCAAGAAAAGCCTCCTCGGTGGTGAAGCATAAAACCGGTGCAAACCAGATCGTCAGGCATGAGAACAGTTGATCAAGTACGGTCCGTGCGGCACGGCGGCGCTGGCTATCTGGGCGGTCGCAGTAGAGAGAGTCCTTGCGAACGTCGAAATAGAAGGCCGACAGTTCGACCGCGCAGAAGTTGTAGAGAGCGATGAACTGTGTATGAAAATCGAAGTCATCGGCTGACCGCCGGACCAGCTCATCGAGGCGATGCAGCCGATCGAGCACCCAGCGCTCGAGCTCCGGCATCTCCGCGACGGGGAGCCGCTCGGTCTCGGTGAACCCGGCCAGGTTGCCCAGCAGAAAACGCAGCGTGTTGCGCAGACGACGGTAGGTGTCGACCTGATGTTTGATGATGTCGGGACCGATCCGGAGATCCTCGGTGTAGTCGCTAGCAACGACCCATACCCGCAGGATCTCCGCACCGTAGGTATCGGCGATCTCCAGCGGCGAGACGACGTTGCCAAGAGATTTGGACATCTTGCGGCCCTCGCCGTCCATGACGAATCCATGGGTGAGGACGGCCTCGAACGGCGCTCGCCCCCGGGTGCCGCACGATTCTAAAAGCGATGATTGAAACCATCCGCGGTGTTGGTCGGATCCCTCGCAATAGATCGAGGCCGGCCACTTCAGATCGGCGCGCTCCTCCAGCACGAACCCGTGCGTGGCACCCGAATCGAACCACACCTCGGCGATGTCTTTGACCACCTCGTAGTCTCCGGCATCATGCTCGCTACCGAGGAATCGGGCCGGCTCGCTCGTGAACCAGGCTTCCGCGCCCTCCTTGGAGAAGATGTCGAAGATGCGCGCATTGACCGTTTCGTCGCGCAGTGGCTCACCCGTCTCGCGATGGACGAACAGCGGAATCGGCACGCCCCAGGCGCGCTGACGCGACAGCACCCATTCGATTCTGGCTTCGACCATCGATTGGATGCGATTGCGGCTGGCGCTCGGCACCCACCGCACCTCCTGGATGGCGGCAAGGGCCGTCTCCCTCAAGCCCGTCGCGGTCATGCTGATAAACCACTGCGGGGTGTTGCGGAAGATGAGCGGCGTCTTCGACCGCCACGAGTGCGGGTAGCTGTGCACCAGCGAGCCGCGCCCGAGCAGAGCGCCGACCTCGGCAAGCTTGTCAGCGACGGCGCGGTCGACCTCGAAGACGTTGCGGCCGGCGAAGATCGGCACGTCGGATAGATAGTCGCCGGCCTCATCGACCGTGTGCGGGACCTCGAGCCCATGGGCGGTGCCAAGCTCGAAGTCGTCCGCCCCGGCGCCAGGATTGATGTGGACGAGACCCGTGCCTTGGTCCATCGCGACAAAATCGGCCGGCAGCATCGGCACGTCGAAGTCGTAGCCGAGACCGCGCCAGGGGTGTGAGCACCGAGTACCGTCGAACACCGTGCCCCGGAATTCTGCCATCACCTCGTGACCGGTGATGCCGGTCTCGGCGCAGACCGCCGCCGCCAAAGCCTTGGCAAGAACGATGTCCTCGCCGACGACGGCGCGCGAGCGTTCGTCCACATCGCTTACCCGCAGGCGTACGTAGTCGGCTTTGGGGCTGATCGCTATCGCGCGGTTTCCGGGCATGGTCCACGGTGTCGTAGTCCAGATGACCAGGCTCGCGCCATCCAGGGCAGTGTCGCCGCCCTCGGCCAACACCGGGAAGCGGACATAGATCGTGGTCGAGGTGTGGTCATGGTACTCGACCTCCGCCTCGGCGAGCGCGGTCCGCTCCGCTACCGACCACAACACCGGCTTTTCGCCACGGTAGAGGGCGCCGCTCATCAGAAACTTCAAAACCTCGCGGGCGATGTGCGCCTCGGCCTCGAACGACATCGTGGTGTACGGGTGCTGCCAATCGCCCTCGACGCCGAGGCGGCGGAACTCCTCGCGTTGAATGTCGATCCACTTCTCGGCGAAGTCGCGGCACTCGCGGCGAAACTCGACGATCGGCACCTCGTTCTTGTCGCGCCCGGCGTCGCGATAGCGTTGTTCGACCTGCCATTCGATGGGCAGGCCATGGCAATCCCAGCCCGGGACGTAATTCGAATCCTTGCCGAGCATCTGCTGCGAACGGGTGACGATGTCCTTCAGAATCTTGTTCATCGCCGTGCCGATATGGAGGTGCCCATTCGCGTATGGCGGCCCGTCATGCAGCACGAACTTTTCGCGCCCGGCGGCGGACTCGCGCAGGCGCTTGTACAGGCCGAGCTTCTGCCAGCGCTCCAGCAGACGGGGCTCGAGCTGAGCCAGTCCCGCCTTCATCGGGAACTCGGTCTGCGGCAGCAGAATCGTCGACTTGTACTCGCTCACGTCCGCCGGCTCACGTTTGCGCTCTCTGCCAAGCGGCCGGCAGGTCGATCGGTGCGGGGACCGTCCCGGCGTTCAGAGGATCGCTGAGAATCCGCCGGGCCGCGGCGCAGTCAAGCGCCATCTGATTGCTGAGCGCCTCCGCGCTCTCGAAGCGGCGGTCCTCACGGACGAAGTCGATCAGCCCGACCTGGACGCGCCGACCGTAGAGGTCGCGGTCGAAATCGAAGATGTGGGTCTCGGGCACGACCTTTTCGTCGTCGAAGGTCGGCCGCGGGCCGATGTAGGTAACGGCGTCGCGCCAATTCGTCGTGTCGTCGTCCGCGATGGCGACCCGTGACGCGTAGATCCCGGGGCGCGGCCGTACCAAGTCGCCGAACTCGAGGTTGAGCGTCGGGAATCCAAGCGCCCGGCCGCGTTTCTGGCCGGCCCGCACGCGCCCCTCGATCAGCCACCATCGCCCCAGCAGCCGTGCCGCCCGTCGGGGATTGCCATCGCGGAGCGCTTGGCGAATCGCGCCTGAGGCGAAAGCCTCGCCATCCTCGCCGACTGGTTCGACGAGGCTCAGGCCGAAGCCCATGAATGCGGCGAGCTCACCGAGCACGGCAGTGTTGCCCGTCCGGTTGTGGCCGAATACGAAGTCGTAGCCGACCACGACGTGGCGGACCCCCAAACCGGCGACCAGCACGTCACGAACGAAGGCATCAGCCGCAAGGTGCCGAAGCTTCGACTCGAAACGCAGAGCAATTAGATAGTCGGCGCCGAGTTCTGCGATCTCGCGCGCCTTGGTACGAAAGGTCGTCAGGCGAAACGGTCCTGGATTGGTGGCGAGCACGGTGCGCGGATGCGGCTCGAACGTGACGACAGCCAGCGCCGCACCCTGCGCGCGAGCCAGGCCGCCGGCTTCCCGGATCAGCGCCTGGTGGCCCCGGTGAACGCCATCGAAATTGCCGATCGCAGCGATTGCGCCACTCACGTGCTCGGCGGCGCCATGCCAATGCCGAATAACGCGCATCGGTTGTAAGTCCTTACCGTCGACCACGGGCATGCCATCGGCCGGGCGCTTGGAGTGCCGGCTGGTCGCCGACTGCGCACGCCGTCTTCACTGCCGCCATCGCTCCTGAAATCGCGCGGACGAGCGGCCCCGAGCCGCGGGCGGCGACTATAGCGAAGGCCCGAAAGCCCGGCAAGAACCGCCGCTTAACCTGATCTTCACCGTCCGCAGACAAACTCCGCTGCGAAGTTTGCTTCGTTGGCCGAGCGAGACCCATGAAGGTCGATCAGCTCTCCCGGCGGCGAAGCCTGCACGCGCATCCTCGTGGCCTGCTCCTTCCAACGGCGGCAACCGATGGGAAGGCCTCGCAGGCCGAAATCGACGCGATGTTCGACTGATTCTTTCTCCGGCGTCCCGTCCGAGGGACGCCGCGCGCCTCAGTGCAGGACGCGATCGGTCGCGGGATCGATCAGCACGGCGCGCGCCATGTCGACGTGGAGATCGAAGGCTTCGCCAGGCCCCTGGACATCGCCCGGCTCGAGCTCCGCCAGCACAGAGGCGCCGTTGAGATCGAAGTTGACGTATGTGCGAGAGCCGGTCGGCTCGACCAGCGCAACTGTGATCGGCAGCACCGCGTCATCGGCCGTCGGCGCAGAGCGCGCCTTGCTCATGTGCTCCGGACGGACACCAAGGATCACCTGTCGCCCGAGGTGACCGGCCACGGCCTCGCGCTGCGCGCCTGGCAGCAACAGCAACGCATCGCCGCCCAGCTGTACGCCCAATGTGCCGTTCGTTTCCACCAGCTCGCCATCCAGGAAGTTCATCTGGGGCGAGCCCAGAAAGCCGGCGACGAAGCGCGTGTCGGGCCGCTCGTACAGGTCCATCGGTGTGCCTTCCTGCTCGATGCGGCCCTCGTTCAGGAGCACGATGCGATCAGCCAGGGTCATGGCTTCGACCTGATCGTGGGTAACGTAGATCATGGTCTTGCCGATGTCTTGATGGAGCCGCTTGATCTCCGTCCGCATCTCGTCGCGAAGCTGCGCATCGAGATTGCTGAGGGGCTCATCGAACAGGTAAAGCCGGGCATCGCGCACCAACGCTCGGCCCATCGCTACGCGCTGGCGCTGGCCCCCCGAAAGTTGGCGAGGGAGCCGCTTTAGGAGCTCGGAGATGCCGAGAAGCTTGGTCACCGCCTGCACCCGCTGGTGCACCTCCGCGTCGGGCGTTTTGCGCACCCGTAGCCCAAAGGCGATGTTCTCGAACACCGACATGTAGGGATAGAGGGCATAGTTCTGGAAGACCATGGCGATGTCGCGGTCTTTCGGACGCACCTCGTTAACGACCCGCCCGGCGATCTCGACGGTGCCCTCATTCACCTCCTCCAAGCCAGCGACAATCCGCAAGAGCGTGCTCTTGCCACAACCCGACGGGCCAACGAGGACGGCGAACTCGCCATCGGGAATGGCCAGATCGACGCCCCGCACGGCGTGCACATCGCCGTAGAATTTCTGAATGCCCGAAACCTTGAGGTCAGCCATGGGACCTTCCTCCCCGCGGGCATTGTTGTGACCAATCACTTTTGCCCATCGCTTCGCTTAACGCACTTCGCCGCTTTTTGCCAGCCCCCTTGCTGGACGCATCGCTGCGCCGACCTCTCAAGCACCAACACGGGGTGCCATTCACGGGCCGCATACCGGGCATGTGAATGCCATACGCGTCGACGCGCGTGTTGAAAGCGGCCACGAATCGGACATAATGCAGTCGCGCTCGCGAACGGGCGCCACGAGTGGCAGGGAGCACCGTGTTCAGAGCACTTATCGCAAGACAGCTAATGCGGAATCGGCGATACGGTGATCGCAGATGCGCTCAAGACCATGAGAGCGCGGGAAGCATGACGGTGGACTCGGACTGCTGCGATTAGGTAATTTCCTGCCGGCTCGCAACATCGACGCGGGGTGAGTCGGCCGGCTCGTTCCACCCACGTCACTACGAGAACAGATCCCCAGAGGAGGAAAGTAATGGGTACGGACAAAGAGACGCTATACAAACAAACGATGACCCAGGCCAGCAGCACGCGAACTGAGCTCACGCGACGTCGCATGCTGCAGACCTCGGCCGCGATGGCAGCCGCCGCGGCCGTGACCAGCAACCTGCGCGAGGCGCGCGCCTCGAGTCACGAAACGCACGGCCCAGGCTGGTACACCGATGACAAGCTCACCGGCAAGGTGGTCTGCATCACCTTCTCCGGTCAGCGCTGGGGTCTGCCGCCGGCGGCGACGATTCCAACGTTCCTCGAGCGTTTCCCCAACGTCGAGATCGAGCTTATCGATGAGCCCGTCGGTGAGGGCTATACGAAGATCCAGATGCGAGCGGCGTCGAAATCGTCCTCGTACAACACCGCCATCGCCGATTCGAACCAGTGGTCGGCGCTCGGCCAGATCGGCGCGATGGAATCCTTCGAGCCACTGTTGGCCGCCGATCCCGGCTACGCGGAGGATTACTTCAACGACGTGCCGCCGATCATCACCAATGGTTATCGCCTGCCACAGGATGCAAGCGGCGACACCTACGGGCTGTCGTGGGATGGTAACTGCAAGCTCGGCTATTATCGTAAAGATAAGTTCGATGAGGCCGGCATCACCAAGGTGCCCGAAACTTGGGAAGAGGCGATCGAGGCCGCCAAGGCGCTGCACCAGCCGGACAAGGACCAATACGGCTTCGTCAGCACGGCGCGGCGCGGGCTATATGCCGGCCTCGAGCTCTATCAGATCATCAGGTCGTTCGGGGGCGATTGGTTCGACAGCTTGGAGCCCGGCGGTTACAACCCGCAGTTCAACACCGAGATTGGCCACAAATCCATGGACCTGCTGCTGCAGCTCATGGAGTATCGCCACCCGGTGACACTGAACGCGGCGGACGACGAGGCCAACCAGGCGCTCTCCAATGGCACCGCCGTCTACGCGCCCATGGAATGGGGCACCTCGATCCTCACCGACCCCGAATTCACCGAGTTCGCGGACGTCTTTAGGACCGAGATCACGCCCAAGGGCACAGGTGCCGGGAGCGACCACCGGCCATTGATGGGCGGGTTCGCTAACTACGTAAACACCTCGGGCACCGATAAGGAGGCGGCGTTCGAATGGGTGAAGCACCTGAACGCCGGCGACTACACGGACACGCGTATCGGTGAGGCCTTTGCGACGAACACTGGCCAGCCGGCGCGGTTGTCGCTGTTGGACAAGTACACATCGCACCAGCCGTACTTCGCCGGTCTCAAGAAGTCGTTTGCGAAGGGGACGCCGGGCTTCGTGTGGGTGCCGGAGACGTTCACGCTTGCCGATGCCGTCGGCAACGAGGTGACGGCGGCGATCGTCGGCGAGAAGAGCCCGGACGATGCGCTGAAGGCGGCGGACGCGGCGTGCACGCAGATAATGTCTGACGGCGGCTACTACGACTGACGCCCATCCTGCATCGTTGACGTCTACCCTGCGCCTTTGATGGCTCAGGTGCTGACCAGAGGAACCGAGAGCGTGGCGGCGTCCCCGTCGCGCTCTCGGCGCATGACCGAGCGTCGGGTGGCACTGCTGCTAGTGCTCCCGACGCTCGTCATCTTGTTCATCCTCTCGATCTACCCGCTCGTGTGGGCGGGAATGATGGCATTTCGGGTGGAGAATCTATTCAACCCGGCCGCTGGCAAGTGGATCGGCTTCCGCAATTTCGACTTCCTGCTGACAAAGGACCAAACGTTCTGGAAGACGATGTGGCTGACCGGCGTGTGGTGCACGGTCACCGTCTCAATTCAGCTCGTACTCGGTTTTCTACTGGCGTTGCTGCTGGACACGACGATGCGTGGGATCGGTATCCTGCGCACGCTGATCGTGATTCCTGTATTCATCTCGCCGGTGGCCATGGGGCTCACCTGGCGGTTCATGTACGAGCCCATCAGCGGGGTTATCAACCACCTCATCACGTCGATCGGCCTCAGCAGATACACCTGGCATACCATGCCCGAGTCCTCGCTGATCTCGTTGATCATCACCGACATTTGGCAATGGACGCCGTTCGTCACGCTGATCCTAATGGCCGGCATGCAGGGGATCTCGGTCGAGGTGGTGGAGGCCGCGCGCCTCGACCGCATACGGGGATGGGCCTACATCCGGCGTATCGTCCTGCCGCTGATCTGGCCGGTGGTCACGGTTGTCGTGCTGTTGCGTCTGGTCGATGCGATTCGGGTCTTCGATATAGCGTGGGTGCTGACCCGGGGCGGACCGGGCACCTCATCGCTCTTGGCGAGCGTCAACATGTACTCCCAGTTCCAGGCTGGACGATTGGGCGTCATGGCGGCTTACGGGTTCCTGCTGCTCATCGCCATCAATATCGTGGTCGTCAGCTTCTTGCGCGTGCTTTATCGGCAGGAAAAGGAGACCCGGCGCGCGGCGCCGGCGGCCGCTTAAGATGCACCGGACACCACTGAGAAAAGCCCTGGATGTCGCGGCGGTGTTCGTCGTCGCGATCTACTTGGCGCCGCTATACTGGATCACGCTCACCTCGTTCAAGCCGACCAAGCTGATCAACCAAAAAGTGCCGGTGTGGTCGTTCGAGCCCACCTGGGAGCACTACGCCGAGGCGTTCGGGCGCTTCAAGTTCGGCCTCGGCGTGATCAACAGCTTGATCATCGTTTGTACCGCGACCGCGATTACCATGTTCCTGGCGGTGTTTTCGGCCTATGCGCTCGCCCGTATGAAGCTGCGCGGCGCCGACACGCTTTCGCTCATTATCCTGTCGCTCAGATTCCTGCCGGGAATGGTTATCATCCTCCCCTACTTCTTGATGTTCCAGCGAACCGGCCTGATGGACACCCATATCGGGATGATCTTCATCTATGTCGGCTTCGGGCTGCCGTTCGCGGTGTGGCTGTTACGCAGCTTCTTTCTCGATCTGCCCAAGGAGATCGAGGAGGCAGCGCGGCTAGACGGACTGAGTTGGGTGGCCACCATCTGGCGGGTGATTCTGCCGATCTCCCTGCCCGGCATCGCGGTCACCGCGATCTTCACCTTCGTATTCGACTGGAACGAGCTGTTGTTCGCGATGTACCTCACCCAGTCGGCCGCCGTCACCGCCCAGATCCAGGTCTTCAAAATGGTGGATCTCTATAACGTGCTATGGGGGACGATCAGCAGCGCCGTCATCATGCAGCTGATACCCGTGGTGATCGTCGTCTTCCTGCTCCAACGTCACATGATCCGAGGCTTGGCCCTCGGCGCAGTCAAGTGACGCTGTCGGAGCAGTTGTCACCGGGTCGAGGCCCATGTGATATTGGTCGCGGAATGGCCAAGGTCAGGGCCGCCACGCCTACGGGGTAGGGAACAGCAATGACGGTTTTGCTCAAGGAGTTGAAGAAGACGTTCGCCGACGGCACAGAAGCCGTCAAGTACGTCGATCTCGAAATTCAGCAGGGCGAGTTCATCACCCTGCTTGGACCTTCCGGCTGCGGCAAGACCACGACGCTGCGCCTGATCGCCGGGCTCGAAGAGCCAACGGAAGGAACGATTTTCATCAACGACCGTGAGGTAACCAACATCGATCCCGGCGACCGCGACGTGGCGATGGTGTTTCAGAGCTATGCGCTCTACCCGCACATGACCGCGCTCGATAACATGACCTTGAATTTGACGGTCCGGGGCTTGTCGAAGGCGGATGCGGCGCAGCGCGCGCGAGAGACCGCCGCGATCCTAGGTATCGAGGAGCTGCTGCACCGCAAGCCGGCCAAGCTCTCGGGCGGCCAGCGTCAGCGGGTCGCCCTCGGCCGGGCCATGGTACGCGATCCTGTCTGCTACCTGATGGACGAGCCACTCTCCAACCTCGACCTCAAGCTGCGCGAGCAGATGCGGACCGAGCTCAAGCGGCTGCACCAGCGCGACAAGGTCACGACCGTCTATGTCACCCATGATCAGGCTGAGGCGCTGATTCTCTCCGACCGCATCGCCGTTATGGATAAGGGCCTGATCATGCAGGTGGCGAACCCCGTAGAGATCTACGAAAAACCCGCCAACGAGTTCGTAGCCGACTTCATCGGCAGCCCGAGCATTAACTTCATCCACGGCGAGCGCACTGCCGAGGGGATCAGCGTGGCCGGCAAGGCGGTCACCAACGGGACCGCCGTTGGCGGCTCCGGGCCCGTGACCATTGGCGCGCGACCCGAGGATGTTCGCCTGCTCGATCGGGGGGGGGGCGTGGTCGACGGGCGGATCGATTTCACTGAGCCCTACGGCGGGGTTATCTATGCCTTCGTCGCCCTCGACCGCGGTACCGATATCCTCAAAGGGCGCGAGCACATCGTGGTCAGCCTCGACGTGCACCAGCCGATCGAGATCGGCGCACCGGTGAGCCTATCTTTCCGGTCCAATCGCATCAACTTCTTCGACGCAAGCACCGGTGTAGCTATCGACGTCTGAGCGCTCGCGCATCAAGTGCGCGCTGGCGCTGCCGGCGGGGCGCCCAGCCCCGAAAGAGCCCAGCGGAGCCGGTCTGAACGATCGTCGTTTTTTATGTTGTCACGTTGCTCGTCGTGCTCGCGCTTCTCGGCTATTCCCTGTTTATCGCTGCACCGGTGGTGTGGGACCTCGCGCTCGAGCTATGGCAATGGTGGACCGTGCTCCCGGTGATCGACGAGATCGTGGGCCCGATCGTCGCTCTGCTCGGCGAACCGGGCTTCGTCGCGACGGTCGCCCCGCTGTGGGACCCGTGGCTGGCTGCGATCACCGCGGCGCTAGCCGTGCTCGGCCTTGCCGCCGCGGTTCGCTACTTGCCGCGCTACATCAGCGGTGATCTCTAGCCTGATCCGCCACCGGGACCGCTTCCAGACCTAGCACCTGCACGGCATCGCGAAGCTGCGGCATTGCCGCCTCGACCGCCGCCGCCGCAATCTCGATCGACTCTTCGGCGCGATCGAACTCAAGCAGGCCTATGTGCCCGAGCCGCGGTGCCAGCAGCACATCTGGCGGATCGCCGGCGAGCCGGCTGCGACTCAAGCGGTCCTGAATGATATTGAGCAAGGCCACCATGACACCGAAAACGCCCGGACCGTCTTGTTCGCCAGCAAACAGCTGACGCCAAACGGCGTTGATGCGCCCGCCGCGCCACGCCCGGTCGGCTGGCAGCGCGTCTTCGAATTCGGCCGCGCGCTTGGCCGCCTCGCCAGGCCGGCCGGCCTTACCTATCAGATCGGCGTTGAGGTTGACGGCGATGACCAGACGCGCGCCCATGGCACGGCAGACCGAGACCGGCACCGGGTTGACCAAGGCGCCGTCGACCAGCCACTGCTCGCCAAGCCTGATCGGTGCGAACACGCCGGGCATAACAAACGACGCGCGCATCGCCTCCATCAGAAGCCCGCTGCGGAACCACACCTCGTGGCCAGTGCTGAGGTCCGTGGCGACGGCGGGCTAACGGCTTGGCGAGATCGTCGATGCGCAGGTCGCCGACGTTGTCCCGCAACAGACCCATCAGGCGCTCGCCGCCGATAAAACCGCCGCCGCTGAGCTTGAAATCGAGCAATCGGACGATTCGCATCTTGTTGAGGCCACGCGCCCAATCCTCGAGGAGGTCGAGGTGGCCGCTGAGGTAGACGCCGCCGACGAGGGCGCCGACCGAGGTCCCGCAGATCAGGTCGGGAACGAGCCCGGCGCGTTCGAGCCCGCGCAGGATGCCTATGTGCGCCCAGCCGCGCCCAGCGCCAGGCCGATGCGCGGCCGTTCAGTACCCTGGAGCATCAGATCCTGGAACTGCATGGACCGACGCCATATAGGCGATCCCGATAAGATAGAAAGTGGCGGGGCCCGCGATCAAACCCCTGTTGCCGCTTGATCCGCTGTGGCGCGGCACGTATATTGACCGTTCGGGTGGTTGTTCCCCTGCCCGCCGACGTG
>CBDFKF010000003.1:642500-804933 GCA_965248765.1 Alphaproteobacteria bacterium
AATGTGTCTTCGCGAATGCCGTAAACACCGAGGGCGGCGCGAACCCCGGTTTATCCGAGAGTCGGGCTGTTCACTGTGCATGACGGTTTCGCATGATCAAGCGCAAATAAGGGCATTTGGTGGATGCCTTGGCGTGCAGAGGCGATGAAGGACGTAGCACGTTGCGATAAGCCCCGGGGAGTTGCGAGCAAACTTTGATCCGGGGATTTCCGAATGGGGAAACCCACCTCTTCGGAGGTATCGCGAAGTGAATCCATAGCTTCGCGAGGCGAACCCGGCGAACTGAAACATCTAAGTAGCCGGAGGAAAGGACATCAACCGAGACTCCGCTAGTAGTGGCGAGCGAACGCGGACCAGGCCAGTGGCCTTCGAGATGAAACCGGAACGATCTGGAAAGATCGGCCAGAGTGGGTGATAGCCCCGTACGGGTACAGCATCTTGAGGGTCCTCGAGTAGGGCGGGACACGTGAAATCCTGTCTGAACGTGGGGGGACCACCCTCCAAGCCTAAGTACTCCTGCACGACCGATAGTGAACCAGTACCGTGAGGGAAAGGTGAAAAGCACCCCGACGAGGGGAGTGAAATAGTTCCTGAAACCGGATGCCTACAAGCAGTCGGAGCGGGGTTGGGCTTCGGCCCGACGCCTGTGACGGCGTACCTTTTGTATAATGGGTCAGCGACTTAGTCTGTGTAGCGAGCTTAAGCCGTTAGGCGTAGGCGTAGCGAAAGCGAGTCTGAATAGGGCGATTAGTTACACGGATTAGACCCGAAACCGGGTGATCTAGCCATGGGCAGGTTGAAGGTGCGGTAACACGCACTGGAGGACCGAACCCACTGATGTTGAAAAATCACGGGATGACCTGTGGCTAGGGGTGAAAGGCCAATCAAACCCGGAAATAGCTGGTTCTCCGCGAAATCTATTTAGGTAGAGCGTTGCGTGTTTACCGTCGGGGGTAGAGCACTGGATAGGCTAGGGGGGTGCATAACCTTACCAAACCTAACCAAACTCCGAATACCGACGAGTATAGCGCGGCAGACAGACTGCGGGTGCTAAGGTCCGTAGTCGAGAGGGAAACAGCCCAGACCGCCAGCTAAGGTCCCCAAGTCATGGCTAAGTGGGAAAGGATGTGGGAAGACCAAGACAACCAGGAGGTTGGCTTAGAAGCAGCCATCCTTTAAAGAAAGCGTAACAGCTCACTGGTCTAGATAAGTCGTCCTGCGCCGAAGATGTAACGGGGCTCAAGCCATGCACCGAAGCTGCGGGTACCAGAGGTCAGTTATCAGCTGTCAGATGCCGGAAACTAACTGGTGTCCGACTTCTGTTATCTGGCCTCTGGTGCGGTAGCGGAGCGTTCCGTAAGCCTGCGAAGGGCGCCCGAGAGGGTGTCTGGAGGTATCGGAAGTGAGAATGCTGACATGAGTAGCGAGATGAGTGTGAGAAACACTCACGCCGAAAGTCCAAGGGTTCCTGCGTAAAGCTAATCTGCGCAGGGTGAGCCGGCCCCTAAGGCGAGGGCGAAAGCCGTAGTCGATGGGAACCAGGTTAATATTCCTGGGCCTGCTGGTGGTGACGAAGGCTGAAAGCCGTGCATCCTTATTGGATTGGGTGTGCGGCCTGGGTCTTCCAGGAAATAGCCCCAGCATTACAGACCGTATCCTAAACCGACACAGGTGGACTGGTAGAGCATACCAAGGCGCTTGAGAGAACGATGTTGAAGGAACTAGGCAAATTGACCCCGTAACTTCGGGAGAAGGGGTACCTCCTCTCGGGCAACCGAGTGGGGGTGGCACAGACCAGGGGGTAGCGACTGTTTACTAAAAACACAGGGCTCTGCTAAGTCGCAAGACGACGTATAGGGTCTGACGCCTGCCCGGTGCCGGAAGGTTAAGAGGAAGGGTGCAAGCTCTGAATCGAAGCCCCGGTAAACGGCGGCCGTAACTATAACGGTCCTAAGGTAGCGAAATTCCTTGTCGGGTAAGTTCCGACCTGCACGAATGGCGTAACGACTTCCCCGCTGTCTCCAACATCGACTCAGCGAAATTGAACTCTTCGTGAAGATGCGAAGTTCCCGCGGTCAGACGGAAAGACCCCGTGCACCTTTACTACAGCTTTGCAGTGGTGCTAGAGATGGAATGTGTAGGATAGGTGGGAGCCTTTGAAACGTTGGCGCCAGTTGACGTGGAGGCAACCTTGAAATACCACCCTTTGTGTTCCTGGCATCTAACCGTGGTCCGTTATCCGGATCCGGGACCCTGCATGGTGGGTAGTTTGACTGGGGCGGTCGCCTCCCAAAGAGTAACGGAGGCGCGCGAAGGTGGGCTCAGGCTGGTCGGAAATCAGCTGTGGAGTGCAATGGCATAAGCCTGCCTGACTGCGAGACCGACAGGTCGAGCAGAGACGAAAGTCGGCCATAGTGATCCGGTGGTCCCGAGTGGAAGGGCCATCGCTCAACGGATAAAAGGTACGCCGGGGATAACAGGCTGATAACCCCCAAGAGTCCATATCGACGGGGTTGTTTGGCACCTCGATGTCGGCTCATCACATCCTGGGGCTGAAGCAGGTCCCAAGGGTTCGGCTGTTCGCCGATTAAAGTGGTACGTGAGCTGGGTTTAGAACGTCGTGAGACAGTTCGGTCCCTATCTGCCGTGGGTGTTGGAAAATTGAGAGGAGCTGCCCCTAGTACGAGAGGACCGGGGTGGACGTACCTCTGGTGTACCGGTTGTCGCGCCAGCGGCACCGCCGGGTAGCTATGTACGGAAGGGATAACCGCTGAAAGCATCTAAGCGGGAAGCCCCACTCGAAACGAGTTTTCCCTTGAGAGCCGTGGAAGACCACCACGTTGATAGGCCAGGTGTGGAAGCGCGGTAACGTGTGAAGCTAACTGGTACTAATCGCTCGATTGGCTTGATCTAGCGCCCGCCTTTGGCGGGGGCACGAGACCGTCATGCGCAGCGATCAGCGCGACAGGCGACCGCGAAGACACATAATCCCCCTCCCCTTCCCGCTTGCCTCGGGCTCTCGGGCTTTGCTGGCTTGGTGGTCATAGCGAGGGGTCTACACCCGATCCCATCCCGAACTCGGCCGTGAAAACCCTCTGCGCCGATGGTACTGCGCCTTAAGGCGTGGAAGAGTAGGTCGCTGCCAGGCCTGCCAAGCCCGGAGGTCGAAAACGCAATCGCGACGGGGCGGGTCACCAGTGACGTTCACGATGACCAAGGCACGAGTCGTGCCGGAGGATTGCGCCTGCGGTCCACCGGTTCCAAACGAGATTGACGCGGGGTGGAGCAGTCCGGTAGCTCGTCAGGCTCATAACCTGAAGGTCGTTGGTTCAAATCCAACCCCCGCAACCAAATAAAACGCCGTCAACTCAATGGGTTGGCGGCGTTTCTCTTTGCCGCACCGGTTGCTCTATTTCTTTACCGTAAGCGTATCGAAAGCGGAGTCAATGTTGCGCGCCAGGCCGAAGACATAGTCCACGGCGTTGCCCTCGCACCAGCGCATCAGGTTCTCGCGCGCGAAGCCGCTGTCGCCGCCGCGCAGCAGGATGTCGACGTTGGGCCATCGTTCGCGGATCATCCGGACGATGCGGCGGATCTGGTTGCGCGCGCCCCTGGCGCCGTCGATGTTGGCGGGTCGGAGCTGGGCGAGCAGGAGATGGCGGCCGCAGAAGACGTAGAGCGGCAGGAAGCAGCGGTGTTCGTAATAGCCGTGGAAGAAGGCGTTCTCCTGGCGCCCATGGGTCTCCACGTCGGTGGCGTCGATATCGAGGGTGATGCGCGCGGGCGGCGTCTGGTGGGCGTCGAGAAACAGGGTGACGAACAGGTTGGAGAGTTTCTTGAGGTTGGCGGAGATCTGATGGTACCGGCGATCGCCGGTGTCCCAGGCGTGCTCGATGCGGTTCAGCGTCGATTTGCTGCCCAACGCCGGCGGGCCTTTACCGGTGGCCGGCGCCGGCTCGCCGCCGCAATCGGCGAGGAGCTTGCACGCCGGATCGTGGCGCAAGGCGTCGTGATCGTTGATGTCTTCATAGCCCAGGGCGATGCCCGCGACCCGCTGGGCCAGGAGAGCGGGAAGGGTGTGGACCGTCCTGGTCGGGTCACGCCGGTCGCTAAAGCAGTCCGCCATGCGTTCGAACAGGCGTATCCGGCGTGCCTGCTCGCGCAGTTAACAGGACACCGGCGTCCGACGTGATCTCACCGCCGTCGAAGGCGGCGAACACCACCCGTTTGCCGAAATCCGAAAAGCGCATCCTGAAAACGCCCTGTTTTATTAAAGCCCATCCAACTCGACACCAATACATTGATTCTAAAAAGAGAATCGGAATACCGCCAGATCCTGGTGAGAAATGCGGGTCAATCCAACGTGGGACGCCCAAAGGCGATCGGTGGCGGCGTTTGGCGAAGCCGGAAAAAATGGTTGGCCGGTTCCCGGTAAGTCAAAGCTCGCCACGTCCGCGCAAGGTGGTCGCCGCCTCCGGGCCTGCGACGATGGCGCTCCTGCTGCCGTCATCGCCGTCGCGGCTGGGACGCGACAACCGGTGTCACTAACACACGATATGTCCGGTTTATGTACCAGACGATCTGTCCGGATTTAGAAGCTCTCCAGGCTATGGAGGGTTTGGATGCGCCGGACAGAGCAGTTGCAGGGACTGAGATTGATGAAGTTCGAGGAGGTTTACGGCCGCACCCATCGGGGTTGCTTGAGCCAAGCCGAGGCGGCGGAGGTTCTCGGCGTTTCAGAGCGCACCTTCCGGCGCTGGCGCGACCGCTATGAGGCGGACGGCGCGGAAGGGCTCTACGATCGCCGTCTGGGCCGGGTCTCGGCGCGGCGCGCGGCGGTCGACGAGGTGACGGCGCTGTTGGCGCTGTTCGACACCCGCTACTGGGACTTCACCGCCAAGCACTTCCACGAGAAGCTGGTCGCGGACTATGCCTTCAAGCGCAGCTACAACTGGGTGCGGCTGAGCTTGCAGGCCCATGGGCGAAGACGGGCGGCGCCCAGGCGCGGGGCGCACCGGCGCAAGCGGCCGCGCCGCGCGCTGCCCGGCATGATGCTGCATCAAGACGGCTCAAGCCACGCGTGGGTCCCCGATCAGTGGTGGGACCTGATCGTCACCATGGACGACACCACCAGTGAGATCTACTCGGCCTTCTTCGTCGCCGAAGAGGGCACGATGTCGAGCTTTCAGGGGGTGTCCGAGGCGATCCGGGCCAAGGGGCTGTTCTGCTCGCTCTATGCCGACCGCGCCGGCCACTACTGGCACACCCCTGAGGCCGGCGGCACGGTCGACAAGGACAATCCGACCCAGTTCGGCCGCGCCCTGGCCCAGCTCGGCATCGAGCTGATCCCGGCCTACTCGCCCGAGGCAAGGGGGCGCTCGGAACGCATGTTCGCCACCCTGCAGAAGCGCCTGCCCCAGGAGCTCAGGCTCGCCGGCATCACCGACATGGCCCAGGCCAACCGCTTCCTCAAGGAGCTCTACCTGCCAGGCCACAACGCCCGCTTCGCGGTGCCGCCGGAAGCCGAGGGCACCGCCTTCGTGCCCTTCGCCGGTACCCTCGACGACATCCTCTGCGTGCAGCAGGAGCGCACCGTCTCCAACGACAACACCGTGCGCTACAAACGCCTGGTGCTGGCGATCCCGCCCGACCGCCATCGCCGCCACTACGTCAAGGCAAGGGTCCGGGTCCACGAATACCCCGACCGCACCCTCGCCGTCTTCCATGGGCCGCGCTGCCTGGCCCGATACCAGGCCGACGGATCGCCCATCAACACAAGCCACAGACAGGCCGCGTGATCCGCTTCGACGCGACCGGCCAGTGGATAAGGGGACGGCCGCTCCGCGCCCGACCCCTTATCCACTGGCCCAACAACCACAACTGAAGCGGTCAATTCAGTTTGTTCTCGACACTGGGACGCGACAACCGGCCATGCCCCGACCCCGCTGGCAGCAAGCTGTGCGTTCTCGGGACAATCCGCTGAGTTGCATCCTCTGCTTAGGGTGATGCTGGAGCAAGGGGGATACGCAATCCTGACTAATCGAAAATCCGAACTGGCGGAGGTATGGCTGAATCGACATGAGACTGACACTGATCGCGCCACAGTTCCAAAGGAGTTCATAGTCGGAAACATCAAGCGCGTCCTCGCCTCTTCGGACCCACGGCTTAAGGATATTTTTGGTGAACTCTACGAAAGGACAATCGATTTTAGGGCCCACCCAAACGTGATGAGCGTAACTAGTAGTCTTAGAATAATGAAAAGAGAAGATTATAAATATTACAATACAATCTATCTTCATAATGACAGACTTGCGATTGACTATTCTTTACGAACCTTGGCACAGGTTGGGGTGTGAGTTCTACTTATATTCCAAGACGTATTCCGAGAACGGTTTGACTTATTGGGCGTCTCTTCCGAGCTTTCGCAACTCCGGGAGGGTCTTTGAAAGGCTGAGAATTGCGAGCTGCCTAAAGCATGAACCGTCACCACGCCGACCTCAACGCCCGCCGCTGGGCCGCCGTCGGCCACGCCGTCTTCGAGCGCGACGGCTGGTGCCAGCAGGTGCAGCATAGGCGCCTCACGTGGCGCGGCGGTTCTGCCGCGGCTCGGCGAAGTGAAAGGGCAGAGGTGATAGAATTCCGGCTGACTTACGCAGGAAAGCTGCTTGCGCACAGGGAAAACAAGGCGCGAGAGCGGTCACTACATGTGCACGACATACGAAAGGAGTTTCATAAACAACTCAGAACCCTCTGGAACGAGCATTCGGTTTTGAAGTGTCGCCATCCAGCAGACTCAGACACCCCAGATCCAGAAATTAAGATAGGAATGACTTTCGAACAAAATGGATTTAAGTGGAAGCGGATCGTCACTGAGGAAAGCGGCCTAATGTGCGCAGCCTAATGTGCGCAGTGGACATCTTGATGCTTCGTAAGGGTCCGCCGGGGGCGGTCCAGGCGGACATCGACAATCGCCTTAAGACCCTTTTCGATGCCTTGCGCATGCCGTAGAGCCCACGGGAATTAGGCGAAGAAACCGACGCGGGGAGGCAGAAACCGGGGCCCGAGGAAACTCCGTTTTACATCTTGTTGAAAGATGACCATTTGATAACCGACGTAGCAGTTGCTTCCGATATGTTGCTCAAGCCGGTCAAGGGGGTAGAGCCGGAGACGGCGGTACGACTTATAGTCAATGTTTCCGTTCGGCCCTACAAGGCCATCACATGGGAAAATTCGGACTTTGCGGGTAGATGAGTCAGGGACGGCAACTTGAGGAGCGGATTGGTCCTGCCGGTTTCACCGTCACGTCCGTGCCCCCGAAGCGGATCAGCGCCCGGCTCAGTATTCAGATCGAGGATGTAGGCACTGTCGGGCAAGCGAACTTCGAGTCGATTCTCCGGGAGAACCTGGCGCTCGTGCTTGCCGACGAACTCGATAAGCAGGCAATCAACGGGGACGGTTCAGCGCCGAATCTGACAGGCATCTTTCAGCGCCCCGCCAACCCCTCTGCGCCGGGTGCCGTTGCTGATTTCGACGCCTATGCGGCGGCTCATGCGGGCGGCGTAGACGGGCTTTGGGCGCACACGATTAAAGACGTTGGAATTATCGTCGGGCCGGACACCTGCCGGCACGCTTCCCGCGTGTTCCAGACCGCCGCAGCCAACTACAAGGGCGAACTGAGCGCCGCTGCCTATGCGATGGCTAACACGGGCGGCTTCTGGACCAACAAGCGGATGCCTGCTCCGGCGTCCAACGCCCAGTATGTAATCCTCTACCGCAAGGGCCGTTCGATGATGGGCGGTGCCAGAGCCATGCGCACGGCGGTCTGTCCTCATTGGAATGAGATCAGCGTCGACGATATCTACTCGGGCTCCGCGTCCGGTACCCGGCACTTCACGATGCACGTCCTGCTTGGCGATGTGATCCTGGTCCAGCCCGACGCCTACGCGCAGATCGCCTTCCAACTCGCCTAGCCCGGTGGCCCGCCGTGGCTTCGCGGAACTTCGATGCGACCCAGATGCCGCGCGACATCGTTGCGGCCTTATCGCTCACGCCCGCAGTCAATTATGTGGGCCAGAACGTGTCTACTACCGCGACGCTGCTCTTGCGAGTGTCCGTCGTCAGGATGAATGGAACGTTGGAGGCGGTAACCGATCCCGGTGTCTCCGATGTTCTCACCGCGAGCTCGTGCGCTACGGGAGTCGGAGCTAGCCAGACCCTCAGATCCACAATCTGCCTGTCCTCAGTTCGAGCGCAGACTGGAGTTCCTCCGGTTTGATGGACACCTTTTGACTGAGAGAGGAGAGTGTCCCGATGCCGAGAACGAGGAACCGGTACCCCGCGGAATTCAGGGATCAGATCGTAGCGTTGTCCCGGACCGGAGGTAGCGTGGAAGATGGCCAGGGAGTTCGAGCCGTGCGCGGCGACGATCCATGGCTGGATCAAGCAGGCTGAACGCGATGGCGGCGGCCGCATCGACGGTCTTAGCAGCGACGAGCGCGAAGAGCTACGTCGGCTTCGCCGGGAGAACCGCCAGCTTCGTCAGGAGAGAGATATCCTGGCAAAGGCCGCAGCCTGGTTCGCTCAGAGCGACGTGACGTCGTCTCGGTCTTCGAGTTCATGACGGCGAACCAGGCCATGTTCCCGCTGGCAACGATGTGCAAATCGTTCGGCGTCTCCCGCGCCGGATATTATGCGTGGCTCCGGCGTGAGCCGAGCGCCCGTTGCCGCGCCGATGTGGAGTTGAGCGTTCGCATCAAGGCGATCCACAAGGCTTCGAAAGAGACCTATGGGGCTCCGCGCATCCACGCCGAACTCCTCGATGAAGGGATCCGGCTGGGCCGCAAGCGCGTGGAGCGGTTGATGAAAGCGGCCGGTATTGTCGGTGTTAGCCGCCCGCACGACCTTCCGAGACGAGCGGGTTCGTCCCGCCAGCGACCTGGTTGACCGGAACTTCCATGCCGATGAACCGAACTGGCTCTGGGTCGCCGACATCACCTACGTGCCGACTTGGGCCGGGTTCCTGTACCTCGCCGTGGTACTGGATGCCTTCTCACGGCGGATCGTCGGCTGGGCGATGGGCCACGATCTGAAAACCCAGCTCGTGCTCGATGCCCTCAACATGGCGCTGACGCAGCGGCGTCCCGTCGGCGTGATCCATCACTCCGACCAGGGGTCGCAGTACACCTCGATCGCCTTCGGCCTGCGTTGCAAGGAAGCCGGTGTGCGGCCATCAATGGGCTCGGTTGGCGATGCCTACGACAATGCAATGTGCGAGAGTTTCTTCGCCACCCTCGAATGCGAGTTGCTCGACCGGCGGAAGTTCCGGACCAAGGCGGAGGCCCGCATGGCCGTCTTCCAGTTCATCGAGGGCTGGTACAATCCGGGGCGGCGGCATTCCGCGCTCGGATACAAGTCGCCCGTCAACTACGAGAGACAAGCCCGTGAGCAGCTGGAGTCTGTAAGCCCGTAACTGTCCACAAAACCGGGGGAACTCCAGACACCGGAACCAGCCTGGATCGCCCGTTATTCTTGCGTTCGCGCGCCTCATAGCCAGAGGCGCGCGGGTTTGCCTTAGCGTGCTGGGAATCGGATGGGAACCTCCAAAATCGATACCCTGACCGCTGAAGGCGTCGAACGGCGTAGCAGTGGTTGCCCTTCAGGTGGGCTTCTGACCTACAACTGTGGTAACTAGCCTTGACCTAACGTTGCCTCCGAAATCCGGATCAGGTCTTTCTTCAGCTATGCGGCCTGACCGATGGTCATGTCCCGAATCTCACTGTCGGTGTGGTTCAGAGAAACTACCAATCTATGCTGCAGAAGTTGCATAGCTTTGCGTTGCTGACGCACCGGGATCCCGCGGTGCCAGCCTGTTGATTTAACTCAATGATCGCGTTCTATTCGGTCGAAACCTGCGTTCTGGCTTCCTCGAGCAGGCGGGTCATCTCGTGACGCACCTTGTGCTCGTCCGTTGCGATCCCTTTGTCGGTCAGGTCGCCGAGCACCTTCCGCAACACATCGGCATCTCCTGGCTCTTCAAAATCGGCGATCACGACCTGCTTGGCGTAGGCCTCGGCATCCGCGCCTGAAATGCCCATTTGCTCCGCTGCCCACAGGCCGAGCAGCTTGTTGCGCCGCGCGATGGTCTTGAACTGGAACTCCTGATCATGCGTGAACTTGGCTTCGGCGGCTGTTTTGCGGTCATCAAAGGCGGTCATCGACTGAGCTCCTCAACTTCAGAAGACGGGGTCGGCGCTTTATCCGCCTTTTCATTCTTGTATGCGATGAAGCCCGACGCACCCTTGCCTTTGGCGCGGCGCAGTGTGTAGCCATAATTTCCGAGATTGAACTTCGGGTCATTCTCAAAGCCTGCAAGAACCTCGGCGATCTTCATCGCCACGGGATCTGGCTTGCTCCTGGCTTGTAAGGCAGCCTCCCGCTCCAGCCACCTTGCGAAGACCTCTTCGGCGAGATCGTCGCCGACAGATTTCCGAAGCGCGGTCAATTTTCTCACCAGACCTTTGGTGAGCCCGGTCTCATCGATAGTCATTTCCTGAACCCCTCATTTAAAGCCTCTTATACTGCCGCGTGGCCCGGCTGGTGCAACTGATTGCCACTGTTGCACACCAGCTTGCCGTTTCCCTTTTCACGTCGTTCTACTTGAACCGATGTGTTGGATGTATTCTACCGCCAAACCAAGTTAATCGCCGCCGGCCGCCGGCGCCGACAAGGGAAATTTACAGGCATTGCCTGATGTTCACCGTAGTCACCCCCACGACGAGTCTTAGCCTCGACGATCATTTCATAAAGCGTCCTGCGGCGACATTCTTTGTCACGGTCGAGGGCGGCGGCATGGCCGAACAGGGGATCCTTGCCGGCGACACCCTGATCGTCGACCGTTCACGTAC
The DNA here is from genome assembly GCA_965248765.1 of Alphaproteobacteria bacterium. Classification (GTDB taxonomy): domain Bacteria; phylum Pseudomonadota; class Alphaproteobacteria; order VGEJ01; family VGEJ01; genus CBDFKF01. The sequence continues at coordinate 653,405 of CBDFKF010000003.1, forward strand.
ACCAAGCACGGGTTCCATCGTCATCGCGGCAATCGAGGGCGAGTTGACCGCGCGTCCGTTCGCCGCCCTCGATTTCGATGGCGAGGAGGCCCAAGTCTGGGGCGTCGTTGCCGGGGTGGTGCGAAGCCTGCCATGAGCGTCTACGGACTGGCCGACTGCAACAACTTCTTCGTCTCCTGCGAGCGGGTCTTCCGTCCTGCGCTCGAAGGCCGTCCCGCCGTCGTCCTGTCATCGAACGACGGCTGCATCGTCGCGCGCAGCGACGAGGCCAAGGCGCTCGGCGTCAAGATGGCGCAGCCGGCGTTCCAGGCGAAAGACCTCATCGAGAGGCACAGCATCGCGGTCATCAGCGGCAACCTCCAGTTCTATACCGACATGAGCAACCGGGTGATGCAGGCCTTCGGGGAACTGGTCCCGGCGGTAGAGAAATACTCGATCGACGAATGCTTTCTTGATCTCACGGGAATACCGCAAGAGCTCACGGCATTCTGCCAGGACCTGAAACGCATCGTGCGGCAATGGACCGGACTGCCGATCAGCATCGGCATTGCCGAGACCAAGACCCTTGCTAAGATCGCCAACCGCCTCGCGAAGACCTCCGCCAAAACGGACGGTGTTCTCGATCTCACCGGTGAGCGCTGGCGCGACAGGGCGCTGGCGTCAACTGAAGTCGGCGATATCTGGGGCATCGGCAGGCAGTACGCCCAAAAACTCAACCGTAACGGTATTATGACGGCCCTCGATCTGACGAGCCGTCCCGATGGCTGGATCCGCAAGGAGATGGGCGTCGGCGGGCTGAAGACGGTGCGGGAATTGCGCGGCGAGGACTGTATAGGCTTCGATGACATGCCCCAGCCCAAGCAGACGACGATGGTCTCCCGGTCCTTCGGCGCGGAAGTGCGCGACTACGACGAGTTGGCCAATGCGATCGCCATGTTCGCGACCGATGCGGCGCGCTCCATTCGCACGGCCAATCTCGTCTCAACCTCGGTGAGCGTGTTCATCGAGACCAACCGTTTCGGCAAGAGCCCGCACCACGCTCCGTCCCGCTCAGAGGCGCTGTCGCCAGCGACCAATAACACAAAACATGTCGTGAGGGCCGCGCTGACCGCCCTGAAGCACATCTACCGCGAGGGGCTGGCGTACAAGCGCGCCGGGGTGATGCTGCTCGACCTCGTAGAAGCCGGCCAGGCGCCAATCTCGCTATTCGATACGCAGGATCCAAGGGACGACAAGCTGATCGAAGCGTTCGACGCCATCAACGACCGGCTGGGGCCGGGAGCGATCCAATTCGGCCCCGGGGCGCAGGCCGCGTCCTGGCGATCGAGCAGCGCGTTCCGCTCGCCCAGCTACACAACCCGTTGGGAAGACATCCCGAAGGTTAAAACCTGAGCACCGACAGACCCCGGCATCGATCCTGGCGCCGGTCCACAAGCGTGGAAATTGCACAACAGGCGCGCAGCCTCCACCCGATCCTGGCGCGCCACGGAGAGAATGAGGCTGGGGCCTTTCAGGCGGCGGGGACGAGGGCGAGAGAACGGCTTTCGCTGCCTCGCCGGGTGATCGCGGTAATCGCGGCCCTGTTTCTGGCCGGCTGCATGTCGGGCGACCATGGGGTGAAGCGGATCGCCGACGCGGGGGCTCGGCGGCATCGCAGGTGCGTGCATGTATCTACGGCCGGAAGCGGCAAGCTCGGGATCGCGGCCACGGTGGCGGGAACAATGGCGGGGTTGTTTCCCGGCAGCGGGATCAGCGCCTCGCTCGACAACCTGTATGCGGCCCGCACACGGCAAGCGGCGCTGGAGACCCGTCCAAGCGGGGTGCCCTCGCGCTGGCACAATCCCAGTACCGGCAATGCAGGCGCTATTGCGCCGACCCGCACCGACAGATCGGCCGGCGGAATCTACTGCAGTGTTAACGGCGGAGGAATAATGCAGCACGCGGAGCGGCTGGGCGGTCCGGTCGCGGCGGCGCAAAATTGCGCCACCTATAGCCCCTTGTCGGTTGTGGTGAGGGGCAGGAGATGTACGGCGTGGAGCTCTATGCGGCGGTTCGTCTGGCGGTTGTCGACGAGGGTCTGAGCCATCACGATGCGGGCCGTCGGTTCGGCATCGACCGCCGGACGGTGAAGAAGATGCTGAGCTATTCGGCGCCGCCGGGCTACCGGCGGACCAAGCCGGTCCGGCGGCCCAAGCTGGATGGGTTCACCGGCATCGTCGACGCGATCCTGGAGGCGGACACGGATCCGGACGTGCCGCGCAAGCAGCGCCACACGGCGCACCGGATCTTCGAGCGGCTGCGGGACGAGCACGGGTTCGCCGGCGGCTATACCATGCAGACCGTGTGGAAACTCTGGGTGGCGGGGATGGAGGTTTAGGTAACCATGATTTGCGGCGATCCCACGTAATCTGGCGGTTTGGCGCCGGTAGCCCTGTGGAAGGGGCTCCAGGCCTCCGTGGATCGATGTGCGGCGCTCGATTTTGGCCTGATTCCCGTCTCATGCCCTCGCGGCGGCGATCAAGGCGGGAACACCTACCAGCGAGATCGCGCGGCGGATGTTGTAAGCCAGCGCCGTGATGCTGAACTCGCCGCGCACGTTCTCCAGCCGCCGGGTCAGGAAGGCACCCTGGCCCATCCATTGTTTGATTGAGCCGAAGGGATGCTCGACGCTTTCACGGCGCGCATCGAGCAGCTCCGGGCGGGCCGCCAATCGTTCTGCCATGCGCTCCAGGATCGCTTCGGCGCTTGCGCTTGCTGTGTAGCGCCAGGCGTTGGCCGTCGGGGCAGATGTAAATGTCCTCGCCGCCGTCATAGCGGAAGCGTTCCTTGGGAAAGAGCCCCTGGCTCACCGTGGATCCGCGCTGGGGCTTGGGCACATGCGGCACGACGCCGGCATTCTCGCAGGCCTCGATATCCTCGATCTTGAAGTAGCCCGCGTCGGCGACCGCGTCGATCCGATCGACGGCCAGGTTCCGACGGGCCACCACCGCCGTCTCGGCCAATAGACCGAGATCGCTGACCTTGTTATGGACCTGCTGCTCGGCGATCAGTTTGTGCTTGGCGTCCACGGCGATCTGAATGTTGTAGCCGACACCGACCCGGGTCTCGGCGTACATCGCCCGGCTGTCCGGATCCGTCAAAGAGAGCTGGTCCTCGCCACTCGCAGCCAGCGCGTCTCGATGTTCCTCAAACCGCTCACGCCGCCCTTGGATCGCAGCGATCTTCTCCTGGATATGCTCCACCTCGCCGCCGCCGGTGCCGCCCTCGTCTTGCTCGTCGGCCTCGTCGAGCCGGTCGAGATAACGCGACAACCTCTCGTCGCTCTCGGCCAACGCCTTCGCCAGCTTCGCTTTGGTGAAGTTCCGCTTCCGGCTGTTCACTGCCTTGATCCGTGTACCGTCAACCGCCACCAGCTCGCGTCCGAACAGCTCCAGTTCGCGGCATAGCCTCACGAACTCCCGAAACACCTGTCGGAAGGCCGCCCGATTGATCCGCCGGAAATCGGCGATCGTCTTGAAGTCTGGCGACAAACGCCGCAACAGCCAGATCACTTCGAGATTACGCTTGCTCTCTGCCTCCAGCCGGCGGCTCGAACGTACCCGATTGAGATAGCCGTATATGTAGAGCTTCAGCAGGTCCGCCGGATCGTAGCCGGGACGACCTATCGCCTTCGCCGCGGCGCGCTCGAAACCAGCGGCCGCTAGGTCCAAACCATCCACGAAGGCATCGATGAAACGGACCGGGTTATCCCGGCCCACGTAATCGTCCACTGCTTCCGGCAGAAGCAGAACCTGAGAGCGGTCAACGCCAGGAATGTGTCTCATGGCGGACCCTAACATCGCCATGAGACGGACGGAATCCCCCGCCACCCAGAGTTTCCACACGGTCTGCATGGTATAGCCGCCGGCGAACCCGTGCTCGTCCCGCAGCCGCTCGAAGATCCGGTGCGCCGTGTGGCGCTGCTTGCGCGGCACGTCCGGATCCGTGTCCGCCTCCAGGATCGCGTCGACGATGCCGGTGAACCCATCCAGCTTGGGCCGCCGGTAGCCCGGCGGCGCCGAATAGCTCAGCATCTTCTTCACCGTCCGGCGGTCGATGCCGAACCGACGGCCCGCATCGTGATGGCTCAGACCCTCGTCGACAACCGCCAGACGAACCGCCGCATAGAGCTCCACGCCGTACATCTCATGCCCCTCACCACAACCGACAAGGGGCTATAGGTGGCGCAATTTTGCGCCGCCGCGACCGGACCGCCCAGCCGCTCCGCGTGCTGCATTATTCCTCCGCCGTTACCACGACCCGCTTCGGCGGGTCTCCACTATTTCTCTACAAACGCTTCCTCGATCTGGGCGTGGACGCTCGTTTTGCGTGCAGCCTACTAGCCCACCCCACCCCCACGGGGTCTCGAACAAGAGCTGCATTGCCCGTCATACATCCAGCCGATTTGAAATCGGCTTGGTCGTCAATGTCGGCTTGGCGCAGGAAAGCAGCGTGCTAGCCGGCGTCAGCGGACGACAGTTGATAGCCAACAGCGGTCGTGAGTCACCGCGACTAAACTTCAAGCCCGGCCTTCCGCAAGCCGTCCCACATGTGCTCCTTGTCGGCTGGTTCCTTAAGCGGTGGTATCTCGCCGTCTCGACCAGGTCCGGTGTTATCCGCAGCGCCATTTTGAGCGCCTTGTTTGCACGCTCCGTCTGGCCCAGCTGCGCGCAAGCGATTGCCAAGTCAAAATGGCCGAAAATGAGGTCCGGGTACTTGGCGGTCATGCGGCTCGCCCACTCCACAGCGGTCTCATAGTCTCTGGCAAGGTACGAGGCCCACGCTACGCAGTTCTCGAAACCGAACATTAGGGGATCGCGGGGGCTGAGGCGAATTGCTGTCAACGCATCGGCTACAGCCTCTTCGTGACGACCTGAGAACGTATTCGCAAAGCTCCTCGACATGTGCCCCCAGCGCCAGGTTTGGGTTGAGTTCAAGAGCGCGCTCTGCCTCTGCAGTGGCTAGCTCTTGTTCTTTGATGAATACAAGACATATCCCCTCCCGGATTTCCTCGTTGGCGCCGGCCTGCGGCCCGTCGATCACGCCGGCTTCTAGCAGCGTGCGGATGGGGTGGGGCCGGAGCTTGGCGCGCGTCTCCGGCGTCGGTCCCTCGGGCCAAGACCGAGGGCTACAAGCTGCGCGGACACTAGGAATCGCGGCGCAGCGCCGCTGTCCGCGCCTGATCGACCACGTAGTCGACGCCGTTGTCCGCCAGTCCGAGCGCGACCTTGTAGACCTCCTCGGCGCGCTTCTCGCTCAGCCAGCGGCGGTTCACGTCGTCGGCGACGCGCGCCGGATCGCGCAGTGTCGGGTCGCCATAGCCACCGCCCGCGTTCATGCGAAAGACGATCGCCTCGCCGGGCCGGATACCATCCTGATGAAAGGATGGGAGCTTCTCGAGCTCGCCGTTGGCGTGGCGTTTCCAGTTTCCGGCTGGCGCGGCGTCGGTGCCGCCGAGCACGCCCCTTCGGCGCGTTGACATCGCCGTCGCTGCAATAGGCCACCGTCATGTCGCCGGACAGTGAACCATAGGCTCCCATGGTGGCCGGCGCGCCGTTCCACCTACCGCAACCCATGGAGTCCCTCGAGACATAGCGCGAATCGAAGATGATCGGGTACATCCCCTCGTCGATCTCGATCGAATCGAGACAGCCAACGCCGCCGCCGTTAGGCGCCTCGTAAGTGAGCCAGCCGTCATAGCCGTGGAGACCCGGCCCGCCTGAAAGGCCGGCGATCAGTTGATTGATGTAGGGACTATCCTCGGCCGAACGCGTATCGACGCCCGAGATCACCGCCAAGCCGGCGGCGAAATCACCCCCGCCCTCGGCAAGGCCAAAGGGCTCGCCCATCTGGGCGAAACAGCACTGAACGGCATTGATCAAACGGTCATTGACGTTGGTGGTGGCGACCGAAGTCCCGGCCGGGTAGGTCGGCCCGCCCCACAACACAGCCGTCGCGCAACAGGGTCTTCACGCGGCTCGCGCTGCCGTCATTGTGCGGGATCGTCGGATCGAGGTTGTAGAACACCCCGATTCGACAGGAGCCGGTCGCACAGGCCTCCGACAAGTTGATGCCGCCGGGCACGCAGTCGGGGTTGTCGCGCACATCGACGGCGATCATGCCCTCGTCGGGATCGACGGTGACCGTTGCGTTGATCGGTACGCCCTCGTCCGCGACGCCTGGCACCGGATCGTGGGTCGCACTGTAGCTCCACGTGCCGGCCGGCAGCGCCTTGATGGCGGCGATGGCGCGTCGCCGGCCGTAGTCCATCCACTCCTCGACGAAGGCCTTGATGGTCTCGACCCCATAGCGCTCGATCAGCTCACGGAGGCGGCGTTCACCGGTGCGGCAGGCACCGACCTGTGCACGGTAGTCGCCGTACCAGATCTTGCTCACGCGAATCTTGTGCAGGCCGATGCGCACGATGTCGGCCTTGTCTTCGAAGTTCTCCTGAATACGGACGCAAGGGAAATGCACGCCCTCCTGGTAGAGCTCCGCGGCGTAGGGCAGATAGGTCGTGGGTTCGGGTGCGCCCACATCGGCGTGGTGCGAGCGCGATAGGGTCCAGAACAACGGCTCGCCGTCATAGAACACCGGCACCGACAGTGTCATGTCGGCGTGGTGCGTAACCCCGTGATAGGGGCTGTTGTTGAAGAAGGCATCGCCTTCCTTGACGTCGTCGAACAGCTCGGTGTTGGGCCGAGTGGTGAGCTCGAATGCCGAGACGTGAATCGGCATCGCCTCCTCGACACAGATCAACCGGTGATCATAGGTCAGAACCCCGCACGACATGTCGCGGGCGTTCTTGATGGCCGCCGACCGACTGGCCTTCATCACCGTGTTCGACATCTCACGGATGATGGCCTCGAGTCGGCTCGACAGAACCGCCATCAACATCGCATCGATCTTGTTCGAGGACGCCTCGGTCTCGTCGTGCATTCTCTCGTCTCCCCCGCCACGCGCCGACGTGACGCCATTCTGAGGTTGGCCTCGCCCGCGTTCAATGCGATTTCGCGCAGCGTTGACTCAGCGACCTCATGGAGGGTCTCGTGCCTCAGGGGCCCTGGCACCAGAAGGGACAGCGGTTGGGTACTGGCATCACCGGCCTCTTTCCATAGGCCCGCGACAGGATGGCTTCGTAAACATCGCGGATCTCTTGCCCAGCCTCGCACTGCTGTTGGGTGATGGCGCCGTTGTGGTAAAGCGCCAGGAGCTGGTCGGGCCGGAGCTTGGCCTTGGTCTCGGGCGCGGGGCCGTATTCCGGACGGCTGCGCCCGTCTCTGCGTTTGCGTGCTAGCAGCGGTTTGCCTCGCGATATAGCGGCAGGGCCCAAGCCCGTACAGCGCCACCGCGGCCTTGTCCAGTTGCGATACGGCGCGGCAAGCCAGCGCACCAAAAAAAGGCGGCTCTCTTTCGGAGGGCCGCCACGGACGTAGGTTGCAATGCGCGGGCGCGCCGGCCACTGCGGGGAGGCACCCACACCCGGGAATAGCGTGGCACCCTCCGCGCCAGCCACCAATGAGCGTGGCGGCACAGTTCACCACGTGTCGATAGCCGGAATACGATCTCGAAAGCATGATCGACTCCGCCTGGGACTATCAGCGGGCGCCTGACGACCCCCGCGTCACATGGTATCCCGGGTAAGACGAGGCTGCGTCGCGAGGCCCGGACCTTTTTTGATGCTAGCGACCGATAACTCGGACGGCAGCCATGGGTCTTGGTTGTGTAGGAACGCAGCGGCGTTGGCGGTCGGACGTAGCGGCCCGAGGCTGATGTGAGCGAGCCGTTCCATCTAGCTCAGTGGGTAACCTGAGTCATCTAAGAGAAGCTCAGGTCGGGCGGTCTGGCGTTTCGTGGGCGTTGGAGCCAGGAAGTTGCGTTTCCTATGCCCTGATGGCCGCGATCAGCAGCCCGGTGCCGAGGATGTTCATGACACGGGTGAGGTTATAGGCGAGTACGTGCAGCGCCATCTCGGTGCTGACGCGTTGTGAGCGTCTTCATCAGGAAGTGGGTTGCGCGCCCATCGGGGCTTTGATCGTGCCGAAGGGATGCTCGACCGTCTCGCGGCGCTGGCGCATCTTCTCCGGATGCTCGTCGAGCCGCCTCTGAACAGCCTCGAGAACATGCTCGTACTCGTGATCCGGCGCTCTCTGCCCGTGGTGCAGCGGTGCTTGATGGCGCAGCTCAGACACGCGTTGGTCCAGTAGCGGCGTAAGGCCAGGCCCTTTTCCTCAGTCGTGTATCGATACCTCAGCCTTTCGTTGGCCGGGCAGATGTAGATGTCCTTTTGCGCCACATAGCGGCCGGAGGTCTGCGGCTTGGGAAGCGTGACCGTGATGGCGGCGTCTTCGCACGCCAGGATCTCCGCACTGTTGAAGTAGCCCCGGTCGGCGACGACATCCAAGGTGTCCGCCCCCAGCGTCGCTTTCGTCTGCTTGGCCATGCGGGCGAGCTGGGACCGGTCGGTGCCGACGTTGGTCACCTCGTGGGCAACGATCAGATGATGCTTGGTGTCGACGGCGGCTTGCACGTTGTAGCCGACGACGCCCGATCCCCGACCGCTGGTCGCCATCGAGCGAGCGTCGGGATCGGTTAGAGAGATCTGCTGGTCCGGCCTCTCGCGCATCCGCGCCTCGAGCCCCTTGAGGCGCTGCATCTCTTGCCTGAGCCTGGCGATCTTCTCGTGCAGACGGACCGTCTTGGTCGTGCGTGCCAGAGACGGCTCTTGCCGGTCGGCGCTGTCCAGCTGGTGCAGGTAGCGCGACACGCTGATCCAGGCGCCGCGTCATCTTGGCTCGCGTGAAGTTCCTGTCTCGGTTGTTCACTGCCTTGAACTTGCTGCCATCGATCGCAACGCGGGCTTCGGCAAACAGACCGAGCGTGCGGCACAGAGCGACGAACCGGGCACAGACCTGACGGATGGCGCGACCATTGTCCTTGTTGCGGAAGTCGGCGATCGTCTTGTGATCGGGAGCCAGGCGGCCGGTTAGCCACATCACTTCCACGTTGCGCCCGGCTTCCCGCTCAAGCCGGCGGCTCGATTGGACCCGATTGAGATAGCCGTAGATGTACAGCTTCAGCAGAACCGACGGATGATACGCAGGCCGGCCGGTATCCTTCGGCGCGACACGGCTGAAGCCAAGCTCAGCTAGATCCAGCTCCTCGACAAAGACATCGATCACCCGAACCGCATTGTCCTCGCCAATCCAGTCGTCCAAGCACTCCGGGAACAAAGTGCGCTGCCCGCGATCGATCCCTTCAACGAAACGCCCCATACGATCTCCCCGCTCAGACCACCGAAGAATCATATCAGGCAAGCGTTCTTACACAGCCAGGGTCACACCCGGTCATTCTAAGCGTCGATTAGCTACGTCCGCTCATCGGCCGATTCCGGACATGTCGCTGTCGTCGGTCCGACCACCTCTCGAAATTGCCTCAGAGTCGCGAGTGTCCGCAGCCTCCCTCGAGTGTCCGCGGCATGGCGAAGCGTGTTCACGCTCTCAGAAAACGACCGATCAGGGGATTGAATGCCTCGGACACTTCGAGGTGAGCGTTGTGTGCACAGTTCGGCAGCACGCAAAGCTGGGCATTCGGTATCCCTTGCCACAGTTCATACGAACAATCGGGATGGGTATTTCGGTCGCGATCGCCACAGATCACTAACGTTGGCATGCTGATATCGCCGAGCCGGTCGCGCACGTCCCAGCCCACCATGCCGCGCATCAGGCGAATCGCCCCTTCCTTGCTGGCACCGGCACCCGCAGTCTTCGTGAATTCGTGGAGGGGGTGCTGATCACCGTCGACGAACCAGGTCGCGGCGAGACGCGCCGCGGTGATTTCAACTGATTGGGACTCGAGTCGGGCGATCGTGTCGTCGAAGGTCTCGAAGCGGTTCGGAAGATCGGCCGTGGCCGAACTACCGTACAGAATCAGTTTCTCGATTCGATCGGGATGGTCCAAGGCTGCCTGTAAGGCGGTCATAGACCCAAGCGAGTGGCCGAGTAGTGCGAATCGGCCTACGCCCAGCTGGGTCAATGTATCCATGAGCGACTCCGCAATTCCTGGGATTGAATTGGGCACTGGTTCGTCAGTACTACCTGCCAAACCGGGCATGTCGGTGGCAATCACGTCGAAATCGGCCGCCAGATGGGCGGCAAGGATCGCGAAGTATCCGCTGCCACCCAAGTATCCGTGCTGCAGCACGACAGTTGGACCCGATCCGAAACGCCGGTAATGCAGCATGTTTCCGTCCTCACGTGGCTAGTGCCGGCGATGAATAGGTCAACTCTGATGGGAACAACAGCGCCCTGGCAAGGCTGACCCAGTCACCTCGGTGTGATGTACGACGAGGGCGGGGGCGTACCGACGGACTATGTGCGAACAACCTTGATGGCGTGCGCGTCCGGTTTACTTTGCTGTCCTGCATGGGTCTGACGCGATGGCCCTAGAGCACGCTGCGCCTCGTTGCGGCGCAAGACAGGTTTGGGGTCAAAAGCCGTCGTTTACGGCCCTTGCATGTCACGTCCGCATTCGCGAGTAGAGCCGACAGAACCAGCCCTAAAGGCGGGCGATCGCTTTTCCGTTTGCTCTGCCCCCGTTGTTGGGCTCGGCCGCCTCATCGTTCTCGCAGGGCCGAGCGGCGAAAGAATGACCGCTTTGCACCGCCGGCGGTGAGATCGTTCTGTGCAGCGCCTTCTCGGGCGTCTAATCCTCGTTCAGCTGTCGCTCGGCCTTTCGCTTCGCAACTTCTTGATGGCGCCGCGCTGTGTCTTCTCATCGAGCCGTCGCTTTCTCGAGCCCAAGGTCGGGCGGGTCGGTTTACGAGTCGGCCTCGGGTGAGCCGCTTGTTTCAAGAGATTTGTTAGCCGGGAGAGTGCGTCGTCACGGTTTCGTTCCTGAGTGCGATAGCGAGCAGCGGTGATCACGATCACGCCCTCTTTGGTAAGTCGCTTCCCTGCAAGCCGCTCTGCACGCACGCGAACATCACCCGGTAATGTCGGCGAATGACGCAAATCGAATCGAAGCTGGACCGCTGTCGACAGCTTGTTGACGTTCTGCCCGCCCGGGCCTGACGCGCGGATAAAAGTCTCCTCGATGTCGGCCGGGTCGATGGTGATCTGATCCGTAATCTTGATCATCCAGGAGGCACGAAACGGTCACGAGATTGGTTGGTATGATAATCCAGCCACGATAGTCCTGCGCAGCCGACCGGTAATGTCCGAGTTGGATCAGGGGCGGACGAACTTCGCCCTCGTCATTTGCGGCCGCTCTGAGAGGAAAAGCGGACTCACCGAGCGTTGGAGTCTGCTCTTAGGGTCAGAGCGGACGCAACTCAACCGGCGTCGGAACGGCCGGGCCTAGCCGAGGCTGTTGAAGAACTCCTGAGAAAGCCGTTTTCAACCGAAATCGGCTTGCATCGTCAAATTCGTGAACCCCTAAGCTATTGATTTTATTGGAGTCGAATTTTCGTTAGTTCACGAAAAGTCACGATTTCAGACCCTCGAAATAGTTCTTCAACAGCCTCAGCCAGAAGCCGCCGTCCGGGGCGGGCGCTATCGGCTGTAGGGATAGCAACGCGTGCGGTCGAGGGTGAGACCGAAAGCACCCCCAACGCTTGGATCGCCGGTTCATGCTGTCGGTAAGGGTCGTTGTTGCCCTTGCCCACAATGATAACCCGGAACGCAGGATCGTTCTGGCCACCGGGCGGCAGCATCGCCGTGACTAGCCCTGCACCATCTGCATCCCTCAGCGTCAGAAACAGCGGCATCACCCGCTGAACGTGCGCCGCGAGCCCGATATTCTGCTCGAAGGACACCGTCGAAGTCGGCTTGTATGTGATGACCGCCTTCTCCCTGGCACGCCGGAAATACTTCGCAACAGCGTGACTGGGAACGGCGGTGAGAAATTAGTCCACGGTAGCGGCGGGATTGTCTCGCTGCGGGCGGAGCAAAACTCTGCCACTTGAGCCCTTCCCGGCGACGGGGAGGGCGGGGGCATGCATACCGTGGAACTTTATCGGAAGGTCCGTCTCGCCTGCCGGGACGGGATGAGCGAGCGTGCGGCGGCGCGTCATTTCGGGATTTCGCGCGAGAGCGTGAAGAAGATGCTGTGCTTTTCGGTGCCTCCGGGCTATCGACGGACGGCACCGGTTCGGCGCCCGAAGCTGGACGGGTTCAGCGAGATCATCGACCAGTGGCTGAAGGAGGATCTGAAGCAGCTGCGCAAGCAGCGCCACACGGCCAAGCGTATCTCCGACCGGCTTCGCGCCGAGCACGGGTTCGCTGGCGGCTATACCATCATCGTGAAGGACTATGTGCGCGAACATCACCGCCGGCGGCGGGAGATGTTCGTGCCGCTGATCCATCCACCGGGCCATGGGCAGGCGGACTTCGGCGAGGCGCGTGCGGTGATCGGGGGTGTGGCGCGCAAGGCGCACTTCTTCGTCTTCGATCTGCCGCACAGCGACGCCTGCTATGTGCGGGCCTACCCTGCGGCGACGGCCGAGGCGTGGATCGACGGGCATGTGCATGCCTTCGCCTTCTTCGGCGGGGTTCCGCAATCGGTTCTCTACGACAACGACCGCTGCCTGGTGTCGCGCATTCTGGCGGACGGGACGCGCAGGCGGGCGCGGCTCTTCGGCGGGTTCTTGTCGCATTACCTCGTACGCGATCGTTACGGGCGCCCGGGCAAGGGGAACGACAAGGGCGCGGTGGAGGGTCTGGTGGGCTTTGCCCGGCGCAACTTCATGGTGCCGCTGCCGCGCTTTGCCGGCTGGGAAGCGTTCAATCTGCGGCTCGAGGAGCAGTGCCGCCGCCGCCAGGGCGACATCCTGCGCGGGCACCGAGAGACCATCGGGGAGCGCCTGGTGCGGGATCTGGAGGCCATGGCCGCGCCGCCGGCGGCGCCCTTCGAGGCCTGCGCCCAGGCTCCCGGACAGGTCAGCTCGCAGTCTCTGGTTCGTTACGAGACCAACGACTACTCGGTGCCGGTGGCCTATGGCCATCGCGACGTCTGGGTGCGCGGTTACGTCGACCGGGTGGTGATCGGCTGTGGCGGAGAGGTCATCGCCCGCCATCCCCGGTCCTATGAGCGTGAGGACACGATCTTCGAGCCGATCCACTATCTGCCCCTGATCGAGCAGAAGATCGGCGCGCTGGATCAGGCGGCGCCTCTCGCCGGATGGGACCTGCCGCCCGAGTTCCAGACCCTGCGCCGCCTGATGGAGGCGCGCTCGGGCCAGGCGGGGCGGCGGGAATATGTGCAGATCCTGCGGCTGCTGGAGAGCTTCGGGCTGGAGGATCTCCACGGCGCCGTGAAGGACGCCCTGCGCCTGGGCGCCATCGGCTTCGACGCGGTCAAGCATCTGGTGCTGTGCCGGGTCGAGAAGCGCCCGCCGAAGCTCGACCTCGACGTCTACCCGTATCTGCCGAAGGCCACTGCCGGCAGGACCTCGGCCGCCAGCTACATGTGCCTGCTGTCGGAAGACGCGGCATGACGGACAGGCCCCACATCCTGCTGGCGCACCACCTCAAGACCCTCAAGCTGCCGACCTTCCTGCGGGAATACGAGAAAGTGGCGCGCCAGTGCGCGGCCGAGGGCCTGGATCAGGTTCAGTTCCTGGCCCGGCTGGTGGAGCTGGAACTGATCGATCGCGAACGGCGCATGGTCGAGCGGCGCATCAAGGCAGCGAAGTTCCCGGTCGCCAAGAGCCTCGACAGCTTCGACTTCAAGGCCATCCCCGCGCTGAACAAGGCGCAGGTGCTGGAGTTGGCGCGCTGCGAGTGGATCGAGCGGCGCGAGAACGTCATCGCCCTGGGCCCGAGCGGCACGGGCAAGACCCATGTCGCCCTTGGGCTCGGACTGGCCGCCTGCCAGAGGGGCCTCTCTACGGGCTTCACCACGGCCGCCGCGCTCGTGCACGAGTTGATGGAAGCCCGCGACGAGCGCCGCCTCCTGCGGCTCCAGAAGCAGATGGTCGCCTGCACGCTGCTGATCATCGACGAGTTGGGCTTCGTGCCGCTGAGCAAGACCGGCGCCGAGCTTCTGTTCGAGCTGATCTCGCAGCGCTACGAGCGGGGCGCCACGCTCATCACCTCCAACCTCCCCTTCGACGAATGGACCGGGACCTTCGGCTCCGAGCGCCTGACCGGGGCACTGCTCGACCGTCTCACCCATCACGTCAACATCCTCGAGATGAACGGCGACAGCTACCGCCTCAGCCAGAGCCGCGCCCGCAGAAACAGCGCCGATAGCTGAACTCCGGCGCGCCACCGATCGGCCCCGGCCGGCAACGCGCCTCTAAGGCCCGGGTGGCGAGACTGACCCCAACCCGACAAACCATGCCGCCCTGCGGGCGGCCGGCGGGCGCGGACCGCTTGAGCTCTGCATGGCTCCGCTGCCCGCTCCCGCCGAAAAACCCTCGCACCGCATCGCCGAATCCCAGTCTCACGCCAAGCTCAGCCCACCAGCCCAGGTGGCAGTCTTTTGCGCCGCCCCTTGGCCGAATCTTCAACCGGCGTTGACACGTGACCCATCTGCGCCGATTCCTGCTCGGCCTCGGCATCGGTCTTGATGCGAAATCAGCTCTTTTTGTCCGGAGCCTCGCAGACGTATTCCATGCCCATTCGCTCTCTCTCCACCGGGCCCCGGGGAAACGGTTGGGGTCTGGAAGACTGTGCCGACTCAGGAACTTGCCGGGCCATATAGGATCGAAAACGGGCTCGCAAAATGAACGGCCACAGCCGACGGATGAAGACGAGTGGCACGCGCTCAGCTATCTACAAGCGCTCGCGCAAGGCCTGGACGACCAGCAGCCCCCCCGGGCCTGAACAACAGAATCAGAATGACGAGGGCAAAGACGAACGCGTCGCGGAATGGCCGCATCTCACCGACCCCTAGGCAGCCGGACTTAGCCGTGAACACAAGTCAGTGAGATCTCACTTCGGCGGGCGGTCGCGCCGAGAAATACGCGATCGTATCGACGCCAACTATAGGCGCTTGCCCCGATTCCCGGGCATCCTCGCCTTGCCGCGCACGCACGACGGAAAGCGACATGACCGCCTATCCTCGCCTCTTCTCCGAGTGGACGATCCGCAACACCAAGATCAAGAACCGGATCGTCTTCCCGCCGACCTGCCCGACCTGGGTGTCGGATCCGTGGAACGGACTGTTCACCGACCAGGCCACCGCCTATTACGCGGAGCGCGCAAAGGGGGGCCTCGGCCTGATCGTTATCGGCGGCACTCACGTCCATCCGAGTTCCATCACGGCGCCCGCGCTAATGCCCCAGCTGTTCGATGACCGTCAGATCGAGCCCTTGTCAAAGATAGCGGCAGCGGCGCACGAGCACGGCTGCAAGCTTGCGATCCAGCTTTGGCACTCGGGCGTGCGCGGCTTCCCTACCTTCAAGCAGCACCCGGGCTACGACCCTGACGCCACTTGGTACACGCCTCCCCGAGCCAGGCGCCGCTCGGCGAGTTCCCTGGCGCCTCGACGCCGAAAGAAATGTCCGAGGAAGAGATCGAAGAGATCCTCGAGGCCCACGCGGCCGCCGCTAAGCGCGTGATCGCGGCCGGGCTCGACGGGGTAGAGCTTCACCTAAGCCACGGGTACTTGCCCTGGCAGTTCTTGTCGCCGCTCTACAACAAGCGCACCGATCGCTGGGGCGGCTCCTACGAGAAGCGGCTAAGCTTCCCCGTCGAGGCGTTGCGCCGCATGCGTGCGGCGATCGGTGACGGCCCGTTCCTTAGCTACCGCATCAACTCGACCTCGTTCTGGCCTGGCGACCTCGAAATCGACGACATAAGAAGGATCGTTCCCGACATCGAGAAGCAGGCAGACATCGACTTCGTCGACGTCTCCGCTGGCGTGCACCACGCCTTCATCCACACGCCCGTTCAAGGGCGGCTGGGAACGAGGCTACGCACGGAAAATCCGGGAGGTGTCATCGAAGCCCGTGCTCGCAGTCGGGCGGATTACGACGCCTGACGTCGCCGAGATGTTGCTCGAAGCGGGTGATGCGGATGCCATCTGTCTCGCGCGCCAGCTGTTCACCGATCCCTATTGGGCCGTGAAGGTGCAGGAGGGCCGTACCGACGACATTCGTCCCTGCGTTGCCGCCAACTTCTGCTGGAAGAGCGCCGGTCGCGGCGGTCGCGTGCAGTGCGTCTACAACCCGGCGATCGGCCGCGAGGCCGAGTGGGGCGAAGGGACACTCACCGAGGCGGCGACCTCGAAAAAGGTCCTGGTCATTGGCGGCGGGCCTGCTGGGCTTGAGTTCGCCCGCATCGCCGCGGCGCGAGGGCACCGCGTCACCGTGCTCGAACGCGAGGCCGAGCTAGGCGGGCACGTGCGCCTCCAGTCGCTCTTGCCCGACCGCGGCGAGTACGGCGAGATCGCTCTCTGGCTCGCACGCCAAGCGCGCAAGAACGGCGCCGAACTCCGCACCTCGGCGCCGTTCACGCCGGAGAACCTCGATATGGTGCTCGAAGCCGAGCGGCCCGACCACGTGGTCGTCGCCACCGGGTCAATCGTCGCGCGCGACGGCTTCCAAGGCTGGACGAGCGAGGCACTCTCCGGTTGGGAGAGCGGCAACTGCATCGGTTGGGAGGAGGTCGTGACCGCGAAGGCGGGGGCGGCGGGCGCAACCTTCCCGGGCGACGTCATTATGCTCGACGACATGAACGACGTGATCGCGCCGCTCTGCGCCGTTGCGCTGGCGAGAAGCGGTGCTTCCTCCGTGAGGCTCGCCACCCGCTGGCCAATGGTCGGCATCGAGACAATCGGCGACGTCTACCTCGATTGGATCCTGCCCAAGGTCTACAAGAGCGGCGTCGAGATGCTGTGCGACCACTTCGTCCGAAGGATCGAGGAGAACAAGGTCACCCTCTGCAACGTTCACCACGAGGAAGCCGAGATGGAGGTCAAGGCCGACTGGATCGTCATGGCGACCGGAAGGCGCTCCGAAAACGCGTTTTTTGGCCTCATCAAGGAGCGAGGCCTTAGCGTCGAGACGATTGGCGACGCGACGGCGCCGCGCTCAACGTACGAGGCGGTCTACGAGGGGCACCGCCAGGCGCGCAAGGTGTGAGCGCGCCTCCGGAGCAAAAGCGGACCTCGTGAGCCCGAGGGTCTGCTTATAGAGGCAGAGCGGCCGTAACTCTGCGGCCGTCGGTACGGCCGGTCGTAGCCAAAAGGAGACATGACACGGGGCCGAAGGCGCGGCTAAACGCCGGTCGTGAGAAACCCGCCTACCGGTCCCTGATTTGCACAGGCGAATACTGCTTCCAGCAGAGCGGGTTTACCAGCGGGTGAACCTCATGTTCAGTACGGGGCCTTGGCGGGGCATATCGCGCGTATCGCTCGCGAGGCATTTCGGGCTGCTATTGTTTGCGCTTCCGGTCTGTAGCAAACTATTTGCAGCACCCGATTTTGTCCGGTCCGCATGTCACGTTTTAGGCGGAGGAACCTGATGTTCCTCCCAATGACAATTGTCAGGGAGGCTTTCGACATGAGAATTTCTTTCTTGCGCGCGCTGGCGATCGCCGCCGTAGGAGCGATCGCCTTTGGTAACACGAGCCTCGCCGGCAAGGGCGAGCTCCGCTTTATCGGCTGGGAAGGCTATGCCGACGATGACTGGGTGGCGGAGTTCGAGGAGAAGTACGACGCCGATGTCTCGGTGTTCTACATCGGCTCGAATGACGAGATGTTCGCGAAGATGAAGGCCAGCGAGGCCCAGGACTACGACGTGATGACCGTCAACACCGGCGAGCTTCAGCGCCACATCGACCTTGGTCTGGTCAAGCCGCTCGACCTCAACCGCATACCCAACACCAAGAACTTGCTGCCGGCGTTCCAGGACCTGGCCACGGTGCCGGGCGTCGAGAGGGATGGGCAACCGTACGGCGTGCCGTTCTCCTGGGGCTCGATCACGCTGATCTACAACAAGGACACCGTGGTCCCAGCGCCGACCTCATGGGAGGTGTTGTGGGACCCGAAGTATAAGGGTCGCGTGATCATCCCGGACAGCGACCAGCAGATCATTCAGTTCGCCGTCGCGCTTGGGGTCGAGGACCCGTTCAACCTGACCAAGGACGAGATGGCGCACATCAAAAAGCGGGTGATCGACCTGCGCAGTAATCTCAAGGGCTACTACCTGACCTTCGAGGACTCTCTTCAGTACGTCGAGGACGGCGTCGACCTCATAACCCAGGGTGACGAGTACCGGATCAAGCTGTTGGAAGCCCGCGGCTATGACAACTACGTCCTCACGGTGCCGGAGGAAGGGGCAATCGGCTGGCTCGACGTCTATACCGTCAGCACCGGCGTCGGCGACGAGGACTTGGCCTATGCCTGGATCAATTTCATCCTCGAAAAGCGCATCAGCGAGCAGCTCTCGGAGCGCTTGGGCTATCCCAACGCGGTCACGGAGTCGGGCCTCATCGACTATGCCGACAAGCTGACGTGGCTCAAGGCAGTCGAGGACTTCACCTGGCGCACCAACGTCTGGAACGAGATCAAGGCGGCCCCGATTCAGTAGTCTCGATCCAGGATAGCCGCGTGGCTGCCTCGGTTTGACCCAAGGCGGCCACGCGCGCCGGCGTGCGGAGATCGGTAATCGCGAATATCCTGAGGACGCTCGCCGCCCATCGGCTCGGTATGCCGACATGCAATCACTCGGGCCAACGCGGATGACAGCGCCGACCCGGCATCTGTTGGAGCTCAAAGCCGTCGACAAGAGCTACGGCGATGTGCGCGTGCTCACCGATATCAACCTCGCCATCGAAGACGGCGAATTCCTGACCATTCTTGGACCCAGCGGGTCGGGCAAGACCACGATCTTGCGGCTGATCGGCGGCTTCACAGAGCCGACAAGCGGCCAGATCCTGTTCGATGGCGAGTGTATCGCCCATGTTCCGATCTTCCACCGGCCGTTCAACACCGTGTTCCAGGACTACGCGCTGTTCCCGCACATGACCGCAGGCGAGAACATCGGCTATGGCCTGCGGGTTCGCGGCGTGCGCAAGGGCGAGGTCCGCGAGCGAGTCGCCCGGGCATTGTCGGTGGTGGCCTTGGCAGAGTTCGCGGGCCGCTACCCGGCGCAGCTGAGCGGCGGTCAGCGCCAGCGCGTCGCCCTCGCCCGGGCGCTGATTCTGGAGCCGCGAATGCTGCTGCTGGATGAGCCGCTCGGGGCTTTGGATGCTGAGCTGAGACGCCAGATGCAGACCTTTCTGATGAACCTTCAAAAGGATATCCACACCACATTCCTGTTCGTGACCCACGATCAGGAGGAAGCGATCACCATGTCCGATCGCATTTGCGTGATGCGCGAGGGCTACATTGAGCAGGTTGGACTGCCGACCGAGATCTACTATCGCCCCCGGACGGAGTTCGTCGCGAATTTCTTCGGCGACAACAACCTGATCGGGGGCACGCTTGGCGGGCTTGACCGCGGCACCCGCACCGTCGATACCCCGCTTGGCGGCATCTGCTCCGTTGTTGAGAGCCAGTCCGAGGCCGGCGGTTCACCGGCCGGTCGCCCTGTCAAGCTCGCGGTGCGGCCCGAGAGCATTCGTTTGGCGCGCGGGAACCTCACCACGGACAATCGTTTCGGCGTGCGGATCGAGGATATCCGCTTCGTCGGTCCGACCTCGCATGTGGTGGCTCGCCCCCGCTCAGGATCGGATCTGGTGCTGACGGTCAAGCTGCCGAGCAAGGTGACCGGGGGCGAGTTTCGTGTTGGCGATGAGGCGGAGATCGGGTGGGATGCGGTTGAATGCAGCGTAGTGCTGCTGTAGCACCGGCACTGAGGCGGAGGACCGCGGGCGGCGAGGCGGCCCGCAAGTGGCTTTGGCTAGGCACCAATTTCGGCCTGCCGGCGCTGCTCATCCTGGTGCCGGTCGCTGCGTTTCTCGTGCACAGCTTCTGGACCGTGGACGATTTTCACGTGGTCCGCGAGTTCTCGCTCCACAACTACCGCCGTTTCTTCGCCGAACAGCTGTTCGTCCCGCTGTTCCTCAAGACGTGTGGGCTTGCCCTGAAGGTCACCGGCGTCGCGCTGGTGGTTGGCTATCCGGTCGCCTATTTCCTGGCCTTGCTGCGCGGGACCGTCAAGTACGCGGCGGTACTGTTGTTCGTCGTCCCGCTGCTGATGAGCTACATCATCAAGATCTACGCGATCCGCAGCATTCTCGGTAACAACGGATTTCTCAATCGTCTTCTGGTCTGGCTCGGCATCCTCGACCGGCCCACCGACGCGTTTGCCTACAACCTGGAGGCGGTGCTCATCACCCTGGTGGTGCTCCTGCTGCCATTGATGATCCTGCCGATCTTCGTCTCCCTGGAACGGATGCCGCGCAGTCTCCTCGAAGCCTCGGGCGATCTCGGCGCCACGGTCGGCCAGACTTTCCTCAGGATTGTCCTGCCGCTCAGCCTGCCGGGTGTCGTGGTCGGGGTTTCGTTCACGTTCATTCTTGCGCTTGGCGACTTCATCACGCCGACCATGGTCGGCGGCATGACCGGATTCACGTACGGCGCGGCGGTGTTCAGCCAGTTCGGCACCGCTTTCGACTGGCCGTTCGGCGCCATGCTCTCGGTGATGTTGCTGATCGTCGTGTTGGCCGCGATGTTCCTGGCCGGCCGGCTCGGCCGGCCGCGTGGGATTACCTGATGGTCGCGCCTTGGTACATCCGCGTGGTCCTCGGGGTGCTGGCCGGCACCACCCTCATCGTCCTGTTCGGGCCGGTCCTTGTGGTGTGGTTCTTCTCTTTTTTCCAACAGCGCAAGGGCAAGGTGCAGTGGGACAGCTTCACGTTCGATTGGTACGTCCGGCTGTTCGAGAACGATTCCATCATGAACGCGCTCTTCAACAGCCTCGTCGTTGGCTTCTTTGCGGTGTTGGTCGCGCTCGTCCTCGGGACGTTGTTCGCGGTCTATTACAACGGCCGCGGTCGCGGGCGCGAGGCACAACAGTTCGTGATCTTCCTGCCGTTCCTGCTGCCGCCGATCATCACCGGGCTGGCGCTCCTGATTTTCTTTCGCGAGGTCGGCCTGGACCGCTCGCTGGTCACGGTGGCGATCGGTCACACGCTGTTCGTATTGGCCTTGGCGTACCGCATCATCATTTCGCAGCTGCAGTCGCTGAGCCACAGCCTGGTCGAGGCATCCTACGATCTCGGTGCCAACCGCTGGCAAACCGTTTGGTATGTCCTGCTGCCCAACATCCGAACCGCGATCGTGGTCGCCGCTGTGCTGGCGTTCGCGCTGTCTTTCGATGAGACATTGATCTCGCTGTTCCTGGTCGGGAGCGAAATGACCCTGCCGGTCAGGCTGTGGGGGATGATGCGGGTCGGCTTCAAGCCCGAGGTCAACGCTCTCGTCACCCTCATTATCCTCTTCTCGGCGGCGTTGTTTTTCGCGGTGGCACGGCTGTCGCGGCGCACCGGCGACGAGCTGACCCGGTTGTGAGACGTGCGCTCAGATGCCCGGTCTGTCCCACAGATATGTTGGGAGGATGTGCCAAACAGCACGGAATCCCGCCCGGCCTTGCCAGTGGCGGGGTTCCGTGCTGTTTGGCCATTGCAGATACCGAAGAAGCACCGCTCTTGTGCGTGGCGCTGGGAAGCGGACGCGTTCTCGAAGAGCTGCGGACACTCCGCCATGCGGTCTCTTCGCCGCCGGCGGTGACATAGCGGGCAGGCAACCCGGTGATGCGCTGGTGGCCCTCGCCGGTGATGAACATCTCGAACAGTGCGCGGGCCGATACGCCAGCGAAATGCGGCGTCTGATTCAGCGTCGCGGCAGAGGCGGCGGTGACGCCGCAGATTAGCGCCAGGGCGATGAAGGACCGAAACATTGGCGGTCTCCCGTGACGAGATAGGATTGGCGACCAGCAATGACCAGCAATGACCAGCAATAATGACACCTGTAGGTGACGTGTCGATGCGAGCTTAGCCGCCTCCACCAGCAGGACGAGACGCTATCGGCGCTGGACCAAGTCGACCAGTCGCGCCTTCTCGAGACTTTCGACCGTCTGCAGGCTGAGCACAACTTCACCTAGCCGTAATCTCATCCGGTCTAGTGAGGTCGGTAGCCCGGTAGAGGACCAGCCCGCCGTGGGATTCGAGGCGCGCGACCGCCTCGGCAGCCTTGTCATTCGACTGCCGACCCGTGATGGCGAGGCCAGCGCCCTCACGCGCCAGCGCTTCGGCGATGGCAAAGCCGATGCCCTGACGGAGTCTCGCCCCGGTGACGAGCGCGTTTTTGCCGGTAAGTATCGAACTCTCAGCCATAGCTCTCGCGATCAGCGCCAGAACCGCTCCAACGCCAGGCTATCGAGATCTATCTTGGGGCGCCGGTTGAAACGAGGCCGGCAACGAGCCGGGCGACCGCAAGAGCGGTCACGCCGGGTTCAATCGCCGCCCGTCTGCGCGGTCACGCCATAGTGCTTGTCTGCCTGTTCGGGCGTGATGAGCTCGTTCTTGAGGTCGGCCATGACCTGCTCGCGGGGGCGCCTACGCGGATCGCCATAGCCGCCGCCACTTGCCGTCGTGATACGCACGATGTCGCCGGCGCCCAGCGCCAGCGCACTGATGCGGGCATAGGATTCCGTCGAGCCGTCAGCGCGAAGGATCTGCAAGCTGTTCAGTGAACCATCGCGGCCGCCGTCCAAGCCCCAGGGCGGATTGTTGTTGGTGCGCGCATAAAGGCCGGTAAGCCGCGCATCGTCGGCCCGCATCCGATAGTCCAGCCGGACGCCGCGGCCGCCGCGGAACTCGCCCTCGCCGCCTTCGTCGGTACGGAAGGCGTATTGCTCGACGAACAGCCCATTGCGCACCTCGTTGACCTCGATCGGGCAGTTGAATGTCTCGCCATCACCGGCGCAGAACTGCCCGTTCTCGCCATCGCGACCGGGCCCCGCGCCCCACCCGCCGAGCTCGGGTTCGACCGAGACCAAGAACTGGCCGGATTCGGGATGGGTCGAGGAGAAGATGGTGCCGCAGACCGAGTGCATGTGACCGGCGCCCAGTCGTTCGGGCACCACCGGGGCAAGCGCCTTCCAGATCAGATCGAGGGTGTACATCATCGGATCGAAATACATCCCGGCCGACGCCGGCCGTTCGGCATCGAACATCGAACCCTTGTCGGTCAGCACCTTGAGCGGGCGGAACGTGCCTTCGTTGGTCAGCGACAGCGGCCCTGTCAGCGCCTTGAAGATGATCTGCGCGCCGACCACGGTGCACTGGTAAGGGCAGTTGTAAGGTCCCGACACTTGCCCCGGATTACCGCGCAGATCGACGATGAAATCGCCGTTCGCGACAGTGACCTTGACGCGCGTCTCGTCACCGTCGTCGGTCCTATCCGTGGCCTGGTATGTCCCTTCCGGGATCTCGGCAAGGGCCCGCCGCGAGACCGCCTCGCCATGATCGAGCAGGCTCGACATCGCGAACGTGACTGTTTCGATATCGTATTTATCGACCATCTCGATGATGCGACGCTCGCCGGTGCGAATAGAGGCAATGCCGGCCCACATGTCGCCGAGGGTGTAGTCGGGCGTGCGGGTGTTTGCGGTGATCATGTCCATTATCGAAGCGATGGGCTTACCGGCTTCGAACAGCTTGATCTCCGGGAACTGGATGCCCTCCTGGAACAGCTCGTCCGCCTCGGTCGAGATGGAGCCATGGACCATGCCGCCGACATCGCCCCAGTGTGCCTTGTTTGCCGTCCACGCGATCAGCGTCCCGCCATGGAAGACCGGCATGAGCAGCACGATGTCGTTGAGGTGACTGACGCCGCCCGAGTGCGGATCATTGGTGATGAAGATGTCGCCCGGGTGAATATCGCCCGACGGGCCAAACTTCTTCAGCACCTGCTTGGCGCTGGAATCGAGCATGCCAACGAAGATGGGGATGCCGGCACCCTGGGTCGTGAGTTGGCCCTTCGCATCCATGACTCCGACTCCGAAGTCCAGCACTTCGTAGATGATAGAGCTCATGGCCGTCCGCCTCATGGCCGCGAACATCTCATCGCAGATTGAGTGCAGCGAGTTCTGAATGATCTCGATGGTGAAGGGGTCGGAGTTGCGCATGGTCCTTGACCTGTCTTAGTCAGGCAGCGTCGGTTAGGCCGACGTGCAGATGAAGATTACCAAAATCGTCGATGGAGATCCGATCGTTGGGGAACACCACGACGGTGGCATCGGGCTCCTCGACGATAGCCGGCCCGGCGATCTCCATCCCCGGCTCGAGCCGTGAGCGCTCATAAATTGCCGCCTCGTGGATGCCGTGGACATCGTAGTCGACCACCCGCTCGCCACGCCGGGCCTCGTCGAGCGCGCGACCGCTGCGCTCCAGCTTCGGCACTATCGGCTTGCCGATTTCGCGCAGCGCCACAAGGTGATAGGTCACGATCTCGACCGGGTTGTCGAGAGTGTAGGTGTACTCGCGCTCATAGGTCTTGTGGAAAGTCTCAGCGGTCGCGGCGATCGTTTCGGGCTTGATCTCGCCGGGCGGAAACATCACCCGCACGGTATGTTCCTGGCCCTGATAGCGCATGTCGCCGAAGCGCTCGAACCCAATCTCGGCGGCACCACCGATCTCGCTGTCAGCGAAGTCCGCCACGGCTTGCTGTTCCATGCCGGCGAACGCGGCCTCGAGCTTGGCGGCCACCGCGTCCTCGAGGGTGCTGAGCTGCGTGAGGACGTAGTCGCGACGCAGATCCGACATCAACATGCCCCATGCCGAGAACACCGAGCAGTTCACCGGCACGATGACCTTGGGAATGTTGAGTTCGGCTGCCAGCGCCGAGGCGTGCATGCCCCCGCCGCCGCCGAACGCGACCAGGGTGAACTCGCGCGGATCGTAGCCGCGATTGAGCGAGACCAACTTGAGTGCATTGATCATGTTGTTGTTGGCGATGCGGATGATACCGCGAGCCGTCTCCTCCGCCGACATGCCCAACGGTCCGGCCAGCTCGTCGAAGGCGCTCCGGGCCGCCCCCATGTCCGCCTTGATCTCGCCACCCAGGAAGTACTCGGGATCGATGCGTCCGGTGAGCAGATTGGCGTCGGTGGTGGTGGGATCGTTGCCGCCGCGGCCATAGGCAGCAGGCCCGGGCACCGCGCCCGCACTGTGTGGACCAACGTTCAGACGGCCGTCCTCGTCCATCCACGCGATCGAGCCACCGCCCTGGCCGATCTCAACGATGTCGACCGTCGGCACCATGATCGGATAGCCGGCATAGTCGCGGGTCTTCTCGATGAAGTACTCGGTGGTAATGCGCACCCGCCCATCCTCGATCAGCGAGCACTTCGCAGTGGTGCCGCCAATGTCGAGGGCGATGATGTTGGGCTCATCGATCAGGCGCCCGAGGGCGCCGGCGCCGAGCACGCCGCTGGCGGGCCCCGATTCGAGCATCGTGATGGCATTGTTCTTGGCGGCCTCGATGGTATCGACGCCGCCATTCGACTGCATGATCACCGCCTGGCCCTTGAAGCCGCCGCCGCTGAGCTTGCGCTCGAGGCTCTCGAGGTAGCGAACCGCGATGGGGTGGATGTAACCCGACAGCACCGTGGTGTTGGTGCGCTCATACTCGCGCCACTCACGGGTCACCTGATGCGAGGCGACGACCGCGACCTCCGGCCACAGCTCCCGGACTCTCTCAAAAACCGCCGCCTCATGAGCGGGGTTGGCGTAGGCGTGCAGGAAGCAGATCGCGACCGCTTCGACCTGCTCGGCCTTGAAGAACTCGACGATGGCGGGGATCTCGTCGAGTTCGAGCGAGGTGACCACCTTGCCCATGTAGTCCATACGCTCGGTGACCTCGCGGCGCAGGTAGCGAGGCACGAACGGCTTCGGCTTCGCATAGCGGAAATTGAACAGGGCTGGGCGGTTGCCGCGCGCGATCTCGAGGACATCACGGAAGCCGTGGGTGGTGATCAGCGCGGTGGTCACGCCCTTGCGCTCCGCGAGCGCGTTGATGACGACCGTCGTGCCGTGGGCCAGGAACTCGATGTCCTTGGTCGCGATCCCCGCCTTCTCGAGCGAGTTCATCACCCCTGCCTCATAGTCAGGCGGGGTGGTGTCGACCTTCGCCGTCTTGACGGCGGAAACCTCGCCGCTCACCGCATCGACCTCGTAATAGACGAGGTCGGTGAAGGTGCCGCCTACGTCGCTCGCCACACGCATTACACCCTCTCCCTCGTTCGATCGTTTTTGGCAGTGCGATCAGACTACGCGGTCACGCCGTAGTACTTGGCCGCCTGTTCGGGCGTGACGAAGCCATTCTTGACATCGTCCAGCACTTTGTCGCGCGGGCGCTCACGCGGATCGCCGTAGCCACCGCCGTTGGCGGTGATAACACGGACCACGTCGCCGGGCTCGAGCTTGAGTCCACCGGCCCGGTTGTAGTTCTCGATCCGGCCGTCGACGCGGATGACGCGGAGGCAGTTCAGCGAGCCGTGCCGGCCGCCATTCAGCCCCCAGGGCGGATTGTCCCGGGTCCGGAAGTAGACGCCGGTGAGCCGTGCATCCTTGGCCCGGATCTTGTAGTCGAGATAGACGCCCTTGCCGCCGCGGAACGTGCCCTCGCCGCCATCATGATCGTGGAAGGCGTATTGGCCGACGAACAAGCCGTTACGCACCTCGTTGATCTCGATCGGGCAGTTGAAGGTCTCGCCGTCGGCCGCACAGAACTGTCCGTTCTCGCCGTCGCGATCAGGCCCGGCACCCCAACCGCCGGCCTCTGGCTCGACGCAGATGGTGAAGCGGCCGTTGTCGGGGTGAGTGGCCGCGAAGATGGTGCCGCAGACCGAGGTCAAATGGCCGGCGCCGAGCCGCGCGGGCACATGCGCCGCCATCGCCTTCCACACCAGATCGAGGACCTGGAGATTGGGCTCGGGGAACATCCCGCAGGGGTCGGGACGCTGCGCATCGAACAGCGTGCCCGGCTCGGTCAAGACCGTGAGAGGCCGGAACGTACCCGCGTTGGTAACCGAGAGCGGGCCCGTGAGGGCCTTGAAAGTGGCCTGCGCGCCGACCACGGCGACGCCGCGCGAGCAGTTGTAGGGAGCCGCCAGCGCCTTCGGATTGTCGCGGAGGTCGACGACGAAGGCATCCGCCGTCACCTCTACCTTGACCCGAATGGTCAGATCGTCGTCGGTGAGCTCCTCGGCCTCAAAAACGCCGTGCGGAAGTGCCGCGAGGGCGCGGCGAGAGACCGCTTCACCGTGGTCGAGAAGATCGTTCATGGCATGAACAACGGTGCTGTAGCCATACTTCTCAGCCAGTTCCGCAACGCGCCATTCGCAGACACGGATCGAGGCGATGCCGGCCCACATGTCACCGAGTACCAGGTCGGGAGTACGGCTATTGGCAACGATCATGTCGATCATCGACGGGATCGGCTCGCCGCGCCTGAACAGCTTGACCTCAGGAAACTGGATGCCCTCCTGGAACAACTCCGTCGAATCGGTCGAGAGACTGCCAGCCACCTTGCCGCCCACATCGCTCCAATGCGCCTTGTTGGCCGCCCAGGCTAACAACCGGTTGTCGTGGAAGATCGGCATCACCACAACGACGTCGTTGAGGTGGGTGACGCCGCCGGAGTAGGGATCGTTGGTGATGAAGATGTCGCCGGGGTGGATGTCGCCAGCGTCGAACTTGCGCATGACCGCCTTGGCGCCCGAATCGAGGACGCCGATGAAGCAGGGGACGCCGGCGCCGGTCGTTAAGAGCTCGCCCTCTCCTGTCATGATCGCGACGCCGAAGTCCAGAACCTCATAGATGGTCGAGGTCATCGCCGTGCGCCGCGTGATGGCGAACATCTCATCGGTGATGGCGTGCAGCGAGTTCTGAATGATCTCGATGGTGAAGGGATCGTCGAGCTTCATTGCCAGCTCTCTGCTGGTCCGCGCGTTGCGCCGGTCCTCAGGGGGTGACGCCATAGTACTTGGTCGCCTGCTCCGGCGTAACGAAGCCATTCTTGACATCGTCGAGCACCTTGTCGCGCGGGCGCTCGCGCGGATCGCCGTAACCACCGCCCGTCGCGGTGGTGATACGAACGATGTCGCCCGGCTCGAGGTTTAGGGCGCTGATGCGATTGTAGCTATCTTCCGAGCCGTCCCGGCGCACGATCGTGAGACTGTTGAGGGAGCCGGACCGACCCCCATTGAGGCCCCATGGCGGGTTGCCGCTGCTGCGCGCGTAGAGCCCGGTCAGCTGGGCATCGTCCGCGCGCATCCGATAATCGAGAACGACGCCTTTTCCGCCGCGGAACCTGCCCTCACCGCCTTCGGCGGTGTGGAAAGCATAGCGGTCGACGAAGAGGCCGTTGCGCGCCTCGGCGACCTCAACAGGGCAGTTGTAGGTCTCGCCATCCGCCACACAGTATTGGCCGTTCAGCCCATCAGCCTCGGCCGTCGCGCCCCAGCCGCCGAGCTCTGGCTCGATCGTGATCACATAGCGGCCGGTATCGGGGTGAGTGGCGGCGAACGCGGTCGCGCACACCGAATGCAGGGTGCCGGCCCCGAGGCGCTCGGGCACGACCGGCGCCATCGCCTTCCAGACCAGCTCCGTCGCATACATGGCCGAGTCGAAGTAGACCCCCGCCGAGGCCGGTGGCTCGGCATGGAACATGGTACCCGTGCGAGTCAGCACTTGGAGCGGGCGAAACGATCCATCGTTGCACACCGAAAAAGGACTCGTCAGCGCCTTGAAGATCACCCGCACGCCGGCCATCGTGCACAAATGCGGGCAGTTGAAGGCTCCCGGCAGCGGCCCTGGGTTGTCGCGCAGATCGACGACGAAGTCCTCGCCATCGACCGTGACCGCGACCCGTATGGGGAGACCGTTGTCCATCCGGTCCTCGGCCTCGTAGACACCATTGGGCAGCTCCGCCACAGCCCGGCGCGACACCGCCTCGGCGTGGTCGAGAACACTCTCCATTGCCAGTTCAACCGCCCCGACGCCGTACTTCTCGGCCATCTCGCGAACCCGCCGCTCGCCGCAGCGGATCGAAGCGACGCCCGCCCACATATCGCCAAGCACCTGCTCGTGCGCGCGGCTGTTGGCAGCGATCATGTCGAGCACCGACGGGAGAGGGCGGCCGCGCTCGAATAGCTTGACCTCGGGGAACAGTATGCCCTCCTGGAACAGCTCGGCGGCGTCGGTCGCGATGCCACCAGCCACCATGCCGCCAATATCGCCCCAATGGGCCTTGTTGCCGGTCCAAGCGATCACCCGATCGCCATGGAAGACCGGCATGATGAGCGCAACGTCGTTCAGATGGGTGACCCCGCCCGAGTGCGGATCGTTGGTCATGAAGATGTCGCCCGGGTGGATGTCGTTGCGCGGACCGAACTTGGCGATCATCGCCTTCGTCGCCGCATCGAGCGTGCCGATGAAGATCGGCACGCCAGCACCCTGCGAGGCCAGCTCTCCGGTGGCGTTGGTCGTGCCGACGCCAAAATCGAGCACCTCGTAGATGATTGAGCTCATCGCGGCCTTGCGCATGACCGCGAACATCTCGTCACAAACGGCGGCAAGCGAGCCTTGGATGATCTCGATGGTGAAGGGATCGTGGTCGCGCGGCATCGCCCGTCCCCTACTTCCAGACCTCGCGCGCGATCCTCAGGTAGTTCTCGCCGAAGATGCCGCGGATGTCGGGCTCGGTGTAGCCTCGCCGCAGCATTTCCTCGGTCAGGGCCGGCAGCTGCTCAGGCTGGAAGAACTGCGCCGGCGGGTCATCGCCGTAGTCGCGCCAATAGCGATCCTTGTTGGCGAGGAAGAACTGATTCCAACCCTCAAGGTCGTAGACCAGGTCGATGCCAAGGCCGACATGCGCCGGGCCCGCCACTTCGACGATATGATCGAGGTGGCGCATGAAGGCCTCGACCGAGGCATCGTCCTCGCCGAGGAAGATGCCGACGCCGGTGACGCCGACGAGCCCGCCGGTGGCGGCGCACGCCTTGATCTGATCGTCGTGGATATTGCGGCCGTGGTCGGTGAGGACGCGGGCGTTGGAATGCGAGAACACGACAGGCTGGGTGGTGATATCCAGCGCCTGCATGGTCGCGCGATAGCCGGTGTGGGAGCAGTCGAGCAGCATGCCGACCCGGTTCATCTCGACGACGAGATCGCCACCGAATTGGCTCAAGCCTCCGTCCGCCGCCTCGTGACAGCCGTCGGCGGCGAGGTTGCGGACATTGTAGGCGAGGATCATCTGGCGGACGCCGAGCTTGTAGTAGGCCTCGACCAGGCTGAGATCGCCGCCAAGCCCGTTCGAGCCCTGGAAGTTGAAGCCGACCGCGAGCTTGCCTTGCGCCTTTGCGCGGACGATATCATCCGCGGTCTCGACCAGGACGTAGCGATCTGGCTCGGCGAGAAAGCGCCCGCGTTGTTGGGCGAGGTGCCGGAACGTAGCCTCGATCCACGTCCAATCGTCGGCCAGCGTGAGCGACACGAAATCGACGCCGGCCGCGGGATAACGCGGTAACACCGCCTCACGCGCTTCCTCTTTGAGATCCTCCTCCCAGTTGACGGTTATGTCGCAGATCATGGCCTCAGCCACTAGCGCCGCCGCGCGCGCAGCAAGATCGGGTTCGTGGACAGATTGCTCGCTCATGGGCTCGTCACCTAGGTTGCCGCAGCCGCGGCGGCGCGGATCGGGCCGTGATCGCCGGCGGCAGGGTTGAGACACGCAGCGCTGTGGTCCGCGCCGAAGTCGCTGAACTCGGGAGTCCTTTCCCAGCAATGGTCAAGCGCGTACGGGCAACGCGGCGCAAAGTCGCAGCCGTCCGACGAACGCTCCTCACCTTGCAGCAGGTCGCGGCTCCACGGCCATTGAGGGCGGTGCGCCTCCTCCGCCGCCGAGACGACCGGTACCGAGGAGAGGAGCATCATCGTGTAACGATGGCGGGGCTCGGCGAACACGACCTCGGTCGGGCCAATCTCGACGACGCGCCCGCGATACATCACCGCGATTCGCGAGGTCATGTTCCGCACAACGCCGAGGTCATGGGTGATGAACAAATAGGTCAGACTGAAGCGGCTCTGGAGGTCGGCAAGGAGTCGGAGAACCAGCGCCTGAACGGAGACATCGAGGGCGGAAGTGGGTTCATCGAGAATGACGAGGTCCGGGTTCGCAGCCAACGCGCGGGCCAACGCGGCGCGCTGCCGCTGACCGCCCGAGAGCGCGCCCGGATAACGGTCGGTGTATTCGGGCGGTAGCCCAACGATTTCCAGCAACTCGATCACCCGCTTCCGCGCCTCGCTCGCGGTGTGCACCATGTCGTGGACGCGCAGCGGCAGCTCAACGGCTTGGCGTATCGTGCGCTTCGGGTTCAGGGTCGAGAGCGGGTTTTGCTGCACCACCTGGATCCTGCGTCGCAGCGGCCGCGGCCGGTCGGGGCGGAGCGCCTCGCCATCAAAGCGGATGTCTCCCGAACTGGGCGCCTCGATGCCAAGAATGAGCTTGGCCAAGGTGGTTTTGCCCGACCCCGATTCACCGACAATCGCCATGCTCTCACCGGCTTCCACCCGCAGGCTCACCCCGTCCAGCGCTTTCACAGTGCGGCGGCCGACCGCGTAGTGCTTGCGCAGATCGGCGACCTCGAGCAGCGGCTCAGGCACGCGCCGCCCCAAGCTGTTCCGGCTCGGCATCGAGGATGCAGGCCATACGATGTCCGGCGCCGAGGTCGACCACCGGCGGCTGCTCCTCGCAAATTGGCTGGGCGTAAGGGCAGCGCGGATGAAACCGGCAGCCCGCTGGTGCCGCCGTATAGTCAGGCACCATGCCGTCGATCGGGCGCGGCAGACTGCCTCCTGTCAATTTGGGCACCGCATCGAGCAAAGCACGCGTATACGGATGCGCGGGCCGTGAGAACAGCGTCTCGACGTCCGCCTCCTCGACGATCGAGCCCGCGTACATCACATAGACGCGCTGGGCGAACTCACGGACGACACCGAGATTGTGGGTGATGATGAGGACCGCCGCCTGCGATTCCTCTGTGAGTTCCCGCATCAAGAGCAGCGTTTGTTCCTGGACGGTCACATCGAGCGCAGAGCCGGGCTCGTCGGCAAGCACGAGCTCCGGTCGGTTGACCAGCGCCATCGTGATCAAGACGCGTTGCGCGAGCCCGCCGGAGAGCTGGAACGGATAGGCCGCGAGGACACGGTCCGGATCGACGATCGCGACCCGGCGCAAGGCCTCGCAGGCGATCTCGTAGGCCTCTTGCCTGCCCTGTGCGCCGCCGCCGCGCCGGATCACGTTCAGTAGCTGATCGCGGATCGTGAACACCGGGTTCAACGCCGCGGTAGGATCCTGGAAGATCATGGAAATACGCCGCCCGCGGATCCCACCCCAAGCGCTCTCGCGGAGCCCCACGAGCTCTTCGTCGTGAAAGCGGATCGAGCCGGCGATCGAGACGTTGCGTTGGCGTAGCAAGCCGAGGATCGCGCGCACCGTCACTGACTTGCCGCAGCCCGACTCGCCGACGATCGCCACCCGCTCGCCCTTCTCCACCCGCAGGTTGATGCCGTTGAGCACGTGCGAGAGGCCCTCGAACATCGAGAACCGAAGGTGCAGATCCGCGATCTCTAAGAGCGGCGCCACGTTCTAGACCTCGACGTGAAGCACGTCGCGCAGGCCATCACCCAGTAAGCTGAAGCCAAGGACGATGACCATGATGCCGATGCTCGGGAACACCGGCATCCACCAACCGTCGGTGATAAAATCCATGCCCTCCGCAACCATACGGCCGAGATCCGGGGTCGGCGGCTGGACCCCGAGGCCCACGAATCCGAGGGCGGCGACGATGATGATGACGAAGGCCATATCCAACGTCACCTTGGTCAGAATGCTGGGCACGCAGTTGGGGAGGATCTCGCGGAACAGGATGTGGGCGTGCGATGCGCCAACGACCCGGGCCGCCACCACGAAGTCCTCGGTACGGATGGAGCGGGTCAGGTTGTAGACCATGCGCGTGGTCCACGGCCACCATAGCGCCGAGATCGCGATCATGACGTTGACCATCGAGGGCGGCAGAACACCAACGATCGCCATTCCTAGGACCAGGGGCGGGAGTGCCAGGAAGATGTCTGTGAGCCGCATGACGACGGTCTCAATGCGCCCGCCGAAATAGCCGCCAACGAGCCCGAGGATCACGCCGATCGGCACCGCTATCCCCAAAACGACGACCCCCAGGCCGAACGACACTCGGTAGGCGTGTACGAGCCGAGAAAAGACGTCGCGGCCCATGTTGTCGGTGCCGAACATATTGCGCTCGCCAGGTGGCGCGCTCGCGTTCTTGAAGTCCACGAACATGCCGGTGTGCTCGGGATACGGCGTGACGTTGGGCGCGAACGTGGTGGCAAGAACGATGATGACGACGATCGCCAAGCCGACCACGGATAGCGGGTTCCGGGCGAACTGGTACCACGCCCGGGACCGCCGCCAGATCCTCACCGCGCCTCTCCTTGCAAGCGGATGCGCGGGTTGATGTAGGCGACCAGGAGATCGACCACGATGTTCACGACCACGAACATCAAGCCGATCACGAGCACGGTGCCAACGATGGCGTTGAGGTCCTTTTGCAGTATCGCGTAGACGCCGTAGCGCGCTAGGCCCGGCCAATTGAACACGACCTCGACCAGGAAGGCCGAGCCCAGCATGACCGAAAAATCGAGCCCCAGAACCGTGAGCGTCGGGATCATCGCCGGCCTCAGCGCATACTTGAAAGCGATGGAGCGTTCCGAGAAGTTGAAGGCTCGCGCCATCTCAATGTATTGCCGGCCATAGGTTTCGACCATGTTGGCACGGGTGAGCCGGGCGGCTTGGCCGAGCCCAGCGAGCGCCAGCGCGATCGCCGGCAGGATCAGGTGCGAAAGCGCATCCCAAAACGCCCTCCCGTCTCCCGCCACCAGGGCGTCAAGCGTATAGAAGCCGCTGAAGTGCTCGGGCCTGATCATCGGGTCGACAAGTCGGCCCGCCACCGGCAACAGGCCGAGGGTGTGACCGAACACCAGCATCAGGATGATGGCCCAGACAAAGCTCGGGCTCACCACCCCCAACAGCGCAACGATCCGCGAGGCGTTGTCGATCGGTCCGTCTCGGTAGCGTGCCGCGACCACCCCGAGCGGGATGCCAAATACGATCATCACCACGCCGGCGGCGATGACGAGTTCCAAGGTCGCGGGCAGAAAATCGGCGATGTTCTGGGATACCGGGCTCTTGTGGAAGGTCGACTCGCCGAGATCTCCGCGCGACAGCCCCTTTAGGAACTCCCAGTACTGCACTGGGATCGGATCGTTTAGATGCAGTCGGTCGCGATAGAGATCGACCATCTCTTGAGACGCCTTGTAGCCCAGTGCGAGCCGTGCCGGATCGCCCGGGATCACCCGCGCGACGACGAAGATCAGGATCGACAGCCCGATCATGACCAGGGCGCCCAGGACGAGCCGCCGCCCAAGGAATCGCAGCACGATCATCGTCTGAACCTAGCGTCAAAAAAAGCAAGTGGCGGCGGCCACCGCTGGGCCGCCGCCACGTCTAAACCGATCCAACCGATAGGTTTTCAGTTGACCTCGGTGAGCCGGAAGTTGAAGTCGGCCCAGATAAAGCCTGTGAGCTTGGCCGGATCTTCGAAGGGAAGCGTGACGGCGTCGCGCTTCGCATAGACAGCGATCGAATCGAAGGCGAACACGTTGGGCTGTTCCGCGATGATCGCGCGCTGCACTTCCTTGTACAGATCCTCACGCTTGGCCGCATTGGTCTCCCCCCGCGCCGCTTCGAGCATCGCGTCGACCTTGTCGTTCAGCAGCCACTCCGTCGAGCTCCACAGGCCCTTGCCGCTCGAGTGGTACAGCTCGTAGAGAAGCGGATCGATGTCCGGCGTCGCCGCGTTGTGGATCACGAACTGGACGTTGCCAGAAGTCTCGATCGCCCCGGCGCGCTCGATGAACGCGGGAAAGGTGAGCTCCGTGAGCTCGGCCTTGACGCCGATCTCGGCCAAGTTGGCAGCCACCAGAAGCGCGATCTTCTGGTGGAGGAAACAGCAAAGGTGCGAAATGACCTCGACCGGCGGCCAGGTATTGGCATCGTATTCCGCGAGTTCGAGTTCTTTCTTCGCCGCCGCCAAATCGCGGCTTCCCGGCGTTAGGCCTTTGTCATAGCCCATCATGCCGCCGGGGATCGGGCCTCGAGCGGGGGCGCCGGCGAACAGGCCTTCCTTGATCTTGATGATGTCCTGCAGTGCCTCGTAGTCGGTCGCGTACGCGAGCGCTCTACGAATGTGAACATTGTCGGTGGGCGCAAGCTTGGTGTTGATTTTGATATAGCCGGCGCCGGTCTGCGGCTCGCCTACCGCCGAGATGCCGTCGACCTTGTCGAGCGCGGAGTAGGTCTCGTAGGGCTGCCACATCGACGAGACGTCGTGCTCGCCGCGCTCCATCAGCGCCCGAAGGGTCGCCGGCTCGAGGCTGTAGCGCATGCGCGCCTCGTCGGGCGATTTGGGGCCGAATGGTAGCCAATATCCGTCGAACCGCTTCATGACAGTGAGCTCTTGCTTGTTGTGCGAGATCACCGTGTAAGCGCCCGAGCCGGCGTCGTTGCTCTCCAGATAGGCGCGGCCATAGTCGCCGAGATCGCCAAAGTCGCCGTCCTTTATGTTAGCCAGCAACAGCTTCTTGTTAATGATTGGCAGTCGGACCAGGGCGGCCAGGAACGGCGCATAGGGCCGCTCCAGCGTAAACGTCACCGTGTGCGAGTCGGCCGCCTCGGCAGATTTCACCCAGCCCCTGAACAGATGCGAGTAACCGAGCGCGAGGGTGACCATCCGATCCAGCGAGAACACCACGTCTTCGGATGTCATGGGCGTCCCGTCGTGAAACTTCACGTCGGTCCGCATCTTGAAGGTGTGGACGAGCCCGTCGTCCGAGGATGTCCAGCTCTCCGCCACGTGAGGGATGACTTTGCCGCCAGGGCCGACCCACACCAACGTGTCGTAGATATTGGACACCAGGATCAAATCGGCGAAATCGGTGGCGTGAGCCGGGTCGAACTCGCCGACTGCGGCCTCCTCCATGCTGAAGACGCGCTTGTCCTGCGCCTCAGCGACGGCCAGCGGCAAGGCAACGACCGCTGCTGCCACCGCGCCAATAATTCGCGATCTCATCTTCGTCCTCCCTTGTGGTTCAACGCTCTTTTTCGCGAGGATACTTGGGCGGGCCGAGTGCCGTCAAACTCGACCGCGCCCCGATGGCAAGGAAGCTGTTGCTAGCCCGAGTAGCCGCGCACTATGTTTGCTAAATGTGCGCGCCAACAATTTCCGGGCGAGTTACCAACACAGGACGGTAGGGATGCAGCAAGCGGCGAGTACTACCCGCAACAACGGGACAACCGACCACGTCACCCTCGAGATCATCTGGGGCAAGCTGCGTGCGGCGGCCGACGAGATGGGCGTGGTTCTGGCGCGTTCGAGCATGAGTCCGGTTATCTACGAGGTCTTGGACTTCGCCTGCGGCATTTGCGATGCGCAAGCCCAGCTCGTCTCCCAGACCAACGGCATCACAGTCTTTACAGGCACCTTCCAGGGTCACGTCCAAACCGTGATCCGCAAGTTCGGCGGCGACATGCAGCCCGGCGACATCCTCATGGTGAACGACCCGTTCACCGGCGGCACCCATCTGTCGGACGTCGGCATCGTCAAGCCGGTCTTCGTCGACGGTGAGGTCCTCGCGTACGCCATTGCCGTCGCGCACTGGACCGAGATCGGCGGCAGCGTGCCGGGCTCGCTGTCGCCCGAAGCCACCGAGATTTTCCACGAAGGCCTGCGCTTCCCCGGCCTCAAGATCTACCGCGAGGGTGAACCCCAGCAGGATCTGTTCGATCTCATCGCCGCCAACGTCCGCCTGCCAAAGATGACTCTTGGCGACCTCAACGCCGAGATCGCGGCGGTGAAGATCGCCGATACCCGCCTCCAGGAGATCTTCGGAAAGTATGGTGCTCAGGCCGTGATCGAGAGCTTTGAGCACCTGATGGAGCAAAGTGAGAAGGTGAGCCGCGCTGCGATCGCGGCATTGCCTGACGGCGTCTACGAAGCCAAAGACCTGATCGACGGCGATGGCTTCAGCGACGAGCAGATCCCGGTTCAGGTCGAGGTCCGCATCGCCGGCGACGAGATCACCTTCGATTTCACCGGCACCAGTGCTCAGCGCAAAGGTCCTCTGAACTGCGCCCGTGGCGCCACCCTTTCGGCCGTCAAGACGGTCTTCAAAGCGCTGGTCGATCCGCAGGCGCCCTCCAACGAGGGATGGTTCCGACCGATCAACGTCGAAGTGCCGGACGGGACGGTGTTTAGCGCCGAGTACCCCCAGGCGGTCGGCTGGTACTTCGAGATGACGGGGCAGATCTCCGAGCTGGCCTGGAAGGCGCTGGCGCCGCTCGCGCCAGAGCGCTTCAGCGTTGGCAGCTTCATGAGCCTCTGCGCCACCATCTTCTATGGCACATCGCCCGAAAATGACGAGCAATTCGTCATCGTCGAGCCACATATGGGTGGCTGGGGCGCGACCCACGACCAGGACGGCGCGAGCGTTCTGATCGGCACCGCCGACGGTGATACCTACAACTATTCGGTGGAATTGCTGGAGGCGAAGTACCCGGTGCGCTGTCAGCGCTACGCCATGAACGTGGAGGACGGCGCTGGCCCGGGCCGTCATCGCGGTGGCTTCGGCGTGGTGCGGGAGTACGAGATGCTTGCCGAGAATGTGCATCTCTACGCCAGCCTGGGGCGCTCAGTCGAGCGCCCGTGGGGTCTCGCGGGCGGCGGCCACGGCACCAACAATTACCTCGAGGTGGTAAGCAACGGGGATCGCTGGCGCGGCGCGCGCGTTCCGACCACCCAGCTGAAACGTGGCGATTACGTCCGTATCGTTACCGGCGGCGGCGGTGGCTACGGCATTGCGGCCGAACGGCCGGCTGAGGACGTGGCCGAGGACGTGAGCGACGGTTTCTTGACCGCGGAGCGAGCCCGCGAGCAGTACCAGGTCGTGCTCGGGACCGACGGTGCCGTCGATCGGAACGCCACCGCGGCGCTCCGTCAAGCCGGCTAGGCGGCATGGGCCGCTTGGCCACCGATATCGGTGGCACGTTCACCGACCTCGTTCATTTCGATGAGCAAAGTGGCGAGCTGGCCGTCGCCAAGTCCCTCAGTACGCCAAGCGATCTCACCCAGGGCGTGCTCGATACCATACGCCTGTCGGAGATAGAGCCGGCGGACGTCACCTTCTTCGTTCATGGCGGGACCACCGTCATCAACGCCATCACCGAGCGCAAGGGGGTCAAGACGGCCCTGGTGACGACCGCCGGGTTCCGCGATGTGCTCGAGATTGCCCGCGGTAATCGGCCCGACATGTACAATCTCCGGTTCAAGAAACCCGTGGCCTTCGTGCCCCGTCGCATGCGCTATGAGGTGCGCGAACGCATGGACGTCGGCGGCAACGAGATCGAGCCGCTTAGGACCGAAGACCTCGATCCGGTGATCGAAAGCTGCAAGAGCCAGGATGTCGAGGCTGTCGCCATACAGTTCTTGCATAGCTATGCGGCCCCGGAGCACGAGGCCGCGTGCGCCGCATACCTGCGCCAGCGTTTGCCGGGTGTCGCAATCACCGCCTCGCACGAAATCACGCGCGAATGGCGCGAGTATGAGCGCGCCAATACCGTCGTCCTCAATGCCTACGTGCAACCGATCGTGCAGCGCTATTTCAGCAAGCTCGAGAAGGCGCTCAAAGAACACGGCTTGAATTGCCCCTACACGGCAATGCAGTCCAACGGCGGAACGACGACGTTCGCCTGGGCCAAGGAGCATCCGATAACGTTGATCGAGTCCGGCCCTGCGGCCGGTGTCAACGGCGCGGCATTGGTCGGCGAGCTGTGCGCCCACCCCAATGTCATCTACCTCGATGTGGGCGGCACGACGGTGAAGTGCTCGCTGATCGAGGCCGGCGAGCCGAAGGTCACTACCGATTACAAGCTTGAGTGGACGCGGCTCAATCCCGGCTATCCGGTGCGGGTGCCGGTTACCGATCTGGTTGAGATCGGCGCCGGGGGTGGCTCGATCGCCTGGTTCGATGCCGCCGGGTCCCTGCGCGTCGGGCCACAGAGCGCCGGTGCCGACCCCGGCCCTGCGTGTTACGGCCGCGGCGGCGAGGCGCCTACGGTCACCGATGCGAAGCTGCTGACCGGTGTCATCAACCCCGGCTACTTCGCAGGCGGACAGTTCGATCTCGATCTCGATCGGGCGGGAAAGGCCATGCAGACGATCGCGGACGGGCTCGGCTGCGGTGTCGAGGAGGCGGCGAATGCGGTGATCCGCTTGGTCGAAGCCAATATGAACGATGCGCTGAAGCTGGTGTCGATTCAGCGTGGCCACGATCCGCGCGATTTCATTCTGGTCGCGGCGGGCGGCGGCGGTCCGATGCACGCCGCCCCACTCGGCCGCGAGCTCGGCGTCAAGGAAATCGTTATTCCCCGCTACCCCGGCAACTTCTCGGCGTGGGGGATGCTGGCAACCGAGCCGCGACGGGACTTCGCCCTGACGGCGCTGACCCGGGCCGAGGACGTGACGATGGAGGCGATCCGGGCGCGTTTTGACGAGCTGGAAGGCGAGGCTACAACCTATTTCCGGTCGGATGAGGGGCTTGCCGCCAGCGAACTCTCGTTCAACCGCCAGATCGATCTCCGCTATCACGGGCAGGAGCACTCGGTAACGGTGCCCCTCGCCGAGTCCGCCTCGGACCTTGCGACCCTCTTGGAGGACTTCCATGCCGCGCACGTTAGGGCCTACACCTTCAAGCTGACCGATACGCCGGTCGAATTCGTCACCTTCCGGCTGACAGCAACGGCAGCCGTCCCGAGACCGACTGTCAACCCGATCGGCATCGATGGCCGCTCGGCCGACGCAGCGCGCAAAGGTAAGCGTACGGCCGATTTTGGCGAGGACGGACCGCGCGAGGCCGAGGTCTTCGAACGAGATCTGTTGCCACCAGGCTTCACCGCTGACGGGCCACTGGTCGTAGAGGAAGCCTCCTCCACCGCGACAGTCCATCCCGGCCAACGTCTGCGCGTCGACGATCTCGGCTTCCTGCGGATCAGCGAGATCTGATCGGATGGCGGAAGAGGCGCCGCGCTCTGACACCGACGTGACGGGCGCGAGCGACCACGTCACCCTCGAGATCATCTGGGGCAAGTTGAACGCGGCCGCTGATGAGATGGCCATCATCCTCGCGCGCTCGAGCATGAGCCCGGTCGTCTATGAGGTGCTCGACTTCGCCTGCGGCATCTGCGACGCCAACGCCCAGCTCTTATCGCAGGCGAACGGCATTACGGCGTTCACCGGGACCTTCCAGGGGCATGTGCAGACGGTGATCGGCAAATGCGGCGAATCGCTGTCCGAGGGTGACATCTACCTCGTCAACGACCCCTTCACCGGCGGCACGCATCTCAGCGACGTCGGTGTGGTGAAGCCGATCTTCGCTGGCGGTGAGCTGGTTGCCTTCGCCATCGCGGTATCCCACTGGACCGAGCTCGGCGGCACCGTGCTCGGGTCGCTGTCACCGGCGGCGACGGAGATCTATCACGAGGGTCTGCGCTTCCCGGCACTGAGGATTCACCGCGACAATCAACCGCTGGAGGACATGTACGCGGTCATCGCCGCTAATGTGCGCATGCCCAAGGAGACGCTCGGCGACATCAACGCCTCGGTAGCCTCGGTCAACGTCGCCGAGGCCCGCATCCAGGAACTGTTCAAGCGCTATGGGCGCGAGGCGGTGGTACGGACTTTCGCTCACCTCATGGGCCAGAGCGAGAAAGTGAGTCGGGCGACCATCGCGGCGCTGCCCGATGGCGTGTACGAAGCCGAAGACTGGATCGACGGCACGTCGTTCTCGCAGGAACGGGTTCCCATCCGCATCGCCGTGGGCATCGCCGGCGAGGACATCACCTTCGACTTCACGGGCTCGAGCCCGATGCAAAAGGGTCCCTACAACTGCTCGCGCGGGGCCCTCCTGTCAGCGGTGAAGACCGTATTCAAGGCCATGGTTGGGCCGCATGCGCCGTCGAACGAGGGCTGGTTCCGGGCGCTGCACGTGATCGTGCCGGAGGGCACGGTGTTCAGCGCCACCTACCCGCATGCGGTCGGGTGGTGCATCGAGATCATGGAGCAGGCACAAGAACTGGCGTGGAAGGCGCTCGCGCCGCTCGCGCCGGATCGCTTCAGCGTTGGCAACTACATGAGTATCAGCGCCACGTTCGTATGCGGCAACGAGCCGACCACCGGGAACCCCTTCGTCATCATCGAGCCACACATTGGCGGCTGGGGCGCCACCGATTCGTGGGACGGCGCGAGCGCTCTGATCGCCCCGATCGACGGCGATACCTACAACTACTCGATCGAGTTGCTGGAAGCGAAGTACCCGGTGCGCTGCCGCCGCTACGCCCTAAATGTCGAGGGAGGAGTTGGCCCGGGCCGCTTCCGTGGCGGCTACGGGGTTGTGCGAGAATACGAGATTCTCGCTGACGATGTGATCTTCTACGCCGGCGTCGGTCACTCGATCGAGCGCCCCTGGGGGCTCGAGGGTGGCGGACAAGGCAGTGTCAATTACGTCGAGGTGCACTCCAATGGCGGCAGCTGGCGCGGCGCACGCGTGCGCGAGACCCCGATCGGGCGCGGCGACCTGATTCGCATCGTTACCGGTGGTGGTGGCGGCCACGGCGACCCGCGACAGCGGTCCGAACAGGCGGTTGCCGACGACGTGGTGGACGGCTACTTGACTGCCGAGGCGGCACGCGCGGCCTATCATGTGTCGATCGAAGCCGACGGGACCATCGACGCCGAGGCAACCGCCGCGCTCCGTCGCGGCCCCTGAATAATCCAGGTTAAATCGCTAAAGTCGGGGTGAGCCTATGCTCACCCGAACCAACTTCCGGGAGGACTCGCCATGCAACGCAGCGACCAGCGCATTCTGACCAGCCATGTCGGCAGCCTTATCCGCAGCCCCAAGCTCGCAAAGGCTCTGATCGAGAGAGAGCAGGGCTTGGGCGGCGACGGTGCTTCGCTAACGAAGGCGGTGGCAAGCGATATGGACCACGTCGTCGCGAAGCAGGCGGAGACCGGTGTCGATGTTCCCAACGACGGTGAGTTGCCGCGGATCGGCTTCTCGACCTACGTCCAGAACCGGATGTCGGGGTTCGGCGGAGAATCGCCGCGCAATCAGCTTGTCGACTTCACCACCTACCCCGATTTCCAGGAAATCTGGCTGCACCGCTACCACACCACGTCCCAGGACAGCGCCAAGCTGTGGAATGCACCGCAGGCGGTCGCCGATCTTCACTACGACGACGAAATGAGCGAAGTGAAGGCTGAGTGCGACGCCTTCGCAGGCGCGCTCGAACGCCAGCCACACAAGTTTGCTGAGTCCTTCATGACTGCCGTCTCGCCGGGCAACCTCACGTGCACGCTGCTGAACGCGTATTACCCCAACGAAGAGGACTACCTCATGGCGGCGGCACGCGAGTTGAAGAAGGAGTACGACTACATCCACAGTCGCGGCTTCCTGCTTCAGGTGGACGCGCCGGATCTCGCCCTCGAGCGTCAGCTCTACTTCCAAAAGCGCCCGATGGAGGACTTCCTCGAAGGGGTCAAGCGCCAGATCGCCGCGATCAACCACGCCGTGTCCGATATCCCGCCCGAGCGCGTGCGGCTGCACCTGTGCTGGGGAAATTACGAAGGGCCGCATGACGGCGACGTGGCGATGGAGGATATCCTGCCGCTGATCTACGAGGCCAATGTCGGGGCGGTGAGCATCCCCTTCGCCAACCCCCGCCACCAGCACGAGTACAAGGCGATAAAGAAGTACCCGCTGCCCGATGGCATGATCCTGATTCCGGGCGTGATCGACGTGACGACCAACTACCTCGAACACCCGGAGGTCGTGGCGAACCGCATTTGCGAGGCAGTCGAGGCCATGGGCGACAAGACACGCGTCATTGCCGGAACCGACTGCGGCTTCTCCACGTTCACCGATTACACGATGGTGTCGGAGCAGGTGTGCTGGGCCAAGTTCGCAGCGCTGCGCGAGGGCGCGGAGATCGCGACCAAACGCCTTTGGTAGTGAGCGGCTTGTAGGCCACGGCCGGCGGCCCAAGGGCCGGCTGTGGCCGTTTTCTCCTGGCTTCGCGCTAGCGGGACGACGCGGTCATGCGGCGTCGGCGGCGAATTCCTCCATGCCGAGCCCGTTGAGGGTACCGGCTGTCGGCGTGCCCGTGTCTTTGTTCCAACCCTGGTAGCGGTAGTACTCATCGAGCATGGCCGGGAGATACGGCTCGATGCCCTCCTTTTCGGCCGGGCCGGTCTTGGTGATCTCCAAGAACCGGGGCGAGATATCGAGCTCGTCCTCGCGCTTGAAACCACGCCGGGCGTAGACCAAGCGCATCAAGTTGGCGACGCGCGCCCCGACCTCGAAGGCCTCCTTCTCGTCGAAGTCCTCCCAGCCGATGGTGTGGCGAAGGCTGTGGGTCGTGAACTTAATGGCACTCGGCACGCCCATGACGCCGAAGGAGCAGATGCCGAGTGTGTCCCAGAACCATTTCATGAGCTGGGTGCGGTAGACACCCTCGACCTTGTCGACGGCCTCATCGAGGTTGCCCGCGATGCCCGGGGTGACCTTATCGTAGCCGAGGTCGCGCCGCAGGAACGTATCGGTTCCCCTCCCCTGGGTGGAGGCTCCGTAGCCGGACGTTATCTCGCAGAACCAGGCGCTCCACGCCGCGCGGTGGTCGTGCATGACCGCGCCGCCGCCCTTCATATCGAGGATCTTGTTGCGGAGCTGTTCGGTGATGCCCTTCTCGGCGCCGACATTCTCGACCCACTTCTTGGGGCCGTCGACGAACTTGGCACCGAAGCCCTCGCGGGCGACGGCCTGGTTGATCACCTCCATCGCCGATTCCCAGTTGCCCCAGGTGAAGTCGAGGCCGCCGGTATCCTGCTGGTTGAGGAGGCCTTCGCTATAGGCCTCGAAGGTGGCGCCCAGCATCGGGGCGAACTGGCCCATTTCGATGCC
Organism: Alphaproteobacteria bacterium; assembly: GCA_965248765.1. Classification (GTDB taxonomy): domain Bacteria; phylum Pseudomonadota; class Alphaproteobacteria; order VGEJ01; family VGEJ01; genus CBDFKF01. Next base: position 697,552 of record CBDFKF010000003.1, read on the forward strand.
TAGGGAGTCGTACACATCGTTCATGATGACGACGGCCATGGGGTCATCGACACCCATGATCGAGCCTGAGCCCTCAAGCGGCTCGCCGCCGCCACACTTGCTGCCGGTGAACCCTTTGTAGGGTCCATCCGTGATCTCCACGTCGTACGCGCACGAGATCTTGCAGTTGTACGAGGGCTGGGGCGTGATCTTCCACTTCGCGCAGGCCTCGACGTACTTGTTGGCGAACTCAACGCCCCAATCGGGGTCGGTCATGTTCTTGCCGATCACCCGCTTGTGCGCGCCGAAGGTCTGGTGGTAGTGGCGGGTGTTGCCTGCGTCCTGCATCGCCTCGGCGACGGTGCGGTCAGCAGGGTTCTCGCTGCCGGGGAAGAGCTCCTTCTCCCAGTCGGTTGCGTTTTCGACCATCTTCGGCGGGTCGAACAGCGGCACCTTGCCGGTGCCCCGCACCGCGATAGCCTTGAGGTTTTTGGCCCCCATCGAGCTTCCCAGACTGCCTTTCCCGGCACCGTGGTTGCGGTCGTTCTTGATCATCGCTCCGGCGATGAGCGCCTCGCCGGCGGGACCGATGCAGGCGACGCTGATCTCCTTGTCGTCGCCGAGCTCGATCTTGATGCGGCGCTCGGTCTCGCGGGTGTCCTGGCCCCACACCTGGCCGGCGTCGCGAAACTCCACGTTGTCGTCGTCGATCCACAGATAGGTGGGTTTCGAGGCCTTGCCGGTGAAGATAATGCCCTGGTGCCCGGCGTGCTTGAGGCGGGCGGCCCAGAAGCCGTGGGTATGGCCCACAGCCGCCGAGTATGGCGTGATCTGGTGGTAGCCGACGATGGTGACGTCGGAGGAGTTGACGGCGGGAGTCCCCGTCAGGGGACCGTTCATGAAGATGAGCGGCACATCCGGATCAGTGGACTTGCCCAGCGGCGGCGCCTCACGCAGCAGATACCACAGGCCCAGGCCAATGCCGCCGACATACTTGCGCAGTATCTCTTCGTCGGGGAGCGGTTCCCGAGTGACGGTCTCGTTGGTGAGATCCACACGCAAGATGTGCGGGCAGTATCCTCCGCGAATGGCCATGGTTTTCCTCCCATCTCACAGCTGCCACCAGCAGCATCGATAATTCGGTGAATTAACCTAGCCGAGGACCATCCGGCAGTCCAATCCACAGGAGAGCGGGGGGCAGCGCGGTCCGTAACCAGGGAATGCCGGAGACATAGGCGGGGACGTAGAGCACTCTCGCGGCGAGGAAGACCTGCGCGCCAATCGCAGTCTAGATATCGGCTCGCCCTGTCACCTGGGCCATGAGTACCACGGCAGCGAACAACGGCAAGCTCTCCAGCAAATTCTTGTGGGCGCGCTCTAAACGGCCTGCGGTTACGGCGAGCGGATCGGTGTATCACGCGGGCCCACCGACCACGGGTTCCCGGTTTGGCGTTTGGCGAACGTGGTCACGAGGCCGGTCTTCGCGAGCGCCAGCAAGACCGTTCCGAACAGCATCCAAAGATCGATCGTCATCGTCGCCTCCCAGCGCTGGCTCGCTCCGCCGCCCCGCGACCTCGCGGCGACATCGCCCTCGCCTCCGACGGCACTGCGGCCAGCCGGCGCCGGGCCGAGCGCTACTTTTGGATCACTCCGCAAGCGATGCGCGGCCCAACTCCCGGGTTCTCGCCGCGGGTGTCAGGCTTGTCATGAATGATGATGGCTGAGCCATCGCCGTCGAAGACACCGTCCATACCATCGCCAAGCGTCACGTTGGCATTCAGCACTTCCGCCTTCACTCGACCGTCGGCCGCGGCGTGGATATTCGGCATATCGCCGGCATGACGACCTTTTGGGTTCTTGATGCCGTGGGCCTTGTCCGTGGGGTCGAAGTGCCCTCCGGCAGCCTTGAAGTCCGGCGTACAAGCGCCTCTTTCGTGGATGTGAAATCCGTGGCCGCCCGGCGGTAGCCCCCGCAAATCGACCAGCACAAAGACGCCGGCGGGCGTCTCGGTCAGCGTCACGGTGCCGAGACCCTCGCCATCCGCGTTCTTCATCTCCGCCATCGCCTCCGCGGCGATGGCACCCGTCGATCCGAACGCCGAGATGGCGAGCGCCAGAATCGCGATTCGCAACGACAACATCCTATCTCCCGTCGTCACTGTTCCTGCCGGCTGTTTTGTTGTCATGCTGTGTCCCTACTCGAGTGCGCTCAGGCCGTGACGACGATCTTGCCTCTCTGCTGGTTCGATTCCATGTGGCGATGCGCTTCGGCGATCCGGTTGAGCGGGAAGGCGCTGTCGATGATGACCTTGAGCGCGCCGGAGCTGACCTTGTCCCGGATATAGGCAAAGCCGGCGGCACGCCGATCGGGCATGCGCATCGTGTCGAACACGCTATGGCATTTGAAGTGAAGACGCTTGCTCAGGATCGGAAAGTCGACCGGGCCGGTGTCAAGGTTGCCGTAATTGATGATCTTGCCACCGGGCTGGGCAGCGGCGATCAGATCGTTACAGAACTTCCCGCCGATCGGATCGTAGCAGACGGTGAAGCCGCGCCCACCGGTGAAGGTCATGACTTGCTCAGCCAAGTCCTCCTCGTCGGTCACCACCACGCAATCGGCGCCAGCCTCGCGCAGGAAATCGCGCTTGGCCGCGGTGCGGGTTTGGCCGATCACCGTGGCGCCTTCCGCCTTGGCGATCTGCAGCGCGCCGCCCGCAGTGCTGCTCGATCCCGCCGTGACCAACACGATGTCGTTGCTGGTGACGCCAGCGAAGTCGACAAGCCCGCCCCATGCGGTGAGATATTGGCACCAGATCGCCGCGCCCTCCTCGGCGCTGAGGTTGGCGGGGTTGTGGGCGACGGTGTCGGCGGGGACGATCGCACTCTCGCCGTAGACGCCGTATTTCACGAGCGATTCTTGAGTCCAGTTGCCCCACTTATCCCACGTCAGGAACGGCACCGCGCTAACGAAATCGCCGATCGAGAAGCCACTCACTCCGGCGCCGATCGCATCGATCGTGCCGCTCGCCTCGAGGCCGATGCGCGAGGGGAGGACCGGGTCGGCGGCATAGCGCCCCTCGCGGAGCATGATTTCGGCGCGGTTGAGCCCTATCGCTTGGACCTTGAGGCGGACCTGGCCCTCGCCCGGCTCGACCAGCGGCTCGTCGAATAGCCGGAGAACCTCCGGCGCACCCGTCTCCTCGAAGCGCACGATCTTGACCATCTCTCCCTCCGATTGCTTGGTCGTCACGCAGCCTCGGCGAGCCGCCCGACCGGAACGAGGGCCCTGGCGACTCGGGGATCCGTGACCCGATGACCATAACGCAAGCGCTCGGTCATGGCCGCTGGTACCGTCGACCACAATCACGCCGACCGCAAATCCGCGGGTAGTCTCGCCTCGCAGGGCACGATCTTGGATCGTAGACAATTGGCACCATCGATGGTTGCCTGTCGGCGAGCAGCTGATGGGTTGTACAGGGCGAGTTGGGGAGGCCTGAATGCGAATCGGCATCGATGTCGGCGGCACCAACACCGATGCAGCGTTGATGGACGGCCTCAAGGTCCTCGCGTCCCACAAGACCCCGACTACCGCCGATGTCAGCACCGGCATCACGCACGCCCTGGAAGCGGTGTTGCGCGACTCCGCAGCGACGGCCGCCGCCATCGAGGCGGTGATGATCGGCACCACGCACTTCACCAACGCCTTCGTCGAGCGCAAGCGGCTGTTGCCGGTGGGCGCGATCCGGTTGGCGCTGCCGGCAGCGAGCGGATTGCCGCCACTCACCGACTGGCCGACCGATCTCGCTGATGCCGTGCGCGGTCATATCGCTATGGTCGAAGGCGGCAACGAGTACGACGGCGCCGAGATCTCGCCTCTGGACGAGGGCGCGGTACGCACCGCCGCCGAAGACATGCGCACCGAGGGCATCCGGACCGTCGCGGTCTCTTCGATCTTCTCTCCGGTCAATGCGGGGATGGAGCAGCGCGCGGGCGAGATCGTCCGCGAGGTGCTGCCCGAGGCTGCGGTTTCGCTGTCCAACGAGATCGGCCGCATCGGCCTGTTGGAGCGCGAGAACGCGGCGATCATGAACGCGAGCCTTGCCGAGCTGGCCGAGCGCGTCGTCAGCTCGTTCCGCGAGGCGCTTGCCGGGCTTGGTATCGAGGCGCCGTTCTACATCAGTCAAAACGATGGCACGCTGATGAGCGCGGCCTTCGTCGAGCGCTATCCGGTGCTGACCTTTGCTTCGGGCCCCACCAACTCGATGCGCGGTGCCGCCTTCCTCGCTGGCGCCAAGGACGCGATGGTCGTCGATATCGGCGGCACCACAACCGATGTCGGGATGCTGATCAACGGCTTCCCGCGCGAATCGGCGGTCGCGGTGGATATCGGCGGTGTGCGCACCAACTTCCGCATGCCCGACGTGCTGGCGATCGGCCTCGGCGGCGGCAGCCGGGTGCGCCAGAACGGCGCGCTCACGGTGGGCCCGGACTCGGTGGGCTACGAGCTGACTAAGGAGGCGCTCGTGTTCGGCGGTTCTACAATCACCGCGACCGACATCGCCGTTGCGGCGGGTAATGCGGAGATTGGCGAGCGGGCGCGTGTCAGCAATCTGGGCGAGGATCTCGTCGAGCAAGCGGCCGCGATGATCCACGACATGCTGGACGAGGCAGTCGACCGGATGAAGACCGCCGCTGGTGACCTGCCGGTGGTGCTCGTCGGCGGCGGCGCGATCCTGATCTCGCGCGACATCAAGGGCGCCTCGGAGGTGATCGTTCCTGACCATGCCGGTGTGGCCAACGCGATTGGGGCTGCCATCGCTCAGGCCGGAGGCGAGGTCGACAAGGTCTACGCCTACGATCAGCTCGGCCGTGAAGGCGCTATCGCGGCAGCTCGTGAGGAAGCGAGCGAGCGCGCCGTCGAAGCGGGCGCCGATCCGGCCACCGTCGACATCGTGGACATAGAGGAGGTGCCGCTCGCCTATATGCCCGGCGGTTCGTGCCGTGTCCGGGTCAAGGCCGTGGGCGACCTCAGGTACCGCGGGATCGCGACGTGAGGATCGGCCTCGAAGATCTGGAGGACTTTGCGCGCGGGGCAGCCTTCCTCGGCACCGGCGGTGGCGGCGATCCCTATATCGGACGGCTGACGGTGGAAAACGTGCTTCGAGCCGGACGCGACGTGGAGATAATTGACGCCGATGCCGTCCCCGACGATGCGCTCGTGATCCCCACCTGCATGATGGGAGCGCCGACCGTGTTCATCGAAAAGCTCCTGCGTGGCGACGAGACCAGCCGCGCTCTGCGCCGCCTCGAGGAACATCTGGGCCGGAAAGCGTTCGCCACCATGCCGATCGAGGCCGGCGGCCTCAATTCCACGATCCCGCTGGTCGTTGGCGCCCAGCTTGGTCTCCCGGTCGTCGATGCCGATGGCATGGGCCGCGCCTTCCCGGAGCTGCAGATGGTGACCTTCAGCGTCTACGGCATCCCGTGCTCGCCGCTGACCATCATCGACGAGCATGGCGAGTGCGTGATCGTCGAGGCGCGCAACAACCACGCCTCCGAGTGGCTGGCGCGGGTGGTTTGCACGCGCATGGGCGGCGCCGCCCACGTCGCGCTCTATCCCATGAGTGGCGCTGACCTCAAACGCGCCGGCATTCGCGGCACCATGTCAGTGGCGCTCGAGATCGGCCGTGCGATCCGCCGCGCCCGCGAACAGGCGAACGATGTCTTCAATGCGCTGATCGAGTGCCTACGCGGCACTGATGGCTACGACTTCGCCAAGGTGATCTTCGACGGCAAGGTCGTCGATTTGCGGCGCGAGACGACGCGCGGCTGGGCCATCGGCTACGCGACCATCGAGGGCTTTGGTGAGTTCTCGGGCAATATGGAGATCACTTTTCGCAATGAGCACCTGATGGCCCGCCACGACGGGGTGGTTAAGGCGATCGTGCCGGATCTGATCTGCATCCTCGATCGCGAGACCGCCGAGCCCATCACCACCGAGGGGCTGCGCTATGGCCAGCGGGTGAAGGTGATGGGAGTGCGTGTGCCCGACATCATGCGCACGCGCGAGGCGATCGCGATTTTCGGGCCGGCGGGCTTTCAAATCGACGAGCCGTTCCGCCCTGTCGAGGAGCTCTGAGCCCGCAGCCCCCAGGTCATTGAGAAGATTGGCGCACCCGGCGAGATTCGAACTCACGACCTCTGCCTTCGGAGGGCAGCGCTCTATCCAGCTGAGCTACGGGTGCGCGTGCCGACCATAGCAAAGGCTTCTGTCGGCTCGCAATTGGGACGACGGCGCATCCGATCGCGCGGCTCTCGCCGGAGGCCCTGGTCGCTGCCGATGTTGGTTGGCCGCGGCCGGCTGGTGGCCGGCGAGCCGCACTACGAGATGTACACCGCGCTATCCCCAGCGGCCCGAATGTGCCCGGCCTTTACCGCATCCACCGTAACAGCCAGATCATTCAGGAACTCCTCGGCGACCGCGCCATGCGTATGATTGAGTAGCAATAACAACGCGGGCGGACGGCGCATCCGGCCCATGCGCCAGCCCTTGGCAAGCAAACCTTCCGCGACCGCGTTGATGTCCAGCTGCCCGGTGGATCCGATCGAGAAGTGACCGCCCTGCGGATCGCCGAGCACGCAAATTTCTTCGATCCCGCGGATGCCTTCGATGAACCGGCGCTTCGCTTTCAAGATCGCCCTGACGCGCTCGGCGTAGCCGTCAAACCCCAGATAGCGCATGACAGCCCAGGCCGACGCCACCGGACCGCCCGCGCGCGAGCCGACAAAGTTGAGCGTCGAGTACGCGCCGCCCGACCACGCATCGTGGTTGAACCGCTGATAGCGTTCGAGCGCGGCATCGCGCAACAGCAACGACGACGAGCCGCGATTGGCGTACCCGTACTTGTGCAGATCGACCGACATCGAGTTGACCGCGTCCACCCTGAAATCGAAGCATGGCACCGGCTCGCCCAGCGCCTCCACAAACGGCAGAAAGAAACCGCCGCCGCACGCATCGACGTGCATCCACAGGTCGTGCTCGGCGGCGATGGCGCCGAGCACCTCGATCGGATCCACCACCCCAATCGGGTAGGGCGGCGCGGAGCCCATGATCATCACCGTGTTCTCGTTGACGGCGGCCGCCATCGCTGCGGGATCAGCCGCGTAGTCCGGTCCGACGGGGATGCGAACGACCTCGAGTCCAAGATGAGCCGCCGCCTTGCTGAACGCCGGGTGCGCCGATTCAGCGGCGAGTATTTCGGGCGCGGCGGCGCCGGGCTTGTGCTCTCTCGCCCAATCCCGCGCGGTTTTTACCGCCATCGTGATGCTTTCGGTGCCCCCGGTGGTAATGCTGCCGCCGGCCCCGGCCGGCGCGTTCAACATCTCCTTCACCATCGTCACGACCTCCGCTTCGAGGCGGGGCAGACTGGGGTAGAACGCAGGCCCGTAGATCTGATTGTCCCCCATGTAGAGGTTGTAGGCGTCGGCCGCGACGCTCACCACGTCATCGCCGGCGAAGTAGGAGGCCTGCAAGTTCTTCGGGTCGCGCCAATCGAGATCGCCTTTGCGCCCCGACACGAGCAGGTCTTGGATGTGCGAACGCGAGAGGCCCTCGCGGGCGAAGTGACGGTTGCTGATCTTGGCTTCGGACATGACTGGCTCCATCAAGGGTGCGGCAACGTGCGGCGCCGGCGCGCGGCGGTCTCCGCTTGATCGACCTCGAGGCTGTCGGTCGCGACCTCGCCCGTGACGACGACGCCATAGACCTCGCGTGCCTGTTCGAGCGAGACGATGCGCTCCTCGATGTCGCGCTTGACCCGCGCCGGGTCGCGGGTCATCGGATCGCCGAAGCCGCCGCCGCCCTGATCGATCGCCCGGATCCACTCGCCCGGCTGCAGCGTCGTGTCAACATAGGCGGGCTGAGACTCCTCGCGGCCATCCGGGAGCACAAGGAGATTGGCGCCGAGATCGGCGTCGTGCCCGCCATGCACGCCGCGCGGCCGCTGTTCGACGATCCCATTGGTGATGTTGATCATCGTCATGGGATCGGCGCGCGGGCCAAACACCACCTCGGTCGCCGGCCCGCCCCGAAAGCGCCCGGCACCCGCGGAACCCTCGATTACGCCGAGCGACCTGACCAGGATCGGAAAGCGCTGCTCGTCGATTTCCACGCTATCACGATAGAGAAGGCCCATGACCGGCATGAGGATCATCGAGACCATCCCGTCGGTCGTCGCAGTCGCCGGGCCGCCGCCGCCCATTAGATAGACCTGGCTGATATACGGCGCGCCGCCGCGCCGGGAATCGCGGCCCGAGACCACGCCGGCGCCGGCCGAGTTAACCCAATTTCCCTGCGCGATGCCGAGGCCCTCGCCCAGCTTCGCGAAGGCGAGATGAACGAGGTTGATCAGGATATCGATCATCGGCGCCGTGGCGCACGAGCAGCTATGGGGAAATCGTGGGATGCCGGCGACACTGTTCTCTCGCAGTAGGACCCGGACGTGCCGGAAGGTCCCGGAGTTGTAGGGCACGTCCTCGAGGCAATTGAACACGCCCTGGGCCGCCGCCATGGTGGCCGTCGCCTCGGTCAGGTTCATGCCGGCCTCGACACAGTCGATATTGTCGCGCAGATCGATGGTGATCTCGCCGGCCTCGGCGTCGACCTCCAGGGTCACCGTAATCGGGATGCCGTCGGGCAGGAAAGGCTCGACCGGATCGTGTCCTCCGGCGACGGTGACGCGACCGCTCACCAGCTTCTTGATCGCCGTGACCGTGCGCCGCTCGGTGTAATCGAACCAGGCGTCGACGAAGCGCTGTACCGTCTCCATCCCGTGCGCGGCGATGAACGCCTTGAGCCGTTGCTCGCCGATGCGCGCCGCGCTGATCGCTGCCAGGTGATCGCCGTACCATTGCTCGGGTACGCGGATGCGGCGCCGGCACATGCGGATGATGTCGTCGACCTCGCGATAGTCGCGCTGCACCTGGACGCATGGGAAGATCAGGGCACCCTCCTCATAGACGTCCTTGGCCGGCGCAAAGTAGGTAGTCGGCACGCTGTTGCCGATGTCCGCCTGATGGCAGGTCGCGATCACGGTGAAGACGTGGACGCCGTCGTGGAACATTGGCACGAGGACGGCGTGGTCGGCCGGGTGGGTACCGCCGTCATAGGGATCGTTGTGCAGGAAGGCGTCGCCCTCTTTCGGGTTCGGCTGGAGGCGCGTCAGCGCGCGGGCCTGCAGTGTCGCCCCGTAGATATGGATTGGCACGCCCTCTGCGGCCGCGACCAGCTCGCCCTCGCGCGTCACGATAGAGCACGACATATCGCGCGCCATGCCGATCACCGAGGAGCGCGCGGTGCGGACGATCGTGTCCGTCATCTCGCGGACGATCGCTTCCATCCGGTTGGCCATGATCGCGAGCTGGATCGGATCGTAGTCGATTCGGCTCATGCGCCAGTCTCGATGAGATAATTGCCGAGCACGGTCCGCGCCGCGCACGCGCCGGGATAGACCACGATGGTCGTGGTGGGTTCCTCAATGATCGCGGGGCCGGCCACGGTCATCCCGGAGCCAAGGTCGGCGCCGAGATAGATTGGCGTCTCGGCCTCGCCCTGCGGTTCGAAATAGGCCCGCGCGAGACGGTCCGAACGCGGAAAGCTCGCGCCACACGAGGTCTCCGGGGCCATGACCGGCTTGTCGCGCAGCGCCGTCAGACGCACCCGCCAATTAATGCATTCAACCACGCCGCCGACCTCGCGCACCGCGTAGAGCCGCTCGTGGGTCCGGTGGAAGGCCTCGACCAGCGCGGCGAGATCATCCGCCGTTTCGATGCTCGTGCCGATCAAGGGCACCTCGATCTCCCATTGCTGATTGAGGTAGCGCGCCTCGACGAAGTAGTCGGTGCGCTGGTCGGTCACGCCGCGCGCCCGAAGCCCCGCCCCAAAGGCCTCACCCTGGGCGCGAAGCTGCCGCAGCACCGTGGCCACGGCTTCATAGTCGAAATCGGCCGAGTGGGCGTACTGGCTGGCGGAATACTCGGTGACAATGTCGGAATATTGCGCGCCGCACGCGCTCAGACCGCCTGCGGTGCGCGGCAGCAACACGCGGGCGCAGCCGAGCGCGCGAGCGATCGGCACGATCGTTAGGCCGGCCGCGCCGCCGCCGGCGACCAAAACGCTCTCGCGTGGATCCACGCCGTCGTTGACCGTGATCGCCTCTATCGCCTCGATCATCAGCTCGCCCGCGAGCAGCAGAATGCCGGACGCCGTCTCCTCGACGGTCTTGCCCATGGCGTCCGCGAGCGAAACGATGGCCCGGCCCGCGGCCGCAACGTCGAGCGGCATGCGCCCGCCGAGGAAATGTGCCGCATCAATGTAGCCGAGCACCAGAGCGGCGTCGGTCACCGTCGGCGCCGCGCCGCCCCGGCCGTAGGCCGCAGGCCCCGGCACCGCCCCCGCCGATTGCGGTCCGACGCGCAACATGCCGCCCGAATCGAGCCAGGCGATCGAGCCGCCGCCCGAGCCGACGCTCCTGACGTCCACGGTTGCCATGCCGAGATTGTGCCCGACCCACTCCCCGAGCAGCCAGCTCTCGCGCGTGTACTTGACGAGCCCGGCGCGCACCAGGCTCACGTCGAAGGTGGTGCCGCCGGTATCGACGACGATGATGTCGCCGCCGAGCCCCTCGGCTTCGGCATAGGCCTTGCCAGCGACGGGCGCCATCGCCGGCCCTGACTTCACGGTATAGACCGGCCGGGCGATCGCGTCGGCCGCGTGCAGCAGGCCGCCGGACGACACGCTCACCATCATCTCGCCCGAGAAACCGCCGGCGGCTAGATCGTCATGCAGCGTGCGCAGGTGCGCCTGCATCAGCGGTTTCAGCGAAGCATCGATCGTGGTTGAGGAGGCGCGCGGATACTCCCTGACCACGGGGTTGAGCGCGGATGAGAGGGTGTAGGGGATGTCCGGCAGAAGCGCTTCGATCAGCGCGCCGACGCGCCGCTCGTGCGCGTCGTTGACGATCGACCAGAGCAGACAGACCGCGATCGTTTCGATCCCCATCGCCGGCAAGTCGCGCAAGACGGCGCGCACGGCTTGCTCGTCGAGCGCGCGTTCGATCCCGCCCTCGGCGTTGATGCGTTCTGGGACCTCGAACGTAAGCCGCCGCGGCACGTAGGGTGGCGGATTCTCCACATCGACCCGAAACGGATGATGCTTGCCGCCCTGCCTATAGAGCAGGATGTTGGGAAAGCCTTCCGTCGTGAGAAAGGCTGTCTTGGCGACTTTGCCCTCGACGATCGCATTGGCCGCCCGCGTCGTCGCGTAGATCAGAATGCCGGCCTCGCGCAGGAGGTCGTCGGGATCGCGCCGCAGTTCCGCTGCGGCATTGGCAAGCGCCGCGTACAACCCCTCGAAAGAGCGCTCGGGCGTGGTCAGCGCCTTGCCGAGGATGAGTCGGTCGTCGGCATCAGCCACGACAACGTCCGTGAAGGTCCCGCCGACATCGACAGCTATGCGAAGCATGCGGGGCTCCCCCAGTTCCTTGGGGCAGTCTAGCGTCCCGTGCGGGAAACACTAAGATTGTGTCGGATGCTGCCACCCGGAAAATATCGTGAAGAAAAACGACAGGTCTTGAAGGAGATCTTCGGTTTCGACGATTTCCGTCCCGGGCAGGAGCAGGCGGTGGATGCACTGCTGGCTGGGCGAAACGTGCTGGCAGTCATGCCAACGGGGTCTGGCAAGTCGCTCTGCTTTCAGGTGCCGGCGCTGGTCGGCGGCGGGATCACCATCGTCGTCTCGCCGCTGGTGGCTCTCATGCACGATCAGGTGGCGGCGTTGCGTCTCGCCGAGGTCGCTGCGGATACCATTAACTCTTCACGCGGCCGGGACGACAACGTTGCGGCATGGCGGCGCACCACCTCCGGCGAGTTGCGGCTTCTCTATATGTCGCCCGAGCGGTTGATGACCGAACAGATGTTGGCGGCGCTGAGCCGGCTCGACGTCCGCCTGATCGCGATCGATGAGGCCCACTGCATTTCGCAATGGGGTCCCGCGTTCCGCCCGGAATACCAAGACCTCTCACGCCTGCGGGGGATCTTCCCCGGTATTCCCATCGCCGCCCTGACGGCAACAGCCGACGAGGTCACCCGCGAGGACATCGCGGCGCAGCTATTCGCGGGCCATGCCGAGACGATCGTCCTCGGCTTCGACCGCCCGAACATCAAGCTTGCGGTGGAGATGAAGCGCGACTGGAGATCCCAGATGCTCTCGTTCGTCCAACGGCATAGCGGCGAGAGCGGAATCGTCTATTGCCTGTCGCGGAAAAAAACCGAGGAAACCGCCGCCTTGCTCAGCGAGAAAGGGGTCTTGGCCCTGCCGTATCACGCCGGTATGGACAAGGCGGCGCGCGATACCAACCAGAACGCCTTCATGACCGAGCCAGGCGTCGTGATCGTGGCGACGATCGCCTTCGGCATGGGGATCGACAAGTCCGACGTCCGCTTCGTCTTCCACGCCGACCTGCCCGCCAGTATCGAGGCGTATTACCAGGAGATCGGCCGCGCCGGCCGCGACGACCAACCGGCCGAGGCGCACATGCTGTTCGGGCTGGGCGACATCCGCATGCGGCGGATGTTCATCGAGCAGGAAGAGGCGGGCGTAGAGCGCAAGCGTCGCGAGCATCGGCGTCTCGACGCTCTGCTCGGCTATTGCGAGTCCCCGGCCTGCCGCCGCCGCGCCCTGCTCGCCTATTTCGGGGAAAGGATCGAGCCGTGCGGGAACTGCGACGTCTGCCTCGACCCCGTCGAGATCGTGGACGGCACGCAAGAGGGGCAATGGGCTCTCTCGGCGGTTGATCGGACCGGGCAACGCTTCGGTGCCGCCCACATCATCGATGTCTTGCGGGGATCGCTGACAGAGAAGGTCGTCAAGGCCGGGCACGACCGCCTGGCCACCTTCGGTGCCGGCGCCGAACACAAGAAGGAGGGGTGGCGCTCCCTGATCCGCCAGCTTGTGGCCGCGGAATTTCTCCGCCTCGATGTGCAAGACTTTGGCGGCCTCGCGATCACCGACAAGGGCTGGATGCTATTGCAGGGAGAGGCGAGCTTCCTTTGTCGCCAGGAGACCATGCGCCCCGCTCCGCCCGCCCGCCGCAAGGCCCGAAGCGCGGAGGCCGCGGCGGAGCTGTCCCCGGCCCAGAGCGTGCTGTTTGGCAGGCTCAAGGAATTGCGCCTGCGCCTCGCCAGCGAGCGCGGCGTGCCGGCCTATGTCGTCTTTTCAGACCGATCGCTCGCCGACATGGCCCGGCGGCGTCCGCGCAACGCCGCCGAATTTGCCGCCGTCAACGGGGTCGGCGCGGCCAAACTGAGGGATTTCGCATCGCCTTTCCTGGAGGCCATCGCCGCCGCCTCGGAGGGGCCGGCGGTTGACGAGTAGCGCACGTGTCCTGGAGGGCCGCCCACGGCATGCGCCAACTCATCGGTCAGGTCGGTTAGCCCTCGCGGCAGTCGCGCTCGACGACCCCGTCAACCGGTGACGATGTCGTTAAGGAACGGATCACCGGGCAAAGCAGTCTCGGTATCGAGCAACGCACCGCAGCCCGGACAGAAAAAGCGTCGCAGCAAGACCTGCTCACCCGCCGCGTAGCTCTCGCCGGCCGCCCCCCGCATCGGGCCCTCCTCCACGTGCGCGCCGGGCTTCCACGGCTCGCCCGCGCCGCCGAGCCTATGCTCGCAACCCGCGCACCGAACCTCCGGGCCCGATGCGGCATCGCGGACTATGAGTGCAGTGTCGGCCACACGACGGCGTTGGGCCTACTCGGCCGCTGTGGCAGCGAGGCGGCTGGCTCTAACCCGCTCGCGCGCCCTCTCGGTAGCCTTTTGGTCGACATCGCCAGATGGTCCTTCGAGAACCACGCCGTAGACCTGACGAGCGACCGCCTCTGAGACCACGCCGCTTGAGCAATCCTCGCGTACGGCATCCGCTTCACGCTCGAGCGGGTCGCCATAGCCGCCGCCGCCGTTCCAGCGGTAGTAGAGCGCGTCCTCGCCCGCGAGCGGATAGACTCCCCACGCTACCGATTGCTGCTCACCGGCCATGTCCTCGAGCGCTTGGGTGAACGGGTTGACGTTGCGGCCGGCCTCCGAGGCCTCATTGTTGTGGACCCAGACATAGCTGTTGGGCGCACCCGGATAGCCACCGGCGAGCCCATCGCTCATCGGGAATTGCGAGCCCTTGCCGGAGATGACGAAGCGCAGGCCGTCATCCGGCGAATCGTGGGGCACGACCGCAATCTCGCCGCCGGTGCCGCCGCGATACCGGCCCGGCCCGCCCGAGTCTTTCATGCGTCGACGAAAGAGGTAGCGCACCGGAAACATCGCTTCGGTGGTCTCGACGTTGGCCATTCGCGTGATCGGGTTGGGCAGCTCACCGCCGACGTCGATCCCGTCGGCGAACGATCGGGCGCCGCCAGAGCCGGCAAAGGTCTCGGTCATCATGCCGATCGATTCGCTCCCTTTCTGGTTGCGTCCAAAGAGGAAGAGAGCGACGTGGTTGGCATGCCAGACGGCGCTTGTTTCGTGGCGATATTTGTCGCTGGCAGCAAGCATCTTGCCGATCGTCGTCACCGCCAGGTTGTTGACCGACTGGATGGTGCCGACCGTTGCCGCCGAGACCGGCGCGGGCCGCCGGCAGTTCACGATGCTGCCCTCAGGCGCAATCATTTCGACCGGCCGCGTCAGCCCCTCATTCCAAGTGATGTCGTAGCAGAGCATCGGAAACAGCGGCGCGAAGATGCCGCCCCACGAGGCGAGACGGGTGCAGTTGAGACCATAGGGTGTTTCGGGGCTCGAGCCGGTGAGATCAAAAGTAAGTGAGTCTTCGGTCTTGGTCATTGCCATGTTCACACGGTAGACCTCGTCCTTGGCCTCCATGTACTGGCGCGCCTCCCAGCGTCCGTCCGGCAACTCCCGCAAGCGCCGCCGCAACAGCGCCTCCGATTGATCGATCAGCGTCCGGCCCGCTTCATCGACGGCCGCCGCTCCGTACTTGTCGATCAGCGCCAGCATGCGGTCCTTGGCAACGTTGTTGCAGGCGATCATGGAGGCGAGGTCAAGCGCGACCATCTCGGGCGAGCGCACCATGTTGAGGATCGTATCCATGACGTCCTCGCGCATCTCGCCGCGATCGATCAGCTTGATACCCGGCGAGCTGAAGCCCTCGGTGTAGATGTCCTCGGAATCCGGGCTGAAGCCACCCGGCGCCAGAGCGCCGATATCGTAGACATGGACGAATGAGGCGCTGAAGCAGACCAGCTGGCCGTCGTAGTGAATCGGCGAAACCAAATAGATGTCGGAGGTATGAAGCGCGGCTGTGTAGGGGTCATTCAGCAGGAACACATCGCCTTCGTTGATCTTGCCGTCGAAGCGGAGCAGCACGGCCTTGCAGGCCTCGGCGGCGGCCGTCAGGTGATGGAGGTAGCCGACACCCCCCATCAATAGGGTGCCATCAGTGCGATAGAGCGAGACCATAAGGTCGTGCCCCTCGTTGGTGATGGCACTGCCCGAGACGTGCTTTAGCGTAATCACCGCCTCCTCGATGATGCGATAGAGGCGGTGGCGAATGATCGAGAAGGTGATGGGGTCCACGGTCACCTCACGAGAATTCGATCACCATGTTGCGATGTGCATCCATCTGACCGTGCTGGTGATCCTGCACGACGATGGTGGTGATCGGGGTGTGAATAACGGCAGGGCCGGCGACAACGTTGCCTGGTTCCAGCCGCTCGAAATCGTAGATCTCGGCAGGCGCAAGTCCGCCGCGTGCTTCGACGAAAATCTCGCGCCGACCAATGCTCGCGCGCTTGGGATCGGCGCCCCCGAGCGGCAGCGGCTCGAGCTCGGGACGGTCCATCAATCCGCGCGCGGTCAACCGGAACATGGTCATTTCCATGCCAGCGCCGCGATAAGCCGAGCCCTTGCCGAACTTGCGCTGATAGAGCGCCTCGAAGTCGTCGATGAGCTTTTCGAGCCCCTTTGAATCGAGCGGCGTCGCGGCCCGCACGGGCGTCGTCACCTCATGCACTTGTTTGCCGTACCGGAGATCGACCGACCAATCGAGCCGTATGCGGTCAGTCGGAAACCCCTCCTCTTTGAGCTGCTCAAGGGCAACCGTCCGCATCGGGGCGTAAATCTCATTCAACTCGTCGGCCGGAGAAGGCACAGGCAGTGTCTTGGTGACGGAATACTCGTGAACGATATCCGCTGAAACCAGGCCGAAGGCGCTATACACCGCGGCCGAGTACGGAACGATCACCCGTTTCACGTTTAGTTCGGCACCGAAGGTCCCGCACAGCAAGGGGCAGGTGCCGCCGAAGGCGTGCAGCACAAAATCGCGCGGATCAAGACCGCGCTCGACCGTGATCTCGTGAATCAGGTCGGCGATCTGAGCGGCTGCAACGCGGTAGATGCCGAACGCGGCCTCGTCCACCTCCATGCCAAGCGGCCCGGCGATGCGCTCGGCAAACGCGGCCGCCGCCGCCGCGCGGTCGAGGGTGATCGTGCCGCCGAGAAAGGTGGCTGGGTCCATGTACCCCACCAGCAACAATACATCGGTCAGCGTCGGCTCGACACCGCCGCGCCCATAGCAAACCGGTCCAGGACTGGCGCTGGCACTCTGCGGTCCGACCCGGGGTATGTTGGTGTGGGGGTCCAGAGCAACGATGCTGCCGCCGCCGGCGCCGATCGAAACCACCTCGATCTTGGGAGCGATGTAGTGATACCGCGCAACCATCGGCTCGCGCGCGTACTCCATCTCGCCGCCCTGGATGACCCCGACCTTGAAGGTTGTGCCGCCCATGTCGGCGGCGATGATATCGCGATCGCCCATTTGGTCGCCGAGGAACTGACTGCCGATAACCCCGGCGGCCGGGCCACTCTCGATCATGCCGACCGCCCGGTCCGCGGCTTCCACCGCCGGCAGCAGACCGCCGTAGCCCTGCATCACGAGAAGCGGGCCTTTGTACCCTTCGGCCGCCAACAGCTCGCCGAGATCGGTCAGATAATCGCGCGAGATGCGCCCGGCGTAGGCGTTGATGACCGTCGTCGAGGTCCGCTCGTACTCGCCGGGGACTGGCGCGATATCGCTCGACAGCGTGACATAGGCATCGGGCGCTAGACGGCCAACGATCTCGCGCACGGCGTGTTCGTGGGCCGTATTGTAGAAGGACCACAAAAAGCACACGGCGATGGCATCGACACCCTTCGACTCGACCAGATGGCTGACCGCGGCCTCGACAGCCGGCACGTCAAGCTCCTTGAGCACCGCCCCCTTGTAGTCGACCCGCTCCGGGACACCGCGAATACACCCGGTCTCGACCAGCGGTGGCGGGCGCTCGGTGGCGATCGGATGTTTGACACGATCCTCGGATAGGCCTGCCCAGCGGCCGTAGGCGCCCCGCGTGATCAAGAGGGTATCCTCGAACCCTTCGGTAGTAATCAGGCCGGTCTTGGCGCCTTCGCGCGTCAGGATCGCGTTGTCGACGACCGTCGAGCCGTGCGCGAAGAGAGAGGTGCGGGCGAGCACTTCGGCCAGCGTCGTTCCCATCGAGTCGGCCGCCGAGACGATCGAGTCGATGACGCCCTGGGCGAAATTAGGCGGTGTGGAGAGCGCCTTACCGACGTGAAGCGGCTGGCCTGCGGCGAAGACGATAGTGTCGGTGCAGGTGCCGCCGACGTCGGTCGAGACGATAAACGGTGATGCCACCTCAGGCGCGCGCGTGACGCGCTTTCTCGGTTGCCGCCTCGTCGATGGCCATGGCCTCGGTAATGATGACGCCGTAGTCCCGCTCGGCCGTGGCGACCGAGATGTAGCCGTCGAGAACGTTCTCAAGAACCAACTTCGGTTCGCGCTCTATTGGGTTTCCGTAGCCGCCGCCGCACGGTCCGACCTGGATGATACGATCGCCTGCAGCGGCGGGTAGATGGGGGATCTTCGATGGGAGCTCGACCACGTCACCGTTGGCGCGTTTCAGGATGAGCGCGGCGTGGTAGCCATCCGCGCCGCCATCGAAGCCCCAGGGCGGATGTTCGTGGCCCTCGCCCTCGACCGAGAAACCGCCGTCCTCCAACCACTCTGCCTCGCGGATCGAACCAACCCCGCCGCGCCATTTACCGGGGGCGCAAGCATCGTAGCGAAGCTCGTATTGATGAACCCTCAGAGGCAGATGGGATTCGAGATCCTCGATGGGGTTGTTGCGGGTGTTGGTGAACAGAATATCGACGGCATCCATCCCGTCCTTGCCGTAACGCCCGCCGTAGCTCCCCTCGTGGATCTCCATGTGCACCCAGTGAGTCTCGCCGCGCAGACCGCTGAACGCGATGACCTCGAGATTGCCGACGCCCGCGCTGACCTGCGTGGGTACCGCTTCGGCCAATGCCTTCATCATGGTGCTGGCCATCTGAATGCCGGGGCAACAGCGGGCGATCGTCGGCGCGGGAAAGATCGGGTTCACCAAAGTGCCCCTGGGCGCGACGATGGTGATCGGTCTGGTAAGCCCCGCGTTCTGGGGAATCTTCCCGTGGATCGCTGAGTCGAGCAGGATCGAGCGCAGCGTCATCCACACGCCGCAGTCGACCGTGCCCTCGAGCGGCATGTTGATAGGCCGATCGTCGACCTGCGGTGCGGTGCCGGTGAAATCAACGGTCAGCTCGCTGCCATCCACGGTGACGGTGACCTCAATGGGCAGATCGCGCCGCGCCGGATCGTCGCTGTCGAGATAGCCGTCGATCTTAGTTTTGGCGTTGTAGGAGCCATCGGGCAGCTTCTCGATCGCAGCCCGCATCATCCGCTCCGAGTAGTCCATCAGCTCCTCGGACGCGGCTTCCACCAGCTCCAGGCCATACTGCTCGATCAATGCAACGTAGCGCTCGGCACCGATGTGGCAGGCGGCGATTTGCGCCTCCATGTCTCCCACCACCAGATCGGAAGCGCGTATGTTGTCACGCACCATGTGCCAAACGGCGATGTTCTTGACACCGCGCTCATAGACTTTGAGCGCGCGGAACTGCAGCCCCTCGGCGTACGCATCCATTGCATCGACTATGCCCGCGCTTCCAGGCGTGAGGGCACCGATGTCGAGATGGTGCGCCGCGGTGAACGAGAAGCCGGCAAGCTCGTCGCGATAGAAGACCGGCACCACGAAACCGACATCAGGCCCATGCGATGCGCCGGCATACGCGTCGTTGTGCATGATCACATCGCCCGGTTCGATCGCCTCGCCGCGCTCATCCAGGATCCGCCGCAGTCCTCTGATATAGCCAGGCGCCGGACCGGACTGGAGCGGCGTGCTTTGCGGCGTTTCTGCGATCTGATGTCCGGCCGCATTGATCAGGGCGGCGCCGAAGTCCTCGGATTCGCGGATGATGCTCGAATGCGACATGCGCATCAGCTTGAAGCCCATCTCGATCGCGATGTTTTCGAGCGCGCCCTGGATGACGTTGGCGGTGACCGGATCGATTCGATTGGACCCCGGTTGGGCAGCCTTCTCCGATTCAGCAACCGACGTCATCGCTATTTCCTTCCTGTGCCGGCGCAGCCAGCGCGCACACGAACATTAAGGAACCCGTGGCGAAACGCGTCAAGCCTCGCCGGCCCGGCACCAGTTGAATCGGTGCCGCCAGAGAGGCATGTTCGAGGCGGCCATCATTGAGGGCGGTCGCGATGAACGCGCAACATACTTCGGCCAACAAGGCGAGACGCTTGCCATTGATTCCGGCGATTCTCCTGGTGACTGGAGGGATCGCCTATGGAAGCCTGTTTACGGCGAACAAGATCGCCATCGAGGCCGGCTTCCCGTTCATCAGCTACACCTTTTGGCAAGCTCTGGTCGCCGGTATCGCACTATTTGCATACGCTCTCGTTAGATCCGATCTGCCCAGGCTGACGTTTCGCCACCTGCGGCAATATGTGCTGACTAGCACGCTGGGTTTGGTCTTCCCCGTGCTCGTGCTCACCTTCATCGCGGGCAAGCTGCCGGCCGGTGTCGTCACGCTGATCATCGCGCTGGCGCCGCCGCTGACGTACGTGTTCGCGTTTCTGTTGCGTCTCGAGAAGTTTCGCTGGCCAAGCATTTTGGGGGTTGTGTTCGGCTTCGCCGGAATCTTGTTGATTGTGCTGCCTGAGGAAAGCCTGCCCTCACCCGATATGGCGATCTGGATTGTCGTCGCGCTGCTCGTCCCGCTGTCGCTAGCCACCAACAACATGCAGATGACGCTGCTGCGGCCACCGCAAACCACGACGACGTCGTTGGTGTGCGGGATTTTGTTGGGGGGCGCGGTAGTCACCTTCCCGATCATGCTCGTCTGGGATGGTTTCCACGGGTTCTGGGAGGTCGAGCCCGCCGGTATCTGGACGATGCTCTGGGCCGGAGCGATTCAGCTCTTCACATTCTTCGCGATACTCGAGACGATACGTCTGGCGGGCCCGGTATTCCTCTCGCAGATCAACTACATCATCGTGATAGCAGGGTTCCTATGGGCGCTAGCCCTCTTCAACGAAGGACTGAGCGGGTGGGTCTGGGCCGCACTCGGTATCATGCTGATCGGGCTGACCTTCGCGAATATCGGCACGGCATGGGCCCAGCGCGAAAGCGCAAGCGCCGCCCCGCCAGTGAGCTAGGGTCGTGCGCCTGAGTTAGATCGCGCGCACATCGGTGATCGCCCCGTAGAGCTCCGGGCGGCGGTCCCGGAAGAACTGCCAGTCGTGGCGAACCTCGCGCACGACGTTCATATCGAGATCGGCGGTCAACAGCTCGTCTTCATCACCCGCCTGGGCGACCACCTCGCCCCGCGGACTGGTGAAAAAGCTGTTGCCGTAGAAGCGCGCGACGTTCCACGGCGCCTCTTCCCCGACCCGGTTGATAGCGCCGATATAGAAGCCATTCGCCACCGCCGCGGCGCGCACCTCGAGCTCCCAGATGTCTCGGCTGTGCGGTCCAGTGGCCGAGGGGGTCACGACATACTCGGCTCCGCCGATCGCCAACGATCGATACCCCCCAGGGAAGTGCCGGTCGTAACAGATATACACGCCGAGCCGGCAATAGGCGGTCTTGAAGACTGGAAAGCCTAAGTTGCCGGGCTTGAAAAAGAACTTTTCGGGCCACGTCTCGAGGTCTGGTATGTGGGTCTGTGGGTCTTGCGATACTTGCCGAGATAGCTGCCGTCGGCATCGATGACGGCGGCGGAGTTGTAATAAACGCCGGTCGTCTCCTCTTCATAGATCGGCGCCACAATCACCATCTTGTGCTTCGCCGCAAGTTCCTGCATGCGCTGGACCGGGTCGTGTCCCTTTGAGTGGTGTAGGAGCTGTGGGTAACCGGCTTGCCGTAGCGACCGCCAAGAGTCTGGCCTAGGCAAGCCGGTTATCCACAGCGGGCGGTCATCGCGGTTTCCGGTTTAGGGTTGGGTTGTGGCAACGCAACCTGGAACCAATGGAGACCACGATGACCGACGACATGATGACGCTTCGTAGTTTGCTGGAAAAGAGTTCTGACGCCGATCTGCTGCGCGAGATGATCGGCTTCACCGCCCAGCGTTTGATGGAACTGGAGGTCCGGGGCCTGACCGGCGCCGGCCACGGCGAGCGTTCGCCGGCGCGCATCAACCACCGCAACGGCTATCGCGACCGGGTGTGGGAGAGCCGCGCCGGCAGCGTCGCGCTGAACATTCCCAAGCTGCGGAAGGGCTCCTACTTCCCCGGCTTCCTGGAGCCCCGGCGGATGGCCGAGAAGGCGCTCACGGCGGTGATCCAGGAGGCCTACATCCAGGGCGTCTCGACCCGATCGGTCGATGACCTGGTCCAGGCCATGGGTATGACCGGCATCTCCAAGAGCCAGGTCTCGCGGCTCTGCGGAGAGATCGACGACAAGGTCCGGACCTTCCTCGAGCGGCCCCTGGAAGGCGACTGGCCCTACCTCTGGCTGGATGCAACCTATGTGAAGGTGCGCCAGTCCGGGCGCATCGTCTCGGTCGCGGTGATCGTCGCCGTCGCCGTCAACACCCAGGGCCGGCGCGAGGTCCTCGGCATGGCGGTCGGCGCCTCGGAGGCCGAGACCTTCTGGACCGAGTTCCTCCGATGCCTGGCCAGACGGGGTTTGCGCGGCGTCACGCTGGTGATCTCCGATGACCACAAGGGCCTCAAGGCCGCCGCCGCTCGTGTCCTCAACGCCACTTGGCAGCGCTGCCGGGTGCACTTCATGCGCAACCTCCTGGGCCATGCCGGCAAGCAGGGCCGGCGCGTGGTCTCCGCCTTCGTCGCCACCGCCTTCGCCCAGGAGGACGCCGCGGCCGCCAAGACCCAGTGGCGCCAGGTGGCCGACCAGCTCCGCCCCAAGGCGCCCAAGCTGGCAAACCTCATGGACCAAGCCGAGCCCGACGTGCTGGCCTATATGAGCTTCCCCAAGGAGCACCGCACCAAGCTCCACTCGACCAATCCCCTGGAGCGCCTCAACGGCGAGATCAAGCGCCGCACCAACGTCGTCGGCATCTTCCCCAACGAGGCCGCCATCACCCGACTGAGCGGCGCTATCCTCATGGAGCAGAACGACGAATGGGCGGTGCAGAGGGCGCGCTACATGACCCTGGAAACCATCGCGCCGGTGAGCGACAATGCCCTCATCAAGATGCCTCCCGAGGCCGCTTGAGCGATCCGGCTCAGCCCGCCGGACACCGCGACCCGCTCGCGGCTCTTACACCACGTCCCGGGACACGATCCTGGACCGTGGGGCCATCGGGTATCGGCTCGGCCGCGTCGTACCATTTCCGGTCGCGACTGGGTGGGAAGTACGGCTGGGTGAAGACCTCCTGCATGCACAGGACCTGCACGCCAGTGCGCGCCGCATCTTCGATCAGAGGCTCGTGCGCGACCAGCATCGCGTCGCGAATCTCGTTCGGTGGCCGCGACGTGTCGGCCTTGAGCGAGAGCTGAATAAGACCTGCTTTGATACGGTCATTAGTCTCGCTCCCTATCATCAATCCGACCGACCGCCGCTCGAGGAGGACCGAGCGCTGGCTCGTCGCGCCGCTTGGCGCTGATTTATCGCTCCAATATACTGGTCCTGCTCTAACATGGCGTGAAAGTTCTCTAAGAGCGCCGATCGTGCTTGCGGTGGAAACCACACGGAAGCACAGAGGGAGGACACTACATGAAGAGACTTGCTGTACTAGCGGCAGCCGCTGCGCTCGCCGCGGTGACGACCACTGACCGGGCGAGTGCCGAAGACCCGATCATCATCGGGGCGCCGGTGGCCCTCAGCGGTTGGATGGTAGCCTACGACACACCGCCATTGAACGCGGCCAAGATGGCCGTTGACGACATCAACGCTCAGGGCGGCCTGCTCGGGCGCCAGGTCGAGCTGGTGATCGTCGATACCAAGACCGAGCCTGCCCAGACGTCCAAGGCAGCAATCGAGGCGATGGAGGCAGGCGCCAAGTTCCTGATGGTCTCCTGCGATTACGATGCTTCGAGCCCGGCCGCTTTCGCGGCTCAGTCGCGCGGCATCATTGCGATCTCCCCGTGTGCGAACGATTCGAAGATGGGTGTGCAGGGGATCGGTTCCCACGCCTTCACCTGGTCGATCGCAGCGCAGACCCAGGGCTATCTCGAGGCCGAGTGGGGTTACAAAGAGCGGGGATGGCGCACTGCCTACTCGCTTCTCGATAATTCTATCGAGTACGACAAGGCGCTCTGCGCAGGCTTCAACTACCGCTGGAAAGAACTCGCCGGCGAGGCGAACTTCCTCGGACAGGACACCTTCAAGAACGACGATCCTTCCATCGCATCGCAGATCACGCGCATCAAGTCTCTGGCGAGTCCGCCGGACGTGATCCGCTTGTGCTCCTACGTGCCGGGCGGCGCCGCAGCCATACGCCAGCTGCGGGCGGCCGGCATCGACACGCCGATCCTCGGATCGCACTCGATGGACGGCAGCTACTGGCTGGAAACGGTGCCGGGTCTCAGCAACTTCTACTACGAGACCTACGCCTCGATTTACGGCGATGAGCCGATCGCGGCGCGCCAGGCGCTTCTTGACCGCTATGTCGGTGAATACGGCGAACCGGCCAACTCGTTCTTCTTGACCGGCTACTCGCTGATCATGGGCTACAAGCTCGCCGTCGAGCGGGCTGGTACCGACAATCCGGATGCGGTGTTGGCAGCGTACAATAAGTTCCAGGACGAAGACATCGTCGGTTTCCCATACACCTTCAGCGAAGATATGCACATGCAGCTGCAGTGGCCGATGATGATGATCGAGGTGCAGAACGGCAAGCCGAGCGCCATCGGCTACTACAAGAACGAAGGCTTGCCGCCGATGGATCTCCTGTTTCCACAGTGAGGCCCTGACGGCTAGGCTACTGGTGAGCGGGCGGCAAATCTGCCGCCCGCTCCGACTCCTGCGCGCGGCGGGCGAGCGGTCCGGGCATCGAGCCTGAGGCGAGGGTTCGTGGTAGCGATCATCCAGAACATCATCGATGCCGTCAGCCTCGGCAGCCTGTACGCCCTGTCGGCGCTCGGCGTCGGACTGATCTTCGGCATCTTGCGACTAATAAATTTCGCACACGGCGATTTCATCACGATCGGCGCGTACACACTCATCGTTCCGGCCGCCACGGTCACTGCAACGCTGCTCATCGGCGGCTGGCATCCGGTGCCCATGGTCATTTCCGTCGTCGCGATCGTCGTCGTCATTGCGCTGATATCCGAGAGGGCCGTCTTCAGACAGCTGCGCGACGCGGGCCCGGCAACTCTTCTGATCGGCTCCTTCGCGCTCAGTTTCTTTCTCCAGCATCTGATCCTGATGATCTACGGCAGCCGTCCCAAGGGTGTGGGCGTCGGCGAGGCACTCAACCAGCAGCTCAATGTCGGCGATCTGCGGATTCCATTGCTGAATGTCGTGACGATCGTCGTCACCATCGTTCTGCTGACGGCGCTTGCGGTATTCATGCAGCGCACCCGCTACGGCGCTCACATGCGCGCGGCGGCCGAGGACTTTCGCATGGCGCGGTTGCTTGGCGTCCGCGCCAACAGGGTCATCGCGGTCGCCTTTGCGATCAGCGGTCTACTCGCGGCGACGGTCGCCCTGTTGCTCATCATTCAAAGTGGCCAGCTCACCTACCGGATGGGGGTGCAGATCGTCTTGATCGCCTTCGTTGCCACGGTGATCGGCGGTATGGGAAGTCTTGTCGGCGCAGCGCTTGGCGGCTTTCTCGTCGGCGTCATGAGCGTTCTTATGCAAGTCATTCTGCCAGAAGGCCTGCGCGAAGGGCGAGATGCGTTCGTCTTTATCATGGTCATTCTCATCCTCCTTCTGCGCCCCCAGGGACTCATCCGGGTCGGCACGGCTACGGAGCGAATCTAGGTGGCGCTGATCGTGCGACACTGGTCGTTCGTCTCGCTAGCGATTCTTCTCATCGCCATCGTTTCGGTGATCTGGCTGTTCGGCGGCAACCTGATCAACCGCACCGCCACCGAGGCGTTGATTCTGCTCGTGATCGTGGTCGGGCTCTACGTCTTCATCGGCAACTCCGGGGTCCTGTCGTTCGGGTCTATCGGTTTCATGGCGATCGGTGCTTATGCGGCCGCATGGTTCACCGTTCCCCTCAACATGAAGAAGCTGACAATGCCGGGGCTCCCCGGCATCCTCCATCGCTTCGACATGCCGGTCCTTCCCGCCTCGCTGTTGGCCGGGCTGCTCGGCGCACTCGTTGCGCTTGGCGTCGGTTTGATAATCCTGCGGCTCTCGGGCATCGCCGCATCGATCGCCACCCTTTCGGTGCTGGTCGTCATCAACGTTGGCTATTCGAATTGGGAGCCTGTGACTCTCGGCACCAGCGCCATCGTCGGCCTGCCGCCCTATGTGACGACGTGGGTCGCCTTGGCCTGGGCGCTAGTGGCGATGGCCGTGGCATACGCTTACCAGCACTCGCGGTTTGGTTTGGCACTGCGGGCAAGCCGCGACGACGAGGTAGCGGCGCGCGCGGTCGGAATCGATATTACGCGCCAACGGCTGGTCGCCTGGGTAATCAGCGCGTTCTTCGTAGCCATCGGCGGCGTCCTCTATGCGCACTTTGTCGGAGTCATCTACATCGCCAACTTCTGGCTGGGCTTGACCTTCATCACCCTGGCCATGTTGGTGGTTGGCGGCATGAACAGTTTGTCCGGCGCTGTGCTCGGCGTGGTCGTCATTTCCGTCTTTACAGAGCTGCTGCGACAAGCGGAAAAGGGCCTTGAGATCGGCGACACCGAGATCGCGGTGCCGCCCGGGATTCAGGAGATGGGGCTTGCCGGCATCATGATCCTGATCCTGATCTTCAGGCCGCGCGGCCTGACCGGAAATCGGGAGATCACGTGGCCGTTCGCATCAATCGGATCGCCACTCGGTCGGACCGGAGCCGCCGGCAGCGTCCCGACCGATACCGGGCGGGCATGATCCACTAACGCGGGGAGCCATGACATGAGCCTTCCGAGCGAGATGAGAATATCCCTGGTGCAGATGAACAGCACGCCAGACCGGGAGGCCAATGTCGACAAGGTATGCGCGTACATCGATCGCGCGGTCGCCGAGGACAAACCGCATCTGGTGGTGATCCCCGAGTTCTTCAATCACCACTACGTTTTCCAATACCGCGACCATAAATACCTGGATCTTGCCGAGACGGAGGACGGCTACAGCCTGACCCGTGTCCGTGAAAAGGCCCGCGAGCACGGCATCCATCTGATTGCCACGCTCTATGAAGAGGAAAGCGCCGGCATCTACTACGACACCGCATTCATCATCGATCCTGCGGGTGAGATTATCGGCAAGTACCGCAAGATCATGCCGGGCCTCTATCTCAGCCTCGAACGGATGTATTTCCGCTTTGGCTCCCGCTTCCCCGTCTTCAAGGTCGGCGAGTGGCGCATCGGGATGGTCATTTGCTACGACACTTTCTTCCCTGAGCATGCGCGTTGCGTCGCCATTAATGGCGCCGAGCTGATCGTCGTCCCGTTCGCGGCGCCGAAGGTGGGGCCGTGGCGCGAGATGATGATCACGCGGGCGTGGGAAAACGCGGTCTATTTCACGCCGTGCAACAAGGTGGGTCGTGAAGGCGATTGGGACTTTGGCGGGCTCAGCATGATCGTCGACCCCGAGGGCCAGGTCCTGGCCGAGGCAGGCGGCACCGACGATGAGATCATCTCGACGACCCTGAATCGGGAAACGGTGTTCGCCACACGTAAGCGCAAGCCGTTCTTCCGAGACCGCCGGCCGGATCTCTACACCCCCATCTGCAGCGCGAGCGAAGATATTCCGCGGGTAGGCTGATCAAAGGAGAATCGATGCCATGAGCGCCGACATGAAGCTCAGTCTGGTGCAGATGAACAGCGTCCCCGACCGGGACACCAACGTCGACAAGGCGTGCGCCTACATCGATGAGGTGGTGGAGCGCGATCAGCCGGATCTGATCGTGATCCCGGAGTTCTTCAACATGATCTACGTCTTTCAGTATCGTGATTACAAATACATCGAGCAGGCAGAGCCCGACGACGGCTATAGCATCGGCCGGATCCGGGACAAGGCGCGCCAACACAAGACGCACATCATTGCGACGATCTACGAAGAAGAGAGCGCCGGGGTCTACTACGACACCGCCATGGTGATCGACCCCGAAGGTCAGATCATCGGCAAGTATCGCAAGGTCCATCCGGCGGCGTTTCGCAGCCTCGAGAAACTGTACTTCCGCTTCGGCTCGTACTTCCCAGTCTTTCGCATCGGCGAGTGGCGGGTTGGCATAAACATTTGCTACGACACGCTGTTTCCCGAATCAGCGCGCTGCTCGGCGGTCAACGGCGCCGAGTTGATCGTCGTACCATTTGCCGCCTACGAGCTACCAACCTGGCGCGAAATGATGATCAGCCGCGCCTATGACAACGCCGTCTATTTCGCGCCCTGCAACAAGGTCGGCCACGAGGGTGATTGGGATTTCGGCGGCTGCAGCATGATCGTCGATCCCGAGGGCGCGGTGCTAGCTGAAGCAGGCAACAACGGCGATCGCATCATCTCGGCCGACCTGAGCCGCGAGGCGGTGTTCAAGGCCCGGCAATACCGCCCGGTGTTTCGCGACCGCCGGCCCGATCTCTACAAGCCGCTATCCACGCCGACCGAGGACATAGCGCGAATCGAGTGAGCGGACTTACCCGCGCGTGCGCAGGATCATGTTGCCGCCGGTATCCGCCACCGCATACCACCCTGGCGGAACCACCGTCGTGGTGTCGATCTGGTGAACGACGGCCGGACCCTCGAGCGGCTCGTCTAGAGGTATGGCCTCGCGCTTGTAGTGCGCCGTCTCGAATGATTGGAGCTTGCCACCGACGCGGAAGATGCAGGAGGCGACGCGGACCCGTGCCGCCGCCAGCGATTCGCCGCCGCGGACCGAGGGCCGGGCGATCTTGGGCATGTGGCCGATGCCGGTGAGGCGAATGTTCACGATCTCGATCGGGCTTGCCGGGAAGAAGTGGCCGTACTCGGCCTTGTGCTGCTCGTGCAACGCGCTCCACACGGTATCGAGCGCGGCGTCATCGATGTCACCCGCTGGGAACGGGACGCGCAGCTCGTAGCCCTGGCCGACGTAGCGAAGATCGCCGGAGCGCTCTAGCCTGACCCCGCCGGACGCTATGCCGTCTGCCGCGAACTGCGCCAGGAGCCTCTGCTCCAAGGCCTCAAAATCGGCGTTAATGCGGCCTGCATCGACTGACCCTTGGACCTGGAACTCCGTCTGAATCTGCTCGTACTTGAGATCGGTCGTCAGCAACCCCGCCGCCGAGGTAATGCCGGGATGGGGCGGAATGATGACCTCGGGGATGTCAAGCATGGCGGCGACTTCGGCGCCATGGAGGGGTCCCGCACCGCCGAAGGCGACCAGCGCGAAGCTCCGTGGGTCCAACCCTTTTTGGATGGTGCGCGCGCGAATCGCGTTGGCCATGTTGCTGTTGAGAATGGTGAGGATGCCCTCCGCGGTGTCTTGCTCGTCGAACTCGAGGCGGCCGGCGAGCTCGCCGATTGCTGCTCGCGCCGCATTGGGATCGAGGGCCATCTCGCCGCCGAGGAAGTTATCCGGATCGAGGCGCCCCAAGACGAGGTTCGCGTCCGTGACGGTGGGCTGGGTGCCGCCGAGGCCGTAGGCGGCCGGGCCGGGGCGAGAGCCGGCGCTCTCCGGGCCGACCCGAAACGCGCCACCGCTGTCGACATGCGCGATGCTGCCGCCACCCGCGCCGATCGTGTCGATGTCGATCATGGAGACCAGAACCGGGTAGCCAGCGATCCACGTATCGCGCGAGGTGGCCTCGCTGAATGCGCCGTCGATCACGGTACCGATATCCGCGCTGGTGCCGCCAACATCGAAGGTGATGAGCCGGTCTCTTTCCGAGTTGGCGCCGGCCCAGGCCCCGCCGAGCACGCCCGCAGCCGGGCCGGAGAGTAGCGTCATGATCGGCCGCTCCGCGACCGTCGTTGCGGTTGCAACACCGCCTTGGGAGCCCATGATGTGCAGCTCAGCACCCACCTCGGCCGCCTGCAGACCGTCCGCAAAGTTGGCGACGTAGCGCCGCACCTTGGGGCCGATGAACGCGCTCATCGCCGCTGTAGTGAAGCGCTCGAACTCGCGGAACTGCGGCGCCACCGAGGCCGAGGTCGACACGAAACAGTCGGGATGCTCCTCGATAATAATCTCCCGTGCCCGATCTTCATGGCGCGAATCGAGATAAGAAAACAGGAAGCAGACCGCGACTGCCTCGACGCCCTCGTCTTTGAAGCGACGGGCGATGCGCCTGACGCCGTCCTCATCGAGCGGTTCCAGCACCTCGCCGCGCGGCGGTATCAGGCGCTCTTTGACCGAGGCGCGATAGCGCCGCCGGACTAGTGGCCTGTCCTGCCAGGGTATTTCCTGCTGGATCGAGTAGTTCTGCGGGCGCCAATGCCGACCGATGTGCAGGATGTCGCGAAAACCGTGCGTGGTGACCAAGCCGGTTCGCGCGCCGTCATATTCAAGCACGGCATTGGTCGCGATCGTGGTGCCGTGAAATACGTGCTCAATGGCGGCGGGGTCGATGTCGTCGCGGCCACACAGCTCGCGTAGACCCTTGATAGCGCCGAGCGAGGGGTCCTCGGGCGTCGTCGGTACTTTGTGAATGGTAGTACGGCCGCTCTCGGTGTCTGTGAACACCAAGTCGGTAAAAGTTCCTCCCACATCGACGCCGACTAACTGCATTCGTCTCCCCTCGCCACAACTACCGCTAGCCGACCCTGAGCGCCCGCGGCGGGGTCAAATCTAGGGAGGCGTCGTCGATGGCGTCAACGTCAAATCCGCCCCACCGCTCGAGCTACCTCAGGGCTCGGGCGTCAACGCGGCAGCCTCGCGTTCGAGCGCTCGCGGGTCGGTGGCGAACGCCTCGC
Organism: Alphaproteobacteria bacterium; assembly: GCA_965248765.1. Taxonomy (GTDB): domain Bacteria; phylum Pseudomonadota; class Alphaproteobacteria; order VGEJ01; family VGEJ01; genus CBDFKF01. Next base: position 728,010 of record CBDFKF010000003.1, read on the forward strand.
GGATCGCCGCGGCCTTGGCATCGGAGTAGATCTCGGTCTCGCCGCGCTCGATGGCCGCTAGCGTCGCCTCGGCGATCTGAGCGGGCGGAAACTTATCGCCGGGCATGCGGGCATTCATGTCCGTATCGACCGGCCCGGGCAACACCTCGATTACAGCGGTACGTTGGCCTGCGAGTTCGGCCCGCACGCCCTGGGTCATCGAACGGACGGCGGCTTTGGACGCGCAGTATGACCCGACAATGGGATAATTGATGAGCGCGGCGCTCGCCGAGACGTTGACGATCGCGCCGCCGCCATTGGCCGCCAATACCGGCGCGAACGCACGCACCATCGCCAGTGTGCCGAAATAATTGGTTTCCATCTCGGCGCGCGCGCCGTCCAGGCTGTCGGCGGCGACCAAACCGGTCCAGTCCAGGCGCCCCGCGTTGTTGATTAGAAGTGTGACATCGCTCGCGGCCGCCGCCGCAGCCTGCACCTGCCCAGGGTTGTTGATATCAAGCGTGAGCGGGCGTACCCGTTTCGCATCAGCGGCCACTAGATCGGCGACGGCGCCCGTACACCGTGCCGCCGCCCATACGCCAACCGCGCCTCGCTGCCCAAGGGCTTCCACGAAGGCCCGGCCCAGCCCCCGATTGGCACCGGTCACGAGCGCCACACAGCCTCTGATCTCCATCGGCCTCCTCCTCCGTCGCGCCGCCCGGCCAGGGCTGAACTCCTCCCAACACACTGAAAGTAGTGGCGCGCCCGGCAGGACTCGAACCTGCGACCCCAGGATTAGGAATCCCCTACTTTCCCAATGAGTCCAGCACCCTTAGACAGCTTTCGCCCCGGTTCGGCCGACGAAGAATCAATGACTTACGGGCGATTTGTCTAACGATTTGCGGCATCCCGCACGTGTGTCCACAGGGTCATCTTTTGTCCGTTACACTGTGCGCGATGGGCACTCTTCTCCCCCAGCGCGAGGCCAGCTGCGGCGCGGTGCGGCTGTGCGATCTCGATCCGGCCAGCTTCCTTGCGATCGTATGCGAGTCATGCGACCGCGGCGGCCAGTACAAGGTCGAGAACCTGGCGACGACCTACGGGCCGCGCGCGAACCTTCCCGATGTTCGTTGCGCGCTCGCTGCGGAGGGCGAGCGTCAGAGTTTGGGTAATGAACGCCGACCGTGTGCGGCGCTACTTCGCCCTTCCGCCGAATATCCTGGGCGGTACGCAGGGCACCGGGGCCTAGGAGCGATAGCAACACGGTGACCAGCGTCTCGGTTCCATCGGCTCCGGGGCCTGCGTGAAATGCGCATCGGTACCCGCGACCCACTGCGCCGAATAGCGGATCTCCTGCCCGGGGGCCGCTGGAGCGGCCGGGCATGGCTCTAATATCTCGGAGGTGTCCGCTGTTATTGTGAGCGGACATTTGCTCCCGTCCGCCGTTTAACCTCTCGGGCCTGCGACAAAGGAGGGCGCCACTCCTTACGGGGTGGCGCCTTCCTTTCGCCTGCAGCGATCTCGCCGCTGCGGCCGGGCCGCCGGGGCTTCAGGTCTTCTTGGCGCCTTCCGAATCCGAATAGTAGCCGCCGTCCTCCATGAGCCGGCGCGCGCGCGCGTCCATGGCCTTTAGTGCGTCCTCAATGGATTTGTCCCCGTTCACGGCATCCGCCGTCTCCTCGCCGAGCATGCCGGCAAAGGCGTTGCCCTCGGGGATCAGCATCAGGAAGGGGATCGCGATCGGGAAGCACTTGCCAAGGCCCTCGAAGAAGTGGACGCGGCCCTTGTGCTTCTCCAGCAACGGCACCCGTGCGGGCTGCCCACCTGCCTTGACGATGGCCTCGCCGATCGCCGGGTCGGTGTAGTCGCCCGAGGCCGTCCACTTGACCCACTCGAACGCGGCATCCCGGTCCTGCGTCCACGGCGGGATGACGATGCCGTGACCGCCCATTAAGGGGCGGTGGGCGCTGCCAGGCGTTGTACCTTTGGGCGGTATGTCGGTGTGCCACACCTCGGCGAGGTCGGTGAAGTGCGAGTCATTGAGCGTGGCGGTACCCCAGGTAAGCGGCCCGTATAGCGCGGTGCCGTTGCCGAAGGCGGTGTTGACCTCGTCCTCACCGGCGTTCGAACTCACCGGATGGGCGTACTTGTTAAGCTCCTTCAGTGTCTTGAGCGAGTTGTAGCCCGCCTCGGTGTTAAAGGCTGGTTCCAGTAACCGCTCTCCATCTTATCGAACCACTCGCCACCCCAGGAGGCGTGCATTCCCCAGAATTCGATGCCGGCCCAGAAATTCCGCTGCATCGCGGCACAGTAGGCATAGACCTCGCGCTTGGGATCGTTGATCTCCTTGCAGGTCTCGATTGCCTCATCCCACGTCTTGGGCACGCTAATGCCGTGCTTGTCGAAGACGTCCTTGCGGTAGAAGGTGAGGTTAGCATTGCCATCACCGCAGAGCGCGAAAGGATCGCCCGCGGGTGTCGGCGGAACATTGTAGAGTTTCCAAACCGCCTCCGGCACTTCCTCCTTATAGTTCTCGGTCCACCCTGGGTACTGCTCCAGCCAGGACTTGAACGAGCTCAGGCCGCCGATGGCGTGCAGCTCCGGGATCTTTCCGAAGTCCGCGATCAACGTGTTGAAGGTGTCGATCTGCGAGCTCATAATCACCGAGATCTTCATGTAGGCATCGCCGATCGGCTCGCCAATGATGTCGACCTCGATGTTCGGGTACTTCTTTTCGAACAGTGGCAGGATGGCGCGGTGCACATCTTCCCAACGGTGGCCGGAGAAGTCATACAAGGACACCTTGCCCTTGACGTCGGCGCGCACCTCGTTGGGCTGATAGGCCTTGGCGACGGCCGCAAGCGATGCTGCGGCCGAAAGCTGCATCATGCGACGCCGGCTGAGCGAGAGCCGGCGTTTGTACTGCGTCTCCTCCACCGTCCGCTTCGCGATGCGTTCACGATCCGTCATAGTCTCCTCCGTCAATGTTGTCGACCCGCCACTAGGCGGCGCATCCCCAATAAAGGCGCCCGCCAGATGCAACCCCACCCTCGGGCGAAGCCCCCGCGATGCCCACGGCTAGCGCTGCGGTCCATCGAACTATTCGATGGTGTTCCCCTCCATCCGCCGAGTCAACGGACATTGCCCACTCCGTGTCACTAACACACGATATGTCCGGTTTATGTACCAGACGATCTGTCCGGATTTAGAAGCTCTCCAGGCTATGGAGGGTTTGGATGCGCCGGACAGAGCAGTTGCAGGGACTGAGATTGATGAAGTTCGAGGAGGTTTACGGCCGCACCCATCGGGGTTGCTTGAGCCAAGCCGAGGCGGCGGAGGTTCTCGGCGTTTCAGAGCGCACCTTCCGGCGCTGGCGCGACCGCTATGAGGCGGACGGCGCGGAAGGGCTCTACGATCGCCGTCTGGGCCGGGTCTCGGCGCGGCGCGCGGCGGTCGACGAGGTGACGGCGCTGTTGGCGCTGTTCGACACCCGCTACTGGGACTTCACCGCCAAGCACTTCCACGAGAAGCTGGTCGCGGACTATGCCTTCAAGCGCAGCTACAACTGGGTGCGGCTGAGCTTGCAGGCCCATGGGCGAAGACGGGCGGCGCCCAGGCGCGGGGCGCACCGGCGCAAGCGGCCGCGCCGCGCGCTGCCCGGCATGATGCTGCATCAAGACGGCTCAAGCCACGCGTGGGTCCCCGATCAGTGGTGGGACCTGATCGTCACCATGGACGACACCACCAGTGAGATCTACTCGGCCTTCTTCGTCGCCGAAGAGGGCACGATGTCGAGCTTTCAGGGGGTGTCCGAGGCGATCCGGGTCAAGGGGCTGTTCTGCTCGCTCTATGCCGACCGCGCGGCCACTACTGGCACACCCCTGAGGCCGGCGGCACGGTCGACAAGGACAATCCGACCCAGTTCGGCCGCGCCCTGGCCCAGCTCGGCATCGAGCTGATCCCGGCCTACTCGCCCGAGGCAAGGGGGCGCTCGGAACGCATGTTCGCCACCCTGCAGAAGCGCCTGCCCCAGGAGCTCAGGCTCGCCGGCATCACCGACATGGCCCAGGCCAACCGCTTCCTCAAGGAGCTCTACCTGCCAGGCCACAACGCCCGCTTCGCGGTGCCGCCGGAAGCCGAGGGCACCGCCTTCGTGCCCTTCGCCGGCACCCTCGACGACATCCTCTGCGTGCAGCAGGAGCGCACCGTCTCCAACGACAACACCGTGCGCTACAAACGCCTGGTGCTGGCGATCCCGCCCGACCGCCATCGCCGCCACTACGTCAAGGCAAGGGTCCGGGTCCACGAATACCCCGACCGCACCCTCGCCGTCTTCCATGGGCCGCGCTGCCTGGCCCGATACCAGGCCGACGGATCGCCTATCAACACAAGCCACAGACAGGCCGCGTGATCCGCTTCGACGCGACCGGCCAGTGGATAAGGGGACGGCCGCTCCGCGCCCGCCCCCTTATCCACTGGCCCAACAACCACAACTGAAGCGGTCAATTCATATGGTACATAAACCGGTCAATTCAGTTTGTTCTCGACACGGACATTGCCCGGCCGCGACCTACGGGGGGCGGGCATCCCTGCCGGACGTGCGCATGGCGCTGGCCGCCCAGGGCGAGTGTCACGGCTCGCTCGATCCGCCGCGACCCTGTGCGGTGGTGCTTGAAAGGGCGGGAGATGCTAGCCCTGTCGTGCACGACGCACAGACGCCCCAGCATCGCCGAGACAGCCTTTCGGGGCAGCGCCGGAACGGCCAGTATCGCGCTGCTGTCAACGGCGTCGTAAAAATGTACCGGCGCGGCGGCGTAAAAATGTACTGCGGGCTGGGTGGTAGCTTGTCCCCGTAGTCCACGGGAGGGACCCGCGCGCGGGTCGACGCGCCCTCTGTGCGCGGCTGGCGGCGGGCCGCGCGTGGGAGGGGCTGTGGGCCCACGGGGGACAAGCGGGGGGTTATTCGGACGGTTGCCGGCGTCGTGACCGGCTCTGCTTGAGGTATTCCCGCAGGAAGGTCGGCAGCTTCAGCCTCTTCAGGTGATGTTCGAGCAGGATGCGGGGGGCCTCAACCATGGCCGGCCCCACCGGCCAGCGGGGTGGCGTAGTCGGCGCTCCGCGTGGCGGCGACGAAGGGCTGGGGCAGGTGCGGATAGCGCGACAGGTCGAGATGCACGGGCCGCCTCTCGATGCGGGCCAGCAGCAGGTGCTTGACGGCGTCGAAGCCGATCAGGCGGCGCTTCACCGCGTCGCGCACCGCGGCCGCCACCTGCGGTTCCGGGAAGTCTTCGTGCAGGCGCAGCACCTGGATGTATTCGCGCTTGCCGCGCGGCCCGAAGCGCGCCTTGAGGAGGCGGCGCAACGTGTCGAAGGCCGGATCGAGCTTCCACCCTCTCAGCGGCGCCGCCTGGTCCAGGGCGCCCGGCTTCTTCTCCAGCAGCGACAGATAGTGCAGCGGGTCGTAGACGACGTCGCCGCGGACATAGCTGCGCCGATGGCGGGCGACGATCTCGGCGCCGAGCGCGATCTCGACCCGGTCGACATAGCCCTTGACCGTCACCTTCTTGTGGGCGTGCACCGCCGGTGCCGAGTAGTCCACCAGCCGGTAGCGCACCAGGGCCGTCGACGAGACCTGGCCCGGCACATGCTCGCAGGCCTCGAAGGGAACCGCCGGCAGATCACGCAGGGCCTCGAGATCGGCGAGCAGCGCCGCCGTCTGCTCCCCTGCCGAAGCGGTCGCGGAACAGATAGTGCGACTGAAGATGTGAGAACGCCTGCGTCCTGAGGCGCGTGCCGTCGCCCAGGATCCGCGCCACCGCCAGGGTCGTGTTGTCGTAGAGGATCGAGCGCGGAACCCCGCCGAGGAAGGCGAAGGCGCTGACATGGCCGTCCAGGAATGCCTCCGTCGTCTCCCGGGGGGAGGCCTTCACGAACCAGACATTGGAATGGGGCAGGATCAGGCAGAAGAAGGCAACCTTCTCGCGCCGGCCCGGCAGCTCCACCACCGCCTCGCCGAAGTCGACCTGGGCGTGGCCCGGCGGGTGATGCAGTGGAACGAAAGCCTCGCGCGTCGACTGCCGCCGGGAACGCACATAGTCCTTGACGATGCAGACCGTGTGGAAACTCTGGGTGGCGGGGGATTCCGTCCGTCTCATGGCGATGTTAGGGTCCGCCATGAGACACATTCCTGGCGTTGACCGCTCTCAGGTTCTGCTTCTGCCGGAAGCAGTGGACGATTACGTGGGCCGGGATAACCCGGTCCGTTTCATCGATGCCTTCGTGGATGGTTTGGACCTAGCGGCCGCTGGTTTCGAGCGCGCCGCGGCGAAGGCGATAGGTCGTCCCGGCTACGATCCGGCGGACCTGCTGAAGCTCTACATATACGGCTATCTCAATCGGGTACGTTCGAGCCGCCGGCTGGAGGCAGAGAGCAAGCGTAATCTCGAAGTGATCTGGCTGTTGCGGCGTTTGTCGCCAGACTTCAAGACGATCGCCGATTTCCGGCGGATCAATCGGGCGGCCTTCCGACAGGTGTTTCGGGAGTTCGTGAGGCTATGCCGCGAACTGGAGCTGTTCGGACGCGAGCTGGTGGCGGTTGACGGTACACGGATCAAGGCAGTGAACAGCCGGAAGCGGAACTTCACCAAAGCGAAGCTGGCGAAGGCGTTGGCCGAGAGCGACGAGAGGTTGTCGCGTTATCTCGACCGGCTCGACGAGGCCGACGAGCAAGACGAGGGCGGCACCGGCGGCGGCGAGGTGGAGCATATCCAGGAGAAGATCGCTGCGATCCAAGGGCGGCGTGAGCGGTTTGAGGAACATCGAGACGCGCTGGCTGCGAGTGGCGAGGACCAGCTCTCTTTGACGGATCCGGACAGCCGGGCGATGTACGCCGAGACCCGGGTCGGTGTCGGCTACAACATTCAGATCGCCGTGGACGCCAAGCACAAACTGATCGCCGAGCAGCAGGTCCATAACAAGGTCAGCGATCTCGGTCTATTGGCCGAGACGGCGGTGGTGGCCCGTCGGAACCTGGCCGTCGATCGGATCGACGCGGTCGCCGACGCGGGCTACTTCAAGATCGAGGATATCGAGGCCTGCGAGAATGCCGGCGTCGTGCCGCATGTGCCCAAGCCCCAGCGCGGATCCACGGTGAGCCAGGGGCTCTTTCCCAAGGAACGCTTCCGCTATGACGGCGGCGAGGACATTTACATCTGCCCCGACGGCCAACGCCTGGCGCTACACAGCAAGCGCAAGCGCCGAAGCGATCCTGGAGCGCATGGCAGAACGATTGGCGGCCCGCCCGGAGCTGCTCGATGCGCGCCGTGAAAGCGTCGAGCATCCCTTCGGCTCAATCAAACAATGGATGGGCCAGGGTGCCTTCCTGACCCGGCGGCTGGAGAACGTGCGCGGCGAGTTCAGCATCACGGCGCTGGCTTACAACATCCGCCGCGCGATCTCGCTGGTAGGTGTTCCCGCCTTGATCGCCGCCGCGAGGGCATGAGACGGGAATCAGGCCAAAATCGAGCGCCGCACATCGATCCACGGAGGCCTGGAGCCCCTTCCACAGGGCTACCGGCGCCAAACCGCCAGATTACGTGGGATCGCCGCAAATCATGGTTACCTAAACCTCCATCCCCGCCACCCAGAGTTTCCACACGGTCTGCATGGTGAAGGACTATGTGCGTTCCCGGCGGCAGTCGACGCGCGAGGCTTTCGTTCCACTGCATCACCCGCCGGGCCACGCCCAGGTCGACTTCGGCGAGGCGGTGGTGGAGCTGCCGGGCCGGCGCGAGAAGGTTGCCTTCTTCTGCCTGATCCTGCCCCATTCCAATGTCTGGTTCGTGAAGGCCTCCCCCCGGGAGACGACGGAGGCATTCCTGGACGGCCATGTCAGCGCCTTCGCCTTCCTCGGCGGGGGGCGACGGCACGCGCCTCAGGACGCAGGCGTTCTCACATCTTCAGTCGCACTATCTGTTCCGCGACCGCTTCGGCAGGGGAGCAGACGGCGGCGCTGCTCGCCGATCTCGAGGCCCTGCGTGATCTGCCGGCGGTTCCCTTCGAGGCCTGCGAGCATGTGCCGGGCCAGGTCTCGTCGACGGCCCTGGTGCGCTACCGGCTGGTGGACTACTCGGCACCGGCGGTGCACGCCCACAAGAAGGTGACGGTCAAGGGCTATGTCGACCGGGTCGAGATCGCGCTCGGCGCCGAGATCGTCGCCCGCCATCGGCGCAGCTATGTCCGCGGCGACGTCGTCTACGACCCGCTGCACTATCTGTCGCTGCTGGAGAAGAAGCCGGGCGCCCTGGACCAGGCGGCGCCGCTGAGAGGGTGGAAGCTCGATCCGGCCTTCGACACGTTGCGCCGCCTCCTCGAGGCGCGCTTCGGGCCGCGCGGCAAGCGCGAATACATCCAGGTGCTGCGCCTGCACGAAGACTTCCCGGAACCGCAGGTGGCGGCCGCGGTGCGCGACGCGGTGAAGCGCCGCCTGATCGGCTTCGACGCCGTCAAGCACCTGCTGCTGGCCCGCATCGAGAGGCGGCCCGTGCATCTCGACCTGTCGCGCTATCCGCACCTGCCCCAGCCCTTCGTCGCCGCCACGCGGAGCGCCGACTACGCCACCCCGCTGGCCGGTGGGGCCGGCCATGGTTGAGCCCCCCCGCATCCTGCTCGAACATCACCTGAAGAGGCTGAAGCTGCCGACCTTCCTGCGGGAATACGAGAAACTGGCGCGCCGGTGCGCGGCCGAGGGCCTGGATCATGTGCGGTTCCTGGCCCGGCTGGTGGAGATGGAGCTGATCGACCGCGAGCGCCGCCTCGTCGAGCGGCTTATCAAGCAGGCCGGGTTCCCTGTCGTCAAACAGCTTGAGAGCTTCGATTTCAAGGCGATCCCGGCGCTCAACAAGATGCTGGTGCTGGATCTCGCGCGCGGCGAGTACATCGCGCGCCGCGAGAACGTAATCCTGCTCGGCCCGAGCGGCGTCGGCAAGACCCATGTCGCTCTCGCCCTCGGCCTCGCCGCCTGCCACAAGGGCCTCGGCGTGCGCTTCGCCACAGCCTCCCATCTGGTCCACGAGCTGATCGAGGCGCGCGACGAGAAGAGGCTGCTCCGCCTCCAGGCCCAGCTCGCCAGGGTCAATCTCCTGATCGTCGACGAGCTCGGCTACGGGCCCCTGTCGCAGACCAGAAGCGAGCTGCTGTTCGACGTCTTCAGCCGGCGCTACGAGAACGGCGCCACCATCGTGACCTCAAACCTGCCCTTCCAGGAATGGACGACGGTGTTCGCCAGCGAGCGCCTCACCGGCGCGCTGCTCGACCGCATCACCCACCATGGCCATATCCTGGAGATCAACGGCGAGAGCTACCGCCTCAAGCAGAGCCGGTCACGACGCCGGCAACCGTCCGAATAACCCCCCGCTTGTCCCCGTCGGCCCACAGCCCCCTCCCACGCGCGGCCCGCCGCCAGCCGCGCACAGAGGGCGCGTCGACCCGCGCGCGGGTCCCTCCCGTGGACTACGGGGACAAGCTACCACCCAGCCCGCAGTACATTTTTACGCCGCCGCGCCGGTACATTTTTACGCCGCCGTTGACAGGGTCGGCCAAGTCTTTGAAATTACTGGCGTCCCCTAGGGACTCGAACCCCTGTTTTCGCCGTGAGGGCAGAAACTACGTGCAGGGCGGACAACGGCGGACGCTCAACGAAGCGAGAATCACGAGCCGCAACGCGCGGAGCCGGCTGATCCCGCGCCGATGATGACGTAGTCTGGCTCCCGTCTCATCGCGCTACCGAAAAGGAAGACCCAAGCTCCCGTTAATGAGAATGTCATAGCAGGGGAGTCGACTGCCTTGCCCCCTTGCCCCCTAGGGCCGCCAGCCGACCGCGTCACGAAAGCGCGGCATCACCTCTTTCGCCAACAGCTCCATGTGGCGCACCCACAGCGATTTATGCACCCAGTCGTGGTGCGAGACGACCAGGTTTTCGAACGGGCCCACGTCCTCGCGAAATTCGACCAGCTTCTCGACCACCGTCTTGGGACTGCCGGCGGTGACCAAGTTGTCGAGACAATAGTCGACGGTGAGCTCGTCATCGGGCATGTCGAGATCGGCATCGCTCTTGAGGATCTGGGTATAGTTGCTGTGCTTCGCCACCGCGAGCACCCATTCGAAGTACCAGCGTTGCGCGCTGTCGGGCTGGCGCAGGTACTCGCGCGCCTCCTCGTCGGTCTCGGTGACGAGCAGCGTGTGACCGGCCCGCCACAACGAGGGATCATGCTCTCGTCCGAGCTTTTCGCACTCTGCGATCTGCTCCCGCCAATGCGACTTGATGACATCGGGGTGTACGAAGTTGGCCGAGAGGATCTGCCAGCCACGCTGCACCCCGGTCCGCACGCTGCCCGAGCCGCGGCTCAAGGCCGGGATCATGACCGGCGGGTGGGGCTGTTGATAGGGCTTGGGCATGCCGCCGATCCCAATATCCGGATTGATGTTGTCCTTGACCTCGAAGTTCCAGTGCTTGCCGTGGAATGCGTAGGGCGGATCGGAGGCCCAGATGCCGTGGATCATCTCGATGGATTCGATGACCATCTCCATCCGGTTCTTGTCCATGACGTCGTACAGCTCGAAGTCGGTCGGGGTGCCACCCACGCCGACACCCATGTTGAACCGCCCCTTGGCGAGGTGATCGAACTGCGCGGCCCAGCCAGCGATCATCGCCGGGTGGTAGTAAGCGAGGCAGTGCACTGCCGAGCCGAACGTGATGCGCGTGGTCTCTGGGATCATCGACGCGAACATCATCAGCGATGATTGCACCGGCTCGGTCGGCACCGTGTAGTGCTCACCCAGCCACACCTCGTCGAAGCCGACCGCATCGGCGCATTTGATGACCTCGCGATCCTCGTTCAGAAGCGTGTGGTAGCCGCGCTTGAAGTCGTGGATCGGGTGCATGAACATGCCAAGTCTCATGGGACTTTCCTCCTTACTCGCCAGCGGTGCGGCTCAGTTGATGCGGTCGATGGCGCGGCTTGGCCTCCTGGCGACACCGACCGCGAGGCGATCAGTACCAACCCTAAGGTTACATTGGCAACGTTGCCATCTCAGCGACCGGCGGCATAGCACTGCATGCGCCGGGGGCTGGCGCCAGCCTTTAGCAAGCCGTCCCCGCGCATCGCCGCGGTGACGTAGCCGAGGCTGTAGCTGTCGTAGACGTCGATCGCGTGCCCGCGCCCGGCGAGCGCGGTGATGGTGTCCTCGCCGAAACGGCGCTCGAGCGCCAGGTGGCCCAGATCGCATTCGCGAGGATAGAACGAACTCGGCGCATGGTTGGTGTGGAACTCCGGCGCCTCGATCGCTTCTTGCAGGTTGAGGCCAAAGTGGACGTGGCGCAGGAAAGCGTGCAGCGCCCACTGGTCCTGCTTGTCGCCGCCCGGTGTCCCGAACACCATGTAGGGCTCGCCGTCCTTCAGCGCGAGCCCCGGCGTGAGCGTCGTGCGCGGCCGCTTGCCTGGTGCCAGGCCGTCGGGTGCATCCTCATCGAGCCAGAATATCTGGCCACGTGTCGACAGCCCGAAGCCGAGCCCCGGCACCACTGGTGAACCGCCGAGCCGGCCACCGCTCGGCGTGCCCGAGATCATGTTGCCGTGCCGGTCAATGATGTCGAAGTGGGTAGTATCGCCGTCCACTGCGCCGGCCGCGGCAATGGCGTGTTCGACATGACGCAGGGGAGCCGGCCCCGGCACTGCGGTCGCCGCCATGGCATGCGCAATATCGGAGGTCGAACCCTTGGGCCGAACGTTAATCCTGCTGCCGTAGCCCGCCACCGTGCCAGGCCTCAGCTCGTAGGACGCCTCGTCGCCGACCAATTGCCGGCGATCGGCGTTGTAGTCGTGGCCGAGCAGCGTATCGATCGGTACGTCGACAAACGTCGGGTCACCATAGAACGCCTCGCGGTCGGCGAAGGCCAGCTTGGCGCATTCGACGACGGTATGCACGAACTCGATGCTCGCGGGCGCCATGCCTGCGAGGTCGAAGTCCTTCAACAGCGCGAGTTGTTGTAACGCGACCGGCCCTTGCCCCCAGGGCCCCGTCTTGCATACCGTGTAGCCGTGATAATCGTAGGTCAGGGGGTCCTCGACCGTCGCGCGCCAGCTGGCCAGATCGTCGCCGGTGAGGAATCCGCGATGACGGCGGCCGCTTGTGTCCAAGAGCTCTGCCTCGCGGTAGAAGCGATCGACTGCCTCGGCAACGAAGCCCTCATACCAGGCGCGCCGCGCCTCCTCGATCTGTGCCCTTCGGCCACCACCCGCGGCCTCGGCCTCATGGACGATGCGCTCGAATGTGTCGGCCATGGTCGTTGCGCGGAAGAGTTCGCCCGGCGGCGGCGGCGCCCCGCCGGGCAGGTAGACCGCGGCCGACGATGCCCACTCGGTCTCGAACAGCGCTTGCACGGCGGCGATCGATTCGCTGACGTGCGCGGTGACCGCGAAGCCGTCGCGCGCATACCCGATGGCGGGAGCCATGACGTCGCGAAGCGACAAGCTGCCGTATTCGCCCAACAGCAGCATCCAGGCGCCGAACGATCCCGGCACCACCGCTGGCAAGAGCCCGATACCTGGAATCACCTCCAAGCCGAGGTCGCGGTACGCAGTAACCGTGGCGCCGGCCGGCGCGGAGCCCTGGCCGCAGATCACCTTCACCGTATCGCGTTGGGCGCAGTAGAGGATGAGCGGGACCTCGCCGCCGGGACCGTTCTGGTCGGGCTCGACGATGTGAAGCGAGAGCCCCGTTGCGACCGCTGCGTCGAAGGCGTTGCCGCCTTTTTCGAGCATCGCTACACCCGCCGCGGTGGCCAGCCAGTGGGTTGAGGCGACGACCCCGAAGGTGCCGACGATCTCAGGACGGGTGGTAAACATCGGCCGCGCTCCTTGCCTCGGTCTCGCACCCGCTCCAGCCCTCGTGACCGCCGGCTCGGACTCGAAACAGCGCTTCGATTTTCACGTTTCGGTTCGCCCCCGCCGCGTTCGATGCTAACCTAGGTCTAACGAACTAACACCCAGGGGTGCGCTATGGCCAACAAGCTGTTCACCAACGTGATGGTCTTCGACGGCACGAGCAAACGTTCGTTCCCGGGCGAGGTGCTGGTCCAGGGCAACCAGATCAAGACGGTCGCCAAGGGCAGGACTCAGATCCCGCGCGAGGGCGCGACCATGATCGACGGAGGCGGCGCAACCCTGATGCCGGGCCTCGTCAACTGCCACGGGCACCTTGCCTACACCGACTTCGCGACGCTGACCGAGCCGGGCGATGTGCCGCCCGAGGAGAACATGCTGATCGCGACTCACAACGCGCGCACCGCTTTGGACCACGGCTTCACCGCGGTGGTCAGCGGTTCGACCCAGAAACCGCGCATCGACATCGCGCTGCGCAACGAAATCAACGCGGGCCGTATTCCGGGGCCGCGTTTCCGCGCCTGCACGCCGCAGTTCAACCCGACGGGCGGCCCGTGGGATGCGCGCCAGCTGCACATGCACCACGACTCGATATTCGTCATCACCGACGGGCCGATCGAGGTGCGGCGCACGGCCCGCGAGTTCATCCGCGAAGGCGTCGACATCGTCAAGCTGACGATCTCGGGCGACGAGTTCACGGGCAACGAAGAGACGACGGTGATGGCCGAGGACGAGGTCGCGGCCGCCGCCGAGGTCGCGCACTCGCGCGGCAAGCGTATGGCGGCGCACGCCCGCAGCGATCTCTCGGTTCAACTCTGCATCAAGTACGGCATCACCTTCATCTATCACGCGACGTTCGCGACCGAGCGCACGCTCGACCAATTGCAGAAGCACAAGGCCGATCACGTGGTGTGCCCGGCGATGGGGACGGTCTACGCGACGCTCTATGAGGCCGAGGACTGGGGCATGACCAAGGAGTGGGCGCTGGCCCAACGCTTCGACCGCGAGCTCGAGTACGCGTGCGAGGTTTCGCGCAAGATGTTCAAGCGCGGCATCCACGTGCTGCCTTTCGGCGATTACGGCTTTGCCTGGAATCCCCACGGGACCGATTGCCGCGACCTCGAGCACTTCGTCAACCTGATGGGCTTCAGCCCGGCGCAGGTACTGACGATGGCAACGGCGTGGGGGGCGGAGGCCTTCGCCGGCGATGAGCCGTTGGCGCTCGGCCAGGTCAAGGCGGGCTACCTCGCCGATCTATTGCTGGTGGACGGCGATCCTCTGGCCGACATCACGATTCTGCAGGACAAGGACAACCTGATGATGGTGATGAAGGACGGCGAATACCACAAGGCGCCGGCCAAGCGCCGCGCCCAGCGCCGGGTCCGCGCCGCCGAGTAGCCCTTGAGCGCAGCGTTTGGCCACCTCCGGAGCCGCGGCTTAGCAGGTTGGTCGGCGCGGCCGAACAATAGACCAGGGGAGGGCACCTTCGGCGGTACGGAGGTGCCTTGGCCGAGCGTCGGCCGGGCCGGCGCACCTAGTGTTCGGGATGCGGGCGGCGGCCGATCATAAGTCCGCGCCCTAGTCGGCGCGGTCTTCGAGCACCAAATCCGAGCCTTTTTCGCCGATCATGATCGTCGGCGCGTTGGTGTTGGCGCTCGGGACGAGCGGCATGATCGAGGCGTCGATCACCCGCAGGCCCGCAACTCCGACCACACGCAAGCGCGCATCGACCACCGCCATCTCGTCGATCCCCATCTTGCAGCTGCCGACCGCGTGCCAGCTGTTCACGACTTTGTCGCGGATGTAGGCCGCAAGCTCGTCGTCGCTTTCGACCTCGGGGCCAGGCAGGTAAGGGCCTTCGAAATAGGGCAGGAAGGAGGGTGCGCGGTAGATCGACTGTGCGATCTTCACGCCGTCGATCAACCGCTGCATGTCGTCGGGCTCGCTCATCAGATTGGGCTTGATCATCGGGCCGTCGTTGGGATCCTTCGATTTGAGGACGATCTCGTTGCGGCTCTTGGGCCGGCACACGTTGACCGTGATTGTCACCGCCGCGCGCTCCAGGAGGTGGATGCCGTCGGGCTTCATGTCGTAGGCGGAAGGCAGGAAGTGAAATTGGACGTCGGGGCGGCTCTCCTCCTCGGGGCGGGTACGCACGAAGGCCACGGCTTGACAGATCGGGTTCGCCGCCGGCCCCTTGCCGAACAACAGCCAGTTCAGCCCGTGCTTGACGTAGCCGGCCGGCGTCGCCTCCTTGTTGTAGGTTGGGATTGTGACGTAGCCAGCGGTCCAGACGATCAGATGATCGTGCAGATTCTGACCGACACCAGGTGAATTGTGGACGACCTCGATGCCGTGCTCCTTGAGGTGCGCGGCAGGGCCGATTCCGGAGCGCATCAAGACCACCGGCGAGGACATTGTGCCGGTCGACAGGATCACCTCGCCGTCGCAATGCTCCTCGCGAGTTTCGCCGTTGTGCAGAAAGCGCACACCGACCGCGCGCTTGCCCTCCCACAGCACGCGGTCGATCTTGGCCTCGGTCCGCACTTCGAGGTTGGGCCGGCTCATCGCCGGGTGCAGGAATGCGCGAGCGGATGAGTTGCGCCGACCGGACCGGACCGTGCCCTGGTTGGGGCCGACGCCTTCCTGTTTCTCGCCGTTTACATCGGCGTTGAAGGGGATGCCAACCTCGGTCGCGGCCGTGATGAAGATCTGCTGGAGCGGGTGCGGGGTCGGCACGTCGGAGACCTCAAGCGGGCCCGACTCGCCGTGGTACTCGGTCTCGCCGCGCGGGTTGGTCTCCATCCGCTTGAAATAGCGGAGCACGTCCGTATACGACCACTCGGGGGTGTTGCCGAGAAGGCGTGCCCAGTCGTTGTAGTCCTCCCGCTGGCCGCGCAGGTAGACCATGCCGTTGATCGAGCTCGACCCGCCCAGCAGCTTGCCGGCGGCCCACGTGCCGGCGCGGCCGTTGAGCGAAGGGTCGGGCTCGCTCTGGTATTGCCAGTTGTAGCGGGGCGACATGAGCGCCTTGACCACCCCGGCGGGGATGCGCACGTAGGGCGAATCGTCGCGCCCGCCCGCCTCCAAGAGCAGCACCTTGCACTCGGGCTTCGCCGACAGGCGATTGGCCAGCACGCAGCCGGCCGAGCCGGCGCCGACGATGATGTAGTCCCAGGCCATGTCCCTCTCCCGAGTTTCTTGTTCGGCCTACGCGGTGTTCTTTCTAAGCCATGTGTCCAGACCTAGCCAAGTCTGCTCGGCGTCCCCGTGATCGCCGCGGCGTGTCGAGAACAAACTGAATTGACCGCTTCAGTTGTGGTTGTTGGGCCAGTGGATAAGGGGTCGGGCGCGGAGCGGCCGTCCCCTTATCCACTGGCCGGTCGCGTCGAAGCGGATCACGCGGCCTGTCTGTGGCTTGTGTTGATGGGCGATCCGTCGGCCTGGTATCGGGCCAGGCAGCGCGGCCCATGGAAGACGGCGAGGGTGCGGTCGGGGTATTCGTGGACCCGGACCCTTGCCTTGACGTAGTGGCGGCGATGGCGGTCGGGCGGGATCGCCAGCACCAGGCGTTTGTAGCGCACGGTGTTGTCGTTGGAGACGGTGCGCTCCTGCTGCACGCAGAGGATGTCGTCGAGGGTACCGGCGAAGGGCACGAAGGCGGTGCCCTCGGCTTCCGGCGGCACCGCGAAGCGGGCGTTGTGGCCTGGCAGGTAGAGCTCCTTGAGGAAGCGGTTGGCCTGGGCCATGTCGGTGATGCCGGCGAGCCTGAGCTCCTGGGGCAGGCGCTTCTGCAGGGTGGCGAACATGCGTTCCGAGCGCCCCCTTGCCTCGGGCGAGTAGGCCGGGATCAGCTCGATGCCGAGCTGGGCCAGGGCGCGGCCGAACTGGGTCGGATTGTCCTTGTCGACCGTGCCGCCGGCCTCAGGGGTGTGCCAGTAGTGGCCGGCGCGGTCGGCATAGAGCGAGCAGAACAGCCCCTTGGCCCGGATCGCCTCGGACACCCCCTGAAAGCTCGACATCGTGCCCTCTTCGGCGACGAAGAAGGCCGAGTAGATCTCACTGGTGGTGTCGTCCATGGTGACGATCAGGTCCCACCACTGATCGGGGACCCACGCGTGGCTTGAGCCGTCTTGATGCAGCATCATGCCGGGCAGCGCGCGGCGCGGCCGCTTGCGCCGGTGCGCCCCGCGCCTGGGCGCCGCCCGTCTTCGCCCATGGGCCTGCAAGCTCAGCCGCACCCAGTTGTAGCTGCGCTTGAAGGCATAGTCCGCGACCAGCTTCTCGTGGAAGTGCTTGGCGGTGAAGTCCCAGTAGCGGGTGTCGAACAGCGCCAACAGCGCCGTCACCTCGTCGACCGCCGCGCGCCGCGCCGAGACCCGGCCCAGACGGCGATCGTAGAGCCCTTCCGCGCCGTCCGCCTCATAGCGGTCGCGCCAGCGCCGGAAGGTGCGCTCTGAAACGCCGAGAACCTCCGCCGCCTCGGCTTGGCTCAAGCAACCCCGATGGGTGCGGCCGTAAACCTCCTCGAACTTCATCAATCTCAGTCCCTGCAACTGCTCTGTCCGGCGCATCCAAACCCTCCATAGCCTGGAGAGCTTCTAAATCCGGACAGATCGTCTGGTACATAAACCGGACATATCGTGTGTTAGTGACACCGTGATCGCCGCGGCGTTGCCGGCCCCAAGGGCGTTCGGTATCATAGCCTCTAAGACCTGAACCCCCGCTTGACGCTGCGCCGGGCTGACCATCCGAGGAGGACTCATGGCACTCGATATGAAGACCGGCAAACTCGCCGACATCGCGACGCTCGACCATGTGAATATCTCGACTAATGATGTCGACGCGTGCCGTCGCTTCTACGTCGACGGCCTCGGGTTCGAGGAAGGGTTTCGGCCGGCTTTGGCCGTCCCGGGACTGTGGTTGTACGTCGGCAACAGCCCGGTGATCCACATCGTCCAGGTCGACAAGCCGCTTCCCAAGAACAGCGGGACCATCGATCATATTGCCTTCCGAGGCCGCGATTTCGAGAATTTCACCGCGCGTCTCGATGCGCACGGCATCCAATGGGACGACCGCGAGATCCCCGGTATCGATCTGCATCAGCTCGTCTGCTTCGATCCGCACGAGATCAAGGTGGAGATTAATTTCGAAGGTCGGGACCGGCCGTGGAAGACGCTCGAGAAGGTTCGCCGGGAAGCGCAGAAGTCGAGGGTGAACGCGAAGAGCAAGGCCAAGACCAAAGCCAGGAAAAAGGTCGAGGAGCTCGCCTGAATCGGCACCTATTCGGGCGTTCGCGTCGCGACGCGTGTCCACCCAATGAAGCCGCGATCAAGATCGGAGAGCGCACCATGACGCTGCCAGCCGAGCTAAACCTCGAGAGGCCGATCTACTTGAGCGAGGCCCAGCGTGAGGCCTATTTCGAGGACGGCTATCTGCTGCTCGAAAGCGCGGTCTCGGCGGAGTGGCTCAGGCGCTTGCGCGAAGCGATGGAGCGGGTGGCCGCGCGGGCGCGCACGATGACCGAGTCCGACAGGGATATCGAGCTCGAGCCCGGCCACAAGCCCGAGGCGCCGCGCCTCCGCCGGCTTGTCCAGCCGGCGGAGCTCGACCCGACCTTCTGGGAGTTCGGCTCCCAATCGGTGATCGTCGACATCGCCGCCGATCTCGTCGGCCCGAACGTCAAGTACCACCACTCAAACCTCAATTTCAAATGGCGGAGCGGCGACGAGGTTGTGAAGTGGCACCAGGACATTCCGTACTGGCCCAACACCAACTTCACGCCGCTCGGCATCGGGGTCTTTCTGGACGATGTGGGGCCGGACCAGGGGCCGGTGGAGATCATCCCCGGCAGCCACAAAGGTCCCATCTTCAGCCACTTCAACGCCGATGATGTTTGGGTCGGGGTGATCGGCGAGGATGATGTCGCCACCATCGCCGTCGATACCGCGGTCCCTCTGGAAGGACCGGCCGGCTCGGTGACCGTGCACAACTGCCGCACGGTGCATGGCTCCGGTCCCAACCGTTCGGACCGCTCGCGCCCGCTCCTGCTCCATGCCTACTCGGCGGCCAATGCGTTTCCATACACTCCCCACAACCAACCGCGCCCCCACAACGGCGACATCGTGCGGGGCGAGCCCGCCCGCTTCTCCCGCTTCGATCTCGACCCCTGTCCGGTGCCACCGGATTGGTCGAAGACCGCATATAAGACGATCTTCTCGGCCCAGCAGGAGGACGTGTTGGCTAAACGCGCCGCCGCCGATTAGGGGACGGCGTTCCTCACCCTTGCGGCCGCGCGACCACCTTCAACAGGCCCCCCCGGAGGCACGCCCGGCCGGGCCGGTGTCAGCCCTTGAGTGCTCCCATGCTGATGCCGCGCACTAGGAAGCGCTGCAGGAAGATCACCGCGAAGAACACCGGCAGTGAGCCCAGGATCGACATCGAGCCTATCTTGTTCCAGAAGGTGGCCTGAAGGCCGAAGAAGCTCACCACTTGGACCGGGTAGGTGACGATCTCGTTGTTGGTCAGCACCAGTGCGAAGGCGAACTCATTCCAGGTGAAGATGAAAGTGAAGACGGCGGTGGCGAACAGACCAGCACGGGACATCGGCACCACCACCTTGTAGAGCACCTGCCAGCGCGTGCAGCCATCAACCAGCGCGCTTTCCTCCAGCTCGATCGGAATGTCTTCGATGTAGCCGCGCATCATCCAGATCACAAACGGCAGGTTGAAGGCAACGTAGACCATGATGATCGAGGGAAACGTGTCGAGGATGTCGACGAAGGCGAAGGCGAGAAAGAGCGGAAAGACGATGGCGATCGGCGGCAGCATGCGCTGCGTCATGATCCAGATCGCAAAGTTGTGCCCCCCTGTCCTGAAGCGCGCCATCGAATAGGCGCACATGGTGCCGAGGATCATGGCGATGATGGTGGTGGACGTCGCGATGACCAGGCTGTTGTACAGGGTCGCGGCATCCTCCCCTCGGAACAGCACGCGAAAACTCTCGAGGGTCGGCTCGGCCGGAAAATAGACCGGCGGCACCGCGAACATCTCCCCGGCCGACTTGAAGCCCATGAGGAACAGCCAATAAGTCGGAAACACCACCAAAAAAGTGACGCCGATGATGGCCGCGTACCGCCAGAACAGGACGGTGGTACGGCGGCGGATCAAGGGACCTTGCCCTGTCGAGGCGGGTGCCATGCTCATCGGGAGATCTCCGCCCGCCGCAGAGCGGTGATGATGATGATCGACAAGAGCACGATGATGAGGAATGTCATCGCCCCGGTGTAACTCGTCTCAAATTGGTGAAAGCCTGTGATGTACATGTAGATCGGCATGGTCTCGGTGAATGTTCCAGGCCCGCCGCGCGTCAGCACGTAAATAATGTCGAAGATGCGCACGAGGTCCAAAAGCCGAATCAAGATGGCGATGAACATGACCGGCCAGATCGCCGGCAGTGCAATGCGCAGGTAGATGGTCCAGAACCCGGCGCCATCGATCTCTGCGGCATCGGTCAGATCTTTGTCGACGGCGGAAAGCGCCGCCAACAGGATCAGGAACATGAACGGAAACCACTGCCAGATCTCGGTGATCAGGATCACCGGATAGACCCACACCGGCTCGACCAGCCAGGTGATCTCGATCGGCTCGCCGATGATCCACGACAGAATGTGGGTGATCGGACCAAACTGGGTATCGAACATCAGCTTCCAGATCCCTCCAACCACCACCGGACAGATGACCGACGGCAGCAGGAGCAGTGCGATGAATACCGGCTTGCCGGGAAGCTCTGCGAGGAAGAGCCGCGCCAGCAAGAGGCCAATGATGAGTTCGGCGGGCAGCGCGATGACCGTGATCAGCGCCGTGTGCCACATCGACTCCCAAAAACGGTCATCCTCGAAAAGAAACTCGTACCAGCCAAAGCCGTACCAGGAATAGTCCTGGTCCATCATGGTGACGTACTGAAAGCTCACCACGAGCGCGTAGACGGCGGGGAACAACCCCACCAGCAATATCACGAGGACGGCCGGCGCAATCAGCCAGTATTTGAAATTGCGATCCTGAAGCAGGACGCCCGCACGCGGGCCACCCGCCGCGACCGCAGCCGTGGTCGTCATGAGCTGCGCTCGGGGCTCTCGGCCGGGACAGCAGGAAATGGGTGGAGGCGTGATACCCCCACCCGTGTCCCCCTAATCTTACCTGTACGCGTTGGCTTGAGCGCGAAACTGAGCGTAAGAGTCTTTCTGCTTGTCGATACCGACCTGCTTGGTGACCCGATCAGCCGCTTCGCAGGATTCATCCAGAGCCGATTTCACATCCTCGCCGCTAATTGCGGCCTGGATCGCGTTCTCCATCAGCTCATGGTATTTCTGCGCTTGGATTACGGTGAGGTCCTGAACCCCGTTCTCACCACCAATCCGCAATACATCGAGGTATTCGCCCGCGTTCGACCACAGATTCCGGAAACCCGGATCCGAGTAGTGCGACATCCGAAACGGATCGCGGAGCGAAAAGCCTTGAATCGTCTTGCCAAGGCTCACCTCTTTCGAGTTCGACCACTGACCGAAAAGATACGCCGCTTCCTTATTTTTGCTATTAGCCGTGACCGTGATCAGGTAACCGCCGGCAAGGGATGGTGTGCCGCCCGGCGGCACAGCGTAGCCGACCTTGCCCTCTATCGTCGTGGGCGGCACCCAGCTCATGAAGTCGACATCGTTGCCGATATTCTGCGCCCAACGTCCCGTGGCTGGCCAATTGAGGGTGAGAACGGTGGTACCGTTGAGGAATGCCGCAGCTGCCTCGACAAACCCCCAGGCATCGGAACCTGGCGGCGCGTATCGACTCTGGTTAACAAAATCCGTCAGCGCCCTCACGCCGATGTCGGAGTTCCAGGTGCAATTCATGGTCTCGGGGTCGAAAAAGCGCCCTCCGTAGTCGCGGAACTGATCCGCCCAAGGGTACATATTGAGGCCCTTGACGCGCGGGCTCGCGGCTCCGTACATCTCCGGCGCATACTTATCGGTAAAGAAAGTTCCGACGTCGTCCCACTGCTGCCAGTCAGCCGGCGGTCCCAGGTCATAGCCGTATTGGGCTTTGAATTCAGCCTGATTATCCGGATCCTCGATCATGTCCTTACGGTAAAGCACAATTTGGACATCGCCATCATCGGGCAAGCCCCAGATTTGGCCCTTGTACTCACCCCAGTCGCGAAAGGCCGGCGCGATGTCGTTGTAGTCGTCCCAGTAGTCGTACTGATCCATCCAGTCGTTGAGCGGGACGATCGCACCCATCTCGGCTAGGTCGGGAATGAAGGACGCAAATATGTCCAACATATCGAAATTGGCTGGGCCCCGGAAATCTTGCACCGACGTAACGAACATCTCGTTGGTTGGCGCCGAGATCTGGACGATCGTAATGCCCGTGAGGTCCTTCCACCTCTGCGAATTGTAGAGCTCCCAACCAAGCTCCTGGAGTCCTGCTTCACTGTGAAGTGTCAGCGTCATCCCCGCGTACTTCTCTTTTGCTGCTTGGGCAGCGCGCTCGCCGGCGTTTTCCGCGTTAGCGATGTGGCTGCTCGCCAACATCAGTCCGGCGGCCGCGGCGGCCGTCATCACTCTCGTTATCGACATGAAATCCCTCCCATTTGCGCGGGCCTATGACCCGCTCAGTCGCCTTGGTTGCGGCGCTTGTTGAGTGTTTCGGCGCCGGCCAAAAAGCCGCCGCGCGACCGCGATTAGGCCGGTTTTGCCCAATGGATTAGGCCGGCTTTGGCAGGTACTGTCAAGGAAGCGAGCGGGCGCCTAAGCGCTGCGGCGCAACGCCGGCTGACGCAAATGTACGCTCTCGACAAGCACGATGTTGCGTATCCACGCCGCGAGATGATTGGCCTCGACTTCGCTCAGCCCCACCACCGAAACACAATCCGCCGTCCCCCATGGCGCAACACCCTTGGGCTCGGCGCCCCTCAGCGGCTCAGGTAGTCGCAGACGACAAACTCCTTCATCTGCTTCCTCAGATGCGGCCGAAGCTCCTGATGGAGCGCTGCTTGTTGATAGGTGTCGTGGGCCTTGGTGCTCCTGAAGACGCAGATGAGGGTGTGTGTGAAGCCCTGTGAGTGACCTTTGCCCGCGTGCGGCGCCGTGTACTTCTCGGCCGCGTTCTCGCCGTAATGCAAGCTCACCACACCCGGAACCTCCTTCACGACATCCCGGCAAAACTTCTTCATGCGGCGGTGAATGCCCTGGTCGTAGCGGCGCTTGTACTTGATGAGAACTATGTGATGGAGCATGTGCTTCCCCTCTTCGCTATCTGCCGGGCTCCTCATCTTAGACAGGACCGGCTGCCTCAGCGGCTCACTTGCCGCCGAGGAAGTCCGTCATCCACCGCCGGTAGTCTTCGTCGCGGGTGACCCGCCTCATGATCTCGCCCGAGGCGAGGTCCTCGATCTCCGTCGGCGGGGTTCCGTCGCGAAGCGCCTTCAAGGTGTCGTGGACGGCGCGGACCGCGGCCATGAAGGGCTGGTGACCCTGAAGGCAGATCCGCACGCCTCGGCCGCTCAGTTAGCTCAGATCCATGACCTCAGGCCCGCTGCCGCCGAGGAAGATGGGAACATCGACCGTCGCCGAGACCGCGTCCAGCTGGTCGCGGGTGCGCACCCCGATCAGGAAGATCGCATCGACGCCCGCCGCCTCGTAAGCTTGTGCCCGTGCCACCGTGTCCTCGACGCCGGTCACCGCCATGGCGCTGGTACGCCCGGCGATGACGAGGCTCGTGTCCCGGCGACCCTCGAGCGCCGCCCACATCTTGCCGACGCCTTCCTCGACCGATATCAGGCGCGTTTCATCGATCGCACCGAAGGCGTGAGGCAGCGCCGTGTCTTCGATGGTGAGCGCGGCGACTCCTGCCGTCTTGAGCTCCTCGACGGTGCGCTTGACGTTGAGCGCATTGCCGTAGCCGTGGTCGGCGTCGACCAGCAGGGCGAGGTTGCCGGCGCGGCAAATGCGGTACGCCTGCTCGGCGAACTCGGTGAGCGTGAGCACGATCAGATCGGGCGCCCCGAGAACCGTCAACGACGCCACGGAACCCGCAAACATGCCGACTTCGAAGCCGAGATCCTCCGCGATGCACGCCGACACGGGATCGAACACCGAGCCGGGATGAACGCACCGCTCACCGGTGAGGAGGCCTCGAAAACGTTCGCGTCGTTCGCTCCAGTGCATTTTCCGGCCGCCCGGTGGTTTCGTCGCAGTTTCGACTTCGTTTCGTCGCGGCGGCACGCTAACCGTCGCTCGCCGAAACCACAACTACGTCACACGAGAACCCAATCCTCGCGCGCGAGCCCGTCGCATCGCGATGTGGCGGCTTGAAGCGGAATAGTGAGACGCTAGGCTACAAGGGGCGCTGGGCCGGCAACCAAGCAGGTCGCCAGCTACGACCGCTTACAGGCGAACAGCAGACTCTCCGGCCGATGTCCGTTTTCGGTCGATCAACTTCCGCTTTCGGGTCGACGAGCAGACGCACACGCCCATGCCGCTATTGGTCCGTTAGCCAAGTCCGGACATTCGTGCTGACGATGCGAGGACGCTGTTCGCCTGCAACGGCCCGCAGAAGCACGTGTGTCGGGCACGGATCATCCTGAAGCCCTTTGTCTGGACCGCAAACGCAGATACCATCATCAACAAGGTCAACCGCGGGAAACATCTGCTAGAGTCAATCCACTAGGTATGCGGCGCGTACACGATCATCATTCGATAACTCGCTTGCGGGCCCCACCACTGAAATCGATCCAAGCTCAAGAACATACGCGTTTTTCGACGCCGCCAATGCAAGCGCTGCGTTTTGTTCAACGAGAACTACCCCGACATCCTCTTCTTTTGCCAGACGGCGCACAGTGTCCATTACCTCCTTCTCAACCAGTGGCGCGAGACCGGTTGAGGGCTCGTCCAGTAGGAACATTCGCGGCCTCGCCATGAGCGCACGGCCCAATGCCAGCATTTGTTGCTCACCACCACTCAAGTCACGCGCCAACTGATTAGGGCGACGCTCCAGAATCGGAAAGTAACCAAATACCTTGTCGAGGTCCTTGCGGATTGCAACCGTGTCCGAACGCAAGACTGCACCGCACAGAAGGTTGTCCATGACGGACATCCGGGGAAACAACTCCCGTCCTTCCGGTACCTGCGTAATACCGCTTGCCACGATCTGCTGCGGGGTTCTTCGGTCAAGGCGTTCGCCCTCGAACCAGACAGAACCCGATGCTGGCCGGACCATGCCAGATATCGCGTTTAGCAGGGTTGTTTTTCCGGCCCCATTGCTTCCTATGACACTGGTGACGACGCCGGGCTCGAACGCCATCGAAACCCCATCAATCGCTGTCACTGCGCCGTATCGGACAACCAAATTCCGAACTTCAAGCATAGGAGCTCTCACCGCGACCGAGATATGCTTCGATGACGTCCGGGTCTTTGCTGATCTCCTGCGGTTCACCTTCTGCGATTTTCCGGCCAAAGTTGATCACTACCAGGCGGTCACAAAGTGACATCATGGACCGGACATCGTGCTCGACAAGCATAATGGTCACTCCATTGTCACGGAGCTGCGATATGGATCCTCCGACCGCCAGCTTTTCAGAAGAGTTGAGACCCGCCAACGGCTCGTCAAGCAGTAGGAGCAACGGACGGCATGCCATAGCGGTGGCTATGGAAAGCGTACGCCGAAGACCGGCGGGCAAGAGTCCGGCTTTGCGGTGCTCATACTCCTTCAATCGAAGGAAAGTGAGTATGGTCTCACAGCTGGCCTCGAGATCGACGCGCCGATCGGCTACAGTGGAGAGAAACCCGCCAAGTGTAAGGTGGTGTCCCATCTCGATGTTTTGACGGACCGTCCAATCCGAATAGACGCTCGTAATCTGAAATGTGCGAACGAGGCCGCGGCCAGCGATCCGGTGCGGGGACAATCCGTCAATCTTCTGGCCGTTCAGAAGGATCTCCCCAGCGGACGGCTTAAGGAAACCACTAATCAGATTGAATGCGGTTGTCTTCCCTGATCCATTGGGGCCCATCAATCCGAAGATCTCGCCCTTCCTGACTTCGAACGATATGCCGTCGACCGCCGCCAAATTCCCGAAACGCCTGGTAACGTCCTTAAGAATGAGCACTGTGATGGCCCGTCAGATTAGAGCCTCGAAGAACCTTCAAAATGATGCCTTACACCGCGTCAAAAATGATGGGACTATGCTCTCGAGCCCCTTAGGCGCAAAGATCAATACTCCAATCACGCTCACGCCCCACAGCAGCGGCACCCATTCGGCATAACCGAAAAACAGTTCTTCAATCGTCGTAAGGTAGAAAAGGCCCAGGATAGGGCCCCAAATCGTGCGCACACCTCCCACGATGGCTGCCGCGATAACCTTGAACATGAGGCTGCTACCGAAATCGGCCGGATTGATGATGCCATTGAAATTCGCGAAAAACACCCCAGCCACGCCTGCAATGACTGAGCCGAGGACAAAGGCGATCATCCGGTAACGTCTGGTGTCGATGCCGATCGAAAGCGAAAGCTCTTCGTTCTGCGCAACTGCGGTAATAGTTCTCCCGAGACGAGATCCGTTAAATGCTATTAGCAATAGCGCAACAACAATAGTGAAGAGCAGAACAAGATAGTAGTATGAGATTGTGCTTTCGAACGACACACCAAGGATTGATCCGGGGCGCGGAATAAACGAAATCCCATAGGTGCCGCCAGTTATTCCCGTGAACTGTTTGTACGACTGACGCAGCGCCTCCCCCGCGGCGAATGTGCTGAGAAAAAAATAGAAACCTCTTGTTCTCAATACGGGATAGGACAGAACGGCGGAGAAAATTCCGGTGACGACCGCCGCAAGTGGTAACGTCAGCCAAAAGGAAATCCCAAATTCCGCTTGGGTAAGGATAGCCATGGTATATGAACCCAGTCCCATGATGGCCGTATGCGCAAACGACCAGCCACCCATCGTCGTAATCGTGCGGTACCCTAGGACGAGCATCGCGTTGATCACAAATAGAACAAGAATCTCTTTGTTATAAGTCGAAAGCAGAAATGGTAGGAAGAGCGCGCCGACAGCCGCCCCCAATATCGAAGCAACCAGCACCCAAGTACGGAGGTTGATTACGCGATGTGAAGCTGTGGGGGACTCAGATCCATGATCACCTACGTCAGGTCTATTCTTTTGCCATCCCACTGTCATTCGCGCGTTCCCAGCAATCCGTGGGGCAAGAAAGAGAGCACACTGAGCATGAGAAGCGCGTCAATCATAGGCGCAAAATGCCCCATGCCGGTCGCGTTTAGCGACGTATCAAGTACGGCAAACAGCACCGCCGCTATGGCGGCGCCGGGAATGCTGCCAACCCCTCCGACAATAATGATGATGAAAGCACGCCATATCGCGTCCGCGCCCATGAAGGGATGCACAGAGTTGATACTTCCAATCAATATGCCAGAAAACGCCGCCAGACCGGTTCCAATCAACATGGTCATTGCGGAAACCCGAGCGAGGCTAATGCCCTGAAGGATAGCACCGCGCGGATTTTGCGCCACGGCGCGGACCGACCGACCTGGTTTCGTTCGAGTGAGAAAGATCCAAAGAACGGTAACGGCAACGAAGACCAGTCCTGCGACCGCCAAGCGCTGATAAGGGATAATCATCGTCTCTGTGCGGATGAATCCGCGAAACAGCGTCGGCACGGATCTCCCAATAGGTCCGATAAACTGCGTCACCAAGACTTGGATGATGTACGACAAGCCTAGCGTTGCCATAAGAATTGCGAAAGGTTGATCCCGCAAGACCCGAAACAGACTTAACTGCAACAGCAATCCTAGTAGTCCCACGGTAGAGCATCCGGCCACCAACGCCACTACGAAGATTGCCGGATCAGGAACAGTGCCCTTCAGCGCCACGACCATAAGCCAAAGCACATAGCCGCCAAGCATATAAAACTCGCCATGAGCTAAATTAATGGTCCGCATGACACCGAAAATCAGCGCCAATCCGAGTGCGAAAGACACATAGAACGCGCTCAGTGATATCATGTTAACCAGAATCTGCATTTTCAGTCCGATACCGTTGACAAACTCCTCGACGATGGGGTTGTCGATGTCTGCTTGTAGGAATAGCGGACGTATGGTTCTGCCTCGGTGTGATAGCGGGGCAGTTTTCTGTCTGGCGGGTCGTGTTTCAGGCGCTCCAGCATGGCGTTCATGGTGCTTTTGGGGAAGCGGGGCTGCGGAATGGCGGCGCGCCGGGCGAGGCGTTTGAGGTTCTGCGCGGTGGCGGCCAGCAGGAACTCGTCGTTGGCGCCGGTGAACCCCCTGAGCCTCAGCCTTTCGAAGCCGAGATGGCGTTTCCTTCCAACCGACCCATCATCGCCGAGCACTCCAGATCAACAACACCGGCGACAACGACTCACCCTTCGAGCCATCTCACAAGCAGACTTTATCAACGGTATCGGCCATTAGCCGACACGGAGAAGGCTGCGATGGGGCAGCGGACGCGCCGCCCCATCGCAGCCTTGTCGCGGTCGAGCTACTTGTACACTTGCCCGCCACTGTCCAGTACCGGCAGTGCTTTTTCGCCGTTGTCTTCCCACCACTGGGCAAGGTCGGCCACCGCGTCGACGACGTAGCTGTTGTTGTCACCAAGGATGTAAATCGGCATCGGAGTCAGCAAATGATGATCCGCTCCGAAAATGTCACCGCCGCCCCATCGTGATGGGCCGAACAACGGGTGTTCGATCGTATCAGTAGAAGTGAGCGCAGCAAGCAACTCCTCGCCTGAGGGTCCAGTCGCCTTTGAGTAGCCCTCCTCCAGCCCAACAAATACCGAGTAGGCAATGCTAGTGTACACCGACCAATCATCTGGCCCATTTTCTTCAACCCATCGCTTAAAAGCCTCGTGAGCACGCGGGCTATAGCTTGGCTCTTCACCATCGACCGCATAGGCGTGATACAGGCGCCCTTGGAAGGCATCGAGAGAAACGCGCTCTTCGAGGTAGCGGTTGCTCCAGCCTTCACTGATCAACACGCCTTCGTATCCGAACTGTTCTGAGATCTCCAAGAGCACGGCCTTCTGTCCAGGCGAGAATCCATACTCCACAACCACATCCGGATTTGATTGGAACACTGGCGTCAACAGCCCCAGCATGTCTGCTGTAGCGTCAGGGTTATACAGTTCGTCGTAAACTACCTCAACTGTGTCCGAATGCGGGGCGACGCCGGCCAAAGCGTAAGCGCGCCCTGCCAGACCGAACGAAAGGTCGACGACCAAAAACGCGTATCGCGTCAACTCGGGCCGGGTCTTGGCGACGTGGGCAGTAAGCTGCATCATTGAGGCTGGCGCACCCGATATCCCGCCAATCAGATAGGGATAATCCTCACTCAAGAAACCCGCGCCGTATGAGGTCGTGAGGATTTTGGCCTCGTTGACTATCTCAGCTATCGCTTCGCGCGATGCCGGTGTAAAGGTCTGAAGAATCACACCGACGCCGTCGGCCACCGCGCGTCTAGCTGCTTTGATCTCTTCCCCGGGCACGTAGCAGACATTGTCATATGCCATCACTTCCAACAGGTAACGTTTACCGTCGCCAACCAGGATTCCCCCCTGTTGATTGTGCTCCTTGGCCCACATTTTGGCACCCTCGATTACTGGAACGCCCCACTGTGCACATACGCCAGCCGTCGGCTGAATGACACCGACCTTAATAGTATCCTGCGCCTGTCCGTTGCTGACCCCGACAAAAACGAATAATGTTGCGCACGCAATTGCGCTTCCGAGATTTCTTAGATACGATAACATCGTGCTGCTCTCCCCAATCCATGCTTGCCGATCAATGGTTTCTTCGCGCTTGTCGCCAAGCTGTGTCGTAAAGAACGCCGTTCGTTCGCCCTCGCGAAGATGAGAGCGCGAACGGTTTTATCATATCACATCGCCGCAGCCCGCTCCACCGGCGGCGCTGCCCGATGGCACGGTCCGTATTGCCGGTGACCCGTCGGAATAACATGTCGCGCTCCGATGCCTTCGATTCGCATCGATTCACTTGAGACGGGCCGCCGCGGTTCCATCGGTCGCCCCTAGGCCGCCTTCCCTGCCGTCGCGATTATGGGCGAGCACAACACGACCGGTTGAGCGTAGACACTCGCACGGCATGCCAGCCATGTTGCACCGCGCACCCCGCGTGATTAGCATTCGCAGTATATCGCCCCGAGCGCGGAGGATCGGCCATCGCTTCGCCGAGCTGGGGAACCCCACGCTAGAGTTTCGGTTAGCACCGGGACGTTTACGGTCCAACCGGGGAGGCTTCGAGATGCCATTAACTGAGCGACAGCTGCGTCAGTACGAGGACGATGGCTTGCTCATCGTCGAGAACCTTCTGACGATGGAAGAGCTTCAACCCGTGATTGCAGAGATCGATCAGCAGGTGAAGGCCCTTGCCAAGAAGTTGTATGACGGAGGCCGGACCCGCAGCGAGCACAACGATAAGAATTTCTACACTCAGCTCATCGCGATAAGCGAGGAATTCGAGGGTGCACCGCCGCTTTTTCAGATCGACACCGCGATGGGATCAGCCCTCGTAAACCTGTGGTCGTGCGACAAATTGCTCGACATCGTCGAGCAAGTGATCGGCCCCGACATCGAGGGAGGCGCGGTCTGGAACGTTCGTTCGAAGGTGCCGAACAACGTTCTGATGACGGTTCCGTGGCATCAGGACACCGCTTATCTGCAGCCGATAGCCCAGACGACGGTTCAGCCCGCGTGCTGGATTCCACTGATCGACGCCACCGTCGAGAACGGCTGCCTACAGGTGGTTCGGGGCGGCCACAGGTCGGACGGCAACTACAAGCATTACGTCGAGAAGAGAGTGAGAGACCCGCGGTCCTGGTATCTCTTCATCAAGGAGGAGGACCTGCCCAAGGGAGAGATCGTCACCTGTGAGATGAAGATGGGCTCCGTGCTCTTCATCAACGAAAACGCGCCGCATCGGGGCCTGTGGAATCATTCGGACAAGGTGCGCTGGGCGATCGACTTCCGTTGGCAACGCCCCGGTGATCCGACCGGCTTGGAGGGGATGTTGAGGCACGGACCGATCATGCGGCGCGGCGACGACCCCGACTATCGCCCAGATGTGGCGCGCTGGGTCGAGGAAGAGCGAGAATATTACGACGCGTTCGCGGGGCGCGCGGATGTTGATCCCTACGACCCGACAATTTCAGGTGCTTGGCTCGACCGTTGGGACGACCAGAAGCTCGCCTGAATCTACGACGCGGTAGGGCCGGGACAGATCGCCACCGATTCCAAGGCCTTCCCGCATTGCGGCAGCAATAACAGGTTCTTGATCTTCGACAACGGGTCGCCTGCGAGCAGTCGCTGCCCGCAACGGGGGTAGGCTCGACGCCGAGTCGCAGGCAGGCCGGGTAACGGTTGCGGCCGTCGGGATCGAGCCGTCCGGATGCAGGACGAGGTGACGGCCAACGTCGTCGGCGCGATCCGGCCCGGCATCCCGACAGCCGAGATCGGGGCGTCCCGCCCGCAAGCGGCCGGATGACGTCGGCGCGTACGACTACTACCTCAAGGGATACGCCCAGCTCAATGCGTTAACCCCGCAGGAACTTCGCAACGCACTCAAGAATCTTGGCACCGCAATCGAGATCGAGCCTAGCTACGCCGGCGCGTATGCCGCCAAATCGTTTGCCCACTTCATCGAGCTCGAGCTCGGTTGGATGGAAGACCCTGCGAAAACGTGTTTGTAGAAGAAGCTGGAGTTGCCGGCGATAACGAAGAGTCCCGAGATTTTCGAGAGGTCGGTGATGATGTCCTCTGAGATGCCGTCGCTGAAATACTCCTGTTCGGGATCGCCGCTCATGTTGTCGAACGGCAGTACGGCGATGGAGGGCTTCGATGGCAGTGGTAGGGGCGCAGATTCGGCATCCTGTTCGTGGTCGCTCGCCACGTGAACGCGGTACACTTGAACCGGGCGTGAGATGTTCTTGAGCTCGACCTCGCCCAGGTCCTCCAATGTAATGTCCAAACGGTCTCTGACCTGGTCGTGCGCCGTGCGCGAGAGACAGACCCCGCCGGGCTCAGCTATCCCCTCAAGCCGTGCAGCAACGTTGACCCGTCGCCCAACAGATCGCCGCCTGAGGCAACACCGTCCCCCACATTGATGCCCATGCGAAATTCGATACGCCGGTCCGGGGGTACATCTTCGTTCCGCTCGCTCATGCCCTTCTGTACGGCGATCGCGCACCTGACCGCATCTACGGCGCTCGGAAACTCTATCAAGACGCTGTCGCCCGCCGTATTGGCGATACGTCCGCCGTAATCCGTGATCTTCGGATCTACCAGTTCCGCGCGATGCGCTTGGAACGCCGCCACTATGGCTTCCTCGTCAGCGGCGACAAGGCGGCTGTAGCCCGCGACGTTTGCAGCAACGATGGCGGCAAGTCTTCGCTCGACGCGATCCGATGGCACGGCGTCTCCCGCAGCGACGCGCTCGAAGGAGACTGTTGATCGGCGTGGAATATTGCCCCCCTATCGGGGGTAATCGGCGTCCAAAATTGACCCCCCCATGGTTTGTTCCCATGAACGCGCCTTGTCATTGGACGGACGAGGTGAGGGGGAGATGCTGGTAGTGGAAACGATCGCACGGATCCGTCGGGATCATCTGGTGAGGGGCGTTCCGATCAAGACGATCGCCCGGGATTTGAGGGTTTCGAAGAACACGGTGCGCAAGGTGGTGCGGGGCGATGAGACCTCGTACAGCTACGAGCGCAAGATCCAGCCGATGCCGAAGCTTGGACCGTGGGTGGATGAGCTCGAGCGCCAGCTGAAGGCCAACGAGAAGAAGGCGCGCCGGGATCGGCTGTCTCTGCTGCGGATTCATGAAGACCTTGCGTCTCTGGGCTATGAGGGCGGCTACGACGCGGTGCGCCGCTATGCCAGGGTCTGGCGGCGCCGGCACCGGCTGTTGTCGTCGTCCGAGGCCTATGTGCCGCTGATCTTCGATCCGGGCGAGGCCTACCAGTTCGACTGGAGCCACGAATACGCGGTGTTGTCGGGCACGACGACCAGGGTGAAGGCGGCGCACATGCGGCTGTGACACAGCCGCATGCAGCTGGTCCAGATCTTCCCGCGCGAGAGCCAGGAGATGGTGTTCGAGGCGCACGAGCGCGCGTTCCGCTTCTTCGGCGGGGTCTGCCGGCGCGGCATCTACGACAACATGAAGACGGCGGTGAGCACGGTGTTCGTGGGCAAGAAGCGGGACTACAACCGCCGCTTCCAGGAGATGTGTACCCCCCATCTGGTGGAGCCTGTGGCGTGCACGCCCGGGGCTGGCTGAGAGAAGGGGCAGGTCGAGAGACAGGTGGGTGAGGTTCGCGGCCGCCTGTTCGTGCCCAGCCCGCGGGGCCGCTCCTACGCCGAGATCAACGAGTGGCTCATGGATCGGTGCATCGAGGACGCCAGGAAGCATCCGCATCCGACGATCCCGGGCAAGACGGTGTGGCAGGTGTTCGAGGAGGAGCGGCCCTTCCTGACAGCGTATCGCGGCCCCTTCGACGGCTTCCACGCCACTGAGGTAGCGGTCTCCAAGCTTCGACAACAACCAGTACAGCGTGGCGGCCCGCGCGGTCGGGCGACCGGTGGACGTGCGGGCCTATGCCGATCGGATCGTCATCCGCCAGGACGGCGAGATCGTAGCCGAGCATCCCCGCAGCTTCGGGCGCGGCCGGATCGTCTACGATCCGTGGCACTACGTGCCGATTCTGACGAAGAAGCCCGGCGCGCTGCGCAATGGCGCGCCCTTCAAGGGCTGGCAGTTGCCTAACGCGCTCGGGCGCCTGCGGACCCGGCTTTCCGCCCGCGACGACGGCGACCGGCAGTTCGTCAAGGTTCTCGCGGCGGTGCTGGAGGCGGTCGAGGCGGCCTGTGCCGAGGCGCTCGACAGCGGCGCCTGCAGCGCCGACGTCGTGCTCAACATCCTGGCCCGGCGGTGCCAGCCGGCGCCGCCGGCGACCATCCCGACGCCCGAGGGCCTGCGGCTTCGCCACCGGCCGGTGGCCGACTGTCGGCGCTACGACCGCCTGAGGGGGGCCGGCCATGGAGCGTCATGAGGTGCTGGCGATGATGACAACGCTGAAGCTCGCGGGGATGCGCGCCGCCTATGACGACATCCTCGCCGACGGGCTCAAGCGCCGTCATCCGGTGCAACAGATCTTCGGCGCTCTGCTGAGGGCCGAGATCGCCGACAAGACGGCACGCTCGATCAAGTACCAGATGGCGTCCGCCAGGCTGCCGGCGGCCAAGGAGCTGGCCGAGTTCGACTTCGCCGCCTCGCCGGTCAACGAGCCCCTGATCCGCGACCTCGCAATGGGCGGCCTCCTCGAAGCCAAGCGCAACATCGTGCTGGTCGGCGGCACCGGCACCGGCAAGACCCATCTCGCCGTCGCCATCGCGCGGTCCTGCATCCGCAAGGGCGCGCGCGGCCGCTTCTACAACGTCGTCGACCTGGTCAATCTCCTCGAGGCCGAGATCCGCTCCGGACGCCAGGGCCGCACCGCGGACCAGCTCACCCGGCGCGACTTCGTCATCCTCGACGAACTCGGCTACCTGCCCTTCGCCCAGGCCGGCGGGCAGCTGCTCTTCCACCTCATGAGCCGGCTCTACGAGCGCACCTCGATCGTCATCACCACCAACCTCGCCGTCGGCGAATGGCCGTCCGTCTTCGGCGACCCCAAGATGACCACAGCCCTGCTCGACCGCCTGACCCATCATTGCGAGGTCATCGAGACCGGAAACGAGAGCTGGCGCTTCAAGAACCGTTCATAGTCCGGCGCCGGCCGTCCCCGCGGCCCGGTTGCCACTCAGGGGGGGGGGCAATATTGCACGCCGATCGGGGGGCAAACTTCAAAGCCGATTGACAGTGATTGGTCCCGGATTGGGATCAACACTGGTCCCCAATTGGGACTTGAGAGAGTTGAACGCCTCGGCGGCACGACCTTGTCGGGCGGCACGGGTCTTCCCACTCGGGTGTATTTGGGCGCCGAATTAGGTTTCCTTATTAGGTGCAATTGGGTGTATATTCGGGCATGCCCCGACGCCCGCTCAACACCGATAGTATAGAGATCACCCCCGCCATCCTCGGGCTGATCGCCGAGATCGACGAGTTCAAGGGTGCCTGGCGCGCGCTTGGAACGCTGGCCCCGGACAGGCTGTCGGCCCTAAGACGTGTCGCGACCATCGAGAGCATCGGCTCCTCGACCCGCATCGAAGGCAGCCGGCTCTCGGATTCCGATGTCGAACGGTTGCTCGCGAATCTCGACATCACGTCCTTCGCCACCCGCGATGAGCAGGAGGTGGCCGGCTACGCCGAGACCATGGAGCTCGTCTTCCGCGCATGGGAGGATCTCTCGGTCACCGAGAACCACGTCATGCAGCTGCACCGCGATCTGCTGGTCCACAGCGAGAAGGACGCCTGGCACCGCGGCGCCTATAAGACCTCGCCGAACAGCGTCGCCGCATTCGACGAGGAGGGCCACGAGATCGGCGTCGTTTTCGAGACCGCAACGCCCTTCGACACGCCGTTCCTGATGGTGGAGATCTTCGACTGGTTGGCGATGCGGCAGGATCGGGGCGACCTGCACCCGCTCATCGTCATCGCCCTGTTCACGGTGGTGTTCCTCGAGATCCATCCCTTCCAGGACGGCAACGGGCGGATCAGCCGGATCTTGACGACCCTGCTCCTGTTGCGCGCCGGCTACGCCTATGTTCCCTACAGCTCGCTCGAAAGCGTCATCGAGCAGAACAAGGAAGACTACTATCGCGCGCTCCGCCGGACGCAGGGCACTATCCGCACCGATCGACCGGACTGGCAGCCCTGGTTGGAGTTCTTTCTGCGCGCGCTGCAGCAGCAGATGAAACGGCTGGAGAGCAAAATCGAGCGTGAGAAGCTGATCCTGCCGGCCCTGCCCGCACTATCGCTGCGCATTCTCGATCACGCTCGCGACCACGGCCGGGTGAGCATGGGCGAAATGGTCCGATTGACCGGCGCCAGCCGCAACACGCTGAAGCAGCAATTCCGACGACTCGTCGAGCGGGGCCATGTGACCAAGCATGGCGGCGGCCGGTCGACCTGGTACACGCTGACCTGAGTTCTTTGCGATCGTGCCGTCGCCCGCAGCGTGGCACAGAGCCGCACCGACGGCGGCCCCGGCTCCGAACACGACCAGCGCCGCCCAGGTCTTCCAGGTGACTACGAAACGCAGGTTGCCCAGGAGGGCTTTCAACGACGTGTTGATCGGCGTGGAATATTGCCCCCCTATCGGTGGTAATCGGCGTCCAAAATTGACCCCCCCCCATGGTTTGTTCCCATGAACGCGCCTTGTCATTGGACGGACGAGGTGAGGGGGAGATGCTGGTAGTGGAAACGATCGCACGGATCCGTCGGGATCATCTGGTGAGGGGCGTTCCGATCAAGACGATCGCCCGGGATTTGAGGGTTTCGAAGAACACGGTGCGCAAGGTGGTGCGGGGCGATGAGACCTCGTACAGCTACGAGCGCAAGATCCAGCCGATGCCGAAGCTTGGACCGTGGGTGGATGAGCTCGAGCGCCAGCTGAAGGCCAACGAGAAGAAGGCGCGCCGGGATCGGCTGTCTCTGCTGCGGATTCATGAAGACCTTGCGTCTCTGGGCTATGAGGGCGGCTACGACGCGGTGCGCCGCTATGCCAGGGTCTGGCGGCGCCGGCACCGGCTGTTGTCGTCGTCCGAGGCCTATGTGCCGCTGATCTTCGATCCGGGCGAGGCCTACCAGTTCGACTGGAGCCACGAATACGCGGTGTTGTCGGGCACGACGACCAGGGTGAAGGCGGCGCACATGCGGCTGTGACACAGCCGCATGCAGCTGGTCCAGATCTTCCCGCGCGAGAGCCAGGAGATGGTGTTCGAGGCGCACGAGCGCGCGTTCCGCTTCTTCGGCGGGGTCTGCCGGCGCGGCATCTACGACAACATGAAGACGGCGGTGAGCACGGTGTTCGTGGGCAAGAAGCGGGACTACAACCGCCGCTTCCAGGAGATGTGTACCCACCATCTGGTGGAGCCTGTGGCGTGCACGCCCGGGGCTGGCTGAGAGAAGGGGCAGGTCGAGAGACAGGTGGGTGAGGTTCGCGGCCGCCTGTTCGTGCCCAGCCCGCGGGGCCGCTCCTACGCCGAGATCAACGAGTGGCTCATGGATCGGTGCATCGAGGACGCCAGGAAGCATCCGCATCCGACGATCCCGGGCAAGACGGTGTAGGCTAACAGTAAAAGTCGAAGGAGTGAGTCAACGATTTGGGGCGGGTGCGGATTGGCGCAAGTCGATTGTGGTGGTGGTGTGCTGATGTAAGAGACGGAGGCATGAGGGGGCTCAGTTGCGATCTGGGAAGTAAAGCGTATGTCTGAGATCATGGAACTGTCTTGGCGGAGGGGTTGCGGTGGATATGCGTTTGGATAGAGGCCATAAGGTGGTGAGTTGGATCGACGTATCCGGATGGGGCGGTGTTACCTATATTATATGGACTCTTGCAGGTGATAAGGGCCAGAATGCGGTTCCGCCGGGGGGTGTCAGGCCGGGCTGCAAGGTCCCCGGGGCGCCCTCATGAGCCGCCGGCCGGCGGAGCGCCGCACCCAGCACGCGGTGATGGCGACTGCGAGCGAATGGGCGCGCATTCGCGAACTGGCGGCGGACGCGGGCATGGATATCTCGCGCTATATCGTGCACCGGGCAACCGTGCCGGACCCGCTGCCGGATACGGTTCTGCGCCGCGCGGTACGCGAGCTTCTGCTGCTCGCCAGGATCGAGGAACAGCGGATGGCCGATGTGGGGCTGGAGGACCGCTGGAAGGCGCTCGGCGATGCCGTCGATACGTGGCTCGACCGGGAGGGCATGCTCGACCGGCTGACCGATCACGGCGCCGCCGAACGCTGGCGGGCGGTCTCAGGCAGCGCCGATCCCGAGGGTGGCCCCGCGCCGCGGTCCTGAGCGATGGCGAGCGTGGTGCGCCGCACGCTACGCTGCAGCCGAGCCGAGAGGGCCGAGATCAGGGATCGCGCGGCCGCGCTCGGCATGCATGTCTCGGGATACCTGGTTGCCTGCGCGCTGCACGAGGACGCGGGCGGGCCGCGCCGTGACGAGCCGCGGCTGGCGCTGTCGGAAGAACAGCAGCGGACCCTGTACGAGCGGGTGGAGGAGATGGACCGGGTGCGCCGCGCGCTGGGCGAGTCGCTTTCGGGATCGAAGCTCTCGGTATTCGGGGCGATCGCCTTCAGCCGGCGCTACGAGAACGGCGCCACCATCGTGACCTCAAACCTGCCCTTCCAGGAATGGACGACGGTGTTCGCCAGCGAGCGCCTCACCGGCGCGCTGCTCGACCGCATCACCCACCATGGCCATATCCTGGAGATCAACGGCGAGAGCCGCCGGCTCAAGCAGAGCCGGTCACGACGCCGGCAACCGTCCGAATAACCCCCCGCTTGTCCCCGTGGGCCCACGGCCCCCTCCCACGCGCGGGCCGCCGCCAGCCGCGCACAGAGGGCGCGTCGACCCGCGCGCGGGTCCCTCCCGTGGACTACGGGGACAAGCTACCACCCAGCCCGCAGTACATTTTTACGCCGCCGCGCCGGTACATTTTTACGCCGCCGTTGACACACGTTGGAAGCCGAGCCGGATCACCCGGCAGCCTTGGCCTGGCAAGCGGCGGGTTGGCAATTTCAAGCGGGTCTGGCTTTCCAGCGAGGTGATACCGGCAAAGGCATGACGCTGTTCGGTAACAGCCTCACCCAGTTCGAACGCGCGGTGTCGCTGGCTCCCGACGATCTCGGTGTTCTCATCCCGAGAGCCGCCAACTACGCAGCTTCCGCAAAGTTCGTGTCACACGCGCCGACACGCAATATGATGCTGGAAATTGCGATCGTCGACTACAAGAAGGCCCACTCATTGCAAGAGCATTTGTTCGAGGATCTTTCGATCCACAGTCGTGGCGAGCTTCTCGGCGGAATCGCGGATGTCTTATGGCAGTTGGGAAGGCGTGACGAAGCTCGGCCGTATCTGCAGCGCATGGTTGCCGAGCTGCCCGGGTCGCCATACGCAATGATGGCGCAACGGCGGCTCGACGGATCAGAGATGGCGGTTCAACTGACCTGCCACGGTTGCCACAAATAGTCGGCCAGGATGAAGCGGCACTCAAGCCGGATCTATTTCCGTGTCGGCGTGGTGGCCATGCTCTTGGTGGTGGTGCCAGGAGCCAATGCGGTACAGGTGACCCATCGTGCTGGTTTCGACGAATGGGTGCTGACGGATTCTCATAGAGGGCGCACCATTGCGCTCGCGCTCTGGTATCCGACGACGACAGCTGAATCGATGCTCTCTTACAGCCGGGCGCAACCTGGGCACGCGGCGCGTGGCGCGCCGATCGCTCCCGGACGGTGGCCGCTCGTGATCTTGTCGCACGGCTCTGGCGGCAACCGGTTCAATCAAAGCGCACTTGGGGAGACTCTAGCGCGCAACGGCTTCATCGTTGCCGCGCTCGAGCATCCAGGCGATCGCACTTTCGATGACGGCGACTCCGGGACCGCCCGGAATCTCCTTCACCGACCGCATGACGTGCGTTTCATTCTCGATGCGTTGCTCGGCGAGAACAGCGCGTTCGCCACCGTAATCGATACCGAACGGATCGCCATGATCGGTCATTCGGCGGGCGGATTCACTGCCGTGGTAGTCGGGGGAGGACGGCCCAATATCGGGAGCCTCGACCACTATTGCCGTGAGAACGAGGCGACCGACCTGGACACCTGCCCGGCCGATCGCAGTCTTCTACCTGAAGATTCAATTGAGCGGGTTTACCTGGAGGGAGGATTGAGCCTTGCGGACCCCCGTGTGCGGGCAGCCATCTTGATGGCTCCGGCAATCGGGCCGTTATTCGACGGACCCGCTCTTGCCGATGTTGCCATCCCAGTGATGTTGTTCTGGGCAGGTCGGGATGAAATTCTCAACGAACCGGGTAACAGCAGGCGCTACGCGAACGGTCTCGCCCGCGTCCGCGACCGGGTGTTGCCCACGATCGGCCATTTCACCTTTCTCAATGAATGCTCCGAGTTCTTGGCGGCGACGGCACCAGAAATCTGCCGCGACCCTCCCGGCGTCGATCGTTCCGATGTCTTTGAGATGTTCGTCGGGGAAACTATCGCGTTCCTGCGTCAAGTGCTCCGGTAGTAGAGCATCACCTATTCACCTGGAGTCGCTTCTCCATCTCCCGCTATCGAGACATGGGAACTGGAAATCTCATCGCCATTTCCAACGTCATGATCAGACAATGTGAAGCGGCATCGTGCTCGTAATTTTTAAGACGCCGTTCGCATTCAACCCGGCGGTCTTGGTAATCGGGCAGATCAGCCGTTGACCCGTTACCGCGCGCGCATCAGGCCGCCGTGATTTCGTGACCACTACGCGTGACCAGCGGCGGAGATCACCGACTGCCTGCCGCGCATGGCAACGGACACCGGTCCGGGCGGGTTTACGAAGACACCGCGTCGACTGTTTCCACAAGGCCGAGACTTTGCTATGGCTACCACGATGTAACCGGCGGCGGAGCGCGCGGGGCCACCTGTCGAGATGAAAAGAAGGATTGGGGCCATGGGCTTGACATCGGCAAATTGCACCGCAAGTCCGCATCCCCACGGTCGGGCCCGGTAAACACGACAGACTGCTAAGCCACAGCAGTTCACCCGACCGTTCTTAATGCGACGCGGTCGGAGACAAGGAGGAAGAGTATGGCAAGATCGGTTCTTCGAGCGATTGCGGCCTGCGGTGTATTGCTGTCGTCTGCATGTGCGACCCCGGATGTCGTTTCGGTTCGACAGGTTGGCGACGACAATTTGAGTTGCGAGGAGATCAAGGAACAGTTTGCTGACGCGCAGGAATTCGAGAAGAAGGCCAGGAGAGAGAAAGGCGCAACGGGGACCAATGTCGCGGCACTCTTGTTTTTCTGGCCCGCTTTGCTGGCGACGTATTCGAACATTGAAGAAGCGACAACCGCCGCGAAGGATCGCCAAATCCATCTCGAAAAACTCGCCAAGAAAAAGGGTTGCTCTATCTGAGAGATTGACCTGATAGTAAGCCAGGATCGGCCGAGGCTCCCGGGGAAAATTTCGAACCCACCGGCCCGGACGGCCCCTCCACGAGCGAGTTCTGGCAGCGGTGGAACCGGACGGCGATGGATCGCTGGCGCCGCGCCTTGAGATGAGGCTGCGCCATGACGGTGGCGATGCCTAGACGGGGTTCGGCATCGAGATCGACGGCGGGCGTGATGCGCTGTTTCGCTGGCGGAACGCGATGGAGGGAACACGACCTGCCACCACGTGGTGGCAGAGTCGGGCTGGGACGCTGCGCTCTCCGGCGTCGGGTTCACCGACACGCCCCCGTCGTAGGCGATGCTCCGCAGAATGCGCCACAGCCGCTCCGGCAGGGGATCGGCCGGGCCCTCGTCCCGGCAGGACCTGCGAGGCAATACGCAGATGCAGCGACGACGTGTCTCCCTTGCCCTGGACCTGAGTGTGCCCGAGCAACTTCCCGATCATGTTTGGATATGTCGTGACGGACTATTCGCTGGTGGTCAATCTGCAGCGGTGTTCCCCGTCAGCGCTTATGGGACAAATTGAGGTAATTGGATAACGGAGGATTTCTGGCTCATCGTAGTGACCGAAGGGAACGAAGATGAGGCAGAAATCCATGAGCAAGAACGACCCGGCGGAAAGAGCTGTTCGGGATATTCGCCGCAAGACGCGCAAGCAGTATTCGGCTGAGGAGAAGATCCGGATCGTGGTGTCGGGCCTGCGCGGCGAGGACAGCATCGCCGAGCTGTGTCGCCGGGAGGGGATCGCAGAGAGTCTTTACTACAGCTGGTCGAAGGAGTTCCTCGAGGCCGGCAAGAAGCGGCTTTCGGGGGATACCGCCCGCCAGGCGTCCTCGGGCGAGGTCAAGGACCTGCGCCGCGAGATGCATGACTTCAAGGAGGCGCTTGCCGAACAGGTGTTGGAGAACCGGCTGCTTAAAAAGGGGATTTATACGCCAAACTATCCACGCAGATCATTTCTTCTTGCCGCTGCGCGGTTTAGCGTTGTTCGTCCGTTGGCTTGGGTCCGGTGGCTTGACGGCCGAAAACAGCGCGCGTGCCAAACGTTCAGGTGCAGAATCAATCTTCATCTTCCTGCTGGTCGGGCGTCCCAGAGGCTTAGACGGGGGCTGTTTGCTATGAGCCATCTCGTCCACATTAAAGTAAGTCTTTGAACTTTTCCTTTAACTTACTCACTCTTTCCCTGGTGTCCGCTTTCTCCTCAACCAACGCCTTAAATTCATCGAGTGTCGGGAGCGTTATTGTTTTCCCGTCTGGTATTTTACTGTTCGGTGACATGTGCATGTAGAAGACGCCGTCCAAGTAGTGCCCGGTTTTCATCTCCTCCAGGATAGATACCGCTAAATTGAGATTCTCAACCATCTTTTCGGTCTTAGTTTCCAAGCACCGAAGATCTGCTTGGCCTCTCGAAGATCCTCAATGTCGGTTCCTACAGCAATCCTTTTTTCATCGTCGCCCATGGTGAAAACTCCCTAGCTTGCCACCAAGTCCTGATACCGCAGCCGCTTGCCGACCATCCCCTGGGCCAGGGTGGACATTTGGTCAACAGTATCAAGATCTCGGATGTTGTGACGGCCAGAAAACTCCCGAACATAACGGCCCAAGTGCTTCTCGCTCATCTTGTGGTAGGTGCCGTGGTAGCCCCTCTTGAGCATAGCCCAGAAAGACTCTATGCCGTTCGTATTGGCCTGCCCTTTCACATATTCGCCGGTCGAGTGCTCGAGCTCGCCCGCTGCGAGTACGTTGACCGCCGCGAGAATGTCATCACGCTCGGCAACTCAGGCACCGGCAAGACCCACGTCGCCCTCGGTCTCGGCCTGGCGGCCTGCCGGAAGGGCCTCTCGGTCGGCTTCACCACCGCCGCCGCGCTGGTCCACGAGCTCATCGAGGCCCGCGATGACAAGCAGCTGCTGAGGTTCCAGAAGAAGCTCGCCACCTACAAGCTTCTGATCGTCGACGAACTCGGCTTCGTGCCGCTGTCCAAGACCGGTGCCGAGCTCCTGTTCGAGGTGTTCAGCCAGCGCTACGAGCGGGGCTCGACCCTGGTCACCACCAATCTGCCCTTCGATGAATGGACCGAGGTGTTCGGCTCCGAGCGGCTTACCGGCGCTCTCCTCGACCGCCTCACCCACCACGTCAACATCCTCGAGATGAATGGCGAGAGCTACAGGCTCAACCAGAGCCGCAGGCGTCAAACCCCGACGGCGAACTGAACCGACCACCCAACCCACGCTTGACCCCGTGGGCCCACAGGTCCCTCCCGTGGACTACGGGGACAAGCTCGCAGCCGCCGGTGGTCCCTTCTTACCACGGTGGTCCCTTTTTGCTCCGCCACTGACAGGTGTGGATTTCGGCCGCTATGTGGATTTCGGCCGCTATGTCACGGACGCGGTTGAGTACGCGCACATGTGGGGCCTCGTGCAACGCTTCCTGCGCGATTCCGGCTTCAACGCGCGCCGGTTCACGTCGCTATCCTCGAC
Organism: Alphaproteobacteria bacterium; assembly: GCA_965248765.1. Lineage (GTDB taxonomy): Bacteria > Pseudomonadota > Alphaproteobacteria > VGEJ01 > VGEJ01 > CBDFKF01. The sequence continues at coordinate 771,604 of CBDFKF010000003.1, forward strand.
AAGGGGCAACGGTCAGCAAAAGGCCTGAACTCCGGCTCGGAAGGTCTGCCCGGCTTGCCTGAGGACCAATCTGGGGATGGTGAAACCGAAGGGAAGCCTCGAAATGCCTCATACACCGAACAATTTCCATTGACGGATCTAGTGGATTGATCGGAACAAAGGAGGCCGATTTAGGATTTCCTGTTGTGTTGTGGCATGCGATTCTGGAACATGCGTAGGGGTATATCCTTCGTCGTATCTTGCAAGCGGTCGTCGCTGGTCTCACCCGGAACATGGAGTTCCCCCGGTTTGATGGACACTTTTTGACTGAGAGAGGAGAGTGTCCCGATGCCGAGAACGAGGAACCGGTACCCCGCGGAATTCAGGGATCAGATCGTAGCGTTGTCCCGGACCGGAGGTAGCGTGGAAGATGGCCAGGGAGTTCGAGCCGTGCGCGGCGACGATCCATGGCTGGATCAAGCAGGCTGAACGCGATGGCGGCGGCCGCATCGACGGTCTTAGCAGCGACGAGCGCGAAGAGCTACGTCGGCTTCGCCGGGAGAACCGCCAGCTTCGTCAGGAGAGAGATATCCTGGCAAAGGCCGCAGCCTGGTTCGCTCAGAGCGACGTGACGTCGTCTCGGTCTTCGAGTTCATGACGGCGAACCAGGCCATGTTCCCGCTGGCAACGATGTGCAAATCGTTCGGCGTCTCCCGCGCCGGATATTATGCGTGGCTCCGGCGTGAGCCGAGCGCCCGTTGCCGCGCCGATGTGGAGTTGAGCGTTCGCATCAAGGCGATCCACAAGGCCCGCACGATACCAATGCATTCGCGTGTTCATGCCGCGCTAGTCGGCCTTTGGCAAAGTCGCGGGCGCCCGGGCGAGGGGCACGTGTTCCTCAATAGACTTGGAAGGCCCTATTCGGACACCCGCCAGTACAGACTTCCTGGCGGCAATCCGTTGCGCAAGGCGCATGAAACCGCGTCCAGGAGGGCCGGCATTCAAGATTTCAGAATCCATGATTGGCGTCACCACTGGGTCAGCTGGTGCGTGATGGAGGGCATCGATCTCGAGACGATCAAGCGAATGGGCGGGTGGAAAAGCCTGCGTATGCTTGAGAGACATGTCGCGGTGAGCACGGAGCACATGGATGCTGCTATTAGCCGGCTTACGTGAGTCTGGGCAACGCTGGGGCACACACCGCGAGAGAGCCACGAGAGGTGGTTGGAATCAAGCAGTTAGGCCAACGTACGACTACGTTGACATCGTAGGGGTCGCTGGTTCAATCCCAGCCGCGCCCACCACCTACCCCCTGAACCCCGCACGTAACCGAACGCGATAACGCCGCGCCGCTGCCGCCTTGGCTGGATGCGATGCACATCGGGCGGTGGTATCGCCTATCGGGCGATGCGCCTGATCTCGGCCTGGCGCACACCGCCGTGGGCACGCGCTACCTCGAGGATGGCGATCCTGCCGCCGATCCTGCGCTCAATCCCTCGCGCGGGCTGGAGATGCACCTGCGGCGCCTGGCGGGCCGCACTGTCAAGGCGCCCTGGAGCGGGCGCGGCGATTTCTGCTCGATCACCGAGGGCTGGAACGGCGCCGTGTTCGCGGACCGGAACGGCGCCAGCGGGTCGATGATCGTGTTCGGCGGCGGGCACAATGATTACTTCGGATCGGATGTGCACGCCTTCGACCTCGCCACCCGCCAATGGGCGCGGATAGCCGACGGCTTCGTGACCGGCCGGCCCGATGAGTACGGCGAGGGTGCGGTCTATCCGGACGCGGTTTATCCCGACGGCTCGCCCTTGCCGCCCCATACCTACGAGTACGTTCAGTACGATCCGGTTGGCAACGACTACCTGTTGTTCAAGGGCCAGTCGGAGCTCGGGCCCAATGTACAAGCCACACCGATCCCGCACCTGTTCAACTTGACCAGCTTGACCTGGCGGCGCGGGCCCAAACACCCTTCGGCCAGCCTCGGCGCGGGCGGCTGGACCACCTGGGATGCTGCGCGCCGAACCTTATGGGGCAACGCCGGCACCACTGGCAACGCTTATCTCGGCTTCCATCCCGATGGCGATAACGGTGATGGAACGTGCGGCGCGTGGGACACGCTGTTCGCGAACAAGCTACCCGGCCAAGCGCACCACAACGCGATGGCCATCGACCCGGCACGCGACATCATCGTGGTCGCCGCGCACGATTTGGATGCCCTGTGCGCCATCGATCCGGCCGATCCGGGAAAGGACTTGGTGCCACTCGCCTCAGTCGGCTCCAAGCCCACGCTCGCGCCCTATGCGGCGATCGAGTACCCGTCGAATCTGGATGCCTTCGTCTACTACTCCGCGACCGAAGGCGCCAAGGTCCATGCGATCAAAGCCCCGCCCGGCACCACGTGGCCGCAGCTGATATCGGGCAGCTGGTCGTGGCACGAGATCCTCGATCCGGAGAACGGCTTGGCCCCGATCGCCGATGCGGCAGCTGCCTCCCGCCACCGCGTCAACAAGAGCCACACGTTCGGACGGTTTCGAATTGCCAGCTTCGGTTCATCGGACGTCGCGGTGCTGATCCGCCACATCGATTCGCCCGTTTACGCGATGAAGCTCGCCTGACCGACGCCCGTCGGTCACGAGCTCGTTCCAGGATGCGCTACTCCGCTGCGAGGCTGCGCATCTCGGCGCGGCGGCGCTCAGTCGCCGCTTGGTCGAGGGTGAGGGCCTCATCGATGACGACGCCATAGGCGTCAAAGGCCTGCTCGCGGCTGCAGAAATCGTCGAGCACGTCGTCGCGCACCTGCTCAGCCGGGCGTTCGAGCGGGTCGCCATAGCCGCCGCCGCACGGCGTGTAGATGGCGATGGAGTCGCCCAACTCGGTCTTGAGGCCTGAGAACTTGGCCGGCAGGTTCTCCATCTCGCCGGGACGGTTGAGGTTGGTCTTCTCGACCTTGCCGCTCGCGCCGCCGTGGCCGCCGCGGAACCCCCACGGCACATCCTCGTGCATGTCCGCCTCGTGAGTGATGTAACCGGGCCCGAGGAAGCGCTGGGTCTTGACGATACCGATGCCGCCGCGGAACCGGCCGGCCCCAGGCATGACGTCATCGCGCAGCTCATAACGATCGCAGATCAGCGGCAGATGCATGCCCAGATCCTCGATCGGATTGTTCCGCGTGTTGCGCATCAGTTCATCGACCGAGTCGGGCCCGTCGGATTTTGGCCGGCCGCCGTAGGCCGCTTCGTTGACCTCGAGGAACACCCAGTAGTCGCCCTTCGGCCGCACCCCGGAATAGGCGACGAACGAGAGCGTAGCCGCGGATCCGGCCGCGACCTTGTCCGGGATCACTGGCGCCAAGGCCTTGATGATGCAGTCGACGACTCGCTGTATCTGGGCAAACCGCGCTTCGGCGGCCGCCGGGTACACCGGATTGAAGATGCTGCCCTTGGGGGCGATCACCTTGATCGGCCGGAACGAGCCCTCGTTCTGCGGGATGTACTCCGGCGTCGTATAGGTATCCAGCAACAACGCGCGGAAGGCGAAATAGCAGGCAACCTTGGTCGATCCCTCGAACGGCACGTTGAACGCGGTTTCGACCTGCGGTGACGAGCCGGTGAGGTCGACTTCGGCCTCATCGCCTTTGATTCGGACGGTCACCTTGACCTGCAGCGTCCTGCCGCGGTTGCGCCCATCGTCGTCGAGGAAGCCATCGGCCGTATACTCACCGTCCGGGATCTCGGCGATGCGCGCCCGCAGCATGCGCTCTGAGTAGTCCATGAGCTGCTGAGTCGCCTGCACCACCGTCTCTTTGCCGTAGGTGTCGAGCAGCTCCTGGTAGCGGCGCACCCCGAGTTCCGAGGCGGCGATCTGGGCGCCGAGGTCGCCCATCACCTGATCCGGCGCCCGCGTGTTGGTCTCGATGAACTGCCACAGCGCCTCGTTGCGCTGCCCGCGCTCGTAAAGCTTGAGCCCCTTGAACAACATGCCTTCCGCGAACACGTCCGGCACGTCGATGATCAGGCCCGGCGTCGCGGCGCCGATATCGACGTGGTGCGCATTGGTGGCCGAAAATCCCATCAGCTCGCCACCGTGGAACACCGGCGAGACAATGCAGATGTCGGGGCTGTGGCTCGCCCCGTAATAGGGGTGATTGTGGATGACGATGTCGCCCTCGTGCCACTCGCCGCCCTGCAGCGTGGCCTTGATGCCGCGCAGGTAGCCGGGGATCGAGCCAATGTGCATCGGCGTCGAATCGGATTCGCACAGCGTGTTGAGATCGCGGTCGAACAGGCCGGCGCCGAGATCTTCCGATTCGCGGATGATCGAGGAGTACGACATGCGGTAGAGCACGTGGCCCATCTCGCGGGCGATCGTATCGAGCGCCCCGCCAATGACCTGCAGCGTGATGGGGTCGATGTCGTTGCGTCTCATCTCACGCCCTCCCGCGAATGTGCAGATTACCGTGGTCTGAGACGATACCGTCGCGACCAGGAGGTATCAATGTCGTGGAGTCCTGCTGCACCACGATCGCCGGACCGGCGATCGTGAGGCCGGCCTTCAGCTTGCCGCGGTCATAGCGCGGCGTCTCGATACTGCCCCCGTCATCGAAGGTCGTCGGGCGGGCGTAAAGAAGGGCCGCTTCTGGTCCCGCACCGTCCGCCATTTCCAGTTGCGGCCAGCTCAGCCGCTCCGTTGCGGCGCTGGCAATGACCCGGAGTGTAATGACCTCGACCGGTGTTGCCTCGAAGGCATGGCTGTAATCGAGCGTGTGCTGATGGTGGAAGGCATCGATGGCGGCCTGCCGGTTCTCGAGCGTCAGCGGCTCGCCCGGCAGCGCCGCCCGCAGCTCGAAGCCCTGGCCCTGATAGCGGCACTCGGCGATACGCTGGACACGCTGGTCCTCGGGCGCGACACCGTCCGCCGCCAGCGCGGCGCGCACCTGCTCCTCGAGCGCCGCCAGCTCTCGGTTCAGCGCATCGAGCGCGCCTTGATCCGCTTCGGTGAGGACGCAGAGGACCGAGCGGGTGAACTCGTACTGCAGGTCGGTCGCCAGCAGCCCGATGGCCGCCGTGATCCCCGGCGCCGGCGGCACGATCACCTCCTTCGCGGCAACAGTATCGGCCAAGGCGACCGCGTGCAGCGGACCGGCGCCTCCGAATGCCATCAGCGCGTACTCGCGTGGATCAACGCCCTTGGCGACGGAGTTGGCGCGAATCGCCAGTGCCATGTTCGAATTGATCACCCGGATAACGCCGAGCGCCGCGTCCGTGACCGAGAGACCAAGGGGGCCGCACAGGTTCTCCTCGATGGCCCGGCGTGACAGCGCCGGATCGATGCTGACCCCACCGCCGAGGAACTGCTCGGGATCGAGCCGCCCCAGCACCACCTGGGCATCGGTCACGGTCGGCTCGGTACCGCCCTTGCCGTAGCAGGCGGGTCCCGGATCGGCCCCGGCTGAGCGTGGACCGACGCGGAAGGCACCGCCCGGATCGACATAGGCGATCGAGCCGCCGCCAGCGCCGATCGTTGCGAGATCAATCATCGGCACCAGCGCCGGATAGCCGCTGATCTCGGTATCGCGCGGGTTCTTGATCCGCACGCGCCCCTCGGGAATAACGCTGATGTCGGCCGAGGTACCACCGATGTCGACGGTGATGAGGTTGCTCGCGCCCGACAGCTCGCCGGCCCAACGGCCACCGATAACGCCGCCCGCCGGGCCCGAGAGAAGGATCGTCACCGCCCGTTCACAACCGTTCTCGATCGTCGTGATGCCACCGTTCGACTGCATCAGCCGGATCGGCGCCCCGACCCCGCGCTCGCGCAACGTCGTCTCGAGATTGCGCAGATAGCCGGCCGTGCGGGGCCCGATGAACGCGTTCATCGCGGCGGTGGAAAAGCGCTCGTACTCGCGGATCATGTCGACCACGTCGCACGAGCAGCTGACATAGGTCTCCGGCATCACCTCGCGCACGATCTCCTTCGCGCGCTGCTCGTTGGCTCCGTTGAGGAACGAGAAGATGAAACAGATGATGACGGCATCGACACCGCGCGATTTCAGCAGCTCGGCCGCTGCCCGAACCTCGTCCTCATCCAGCGCTTCTTCGATGTGTCCATCGGGCGGCAGCACCCGCTCGGTGATCGGGATGCGGTTGCGCCGCTTCACCAGCGGCTTCGACTGCCACGGCATGTCGAACTGCATCGAGAAGTTATGCGGCCGCTTGTGGCGAGCCATGTGCAGGATATCGCGATAGCCGCGGGTGGTGAGCATCCCCACCTCGGCGCCGTTGTATTCGAGCACCGTGTTGGTGGCGACCGTGGTGCCGTGGACGATCAGCTCGATGTCCTTGGCTTCGACCGCGGCCATCTCGAGCACCTCGAATAGCCCTTGGGTGACGCCCAGCGATTGGTCATCGGGCGTCGAGGGGACCTTGTGGACTAATACCTGCCGCCCGGCCGCCGCACCCGTCTCAAGAATAAAGTCGGTGAACGTGCCGCCGACATCGACGCCGATCTTGGCCATGGCCGTCGCCTAAAACACGTTGCGCCGCTGTGGCGCGAGGCGCTCGAGATACGAGAGCACGTTATCGAGCGGTTCGACATCGCCGAACTTGGCGTCGATATCGAACAGGTTCCATTCGACCACGCCGGCGACACGGTCGCCGATGCACTCGCGCACCACGATCGGCCGGAACCCCTCGGCGATCGCGTCCTCGACGGTGTGCCGTATGCACCCCGCCGCGGTCACGCCGGTGACGATGACCGTGTCCACATTCGCCGACCGCAAAAAGCCGGCGAGGTAGGTGCCGTGAAAGGCGCTCGCGCGTTTCTTGACGATCACCTGCTCGCCAGGCTCGGGCGCGATGCGTTCGTCGATCGCGGTCTCGGGCGTGCCCACCTTGAGCTGGTCGACCGGGACCTTGAGGTGCCACAGCCCCGTATCGGAGTGGGGGCCCTCGGTCACCGCATAGGCGGTGGTGGTGTAGACGATCGGAATGCTCTTCGCGCGGCTCGCCGTAAGCAGATCGCGCACCCCAGCGATAATTTCGTCCATCCCCTCGCACGAAAAGGCGTGGTCGGGCTGGGTCCAGGCGTTCGCGAGATCGACATTGATCAAGGCCGGGCGCTCGCCATAGCCGATACGGCGCTGGAACCCCCGCTCCCGATAGAGTTCGGAATCGGTGGCGAACACGCGCTTGAGGGCGCTCTTGATATCTTCATCCATGACGGCATCCCCCTAGGGCACGGCTTCTAACAACCGCTGAGGAATAATCATAGCGTGGTGGCGAGCGCTCCCCACTATCACGTTTTTTCACTATTCTCGCGCTCGGGCGTCCTGGCCAAGCATTAGTGTGCGGACCCGGTGCCCGTTGAGGGGGAGCGATGGCCTATTTCGTCCAACAGCTCGTCAACGGATTGACGCTGGGCAGCATCTACGGGCTGATCGCGATCGGCTACACGATGGTCTACGGCATCATCGGCATGATCAACTTCGCCCACGGCGAGGTCTACATGATCGGCGCGTTCCTTTCGATCATTACCTTCATCGTCTTGAGCCTCGCCGGCATCACCTGGATCCCGCTCGCGCTGGTGATAGTGCTGTTGGTGAGCATGGCTTTCACCGCGGCCTACGGCTGGACCGTTGAGCGGGTTGCCTACCGACCGCTGCGCGGCTCGTTCCGCTTGGCCCCGCTGATCTCAGCGATCGGCATGTCGATCTTCCTGCAGAACTACGTGCAGCTCACCCAGGGGGCGCGGGTCAAGCCGATGCAGCCGGTGATCAAGGGGAGCTTCGCCTTGTTCGAGCAGGACGGCTTCGCCGTACAGGTGAGCTACATCCAAGTCTTCATCTGGATCCTGACGCTCGTCTTGATGACCGCCTTCGCGACCCTCATCGCCCGTACCCGCTTGGGTCGCGCGCAGCGCGCCTGCGAGCAGGACCGGACCATGGCGGCGCTGGTTGGGGTCGATGTCGACCGCACCATCTCGCTGACCTTCGTAATGGGCGCCTCGCTGGCCGCGGTGGCCGGCGTCATCGTTACGCTGTACTACGGGGTTATCGACTTCTACATCGGCTTCCTCGCCGGGCTTAAAGCCTTCACCGCGGCGGTTCTGGGCGGCATCGGCTCGCTGCCCGGTGCCATGCTGGGCGGCCTTCTGATCGGCCTGATCGAGGCGTTCTATTCGGCCTACTTCTCGATCGAGTACAAGGACGTCGCGGCCTTCGCCGTCCTTGTCCTCGTATTGATCTTCCGACCGACCGGTCTGCTCGGCAAACCGGAAGTGGAAAAGGTCTAGTGACGGTTGAGAGCGTGGCGGCGCCGCGCGCCGTCGACCTTCCCGCGGCGCTCAAGGAGTCCCTTCTTTCCGCCGTCGTCGCGCTCGCGCTCGCCGTTCCGATCATCGGCCTGCGGACCTTTGATTCGGGCGGCGGCGCGCTCGGCGTCCAGCCGCGTTTCGACCTCGTGACCATCGGCGTCGTCGCGGTATTCGTCGGCCGCTTGGCGATCGCGTTGACCCGGCCGTTGCGCCAGCGCGGCACCACACGCATGAGCGTATTCGCCCCGCTCGGGCGGGCGATTCGCGCTTACGCGATCTACATCGCCATCGTCTGCCTGATCTTCGCGGCGATTCTGCCGTTCCTGCCGTTCTCGAATCGCTACGTGATCGACACGGCGACGCAGCTTCTCATCTACGTCATGTTGGGTTGGGGCCTCAATGTCGTGGTCGGCTTGGCCGGCTTGTTGGACCTCGGCTACGTCGCCTTCTACGCGGTCGGCGCATACTCCTACGCGCTGGCCGCGATTCACCTCGATATCTCGTTCTGGCTCGCCTTGCCGTTTGCCGGGGTCCTCGCCGCGCTATTCGGGATCGTCCTCGGCTTCCCCGTGCTTCGGCTGCGCGGCGACTATCTCGCCATCGTGACGCTCGGCTTTGGCGAGATGGTCCGGATCATCCTCATCAACTGGTACTCGGTGACGAAAGGGCCGGACGGCCTGTCGGGGATCTCCCGGCCGTCGTTCTTCGGCTACCCCTTCATGCGCCGGCCGCCCGAGGGCACCATCGCGTTCCACGACCTCCTCGGCATCCCTTATGAAGGCCAGCACCGGGTTATTTTCCTCTACTTCCTCATCCTGGTGCTCGCGTTGATCACCAACTTCTTTACGCTCCGCTTGCGGAAATTGCCGCTCGGCCGCGCCTGGGAGGCGTTGCGTGAGGACGAGACGGCCTCGCGCGCCCTCGGCATCAACCCCACCAACACCAAGCTTTCGGCCTTTGCGATCGGGGCGATGTTCGCCGGCTTCGCCGGCTCGTTTTTCGCGACCCGCCAGGGCTTCATCAGCCCGGAGAGTTTCACCTTCATCGAATCCGCGATCATCTTGGCAATCGTCGTCCTGGGCGGCATGGGGAGCCAGATCGGCGTGGTCATCGCCGCCTTCGTTCTGGTGGTGCTGCCCGAGTTCATCCGCGAGTTCGCCGAGTTCCGCATGCTCGTCTTTGGCGGCGCGATGGTCCTCATCATGATCTGGCGTCCTCGCGGCCTGATCGCCAACCGCGAGCCGACGATTCGCCTGAGCGCCCACCAATCCACCGGGTCGCCACCGTGAGCACTGTGTTAGGCGAGACGACCGGTGAGAGCGGCCCGGCCGCGGCGGGCACCGATGTGCTGCTGAACGTCGAGCATCTGACCATGCGCTTCGGTGGTTTGGTGGCAGTGGACGACCTTTCGTTCCGCGCCGAGGACTCCTCGATCAGCGCGATCATCGGCCCCAACGGCGCCGGCAAGACCACTGTGTTCAACTGTTTGACGGGCTTCTACAAGCCGACGGTCGGCCGGATTACGCTCCATCGACGCGATGGCGAGCTGTTGCTCGAGCGCATGGACGGCTTTCGCATCGCCCAGGCGGGCGTGGCGCGGACATTCCAGAACATCCGCCTGTTTCCGCGGATGTCGGTGCTCGAGAATCTGCTTGTCGCCCAACACAACGCGCTGATGTCGGCCTCGACGTTCACACTTGCGGGCCTTTTTCGGATGCGCCGCTACCTCGACGCTGAACGCGAAGCGGTGGAGTTCTCGCGTCATTGGCTCGAGCGGATCGGGCTTGTCGATCAAGCGGACGACGAGGCCGGTTCGCTCCCCTACGGCGCCCAACGCCAGCTCGAGATTGCGCGGGCCATGTGCACCAAACCGGTCCTTTTGTGCCTCGATGAGCCGGCGGCGGGGTTGAACCCGCGCGAATCGGCCAGGCTTGGCGAGCTGCTCGTCGGCATCCGCGAACGCGAGGGGATCGGCATTCTGTTGATCGAGCACGACATGAGCGTGGTCATGGGCATTTCAGACCACGTCGTGGTGATCGACTATGGCCGCAAGATCTCGGACGGCTCGGCCGAGGAAGTACGCAACGACCCGGCGGTGATCCGCGCCTATCTTGGCGAGGAAGAGGAAGGGGCCGGGGCGTGATGCTGTCGGTGAATTGCGTGCACACGTTCTACGGCAACATCGAAGCGCTGCGCGGCGTCGACGTCCGCGTCGATGCCGGCGAGATCGTCGCGTTGATCGGTGCCAACGGCGCCGGCAAATCGACCCTGCTAATGACGATTTGCGGCAATCCGCGGGCCAGCCGCGGCCGAATCGAGTTGGAAGGCCACGACATCACACGCCTCCCTACCTTCCAGATCGTGCGCCTCGGCGTCGCCCAGGCACCGGAGGGGCGCCGCATTTTTCCCCGCATGACGGTGATCGAGAACCTCAAGCTCGGCGCCGTATCGGCGGAGGAGGCACACTTCGAGGAAGACGTGGCGCGCGTCTTTGGCCTGTTTCCCATCTTGCAGGAACGCCAGGATCAGCGCGGCGGCACGTTGTCGGGGGGCGAGCAGCAGATGCTCGCCATCGGGCGCGCGCTGATGAGCCGGCCCAAGCTGCTATTGCTCGATGAGCCTTCGCTCGGACTGGCGCCGATGATCGTGCGCCAGATTTTCGCGGTGATCGAGGAGATCAACCGGAGCCAGAACGTGACTGTCTTTCTGGTCGAGCAGAACGCGCACCATGCGCTGAGGATCGCCCATCGCGGCTACGTCATGGTGAATGGACGCATCCACTTGACGGGGACCGGAGACGAGCTCCTCAACAGTGCCGAGGTGCGCGATGCTTACCTCGAGGGCGGCGCGCAACGCCAGGTGGCGTCATGATCGAAACGCTGCTCGGACAGAGCACCACGATCGGCAGCGTGCTGTGGCTGCTGATAATCCTGGGCGCAACATGGCTCATGGGGCAAGCGCTTGCGACGACCTGGCGCTCCGTGCTGCTGGTCGCCTGGTACGGTGTCTTGCTTGGTCTCGGCGACCGTTTTTTCATCTGGGGCCTCTTCGAAGGCGCCTTGCTGTCCGCCACGGGTTGGCTGCTCGACACGGCGCTCATCGTCGCGGTCGCCCTCGTCGCATTTCGGGTCACGAGAGTGGCCAAGCTGTGCTCGCAATACCCGTGGCTCTATCGGCGAGCCGGATTGTGGCGCGCCGCGCAGATCGGTGAGGACGGCAGACCCTGATCCATTGGCGCACCGCCCCAGCGAGCATAGAATGTCGCCTTGGCCGACCTCCCGGTTTTGGCTTCGAGGTCGGATTTTCAGAGCGATCCCCCCAGCTCGGTGAGCTGGAGGAAGAGGATCGGGATCAGGGGAGACATTAGATGAGCAGACTCAGAGGAACATTGATCGGCGCGGCGGCGGCTATCGCACTGGCCGCGGGCACGGCTCAGGCCGAGATCGTGATCGCCACCGCCGGCCCGATGACCGGGCCTTATGCTGCCTTCGGCGAACAGATGAAACGCGGTGCGGAAAAAGCCGTGGCCGACATCAACGCCGCCGGCGGCGTGTTGGGTCAAACGCTCGTTCTCGAGGTCGGGGACGACGCCTGCGATCCCAAGCAGGCGGTGGCCGTCGCCAATCAGATGGTCAACAAGGGCGTCACATTCATGGCCGGGCACTTCTGCTCCGGATCTTCGATCCCTGCATCCAAGGTGTACGAAGAGGAGGGCATCCTCCAAATCTCGCCGGCCTCGACCAACCCGGCCCTAACCGAGGAGGGCGGTGACAACGTGTTCCGCGTGTGTGGCCGCGACGATCAACAGGGTACCGTTGCCGGCAACTACCTCGCCGACAAATACGGCGGCCAGAGGATCGCCATCGTTCACGACAAGCAGGCCTACAGTAAGGGCCTTGCCGACGCTACGAAGATGCAGCTCAACACGCGCGGCGTCGATGAAGCCCTCTACGAGACCGTCACCGCCGGTGAGAAGGACTACTCGGCCTTCGTCACCAAGCTCAAGGTCAACAAAATCGATGTCCTTTACTACGGCGGCTATCACACCGAAGCCGGTCTGATCGTTCGCCAGATGCGCGAGCAGGGCATGGACACACAGCTCCTGTCGGGCGATGCACTCGTGACCGACGAATACTGGGCCATCACCGGTGATTCCGGCGAGGGCACGCTGATGACGTTCGGTCCCGATCCCCGCAACAACCCTGCCGCAAAGGACGTCGTGAAGGCGTTTCGGGATGGCGGCTACGAGCCCGAGGGCTACACCATCTATACCTACGCGGCGATCCAGGCGTTTGCCCAGGCCGCCGAAAAAGCTGGTAGCCTCGATCTCGACGCGCTGATCGCGGCCCTGCAGGGCAACGATTTCAGCACGGTGCTTGGTCCGATCGACTTCAACGAAAAAGGCGATGTCACAGGTCCGACCTACGTCTGGTACATGTGGAAAACCGGCACGTACACTGAGATCGACGCGCTCGGCTCCTAAGCCACCCGCCGATTCAAGGACAAAAGGGCCCGGCAGCCATGCTGCCGGGCCCTTCCTCATGCGACGGTCATCTAGCCGCGATCGATGGGCAGCGCCACATAGCGCTCGGAGCCACCGCGGTTGACCAGCAATAGGATGGCCGCGCGGCCGGCATCCTTGGCCGCCGTCACGGCATCGGCGACATCGGCCGGCGCGGACACCGCTCGATCACCGACCTTCTCGATCACATCCCCGCGGGAAAGCCCGTTCCGCTGCGCCAAGCTGCGCCGCGCGACATCGGTCACGACCACACCTCCCACCGTCTCGTCGACGCCGTAGGCCCGCCGAGTCTCGGGGTCGAGGGCGCTGAGCCCCATGCCAAGCAGATCCTGGCGCTCCACCGCGTCGGCGCTGGCCTGGTTGACGGCGTTCGGTTGGTGACCGATCTCGGCGACCAGGCTAATCTCCGCGCCGTTCCGCCAAACGACGATGGTGGCGCGCTCGCCGGCGTCAAGGTCGGCGACCAACCGCGGTAGATCCCGGACGCGCTCCACGGCTTGGCCTTGGACCGTGAGAATGACGTCGCCCTGCCGGATGCCAGCCGCGGCAGCCGGACCGTCATCGATCACGTGCGAGACGATCGCGCCGTGGGCCTCATCGAGGCCCAGGCTCTCGGCCATCACGTCATTGAGACCCTGGACGTGGACGCCAAGCCACCCTCGGTCGACCGCGCCATCCGCTTGCAAATCGGCGACGACGTCCTCGGCGAGTGCGGCTGGGATCGCAAAGCCAATACCGGCGCTCACTCCGGTCGGCGAGAACAGCGCGGTGTTGACGCCAACCACCTCGCCTTCGAGATTGAAGGCCGGCCCGCCGGAATTGCCTCGGTTGATGGGCGCGTCGATTTGGATGAAGTCGTCGTAAGGCCCGGCACCAATGTTGCGCCCGCGTGCCGACACGATGCCGGCAGTCACCGTCTGGCCCAGCCCGAATGGGCTGCCGACGGTGATGACCCAATCGCCGACCCGCGGCTCGGCGTCGGCGAACTCGACGAACGCCAGATCGTGCGCCTCGATCTTCAACAGGGCGAGGTCGGTCTTCGGATCGCGGCCAATCAGCTCGGCTTCAAGGGTGCGACCGTCCTCGAAGCTAACGCGAATCGTATCGGCACGGGCGACCACGTGGTCGTTGGTCACGATGTAGCCGTCGGGCGAAATGGCGAAGCCCGAGCCGACGCCTCCCATCTCGCGCTGATGCGGACCCCGCTTGCCGTGTTGCCGATGGCGATGGCCAAAACGCTTTCTGCCATCGTCGTCGAAGAACCGCTCGAACTGCCGGTGGTCAGGCGTCTCGTCGGCTCCTGTCGGCATCGGACTTACGCTTCGTTCGACCTCGACGCGAACCACGGCAGGTCCCACGCGGTCGACGATATCGGCAAAGCTCACGGGCAGTGCGCCGGCCTGCATATCCTGCGGCGTCGTGTCTACGGTGCTGGCCTCGAGCGAGCCGGAACCGATAAGGCCGGCAGCGGCGCCGACGATGGCGACAGCGGCAAGCGCCGCCATCAGCCCCCGCTGCGTCTGGTGAGCGCGGGTGTGTGACATGGCGTCTCCTTTCACTCGCCGTTCGATCGGGTGGCCAGCAACCATGCCGTGGTGCACCCGATCCTTTACTGAAGATAGGTTTGGGACCTTACAGACGCCTGTCCGGCCCATTACAAATCGGCAAGGTACGCCGAAAGTAGTTGGGTTTAGCCAAGCCGCCATGTGCCCGCGACCTAAGAGCGCCTTCGTTTCCTGGCTGGCGCACCTGCGCCGCCAAGCCAGTCGGACTCCGGTGAGGCCGAAGGTGAATGGGGGTTTGAGGCGTTGGCTTAGGGGTCTCGACGTGCGTTCGCTTCGCGGGAGGGGAATCTCAATTTAACGGGCCGCCTCAGTGGTGGGCGGGGTGCCCGCTGCTTCTCTCCGATCCACGACGCCCGCGGCTTCATTGAGATCGCCGCGATAGATGTAGAGCATCAAAGTTTGCACCGCCGCGGCGCCGAAACTGTGCCACAACCAATGGGTTCCCATCGGTAGGAACGCGATGGGCTCCCTGAGATCGATGCTGCGGAACCCGATCGCGAGGGCAAACCCTACGAGTGCGCCCGCCACCAAGCCAATGTCTCTCCACCTGGTCCGCGCGAGATAGCTAAGCACCGGCACCAGGATGGTTAGGACGACGACGGGAAACCAGTAGTTCGCCGTCTGAGATTCGTCCAGCCGCGAAATCGCGACTTGGGCGAGGGCCGGGGGGCCGATCACGAGAGAAAGTGCGATGAACCAAGAGACCCCTTGGCGTCGCCAAAAGAACACCGCCACCGCGAGCGCGAGGAGCGCGATGGGGACCCAGTCGAGGAACAACCAAACGTCGTGGGAGCGGGTCGCGTGGTAGACCGTTCCTCCGACCCACCCAAGCAAGAAAATAGGCAGGCTATAGGCAATGAACCGGTGCTCGCGAGCATGACGCCGGACCCGCATGAACCAGAAAACGATCAATGCCAGAAACAAGAGGTTGCTGTACGTGTTCCAAGGCTCCACCGGGAATCGACCCATGAGGGTCTCCATATAGATGGGGCCTGTGTCATTCGGCATGACTCGTCACTCCGCCCAAATGGCCTCCCTAGTCCGCTGGACCGGCCGCCCTAGGCCACGTTGTCCGCGAACGTGAACACGTCGACAGGCGCGTCGCGCCCGCGCACCGATGTCGTCGCGACCCTGCGGAAATCAGCCTCTGAACCCGCCGCCTCCGCCGTCGCCTCGAGGAACAGCGCGTAGGTTCCGTGCGCCTTGTTGGGCACTTCAAGGCGCTGGGCAAGGTTCACGGTGTCGCCATAAACGGTGTAGGCTTGACGCTGGCCGCCACCGACACAGCCCGCCGCCACCGGACCCGTCGCCACGCCGACGCGCAGGCGTATGGTCTCGCCTTCAAAATCCTGCGCGGCGCAGGCCTCGAGCAGGGCCCGTGCCGTCCGAATGGCCTGGCGGGCATGCTCTTCCATCGGCAGTGGTGCATTGAAAGCGGCAACGACGGCGTCGCCCACGAAGCTGATCACAACGCCCCCATTGTTGGACACGATGTCGGTCGCCGTGTCGAAGAACGTGTTGAGCAGAGCGATGACCTCTTCGGGCGATTTCTTTTCGGACAGTCGCGTGAATCCCTCGATGTCTGCGAAAAGGACGCTGGCGGTGCGGCTTTCCGGCAGCAACGATGTTTCGGTCTCTAGCAACCGCTGGGCTATCTGCGGCGGCACGTATTGGCCGAAAATCTCCTGCGCGCGGGCGCGCTGGCGATCCGCCGTTGCGCGGGCGCGGACGACCTGGCGTGCACGATGTACGACGAGCGCGAGCACAGCGGTGCAGGCGAGGATGAAGAAGCTCTCCGCCATGCGGTTTTGAGATCCGACAAAGTCGGGGTCGAGGAACACGTCGAAGAACTGCTGGCGGTCCGGCCCGACCGGCAGATCTTCCCACGACAGCGTGCGTTCCATGCCGATGACGATCCACAGATAGGCCGCCCATATTGAAGTGGTCATCAAGGCGCCCGCCCACAACACCAGGCCCGGCGTCAGCGACAGCGCCGCCAATGCAATCATCGGGAATACGAACCCTACGCCCGAGGTCCGGAAAAAGAATATCTGTGGAATGTCGCTCGTACCCAGACTGAGCGGCATGAACGCCACCAGGCCCCCAACAGCGAGGACATCGAGCGAGAAAAACCCGTATCGGTGCCACCAGCGCTCAGCGTTGGTTCCCACCATGCGGTGCTGAACCAGGCCGCTCAGCACGAACAGCACCAACACCCCAATCCCGATAACGTTACTGGGGTATCTCATGGTGGCACCGAGAACGACCATGAGCAGGACCAGGACGACGGTCCGGGCTTTAAGCATGAGCTTGATGCCGGCGCGCTCCGCCGCAACGAGGTCCAGCTCTACATCGGCCATAGAGGATGTGGTCATCGGCTATAGATGGGTCCTGCGGGCGGCAAAGAAAAAGGCTTTTACACCTGATGTGCGGCGCGGCCCGAAACAGACTCTTGTGGTGTCCGCCCGCTCAAGCGGCGTGCGCTGGGAGCGCTAGCCCGCGGCACTGCCGCTCGCTGTCTGTCCCAAACAGGCAGCGGTTGGGAACTCGCAGACGACACGAAGACCCGGCTGGTTGTCTTCGAGTGCCACGCTCGCCCCGTGCAGACCGGCGACCGCACGGACCAGACTGAGACCGAGGCCGCTTCCCGGCGCGCCACGGTCCGTGCGTAGGCGGACCAATCGCTCCTGCGCGCGCTCGCGGTCGGCGGCCGCGATGCCGGGTCCAGTATCGGCGACAAACAGCTCCACACCCTCCCTTGAACGACCGACGCCGAGCGTCACCGTGCCCGATGGCGTGTACTTGATGGCATTGTCGACGAGGTTCGATATCGCCTGCGCCAACAGATGCCGCTCGCCGCGAACCACAATGTGCTCGGGCACATCCAGAACCAGGTCGAGGCCCTTGTCTTCGGCGAGCGGCTGATAAAGTTCCGCCACATCGCCGGCGATGGCGCCGAGATCGACCGCGCCCATGTGCTCCCTCGCCGCGCCCGACTCGATCTGTGCGATCCGCAACATGGCGTTGAAGGTCTCGATCACCGCATCGATCTCGTCGATCGTCTCCGCCAGGACGGCTCGGTAGTCTCCCTCCGATGGCCCCTGCAGCAAGCCGACCTCGAGGCGGCTGCGCAATCGGTTGAGCGGCGTGCGTAGTTCGTGGGCGATATCGTCGGTGACACCGCGCAAGTCCGCCATCAAGCGCTCGGTCTGGTCGAGCATCCGGTTGAGGTTGGCGGCCAGGCGATCGAGCTCATCGCCACTTCCGGCCACCGGAATGCGACGGCTGAGGTCGCCCGTCATGATCTCGCGGCTGGTCTGATTGATGGCCTGAATGCGGCCGAGCATGTTTCGGCTCATCACCACGCCGCCGATCAGGCCGAGCCCAACGGTAAGCGCGACGGCCCACAACAGTGAATCGCGCACCATGCCGACGATCACCCACCGCTCGTGCACATCGCGTCCGACCAGAAGATGGAAGCCACCGCGCAACAGCAGGTGGCGCGCCCGCGCCTCGCGCGCCTCGAAGCCGGACGCGACGGATCGTTCATAGGTAAAATCAAGCCATCCGCCCGGGACGCTCGGCGTGCGCGGCCAGGCATCGAGGTTGCCGCCGATGGGGCGCCGGTCGCTGCGCGTCAGCAGGTACAGGCTGAAACGCTGGCCCCGGCTCCGTTCCTGGACCAGCCGCCGCAGACCGATCAGGCCGTGTTGTCGGTACTCCTCGGCGAGGCCGGTGATCTCAGCCTCTATCGTCGCATCGGTTTGGCGCGTGGTGAAGTCCGCGGTGGTCCAGTAGACGAAACCGAATAACGCGCTGACCGAAGCCACGAACAGCACGAGATAGAGGACGGCGAGCCGAAACGTCGCTGTCCTCAAGAGCTGTCTAAGCGCTGTCACGAAGACAGTACCCGGCACCCCGGACGGTATGCAGGAGCGCCTTGTCGAAGCCCTTGTCCATCTTGGCGCGTAGGCGGCTGATCTGAACGTCGATCACGTTGGTCTGCGGATCGAAATGATATTCCCAGACGTTCTCGAGCAGCATCGTCCGCGTTACCACGTGGCCGGCGTGGCGCATGAGATACTCGAGCAATCGGAACTCGCGTGGCTGAAGATCGATCCGCCTCCCGGCCCGCGCGACCTGTCGCGTCTGCATGTCGAGCTCGAGATCGGCGATCTGCAGCTTCAATTGTACCGCGCCCGGTTCAGCCCGACGAGCCAGGGCTTCGACGCGGGCAAGAAGCTCGGCAAACGCGAACGGCTTGACGAGGTAATCATCGCCGCCGGCTCGCAGTCCTTTAACTCGATCGCCGACCTCGCCAAGGGCGCTCAGGAATAGGACGGGTGTTTGGTTGGCCGCGGCGCGCAGGGCGGCGACCAACGAAAGGCCATCGCGCCCTGGCAGCATGCGGTCGATAACCAGGACGTCGTAATTCCCGCTCTGCGCCATGGCCAGACCCTCATCGCCATCGCCGATGCAATCGATCAGGTGGCCACTCTCCGAAAGACCGCGGCGGATGTACCGCGCCGCCGCGGCATCGTCCTCGACGACCAGGATGCGCACTGATCGGTTCCTCGAAGGTCATCGCGGCACCGGCGATGACGCCGGATGCCCGCACGTCAAGATAGTGCGTGAGGGTGATTTCACAATGCGCGGAGATGAACGCCACACGTAGTGGCCGAGCCTTGCCCGCGCCGCGTGCGCCGCTCCGCCAAAGGAAAAGGGGCTGTGCGCGCGGCACAGCCCCTTCGAAAAAACGACCTGAACGCGTTTAGAAGTCCATGTCATCCATATCGGGCATCGCGGGCGCGCCGGCTTTCTTCTCCGGACGCTCGGCGATCATGGCCTGGGTCGTGATGAGGAGACCAGCGATCGAGGCTGCATCCTGCAACGCCGCACGCACGACCTTGGTCGGGTCGATAATGCCGGCTTTCACGAGATCGACGTACTTGTCGTTTTGCGCGTCGTAACCCCAGTTGGTGTCTCGACTCTCGTCGATCCGTCCGACGACGATCGCCCCCTCGGTCCCGGCGTTGGCGGCGATTTGCCACGTCGGGGCGTGAAGCGCCTTGCGCACGATGTTGACGCCCGCTTCCTGGTCGTGATTGGCAGGCTTGATCTTGTCGAGCGCCTTGATCGCGTAGATGTAGGAAACACCGCCGCCCGGGAGTATGCCCTCCTCGATCGCGGCACGGGTGGAGTTCAGGGCATCGTCCACGCGATCCTTCTTCTCCTTGACCTCCATCTCGCTGGCACCGCCGACCCTGACCACGGCAACACCGCCGGCCAGCTTGGCGAGCCGTTCTTGCAGCTTCTCGCGATCATAATCGGAGGTGGTGGCCTCGATCTGGGCCCGGATCTGCTCGCAACGAGCCCGGATGTCGCTCTTCTTGCCGGCGCCATCGACGAGGGTGGTTTCCTCCTTCGCGATGCGCACCCGCTTGCAGGTTCCCAGCATGTCGAGGGTTACGCTCTCGAGCTTGATGCCGAGTTCCTCGGAAACCAGCTCACCGCTGGTCAACACTGCGATGTCCTCCAGCATCGCCTTACGGCGATCCCCGAAGCCGGGCGCCTTGACCGCCGAGACCTTAAGGCCGCCGCGCAGCTTGTTAACGACCAGCGTCGCCAGTGCCTCGCCCTCGACGTCTTCGGCGATGACCAACAACGGCCGGCCAGACTGAACGATCTGCTCCAGCAGCGGGATCATCGGCTGCAAGTTGGAGAGCTTCTTCTCGTGGATCAGGATGTAGGGATCCTCGACCTCGGCGATCATCTTCTCCGCGTTGGTAACGAAGTAGGGGGAGAGATAGCCGCGGTCGAACTGCATACCTTCGACCACGTCGAGCTCGGTCTCAAGGCCTTTGGCCTCCTCGACCGTGATCACTCCCTCCTTGCCGACCCGTTCCATAGCCTCGGCGATCATGGCACCGATCGCCCCCTCGCCATTGGCCGAGATGGTGCCCACCTGGGCGATCTCAGCGTTGGACTTGATCTTCTTCGAGCGGTCGCCGAGCATCGCGACGACGGCCTCGACGGCAAGGTCGATACCGCGCTTAAGATCCATGGGGTTCATGCCGGCGGCCACAGCCTTGTGGCCTTCGCGCACGATCCACTGGGCCAGCAGCGTCGCCGTGGTGGTGCCGTCGCCGGCCTCATCGTTGGTCTTGGAGGCCACTTCTCGCAGCATCTGCGCGCCCATGTTCTCAAACTTGTCGGCGAGCTCGATCTCCTTGGCGACGGTAACGCCATCCTTGGAGATGCGTGGCGAGCCGAACGACTTGTCGAGGACGACATTGCGACCTTTGGGTCCCAACGTCACCTTGACAGCGTTCGCCAGCACATCGATGCCGCGCAGCAACTTGCTGCGGGCATCGGAGTCAAATTTCACATCCTTGGCAGGCATGGTTCTCTCCCTAGGCCGCTTTTTTCTTCGCTTTGACGGCGCTCAGCGTAACGATCGCGAAGATGTCCGATTCCTTCACGATGAGCAGGTCTTCGCCGTCGATCTTAACGTCGGTGCCGGCATACTTGCCGAACAGGACCCGGTCTCCCGCCTTCACCTCCATCGGGACGAGTTTGCCCTCGGCATCGCGCGCGCCGGGTCCAACGGCGGCGACCTCGCCCTCCATGGGCTTCTCTTGCGCCGTGTCGGGGATGATGACACCACCGGCGGTTAGCTCCTCCGAATCGGTGCGCCGGATCAGCACGCGATCGTGCAACGGTCTGAACTTCATGTGGTTGTGCCTTTCTTTTTCGGGCAAGAATCCTGCGGCAATGGTCTGAAACGGTGTTTAGCACTCTATAGCGGAGAGTGCTAACAACAGCCTCCATTTAGCAAAACTGCGCGTGGCGTCAAGACCCAACGCCAAAAAAATGTTAGCAGTCGTAGGAGGTGGCTTCTAAGGCACTGATAATGCGATATTTTCTCGTGATCTCCATTTTCTTGCAGGATAAGCTGGACACGCTCCTTCCACCGAGGCCCGTGTTAAGAGGTGTCACGTATGAAACGGAGATCGCGGGATTTAGACAAACAGCTCAAGGGATACCGGCTGATGACGGCCGAGATCACCCACCGTATGCCCGACAGCCAATCGATACTGCAGTCCTTCATCTGGCAGCAGTACGACCTGGCGCCTCATTACCCGGTGCTGCACAAGTTCCTGACCTTTTGGGAGCAGAACCTTGACGGGCCGCTCCACTCCGTCAGTGTGTGGTCAAACCGGCTGCTGCAGGCGCCCCAATGGCGCCATCAGCGCGGGCTCTACGAGCTCCACTAGCGCTCGTTCACCATCTCCCGCGCCACCTCGACAATCCGCTCGAGCGGAACGCGAAAGGCGTCTTCGAGCGGCTTGGAGTAGGCCACGGGAATGCGCGGCCCACCGAGCCGGCGCGGCGAGGCTCGTAGCGATCGGCCGAGGCGCTCGACCACGGTGGCGACCACCTCCGCGCCGAACCCGCCGGCCTGAACCGCCTCATGCACAACGAGTAGCCGTCCGGTCCGCGAGACCGAGTCGCACACCATCTCCTCGTCCCACGGCCACAGGGTACGCAAGTCGATGACCTCAGCACTGATGTCGGCGGCGGCGAGCTGATCGGCGGCCGCTTCGGTTGTCCCCACCATCTGGGACCAGCTCACCAACGTGATGTCCCGCCCTTCGCGACAGCGTCGCGCGACGCCGAGCGGTAGAACCAGATCGCCATCGTCAGGCACCTCGTCTTCGACCAGCCACAGCGCCTTGTGTTCCATGTAGACGACCGGGTCATCAGAGCGAATCGCCGCCTTGAGCAGGCCCTTGTTGTCCGCCGGAGTTGCCGGCGTAACCACCACCAGCCCCGGCATGTGCACCCACCACGCCTCCAACGATTGTGAGTGCTGCGCGGCCGAGGCACCCAACATGCCGATCGGCAGGCGGGCCACCAGCGGCACCCGCGCCTGCCCACCGAACATGTAGCGCGCCTTCGCCGCCTGGTTGACGAGCTCGTCGACGGCGATTAGCGCGAAATCGGAAAAGCGCATCTCGACGACGGGTCGGGTGCCGACCAGGGCGGCGCCAACGGCCGCGCCCATGATGGTGGACTCCGAAATCGGCGTATCGGCAATTCTGTTTGGCCCGAACTCCTCGACCAGCCCACTGTATTGCCCCCAGACACCGCCTCGCCCGAGGTCCTCGCCGAGCGCCCATACCGAGTCGTCGCGCCGCATCTCCTCGGCGATTGCCTGCTTGGCAGCATCGCGATAGCTCAGCCGGGCCATCGCGGTGCGCCGACATCCTGAACGTCACTGTATGCATGCCGCGGCTCGGGCCACGGCGAGGCCAATGCGCGATCGACGGCAGTCGCCATTTCCGCTTCCGCCTCGCCACGGACGCCCGCGAGGTCAGCGGTGGATACGCCGAGTCCCGTCAGTTGCCCCGCGCAACGCGCGAGGGGCTCATGCGCGTGCGCTGCCTCAACCTCGCTCGCCTCCCGATAGCCATCCTGGAAACCCACCGTATGAGGCTTGAGACGATAGGTTCGCGCGTGGATGAGTTGTGGCCCGCCGCCCGAGCGGATTGTGCGTACCAGCTCCGCGGCAACGTCATCGACGGCAGCAACGTCGTTGCCGTCGACCGAGCGGGCCGGCACGCCCACGCCTTCGGCGCGCGCCGCGGCGCCGTCTCCCGCGGTCACCGCGCTCGCCCGGGTGGTCGCTGCATACGCGTTGTCCTCACACACGAACAACACCGGCAGCTCGAAGACTTTGGCCCAGTTCAGGCCCTCAAGGAACGGTCCCCGATTCACCGCGCCATCGCCGAAGAACGAGGCGACGACGGTGTCCCGGCCGCGCAGCTTGGCGGCATGCGCGGCGCCGACGGCAATCGGAATACCATCAGCAACGACCCCATTCGCACCCAGCATGCCGACGGCGAAGTCCGCGATGTGCATGGAGCCGCCCTTGCCTTGGGAGGTGCCATCGACCCGCCCGAGAAGCTCGCACATCATCGCCGCGGGGCTCGCGCCCTTGGCGAGCGTGTGGCCGTGGCCGCGGTGATTGCTCGTGATCAGGTCCGTTTCACGCAGGTTGTAGCAGACGCCGGCGGCCACCCCTTCCTGCCCGATCGAGAGGTGCACCGCGCCGGCAACGTGGCCCGCGATCTTGACGCGCTCAGCCGCCTCCTCGAAGGCGCGGATCCGGGCCATGACGCGGTAGAGCGCCCGCATGCGGCCGACGTCGACGTTGTTCCTGGCCATTTCGCCTCCCCGCGCGATCCCGCAGTGTACCCTCTGGATGGACCCGCCCAAACCGGCTAACATTGGCGGAAAGTGGGAGGCCCCATGGCGCGCGAGCATGAACTTCACTCGTCCCCCCAGACCGTGCATTGGGGCGTCTTCGATGCGACGATCGAACCGGTGCTCGAGGTCGACTCCGGCGATCGCGTTACCATCCACGCGATTAACGGTCCACCCGACAGCATGCCCAAGGGCGGTGGCTTTGATATCCTGCCCGAGCACCTTGCCATCCATCGAGAGGTCAAGCCGGCTCAGTTCGGTCATATCCTGACCGGGCCGGTCGCCGTCGCCGGCGCCGAGCCAGGCGACATGCTTGAGGTGCGGATCGTCGAGGTGCATCTCCGCCAGAACTGGGGTCACAACGTCATTCGTCCGCTATTGGGTGCCTTGCCCGACGATTTCCCGGATCTCCGCATCCTGCACATCCCGATCGATCGCGAGCGGGCGGTGGCAACGTTGCCGTGGGGCACCGAGCTGCCGTTGCGTCCATTTTTCGGCGTGATGGGCGTGGCGCCGCCGCCGGCCTGGGGTGCGATATCGACGATCATTCCGCGCCGCCACGGCGGTAACCTCGACAACAAGGAGCTGGTCGCCGGCACGACGCTCTATCTGCCTATCTTCACCCGGGGCGCCGGCTTCTCCGCGGGCGACGGCCACGCCGTTCAGGGCGACGGCGAAGTCTGTGTGACGGCGCTCGAGACCGCTCTTTCCGGTACCTTCGAGCTCATCGTCCACAAAGGCGTCGAGCTCACCATGCCCCGGGCGGAGACGCCCACCCACTACATCACCATGGGCCTCGATGGCGACCTCGACGATGCGGCCAAACAGGCACTGCGGGAGATGATCGCGTTCATCTGCGAGCGCACGAATCTCTCGACCGAGGACGCTTACAGCTTGTGTAGCCTCGCTGCGGATCTGCGTGTTACCCAGATCGTGAACGTCGACAAGGGCGTTCACATGATGCTGCCCAAGACACTCCTGCACAGCTAGCGCAAAGACCGCTGACGATCATCGGTCGAGCGCAGCCGCCTTCTCGGGATCTTCCCACCACGCTTCCACCACAAGCCCGTAGAGCGGTGTCACCGCTGGCCGGCCGAGCTTGTTCCAATAGGCGATGCGGTCGTCGTTCAAATGATAAAGGGGGACGAAATAGTCCCCCCACAGCAGCACCCGATCCATGGCGCGGATGATATCGACGAACGTCTCTCGCGCGCGCGCCTTGGTCATGCGATCGATGAGTTCGTCGACGAGCGGATCGCGCACCCCGGGGTAGTTGCGCGTCGCCTCCTGCCCGGCCGCCGCGGTGGTCCAGTAATACGCCTGCTCGTTGCCCGGCGAGAGCGACATGTCCCAGTGGTAGATGATCATGTCGAAGTCGTAGACGTTGCGCCGGTACTGGTATTGCGCGGTGTCGACGGTACGGACCCGTACCTCTACGCCCAGTCGCTCGAGATTGCGAGCAAAGGCGAGCGCAATCTTCTCGTTCTCCGGATGCACCAACAGGATCTCGAATGCCATCGGCAGGCCGTCCGCCGCCCGCTCGAGCCTTCCGTCCCGCACAACCCATCCGGCCTCGGCCAGCAAACCCCGCGCCGCGTTGAGATTGGCGCGAATACCGCCGTCGACGGCCGGCGGACGGTAGGCGCTCTCGAACAGCTCTGGCGGCAGGCCTCCGCGAAAGGGATCGAGCAGATCGCGCTCCAGGCCCTCCGGAACACCGCGTGAGCCGAGCTCTGAGTTATCGAAGATACTGCGTGTCCGCACGTACGCCCCGTGCAGCAGGGTCTTGTTGACCCATTCGAAGTCGAAGGTATGCGCGAGAGCCCGGCGCACCGCACGATCGCCGAAGATCTCCCGTCGCGTGTTGAAAACAAAGGCGAGCATGCCCGAGGGTCGGCCGTGGCGGAGGCGTTCGAGCTTGACGCGGCCGTCCGCGACGGCAGGGAAATCGTATTCCGTCGCCCAGCGCGCCGCCGAATATTCCTGTCGAAGGTCGTACTCGCCGGCCTTGAACGCCTCCATCATCACGTTGCCGTCGCGATAGTAGTCGAATCGAATGCGGTCGAAGTTGTGCTGGCCGCGGTTGATCGTCAGGTCGCGCCCCCAATAGTAGGGATCGCGGCGATAAGTGATGCTGCGCCCGGCATCGACGCTCTCAACGCGATAGGGGCCGCTGCCGAGCGGTGGATCGAGCGTCGTCTCTTCGAATGCCACCGCCGTGTAGTAGGCCTTCGACAGGATCGGCATCAGGCCCAAAATCAGCGGCAGCTCGCGGTCCGGATTTGCGGCGTCGAAGATAAAGCGCACCGAGCGCGCATCGGGTCGCTCGATGCGCTGGACCTGACGGTAGTAGAGCCGGTGGTTAGGCCTGCCCTGGTCTTTCAGCGTCTCCCACGAAAAGATCACATCGTCCGGCGTGATCGGGCTGCCGTCGTGGAAATGTGCCCCCTGCCTCAGCACGAAGGTGATCGAGGAACGGTCGTCCGGCACCTCGATCGATTCCGCGATCAAACCGTAGAGCGAGAACGGCTCATCCCACGTCCGCTTCAGGAGGCTCTCGAAAACGAGGTGGCGCCCGTGCACCGGCACACCCTTGATGATGAACGGGTTGAGGCTGTCGAACGTGCCGGTGACGGCGCGGCGTAGCTCACCGCCCTTCGGCGCATCTGGATTGACGTAGTCGAGATGCGCCAAATCGGCGCCGTACTTGGGCATCCCGTGCATCGCGATGCCGTGGCTTTGAGCAAGCACGCCCGGTGTGCTTGCCACCAGTAGGGTCAGGAAGACGCCCACCACGAAGCAGCTGAATGCCAGGTCTACCGCCCGGCCAACGCCTTGCCTTGGCCGAGGGCGGGTGATACGGCTCGAAGAACAACCGCGAGAGAGGAGAATCATATGGCGTCCCGGCCCATCATCATCGACTGCGATCCTGGCCAGGATGATGCGGTCATGTTGCTCCTTGCCCTCGCCTCACCCGAAGAGCTCAACGTGCTGGGCATCACCACAGTCGCCGGCAACGTGCCGCTCGCGCTAACCCAACGCAACGCGCGGATCATTTGCGAGCTCGCGGGCAGAAACGACGTCAAAGTGCACGCCGGATGCCCGCGACCGATGGTCCGCACCCTGATCACGGCCGAGGAGGTCCATGGCAAGGCCGGCATCGACGGGATCGACATCTACGAGCCGACCCTGCCGCTTGAGCCCCAACACGGCGTCGACTTCATCATCGATACTCTGATGGCGGCTGACGGTGGGGCCATTACGCTGGTCCCCACCGGGCCGCTCACCAACATCGCAATGGCGATGGTGAAGGAACCCCGAATTCTCCCCAAGATAGGCGAGATCGTTCTGATGGGTGGTGCCCTGCGCGAAGGGGGCAACACACAGCCCTCCGCCGAGTTCAACATCCTCGTTGACCCCCACGCAGCGGCCGTCGTGTTTGCCTGCGGTCGACCGATCGTGGTCATGGGCCTCGATGTGACCCACCAAGCCATGACGACGCCCGAGCGGGTGGCCACCATCGGCGCCATTCCCGGCCCGGTCGGGCGTGCCGTTCATGACATGCTCGAGTACTTCGACCGCCACGATATGGGGAAATACGGCACCTCCGGGGCGCCTCTACACGATCCGTGCACCATCGCCTACCTGCTCGATCCAGCGCTGTTCGTCGGCAAGCGGATCAATGTCGAGGTTGAGATCCACTCGGAGCTAACGATGGGCGAGACCGTTGTCGATTTCTGGTCGGTGACCGACCGGGAACCCAATGCGCTGTGGATTCATTGGATCGACGATGTCGGCTTTTACGCCCTGCTGGAAGAACGGTTAAGTCGTCTTCCGAGGTGATCGCCGGCAGCTCCGGCAGCGGTACCATCTTGGTTCAGGCTTCGGGCATGACGAACGGCCGGGCGGCCTCAAAGGCGCGGCTTGCGCGCAACACCATGGTATCGGCGTACTTAGTCCCGACGATCTGGAGCGTCACCGGCAACCCGTCCTCGCCGAAACCACAAGGTACCGTGGCGGCGGGCTGCTGGGTCAGGTTGAAGGGGTAGGTAAACGGTGACCACTCCCACCATCTGGTCATGCCGCGGCCTGGCGGCACTTCGTTGCCGGCTTCAAACGCGGTGAGCGGTAGCTGCGGCGTCAGCAGCAGATCGTACTTGGTGTGGAACAAGGCCATATGCTGGCCGAGCGCTTCGCGCCGGCGTTCAGCCTGGCGGTAGTCGATCGCGCTCACCCCGCGGCCGCGGGCGGCGAGCTCGATGATCGGCCGATCCATCATGTCGTGCTTCTCGCCCGGGATGCCATCGACCAGCAACGCGAGACCAACACTCCACAGCAGCTCGAAGAATTCCTGTGGACTCTCGAAGCCGGGATCGACCTCTTCGACCTCGGCACCCAGCTCCGAGAACACCGCTGCGGCCGCACCGACGCGATCGCGCACGTCAGAATCCACCTCGGCGTAGCCGAGGTTGCGGCTGTAGGCGATCCGCAGTCCCTTGACCGCATCTTCTGCACCCTCCAGCAGCTTCGCGAAGTCGGGTGGCGTCTGGTTGAGGGCGAACCAGTCCCGCGCATCCGGCTCGGCCATTACCCGCAACATCAAGGCGGCATCGGCGACGGTGCGCGTCGTCGGCCCCTGATGGGACATCGTCGCCTGCGGGCTGGATGGATAGGCGGGAACGACGCCGAAGGTCGGCTTGAAGCCGTACACGCCACAGAAGCCTGCCGGCATACGGATCGAACCACCGCCGTCCGAGCTGGTATGGAGCAATCCCATGTTGAGGGCGGCGGCAACGGCCGCGCCGCCGCTGCTACCGCCAGAGATACGCTCGGGGTTCCAGGGATTAAGCGTGCGGCCGGTCAGCGCACACTCGGTCACTCCCTTCCAGCCAAATTCGGGCGTCGTCGTTTTACCCAGGAACACCGCGCCATGCTCGCGCATGCGCGCAACGCACGGCGTGTCCTCATTCCAGGGCTGGTCGCGATCCGTCGCCTCCGAGCCACGCATCGTCGGCCAGCCGATCGACAGCATCAGATCTTTGATCGTCGCTGGCACACCATCGATCAGTCCGATCGGCGCGCCACGCTGCCAGCGTTCCTCCGAGGCGTGCGCATCGGCGAGCGCACGTTCCTCATCGACGAGGCAGAAGGCATTGTAGCGGGGGTTGAGCGCGGCGATGCGATCGAGTGCCGCGCGGGTCACCTCGACCGGGGACAGGGTTCCGGCACGATACTGCGCAAGCGCTTCAACGGCTGTCAGCTTGGTGATGTCAACGGACAAGACGGAAGCCTCCTCGATCTTTGCGCGGGCCGAGCCGCGAGCGCCCAGGGAAGCGCCCATAATAACCGATGCGCCTCGCCCGCGGACGAAGCCCTACGCACATCCGGATATTTGATCGCGGCGCCCCAGCGCCTCGACGACGCGCAGACGACCTTGCTCCGTTCTAGCAATGTACATGTTCAACGAGATGTGGTGATCGCGCGCGTTCAACCCGGCGGTTCCCGTCGGGACCGCGAAGTCGAGACCGCTCATGCCGTCCACCGCTGCCTCGCGGCTGACCTCCCCGGCCCGCCTCCAGGCCCTCTTTGAGAGCGACGATCGCGTTGTAATGACTGAAGACATAGTGCGAAACGCCGACTCTCGGTCCGTGCGCGGCGCGCACGCGGGCGACGAAGTTGGCCGCGCCGGGCTCGTCGCTGGTCGAAACAAAAGGAACGCCGACGTACATGCCATCCCCCG
Organism: Alphaproteobacteria bacterium; assembly: GCA_965248765.1. Taxonomy (GTDB): domain Bacteria; phylum Pseudomonadota; class Alphaproteobacteria; order VGEJ01; family VGEJ01; genus CBDFKF01. Next base: position 800,990 of record CBDFKF010000003.1, read on the forward strand.
CTTCCGCGCCGAGGTCCTCGAGGTAGGTCTCGCTGAAACCGAGAAACGCGACGGTCAGCCTCCGCGTTAATCCGGCGGCGTGGGCCTGCTTGATGAATGCGATGCCGTCGGCGCCAGGCAGCGCGAACAGCAGTATCTCCGGCTGCGCCCTCTCGATTCGCTCGATGACGGGCGCGTAGTCCTTGACCCCGAAAGCGGTGTACTCCTCGCCGAGTTCGCGTCCTCCCATCTTCCGGATCATCGCCTTGGCCGACTTGAACACGTTGCGTGGCCACACGTAGTTGGCGCCGAACATATAGTACCGATCGCCCAGGCCTACCTCCTTCAGATAAGGAATAAGCGGTGCTGTGTCTTGATTGGGAACGGTGTTGAAGAAGAAGAGATAACGCCCGCACCCATCGCCGTCCTCATCCGCCCCTTCGTAGTTGGTGGCGTAAAGGAGCGGCGTACGCTCGCGCATCATGTGCGGGATCATCGCGTTGCGTGCCGACGAGGTGATCGGACCGCACACGGCAATGACCTCTTCACGCAGCACCAGCATACGCGCTTTCTCGGCGGCGGCCTTCGGATCCGTGCGCATATCCTGAAAGTGAATCTCGACTGGTCGGCCGAGAATGCCGCCCTGTGCGTTGATCTCGGCCGCCGCCAGATCGATGCCGATCCGCGCCTGCTCGCCGAATAGCTCGAGACCGCCTGAGAAGGGCAGTACGGCGCCGATCCGGACGGGCTCCGCCTGCGCTCGCGCGGCACCGCCAAGGACGGTGATCCCGGCGGCCGCACCGCCGGCGAGAAACCGGCGACGACCGACCGCGTGCGGCCGGTATTGCGGTCTTTGGGACATGAAAACCCCCGCGATACTATAAGGCAGGGGCGCTCCCCAAACACGAGAAGAGCGCCAAGGTGACAGTACCGTTCCGGAAACCCGGTCCAACGAATCCAGAGCGCGAAGCGGTGATGCTTTGAGGTGCCTCGCAGATGGTTGAAATCGATGCTGCCGGGTTGGCGCGCGGCGTCGGCCGTATGCTGGTCGACATGGGCTTCGCCTGGGTGGCCGAGTTCCGCCTCAGCTCGGGCCGCCGCGCGGACCTCTGCGGCATCGACCGCCGGGGAACAATCCTGATCGTTGAGATCAAATCGAGTGTTTCCGACTTCCGCGCCGATCAGAAATGGCCCGAATATCGCGCCCATTGCGATCGCCTCTATTTTGCGGTCTCGGCGCGCTTCCCCGTCGCGATCCTGCCGCCCGATACCGGCTTGATCATCGCCGATCGCTATGGCGGGCTGATCACCCGGGCGGCGCCGGAACACCGGCTGGCCGCGGCCGCGCGCCGCAAAGAGATACTGCGGTTCGGGCGCCAGGCGGCGATGCGGTTGAGCGAGCTGATCGATCCGGTGCCGTGAGCGCCGCTAGGGGTACGGGTCGTCGGTCGTCAGGTAGGAACCGACATAGTCGGCAACACCGTCCTCGAGCGAGCGGAACGAACGGTCATAGCCGGCCGTCCGCAAACGGTCCATACGCGCTTCGGTGAAGTACTGGTACTTGGCCCGAATCGGCGCCGGGGTATCGCGATAGGTAATATGAGGCGGCAAATCGAGCGCGGCGAACACCGCCGCGGCCAGCTCGTTGAAGCTACGCGCACGACCGGTGCCAAGGTTGAAGAGGCCGCTCACCCCAGGATGACCGAGAAGCCACAATACGACGTCGACGCAGTCCTTCACGTAGATGAAGTCACGCTTCTGCTCGCCGTCGGCGTAGTCGTCGCGGTGTGAGCGAAACAGCTTTGCGGGTCCGCCCGCAGCGGCCGTCTCACAAAGCTGCAACGCAACGCTGCGCATGGTCCCCTTGTGGAACTCGCCGGGGCCAAACACGTTGAAGAACTTGAGCCCGACCCATTGCGACGGCTGCCGCCCGTCGTCCGCCACAAGCCGCACGATCCGCCGATCGATCACGTGCTTGCTCCATGCATAGGCATTTAGCGGCCGGAGTCGCGCCAATGCATCCGGCGTTTCCTCATCATCAAACCCGGCCGTCCCATCGCCATAGGTCGCAGCCGAGGATGCGTAAATGAGCCGGACCGCGTTCGCGCAGCACCAGTCCCAGAGAGCGAGCGTGAACCGCACGTTGTGCTCGACCAGGAAGTCGACGTCACTTTCGGTCGTGTCGGAAATCGCGCCCATGTGGATGACCGCTTCCGTCCGCTCGCCAGCGGCCTCAAGGAAGTCGAAGAGGTCCTCTGGCGCGACGATTCCGGCTATCTCGGCGCTCGCGAGATTGCGCCACTTCTCGCCGTCTCCGAGCCGGTCGCAAACGCGAATGTCCGGCGTGCCGCGGCGCGCTAGCTCCGCGACGATGTTCGAGCCGATGAAACCGGCACCGCCAGTGACCACAATCATGAAGCGCCGCGCTTAACCCGCCATGCGGCGGATGGTCTCGGTGGTGCTGTGACCAGGCCGTATCTCGGCCAGTAGAACGCGGCCGCCATAGCTCTCGACGAACTCGGCCCCCACCACTTCCTCCGGACGGTAGTCCGCACCCTTGACCAGAACGTCCGGTCGGATCGCCTCTATCAACTCGATCGGAGTATCGGCGCCGAACACCACCACGACCTCGACTGCGGCATATGGCGCCAACATCGCGGCGCGCGTGGTTTCGTCCTGGACAGGGCGATCTGGACCCTTGAGCCGGCGCGCCGAGTCATCGCTGTTCAGGCCGACGATCAAGCGGTCACACGCCGCACGCGCTTCGTCGAGGAGCGCAACATGCCCAGGATGTAACAGGTCGAAACAGCCGTTGGTGAAGCCGATGCGCTCCCCCCGGCGACGCCATACTGCGATCCGGTCGCGCACCTGGTTGAGTGCGCACACCTTGGCATCCGCCGCCCCTTGCAGCGATGCCGCGGCGGCTGTGGCGAGCTCGGTGGGGTGCACGACCGCCGTTCCGACTTTTCCGACAACCACGCCTCCGGCGCAGTTGGCGAGTGCTGCGGCGGTGGGCAGGTCGGCGCCCGCTGCCAACGCTGCCGCGAGCACCGCGAGCACCGTATCGCCCGCACCGGAGACGTCGTACACCTCTTCCTTCTTCGCGGCCCGCAGGTGCACCGGGGCGGCGTCGGCGGCGACCAAGCTCAGTCCGCCGGGGCCCCGCGTGATCACCATCGCCTGCACCGCGCACGCCGCGAGAACCCCAGCAGCCGCCTCCGCTATCCCCTTGTCCCCATCGCAGCGGTGTTGGGTCGCGGCCGCCAGCTCATCGCGGTTAGGGGCGAGCACGGTCGCTCCGTGGTAGCGACGGAAGTCGGCACTCTTAGGATCGGCAAGAACCGGCACGCCCTCCTCGCGAGCTCTGTCAATGACCGCGCTGAGCACCTCATCGGTCAGGGTGCCCTTGGCGTAGTCCGAGACGACCACGGCATCGCAACCCGACAACGCTTGGCTGAACCGGCGAAGCAGGGCCCGGCTCGTTCGGGGCGCGATCGGCGCTGCCGTCTCGCGATCGGCGCGCAGAAGCTGCTGTCCCGAGGTGAGGTACCGGGTCTTGACGGTCGTCGGCCGACCGGGTTCGACCTCGAGATGCGCCTCCGCGGTATCCTGTTCCACGAGGCGCGCGACCTCACCGCCAGCCTCATCGTCACCCACGACGCCGAGCACCACGCTGCGCACGCCGAGCGCTGTGAGGTTGCGCGCGACGTTACCGGCGCCGCCGAGCATCATGTCCTCGCGCTCTACACGGATGACCGGGACCGGTGCCTCGGGCGAAATGCGTTCTACCGATCCGTGGACGAAACGATCCAGCATGAGGTCTCCGACGCATAGAATGCGCGTCGATGCCAGGCATTCGACCTCAAACGATGCCGCGTCGTGGAGGCCCGCCGCCATTATCGTTCTCCCGTCTCGATCACCCGCCGCTCTGCCCCTTCGAGAACGAGGGCCGTGAGATGGCCGGA